>NZ_KK211402.1:169948-308648 GCF_000622145.1 Paracoccus yeei ATCC BAA-599 | reverse complement strand
CGAGATCATGTTCGGGCCGCTGAAGGACTGGAGGCGTGTCGCGACGCGTTACGACAGATGCCCACAGACGTTCTTCTCTGCCATCTTGCTCGCGGTAACCGTCTTGTTCTGGCTATGATCCAGAACGAGTCCTGACGCTAAGGGATTCTCGCGGGGGGCAGGTCAACTCATAGCCCAGATGTGCTATCAGCTCGACCCCCAGCATCCGTTCCATCAGCCTGATCTTCAACTCCTTCATCAGCCCGGCATCGCCGAGCAGGTCTTCAGGGCGCTCCACGCCTTTCAGAAATTCGTCGAGGATTCCCTTGCAGATCGTCATCATGCTTCCTTTCGGTGAAGCATGAACCGGATCAGTCATACACAGAAGATCGGACACTCCCGCCGGTATGGGCATCACTGATCACCAGCCTGACCCCGCCGAGGCCTTGGGCATGCAATGATCGCAAGAACTCGGTCCAGAACGTCTCGGCCTCGGACGGGCCGATCCCCAGGCCGATGATCTCCCGGCACTCCTCGGTGCTCGCGGCCACAGCAATTATCGCCGCGACCGGCACGATTTGGACCTGTCGCGTATTTATGCCGAGCCAAGTGCTCGTTTAAGCCGCTTTCAGTTCGAAGGCGACGGGCTTTTCCAGCCCAGTGCTGAGTACCGCCGACGTGGATTGTAGAAGCCGTTGATGTATTCTAAGATGGCCATCTCGGCTTGCCGCCTGGTTGCTCATGACCGCCGCTAGATCAGCTCGGCCTTGATGGTTTTGAAGAACGTCTCGACGGCCGCATTGTCATAACAATTACCTTTGCCGCTCATCGAGCCTTTGAAGCCATGCTGGCGCAGGATCTTCTGATGGTCATGCGCGCAGTGTCGGCGACCGCGGTCGCTGTGGAAGATGCAGCCTTTGGGCGGTGTTCTGCCCATTTCTGGTTGGGTCGATCAGCCGTGACGTCGCGATCCAGAAGGTCTGGCGCAATGTTGAACGTATGTAGGAGAAGAAATCGCGGTTGCGCGACGAGGTCCGGAAGGGGGATCGCCGATGATCCGATAAGCCTCGGCCCGGGCGGTGGCACGCTCAATCCCCGATTCCTCGGGCATGCGGGGTCGTCCGGTGTTCACCATGGCCTCACCACAGTCTGCCCGGCGTCCATGGTAAGCACGTCGACGCAATCCGACGGATAGTTGACATCGTGGCGCCTACGGCAGGGCCGGCGACGGCGTCCTATCAGAAAGCGTACCCATCGTGCCAGCCGTAGCCCAACCAATAGCGCTGGCGGCGGAGGCGGCTGGGGCCCGACGGGACCCAGCGGCGCGCCGTGATACGCCCCTGCCCCCTGCCCTTCGCGCCAGACGCAGCGGAACCCCAGATACGAGGTCGAGGTGTCCACCGCCCCGGCATGCCGGGCGTCGGGGCGATAGCGCCGGCAATGGCTGGGCGCGCACAGGTGCGAGCCGCCCTTGATGACCCGGCGCGGGTTGCGCACCCGAGGCGGATCGTGCTTGTCTCGGCCCGGCCACCACGCGGATTCTGCGGGATGCAGCAGGCCTTTGGCGGCATCGGCCGGATGGCTCGCGGCGTAAAAGTCCCGGGTCCATTCCCAGACAGTGCCGATCATGTCGTGGATGCCGTGGCCGTTCGGGGGAAAGGCCGTCACGGGCGAGGCGCGCTCGCGGCCGTCCGGGGCCAGGTTCTCGTTCGGAAAGGCGCCCGCCAGGTGTTCGTCAGGTACCCGCCGCCCGGCCCCGGTTCGTCGCCCAGGGCGAATTCGGCGCAGTCCAGGCCGATTTTGCGGTGCCGCTGACGAAGGGTTGCAGAAAGGTCGTGCGCGGGATCATGGTTCGGTTGTCGCGCAGGGAAATTGGGATCTCCGGCTGACGCAAGGCCGCACGGGCGTCACCGCAGGCGCTTTGCCGCGCCCGCCGGAATGATGACGACCTCTCCGTTCTGGATGTTGCGTTGCGCGACAAGGTGGTCGGCGAAATGCCGGACCTCGCCGATGCTGCCTTTCAGGATCGACACCTCAAGACACTGATCCTGATCCAGATGCACATGCATGGAGGATATGGTCAGGTCGTGATGGTCGTGATGCGTGGCCGTGACCTTGCGCGCGACCTCGCGCGCCTGGTGGTCGTAGGTATAGACCACGGCCGCCACGCAGGGGGCATCGGGCGTCGCGTCGGCCCGCAGCCGCGCCAGACCGGCCCGCGTCAGGTCGCGGATCGCCTCTGATCGGTTGGCATAGCCGCCATCGGCCATCAGCCGATCCAGTTCCGCCATCAGATCGTCGTCGAGGGTGACCGTGACCCGCTGCATCGTCCCGCCTCCTGCCCGGAAGCAGGCCTGTCGATCCTGCACCCGCCGCCCCTTCCCGCCAAACTGCCCGAGCGCCGGCCGGGAGGCAAGTGCTTGACTTGCCGCGTCATCCGCGCCGATAGTATGCGAAATTTTCATATTCGTCATACCCAACCAAGGGCCTCCTCATGACGGTGATCCGAACCGCCCTGGCAATCCTTCTGGCATCGGCCGCCCTGGCCCATGCCAAGGCGCCGGATCTGGTCCTGGCGATCGGCGGCGAGCCCGAGACCGGCTTCGATCCCCTGCTGGGGTGGGGCGGCTATGGCAACCCGCTGTTCCAGTCGACCCTGCTGAAGCGTGGGCTGGACCTGTCGACCCAGGCTGACCTGGCCACGGACTGGAGACTGTCCCAGGACCGGCTGACCTGGACGGTGACGATCCGCAGGGACGCAAAATTCTCGGACGGCACGCCCGTGACCGCTAGGGACGTGGCCTTCACCTTCAACACCGCCAAGACCTCGGCCGGGGCAGTGGACCTGCAGGTGATGACCGGGGCCGAGGCCATCGACGACGATACAGTCAGGATCACGCTGGAAAAGCCTTGGATCACCTTTGTCGAGGCGTTCTATACGCTTGGTATCGTGCCGGCGGCATCCTACGGCCCGGGCTACGGCCGCAATCCGGTGGGATCGGGCCCGTTCAGAATGGTGTCCTGGGCCGAGGGCGAACAGCTGATCGTCGTCCCGAACGAAGCCTATTACGGCGCCCCCTCGCCTTTCGGCCAGATCACCTTCCTTTTCACCGGCGAGGATGCCGGGCTGGCGGCGGCGAAGGCGGGCGTGGCGCAGATGGTCTCGGTCCCCGCACAACTGGCCGACGCGATCCCGCCGGGGTTCCATGCCGTTCCGGTCAAGACCGTGGACAACCGGGGCCTGAGCCTGCCGTTCGGCCCGCCGGCCGAGATTGACGGCCGGAGGGTCGGCAACGCCGTCACCGCGGATCCCGCGATCCGCCGCGCGATCAACCTTGGCCTTGACCGCGACTTGGTGGTCGAGGTGGCGCTGCATGGCCACGGCACACCGGCCTTCGGTCCGGCGGACGGCTTGCCCTGGGCGGGCACGGACGATTGCACCGCCTTTGACCTGGACGCGGCCAAGGCGGTGCTGGATCAGGCCGGCTGGGTGCCCGGCCCGGATGGCGTCCGCGTCCGGGACGGACTGCGCGCGAGCTTTCCGATCCACTATCCGTCCTCGGACGCGACCCGGCAGGCCCTGGCGGAAACCGTGGCCGAGCTGCTGCGCCCCCTGGGGATCGAGGCGATGCCGGTCGGCGGCAGCTGGGACGCCATCCAGCGGGTGATGCACGCCGAGCCGGTTGTGTTCGGATTCGGCAGCCATTCGCCCTATCAGCTTTACAGCCTGTTCGCCTCGCGCATGGCGGGGTTGGAATGGGCGAACCCGTCCTATTACAGCAACCCCCAGGTCGATTCGCTGTTCGAGAGGGCGCAGGCGGCGGACAGCCTCGAGGCCTCGTTCCCGCTGTGGTCGCAGGCAGCCGAGGCTTATGGGCTGAAGGGGGACAATGCCTGGGCCTGGCTGGTCAACCTGGATCATGTCTATCTGGTCAGCGACTGCCTGGACCTGGGCCAGACCCAGATCGAGCCGCATGGCCACGGCTGGCCGATCACCGCCTCGCTCGCGCAGTGGCGCTGGACCTGCGACTAGGTGCGGCTGATGCGCACCCTTGTCCGGCAGGTGGCGCTGCTTGCGGTGGTGTCTGTCGCGGTGTTCCTGCTGATGAAGGCGTCGCCCGTGGATCCGGTCGATGCCTATCTGGGGCCGGCCATGGCCCATGTCGGCCCCGATCAGCGGGCACAGATCGCGGCAAGCTGGGGGCTGGACCGGCCGGTGCATGAACAGTTCCTGGCTTGGACGGGGCATGTGCTGAGGGGGGACCTGGGCTTCAGCACCACCTATAACGCGCCGGTGGCGCAGGTGATGGGCGACCGGATCGGCGCATCGCTTGCGCTGACCGGGCTGGCCTGGCTGCTGTCGGGGGCGTTCGGCTTTGCGCTGGGGCTTGTCGCGGCGGCGTGGGCGGGCGGCGCGCTGGACCGGACGATCCGGGTCTATTGCTATGTCCTGGCCGCGACGCCGACCTTCTGGCTCGCGATGCTGATGCTGACGGCGTTTTCCGTCCGGCTGGGCTGGACCCCGATCTGCTGCGCGGGCCCGGTTGGTGTGCCGCCCGACCAGATCGGGTTCTGGGACAGGCTGCATCACCTGATCCTGCCTCTGGCGGCGCTGACCCTGTTCGGCGTGGCGCAGATCGCCCTGCACACCAGGGTCAAGATGATCGAGGTCCTGGCCTCGGACTATGTGCTGCTGGCGCGCGCGCAGGGGGCGGGCCGGCTGGACATCGTGGCTCGCCACGGCATCCGCAATGCAGGCCTGCCGGCGCTGACCGTGCTGATGGCCTCGACCGGAGAGATCTTTGGCGGCTCGATCCTGGCCGAGCAGGTCTTTGCCTGGCCGGGGCTTGGCCGCGCCACGGTCGAGGCGGGCATGAAGGGCGACGTGCCCCTGCTGACCGCCATCGCCCTGCTGACGGCGCTGATCGTGTCATCGGCCAACAGGGTCGCCGATCGCATCTATCCCGTGCTCGACCCCCGGATGCGGGGAGCGACATGACCGGGCGCGTCCGGGCGCTGGTCCTGGGGGCGCTGTCGGCATCGCTGATCGCGGCCGTCCTTCTGTCGGCGGCGGCCTTGGGCGAGACCGGCATCCGCGCCGATTTCGCCGCGCGCAGCCTGCCCCCGGGGCCGGGTCACGTCTTCGGCACCGACCAGATGGGGCGCGACATGCTGGCGCGGTCGCTGCATGGGCTGGTGCTCAGCCTGCGGGTCGGGCTGATCGCGGCAGGACTTTCCGTGCTGCTGGCGACGCTGATCGCCATGGCCTCGGGCCTGGGGCGCCGGGCCGACCAGGCGGCGGGCTTCGTCACCGACGCGATGCTGGCCATGCCGCATCTGATACTGCTGATCCTGCTGTCCTTCGCCCTCGGCGGCGGCACGGGCGCCGTCATCGTCGCGGTGGCGGTCAGCCACTGGCCGCGGCTGGCCCGCATCCTGCGCGCCGAACTGCTGCAGGTGCAGGCCGCGCCCTATGTCGAGACCTCGCGCGCGCTTGGCCGGTCGCGGGCCTTTGCGATCCGGCACCACATCCTGCCGCATATGGTGCCGCAGATGCTGGTGGGGTTCCTGCTGATGTTTCCGCACGCCATCCTGCACGAGGCCGGGCTGACCTTCCTGGGCTTCGGGCTGGAACCGTCGCGCCCCGCCATCGGCGTCATGCTGTCCGAGGCGATGCGCCAGATCAGCGCCGGCCGCTGGTGGCTTGCGCTGTTTCCCGGCCTGATGCTGCTGGCCATGGTCCTGACCTTCGAGGCCCTGGGCAGCAGCCTGCGCCGCCTGACCTTCCCGCGCGAGGCGCAATGCTGACGATCCGCGACCTGTCCGTCGGCTTTCGCCGCTACCTTGGCCTGTTCCGCCAGCATGAGGTGACGCGCCTGTCCGACATCACGCTAAACCTGGCGCCGGGCGAGGTTCTGGCCGTCATCGGCAGCTCCGGGTCCGGCAAAAGCCTGCTGGCCCATGCGGTCCTGGGGCTGCTGCCGCCGAATGCCATCCTGCGCGGCGCCATGACGTTTCGCGGGCAGTCGCTGATCGGCACCTATCCGGCCGGCCTGCGCGGCCGCAGGATCGCGCTGATGCCGCAGCAGGTCAGCCATCTTGACCCGCTGGCCCGCGTCGAACGACAGATCGCCTGGGCCGCCCGGCGCGCGGGCGGGCGGGCCCAGGCCGCCGGACAACTGGCCACGCTGGGCCTGGCGCCGGGCACGGGGCGGATGTTTCCGAACCAGTTGTCCGGGGGCATGGCGCGCCGGGTGCTGATGGCCACGGCGACCGGGGGCACGCCGGACCTGCTGATCGCGGATGAGCCGACCTCCGGGCTGGACCCCGAATGCCGCGACCGGGTGCTGCGCCTGCTGCGCGACCGGGCGACGGCCGGGGCCGCGGTCCTGCTGATCACCCACGACCTGCACGCTGCGCTGGCCTTTGCCGACCGCGTGGCGATCCTTGACGAAGGCCGCCTGTGCGGGGTCGAGGCTGCGCGGGACTTTCAGGGCGACGGCGCGGCGCTGACCGCTGCGCATGCCCGGCTGCTGTGGCAGACGCTGCCGGAAAACGGGTTCCGGGTCGATGCTTGAGGCGCGCAACCTTGCCGCCGGCTTCGGGACGATCCCGCTGTTCCAAAACGTTTCGCTGCGGCTCGAGGCGGGCCGCATCCTTGGCCTGCGGGGGCGCTCGGGGGCCGGCAAGACCACATTGGGCCGCGTGCTTGCCGGGCTGCATCCCCCGACGGCAGGCGAGGTTTTGCTGGACGGATCGCCGCTTTTGCCCAAGGGGGTACGCCCGGTTCAATACCTGCACCAGAACCCGCTGCTTGCCATGAACCCGCGCTGGCGCATCGGCCGCATCCTGGCCGAGGCCGGACGGCCCGACCCGCATCTGGCCAGGGCCTGCGGGATCGAGCCGGACTGGCTGTCGCGCTATCCGCACGAACTGTCGGGCGGCCAGGTGCAACGGATCTCGATCCTGCGGGCGCTGACGGTCCGCCCGCGCTATCTGGTCGCGGATGAAATCACCGCGCCCTTGGACCCGGCATCGCAGGCGCGGCTTTGGCATGCGCTTCGCGACATCGCCTCGGCCCGGAGGATCGGCGTGCTTGCCATCAGCCACGACCGGGCGCTGCTGGACCGGATCTGCTGCCTGGGCCAGGTGCAGGTGTCGTGACGCCCTTGGCGCTTCAGGACTGGAACAGCCGGCTGTACTGGACTTCGTGCCAGGCGCTGACCATGGCAAGCGAGGATGCCACGTTGCCGATCTCGTCGTCGCCAAGCGTTCGGGAAACCGCTGCGGCCGCCGGAATGACTTCCGCCGCCGCGATCAGGATGCGCTGCGCGGCCGTCTGGCCCAGGGGGACAAGGCGCGTCGCCGCGGCAACCTGACCCTCGGCATAGGTCCACAGCAGTCCCTCCAGCGCCTGGTGCGGCGGGACATGCCAGTGGTGGGCGGCAATGGCGAAGGCGCCCGCGAAAGACAGCTCGTCGGGCATGGTGCGGGTCGCTTCGACGTTTAGCCCGCGCAAAAGAGCCACCAGCGCCGCGCCCAGCCGCCGATCCTCGCGCTGGAACTCTGCGCTTTCCCGCCCTGCCGCCAGCCAGGCGTCAAGCCCAAGCAGGGCGTCATGGTCCCCGGCCTGCAGCGCAAGGCACATGCGCCAGAACAGGGCGCCGTCGAACCGGGCGAAGCTGGATTGCAGGATGCCCAGGATCCAGTCGCGGGCACCCGCCTCGTCCTTGATCCAGCCGGCATGGACCGCGCCTTCCAGCCCGCGCGAATAGGAAAAGGCGCCGACCGGCAACCCTTGGCTGACCAGACGCAGCAGGTGCAGCGGCACCCCGGCCGAGGCGTCCGCGCCGCCTGCGACCTCAGCCATGCGCCCGGGCCGTTCCGTCCTGCCGCTCCGTCAGGCCGCCGTTCTCGGCGATGAAGTCGATGACCGCCTCGACCCCCTGCTCGCGCATGAGATCGGTAAAGACGAAGGGCCGCTCTGCGCGCATCCGGGCGGCGTCCGCCTTCATGACTTCAAGATTGACGTTCACATAAGGCGCAAGATCGGCCTTGTTGATGACCAGCAGGTCGGACCGCGTGATGCCCGGCCCGCCCTTGCGCGGGATCTCCTCTCCCTGACAGACCGAGATGACGTAAAGCGTCAGGTCCGCCAGTTCCGGCGAGAAGGTCGCCGCCAGGTTGTCGCCGCCCGACTCGATGAACACGATGTCGAGGTCCGGGATACGCCGGGTCAGTTCGGCAATGGCGCGCAGGTTGATCGAGGCGTCCTCGCGGATGGCGGTATGCGGACAGCCGCCCGTCTCGACCCCCACGATCCGGTCCTCGGGCAGCGCCTGCGAGCGGACCAGGATCATCGCATCCTCGCGCGTGTAGATGTCGTTGGTGACGACCGCGACCGAAAAGCGGTGGCGAAGCGCCTTGCACAGACGATCCACCAGCGTCGTCTTGCCCGATCCGACGGGACCGCCGATGCCGATGCGCAGAGGTCCGTTGTTCGTGACGGTCATCGGCTCTCCCCCGGCCTAGCCGGCATGATGGTGGTGGTCATGATGATGGTGATGATGGGCCGGGGCCGCCTGGCCGCCGTCCGCATAGGCGCCCCGCAGCGGGCTGAAGGCGGTGGTCACCTCGCGCACGCTGGCGCCCAGCCCTTCCAGCATCGCGCGGATCACATGGTCGCGCAGGATCAGGATGCGGTCTTCCGAAACTGCCGCCGGCAGATGCCGATTGCCTATATGCCAGGCAATCTCGACCAGGTGGCGGGTGTCGCGCGCGGTGATTTCGTAAAGATCCTCCTCGGCCGCCTCGACCGGAACGACCGATCCGCCTTCCAGGACCAGCCCGTCGCCATGGTTCAGCACCACCGTATGCGGCAGGTCGACCAGCAGGCGCGTACCGTCGGTCAGCGTGACGACCTTGCGGCGCAGGTGGCGGTCGTCATGGCGCAGCAACGCCCTGCCTGCGCCGGACGCACCGGCGGCCATCGTCTCGGGCGGCCGGCACACGGATATCGCACGCAACATCGTCTTCTCTCCTGCTCGAAAGACATCAGGTTCTGCCCGGAACCGTGCAGCCCCAAGGAATGGCGCGTTCCCGCAAGCACGTCAAGTTCGTTCATCTATGGATTTTCCTTGCATAATTCCGATCGCAGGTATTTCGTCCGCGCAGGAGATCTGACCATGGCCGAAGCAGCCGCATCACCCACGCACGCGGAATCGACCGGGTTCTGTTTCCGCGCCAAGGCGCCCTCGTCCGCCGCGGACGGGGGCTGGCTTGGCAAGCTCGACATGCGGTTCGCGCTCCTTGCCGGCAAGACAAGGCTGGTCAGCCGCAGCCATGTCGGCCCCCTTGTCGTGCAGCGCCCCTTCCACCCCGAGACGGACGGCACGACGCATGTCTATGTGCTGCATCCCCCCGGCGGCATCGCGGGCGGCGACCGGCTGGAACTGACCTGCGTGCTGGACGCCGGTGCCCGTACCCTGCTGACCACCCCCGGCGCCGGCAAGATCTATCGCACCGCAGGCGGGCGGGGCCGGATGACGACCGAGATCGAGGTCGGACCCGGCGCGGTCTGCGAATACCTGCCGCAGGAAACCATCCTGTTCGACGGCGCCGACGCGCGGATCGAAACCCGCGTCCGACTGGCCCGGGACGCCACCTATCTGGGCTGGGATTTCCTGTGCCTGGGCCGGCCCGCCGCCGGAGAGGGCTTTGGCAAGGGCGCGGTCCGCCAGCGCGTCGAGGTGATCCGCGCCGGGCGGCCGATCTGGTACGAAAGGCTGGATCTGCCCGCCGGCTCGCCCCATCTGCAGGCGCGGTTTTCCCTGGCCGGGCAGCCCATCGTCGCGACGATGGTCTATGCGGGGCCGATGCTTGAAGGAACCGACGAGCGGATCCGCGCGGAGGCTGGCGAGGGCGCGCGGGGCGTCTTTTCGGTCAGCCAGCTCGAAGACGTCGTCGTATGTCGCTATCTTGGCGCCAGCATGACGCAGGCCAAGACGCTTTTCGGCCGCGCCTGGCAGGTGCTGCGGGCCGGTCCCATGGGAAAGCGGGCCGTGGCCCCGCGTATCTGGGCAACCTGAGGAGAGATGGATGGAACTGCTGCCGCGCGAAAAGGACAAGCTCCTGCTGTTCACGGCGGCCCTCCTGGCGGAGCGCCGCAAGGACCGGGGCCTGAAGCTGAACTACCCCGAAGCCGTCGCCTATATCTCGGCCGCCATCCTGGAGGGCGCGCGCGAGGGCCGGACGGTCGCGGACCTGATGTCCTATGGCGCGACCCTGCTGACGCGGGACGATGTCATGGAGGGCGTGCCCGAGATGATCTACGACGTTCAGGTCGAGGCGACATTCCCCGACGGCACCAAGCTTGTCACCGTCCACCACCCCATTCCCTGAGGCACGACCATGATCCCTGGCGAATATTTCCTGTCGGACGACGAGATCGAGATCAACGCCGGACGCGACACCGTCACCCTCGAGGTGAAGAATTCCGGCGACCGCCCGGTGCAGGTCGGCTCCCACTACCACTTCTTCGAGGTGAACGACGCGCTCGTCTTCGACCGGGACAAGGCGCGGGGCTTTCGCCTGAACATTCCGGCGGGAACCGCCGTCCGCTTCGAGCCGGGGCAGGACCGGGTCGTCGAACTGGTGGCCACTGGCGGCGCGCGCGAGATCCACGGGTTCCGCGGCCTGGTCATGGGCAAGCTTTGAGGAAATTTCAGACATGGTGACCATTTCCCGATCCACCTATGCCGACCTTTATGGCCCGACCACGGGCGACCGCATCCGCCTGGCCGACACGGACCTGATCATCGAGATCGAGGAGGATTACGCCATCCGCGGCGAGGAGGTGACCTTTGGCGGCGGCAAGGTCATCCGCGACGGGATGGGGCAGTCGCAGCGCGTTTCGGCCGAGACCGCCGATGTCGTCATCACCAATGCGGTGATCCTGGACCATTGGGGCATCGTCAAGGCGGACGTCGGCATCAAGGACGGCCGCATTTCGGGCATCGGCAAGGCCGGCAACCCCGATATCCAGCCGGGCGTGACCATCGTCATCGGCCCCGGCACCGACATCATCGCGGGCGAGGGCGCGATCCTGACGCCGGGCGGCATCGACAGCCATATCCACTTCATCTGCCCGCAACAGGCCGAGGAGGCGCTGGCCAGCGGCACCACGACGCTGGTGGGCGGCGGCGCCGGACCGACCGTCGGCACCCTTGCAACGACCGTGACCGCCGGTCCCTGGGCCATGCACCGGATGCTCGAGGCCGCCGACGCGCTGCCGGTCAACATCGGCCTGCTGGGCAAGGGCAACGCCAGCCGGCCCGAGGGTCTGCGCGAACAGGTCCGCGCCGGCGCCTGCGGGCTGAAGCTGCACGAGGACTGGGGCACCACGCCCGCCGCCATCGACAACTGCCTGACCGTCGCCGACGAGATGGACGTCCAGGTGGCGATCCATACCGACACGCTGAACGAAAGCGGCTTCGTGCGCGACACCATCGCGGCGATGAAGGGCCGCACGATCCACAGCTTCCACACCGAGGGCGCGGGCGGCGGCCACGCGCCCGACATCATCACCGCGGCGGGCGAGGAGAACATCCTGCCCTCGTCGACCAACCCGACGCGGCCCTACACCGTCAACACGGTGGACGAGCATCTCGACATGCTGATGGTCTGCCACCATCTCAGCCCCAGCATCCCCGAGGACGTGGCCTTCGCCGAAAGCCGCATTCGCAAGGAAACCATCGCAGCCGAGGACATCCTGCACGACCTTGGCGTCTTTTCGATGATGTCGTCGGACAGCCAGGCGATGGGGCGCATCGGCGAAACCACGCTGCGCTGCTGGCAGACCGCCCACAAGATGAAGGTCCAGCGCGGTCCCCTGCCCGAGGACAGCGCGCGGAACGACAATTTCCGCGCCAGGCGCTATGTCGCGAAATACACGATCAACCCGGCGATCACCCACGGCTTTGCCCATGAGATCGGCTCGATCGCCGTCGGCAAGCGGGCGGATCTGGTGCTTTGGAAACCGGCCTTCTTTGGCGTCAAGCCAAAGCTGGTGATCGTCGGCGGCATGATCGCGATGGCGCCGATGGGCGATCCCAACGCCTCGATCTCGACCCCGCAGCCGGTGCATTACCGGCCGATGTACGGCCTTTACGGACGGGCGCTGGCCTCGACGGGCGTGACCTTTGTGTCGCAGGCGGCGCTGGACGATGGGATCGGCGACAAGCTGAAGCTTGCCAAGGCGCTGTCGGCGGTACGCGGCACGCGCAGCGTGAAGAAAAAGGATATGATCCACAACGGCTTGACTCCAAAGCTTGAAGTCGATCCCCAGACCTACCAGGTGCGGGTGAATGGCGAGATCATCACCTGCGAGCCTGCGGAAAGCCTGCCGATGGCGCAGCGCTATTTCCTGTTCTGACGACCGACAAAGGCAGTCTGCGCCGACGACACCGGCCGGTACCTGTGCCGTTGCCGGGGCCGTTGGCACATTCCAGCCTCTCCCGCCCTACGCGGGCGCGATCACCTGCTGCAGGATGTCCAGCGTCTCCATCGTGTCGCTCTTGGCCCGGGCAAGGTTCTCCCTTGCCCGTCCGCTCAGCGCGGAAGTCAGCCGAGCCGGCGGAATGAACCTTTTATAGTCAGACTTGGTCCGGGGCACGGGACCGCTCGACCGCAGCCCCAGTGCCTCGAGGAACGCGGGAAGGTCGGCATCAAGATGCTGGGTCCGCAGCAGATGCGTGCGGTCCGGCGGCAGCCTTCGCGCTAGCGCCGGCGGAAGGTACCATCCCAGGTCCATCTGCATGTGCAGCTTGCTGGCATGCAGCGCAAGCTCGGCCATCTCGCGCCTTTTCGGATCGGTGTCGCTCAGGGCCTCGGCCACGTCGTTCGCCGTCCTGAACATGTTGAAGATCCGTTGCCAGACCCCGTTCTTGGCCTTCTTTTCAGGCCTTGTCAGAACCTTGCTGTAAAGGTCCCATTCAAAGGCAGAGATGAAGCGGCTGCAGGGATCGCGAAGGGGAATCAGGAACGCGTCCCTTTCTTCCTGCCGTAATATCACGTCGTGAATGTCCCTGTCTGCGGTTCCGACATGGTATGCGGTGAATTTCAGACGTTGGTCGGACAACACCTTGATGACCGTCTCGCCCCCGCACTTTCCGACATGAAGGAAGTGGTAATGGAGCCGGGGACCCTGTGCGGCGCAGCTAGGTTCAATCATATCCGTTCAACCTCTAGTACGATAAGAGCCGAGGACTTTCTTTTGTCCTCACGGTCCGTTAACGCCTCTGTCCTGCGCCGCCTTTGCAATTGCAAGGTTACGCAGGACAGAATCCTGTTGGTGTAGCGTCGTTTGCACAGTCGTGCTTTCGAGCATCGCAGGGGAAGGTCGGTAGGGATTGCGCGTCCTCCTGCATCATCGAACGTCAGCGCTCTGCCCCTATCCATGCGGCGGCTCCTCCTCTTCTGCGGCCCTTCTGGCCAGGTATCTGTGCTTGCGTGTCGTGGGGCGCAGCTTGCGGAAGGACTGGCCCAGATAGCGGAGGGGCTTGATCACCGAGATCAGTCGGTCGACGGTCGAGCCCATGTGCGCCAGCCGCTCGGTCAGGACCGCCGTGGACCATGGCGTCGCAGACCTCGACCCCGGTCGGAAAGCCGTTGACCAGCACCCGGCCCGCCTTGCGCTCGAGGATCGGCAGCAGCGCCTGCGCCGCGGCCAGATCGGCGTCCTCCATGTGGATCGTCGCCGTCAGCTGGCCCTCGAAGCCACGCGCAAGGGCGGCCATCTCCTCCGGGTCGCGCACCCGCACCACCAGGCCCAGGGGCCCGAACACCTCCTCGCCAAGCGCGTGGTCCTGCAGATAAGCCTCGGCCGTGGTCTCATAAAGGTTCGGGCGCGCCATGCGGCCCTCGCTCTCGGTCGAGAGCACCGGGGTGACCGCGTTTCGCGCCTCGAACCGGGCCTGGCCCTCGCGATAGGCGCGGGCGATGCCCTCGGTCAGCATGACCTGCGCCCCGGTCCGTTCCAGCGCCGCGCGGGCGGATTGCGTGAAACTGTCGGCATGCTCGCCCTCCAGCACCACCGCGATGCCGGGGTTGGTGCAGAACTGCCCCGCCCCCATGGCGTCGTGACCCGCGCCCGCTCGGTCATCCGCATGCAGAAGGCAGTCGCCGAGGATCCCGACCAGATGGCGATTTTTCAGGAACTGGACGAGCTGTTCCATCAGACCCCGTTCGTCGAGCTGAACCGGGGCGGTTGTACCAGATTGTGCGGGAACGCTCGGGTCATCTGGAACGGGTTCGGCACCCACACCTGCCCGAGCAGGGCAAGGTGCTGAACATCCTGGCCGGTCATCGTGCGATTGTCGAAGGGATCGCCTCGGGCGATGAATACTAAGCGGCGAAGGCGATCCGGGACCACCTTAGCCAGACCGTCGCGCGGGTCGAGGCGCTGCGCCAAGAATTCCCGCACCATTTCGCCTGAAGCCCTGCCGGGCAGGGCAAGTCGCAAGGGGGCGCAAACGCCCCCTTGCAAAACCGGTCACATGTCGGCCCATTCGAAGGCCGGCGCATTTTCCAGCGCGGCACGGTTGGCATTGAAGACGATGAAGTAATCGTTTTCGGAATCGCCGTCCCGGATGATGTGCAGCTGGTCCATCGCCACGGCCACGGACTTCTCGCCCATGCCCAGGAAGCCGCCGATGTCGACCAGCACGGCTTCGACCTTGCCGTCCTTGCTCAGGACCAGGTCGCTGATTTCGCCGATATCGTCCCAGTCGTCGCCGGCCGCGTTCACGGTCGCGTTGGGATCGACGTCGGTCTCGGCGGCGTAAAGGCGCTTGCCGATAAAGGTTTCAGCCGACAGGTCGCCCGCCGCGGCGGTATAGCCGAAGCCCGCGGCAGGGGCCGTGGCAGTGGCGGTTGCATCGGGCGCGGCCGTCGTGGCGGCCGGCGCTTCGGCGTCCATCGGGGCCGTGGTGGCGGCGGCATCGGGGGCCGTGGTTGCAGGAGCCGTGGTGGCGGGGGCCGCGGTCCCCGGCGTAGTCGTGGTGTCGGTCGCGGTCTGCGCCAGCGCAGGGCCAGCAAGCATGGCAATCAGGGCGGTCGAGGCAAGCAGCTTGGTCATGTCGTATCTCCATTGTTTGCCCGGCAGCGGCCGGCTGCCAAAACAACAGGCAGGCCACGGCGAGGTTCCCTGCCAACCGGGCAGGTCACGAATGGTTGTGTGCGCCACCCCGGTCTGGCCCGGTCCGAAGGCGCGGCCGCAGCAGGTAGACATCCATGATCCAGCCGTGGCGCGCCCGCGCCTGGGCTCGGGCGGCCAGGATCGGCGCCCGCATGCGGTCGAGCGGGCCCTGCATCAGGATTTCGCCCGGCATCCCCAGATAGGCGCCCCACCAGATGTCGAGATCGCCTTCGATTCCCGCAAGCGCGCTGCCGTCGTCCAGCATGACCACGGTGCTGCCCGCGGGCAGGCCGTGGTCGCGGACCTGGCGGGCGGTGGTGATGGTGACCGGCCCGCCCAGCCGGTTCAGGGGAATGGCATGGGCCGCCGTCAGCGCCTGGACGGCGGTGATCCCGGGCACGACGCGCACCCGGGCTGCGGGGGAAAGCCGCCCCGCGATGCGCAGCGAACTGTCGTAAAGCGACGGATCGCCCCAGACCAGCAGCGCGACCCGCGCGGCATTCCCCATCGCCCGGGTCCAGGCCGCCGCGACGGCATCGTGCCAGTCGCGGACCGCGCCCAGATAGTCGGACCGGGTTTCGCGCCGGGGCAGGTCGAATTCGACCACCCGCGCCGCCGGATTGGTCAGCACGCGCGACAGGATCAGCCGGCGCAGGTCGGCCAGATCGGCCTTGTCCGGGCCCTTGCGGGGCAGCAGGATGACCTCGGCGTCGTTGATCGCGGCCTCGGCGGCGCGGGTCAGGTGGTCGGGATTGCCGGTGCCGATTCCGATCAGGGCGATCTCAGCCATGACCGCCCCCCGCGCGCGCATCCGAAGCGACAAGGTGAAAGAATGTGCCGCTGACCCGCCCCCGGCAGGAGCCGGACAGGGCGACGGGCGCGCCCTCGGCATCCTCGACCTGCGCCAGCGGGGGATCGGGCTGGGCCAGAACGGTCGAGTAGTGGAATTCGTGCCCGCGCAGCACTTCCCCCGCGGCATGGCCCGGCATCGGCGCCAGCAGCCGCGCCAGGCGATAGCCAAGCGCAAGCTTGCGCGCGGCAAAGCTGGTCTCCAGCCCCAGCAGGCCCGCCATGGCATGGCGCTGGCCCTGGGCGTCGACGATCCCCTGCCCCAGCACCATGTAGCCGCCGCATTCGCCATGCACGGGGCCCGCGAACCGCCGCAGCCCGTCCAGGAAGCGGCCTGCGGCCGCAAGGCGCCCCGCGTGCAATTCGGGATAGCCGCCCGGCAGCCAAACCATGTCGGCCCCGGGGTCCGGCGCCTCGTCCGCCAGGGGCGAGAAGGGCAGGATCTCGGCCCCCGCCGCCCGCCAGTCCGCCAGCACATGCGGATAGACAAAGGAAAACGCCGCATCCTGCGCCAGGGCGATGCGCTGCGCAGGCGGGGGCGGCGGGGCGGCGGGCGCGCCCAGTCCGGCGCCCCGGGCCGCGTGCCGCAGGGCGCGCAGATCGACATGGTCGCGCAGGAAATCGGCATAGAGCGCGATCGCCGCCTCGAGCGCCGGATGCTCGGCAGCCTGGACCAGGCCCAGGTGCCGCTCGGGCAGGGTCAGGTCGCCGCGCCGGGGCAGGACGCCCAGCACCGGGACGCCCGCTTCCTCGCAGCCCAGCCGCAGCAGGCGTTCGTGGCGAGGGCTGGCGACGCGGTTCAGGATCACCCCGGCCAGGCCCGGCTGCGGCATCATCGCCGCAAAGCCCGCCGCGACCGCGCCCGCCGATTGCGCCTGTCCCCGCGCGTCCAGGACCAGCACCACGGGCCAGCCCATCATCCGGGCCAGTTCCGCGCTGCTGCCGCGCCCGAGGGCCCCGGGCCTCGCCACGCCGTCGAAAAGGCCCATCGACCCCTCGGCCAGCACCAGGTCCGCGCCCTGCGCCGCCCCGGCCAGCCGCGCCAGCAGCCCCGCCCCCATCGCCCAGCTGTCAAGGTTCAGCGAGGGGCGGCCCGCCGCCTGCGCGTGAAAGGCCGGGTCGATGTAGTCCGGTCCGCTTTTGAACGGCTGGACCCGCAGCCCGTCCGCCGCAAGGGCGCGCAGCAGACCCAGCATCACCGTGGTCTTGCCGCAGCCCGAGGCAGGGGCCGCGATCATCAGGCCGGGCGGCACCGGCATCAGCCCTTCTCCGGGAAGCGGGGATTGTCGCCCCGGGGTCGATAGCGGCGGTCGTAATCGGCGGCGTAAAGCCGGCTTTCGTCGAAGCTTTCCGCCCCAAGGCTGCGGCCGACCAGGATCAGGGCGGTGCGGTCGATACCGTCCAGCGCCTTGGGCCCCAGGTCGGCCAGTGTGCCGCGCACCACCCTCTGATCGGGCCAGCTGGCGCGCCACACCACCGCGACGGGGCAATCGCCGCCCAGGATCGGCAGCAGCTCGTCCCGGACCCGGCCGTAGGCGTGGACCGACAGGTGCAGCGCCAGGACCGCGCCGGTCGCGGCGAAGGCGGCCAGGCTTTCGCCCCGGGGCATGGCCGAGGCGCGGCCGGGCGTGCGCGTCAGCACCACCGACTGCACCAGCCCGGGCAGCGTCAGTTCCGCCCCAAGCGTGGCGGCGGCGGCGGCAAAGGACGGCACGCCCGGCGTCACGTCATAGGGGATGCCCAGGGCGCGCAGCCGCCGGACCTGTTCGCCCAGGGCCGACCAGACCGACAGGTCGCCCGAATGCAGTCGGGCAACGTCCTGGCCGCGCGCATGGGCGGCCGCGATCTCCTCGACGATGGCATCGAGGTCCAGCGGCGCGGTGTCGACGATCCGCGCACCGGGCGGGCAATGGTCCAGCACTGCGCGCGGCACCAGCGATCCCGCATAAAGGCAGACCGGCGAGGCCGCGATCAGGTCCCTGCCCCGCAGCGTCAGAAGGTCCGGTGCGCCCGGCCCCGCTCCGATGAAATGCACCGTCATGTCCCGTCCTTTCCCGCGCCCGGTCCCAGGGCCAGCGCCAGCGTTATCCTGTTGCTCCAGATGATCCGGGGCCCCAGCAGCCGCGCGCCCGGCCCCGCCGCCGCCAGGGCCGCGCCTTCGGCGACCGATCCCACGCCCCGCGCGCGCAGAGAGGCCTTGCCCTGCGTCAGAACGGGCTGCGCCGCGAGCAGATCCGCCGGAACCGCGACCAGCGGCAGGCCCAGTTCGGCGGCCAGTTCGGCCAGCGCCGGGGCCTTGTCTGCAACGGTGGCCAGCGCATCCAGCCTGCCCCGGCCCGCCAGCGCCGCGCGCAGGTCGGCAACCGTCGTGCCCCGCCGGAACCCCAGCCCCGCGACGATCACAGCACCGTGCTCCATTGCAGCAGCGGGCGGGCGGGCTGCCACCCGCTGCCCCGGCCCAGGGGTGCCGCGCTTTCCAGGGCGATCCGGGTCAGCGCGCCGCCATGCGCGGCGTGCAGCCCGATCACCAGCCCTTCGGTCGCCAGCGTCACCGCATTGACCACCAGCCGCGCGCCGGGCGCCGCGGCCTGCAGCCGGGCGAACAAGGCCGTGTCGAAACCGCCGCCGACGAAAACCGCGTCCGGGGCCGGCAGGTCGGCCAGCACCTCGGCCGCCCTGCCCCGAAGCGCCGCCATCTGCCCGGCAAGGCCGAAGGCGGCGATATTGGCCTCGATATTGCCGATCCGGTCGGCGCGCGCCTCGACCGCCACCGCTCGGCCGCCCGCAAGGCACCATTCGACCGCGACCGACCCCGAGCCCGCGCCCAGGTCCCAGAGCATCTGCCCCCGGCGCGGGGCCAGGGCCGCCAGCGTCATGGCGCGGATCGCGGGCTTGGTGATCTGCCCGTCATGGGCGAAGGCGTCGATCGGGCGACCGGGAACGGCGGCCAGGCCGGGCGCGCCCGCGGCCTCGACCGCCAGCGCCAGCGGCGGCGCGGCGTCGGGGGGCATCGCTGCGGCCAGGCGCCGCACCCGTTCGCGCGGCCCGCCAAGCGCCTCAAGCAGCCACAGCGTCGATCCGCCGAAGCCCTGCACGTCCAGCCAGTCCCGGAACCCGGACGCCGCCGCCGCGTCCCGCAGCAGGCAGATCAGCCGCGCGCCCGGCGCCAGGTGCGGCAGGGCGGTGGCAAAGGGCGCGGCGTGCAGGCCCAGGCAGGCGGTCTCCTCGATCCGCCAGCCCAGCCGGGCGGCGGCCAGCGAGAATGTCGAGGGCGCGGGCCAGCAGCGCCATTCGCCAGGATCCAGATGGCGCGCGATGCTGCCCCCGGCCCCGAACCAGAACGGATCGCCCGAGGCGAGGACCACCACCCGCCGCCCCCGGCAGGCCAGAAGCGGGGCCAGGTCGAAGGGCGCCGGCCATGCACGCCCCCGCGCGCCGACCCCCGCCAGCGCCAGATGGCGCGGCCCGCCGAACACGATCTCGGCCGCGTCCAGCGCGGCGCGGCTTGCGGGGCAGAGGCCCGTCGGTCCATCCTCGCCCAGCCCGATGATGCCAAGCCAGGGCGCTTCGGTCCCAGCAAGAGGTTCACCCATGATGCGCGTCCTGATCCTTGGCGGCACGACCGAGGCGCACGCCCTGGCCCGCGCCCTGGCCGGGGCGGGGATCCAGGGGCTTTATTCCTATGCCGGACGCACCGCACGGCCGGTGGCGCAGCCCCTGCCCACGCGGACCGGCGGCTTCGGCGGCGCCGAAGGTCTGGTCCAGGCCCTGCGGCGCGATGCCATCACCCATGTGATCGACGCGACCCACCCCTTTGCCGCGACGATCAGCGCCAACGCAGTCGCCGCCTGTCGGCGGACCGGCACGCCGCTGCTGGCGCTGGAGCGGCAGGAATGGCGCCCCGGTCCGGGCAACCGCTGGCAGGCGGTTCCCGACATCGAAGCGGCCGCCCGCGCCCTGCCCCAGGACCCCACACGCGTCTTTCTGGCCATCGGGCGCCAGCATCTCGGGGCCTTCGCCGCGCGCCCGGTGCACGACTACCTGCTGCGGCTGGTCGATCCGCCCGAAGGGCCGCTGCCCCTGACCCGGGCGCGAGTCGTGGTCGATCGCGGCCCCTTCACGCTTGACGGCGACTTGGCCCTGATGCGCCAGGCGGGCATCCGGATCGTCGTCGCCAAGAACGCGGGCGGCAGCGGGGCGCGCGCCAAGATCGACGCGGCCCGGCTGCTGGGCCTGCCGGTCGTCATGGTGGCGCGGCCCCAGCTGGCAGATCGCGCGACCGTGGCAAGCGTCGAACAGGCGCTGGACTGGCTGCATCACACCCCCCTTGGCGTATAGACCCAAGGCCCCACCCGCCGCGTCGTGGAGGAGCCCACGATGACCAGGGTGCGCATGTCGGCCATATCCTCCTGCACCTCGGCCAGGGTCACGGTCCGAATGCTTTCCTGCGGGGTCGAGACGGCGCGGGCAAAGGTGATCAGCCGGTCGGGCGCGGCGCCTTCGCGCAGGATGGCCAGGGCGCGGCCAAAGCCCGCCGGCCGCGCGGCCGAGCGGGGGTTGTAAAGCGCGATGGCGAAATCGCCCGCCAGCGCGGCGCGCAACCGCGTCTCGATCAGCGTCCAGGGCTTGAGATTGTCCGACAGGTTGATCGCGCAGAAATCATGGCCCAGCGGCGCGCCGGCCCGGGCGGCGGCGGCCAGCATCGCGGTGATGCCGGGCAGGACGCGGATGGGGGGCAGCGCGCCCGGCCAGCCCTCGGCCGCGTCGAAGACGGCGGCGGCCATGGCAAAGACTCCCGGATCGCCGGACGAGACGACGACCACGCGCCGCCCCTCGGCCGCCAGATGCAGGGCGTGGCGGGCGCGATCCAGCTCCTCGCGGTTGTCCGACGGGTGCAGGACCAGCCCCGCGCGCGCAGGGATGCGGGCGACATAGGGGATATAGCCCAGAACGTCCGTCGCCTGCGCCAGCGCCTGCGTCACCTCGGGCGTCACCAGCGCGGGATCGCCGGGGCCGAGGCCCGCGACAGCCAGCCAGCCGGTCATGCCCTGCCTCCCGGCCGGCGGCCCTGGCCATGGACCAGGACGATGGCGAAATAGGGACATTCCCCATCGTCCAGGTCCGCCAGCCGGGCGACGCGCTGGCCCTCCATGGTGCCGCGCTCGACCAGCCAGGCGGCATCCAGCCGCCCCGCCGCCGCCAGCGCCCGGCGGATGCGCGGCAGGTTGCGCCCGGTCTTCATGACGACCAGCGCATCGGCATCGGCGGCGCGGCGGGCCAGTTCCGCCTCGGGCAGGGTGCCGGGCAGGACGGCCAGCACGTCGTCGCCCCAGGTGATCGGCAGGCCCGTCGCGGTCCAGCACCCCGCCATGCCGGGAATGCCCGGCACCACCTCGACCTCGACCCGGCCTTGCAGGCGGGCGTGCAGATGCATGAACGAGCCGTACAGGAACGGATCGCCCTCGCACAGCACCACCACGTCGCCGTCTGCTGCAAGATCCGCCAGCCGGTCCGCCCAATGCGCGTAGAAATCCGACAGCAGGCGGTCATAGTCCGGCCCGTCGAACGGCAGTTCGGTCGTGACCGGGAATTCCATCGCGTATTCCGCCGCGCCGGGGGCGATCAGGCCGCGCACGATGCGCCGCGCCATGCCCTCGCGCCCCGCCTTGGCGAACCAGGCGACCTGACGGGCGGTCGAAATCAGGCGATGGGCCCGCACACTCATCAACTCGGGGTCGCCGGGGCCAAGGCCCGCGCAGATCACCTTGCCCATCATTCGCTCCGGCTGGCCAGCGCGTTGACGGCGGCGGCGGTGATGGCGGAACCGCCGATCCGCCCCTCGACGATCAGGGCGGGCACCGGCGGGGCCTGGATCAGCGCGGCCTTGGATTCGGCCGCGCCCACAAAGCCCACCGGGCAGCCGATGATCGCGGCGGGGCGCGGGCAGTCGGGGTCCTCGAGCATGTCGAGCAGGTGGAACAGCGCCGTCGGCGCGTTGCCGATGGCGACCAGCGCGCCGGCCAGATGCGGCCGCCACAGCTCCAGCGCCGCCGCGCTGCGCGTGTTGCCCAGGCGCGCGGCCAGCGCCGGGGTCTCGGGGTCGTTCAGCGTGCAGATGACCGGGTTCGCGGCGGGCAGACGGGCGCGCGTCACGCCTTCGCTGACCATCCGCGCGTCGCACAGGATCGGCGCGCCGGCAGCCAAGGCGGCGCGCGCCGAGGCGGCCATGCCGGGCGTGAAACGGATCAGATCCGCGATCTCGACCTGGCCGCAGGCGTGGATCATGCGCACGGCGACCGGCTCTTCGTCGGGGTCGAAACGGGCCAGCGCCGCCTCGGCCCGGATCGTGGCGAAGGAACGGGCATAGATCGCCCGGCCGTCGGTCTCATAGCTCTGGGGCATGGAAGTCCTTGAACAGCGGAAAGGTTTCGGGATCGGACAGCAGCCGTTCCGGCGCGTCACGCGCGGCGCCGTCCCGGATCAGCGCAAAGCCGCCGGGCACGGCCACCAGCGTCACGGCGGAAGGGCCGGAATGCGCGCAGCCCTTGGCGCAGCCCGAGACATGGAGCATCGCCCCGCGCGGCACCCCTGCGGCCAGCGCGCGCGCCAGCGGTCGCGTCGGACCCCCGGCCTGCGGGCAGGCCGGGGCGCCCGCGCAGGCGGCGACCCGCAGTCGGGGGTCGTCCGGACGGGCGATCAGCGCGGGGTGGCGGGCCAGCGCCGCGGGCAAGGGCCCCGGCAGCGCGATCATGCGCCAGGGCGTCAGGCGCAGCGGGCCAAGGTCCGCAAGCCCGCCCAGCAGATCCGCCGGCACCTCGCCAAAGACAAAGCCCGCCAGCCGCTGCGACGGTCCAGGCGGGGGCGGCAGCGGGGGCATCGGCACCGTTCCCGCCAGTTCGGGCGGCAGAACGGCGCCCCCCGCCAGATGCGCCGCCATCCGGCCGCGCCCGTGCGGGCCGACCCCGCCCGAGGCGATAAACCAGCGCGCCATCGCCATCGCGGCAGGCACGGCCCGATCCGTCGCCACAGGCAGGCCCAAGGCCGCACCCTGCGGGGCAAGCGCCATGCCTTCGCCCAGGCTGAGGATGCGGATGTCCGCCGCGACCGAGGCACCCACCGCGAAGCCGAACTTGGCCGGCAGCGCCAGACCGTCGGCCGCGCACAGGGCCTCGCCCAGCCGGGCGGCCACGGTTTGCTCGGCCGCATCATGGAAGGGGCACAGGATCAGGTTGCGTCGGGCCTCGGCCTCGGGGCTGGGGTCCAGCAGGCCGAGCCGCGCCAGGCCGGCGTGCAGGGCGGGCAGATCGGCGGGCCGGACGCCCCGGATCTGAAGGTTGGCGCGATTGGTCAGGTGCAGCACGCCCGCCCCGCAGCCTTGGGCAAGGGCGGCCAGCCCCCTGGCCTGCGCGGGCGCAAGCCGGGACAGCGGCGGGCGCACCCGCAGGATCAACCCGTCGCCCGAAGTCATCGGCCGCAGGGCGCCGGGGCACCAGCCCTTGATCGTCATCCCCCGGTCTCCATCGCCAGCGAATTGCGGCGCGTCAGCCACAGCCCTGCCGCCCGCAGCGCGGCAAAGCGGTCGCGCAGCGCGGCCAGCGCCGCCGGGTTGTCCCGCGCCATGAAATCGACGACCTCGGACCGGCCCAGCGTCGCGTCGTGATAGAGGTCGAACAGGTGCGGCGGGACCGCCCGGGTCAGGTTCGCAAAACCAGCCAGATGGTCCAGCGTCGCCGCGATCTCGGCCGCGCCGCGAAAGCCGTGGCGCATCATGCCGGTGGCCCAGGCCGGATCGGCGGCGCGGGCGCGGGTGACGCGGGCGATCTCCTCGGACAGGGTGCGGGCGCGCAGCGCCTGGGGCCGGGTCGCGTCCAGATGATAAAGCGCGGGCGCCTCGGCCCCAAGGCGCGCCATGGCCGCCGCAAAGCCGCCCTCATGCGCCGCGTAATCGGCCGCCAGCAGCAGATCGGTTTCGGCCAGGTCCTGCACATGGACAAAGGCATCGGCCGCCAGCAGCCGCAATTCCAGCGCGGGGCGCGCGTGGGCCACGGCGCCGTCCCGGCCGATGGCCCAGGACGATCCGGCAAGCCATGCCTCGCCCGCCGCCTCGCGGCCGCCGGCGTAGTCCTGCAAGGCTGCGCCCATGCCCAGGCCGTAATGCCCGGGCCTGGGGCCAAAGACGCGCGGCACGGCATGGCGATAGGGGTTCTCGGCCTCGGGCTCATCCCGGAGGGCCAGGGCTGCGGCGCCGGTCTCGAAGATCTGCGCCAAACCCGGAAAGATGTCGCGAAACAGGCCCGAGACCCGCAGCGTCACGTCGATGCGCGGCCGGCCCAGCATCGCCAGCGGCAGGATCTCGGCCCCGGTGACGCGCGCGCCGCCCTGCTCCCAGCGCGGGGCCAGGCCCGCCAGATGCAGCGCCATGGCGAAATCCTCGCCCGCCGTGCGCATGGTGGCCGAGCCCCACAGGTCCACGACCAGCCCGCGCGGCCAGTCGCCGTGGTCCTGCAAATGGCGGCGCAGCAGTTCCTCGGCCATGCGCACGCCTTGGGCATGGGCGGCGGGCGAAGGCACGGCGCGGGGATCGACGGAATAAAGGTTGCGCCCCGTGGGCAGCACGTCGCACCGCCCACGATGGGGCGAACCCGAGGGACCGGCCGCGACCCGCCGCCCCGACAGCGCCGCGAACAGGCCCGCCATCTCGCCATCGGCTGCGCCATAGACGTGCAGCCCGTCGCCGAACCGGGTTTCCTTGAGGTCGCAGACAAAGCGGTCGATGCGGGGGATCGCCTCGGCCGGGCTGGCGTCCGAGGGCAGGCCCAGGTCGTCCTCGACCCCGGCCAGGCGGGCCTCGTCGCGGATCGCGGCGATCAGGCGGTCGCGGCGGGCGGGGTCCAGCCCGTCGGCGGTCGAATATTCGTCAAGCAGCACTTCCAGCCGGGCAAGGCCGGTCCGGCTGGCCGGGACCAGCGGCGGGGGCATGTGGCCCAGCGTCACCGCGCCGATCCGGCGGCGGGCCTGCGCGGCCTCGCCCGGATCGTTCACGATGAAGGGATAGATCACCGGCACGCCCGCCGTCAGCGCCTCGGGCCAGCAGTCGGCGGACAGGGCGACCGCCTTGCCGGGCAGCCATTCCAGCGTGCCATGCGCACCGACATGGACCATGGCGTGAATCCCCTGCGCCCGCAGCCACAGGTAGAAAGCGACATAGCCGTGGCGGGGAACGCGGGACAGGTCGTGGTATTCGGCATCGCGCGGCCCATCGCCGCGTTCAGGCTGCAGGGCGATCAGCGCCGCCCCGCGCCGAACGGCGGCAAAGCGGAACGCCCCCGACGCACTCCCCGGATCGTCCTCGGGCCGGCCCCAGGCGGCGGCCAGCGCCTCGCGCAGCGCCGGGGACAGCGTCTTGAGCGCGGCGCGATAATCGGCGAGCGGCCAGGATTCCCGGGTCGTCAGCAACGCGGGCGCCAGAGGGTCGCCGGGCGCTGTGTCCCAGCCTGCCGCCCCAAGTCCCGCCAGCACGGCATCGCATGAGGCCAAGGCGTCCAGCCCCACTGCATGGGCGATCTGGTCGGCGCGGCCGGGATAGGTCGACAGCACCACCGCCAGCCGCCGCTGCGGGGCGGGCGTGGTCGCCAGCCGGTGCCAGCCCGCCACGCGCTCGACCACCGCCGCCACCCGGTCGGGGATCGCATGATGCAGGGTGCGGGCGCATTGCAGGTCCGGATCGCGCGTGCCGGGCTGCTTGCAGCTGACGATCCCCGCGCAAAGCCGGCCGTCGACCTCGGGCAGGACGACATGCATGGCAAGATCGGCCGGCGACAGGCCGCGTTCCGCCCCGGCCCAGGCGGCCTGCGGCGCGGTCGACAGCGCCACCTGGAACACCGGGCAATCGGGCGCATCCAGGGCCGAGCCGCCCGCCGCGTCCCGCGCCGAAAAGGCGGTGGCATTGACAATGGCCACCGGCGACAGCGCATCCAGCGCCGCCCGCACCCATTCCCCGACGCCTGGCGCCTTGAGCGAGGGCACGAACAGCCCCGCCGCCGAAAAGCCGCGCGCGCGCAGGGCCGCGATCAGGGCGCAGACTGGCTGGGTGTCCCCGGCCACCAGCCAGGCGCGATAGAAGACGACGGCCACGGCAGGCCCCTCGCCCACGGGCGGCGCCGAAATGACGCCCCGGTCGGGATCGAACCAGCCGCAATCGGGCAGCGCCTGGCCTTGCGGGGGTGGCGCGGCCTCAAGCCCCGCCGCCCGGGCCAGCGCCGAAAGCGCCGCCCAGCCCGCATCCGGCCCGCCCGCCCGGCACAGGTCCGAGAGTTCGCGCAGCACGGAAACCGGCAGCGTGGACAGGTCGTCGAGACGCGGATCCTCGGCCCCATCGCCGGGCAGGACCGCAAGCGCGATCCCCTGCCGGCGGGCCAGGTCCTGCACCGCCATCAGGCCGTAGGACCAATAGCTTTCCCCGCCGATCAGCCGGACCAGAATGGCCCGGGCGCCCGCCAGCGTGCGTTCGACATAGGTATCGACCGACACCGGATGGCGCAGCGCCGCAAGGTTCGCAAGCCGCAACCCGGGCAGCGGCCGTCCCGCCGCCCGAGCGCGGTGCCAGCCCTCGGCAAAGCCGCCGAGGTCGCTGTCCGAAAACGACAGCACCACCAGATCGGCCGGGTCCTGACCCAGGTCGGTCGGCACCGCCGCATCCTCAAGCCCAAGGCTCTCGCGAAAGACGACGTGCATCAGAGGGGACCGTGCCCGCTCATGGCGCGGCCGGGGCCGGGACCAGCGCAGCGTGCAGCGCCGCGGCGTCCAGGTCGCCCTTTTCCGCGATCACCACCAGGCGCGAGGCGCGCGGGCCACTCCAGGGCCGGTCGTACTGATGACGCACCCGGTCGCCCACTGCCTGCACCAGCAGCCGCATGGGCTTGCCCTGCACGGCGACATGGCCCTTGATGCGCAGCAGACGGTGGTCGCGGGCCAGCCGCGCAAGCCTGTCCGCCAGCGCCGCGGGATCGGCGATCTCGGGCAGGTCCAGCACCACCGTGTCGAAATCGTCGTGCTCGTGATCCTCGGCCCCGTCGTGGTGCGAGGGGCGGGCCGACAGGTCGTCCTCGGCCCGTGCGTCCAGGCCCAGGACCAGGCGCGGGTCGATCACCCCCTCGGTCAGGGGCAGGATGGGGACCGGGCGCGACAACTCGGCATGGACGGCCGCCAGCGCTGCGGCGACGCCGGCCTCTCCGGCCAGATCGGCCTTCGACAGCAGCACGATGTCGGCGCAGGCGATCTGATCCTCGAACACCTCGGACAGGGGCGTTTCGTGGTCCAGGCTGTCGTCGGCCGCGCGCTGCGCCGCGACCGCCGCGGGGTCGGGGGCAAAGCGGCCCGCCGCCACCGCCTCGGCATCGGCCAGCGCGATCACCCCATCCACCGTGATGCGCGAGCGGATCGCCGGCCAGTCGAACGCCTTGAGCAGGGGTTTGGGCAGCGCAAGGCCCGAGGTCTCGATCAGGATGTGGTCGGGACGCTCGGGCAGCGCCATCAGCCGTTCGATGGTCGGGATGAAGTCGTCGGCCACGGTGCAGCAGATGCAGCCGTTGGCCAGTTCGACGATATTGCCCTCGGGGCAGTTCTCGTCGGCGCAGGCACGCAGCAGGTCGCCATCGACGCCGAGCGCGCCGAATTCGTTGACCACGACCGCCAGCCGCTTGCCCTGCGGATGGGCCATCAGGTGGCGGATCAGGGTCGTCTTGCCCGCGCCCAGAAAGCCGGTGATGACGGTGACGGGGATCTTGTTCAGGTCGGTCATGGCAGAGCCTCGGCTGGGGGGATACGGGCAAGCGTCTGCTTGCGGAACAGGATCGAGCGATCGCGCCAGGGCACGATGCCGTCGGGGGCGGCGGCATAGGCGGTCGCGCCGGCGACGATCTCGGGGGCGTGGGCCTCGGCCAGGCCGGCATAGACATAGGTCCAGCGGCCCGGGGCCGACAGGACCAGCGCACAGCCCTGCGAGCAGGCGGACAGGCAGGCGACCGGGCGCAGGGCGAAGGGCGCGCCTGCGGGACGCGCGGCCTGAACCGCCGCGAACAGGCGCTCGCCCGCGCAGGGCACGCCTTCGTGTTGCGGCTGGCCCGCGCGGCAGGTCGTGCAGATCGTCAGCGTGACCGTCATATGCCCTTCGTCCCATGGGACGGGCGGGGACGGACCTGCGGGGACGGGACGTGCGCAAGCGGACGCGACCCTGCCCAAGCCGGTCGCGGAACACCCCGTCCGCCGTTGCTCCTTGACGCTGGCAGGTCTCCCGGCTTGCGGATATCGGGGCCTTCGGCCCCGGCGGCGCCGCGCTCCTTCCCAGGCCCTTGCGGGGCCCAGTGGCATCGCGGACCTTCCCGGTCACGGTCGCGGGGGCGGCTGCGTTCGGGGCCAAGACCCCTTCGCATTCCCTCTTGGCCTGTCATAGACAGGAACCAGCGCGCGCCCAGATGACCGGGAACGCGGGGCAATGTCAAGGAGAGGCCATGACCGACGCAACCCTTCCCCCCCCTGCCGTTTCCCCCGAGGAAGCCGCCCGGCACGCGCAGAAGAAGGCCCGCATCAAGCAGGCCCGCGACCGCATGATGGCCGAAAAGACCGGCAAGAAGGGGCTGGTCATCGTCCATACCGGGCCCGGCAAGGGCAAGTCCTCGGCCGCGTTCGGGATGATCTTTCGCATGATCGCCCATGACATGCCCTGCGCCGTGGTGCAGTTCATCAAGGGCGCGCGCCAGACCGGGGAACGCGCCCTGATCCAGCGCCATTTCGCGCATCTGTGCCAGTTCCACACCATGGGCGAGGGGTTCACCTGGGAAACCCAGGACAAAGCCCGCGACATCGCCGCCGCCCGCGCCGCCTGGGACAAGGGCAAGGCGCTGATCCGCGACCCCGCCATCCACATGGTGCTGCTGGACGAGATCAACATCGCCCTGCGCTACGGCTACCTGGACCCGGCCGAGGTCGCGGCCTTTCTGCAGGGCGAAAAGCCGCCGATGACCCATGTGGTGCTGACCGGGCGGAACGCGCCGCCCGAAGTGCTGGAGATCGCCGACTTGGCGACCGAGATGGCGCTGATCCGCCACCCGTTCCGCGACGGCATCAAGGCCCAGCCGGGGGTCGAGTTCTAGTCCCCAGCCAGGATCGCCTGGAACCGTTCGCGGGCGCGGGCGGGCAGGTCGTCGGGCAGGACCGGGGGCTCGGCCTCGCCCACCTCGATCAGCATGACCATGCCCATCGCGACATGGGGCGAGCACTTGATGCCATAGCTGCCCGGCCGGATCAGCGTGACCGAGAAATCCTCGTTGATCTTCGAGCGGAAGGGTTCGGCCCCCTCGGGGATCATGCCGTCGATGGTGGCGGCGTTGTGGCCGGGCTGGGTCGGCAGGAACCGCACCGTGTCGCCCGGCGCGATGCGCAGGCGCTGGGGTTCATAGACCATCGGCCCCTGGTCGTTGCGGTTCAGCATGTGGACCTCGTGCACCTCGGCCAAGGCGGCATGGGGCAGGATCAGCAGGGCGGCGGTCAGCAGGGTTTTCATGGCTTATTCCTTGAGACAGTGAAAGCGCAGCAGCGTCGCCGCGTCGACCGGATCGGTCAGGCGGCGCGCGCCGACGCGGAAGGTCCCGGCAAGGCGGGCATCGTCCAGCACCGCGGCCGGGGGGCCGCTGGCGACCATCCGGCCGCCCGCCATCACCCCCAGCCGATCGCAGCCCATTGCCTGGTTCAGGTCGTGCAGCGCCACGATCACCGTCACCGGCAAGCCGGCGATCAGGCGCAGCAGCGACAGCTGGTGGTGGATGTCCAGATGGTTCGTCGGCTCGTCCAGCAGCAGCAGGCGGGGCCGCTGGGCCAGGGCGCGGGCGATGCTGATGCGCTGGCGTTCGCCCCCCGACAGCGTGGCCCAGGGGGCGTCGGCCAGGGCCATCATCCCCACCGCCGCCAGCGCCTGTTCGACGATGGCCGCATCGGCATCCGAAAAGGGTGCCAGCGCCGACAGCCAGGGCGTGCGGCCCAGGGCCACCACCTCGCGCGCGCTCAGCGCCTCGGCGGTGTCGGCCTGCTGCTCGACCAGCGCCACGCGCTGCGCGATCTGGCGCCGGGACAGCGAGGCCAGGGGCGCGCCGTCCAGCGCGACCTGCCCCAGGGCGCGCGGCAACAGGCCCGCGACCAGCCGAAGCAGCGTGGACTTGCCCGAGCCGTTCGGACCGACCAGGCCGAACGTCTCGCCCGCGGCGATCGACAGGCTGACGCCCTGGACGATGGCGCGGGGGCCGGCGCGCCAGCCCAGGTCGCGGGTCTCGACCCTCATACCCGCCTCCGGTTGCCGATCAGGATCAGGGCAAAGCCCGGCGCCCCGACCAGCGCGGTGACGACGCCGATGGGCACGACCTGGCCGGGGATCAGCAGGCGCGAGGCGACGTCGGCTGCGATCAGGAACACCGCCCCCGCCAGGGCCGAGGCCGGGACCAGCGCGCGGTGGCCCGGCCCTACCAGAAAGCGCATGGCATGGGGCACGACCAGCCCGACGAAGCCGATCGAGCCGACCAGGCTGACCATCACCGCCGTCATCAGCGTGGTCACGCCGATCAGCACCACCTGGACGCGCCGCACGGGCACCCCCAGCGCCGCCGCCGACTGCGCGCCAAAGGCAAAGGCATCCATCGCCCGCGCGTGCCACAGACAGGCCAGATAGCCCAGCAGCGCCGCGGGGACCGCCAGCGTCACGTCGGGCCAGCGCACGCCCGACAGGTTGCCCAGAAGCCAGAACATGATGCCGCGCGCCTGTTCGGCGTTGGCCGAACGCGCGATGAAGAACGAGGTCAGCGCATTGAACAGCTGCGATCCCGCGATGCCCGCCAGGACCAGCTGCGCGGGTCCGCCCCCCGCCGCCCGGGCCAGCGCCGCGACCAGGCCAAAGGCCAGCCCCGCCCCGGCAAAGGCGCCCATCGACAGGCCGATCAGCCCGCCGCCCAGGCCCATGATCGTGACCGCGACCGCCCCGGTCCCCGCCCCGGCCGAAACGCCCAGCAGATAGGGATCGGCCAGCGCGTTCCTGACCAGCGACTGCAGGACGACGCCCGCCAGCGCCAGCCCCGCCCCGCACCCCGCCGCGACCAGCGTGCGGGGCAGGCGATAGTTCCACAGGATGCCGGCCTCGATCGGGTCGACCGCGTGGGTCCCCAGGCCCAGCCGGTCGGCCAGCACCGCCAGCACGGTCAGGGGCGAGACCGGGGTTTCCCCGATCGCGACCCCGGCCAGCACGGCCAGCGCCAGCAGGGCCGCGCCAAGCGCCCTCCGCCGCAGCAGGACGGGCGCGCGCGGGGCCGGGGCTGCGGCCTCGGTCATTTCAGGCCAAGGCCGGGCAAGGCCTCGGCCAGGGTCTCAAGCGCCGCGACGTTGCGGATCGAGGGGTCCATCGAATGGGCGTCCAGCACGATGATGCGGTCGTTCCTGACCGCGTCCATCTGGCTGGCCACCGGGTCCGATTTCAGGAAGGCGAGCTTCTTTTCCACGTCGTCCGCCTCGAATCGGCGGCGGTCCATGCGCGCCACAACGATGACCGAAGGGTTGGCGCGGGCGATGCTTTCCCAGCTGACGGTCGGCCATTCCTCGTCGCTTTCGACCACGTTGCGCAGGCCAAGCGCCTGCATCATAGAGCCGGGCGGCCCCTTGCGGCCTGCCACATAGGGGTCGATGTCCATCTCGGCCGAGGAAAACCAGAACACCGCCGAGGCGTCCTTGAGGTCCAGCGCACGGGCCTTTTCGACGGCGGCGGCCTCGCGCGCCTTCAGGCTGTCGACCAGCGCCTCGCCCCGGTCGGGCACGTCGAAGATCTGCGACAGTTCGCGCACGCCGGCATAGACGCTTTCCATCTCGAACATGGCGGTGCGCGTGCCGTCGGATCCGGTCGAATTGTCCTTGGCCCAGCAATCGGCCGGCAGGATATAGGTCGGGATGCCCAGGTCGTCGAACTGCTCGCGCGTGGCCACGATCCCCTGCGGGCCGACGTGCCATTCGTATTGCACGGCGACCAGCCCGGGCCGCTTGGCGACCACGGCTTCGAAGGAAGGATCGTTGTCGGCCAGCCGCTCGATCCCGGCATTCACAGCCTCGTATTCGGGCAGGACCTTGGTGAACCAGACGGCGGTGCCGGTCACCTTGTCGGCCAGGTCCAGCGCATAGAGCACCTCGGTCGCGGCCTGGCCCAGGCTGACCACGCTGTCGGGCGCCTGCTGGAAGGTCAGCGTGCGGCCGCAGTTTTCAAGCTGCAGCGGATAGGCGGCTTCGGCCGCGGCGGGCAGCGCAAGACAGGTCGCGCCGAGCAGCGGGGCGAGAAAGCGGGCAGACGTCATGGGTGATCTCCGGTCATGAGAGCGACCGGAGACAGGCGAACGGGAGGAGCAGCCCAGGACCAGGCGCGCGCCGGGGCGGCGCGGTCTGACGGAAACGGGCGTAACGGGTCACACCAGGGGCAAACATCATAGGACACCTCCCCGGACACCCCGCCCGGGCCGCGTTGCATTTGTGCCGGCAGGTCTCCTGACTGGCGGATCGCGGGGTTGTCGCGTCCTTCCCATGACAAGCGCCACAGTGGATGCGTTGCGAAAACCCTAGCCGCCTACAGTTGCGGGGGCAGTTCCGGTTCGCCTTGCGGGGTCGGACCCCGGGCCGGCGGCGGATTCCCTTTCAATTCCTTTCGGAAACCGACGCATCCAGATAGCCCGGGCCGCACCACCGGGCAAGCCCCTTGTCACCGCGCGCGCGTCAGGGCGGGCAAAGCCGCACCGTGGTCCCCCAGTCGGCGCAGCGGGCCGCAAGGGCGCGGGGCAGCGGCTGGTCGGTGAAGACGGTGTCGATTTCGGACAGGCTGGCGATGCGGGCGGGTGCAGGGCGGCCCAGCTTGGAATGGTCGGTGACCAGGAAGGCGCGCCGCGCCTGGCGCAGGATCGCGCGGCTGACGCGCACCTCGGCCAGGTCGAAATCCAGCAGATCCCCGTCGATGTCCAGCGCCGAGGTGCCGATCACCGCATAATCGACCTTGAACTGTTCGAAGAACTGGGTGGTCAGTTCGCCCACCAGCCCGCCGTCCGAACGCCGCAGCGCGCCCCCCGCCACCATGATCTCGCAGCCCGGGTTCGCCAGCAGGATGTTCGCGACGTTCATGTTGTTCGTCACCACCGTCAGGTTCTGGTGGTGGACCAGCGCGCGGGCCACCGCCTCGGTCGTGGTGCCCAGGTTCAGGATCAGGCTGGAGTTGTCGGGGATCGCCGCGGCGCAGGCGGCGCCGATGACGGCCTTGGCCTCGGCGTTCATGCGGCGGCGCGATTCGTAGCCCAGGTTCACGGCGCCCGCGCGCGGCACCGCGCCGCCATGCACCCGGTCCAGCAGCCCCGCCTCGGCCATCTCGCCCAGGTCGCGGCGGATGGTCTGCAACGTCACCTCGAACCGCTGGGCCAGATCCTCGACCAGCACGCGGCCCTCGGACCGGGCAAGGTCCAGGATCTCGTTCTGCCGGATGCTCAGGGCCATGCGCCGTCCTTTCCTGTCCGACCGTCGCGCATGTGCGCAAACCGGCCGATCCGCGCGATCAGAGGCGCATGATTGTTCGTTTTCCCGAATTTCGCAAGACAAACGAAAATATTCATTGACGACTGCGTGAGCGGCGATGCACCTTCGCCCCAAGGGCTGAGGCCGTGGAGGGGTTTTGGTGTCGACACAGCCGGGGTCGGTCAGCGACCTGTTCATCCTTGGGGGCGGCATCAACGGCTGCGGCATCGCGCGGGACGCCGCCGGCCGGGGCCTGTCGGTCACGCTGGCCGAGATGGGGGACCTGGCGCAGGCCACCTCCAGCGCCTCGACCAAGCTGTTCCACGGCGGGCTGCGCTATCTGGAGTTCTTCGAGTTCCGCCTGGTCCGCGAGGCCCTCGCGGAACGCGAGACGTTGCTGCGCGCCATGCCCCACATCAGCTGGCCCATGCGCTTTGTCCTGCCCTGGTCGCCCGAGATGCGCTTTGAAAGCGACACGCCCACCTCGCGCCTGCTGGGGCTGGTCATGCCCTGGATGCGCGGGCGGCGGCCGGCCTGGCTGATCCGGCTGGGGCTGTTTTTGTACGACCACATCGGCGGGCGGCGCATCCTGCCCGGCACGCGCCGGCTGGACCTGTCGACGGACCCGCTGGGCGCGCCGCTGAAGCCGTTCCGCCGCGCCTGGGAATATTCCGATTGCTGGGTGCAGGACGCCCGGCTGGTGGTGCTGAACGCCCGCGACGCCGAGGCGCGTGGTGCAACCATCCTGCCCCGCACCCGGGTCACCCGTGCGACCCGCACGGACGGGCTGTGGCAGATCCGGACCGAGGGCGAGGACGGCCCCCGCACCCACCACGCCCGCGCGCTGGTCAATGCCGCCGGTCCCTGGGTGGCCGAGGTGATCCGCGACGTCGCGCATATCGGCTCGGCCGAAAGCGTCCGCCTGGTGCGCGGCAGCCATATCGTCGTGCCGCGCCTTTACGACCACGACCGCTGCTATTTCTTCCAGGGCAGCGACGGGCGGATCATCTTTGCCATTCCCTATGAACAGGACTTCACCCTGATCGGCACGACCGACGTGGACCACCACGGCGCGCCCGGCGAGGCCCGCTGCACGCCTGATGAGCGCGACTACCTGTGCCGCTTCGCCAGCGCCTATTTCCGCGCGCCGGTCACGCCCGACCAGGTGGTCTGGACCTATTCCGGGGTGCGGCCGCTTTACAACGACGGCGCCAAGTCGGCGACGGCGGCGACGCGCGACTATGTGCTGAGCCTGGACCAGGACGGCCCGCCGCTGCTGAACGTCTTTGGTGGCAAGATCACCACCTATCGCCGCCTGGCAGAAGGCGCCCTGGCGAAACTCGGGCCGTTCTTTCCCAAGGCGGGCGGGCCCTGGACCGCCGGCGTCCCCTTGCCCGGCGGCGATTTCCCGGTCGATGGCGTCGAGGCGCTGGAGGCCGGGATCGCCGCCCGCTATCCCTTCCTGACCCCGCGCGAGGTGCGGCGCCTGCTGCGCACCCACGGGACGGAAACCTTCGCCGTCCTGGGCACGGCGCAGGCGCGCGAGGACCTGGGCCGGGACTTCGGCGCCGGCCTGTCCGAGGCCGAGGTGCGCTGGTTCCTGGATCGCGAATTCGCCCGGACGGCAGAGGACATCCTGTGGCGGCGCACCAAGCTGGGCCTGCACATGACCCTGGCCCAGATCGCGGCGCTGGGGGAGTGGCTGGGCGAAACGGCCCCCTCCGCCGCGGCGCAGGGGGGCCATCCATGACGCTGGAGCTGCAAGGTGTGTCCCGATCGGTCGAAGGCCGGGTCCATATCCATCCGACGGACCTGGTGTTTCGGGGCGGCACGATGAACGTGCTGCTGGGCCCGACGCTTGCCGGCAAGACCAGCCTGATGCGGCTGATGGTCGGGCTGGACCAGCCGACCACCGGCCGCATCCTGTGGGACGGCGCGGACGTGACCGGCCAGCGCGTGCAGGATCGCGGCGTCGCCATGGTCTATCAGCAGTTCATCAACTATCCCGGCCTGACGGTCTACGAAAACATCGCCTCGCCCCTGCGCATCTTGCGCCGGCCCCGGGCCGAGATCGACGCCCGCGTGCGCGAGATCGCCGCCATGCTGCGCCTGACCCCGATGCTGGACCGCCGCCCGCTGGACCTGTCGGGCGGCCAGCAGCAGCGCTGCGCGCTGGCGCGCGCGCTGGTCAAGGGGGCGGGGCTGGTGGTGCTGGACGAGCCGCTCGCGAACCTCGACTACAAGCTGCGCGAGGAGCTGCGCGTGGAAATCCCCCGCATCTTCGAGGCTTCGGGCGCGATCTTCGTCTATGCCACCACCGAACCCGAGGAGGCGCTGCTGCTGGGCGGCAACACCGCGACGCTGTGGGAAGGCCGCGTGACGCAGTTCGGGCCGACGCCGCAGGTCTATCGCCAGCCGCAGGACGCGATCACCGCGCGGGTGTTTTCCGACCCGCCGATGAACTTCGCCCCGGCCGAACGCCGGGGCGGGCGGCTGGTGCTGGGCCAGGGCGTCGCCGCCCCCGCGGCGGCCGGGGACCTGGCCGACGGCACCTATCTGGCGGGCTTTCGGGCCAATCACCTGTCGATCGCGCGCCCTTCCCCGGCGGCGCTGGAGTTCCCCTGCGAGGTTGTCGTGACCGAAATCACCGGATCGCAAAGCTTCCTGCACGTCACTCACGGCCCGGAACGCTGGGTGGCGCTGGTCGAGGGCGTCCACGACCTGGCCCCCGGGACCGCCCTGCCGCTGTGGCTGGATCCCGGCCATGTCTATCTGTTCGACGGCGACGGGCGGCTGGCCGCCTCGGCCCGCCATGCGCGGGCGGCCTGACATGGCGCGGATCACCCTGGAAAACCTGGCCCACAGCTACAGCCCGAACCCTCGGGGCGACGGCGACTTCGCGCTCAAGACGATGACCCACGTCTGGCAGGACGGCGGCGCCTATGCGCTGCTCGGCGCCTCGGGCTGCGGCAAGACCACGCTTCTGAACATCATCTCGGGGCTCTTGCATCCCAGCCAGGGCCGCATCCTGTTCGGCGACCGCGACGTGACGAACGCCCCCACGGCCGCGCGCAACATCGCCCAGGTGTTCCAGTTCCCTGTCGTCTACGACACCATGACCGTGGCCGAGAACCTGGCCTTTCCCCTGCGCAACCGCGGCCGGGACGCAGCCTATGTCAAGGACCGCGTGGACCGCATCGCCCGCATGATCGGTCTGGAGGCGATGCTGCCCCGCCGCGCCCAGGGGCTGACGGCGGATGCCAAGCAGAAGATCAGCCTGGGCCGGGGCCTCGTGCGCGAGGACGTGAACGCGATCCTGTTCGACGAGCCGCTGACCGTGATCGACCCGCACATGAAATGGGAACTGCGCGCGCAGCTGAAACAGCTGCACCGCCAGTTCGGCCATACGATGATCTACGTCACCCACGACCAGACCGAGGCGCTGACATTCGCCGATCGGGTCGTGGTCATGCACGACGGCCGCGTGGTCCAGACGGGCACGCCGCAGGAACTGTTCGAAACCCCGGCCCACAGCTTCGTCGGCTATTTCATCGGCTCGCCCGGGATGAATTTCCTGGATGCGACGGTCGAGGGGCGCGCGGCCCGGCTGGAGGACGGGCAGGTGCTGGACCTTGGCGCCGCCTATCCGCCGCTGTCGGGCCGGGTCCAGGTCGGCATCCGGCCCGAACACGCGCATCTGACGGATCACGGCGGGCTGGCCGCCACCATCCGCCGGGTCGAGGACGTGGGCCGCCACCGCATCCTGCGCGCGGAACTGGCCGGCCGACCCTTCGATGTGATCCTGCCCGAAGGCGCCCCCCTGCCCCCCGGCCCCGCCCGGCTGGCCTTTGCTCCGGGGCGCGTGGGCGTCTATGCCGACGACTGGCGGGTGGCGCCGCTTTCCGGGGAAAGGGCCGCATGATGGGCAAGGTCCAGAACAACAAGGCGTGGTTCCTGGTGCTGCCGGTGCTGCTGCTGGTCGCCTTTTCCGCCGTCATCCCGCTGATGACGGTGGTGAACTATGCCTTCAACGACACCTTCGGGAACAACGAGTTCTTCTGGGCCGGCCTCGAGTGGTTCGACGAGATGGTCCATTCCTCGCGCCTGCATGCGGCGCTGGGACGGCAGGTGCTGTTTTCCGCCGCCATCCTGGCGATCGAGGTGCCGCTTGGCATCTTCGTCGCGCTGAACATGCCCAAGCGCGGCTTCTGGGCATCCTTCTGCCTGGTGGTGATGTCGCTGCCGCTGCTGATCCCGTTCAACGTGGTGGGGACGATCTGGCAGATCTTCGGGCGCATGGACATTGGCCTGCTGGGCCACACGCTGGCGGCCCTGGGCATCGACTACAATTACACGAACGACCCTGTCGACGCCTGGGCGACGGTGATCGTGATGGATGTCTGGCACTGGACCAGCCTTGTCGCGCTGCTGTGCTATGCGGGGCTGCAATCCATCCCGCAGGCCTATTACCAGGCGGCGCGCATCGACCAGGCCAGCCGCTGGGCGGTCTTTCGCCATATCGAACTCCCGAAGATGAAGGGCGTGCTGCTGATCGCGATCCTGCTGCGCTTTATGGACAGCTTCATGATCTATACCGAGCCCTTCGTCGTCACCGGCGGCGGGCCGGGCAACTCGACCACCTTCCTGTCCATCGATCTGGTCAAGATGGCGGTGGGCCAGTTCGACCTGGGGCCGGCGGCGGCGTTCAGCCTGATGTATTTCCTGGTCATCCTGCTGGTTTCATGGGTGTTCTACACGGTGATGACCAACCTGGACAACGAGGAGGCGGCGCCATGAAGCTGCGCGGCGCGGGCGTCGTGATGACGCTTTACCTGCTGTTCCTGATGATCCCGGTCTATTGGCTGCTGACCATGAGCCTCAAGACCAATGCCGAGATCACCGGCGCCTTCAGCCTGTTTCCCCACCAGCCGACCCTGCGCAACTATCGCGTCATCCTGACCGATCCCAGCTGGTACATGGGTTACGTCAACTCGATCATCTATGTCGTGATGAACACAGTGATTTCCATCTCGGTGGCGCTGCCGGCGGCCTATGCGTTCAGCCGCTATCGCTTCATGGGCGACAAGCACCTGTTCTTCTGGCTGCTGACGAACCGCATGGCGCCGCCGGCGGTCTTTGCGCTGCCGTTCTTCCAGCTTTATTCCTCGATCGGGCTTTTCGACACCCATATCGCGGTGGCGCTCGCACATTGCCTGTTCAACGTGCCGCTGGCCGTCTGGATCCTGGAAGGCTTCATGCGCGGCGTCCCGCGCGAGATCGACGAGACGGCCTATATCGATGGCTATTCGTTCCCGCGCTTTTTCATCCGCATCTTCATGCCGCTGATCGCAAGCGGAATCGGGGTCGCGGCCTTCTTCTGCTTCATGTTCAGCTGGGTCGAACTGCTGCTGAGCCGGACCCTGACCTCGGTGAATGCCAAGCCCATCGCCGCCACCATGACCCGCACCGTCAGCGCCTCGGGCATGGACTGGGGCGTGCTGGCCGCCGCGGGCGTCCTGACCATCGTGCCCGGCGCCTTGGTCATCTGGTTCGTGCGCAACTATATCGCCAAGGGCTTCGCCCTGGGAAGGGTGTGATGGCCGGCCCCGCCGCCCGCCCCGCCCGCTGGCCCGCGATCTATGCGATGGCCGTCCTGATCCTGGGCGCCGCGCTGGCCTTTCTTGTCTGGGCCACACCCGTCCGGGACGGCGCCCGCGACTGGACCGCGCCGATGATCCCGGGCGGCTGGATGGCCTGGACATTCCCGGTCGCGGCCTTCTTCTGGACCATCGCCAGCCTTCTTGTGCTGTTCACCATCCTAGCGATCCGTTTTCCCGAAACCCCGCGGCGCGGCATCCTGCGGACGCTGACGACGCGGGGCGACCGGCTGTTCATCACGCTGCTCGGCTCGGCCTTCATCTGCCTGGGCTGGCTGTTCTTTGCCGGGCCGCCGCTGTGGTGGGCGCTTGGACTGTGCCTTGTCTATGCCGCAGCGGTGTTCCGCTGGGTCTGAAATACCCGCCGCAGAGGGGGCGGCGGGAACGCAGGACGTCTCATCAGGGAGGATGACATGAGACCGACACGAACGACCACCGCCATCGCGCTGGCGCTGATGGTGACGGGGGCCCCGGCCTGGGCCGACATGGAGGCCGCCAAGACATTCCTGGACGCCGAGATCGGGGATCTGTCCACCCTGTCCCGCGCCGACCAGGAAAAGGAGATGCAGTGGTTCATCGACGCCGCCAAGCCCCTGGCCGGGATGGAGATCAAGGTGGTGTCCGAGACGATCACCACCCATGAATACGAATCCAAGGTCCTGGCCCCGGCCTTCAGCGCCATCACCGGCATCAAGGTCACCCACGACCTGATCGGCGAAGGCGACGTCGTCGAAAAGCTGCAGACCCAGATGCAGACCGGCGAGAACATCTATGACGGCTACATCAACGACAGCGACCTGATCGGCACGCACTGGCGCTATCAGCAGGCCCGCGACCTGACCAAGTGGATGGCCGAGGAGGGCAAGGCCTTTACCAGCCCGACGCTGGACCTGCCCGATTTCATCGGGCTGAAGTTCACCACCGCGCCCGACGGCGACCTGTATCAGCTGCCCGACCAGCAGTTCGCGAACCTCTACTGGTTCCGCTACGACTGGTTCAACGACCAGAAGACCAAGGACGACTTCAAGGCCAAGTACGGCTATGACCTGGGCGTGCCGGTGAACTGGTCCGCCTATGAGGACATCGCCGAATTCTTCACCGGCCGCGACATGTCCTATATCGAGGGCGGCCCCGCCAAGGCCTGGGGCAACATGGACTATGGCAAGAAGGACCCCAGCCTCGGCTGGCGCTATACCGATGCCTGGATGTCCATGGCCGGCATGGGCGACAAGGGCGAGCCGAACGGGCTCCCGGTCGACGAATGGGGCATCCGCGTCGACGAGAACTCGCGTCCCGTGGGGTCCTGCGTCGCGCGCGGCGGCGCGACGAACGACGCCGCCGCCGTCTACGCGGTGACCAAGGCGATCGACTGGCTCAAGAAATACACCCCGCCCGAAGCCCAGGGCATGACCTTCAGCGAGGCGGGGCCGGTTCCCGCGCGCGGCGACATCGCCCAGCAGATGTTCTGGTACACCGCCTTTACCGCCGACATGGTCAAGGAAGGCACGCCGGTCATGAACGCGGACGGTACGCCGAAATGGCGCATGGCGCCCAGCCCGCACGGCGCCTACTGGTCCGAAGGCACCAAGATCGGCTATCAGGACGTGGGATCCTGGACGCTGATGAAATCCACGCCCGTGGACCGCGCGCAGGCCGCCTGGCTTTACGCGCAGTTCGTGACCTCGAAGACCGTGGACGTGAAGAAATCCCACGTCGGGCTGACCTTCATCCGCGACAGCACCATCCACGACAAGTCCTTCACCGAGCGCGCGCCCAAGCTGGGGGGCCTGATCGAGTTCTATCGCTCGCCCGCGCGCACCCAATGGTCGCCGACCGGGACCAATATCCCGGACTATCCCAAGCTCGCGCAGCTGTGGTGGCAGAACATCGGCGATGCCATGTCGGGCGCCAAGACCCCGCAAGAGGCGCTGGACAGCCTGTGCGCCGAACAGGAACGCGTGCTGGAACGGCTGGAACGCGCCGGCGTGCAGGGCGACCTTGGCCCCAAGATGAACGAGGAAAAGGACCCGCAGGAATGGCTGGACGCCCCCGGCGCGCCCGTCGCCAAGCTGGACAATGAAAAGCCCAAGGGCGAAACCGTGTCCTATGACGAGTTGATCAAGTCCTGGCAGTAACACCAAAGGGGGCGGGGCGCCTGTCCCGCCCCCAGGCGACGGCGGAGCGTTCATGTCCCATATCCTTTCCATCGACCAGGGAACCAGTTCCTCGCGCGCGATCGTCTTCGATGCCGCGCTGCGGGTGGTGTCCGTGGCGCAGGCCGAATTTCCCCAGCACTTCCCGCAGCCCGGCTGGGTCGAACACGACCCCGGCGACCTGTGGGCCACGGTCGCGGCGACCGCGCGCTCGGCCATCGAACGGGCCGGCGCGCCCCGGATCGCGGCCATCGGCATCACCAACCAGCGCGAAACGACGCTGCTGTGGGACCGCGCGACAGGCAGGCCGCTGCACCGCGCCATTGTCTGGCAGGACCGCCGCACCGCCGACCTGTGCGAAGCGCTGGCCCCGCATCAGGCGCTGATCCGCGACCGCACGGGGCTGCTGCTCGACCCCTATTTCTCGGGGACCAAGCTGAAATGGCTGCTGGATCATGTCGAGGGCGCCCGCGCGCGGGCCCGGGCGGGCGAGTTGGCCTTCGGCACCGTGGATAGCTGGCTGATCTGGAACCTGACCGGCGGCAAGGCCCACGCAACCGACGCCACAAACGCCGCGCGGACGCTGCTTTACGACATCGGCGAGAACCGCTGGGACGAGGAAATCTGCGCCCTGCTGGACATCCCCATGGCGCTGCTGCCCGATGTGCGCGATTGCGCGGCCGACTTCGGCACGACGCGGCCCGACCTGTTCGGCGGCGGCATCCCGATCCTGGGCGTCGCGGGCGACCAGCAGGCCGCGACCGTGGGGCAGGCCTGTTTCCAGCCCGGCATGATGAAATCGACCTATGGCACGGGCTGTTTCGCGCTGCTGAACACCGGGGCGGAACGCGTCGCCTCGCAGAACCGGCTGCTGACCACGATCGCCTATCGGCTGGGGGGACGGACGACCTATGCGCTGGAAGGCTCGATCTTTGTCGCGGGCGCGGTGGTGCAATGGCTGCGCGACGGGCTGAAGATCATCCGCCAGGCGGCCGAGACCCAGCCCCTGGCCGAGGCCGCCGATCCGGCCCAGCAGGTGGTGATGGTCCCCGCCTTCACCGGGCTTGGCGCGCCCTATTGGCGGCCCGAGTGCCGGGGCGCGATCTTTGGCCTGACGCGCAATTCGGGGCCTGCGGAACTGGCGCGCGCGGCCCTGGAAAGCGTGGGATACCAGACCCGCGACCTGTGGCAGGCCATGCAGGCCGATTGGCCCGGCGCGGGCCAGGCGGTGCTGCGCGTGGACGGCGGGCTTGCCGCCAGCGACTGGTCGATGCAGTTCCTGGCCGACATCCTGGGCGCGCCCGTGGATCGGCCGAAGGTGACCGAGACGACGGCCCTTGGCGCCGCCTATCTGGCGGGGCTGCAAGCCGGCCTCTGTCCCGAGCCGGCCGAGTTTGCCGGACAATGGGCGCTGGATCGCCGGTTCGAGCCGCAGATGGACGAAGCCGAGCGCGCCAGGCGCTACCAGGGCTGGCAACGCGCCGTGCGCGCCACCATCGCCGCCGCCCCGGACGGCGCTGCCTCCTGAGCCAACGAAAAAGGGCGGCACCCGGCCGCCCCTTTCCCGATCCTGCCTTCGGGGCGCGAACCTACCACTCGCCGCCGTCGTCAAAGCCCGCGTCTTCTTCCTCTTGCGGCTCCTCCTGGTCCTCGGCGGGGGCCGGTTCGGCGGCATTGGCTTCGCCCCCGAACATGCCCATCACGGCATTGCCCAGCAGGACGCCCCCCGCGACGCCCATCGCGGTCTGGGCCGCGCCGGCCAGAAAGCCGCCGCCCTGCCCGGGCATCGGCCGGCCGCCGCTTTGGAACGGGCCGCCCTGCGCGCCGCCATAGGCCGGGGCGGGCTGGGGCCGGGCCTGCGCCGCCGCGGCACCGCCGCCGAACATGCGCGACAGGAAGCCGCCGCCCTGCTGGGCCTGCTGTTCCAGTTGCTCGATCCGGGCCTGCGCCGCGTTCAGCGCCTGTTCCTGCACGACGATGGTCTGGGCCATGAAATAAGGCGCGCCGGGCTGGCGGGCAATCTGGTCGCCGATGAAGCGCTCGGCCTCGGCGTCGCGGGGCGGCGCCTGCCGTTCGACCTGCGAGAGCTTGCCGAACAGCGTCTCGATGGCATGCCTGTCGTTCTGGTCCATGTCTGTTTCCTTTTTCTTGTGGGCCGGTTTTCTCAAAGGGCGGTCATTCCTCGCGCTGGCCGGTCAGGCTCAGCAGAAGCTGGAAGATGTTGACGAAGTTCAGGTACAGCGACAGCGCGCCCATCACCGCCAGCTTCTGGCGCGTCTCGTCGTCGTGGTGTTCGGCATATTGCAGCTTGATCGACTGGGTGTCCCAGGCGGTCAGGCCGACGAACACCAGGATCCCGATGATCGAGATCGCGAACTGCAGCGCCGACGAGCCCAGGAAGATGTTGATGATGCTGGCGATGATGACGCCGATCAGGCCCATGATCAGGAAGCTGCCGAACTGGCTGAGATCGCGGTTCGTGGTATAGCCGTAAAGGCTCATCGCGCCGAACATGGCGGCGGCGCCGAAGAAGGCCCGCGCGATCGAGGTGCCGGTGAAGACCAGGAAGACCGAGGCCAGCGACAGGCCCATCACCCCGCAGAAGGCCCAGAACAGCGTCTGCGCCGTCGCGCCCGAAATCGCCTCGATGCGGAAGGACAGGAACATCACGAAGCCCAGCGGCGCCAGCATCACCAGCCATTTCAGCGGCGTGCCGAAGATCGGGACGTAAAGCGCGGGGACCGAGGCGACCAAGACCGCGACCAGCCCGGTCAGCACCAGTCCCAGCCCCATGTAGTTGTAGATGCGCAGCATATGGGCCCGCAGCCCCTGGTCATAGGCAATGGCCTGCGTCCCGGCGGGGGCAAAACCGGCGCTGCGGCCTCGGGTGTCGTAATCCATGGGTGTCTCCTTTTTTCAGTAGAGAGTGGCGGACAGGCGGCGCGCGGTCGCCTCGAGCGTCTCGACGCTGCCGCGGTCGGCGATCAGGACATGCGCCGTCTCGCCGATCTGGAACCAGGCGACGCTGTCGCCGTGAAGGTCCTGGGCGTGGGGCATGGTGACGGCAAAGCTGCCGGTGCGAACGGCAAAATGGGTCACGCGCCCCAGGGTGCCGCTGTCAAAGACCAGCTCGATCCCAGGGCCCTGGGGCGAGGGGAAGACCTGCGCGTCGCGCATCCGCCAACCCTCGTCGAAGCGGGGCAGCAGGATGCCGGTGGCGGCCCGCATCTCGGCCGCGTCAAGCTCGGGGCTTTGCGGCTGCGACCGCATGGGCAGGCGCACCAGCGCGGCGTCGCGCGCGGACAGCGCGGCCTGAACCACCGGGGGCACGGGATGGGCCGCGACAAGAGGCGTCACCGACAGCGGCCCCAGCCCGGCATGGGCCAGCCAGCCCGCGACGACCAGGGCCGCGACCGGGACAAGCCGGACAAGGCGGCGCAGCCGCCGGTCGCGCCGCATCGCGCGGTCCAGTTGCGCCGCCGCCATCCGCAGGCCGGCGGGCGCGGGCGAGGCAGGCGCCAGCGCCAGCCGCAGTTCGCGCCGCAGCCGGATGTCGTGCATGACCCGCGCGGCGTCCTGCGGATGGCGCGACAGGTGGTCCTCGACCCGCATGCGCTGCCAGTCGTCCAGCTGTTCGTCGACATAGGCGGTCAGGTCCAGATCCGAGACGGTGGTATCAGGGGCGGTCTGCATCGCGTCCTCCGACCAGTTTCAGGGCAGGACCGTCGCCTTGGGCGGTCCCGCCGTCCTCGAATTCGCGCAGCCAGGCACGGGCGCGCGACACCCGCGACATCAGCGTGCCGACCGGTACGCCGGCCAGCGCCGCGGCCTCGGCATAGGTCAGCCCCTCGACCGCGACCAGGGTCAGGGCCTCGCGCTGTTCGTCGGGCAGCATCATCAAGGCCGCGCGCAGTTGCGACAGGCGCACGGCGGCGTCCTGGGGCGCGTCCATGGACAGGGGGGCGTGGGCGGCCACCTCGGCTTCGCGCCGCGCCTCGGCCTTGCGCGAGCGGCTGCGGTCCAGAAAGGCGTTGCGCAGGATGGAAAACAGCCAGGACCGCAGGTTGCCGCCCGGCCGAAAGCTGCGCCGTCCTTCGTGCCCGCGCAGCAGCGCCTCCTGCACCAGGTCGTCGGCATCGGCCTGGTTGCGGGTCAGCGCCAGGGCATATCGCCTCAGGGCGGGCATCTGGGCCTGTATGGGTGCATCATCATCCATTGCTACAGATATACGACGCCGAACCCGAAGACCTTGCATCGCACCGGCAAAAAAATGGCGCCCGCCGACGCGCTGCGGGAACATGCCGTCGCGTCAAGCTTTTTTTCACCGGACGGCCGCCACGTCACGGCGGCCGATCGCCGCAAAGCCGGCCCCCGAACGGGCTTGTGCGACGAAAAAAATCCGGCCATCCTTGCCGTCGAAGCGGGGGTCACAGGCCATGACCGCGCCCGTTTCGAAGCAGCGTTCCCACCCGACGGGCCCGTCCCCGCGGCAGAAGGAACGCACCAGGGGAGGAATGAAATGCGAAAGTTTCTGCTGTCGACCGTTGCGGTCGGCCTGTCCGTCACGCCTGCGCTGGCCGAGGTTTCGGACGGCAAGGTCAAGATCGGCATCCTGAACGACCAGTCCGGCGTCTATGCCGACTTTGGCGGCAAGTCGTCCTATCAGGCCGCGCTGATGGCGGTCGAGGATTTCGGCGGCAAGGTCCTGGACGCGCCCATCGAGGTCGTGACCGCCGACCACCAGAACAAGGCCGACATCGCCTCGAACATCGCGCGGCAATGGTATGACACCGAACAGGTCGACAGCATCATGGAGCTGACCACCTCGTCCGTGGGTCTGGCGGTGCAGGCGTTGTCGCTGGAAAAGAAGAAGATCACCATCAACACCGGCGCCGCGACGACCGAACTGACCGGCGCGCAATGCTCGCCCTATGGTTTCCACTGGGCCTATGACACGCATATGCTGGCGGTGGGCACCGGCGGCGCGCTGGTCAAGGCGGGCGGCGACAGCTGGTTCTTCCTGACGGCGGACTACGCCTTCGGCTATTCGCTCGAGGAACAGACCTCGAACCTGGTCAAGGCCCAGGGCGGCACCGTGGTGGGCGCGGTCCGTCACCCGCTGGCGACGACGGATTTCTCGTCCTTCCTGCTGCAGGCGCAAAGCTCGGGGGCCAAGGTCATCGGCCTGGCCAACGCCGGCATGGACACCCAGAACGCGATCAAGCAGGCGTCCGAATTCGGCATCACCCAGGGCGGGCAGAAGCTTGCCGCGCTGCTGTTCACCCTGGCCGAGGTGCATGGCCTGGGGCTTGATGCCGCGCAGGGGCTGAACCTGACGGAAAGCTTCTACTGGAACCGGGACGAGCCATCGCGCAAGTTCGCCGAGCGATTCAAGGAACGGGCCGGCGTGATGCCGAACATGGTCCACGCCGGGACCTATTCCGCCGTGACCCAGTATCTGAAGGCCATCGAGGCCGCCGGCACGGACGAGACCGAGGCCGTCGCCGCCAAGCTGCACGAGATGCCGGTGGACGATGTCTTTGCTCAGGGCGGCAAGGTTGGCGCCAATGGCCGCCTGATCAAGGATGTCTACCTGATGGAGGTCAAGAAGCCCGACGAGGTGACCGAGGACTGGGATTATTACCGCATCGTCGCGACCATCCCCGGCGCCGAGGCCTTCGCCGACCCGGCCGAAAGCGGCTGCCCGCTGGCCAAGTGATGGCGGCCCCTGCCCCGCAGGCCGAACCGCGGGTGGTCCTGTCCGCCCGCGGCCTCGGCAAGGATTTCGCCGGCTTCACCGCCGTGAACGACGTCGATCTGGATGTGGAACATGCCCGCATCCATGCGCTGATCGGGCCCAATGGCGCCGGCAAGACCACCGTGTTCAACCTCTTGACCAAGTTCCTGCAACCGACGCGGGGCCAGATCACGCTGCTGGGGCACGACATCACCCGCGAGCGGCCCGACAAGGTGGCGCGGATGGGGCTGGTGCGCAGCTTCCAGATCTCGGCGGTGTTTCCGCACCTGACGGTGCTGGAAAACGTCCGCGTCGCGCTGCAACGGCCTGCCGGGCTTGCGGTCCAGTTCTGGCTGCCGCTCTCGTCGCTCGACCGGCTGAACGACCGGGCCGAGGCGCTGATCGAAAGCCTTGGCATCGCGCAATACCGCGACCACCGCGCGGCCGACCTGTCCTATGGCAGGAAACGCGTGCTGGAGATCGCCACCACCCTGGCGCTGGACCCGCAGGTCCTGCTGCTGGACGAACCGATGGCCGGGATGGGCCAGGAGGACGTGCGCATGGTGGCCGAGATCATCCGCGAGGTCGCCCGCACCCGCGCCGTGCTGATGGTCGAACACAACCTGAACGTGGTCGCCGACATCTGCGACCATGTCACCGTGCTGCAAAGGGGCGAGATCATCGCGCGCGGCGATTATGCCACCGTGGCCGCCGATCCGCGCGTCCGCACCGCCTATATGGGGACCGACGCATGAGCGCGCCGCTGCTCGAGGTCCGCGACCTCAACGCCTGGTACGGCGAAAGCCACGTCCTGCACGGCGTGAACCTGCATGTCGACCAGGGCGAGACGATCTGCGTCCTGGGCCGCAACGGCATGGGCAAGACCACGACCCTGCGCGCGATCATGGGCATCCTGCGCAAGCGCAGCGGAACCATCCGCTTCGACGGGCGCGACCTGATGGCGATGCCGCTGCACGGCGTCGCCCGCGCGGGCCTGGGCTTCGTCCCCGAGGAACGCGGCATCTTCGCCACCCTCTCGGTCGAGGAAAACCTGATGCTGCCCCCGCGCGTCGCCGATGGCGGCATGTCGGTCCAGGAGATCTATGCGCTGTTCCCGAACCTCCAGGAACGCCGGAACAGCCCCGGCACCAAGCTGTCGGGGGGCGAACAGCAGATGCTGGCCATGGCCCGCATCCTGCGCACCGGGGCCCGCTGCCTTTTGCTCGACGAGCCGACCGAGGGTCTGGCCCCGGTCATCATCCAGGCCATCGGCGAGGTTCTGGTCCAGCTCAAGGCGCGCGGCATGACCGTCGTGCTGGTCGAACAGAACTTCCGCTTCGCCTCGAAGGTGGCGGACCGCTTTTACCTGATGGACCACGGCGTGATGACGGCCGAGTTCCCGACCCGCGACCTGCCGCAACGGATGGACGCATTGCACCAGGTTCTGGGGGTATGACATGACCATGATCTTTGGCGTGCCGGTCCAGGCGCTGATGGGGCAACTGCTGGTCGGGCTGATCAACGGCAGCTTCTATGCGCTGCTGTCGCTGGGGCTGGCGGTGATCTTTGGCCTGTTGCGGGTGATCAACTTTGCCCATGGCGCGCAATACATGCTGGGCGCCTTCACCGCGCTTCTGCTGCTGACGGTGGGCGGCGTGAACTACTGGTTCGCGCTGATCCTCGCGCCGGTCATCGTGGGCCTGTTCGGCGCGGTGATCGAACGGACCATGCTGTCGCGGCTTTACAAGCTGGACCACCTTTACGGTCTCTTGTTCACCTTCGGCCTGGCGCTGGCGATCGAGGGCACCTTCCGCTATTTCTACGGCGCCTCGGGCAAGCCCTATGCGCCGCCGTCGCAACTGACGGGGGCGGTGAACCTGGGGTTCATGTTCCTGCCGATCTATCGCGGCTGGGTGGTCGTCGCCTCTCTGGCGGTCTGCATCGCGGTCTGGCTCTTGATCGAGAAGACCAAGCTTGGCTCCTATCTGCGCGCGGCGACCGAGAACCCGGTGCTGGTGCAGGCCTTTGGCGTCAACGTGCCCCTGCTGCTGACGCTGACCTATGCGCTGGGGGCGGGGCTTGCGGGCTTTGCCGGGGTGCTGGCCGCGCCGGTCTATCAGGTCAGCCCGCTGATGGGATCGAACCTGATCATCATCGTCTTTGCCGTGGTCGTCGTCGGCGGCATGGGCTCGATCCTGGGGGCCATCGTCACCGGCTATCTCCTGGGCGTAATCGAGGGGCTGACCAAGGTCTTCTACCCCGAGGCCTCGAACATCGTGATCTTCGTCATCATGGCGATCGTGCTGATCCTGCGGCCGGCCGGCCTTTTCGGAAAGGATGCCTGACATGTCCGCGAAATCCGACGCACCCGCCGGCGAACACATCCCTGCCCACCCGCATGCCGGCCGCTTCCAGCTTGCCCTGTTGGCCCTGGGGCTGGTCCTGCTGCTGGTTGCGCCGCAGTTCCTGTATCCCGTCTTCCTGATGAAGCTTCTGTGCTTTGCGCTCTTTGCCTCGGCGTTCAACCTGCTCCTGGGCTACACCGGGCTTCTGAGCTTTGGCCATGCGGCCTTCTTCGGGGGCGCTGCCTATTTCACCGCGCATGCGGTGAAGGAATGGGGCTGGCCGCCCGAGGCCGGCATCCTGCTGGGCGTCGCCGGCGCGGCCCTGCTGGGGCTGGTGATGGGCGCCATCGCCATCCGCCGCCAGGGCATCTATTTCGCCATGATCACGCTGGCGCTGGCGCAGATGTTCTTCTTCTTCTGCCTGCAGGCCGGCTTCACCCATGGCGAGGACGGCATCCAGTCGGTCCCGCGCGGGCACCTGTTCGGCCTGATCGACCTGGGCCAGACCATGAACATGTATTACTTCGTCCTGGCGGTCTTCGCCCTGGGGCTGCTGGTGATCTGGCGCTTCGTGAACTCGCCCTTCGGCATGATCCTGAAGTCGATCCGGGAAAACGAACAGCGTGCCATATCGCTGGGCTATTCGGTCGCGCGCTACAAGCTGGGCGCCTTCGTCATGTCGGCGGCGCTGGCCGGGCTGGCCGGGGGCCTCAAGGCGCTGGTCTTTCAGTTCGCGACCCTGACCGACGTGGGCTGGCAGATGTCGGGCGAGGTCATCCTGATGACGCTCTTGGGCGGCATCGGCACGCTGGCCGGGCCGGTCTTCGGGGCGGGGCTGGTCGTCACCTTGCAGAACTACCTGGCAACCTCGGACTTTCCCGTCACCATCATCACCGGCCTCGTCTTCATGGTCTGCGTGCTGCTGTTCCGCCGCGGGCTGGTCGGAGAGTTCTTCGCCTCGCGCCTGGGCCGGCGGCTGGGCTTCCGGTCCGAATCCTGATGCAGGGCGCGGATTACATCGTGATCGGGGCGGGCAGCGCGGGCTGCGTGCTGGCCAACCGCCTGTCCGCCGATCCCCGCAACCGCGTCCTGCTGGTCGAGGCCGGGGGCCGCGACAACTATCACTGGATCCACATTCCGGTCGGCTATCTCTATTGCATCGGCAATCCGCGCACCGACTGGCTGTTTCGCACCGAGGCCGAGCCGGGGCTGAACGGCCGGTCGCTGCTTTACCCGCGCGGCCGGGTTCTGGGCGGCTGCTCCTCGATCAACGGCATGATCTATATGCGCGGCCAGGCGGCGGATTACGACCATTGGCGGCAGATGGGCTGCACCGGCTGGGGCTGGGACGACGTGCTGCCCCTGTTCCGCGCGCAAGAGGATTTCTATCGCGGCGCCGACGACATGCACGGCGCGGGCGGCGAATTGCGGGTCGAAACGGCCCGTGTCCGCTGGGCGGTGCTCGACGCCTTCATGGAAGCGGCCGAACAGGCCGGCATCCCGCGCACGCCCGATTTCAACCGTGGCGACAACGAGGGCAGCGGCTATTTCGACGTGACCCAGCGCCGGGGCTGGCGCTGGTCGGCGGTCAAGGCGTTCCTGCGCCCCGCCCTGCCGCGTCCGAACCTGACGGTGCTGACCGGGGCCGAGGTCGAGCGCCTGCTGATCGAAGGGGGCGAGGTCCGAGGCGCCGTCATCCACCACAAGGGCCAGCGGCAGGAAATCCGGGCGGCGCGCGAAACCGTGCTGTCGGCGGGGGCCATCGGCTCGGTCCAGATCCTGGAACGCTCGGGCATCGGCCGGGGCGAGGTTCTGCAGGCTGCGGGCATCGCTCCCCTGGCCGAGGTGCCGGACGTGGGCGAGAACCTGCAGGACCATCTGCAACTGCGGCTGGTCTACAAGGTCAGGGGCGTGCCCACGCTGAACGAAAAGGCATCGCGTCTGATGGGCAAGGCGGCCATCGGGCTGGAATACCTGCTGAAACGGTCGGGCCCCATGGCGATGGCGCCCAGCCAGGTCGGCATCTTTACCCGCTCGGGGCCCGACAAGGCGACAGCGGATCTGGAATATCACGTCCAGCCCGTCAGCCTGGACAAGTTCGGCGAGCCGGTGCACCCCTTTCCGGCGATGACCGCCAGCGTCTGCAACCTGCGCCCCGAAAGCCGCGGCTCGGTCCATGTGACCGGCGCCGATTTCCGCGCCCCGCCGGCGATCCGGCCGAACTACCTGTCGACCCCCGGCGACCGCGCGGTCGCGGCGCGCGCCATCCGCCTGACCCGCAAGATCGCGGCCCAGCCCGCGTTCGCCCGCTTCGACCCCGAGGAGCATTTGCCCGGCATCGCCTTCCAGACCGAGGCGGACCTGGAAAAGGCGGCGGGGGCCATCGGCACGACCATCTTTCACCCCGTCGGCACCTGCCGCATGGGCGCGGACGGCGGCGCGGTGGTCGATCCGCGGCTGCGGCTGCGGGCGCTGGGGCGGCTGCGCATCGCCGACGCCTCGGTCATGCCGGCGATCACCAGCGGGAACACCAACGCCCCCGTGATGATGATCGCCGAAAAGGCCGCGCGCATGATCCTCGAGGACGCGCGCTAGCCCAAAGGCCGAGTCTTACTTACTCGATCTGGCTCACGTCGCGGACAGCCCCGCGCGAGGCGTTGGTGGTCAGCGCCGCATAGGCGCGCAGCGCCGGCGAGACGTGGCGCTTGCGGCCCTTGGGTTTCCACGCATCCTTGCCTCGCGCCTCCATCTCCTCGTGACGGCGGGCAAGTTCCGCATCGTCCACCACCAGCCGGATAACCCGGTTCGGAATGTCGATCAGGATCCTGTCGCCCGGCGCGACCAGGCCGATCAGCCCGCCCTCGGCCGCCTCGGGCGAGACATGACCGATGGACAGCCCCGAGGTGCCGCCCGAGAAGCGCCCGTCGGTAATCAGCGCACAGGCCTTGCCCAGGCCCTTCGACTTCAGATAGCTGGTCGGATACAGCATCTCCTGCATCCCGGGCCCGCCCTTGGGGCCTTCGTAACGGATGACGACAACGTCGCCTTCCTTGACGTCGCCGCCCAGGATCGCGACCACGGCGGCCTCCTGGCTTTCATAGACCTTGGCGTTGCCTTCAAAGACCAGGATGGATTCGTCCACGCCCGCCGTCTTGACGATGCAGCCCTCGGGGGCAAGGTTGCCGTACAGAACGGCCAGGCCGCCGTCCTTGCTGAAGGGATGCTCGGCATCGCGGATCACGCCGCCGACGCGGTCCAGATCCAGTTCTTCCCAGCGGGTGGACTGGCTGAAGGCCTGGGTGGTGCGCACGCCGCCCGGCGCCGCGCGATAGAATTCGCGCACGCTGTCGCTGTTGGTGCGGCCCACGTCCCAGCGGTTCAGCGCATCGGCCATGCTGGGCGAATGGACGGTGGGCAGGCTGGTGTCCAGCAGCCCCGCCTTGTCCAGTTCGCCCAGGATCGACATGATGCCGCCGGCGCGGTGCACGTCCTCCATGTGGACGTCGTTCTTGGCGGGCGCGACCTTGCACAGGCAAGGCACGCGGCGCGACAGCCGGTCGATGTCGGCCATGGTGAAATCGACCTCGCCCTCGATGGCGGCGGCCAGCAGGTGCAGCACGGTGTTGGTCGACCCGCCCATGGCGATGTCCAGACTCATGGCGTTTTCGAACGCGGCCCGCGTCGCGATGGAGCGCGGCAGCGCGCTCGCGTCGTCCTGTTCGTAATAGCGCCGCGCCATGTCGACGATGGTGTGGCCCGCCTCGCGGAACAGCTTCTCGCGGTCGGCATGGGTCGCCAGGACCGAGCCGTTGCCCGGCAGCGACAGCCCCAACGCCTCGGTCAGGCAGTTCATCGAATTCGCGGTGAACATGCCCGAGCACGACCCGCAAGTCGGGCAGGCGGCTTCCTCGATCGCCTGCACTTCCTCGTCGGTATAGGATTCGTCGGCGGCGACGACCATGGCGTCCACCAGGTCCAGCGCGACCGTCTTGCCGCGAATCTGCGCCTTGCCCGCCTCCATCGGCCCGCCCGAGACAAAGATCGCCGGGATGTTCAGCCGCATCGCGGCCATCAGCATGCCGGGGGTGATCTTGTCGCAGTTGCTGATGCAGACCAGCGCGTCGGCGCAATGGGCGTTGACCATGTATTCCACCGCATCCGCGATCAGCTCGCGCGAGGGCAGCGAATACAGCATCCCGTCGTGGCCCATGGCGATCCCGTCATCGACCGCGATGGTGTTGAATTCCTTGGCGACGCCGCCCGCGGCCTCGATTTCGCCGGCGACCAGCTGGCCCAGGTCCTTCAGGTGGACGTGGCCCGGCACGAACTGGGTGAAGCTGTTGGCGATGGCGATGATCGGCTTGCCGAAATCGCCGTCCTTCATGCCTGTGGCGCGCCACAGGCCGCGGGCGCCGGCCATGTTGCGGCCGTGGGTGCTGGTGCGGGAACGATATTGGGGCATGGGTCTATGGCTCGTCTGGATACGTTTTGGCTGGCCGCGACCATAGACCCTTGGCACTAGGTTGTGAAATATATTATTATGGCATGATTAATTCACCACAGGATATGAATGGCCATCGACCTGCGCCAGTTGCGCCATGTCCTGACCCTGGCGCAGACCCTGCATTTCGGCCGCGCGGCCGAAATCCTGGGCATGACCCAGCCGCCGCTGAGCCAGTCGATCATGGCGCTGGAGCGGGAACTGGGCGCGGCCCTGTTCCTGCGCTCCAAGCGCAGCGTCGCGCTGACCGAATTCGGCCGGCAATGGCTGGACCACGTCCGCCCGGCGCTGGCCGCCGTCGAGGCCCTGCCCGAGATCGCCCGCCAGCTGCGCGAGGGGCGCGCGGGCCGGCTGTCCCTGGCCTTCGTCAGCACCGCCGATTACAGCATCCTGCCGCGCCTGATCCACGATCACGCCCTGGCCTATCCGGGCGTCGAGATCGAGCTGATCGAGGCGACCAGCGACCGCCAGTTCCAGGACCTGGCCGAAGGGCGCATCCATGCAGGCATCGCCATTCCGCCCGACACCGCCCTGCCGCCCTCGCTGGATTACCGGCCCCTGCTGCGCGAGCCGCTGATCGCCGCCGTGCCGCAGGACTGGCTGGACGGCAAACAGATCCTCGCCCGCGCGGGGAGGATCGCGGGCGAGGACTGGATGCGCCACCCGCTGGTCATCTTTCCGCGCAGGGTGGCGCCTCGGTTCCATGACCTGATCCTGGGCCATTACCGGGGGCGGGGCCACCAGCCGCGGATCCGGCAAGAGGCGATCCAGATGCAGACGATCATCAGCCTGGTTTCGGCCGGGATCGGCATGGCGCTGGTGCCGCAGTCGCTGCGCAGCCTGGCGCGGACGGGCGTGCGCTATCTGGACATCGACGACGCGCCGGTGCTGGAAACCGGGCTGGTCTGGCGGCGGGGCGACGATGCGCCCACGCTGGCCGGGCTGCGGCGGCTCGCCCTGGGCGAATGACCCTCAGGCGGCAAAGATCGCGTCCAGGATCTCGGCCTCGATGGCGGCCAGTTCGGCGCTGCCCCGGGTGACGGGCCCGACGCGCAGGATCTCGGTCTCGTTCAGGATGCCGCCTTGGCCCAGGACGATGATGCGGTCCGACATGGCCACCGCCTCGGCCACGTCATGGGTGACCAGGACGGCGGTAAAGCCCGCGCGGTCGTGCATGTCGCGGATGAGGTTCTGCATGGTCAGCCGGGTCAGCGCGTCCAGCGCGCCCAGGGGCTCGTCCAGCAGCAAAAGCCCCGGATGGCTGACCAGCGCGCGGGCCAGCGCGACCCGCTGGCGCTGCCCGCCCGACAGTTGCGCCGGCCAGAAGTCCGCCTTGTCGGCCAGTTGCACCGACTCCAGCGCTTCGGCCACCGCCTTCGGGTCGGGCCCGCCGCGCAGGCCCACGGCCACATTGCCCGCGACCGAGGCCCAGGGCAGCAGGCGCGGTTCCTGGAACATGATCCGCAGCCGGTCCCCGGCCTGATGCGCGGGCGTGCCGTCCACCGTCACGCTGCCGACCGAAGGCCGGTCGAGCCCGGCGATCAGCCGCAGCAGCGTGGACTTGCCGCAGCCGCTTTTGCCGACGATGGACAGGAACTCGCCCGGCCGCACCGTCAGATCCAGGTTGGCCAGCACCCGGTTGCCGTCGAAGCTGCGGCTGACATGGCTCAGGGCGACGGCGGCACCGGCACGGTTTGCGCGCAGCATGGGCGGCACCGCGATGTCGCGGGGCAGAAGCTCAGCGGTTTGCATAGGCGGGGCTCCATTTCAGGGCGCGGCGTTCCAGCGCGCGGGTCAGCGTGTCCGCCAGCTTGCCAAGCGCCGCGTAAAGCAGGATCGACAGCACGACGACATCCAGCACCATGAATTCGCGCGCCTGCATCGCCATGTAGCCCAGTCCCGACGAGGCCGAGAGCGTTTCGGCCACGATCAGCGTCAGCCACATGATGCCCAGCCCATAGCGCAGCCCGACGAAGATCGAGGGCAGCGCGCCCGGCAGCACGATGCGGCGGAACAGTTGCCGCCCGTTCATGCCATAGGCGCGGCCCATCTCGATCAGTTGCGGATCGACGTTGCGGATGCCGTGCAGCGTGTTCAGGTAGATCGGAAAGAACACGCCAAGCGCGACCAGGAACAGCTTGGCGCCCTCGCCGATGCCGAACCACAGGATGACCAGCGGGATCAGCGCCAGATGCGGGATGTTGCGCACCATCTGCAGGGTGCTGTCGGTCAGCGTCTCGCTGATGCGCGAGGCGCCGTTGGCGACCCCCAGCGCAAAGCCGATGCCGCCGCCGACGACCAGTCCGGCCAGCGCCCGCGCGGCCGAGACGCCGAGATGGGTGAACAGCTCGCCCGACAGCGTCATGCGCACGGCCGTGGCCAGGATCTCGGACGGGCGCGGCAGGACGCGGTCGCCGATCAGGCCGGTCGCGCCGGCGATTTCCCAGGCCAGCAGGATGGCAGCGGGCACCGCATAGGGCAGCAGCGCGCGGCCAGGGGGCAGGCCCGGCCGCCATCCGGCCAGGCGCTGCACGTTCAGGGTTTCGGCAAGGCTCATGGACTGTCTCCTCAGCTTGCGGTCTGCGGGGTCCAGACGACCGAGGCGATGTCCAACTGCCGGGGGATGATCCCGAGCTTGAAGAACTCGTCCGCGACGCCCTGTTCATAGGCGACGTGCTTGGGCTCGACGAAGCCGACCAGCCCGAGGTCGCTGCCCTTGCGCGTCAGGAAGCGGTGCATGACGGCTTCCGACAGGCCGGTTTCCCGGGCAAAGGTGCGGGTCGTCGTGTCCAGGTCCTGCTGCCCCTTCTGGCCCACCGCCTGCACGGTGCGGACCAGCTGGGCGACCAGTTCGGGATTTTCCTTGGCATAGTCGCCGTTCGCGGAATAGAAGTTGTAGTCCTGTTCCAGCCCCTCGGTCGTGCGCAGGACACGGGTGTTCGGGCGCTCCTCGGCCATGGCGAAATAGGGGTCCCAGATCGTCCAGGCGCCGATCGCGCCGGCGTCGAAGGCGGCGATGGCGTCGGGCGGGGCCAGGTCCTGGGGGGTGATGTCATCCAGCGTCAGCCCCGCCGTTTCCAGCAGCCTGATCGTGGCGTAATGGGCGGAACTCCCGCGCTTGAAGGCGACCTTCTGGCCCTTCAGGTCGGCCACGGTCCTGATCGGTGAATCCGCCGGCACCAGGATCGCATGGCCTTCCCGCGAGCCCTGGGCCGCGCCCACAAAGACCAGGTTGCCGCGCGCGGCATGGGCAAAGATCGGCGGCACGTTGCCGGTATAGCCGAAGTCCAGCGCATTGGCCGACAGCGCCTCAAGCAGCGGCGGGCCCGAGGTGAATTCGGACCAGCTGACGCTGATGCCTTGCTGGGCCAGCGCGTCCTCGAAGGCCTGCGAGCCCTTGACCAGGCCCAGAAGGCCGCCCTTTTGCCAGCCGACGCGCAGCGCCTTGGCGGGGGCGGCGCGCACCAGCGCCGGGGTGGCCAGCGTCGCCAGGGCGGCAAGCCCCAGGCCCAGGGCGGCGCGGCGCGAGACTGTCGTGGTCGTCGTCATGGTCTGTCCTTTCAAAGCGCGCGCAGGATGACGGGTTCGGGGGCCGAGCGGGACGGCGCGGAGGCGAGATAGGGGGCGAACTGGGTCACCGCGCGGCCAAGGCGCGCCCGCGCCGCCTCGTCCGCCAGCTTGCCGCCGACGAACTCGCGGTCCGAGACATAGACGCCGGTGGCCAGGCTCTGCGCCTCGAAAAAGCCGAACAGCGGGCGCAGCTGGTGTTCGATCACCAGCGCGTGGCGATCGCCGCCGCCGGCGGCCGCCAGCAGGATCGGCTTGCCGGCCAGCATGCCCGGGTCCAGCAGGTCGAAGACATGCTTGAAGAGCCCGGCATAGCTGCCCTTGTGGACCGGGCTTGCGATCACCAGCGCGTCCGAACGGATCAGCGCGGTGACATGCTCCAGCGCCTCGGGCTCAAGATCGCCCAGATGGCGCGCGGCGCCCAGCGAGGGGCCGAGGTCGTTCAGGTCGAAGACATGGCCGATGGCGTCGAAACGCTGGGTCGCCAGCTCGACGGCGGCTTCCACCAGCGAGCGTGTGCGCGAAGGCGCGGAAAGGCTGCCGGCAAAGCCGGTGATGGTCAGGGTGGTCATGGGATGCACGACTCCGTCAAAGGGGGTCAGGTCGGGCGGGCGCCTCGGGCTTGCTGGCCAAAGGCGGGCCTCAGGATCGGCGCGAGCATGACGCGCCGGGCGATTTCTCGGGCAATGTGGCGGGCGTGGGCGGCGCATTCCGGCGCGCCGACCAGTTCGCCCACATGGCCCCGCGCCAGGGGACCGGCAATCAGGATGCGGTCGCTGGTCCGGCCCTGCGCATCCTGGGCCTTGCAGATCGCGGTCGTGGCAAGACCAAGGCCCAGCGGACAGGGCGCGATCAGCCCCAGACGGGCCAGCGCCGCCAGCGCGGGATTGGCGCCGATACATCGGTCCTGCGCGGGGCCCGTGGTGACGACGATGCGGTCGAAGCGCTCGCGCCGCAGGGTGTCGGTACCGCGCGGCCGCCAGGTCACATCCGCGCCGCCGTCGCGCCGCTCGGCCGCGACCAGATGGCCGGCGGCATAGTCCAGCCGCCCCTCGTCCAGCAGCCGGGCGATGACCGCCTCGACCTGGGGCGCCAGGCGATAGCGGTGGACGTCCCACCAGGTCCGCAGGTGGCGCAGCAGGCGGGCGCGGGCGTCCATGTCCAGCGCCGCCCAGATCTGCGGCCCCTGCGCGCGCAGCCGATAGAAGGTGGCATGCCAGCCCTGCCCGCGCGCCTGGTCGTCGACGATGGCGTCGCGCACCCGGCGCAGCAGGTCCGAGGCTTTCGTCGCGGGCGGGTCGGTGAAATCGGTGCCGCTGTCCTGGCAGACGGGCCCCTGCGCGCGCGACCGCAGGCCGCGCCGCGACAGGCAGGTGATCTGGCCGCGATGGCCCTGCCGGTCCAGGGTCGCGATCACGTCGGCGGCGCTCAGCGCGGCGCCCAGGATCAGGACGCGCGCATCCTCGGGGATGTCGGCCAGGCGCACGGCGTCGCCCGGATCGGGCACCAGCACGGCCGAGCCGGTCAGCCCCGCCACCACCTTGGGCACGGCGGGCGCCGGATGGCCGGTCGCCAGCACCAGAAGGTCGGCGCGGATACGGGTCTCGTCCGACAGCAGCAGCACCAGCGCGCCGTCGGCGCTGCGTTCCACGTCGCTGACCCGCGCCCGGATGTGGCGGATCGCGCCGGACTCCAGGTGCGGCGCCAGCCGTTCCGAGACATAGCGGCCGAACAGCGCGCGCTGGGGGTAAAGGTCGCCGCTGGGGGCGACCGCCTGCGGGTCCAGCCGCGCCGCATCCTCGGCGATCCATTCGGCGAAATCGGCGCGGTTGTCGGGGTCGATCGACATGCGATGCGCCGGCACGTTGATGCGATGGGTCGGATCGGTCGCGGAATAGGCCAGCCCCCGGCCCAGCTCGGCCCGCGGCTCGACCACGGTGATCCGCGCGGGCAGGGTCATGCCGGCAAGCTGCCAGGCCAGGCTGGCGCCGGTGAAGCCGCCGCCGACGATGACCACGCGCAGGGGGGACTGGATCGCGTTCATCGCCTCAGCCTCCGGTCACCAGCACGGGGCGCGGGCGGGTATCGGCGGCCGGGCGATAGTCGTTGCCCACCGTCTCGCCAAAGGGGCCCATGTTCGCGGCCAGTTCGGCCTGCGGCAGCGGGTGGTCCAGCGGCAGCAGCGGCAGCACGCGTTCGCCAAAGCTGTAGGCTTCCTCGAGGTGCGGATAGCCGGACAGGATGAAGGTGTCGATGCCGATGCGGCGGTATTCGTCGATCCGCTCGGCCACGGTCGCGGCGTCGCCGACCAGCGCGGTCCCTGCGCCCCCCCGCACCAGGCCGACCCCGGCCCAAAGGTTCGGGCTGATCTCCAGCTTGTCGCGGCGCCCGCCGTGCAGTTCGGCCATGCGGCGCTGGCCGACCGAATCCATGCGGGCAAAGGTTTCCTGCGCCTTGGCGATGGTGGCGTCGTCCAGCCGGCTGATCAGGCGTTCCGCCGCGTCCCAGGCCTCGGCGGTGGTTTCGCGCACGATCACGTGCAGGCGGATGCCGAAGCTGACGTCGCGGCCTTCGGCCTCGGCCAGGCGGCGGACGCTCTCGATCTTGTCGCGCACCTGTTCGGGCGGCTCGCCCCAGGTCAGGTATTTGTGGATCTGCTTGGCCGCGACCGCGTTCGCCGCCTCCGAGGAGCCGCCAAAGAACAGGGGCGGGCCGTTTTCCTGAAGCGGCGGGAACAGCAGCTTGCCGCCGTCGATCTTCAGGTGCTTGCCGCGGAAATCCACCGTCTCGCCAGCCAGCAGCGCCTTGTAGACGGTCAGGAATTCCTGCGTCACCTCATAGCGCTCGGCATGGGACAGGTGAATGCCGTCACCCGCGTTCTCGACCGGGTCGCCCCCGGTCACGACGTTGATCAGCAGCCGCCCGCCCGACAGGCGGTCCAGGGTCGCCGTCATCCGCGCCGCCAGCGTCGGCGATTGCAGGCCGGGGCGCACCGCGACCAGGAACCGCAGTTTTTCCGTCTGCGAGGCCAGGGCGGCCGCGACCACCCAGCTATCCTCGCAGCTGCGGCCGGTGGGCAGCAGCACCCCGTAATACCCCAGCGAATCCGCCGCCTGGGCGATCTGGCGAAGATAGGGCAGGTTCACCGCCCGCCCGCCTTCCGCGGTGCCCAGATAGCGGCTGTCCCCATGCGTGGGCAGAAACCACAGCACCTTGATCTTGTCGGGAACGGCAATGGCCATGACGCATCCTCTCGCAGCTTTTGATCCGCAGCCCCCAGGGGCGCGCAGTGATTCATGGCGAAAGAATACCTGTAAAGACGACCGAGTATATAGATATTTGCAGCCTGCCCGCGATTGAGAAAATCCTTCCCCAGAAGCGCGCCAGCGGGAAAAAGACCTGTCGACACGCACACCGTCAGGGGAAGGATGCTTCTGCCCCGCCATTTCCGTCCCCTGCTTGAGCACGGCGCCCGGGGACCCTAGAGTGGGTCCAGCAGCCCCTGGATACCGCCATGCCGCCCGTTCCTGCCGATCCCGGCCCGATGACTCGGCGCGAGGCCGAGGTGCAGCGCTTCGTGCGTCACCGTTTCGGCCTGCGCGGCACGCTGCGCCTGCATCGCGCGGCGCTTGGGTGGGATCTGCTGCGCGCGCCGGTTAACGTGGCCCTGTCGCCGGTTTTCCTGATCCTCAAGCTGGTCGCCGCCCTTCTGGGCTGGTGCGGCGCGCGCCGCACTGCGGCCTGGCTGGGATCGCGGCGGATCTTTCTGCCCTCGGACGTGGCCCGGCAGCTGGAAGCCGATCTGACGGCGCTGGTCGAGCGGCTGGATGCGCAGGGCGTCGGACCATGCGCGCCCCTGGACGTGACCCGCGCCGCCATCGCCGCCCAGGCCGAGACGCGCAATGCGGTGTCCGAGATCACCACCTCGGCCCTGGTGCTGCTGGGGGGATTCCTGCTGTTTCACCGTGCGACGCTGGGCGTCATGTCGCTGGCGGGGCCGGTCGCGCAACTGCGCGCGCAAAGCCAGGCCATCGCGGATTTCGCCCTGGGCAGCTGGGCCGGGAGGCTGTGGTACGGGTTCTTCCCCACCAGCCTGTCGCCTTGGGAGGTTCTGCTGACCGGCGTCGTGCTGGCCGTCGCGGCCTCGCTGGTCACGACATTCGCCGGGCTGCTCGCCGATCCGGTGCAGCTTTGGACCGGGGTGCACCGCCGCCGGCTGATGCGGATGCTGGCGCGGCTGGACCGCCAGCAGGGCCCCGCCGGGATCGAACGCGAGCATGTCCTGGCCCGGCTGGGCGATCTGGGCGACATCGCCTCGTCGATCTGGCGCGGGCTGCGCTAGGTGCCCGCCTGATCGGCAAAGGCGCGCGCCTCGTCCGGCGCGGTGCCAAGGCCGCCGGCGGCGGCAAGGTCCAGGTCGGGAAAGTCGCGCGCGACCAGCACGGGGAGCGCTGCGCCCGTGGCCCCGGCTTCCTTGCACAGCGCCTTGATGCGGGATTGCGCCTCGGGGCGCGGCATGTGGCGGGCCAGGGCAAAGGTGAAGGCCTCGGCGTGGATCAGCCCGCTGCCGTCGTCGAGGTTCGCGGCCATCGCCTGTGCATCGGGGCTGATCGCACCCGCCAGGTCCTGCGCCAGCGCGATCCCGCGCCCGGCCGAGATGCACAGCTGCGGCAGGGTCAGCCATTCGACGAACCAGGCCGCGCCGTCGCGCTGCTGGCGGTGCAGCCCCGCGCCCTGGATGGCCCCCGCCAGCGCCACCGCCTGCCGCGCCAGCGCGACCAGCACCGAGGGGCCGACGGGGTTCTGCTTTTGCGGCATGGTGGACGAACCGCCCGCCCCTTCCAGCCGGATCTCGTTGATGCCGGTCTGCGTCATCAGGATCAGGTCCTCGCCCATCTTGCCGAAGGTGGCGGCCAGTCCCGCCATCCAGGCGGCAAAGGCGCCCATGCGGTCGCGTTCGGCGTGCCAGCTGTGGCCCGGATCGGCCAGGTCCAGCGCCTGGGCCAGGCCCGCTCGGACCTCGGGCCCCTGCGGACCCATCGCCGACAGCGTGCCCGCCGCGCCCCCCAGCGAGACGGTCGCCAGGCCCGCCCGCACCTCGGCCAGCCGGGCGCGGTGGCGGATCAGCGGATGGCCCCAGCCCGCGACGACCGCGCCGAAGCTGGTCGGCGTCGCCGCCTGCCCATAGGTGCGCGCGGCCATCGGCAGCGCCGCGTGCCGGCGCGCAAGCCGCCCCAGCGCGGCGATGAGATCCCCGAGCCGTTCGTCCCAGATCTGGGTCACGCGGCGCAGGCGCAGCGCCAGGCCGGTTTCCATGATGTCCTGGCTGGTCGCGCCCCAATGCAGGTATTGCGTGTGATCGGGCGCGTTCATCGCCTTGCGGAAGGCCGTGACCAGGGCCGGGACCGGCACGCCGTTCGTCGCCGTCTCGGCCCCCAGGGCGGCGGGGTCGATCTGCACCTCGCGGCTCGCGCGGTCGATGAAGGCGGCCGCCGTTTCGGGGATGATGCCCAGTGCGCCCTGAACACGCGCAAGCGCGCCTTCGACCAGCAGCATGGCGCGGATCTCGGCGCTGTCGGTGAAAAGCGCGGCCGTCGCATCGTCGGAAAACAGGCTGCGGTAGATGGCGCTGTCGGCGGCTGAGGCGGGCATGGGCAGTCCTTTGTGGAACGCGAAGGACCGGGGGCTGTCTGCCCCCGGACCCCCGAGGATATTTCGGCAAGAAAGAAACGCCTCAGGCGGCGGGGCGCAAGCCCAGGATCTGGCGCGCCTGCTGCCAGGTGGCGACGGGGCGGCCGTATTTCTCGCAAAGCTCCGCGGCGCGTTTCACCAGGGCGGCGTTCGAGGGCGCCAGCCGCTCGCGGTCGAGGCGCACGTTGTCCTCGAGCCCGGTGCGGGCATGGCCGCCCGAGGAAATCGCCCAGTCGTTCAGCACGTTCTGGTTCGGGCCGATGCCGGCCGCGCACCATGGGGCGTCCTCGCCGAACAGGCGCTTGACGGTATAGATATAGTAGTCGAACACCTCGCGGTCGGCGGGCATGGCGTTCTTCACGCCCATCACGAACTGGACATAGGGACGATCCGTGATCTGCCCCGCCGTCCACATCTGATGCGCCTTGAGGATATGGCTGAGGTCGAAGGCCTCGATTTCCGGCTTCACCCCGTATTTCACCATTTCCGACGCCAGCCAGTCCACCAGGTCGGGCGGGTTTTCATAGACCCGCGTCGGGAAGTTGTTCGAACCGACTGACAGAGAGGCCATGTCGGGCGCGAGCGGCAGCATGCCACCCCGCGCCTGTCCCGCGCCCGAGCGTCCGCCCGTCGAGAGCTGCACGATAAGGCCGGGGCAGTGCTTTTCCAGCCCCTCCTTGAGCGCGGCGAAGCGGTCCGGGTCGCTGGTCGGGCGGCCCTCGTCGTCGCGGACGTGGCAATGGGCAATGCTCGCACCCGCCTCGAAGGCTTCCTGCGTCGACTCGATCTGCTCGGCCACGGTGATCGGCACCGCCGGGTTGTTGTCCTTGGTCGGAAGCGAGCCGGTGATGGCGACGCAGATGATGCAGGGATTGCCCATGGTCACGCCTTCTCAGATGTCGAAGAACACGGTTTCGTTGTCGCCCTGCAGCTTGAAATCGAAGCTGTATTCGCCGGGGCCGGTCCTTTTGGCCAGCAGGGTCTGGACGCGGGCCTTGTGCTCGATCCGGGCCAGAACCGGGCATTCGGCATTGGCCGCTTCCTCGTCATCGAAATAGATGCGGGTCTGCAGTCCCAGGTTGATGCCGCGCGCCACCAGCCAGATGTTGATGTGCGGCGCCATCAGACGGCCGTCCGGAAAGGGCACGCGGCCCGGCTTGATCGTCTCCAGCCGATAGATGCCGGTGTCGAAATCCGCGGCGACCCGGGCCCAGCCGGTGACGTTCGGATCGGCCCGGCCGCGCGGGTCGTTGGCGGGATAGATGCCCTCGGCATCCGCCTGCCAGCTTTCGAACAGCGCATCGCGCAGGATCATCTCGGCGCCGTCGATGACGCGGCCGGTGATGGTGATGCGCTCGCCCTTGGCGCCCTCGCGGATGGGCGAGCCGCCCAGGTCCTCGGGATAGATGCCGGGGTTTCCGAGCGCGTTCGGGGTCAGCCCGATGTGGACATAGGGGCCCGCCGTCTGCGAGGGCGTCTCCTTGAGATAGTCCAGCTTCTGCATCACAGCCCCTCCTTGCGGTTTTCGAAGAACGACTGGCGGCGGCCGCGCAGCACGATGTCGAACTTGTAGGCCAGGCAATCCATCGGGATCGCCCGGTTCATGTCAAGCGGCGCGACCAGCGCCTGGATGGCGCGCTCCTGCCCGATGGTGTTCACGATGGGGCATTTCGCGATCAGGGGGTCGCCCTCGAAATACATCTGGGTGATCAGGCGCTGCCCGAACCCCGAGCCGAAGACCGAGATGTGGATGTGCATCGGCCGCCAGTTGTTGACGTGGTTCGGCCAGGGATAGGCGCCGGGCCGCACGGTCAGGAATTCATAGGACCCGTCGCGGCCGGTCAGGGTACGCCCGCAGCCGCCGAAGTTCGGGTCCAGCGGGGCCAGATAGCCGTCCTTCTTGTGGCGATAGCGCCCGCCCGCGTTCGCCTGCCAGATTTCCACCAGCACGCCCGGCACGCCGCGGCCGTTTTCGTCCAGCACCCGGCCGTGCATGATGATGCGTTCGCCGATCGCCGGCTCGCCGGTGAAGTTCAGGATCAGGTTGTTGTCCAGATCCCCGATCATCGAATGGCCGAAGGCCGGGCCGGCTTCCTCGGACAGAGTGGACCCCAGCGCGACCAGTGCGCGCTGCGGGGCGCGGGTCATCGAGGTCTTGTAGCCCGGCGTATAGGCCGGCGGATGCCAGTCGCGGTCGCGAAAGAACAGGGGGCCGGGGACGAACGAATGGTCGATCTCCTCCCCCGCGGGATTGCGCAGATGGGGCTTGACCTGGAAATCGGCCTGGCTGCGGGTCATGGACGTGTCTCCTCCATTTCGGCGAAGGTTTCCTTCGCGATCTTGATGGCATGGTTCGCGCGCGGCACGCCGGCGTAGATGGCGACATGCAGAAGCGCCTCGAGCACATCCTGCCGGCTGGCGCCGGTGCGGGCGGTGGCGCGGATGTGCATGGCCAGTTCGTGGTCGTTGCCCAAGCCCGCCAGCAGCGCGATGGTCAGCATCGAACGTTCGCGCTTGCTGATCGTGTCGCGCGACCAGACCGAACCCCAGGCGCCTTCGGTGATCAGCGTCTGGAAGGGCGCGTCGAAATCGGTCTTGGCGGCCTCGGCGCGGTCCACATGGGCATCGCCCAACACCGTGCGGCGCGTGGCCATGCCCTGGTCAAAGCGTTCGGTCATCGGGCGTGTTCCTGGACAAAGGGGGCAAGGATCGCGGCATAGGCCGCGGGCTGTTCGACGCAAGGCAGATGGCCCGCATCGGGAATGACGTGAAATTCCGCGCCGGGGATCAGGTCGGCCGTGGCCTTGACCAGTTCGGCGGGCGAGGACCCGTCCTGATCGCCCGCGATGACCAGCACCGGCAGGCGCAGGCCGGCGGTTCCGGCCGCCAGGTCGGTCGCGGCCAGCGCCTCGCAGGCGGCGGCATAGCCGGCGACCGAGGTGCGCACGACCATGTTGCGCCAGGCGGCAAGCTCGGGCCGGGCGCGGAAGCCGGGCGCGAACCAGCGCTCCATGATGGTGTCCGCGATCGAGCCCAGGCCGGGTCCGCGCACCGCCGCGATGCGGTCGGCCCAGCTTTCGGCCGTGCCCATCTTGACGGCGGTGTTCGACAGGACCACGGCGCGCAGCAGATCGGGGCGGCGCGCCGCCAGCGACTGCGCGATCATGCCGCCGATGGACAGGCCCACGAAGACCACCGGCCCCACGCCCAGATGCTCGATCAGCGCGGCTGCGTCTTCGGCCAGGTCGTCGATGGAAAACGCGCCGCCCTCGTCGGACAGGCCGTGGCCGCGCTTGTCGAAGCGGATCGCGCGCAGGCCGGGCATCTTGGCCAGAAGCCCGTCCCACAGCCGCAGGTCGGTGCCCAGAGAATTGGCAAAGACGACGGCGGGCCCATCGGCCGGACCGTCGACGCGGTAATGCATCGCACCCCAGGGGCGGTTCAGAACTTGCATGGCATTCTCCCTTGTTCGATAATCTCTCATATCGAAAACGGCTTGGATAATGCAAACTTCGCCCTGATGGATAACCGTACCGCTATGCATCCGGGCGTCAAGCTGCGCCATATCCGCGCCTTTCTGGATATTGCCGCCGAAGGCGGGCTGACGGCCGTCGCCCGCGCGCAGGGCATCACCCAGCCGGCGCTGTCGCGCACCCTGGCGGAACTGGAAACGCTGCTGGGTCAGCCCATGTTCCTGCGCCAGGGCCGCCGCCTGGTCCTGACCGAGGCCGGGGCCCTGTTCCGCCGCCATGCCAGCGCCGCCGTCCAGGCGCTGGAGGCCGGGGCCGCCGCCCTTCGCCCCGGCAGCAGCGGCACGCTGCGCCTCGGCGTGCTGCCCACGGTCGCGACCCGCTTCCTGCCCCGCGTCGTCCTGCGCTTTCGCGAGATACGCCCCGAAATCGTGCTGGCGGCCGAAACCGGGCCGCATTTCCACCTGATGCGGCTTTTGCGCGAAGGCTCGGTCGATCTGGTCGTGGGCCGGCTGCCCGGCGCCTCCGAGATGGCGGGCCTGAGCTTCGATCACCTGTATGAGGAGGAGGTGATCCTGGCCGCGCGCGCCGATCACCCGATGCGCGCCCGCCCCGCCCCCGAGGCGCTGGCGGCGTCCCCCGTGATCCTGCCGCCCGCGACCGCGCTGATCCGGCCGGTGGTGGACAGCTACCTGGCCGCGAACGGTCTGGCCGGGCTGCGCCCCGCGATCGAGACGGTGTCGCTGGCGCTGGGGCGCGGCATCTGCCTGGCCTCGGACGCGCTGTGGTTCATCTCGCGCGGGGTGGTGGTCCACGAACTCGACAAGGCCGAGATGATCGAACTGCCGACCGGGGCGCGGTTCCTGTCGGGCGCGGTGGGCATGACGCGACGTCAGGCCTCGGCCGCGCCGGGGCTGGCGGATTTCGCCGAAATCGCGGCCGAGGTCGCGCGCCAGATGCCCTGAGCCGGCGGCCGGACGACCGAAAGTTTCAAAAACCCCTTGCATGAAGTCCATTTACGCAAGGCAAATGCATTGATACGGGGCCCCGCAAGGCCGGTGCCGAAAAAAGCCGGTCCCGGATTTCCGAGCGAACAGGAGGGATTCGATCTTGGTGACGCAAACACAGCCGCGCGGCATGGCGGCAACGACCTGGGTGGCCAGCCTGTGCTGGATCGCCGTGGTGCTGGACGGGTTCGATCTGGTGGTGCTGGGCGCCCTGATCCCGACGCTGACGGGGGGCGAATCGTCCTTCATGACCAAACCCGAGGCGACCTTCGTGTCGACCATCAGCCTGGTCGGGATGACGCTGGGGGCGCTGACCATCGGCGCGCTGACCGACCGGGTCGGGCGGCGCAAGGCGATGATCTGGGCGGTCGCGGCCTTTTCGGTCGCCACACTGGCCTGCGCATTCGCGCAGAACTGGGGACAGCTTGGCCTGTTCCGCTTCCTTGCGGGCTTTGGCCTGGGCGGCTGCCTGCCCACCGCCATCGCCATGGTGACCGAGTTCTCCTCGGGCAAGGCGGGCAAGGCCTCGACCCGGGTGATGACGGGCTATCACGTCGGCGCGGTCGCGACGGCGCTGCTGGGACTGGTGCTGCTGCCCCTGCTGGGCTGGCGGTCCATGTTCTGGGCGGGCGCCCTGCCCGGCTTCGTGCTGGTGCCGCTGATGATGCGCCACCTGCCCGAATCGCCCTCGTTCCTGCTGGCCAAGGGGCGCCGGGACGAGGCGCTGGCCGTCGCCCGCGCCAACAACCTGGTGCTCGAGCCCGAGGCCCCCACCCCCACGGCCGAGGCGGCCATTTCGGGCAGCGCCCTGTTTCGCGCGCCCTTCCTGCGCAATTCGCTGGGGATCTGGGTCACGTCCTTCATGGGGCTTCTGCTGGTCTATGCGCTGAACACCTGGCTGCCCACGCTGATGATCGAGGCGGGCTACGGCCTGCAGCGCGGCCTGTGGTTCCTGCTCCTGATGAACGTCGGCGCCATCGTGGGCCTTCTGGTCGCAGGCCAGGTCGGCGACGCCATCGGGCTGCGCACCGCGGTCATCATCTGGTTCCTGGCCAGCGCCATCCTGCTGGCGGCGCTGTCGGTCAAGGTCCAGGTCGGGCTGCTTTACCCGCTGGTCTTCGTCACCGGCTGCTTCGTCTTTTCGGCGCAGGTGCTGGTCTATGCCTATACGGCGGCGAACCATCCCCCGGCCGTGCGGGCCACCGCGCTTGGGATGGCGGCGGGCATCGGCCGGCTCGGCGCGATCTCGGGACCGCTTCTGGGCGGCACGCTGGTGTCGATGGGCATCGGCCACCCCTGGGGCTTTTACGTCTTCGCCCTGGTGGGCCTGCTGGCCGCCATCGCCATCACCTCGACCCGGGTGATGCGGCAAAAGGTCTGATCCCCCTCGCCCGGCGCCCCGATGCGGGCGCCGGGTCCCGCGGCCAAGGCGAGCCATGTCCAGCGACCAGCCGATCCCGCATTACTATCTTTACGGCGACAGCGGCGCCGACGTCGAACGCGACTTCCTGCATGTCGAGCCGATCCTGGACCGCAGCGGCCCGCACGGCTGGCGCATCAGGCCCCATGCCCATCCCGACCATGCCCAGGTCTTCCTGATCCACCAGGGCGGCGGCACCGTCCGGTTCGAGGACCGCACCCTGGCAATCCCCCTGCCCGCCGTCATGGTCGTGCCCGCGGGCTGCGTCCACCAGTTCGAATTCCAGCCCGGCACCGACGGCTATGTGGTGACGGCGGCGCTTGGCTGGCTGCAGGCGGCGACGGCGGGCGACCCGCAGCTGGCGCAGGTGCTGGCCGATCCGGCGGTGCTGGCGCTCGAAGGCTCGGGCATCCACGAACCCACGGTGATCGACAGCTTCGACTGGCTCCTGCGCGAATTCGTCTGGTCGGCACCCGGGCGGCGCACGGCGATCATGGCGCTTTACCTGCGCATCCTGGTCATCGTGCTGCGCCTGCGCGTCGCGCATCAGGCCCTGGCGGGGCCCACGCCCCTGGACCGCGACCAGGACCTGCTGGTGCGCTACCGCGCCCTGATCGAGCGGCATTTCCGAAAGCAGCGCGCGCCGGCCTTCTACGCCGATGCGCTGGCCGTCACCGTCGCCCGGCTGAACGCTGCCTGCAAGGCCCGCGCCGGGCGCACCGCCAGCGCGGTGCTGCACGAACGCATCCTGCTCGAGGCCAAGCGCATCCTGCTTTACACCGACCACACGGTCGCCCGCGTGGCCCACATGACAGGGTTCGAGGACCCGGCCTATTTCAGCCGGTTTTTTGCGCAGCGCACGGGCCGGTCCCCCGCCAGCTGGCGCAAGCTTCAGGCCGGCTGACGATCCGTCCAAGTTTTTCGACGCCCCGTCCATTCCCCGGAAAGCCCCGGTTGCGCCATTTTGCCGCATCAGCGCGGGCCCCCCCTCGCCCGCGACCGGAAGGGAGGAAAGACCATGCGTCACCAGGTCTGCATCATCGGCGGCGGCCCCTCGGGCCTGCTGCTTTCGCTGCTTTTGCGCCGCGCCGGCGTCGATTCCGTCGTGCTGGAACGCCGCTCGCGCGACTATGTGCTGTCGCGCATCCGGGCGGGCGTGCTGGAACAGGGCCTGTGCGACATCCTGCGCAAGGCCGGCGTCGGCGCGCGCATGGATGCCGAAGGTTTCGTCCATGACGGCACCATCATCACCGCCCATGGCACCACCGTGCACATCGACTTCAAGGCGCTGGTGAACAAGTCCGTCATGATCTACGGCCAGACCGAGGTCACGCAGGACCTTTACACGGAACTCGACCGCATCGGCGCGCCGATCTTTCACGAGGCCGAGGATGTCGCGATCCACGGCGCCGACAGCGACGCGCCGCATGTGACCTTCACCCAGGGCGGCAAGCCCCACCGCGTCGATTGCGACCATATCGCGGGCTGCGACGGGTTCCACGGCGTCAGCCGCCGCACCATCCCCGAAAGCGTGCGGCGCGAATTCGAAAGCGTCTATCCCTTCGGCTGGCTGGGCATCCTGTCCGAAACCCCGCCGGCCGCCGAGGAACTGATCTATTCCGGCCACGAACGCGGCTTTGCGCTGTGTTCCATGCGCAACGCCAACCTCTCGCGCCACTATCTGCAGGTGCCGCTGACCGACACGCCCGAGGCCTGGTCCGACGACGCCTTCTGGGACGAACTCCGCCGCCGCCTGCCGCCGCATTTCGCCGAAACCCTGGTGACTGGCCCCAGCATCGAGAAAAGCATCGCGCCGCTGCGCAGCTTCATTTCCGAACCGATGAGCTGGGGGCGCATCCACCTGGCGGGCGACGCCGCCCATATCGTGCCGCCGACCGGCGCCAAGGGGCTGAACCTGGCCGCGTCCGATGTCTGGTATCTGTCACAGGCGCTGATCGCGCTTTACGCGGGCGATCCGGCACCGCTGCGGGACTATTCCGCGACGGCGCTGGCGCGGGTCTGGAAAGCCTCGCGCTTTTCCTGGTCGATGACGCGGATGCTGCACCAGTTCCCGGCCGAGGGCGCGTTCCTGGCCCGGATGCAGGCGGCCGAGGTCGACTATCTGGCGCAGTCCAGGGCCGCCCAGACCGCGCTTGCGGAAAACTACGTCGGCCTGCCCTACTGACGGCGGCCGGAACGGAAAACGCCCGGGGGACGACCTCCCCCGGGCGTTTCTTCATGCCTTGCGGCCCTTCGGGGCATAGCCGCCCCGGTCGGCCTTGCCCTTGGTCCCCGGCTTGGCCCAGCCGGGCTTGCCGGCGAACTTGCCCTCGGGCCGGCCGGCGGGCTTCTGGTCGAACTTGCCGTGCGGCTTGTCGCGCGGGGGCGCGGCGTCACCTGCGGCGCGCTTGGCGGCCTTGTCTGCCGTGCTCCAGCGGGCCTTTTTCGGCGCGGCCTCGGCTTCGGCCGGGCGCTCGGCCTCGGGCGTGGGGGCGGGCGCGCGGCGGGGATAGCCTTTCTTCTCGGGCGTCTCGCGGCGCGGGGGCGCGGCGCTGCGCTCGAAATTCGGCATGCCCTCCAGCCGGACCATCATCAGCCCGTCCTCAAGCTCGGTCGCCTCGCCGAAGGCCGGGGCCGCCTCGCGCGCGATCTGCACGAAGCTTTCGTGGTCGCGCACCTTGATGGCGCCGATCACGTCCTTGGTCACGCGACCCGCCTCGCAGATCTTGGGCAACAGCCAGCGCGCCTCGGCCCGGCCGGAATAGCCGACCGACAGCGAGAACCAGACCGAATCGCCGAAGTCGCGCGGCTCGCGCGGCGCCAGCGCATCGGGGCGTTCGCGCACAACGGTCAGTTCCTCGGGGGCCGGGCGGCCTTCGCGCCACAGCCGGATGAAGGCGGCGGCGACCTGCTCGGGGCCAAAGCGCGCGATCAGGTCCGCGGCCTGCTCGGCCTCGTCTCCGGCGGGCTCGGCCAGGGCGGGGTGCTCCAGCATCCGCTGGTCGTCGCGGGCGCGCACCTCGTCGGCGCTGGGGGCGCCGCCCCAGGTCGCCTCGACCCGGGCGGTCTTCAGCAGGCGCTGCGCCTTCTTGTATTCCGGCGCGACCACGATCAGCGCCGAAACGCCCTTCGACCCCGCCCGGCCGGTCCGGCCCGAACGGTGCAGCAGGGTTTCGGCATTGGTCGGCAGGTCGGCGTGGATCACCAGCTCCAGCCCCGGCAGGTCGATGCCGCGCGCGGCCACGTCGGTCGCGATGCAGACGCGGGCGCGGCCATCGCGCAGCGCCTGCAGCGCATGGGTGCGTTCCTGCTGGCTCAGCTCGCCCGACAGCGCCACCGCCTTGAAGCCGCGGTTGCCCATCCGCGCCAGCAGGTGGTTCACATTGGCGCGGGTCTTGCAGAAGATGATCGCCGTCTGGCTTTCATGCAGCCGCAGCAGGTTGAAGATCGCCGGTTCCCGGTCGCGGACCGAAACGCTGATCGCCCGATATTCGATGTCGCCGTGCTGGCGCGCCTCGCCCTGGGCCACGATGCGCAGGGCGTCCTTCTGGAAATCCTTGGCCAGCTTCTCGATCGCCGGCGGCACTGTGGCCGAGATCATCAGCGTGCGGCGGCTGTCGGGGGCCGATTGCAGGATGAACTCCAGGTCCTCGCGGAAGCCCAGGTCCAGCATCTCGTCGGCCTCGTCCAGGACGGCGGCGCGCAGGCCCGAGAGGTCCAGCCCGCCGCGCTCGATATGGTCGCGCAGCCGGCCGGGGGTGCCGACGACGATATGGGGCCCGCGTTCCAGCGCCCGGCGTTCGGTGCGATAGTCCATGCCGCCCACGCAGGTCGCGATGCGCGCGCCCGCCTCGGCGTAAAGCCATTCCAGTTCGCGCGCGACCTGCAGGGCCAGTTCGCGCGTCGGCGCGATGGCCAGGCCCAGCGGCACGTCGGCCGGCAGCAGCACCGCGCCCTCGCCCAGGATGTCGGGCGCCACGGCCAGGCCGAAGGCCACCGTCTTGCCCGATCCGGTCTGCGCCGAGACCAGCATGTCGCGGCCCGCCGCGTCGGCGGCCAGCACCGCCTGTTGCACCGAGGTCAGGCTGGCATAGCCCTTGGCCGCCAGCGCCGCGGCCAAGGGCGCGGCAATAGTCAGTTCGTTCATGTGATCGCCAGAAAAGGGGGGTGCCGAACACCCGATGGACGGCACCTTGCCCTTGCGGCGGCCCATGGAAACCCGCCGCCCCGGACATGCGGAGCCAAAGCGCGCTTTCTAAGCCCAGGGCGCGCCGAAGGCAAGCGCAAAATCACGAAGCCAGGCGCACCGGCACATTGTCGATCAGCCGCACCCCGTCCAGCCAGACCGCGACCAGCAGCCGCGCCTCATGCCCCGGGCGCGGGGCGTCGAGCGTCTGCGCGTCGCGCAGTTCCAGATAATCCAGCGGCCCAAGCCCCGCGTCGCGCAGGCGGGCGCGCGCCTCGTCCAGCACCGGGGCCAGGGCCGCGCCGCCCTCGATCCCGCGCCGCGCCGCCGTCAGCGCCTGCGGAATCGCCGCCGCGCGGCGGCGCGCATCGGGCGACAGCCGCTGGTTGCGCGACGACAGCGCCAGCCCGTCCTCGGCCCGGATGCTGGGGCAGGCGACGATGCGGACGGGCATGCGCAGGTCGGCGACCATCTGCCGCACGACCTGCAGCTGCTGCCAGTCCTTTTCCCCGAAATAGGCCCGGTCCGCCCGCGTCAGGTTCAAAAGCAGCGCCACCACCGTCGCCACCCCGTCGAAATGCCCCGGCCGGTGCGCGCCCTCCAGCAGCGTTCCGATGCCACCGACCGACACCACCGTGGCGTGGCCCGGCGGATAGACCTCGGCCGCGTCCGGCACGAACAGCGCATCGACCGCCAGAGGCGCCAGGATCGCGGCATCGGCGTCTTCGGTGCGGGGGTATTTCGCGAAATCCTCGGGGTTGTTGAACTGGCGCGGGTTCACGAACAGAGTCAGGATCACCCGGTCGCATTCGCCTTGCGCCGCGCGCACCAGGCTCAGGTGGCCCTCGTGCAGCGCGCCCATGGTCGGGACCACGCCGATGGTCGCGCCCTCGGCCCGCCAGTCGCCGATCAGGGCGGCCAGTTCGCCCGCACCGCGGATGATGGGCACGCCGCTCATGCGGGCTTGCCCTGGTCGGCAAAGCCGTGCTCGGGCGCCGGAAAGCGGCGGGCGCGCACGTCCTCGGCATAGGACGCGATGGCCGCCTCGGCCGCGCGGCCCAGATCCGCATAGCGGCGCACGAACTTGGGCTGGAAATCGGCGAACAGCCCCAGGATGTCGTCCACGACCAGGACCTGCCCGTCGCAGCCCGCGCCGGCGCCGATGCCGATGGTCGGGGCCGCGATCCCCTCGGTGATGCGCGCCCCCAGGGACTCGGGCAGCTTTTCCAGCACCACCGCAAAGGCCCCGGCCTCGGACAGGGCCTGCGCATCGGCCGCGACGCGCGCGCCGTCCTCGCCCCGGCCCTGCACCTTGTAGCCGCCAAGCGCGTTCACCGATTGCGGCGTCAGCCCGACATGGCCCATCACCGGAATGCCGCGTTCGACCAGGAAGCGCACCGTTCCGGCCATGTGCTGCCCGCCCTCAAGCTTGACCGCCTGACAGCCCGTCTCGGCCACCAGCCGCGCGGCATTGCGCATGGCCTGTTCGGGGCTCTCCTCGTAGCTGCCGAAGGGCATGTCCACCACCAGGCAGGCGCGCTCGATGCCGCGCGCCACCGCCCGGCCGTGCAGGATCATCATCTCCATCGTCACGCCCAGGGTCGAGGGCAGCCCGTGCAGCACCATGCCCAGGCTGTCGCCCACCAGCACCAGGTCGCAGGCGCGGTCCATCAGCCGCGCCATCGGCGTGGTATAGGCGGTCAGGCAGGCGATCGGCGCGCCCCCCTTGCGCGCGCGGATGTCGCCGGGCGTCAGCCGGGTCCGGCGTTCTGGCGTGGCGCTCATCTCATGGTCCCCCTTGCGTTTCCAGTCGGTTCGGGCGACTGAATGGCCGATTCCCGCGCCGATGTCGCGTGAAAAGATGCGCGGCGCGGCCCGGAACGCCCACGGCGGCGGGCCCCCCTGCCCCGCTTTCAAGACCCAGTAACCCTTGGTGAACCATGCCCGAGTTCCAGTTCCAGCCCGACCGCAACTGCTGGCGGGTCGAACGCGCCAGCTGCTTTTCCTTCATCATCGACGGGCAGGCCTATTTCCGCGCCCTGCGCGAATCCCTGCTGAAGGCGCAGCGGCTGATCATCATGGTCGGCTGGGACTTCGATTTCGAAATCGAGATGCTGCCCGGCGAAAGCGACGATCAGGGCATGGCCCCGGACGGGTTGCCGAACCAGGTCGGCCCCTTCATCGACGCGCTGGCCGACCGCCGCCCCGACCTCGACATCTACCTGCTGAAATGGAGCGGCGGCGCCCTGATCGCGCCGGGACGGGTGCTGCCCGCCGCGCGCATCAAGCTGCTTTCGCCCGACCAGGTGCACCTGGCCTTCGACGGGCGCCACCCGATCGGCGCCTGCCATCACCAGAAGATCGCGGTGATCGACGATTCGCTGGCGTTCTGCGGCGGCATCGACATGACCGACGGGCGCTGGGACCGGCCCGAGCACGCGCCGGAAGACGATCTGCGCCGGCTCAAGAACGGCGACGTGGCCCAGCCCTGGCACGACGCCTCGGCGGTGGTGTCGGGGCCGGTGGCGGCGGCGCTGTCGGAACTGGCCCGCGACCGCTGGGCCCGCGCCAACGACGCCGAGATGGACGAGGCGTTCCGCCCCGGCGGCGACCTCTGGCCCGACAGCATCGCCCCCCTGCTGCGCGACGTCGAGATCGCCATCGCCCGGACCGAGCCGCCCGGACCCGACAGCCCCACCGTGCCCGAGATCGAGAACCTCTATCTGGACAGCATCCGCGCGGCGCGGGATTACATCTACCTGGAATCGCAATATTTCTGCGCCGACAGCATCACCGCCGCGATCCGCGAGCGGCTGGCCGACCCGGACGGTCCCGAGGTCGTCGTCATCACCCCCATGGCCGCGCAGTCGGTGGTCGAGGACGCCGCCATGCACGTCAGCCGCTCGCGCATGGTGCGCGAGCTGCGCGCGCATGATCCGCATGGCCGCTTCCGCATCTTCTATCCCGTCAACGCGGCGGGCGAGCCGATCTATGTCCATGCCAAGATCAGCATCATCGACGATTGCCTGCTGCGGGTCGGCTCCTCGAACATCGACCGCCGCTCGATGGCCTTCGACACCGAATGCGACGTGGCGCTGGCGGGCCGCGACCCGGAGGGCCGCCGCGTCATCGGAGAGTTGCGCGACCGGCTGCTGGCCGAGCATCTGGACCGCGACCCGGCCACCGTCGCGCGCGCCTTGCGCGACAAGGGCGGGCTGATCCCGGCCATCGAGGCGCTGAACCGCGATTCGGGCCGGGGCCTGCGCGACCTGCCGCTGCGCAAGGAAACGCTTCTTGGCAGCCTGCTGGCCGACACCCGCTTCTTCGATCCGCGCTATCGCCGCTCGGCGCAGGCGCGGCTGGGGCTGACCTCGCGCCACCTGATGCTGGGGGCCGGGCTGGCGCTTGGCGGCGCGCTGCTCTGGCGCCACCTGCGCCAGCAACACAGGGCGCAGCAGCCACCACGGGAATGACAGTACCCGCACCCTTATCCCCGATTCGCCCCTTTCGGACAGGATCGCGGATGGGTGCCAAGATTTCCTTGACGCACAGCCTTTCAGGGCGCGATGACCCGCACGCGCTGCACCGTGCCGTCGCTGCGCCGCACGGCCGTCGCCAACCGCTCGGCCAGATGGGTCTGGACGTAGGACGCATGAAACCGCGACGGCGCCAGCAGCGTCAGGCAGCCGTCCTCGACCGCCGCCTCGGACAGGGCGGCGAACCAGCTTTCGAACAGGGTGCGGTCTTCCTCGGCCAGCCGGGCGCAGGCCTGCGCCCACAGCCCCTCGCCCCGGGGCAGGACGGGCCGGGCCGGCCGCAGCGGCACGACATTGTCCGCGCCGGCCCCCTGCCCCGCCAGCCGGGCCACGAAATCCGGGCCGATGTTCTCCCACTCGGGCCGCGTGTCCAGCATGATCCGCTCCAGCTCCAGCCCCAGGACCGACACCCGCCCCCGGGCCCCCGGCTGGCGCACGGCAATCCAGCCCATCGCCCGCAGCCGCGCCATCTCGCGCTTGACGGTGCGCTCGTCCACGCTCCACAGCCGCGCGATCTCGCGCTGGCCCACGGTCAACTCGTCCCGCTGCCAGTTGTAGCGGCTGGTGATCAGCGCCATCAGCCGCAGGACCAGCCGCTGGCGATGCTTGTCGCCGGCCAGGGCATGGGCCATCATGGCCGACAGGATATCGTATTTCTTGGCCGCGGCCTCACGCCCGACGGCTCGTATCACCTGCATCTCGCTCCTGCCCCCGGGGACCGCCCGGCTGCTTCATGACCCGGGTGCTGACCCCGGTACTGCCCTGGGAGGCCCGCGCCGGTCTTTGCCGCCAACGCTTTTCGTCATCCCTACCTCATTTGCGTCCTGTTTGACGATTCTGTCAAGCGGCCCGGATCAGGGCGCCGAAAACCCCGGATGACTCTCCCAAACCTGATTGCAAAATCGGTATTAATGGTATTGGGGGACAGACAGGATGACACCCTGTTCTGCCGTTTTGTCCCCCATTCCGCCGCGCGGGCGCCATTTTGCGTCCCCCAGTTCCGGCTCCGTCTCGACGGCTGGCCAGGCAACGCGCGTTGCCGGCGATTCGCGGGCCAGGCCGTGTTTTCAGGGCCTTGGGGAGAATTCCTGCTCCGATGAAAAATGGTTTTTGCCAGAAAGGCAAATCCGACGTAAAAGCGGGACAGAAGAAAATTAACGTTCCATGAGACAGGCAGATGTACACGCACGAAGACCTCGCCCGGCTGCAGGCCCAGTCCCTCAAGATGCAGGGCTGGATCCGGCGCCAGACCTTCAGCCCGGCCAATGAAAAGACCCTGCGCCGCTTCTCCTCCTGGGAGGTGGCCGAGCTGATCTTCCGGATGAACCAGTCGACCTTCCGCGGCAAGCTCGCCGCCGACCCGAACCTTCCCCTCGGGGAAGTCGAGGAGGACGGCCGCCAGCGCTGGTTCTCGCTCGACGAGGTGAACGAGCTGCGCCGCCGCATCAAGGTCAACCGCAAAAGCCTGATGCCGCCCCGCCCCGAGGGCAAGCGCGCCTTCCGCGCCGCCATCGCGAACTTCAAGGGCGGCGCCGGCAAGTCGACCGTGGCGCTGCACTTCGCCCATGCCGCGGCGCTCGACGGCTACCGCGTCCTCCTGGTGGACTTCGACCCCCAGGCGACGCTGTCGCACAGCATGGGCCTGACCGACGTGGGCGAGGATCATACCGTCTGGGGCATCATGGCCCGCGACCTGGAACGCGAAACCGACCGCATGAACGCCGTCGCCCGCGGCGCCGAATCGGGCACCGCCCTGCCCCAGCGCAAGCTGCCCGCCTCGATCCGCGACATGGGTCTCGGCACGCTGCGGCCTGCGGACTTCATCAAGCCCACCGCCTGGCCCACCATCGACATCATCCCCAGCTGCGCCAACGCCGCCTTCGTCGAGTTCGCCAGCGCCCAGTACCGCCACCTGAACCCGGAATGGACCTTCTTCGGCGCGGTCTCGCGCTTCCTCGACAGCCTCGCGGACGATGCCTACGACCTGATCCTCTTCGACTGCCCGCCGGCCATCGGCTACCAGTCGATGAACGCGGTCTTTGCCGCCGACATGCTCTATATCCCCTCGGGTCCCGGCTACTGGGAATACGACTCGACCACCAGCTTCATCGGCCAGCTCTCCGAGGCGCTCGAGGACCTCTCGCACGGGTTCGAGAACTTCCCCACGGGGAAGATCCGCCTGCCCAAGGCCTTCGCCGATGTCCGCTTCCTGATGACGCGGTTCGAGCCCTCGAACGAATTGCACCAGGCCATGCTCGGCGCTTTCCGCCAGGTCTTCGGCGATCGCATGGCCGAGCACCCGATCGAGCTGACCCGCGCCGTCGAGCAATCCGGCCGCTTCCTCAGCTCCATCTACGAGATCGACTACCGCGAGATGACCCGCGGCACGTGGCGACGCGCCCGCGCGACCTTCGATCAGGCCTATGAGGAGTTCAAGTCCCACGCCATCGCAGCCTGGGCCAAGCTGGAGGATCAGGCATGAGCCGCAAGCGCCGCATGTTCGACATCGAGATGCCCGACGAGCCCGCCCCCGGCGTCCCCGCGGGGAAGGTCGAGCCCGTCCCCGAGGCCGAGCCGCCGCGTCGCGGTCCCATGGCCACCGCGATCAGCGAAACCGCCGAATCCAGTCGCGAGCGCGCCCGGCTTGAAGCCGATATCCGGGCCGAGAACGACGCGCTGGCTGCCGAGCATGTCCGGCTGAAACGGGCAGGGCTGATCACCGACCTGATCCCGATCGACGCCATCGACACCCGTAAGCTGATCCGCGACCGCGCGCCCGGTCCCGATTTCGAACTGGCCGAACTGGTCGCCTCGATCCGCGAGATCGGCCTTTCGAACCCGATCCGCGTCGAGCCCGCCGGGAACGGCCGCTACGAACTGATCCAAGGCTGGCGCCGCCTTTCGGCCTATCGCCAGCTGCTCGAGGAGACCGGCGACGCCGAAACCTGGGGCCGGATCCCGGCCGGCATTGCGGCGCGCGGCGACGAACTGGAGCGCCTCTACCGCCGCATGGTGGACGAGAACCTGGTGCGCAAGGACATCTCCTTCGCCGAGATGGCCCAGCTCGCCCTGCATTACGCCATGGACCCGCTGACGCCCGAGAACGACCCCGAGAAGGCCGTGGCGATCCTGTTCAAGTCCGCCGGCTATCAGAAGCGCAGCTATATCCGCAGCTTCATCCGCGTGGTCGAGGCGCTGGACGGCGTGCTCCTCTACATGGCCGAGATCCCGCGCGCCCTGGGCCTGGCGCTGGCGGCGCGCCTGGACGAGGTGCCGGGCCTGGTCGGCGCTATCCGGGCCGAGCTCAAGGACTGGGACACCCGCAGCATCAAGGACGAACTCGATCTGCTCCGCCGCTTCGCAGGGCAGGGCGAGGATGCGGTCACCGCGCCCGCACCCAAGGCCAAGTCCCCGACCGTCCCCGCGGGGAAGGCGCGCACTACCTTCCAGATCGCGCGCCCTCAGGGCAGCGCCAAATGCACCGCCGCGAACGGCCGGCTCGAGATCCGGCTGCCACGCGACTTCTCGGCCATTGACCGCCGCAAGCTCGAGGCCGCCGTCCGCTCCATGCTGGAAAGCCTTGAGTGACCTTCCCCGCGGGGAAGCCGCCCCCAGTGCTTCTTTCTTGCCCAAATATCCCGCAGGGGGCCCGGGGGACGCGAAGTCCCCCGTGCGGCCGCGCCACAGGTGAATGTTCTTGTTATGTTCCGTTCGCCCGCGCTTTGCCTCGCCGGGCGGACGTGCTAGCCCGGCCTGAAAACCGGGCGACGCCGGGGCAGGGACAACGGGCGATGGCAGGCAGGATCAGCGGGGCGATAGACCTGGGCGGCACCAAGATCGAGGCGCGGCTTTTCGACGCGGGCTTCGCCACGCTCGACCGCCACCGCCTGCCGACGCCCACTCAGGATTTCGACGCGCTGATCGAGGCCGTCGCCGCCCAAGTCGCCTGGCTGGAGGGGCTGGGGGGCGCGGCCCTGCCCATCGGCATCTCAATCGCCGGGGTGATCGACCCCGACACCGGCCGCGCCACCGCCGCGAACCTGCCGGTCACCGGGCGCGACCTTGGCCATGCCTTGCGCGGGCGGCTGGGCCGCGATCTGCCCTTGATGAACGACTGCACAGCCTTTGCCTGGTCCGAGGCCCATGGCGGGGCGGGGCAGGGGACGCGTTCGGTCCTGGGGCTGGTGCTGGGCACCGGGGTCGGGGCCGGCATGGTGCTGGACGGCCGGCCCATGCACCGCGCCTCGGGCCTTGCCGTCGAAATCGGGCATATGGGCGTGCCGGCCCGGGCGCTGGCGCGGCATGGGCTGCCACTGTGGGATTGCGGCTGCGGCCAGGCCGGATGCTATGAGAATTATGTCTCGGGCCCCGGGCTGGCCCGCATCGCGGCCTGGGCCGGGATCGCGCAGACCGACCCCGCCGCGCTGGCCGGCGACCCGGCGGCCGCGCCGGCGCTGGCGATCTGGACCGATCTGGCGTCCGAGATGCTGTACGACGCGCAGCTGATGCTGGACCCGCAGGTGATCGTCCTGGGTGGCGGGTTGTCGAACATGGCGGGCATTGTCGACCGTCTGGCCCAGGCGCTGGACGGGCGCCGGCTGGGCGGCGTGCGGGAGCCCGACCTGCGGCTGGCGCTGCATGGCGACAGTTCCGGCGCGCGCGGCGCGGCGCTGATGGCCTGCGGGGTGGGCCCGTGCTGATCGCGGCCGACCGGATCTGGCAGGAGGGCGCGCTGGTCCCGGGCATGGCCGTGGACACCGACGGCCGCCGCGTCCTGGCCCTGCGCCCGCTGGGCGCCGACCGGCCCGACCATCATGTGCCGCTGCTGGTGCCGGGCTGCACCGACCTGCAGGTGAACGGCGGCGGCGGCGTCCTGTTCAACGCCGACCCGACGCCCGAAGGGATCGCCGCCATCGCCGCCGCCCATCATCGGCTGGGGGTGGCGCAGATCCTGCCCACGGTCATCACCGACGCGCCCGAGGTGCTGGAGGCCGCCGCCGATGCGGTGATCGCCTGCCGGGACGCGCCGGGCGTCGCCGGCATCCATATCGAGGGGCCCCATATCGCCCCCGAGCGGCGCGGCACGCATGAGGCGCGCTTCATCCGCCCGCTGGATGCCCGCACGCTGGCCGTGCTGCGCCGGCTGCGCGCCGCTGAGGTGCCGGTGCTGCTGACGCTTGCGCCCGAGACCGCCGATCCGGCCCTGCTGGCCGAGGCGAAGGCCCTGGGCGTGGTGCTCTCGGCCGGGCACAGCATGGCTGATGCCGCGCAGACGCGCATCGCGCTGGCGCAGGGCGTCACCATGTTCACTCATCTTTTCAACGCAATGCCGCAGATGGCGGCGCGCGATCCGGGGGTGATCGCCGCCGCGCTGTTGTCGGATGGCTGGTGCGGGCTGATCGCGGACGGCATCCATGTCTCGGCCGAAATGCTGGCGATTGCGCTGCGGGTCGCGGGGGATCGCTGCTTCCTGGTCTCGGACGCGATGCCGACGGTCGGGGGGCCGGACCGCTTCAGCCTGTACGGGCGCGAGATCGCGGTTCGCGACGGCAGGCTGGTCAATGCCGAGGGCGCGCTGGCCGGCGCGCATCTGGACCTGCCGCAGGCCATGCGGGTGCTGGTCGCGCTGACCGGGGCCAGCCCCGAGACCGCCATCGCGATGGCGACCGACCGGCCGCGCCGGGCGATGGGCCTGCCGCCGCTGGCCGTCGCGCCGGGGACCGCGCTGCGCGACCTGCTGGCGCTGGACCACGACCTGCGCATGGTGCCGCTGCCGGGGCGCGGCGCATGATCCCGGTCTTTGTCGTCACCGGCTTTCTGGGCGCGGGCAAGACCACGCTGGTCAACCGCCTGCTGGCCACGCATCCCGATACGGCCTTGATCATCAACGAATTCGGCGCGGTCGCGGTCGATCATCATCTGGTGCGACAGGGACGCGAGCGGGTGCTGACCAGCACCGGCTGCATCTGCTGCACGGCGGGAAGCGACCTGCGCAGCACGCTGGACGAGCTGCTGCGCGGGCGGCGCGACGGGTCCTTGCCCGGCTACGCGCGGGTGCTGGTCGAAACGACGGGGCTGGCCGATCCCGCGCCCGTGGTGAACAGCCTGATCCCCGGCGGCCTGCCCGCGACCGCGCTGCGCGACCATGCGGTGGCGCGGGCGTTCCGGCTGTCCTCGGTCATCACGGTGGCGGATGCGCAGGGGATTGCGGCGTTGGTCGCGCGCCATGCGCAGGCGCTGCGGCAGGTGGCCTTTGCCGACCATCTGGTGCTGAGCCACACCGATCTTGGCCCGCCCTGCGACTTGTCGGCGCTCACGGCGATCAATCCCGGGGTGCAGGTCCATGACTCGGGCGATCCGGGGTTCGATCCTGGGATGTTGCTGGCCCCCGGCAGCTATGACGCGGCGGGCAAGGGCGCGGCGCTTGGCGATTGGCTGGCCGAGGCGCGGGGGCCGGGGCATGGCGGCATCGCCGCCCATACGCTGGCGGCGGATGCGCCCCTGGAGCGCGCGCGGCTGATGAAGTTCCTGGCGGGCCTTGTCGCGGGCGGGCAGGTCCTGCGCGCCAAGGGGCTGGTCGCGGCGGCCGATGACCCGAGCCGCCCGCTGGTCGTCCATGCCGTGGGCCACCGGCTTTATCCCCCCGTCATGGCCGAGGCCTGGCCCCAGGGCCCGGCCGGCTCGCGGCTGGTCGTCATCGGCGAGGGGCTGGACGGCGCGCTGCTGCAACGCCGCTTCGCCGCGCTGGCGGCGGGTGCGCGCGTGCCGGGGCTTGGCGGCTGAGCGTCGATTCCAGGGGTTCCGGCCGGGCTGCGCTTTGGCTAGGCTGGCCGCAACCAAGAACACACAAGGGGCAGTCATGCGCATTTCATTCAGGCATTCGGTCGGCTTTGCGGCGGTGGCGTTGATGCTCGCCTCGTGCGGGGTGGGGAACTATGGTCCCGGTCCGCGCGGCGTGGCCCCGCAAAGCCAGGAGATCAAATGGGGCCGCAACCAGAACCCGCCCCCCGCCAAGGTCGCGGGGCTGAACGCCTGGGTCGCGAACTTCAAGGGTCAGGCGCGGGGGCAGGGGATCAGCGACCAGACGCTGGAATTCGCCTTCCGCGACGTGGTCTACAACCCCGAGGTGGTGAAGCGCAGCCAGAACCAGGCCGAGTTCAAGAAATCCCTGTGGGAGTATCTGGAAAACGCCGTCTCGGAAAAGCGGCAGACCAACGGGCGCGCGGCGCTGGGGCAATACGGCGGCGTGCTGAACGCGGTCGAGGCGCGCTACGGCGTCGACAAGGAGGTCGTCACCGCGGTCTGGGGCATGGAATCGACCTATGGCGAGCGCCGTGGCGACCTGCCGCTGATCGAGGCGCTGTCCACCCTGTCTTATGAGGGGTATCGCGGCGACTTCTTTCGCAGCCAGCTGATCGCGGCGCTGAAGATCCTGCAGGCGGGCGACATCGACCCCGCGCATATGACCGGCAGCTGGGCCGGCGCCATGGGGCACACCCAGTTCATTCCGACCACCTATCTGGCCTATGCCGCCGATTTCAACGGCGACGGGCGGCGCGACATCTGGTCGAACGACCCGTCGGATTCGCTGGCCTCGACGGCGAACTACCTGGCGAAATCGGGCTGGCAGCGCGGCCTGCCGGCGGCGGTCGAGGTGGTGCTGCCCGCAGGCTTCGACATGGGGCTGTCAGGCAAGGGCAAGCGCCGCTCGGTCGCCGAGTGGCAGTCGCTGGGCATCCGGCAGGCCAGTTCCCGGCCGCTGCCGCCGGCGGGGGCTTCGGCGGAACTGCTGGTGCCGGGCGGGCGCGACGGGGCGGCCTTCCTGATCACGCGCAACTTCCATGCCATCCTGCGCTATAACAACGCCGACAGCTATGCGCTGGCGGTGGCGCATCTGGCCGACCGGCTGAAAGGCTATCCGGGGCTGACCAACCCCTGGCCCGCCAGCCACCCCGGCCTGCGCATCGAGAGCCGCAAGGAGATGCAGGAGCTGCTGACCGCGCGCGGCTTCGACACGCAGGGGGTGGACGGCAACGTCGGCTCGAACACCACGAACGCGATCCGGGCCTATCAGCAGTCGCGCGGCCTGCCCGTGACCGGAGAGCCGAGCGCCGAGCTGCTGGCCCAGCTGCGCCGGGGCTAGGGCAGGGGGGTCGGGCGGCCTAGCCGCCCAGCACCGCCCGGGCTGCGCCGTTCTCGTCCAGGGCGACGAAGGTGAAGGTGGCCTCGGTCACCTGCTGGCTGTCGTCGCGGTGGCGTTCGCGGCGCCATGCCTCGACATGGATGCGCATCGAGGTGCGGCCGATGTGGACGATCTCGGCGTACAGCGAGACCTCGTCCCCGACCTTGACTGGGCGGTGGAACTTCATTCCCTCGACCGCGATGGTGGCGCTGCGGCCGCGCGCGGTCAGCGCCGCGACCGAACCGGCGGCCAGGTCCATCTGGCTCATCAGCCAGCCGCCGAAGATGTCGCCCGCCGGATTGGTGTCGGCGGGCATGGCGATGGTGCGGATGGTGGGGCTGCCGGGCGGCTGGATGTCGCTGTCGGTCAGGGGCATGGTGTCTCCTTGCGGGCGGGGGCTGGCAGGTCTTGCTAGCCGATCCGCCCACCCGGGGGAAAGCCCGTTCAGGCGTTCTGCAGGCTGCCTTCGTCCTCGCTGGCCATGACCGCGCGGTCGGTCTGGCCCAGCAGCTGCGAGGTGATGGTGCCCGCCGTCATCGAGCCGTTGACGTTCAGCGCGGTGCGGCCCATGTCGATCAGCGGCTCGACCGAGATCAGCAGCGCGACCAGCGTGACCGGCAGGCCCATGGCCGGCAGCACGATCAGCGCGGCCATGGTGGCGCCGCCGCCGACCCCCGCGACCCCCGCCGAGGAGAGCGTGACGATGGCGATCAGGCTGACGATCCAGCCCGGATCCAGCGGGTTGATGCCGACGGTCGGCGCGACCATGACGGCCAGCATCGCCGGGTAAAGCCCGGCGCAGCCGTTCTGGCCGATGGTGGCGCCGAAGCTGGCGGCAAAGCTGGCGATGGTCGGCGGCACGCCCAGGCGGCGGGTCTGGATTTCCACGTTCAGGGGGATGGTGGCGGCGCTGGACCGGCTGGAGAAGGCGAAGCTGAGCGCGGGCAGCACCTTGCGGAAGAAGGCCAGTGGGTTCACCCCGGTCGCCGCCAGCAGCAGCGCATGCACCCCGAACATGATCGCGAGCCCCAGATAGGACGCCAGGACGAACTTGCCGAGGTTCAGGATGTCGGCGGCGTTCGAGGTCGCGGCCATCTTGGTCATCAGCGCCATGACGCCGAAGGGCGTCAGCGTCATGATGAGCCGCACGAGCTGGGCGATCCAGGACTGCATCAGGTCGATGAAGGCGATCAGGCGCCCGCCCTTGTCCGGGTCGCGCCGCACCAGCCGGATCGCCGCGACGCCCAGGAAGGCCGCGAAGATCACCACCGAGATGATCGAGGTCGGGTTCGCGCCGGTCAGATCGGCGAAGGGGTTCTTGGGGATGAAGGACAGGATCAGCTGCGGCAGGGTCAGGTCGGCGACCTTGGGCGCATAGGTCGATTGCAGCGTCTACAGCCGGGCGGTTTCCTGCGCGCCCTGCGCCAGCCCTTCGGCGGTCAGGCCGAAGGCCAGCGACATCGCGACGCCGACGAAGGCCGCGATGGCGGTCGTCCCCAGCAGCGTCCCCAGCGTGAGCGCCGAGATGCGCCCCAGCAAGGACGCGTCGTGCAGCTTGCTGACCGCGTTCAGGATGGCGACGAAGACCAGCGGCATGACGATCATCTGCAACAGCTGCACATAGCCGTTGCCGACGATGTTGATCCAGCTGATCGTGGTGGCCAGCGTCGGATCGGCGGCGCCATAGACCAGTTGCAGGCCGATGCCGAACAGGGTGCCCAGCACCAGGCCCACGAAGACCCGGGCGGACAGCGAAAGCGTGCCGGATTGCAATCGGGCGAGGCCGAACAGCAGGGCAGCGAACAGAACAAGGTTGATGAACACGGGCGCCATGGTGCGTCTCCGGCTTATTGTATGGGGTCCTTATGCTAGTCACCGCCGCGCCGCAGGGTAAGGTCGCCGCGAAAATAAGCACGAACCCGGTCGCTTAGCGCCGGGGGACGTGAAAAAGTTCCACCCAGGCGGGAAAGCGTGGAACGCTATCCGGCCCCTTGCGCGAAGGGATCGACCAGCCGGCAGCCGGTCGGCCGGAAATCGGCGGTGTTGCCGGTGACCACGGCCGCGTCATGCGCAAGCGCGGTCGCCGCGATCAGCAGGTCGGCCCCGGCGTGGCCCAGCCGGGCGGAAAGCTGGCCCCAGAGCAACGCCTCGGCCGCGCCGAAGGGCAGCAGGCGGTCGGAAAACAGCGTGACGGTGCGCGTCAGCCAGTCGCGCAGGTCGCGGGCAAAGGGTGGGTTCTGCGATTCCTGGCGGGTGATGCCGCGCTCGATCTCGCCCAGGGTGACGACGGAGAGATAGAGCGCGGTGTCGTCCTGCCGGGCCAGCCAGGCGGCGACCGCCGGGCTGCGTTCGGGGCGGCGCAGCGCCGACAAGACATTGGTATCCAGGATCAGCATTCAGAAGCTGACGTCGCGCGGGGCCACCCGGGCGCGCCCGGAATCGGGGCCCAGGTCGGGGCCGGGAAAGCTGAGGAGGTGGGCGGCGAAGGAGCCGCGGTTTTCCTGCGTCGCGGCCAGCATCCGGGCGTAATCCGCGGCGGCCAGCACCACGACGGCGGGCTTGCCGCGCCGCGTCACCTGCTGCGGCTGGCCGGCAAGCGCCGCATCGACCACGGCCGAAAAGCGGTTCTTGGCATCCTGAAGCGTCCACATGGCGGTTTCCTGTCTAGCTCTCTGGCTAGATAGATAGCGCAGGATGGAGCAGGTTTCAAGAAAAACGCCCGGGCTGGGGCGGCCCGGGCGTGCTTGCAGGGACTGGGACGGGGTCAGCTGCGCCCGAATTCGATCCGGCGGGCGAAGCGCAGCGCCAGAACGGTGCAGACCGCGCCCGACAGCAGGTAAAGCCCCGCCGCCGGCAGGCCCAGCCAGGACGACAGCGCCAGCGCCGCCAGAGGTGCGAAGCCCGCGCCGAAGAGCCACGCCAGGTCCGACACCACCGCCGAGTCGGTGTAGCGCCGCGCCGGGTCGAAGAGCGATGCGACCGCGCCCGAGCTTTGGCCGAAGCTGACGCCCAGCACGATGAAGCCGACGGTCATGTAGACGGCCTCGCCCAGCTTGTCGCCCGACAAGAGAAGCGGCGCGACCAGGCTGAAGATGGCGATGGCGATGGCGCCGCGATAAAGCAGCTTGCGGTGCCCGATGCGGTCGGCCAGCAGCCCCGAGGCCGCGATGGCGAGAAAGCCCCAGCCGGCGGCGATGGCCTGGATCACCAGGAAGCCGGCGGGGTTTTCGCTGGTGTAGAGATAGACCCAGGACAGCGGGAACACCGTGACCATGTGGAACAGCGCAAAGCTGGCCAGCGGCACGAAGGCGCCGATCAGGATCATGCGGCCGTCCTGGCGGAAGGCGGCGCGAAAGCTCGACGGGTTCAGGTGGCGCGTCTCGAACGCCTCGGTGTATTCCGGGGTCACCACGATGCGCAGGCGCGCGAACAGCGCCACGACGTTGATCGCGAAGGCCACGAAGAAGGGATAGCGCCAGCCCCAGTCCAGGAAATCGGCCTGCGACATGTTGCTGAGCAGATAGGCGAACAGCAGGCTGGCGACGGCCAGGCCGACCGGCGCGCCAAGCTGCGGCATCATGGTGTAAAGGCCGCGCCGCCCCTTGGGCGCGTTCATGTTCAGCAGCGACGGCAACCCGTCCCAGGCCCCGCCAAGCGCGAAGCCCTGCCCGATTCGCAGCAGGCACAGCAGCCAGATCGAGGCCGCGCCGATGTTTTCATAGGACGGGATCAGGCCCATGCCGACGGTCGAGGTGCCCAGGATCAGCAGCGCCAGCGTCAGCTTGGCGCTTTTGCCGTGGCGCCGGTCGATGACGGTGAAGAACGCCGTGCCCAGCGGCCGCGCCAGGAACGCCAGCGCAAAGACGGTGAACGACCACAGCGTCGCAGTCAGCGGATCGGCAAAGGAAAAATACCGCGCCGGGAACACGATGACCGAGGCGATGGCGAAGACGAAGAAGTCGAAGAACTCGGACGACCGGCCGATGACGACGCCCACCGCGATGTCGGAAGGCGAGACGTGGATGTCCTTCGCCTCATCGGGAAGCGTGGAAGGGGTGTGCGCTGCGCTCATGTCTAGCTGACCTCTTGGGGGCACCCGGGCCGAGGAGGGGAGGCTTTGGGGGCAATAGAAGGCCGAGAGCATCCTTTGGTCAACCGCCAGATTCAAGGTGTGCAGGGTGTGGCAAATTGTCCTATGTCTGGTTCCGGGCCCAGCCTTTAGGGGGTGGGGCTTAACCGACTCATCCTCATGCTCCCCCCTTGGTGAGGTCAGGCTTCATGCACATACCCTTTCGCCTGGCGCGCCTTGCCGCGCTTGCCCCGATCGTTCTTGGCCTCGCCGCCTGCAAGATGGAGGTCCTGTCGCCCTCGGGCGATGTCGCCGAGCGGCAACGCGACCTGCTGGTGCAGTCCACCTGGCTGATGCTGCTGATCATCATTCCCGTGATGGCGCTGACCATCTGGTTCGCCTGGCGCTATCGCGCCTCGAACCGCGATGCGACCTATGCGCCCGACTGGGACCACTCGGCCAAGTTCGAGCTGGTGATCTGGGCGGCGCCGCTGCTGATCATCATCTGCCTGGGCGCGCTGACCTGGGTCGGCACCCACCTGCTGGACCCCTATCGCCGGCTGGACCGGCTGTCGGTCGAGCAGCCCGTGCCCGACGAGGACCCGTTCCGGGTCCAGGTCGTCGCGCTGGACTGGAAATGGCTGTTCATCTATCCCGAGCAGGGCGTCGCCTCGATCAACGAGCTGGCGGTGCCGACCGACCGCGAGATCGAGTTCACGCTGACCTCCTCGACGGTGATGAACGCCTTCTACATCCCGGCGATGGCGGGCATGATCTATGCCATGCCGGGGATGCAGACCACGCTGCACGGGGTCTTCAACAACCCGGGCGAATATCAGGGTCTTGCCTCGCATTACTCGGGACACGGTTTTTCGGGGATGCGGTTCAAGACCCATGCGACGGACCAGGCGGGCTTCGACGCCTGGGTGGACGAGGCGCGCGCCGCGGGCGGGCTGCTCGACCGCGCGAAATACCTGGAGCTGGAAGCGCCGACCGAGAACGTCAAGCCGCAGACCTTCGCCGACGTGGACCCCGAACTGTTCGACCGCGTGGTCAACATGTGCGTCGAGCAGGACAAGATCTGCATGGCCGAGATGATGGCGCTGGACGCGCAGGGCGGCACCGGGCTTGCCGGCACGATCAACACCGCGCAGCTGACCCATGACAAGGACCTGCGCCGCGGCATTCCGCGCCCGGTGCTGGGGCCCACCCCCTTCATTGTCACCGGCTTCTGCACGCCCGAGGATTCGGCCAAGATGTTCGCCGACCTGCGCAAGACCGATCCGCAGACCCGCATCGACCAGTCGCCCATGCGCGGCGTGGCGTTGCCCCGCCCTGAAAACCGCCTTGGCATCGATATGCCTCGGAGCATCCAGGACGCACGGCGAGACAACGCCGTCGAAACCCAACTCTGACCGGAGTCCCAGATGGCCATTCCAACAAATGTCGAAACGACCTTCCTTCTGGGGCGCCTGAACTGGGACGCCATCCCGAAGGAGCCGATCGTCATGGCGACCTTCGTGGTCGTCGCCCTGGGCGGCATCGCCATGGTCGCCGCCCTGACCAAATACCGCCTGTGGGGCTATCTGTGGCACGAGTGGTTCACCTCGATCGACCACAAGAAGATCGGGATCATGTACATGATCCTGGGCATCGTCATGTTCGTGCGCGGCTTTGCCGACGCGGTGATGATGCGCATCCAGCAGGCCATGGCCTTCAACGGGTCCGAGGGCTACCTGAACGCGCACCACTATGACCAGATCTTCACGGCGCATGGCGTCATCATGATCTTCTTCGTGGCGATGCCGGTCGTCACAGGGCTGATGAACTATATCGTGCCCCTGCAGATCGGCGCGCGCGACGTGTCCTTCCCGTTCCTGAACAACTTCTCGTTCTGGATGACAACGGGCGGCGCGGTGATCGTCATGGCCTCGCTGTTCGTGGGCGAATTCGCGCAGACCGGCTGGCTGGCCTTCCCGCCGCTGTCGGGCATCGCCTATTCCCCCTGGGTCGGCGTCGACTATTACATCTGGGGCCTTCAGGTCGCGGGCGTCGGCACCACGCTGTCGGGCATCAACCTGCTGGTCACCATCCTGAAGATGCGCGCCCCGGGCATGACCATGATGCGGATGCCGATCTTTACCTGGACGTCGTTCTGCACCAACATCCTGATCGTGGCGTCGTTCCCGGTGCTGACCATGACGCTGATCCTGCTGACGCTGGACCGCTATCTGGGCACCAACTTCTTCACCAACGACCTTGGTGGCAATCCGATGATGTACATCAACCTCATCTGGATCTGGGGCCACCCCGAGGTCTATATCCTGATCCTGCCGCTGTTCGGCGTCTATTCGGAAATCGCGGCCACCTTCTCGGGCAAGCGGCTGTTCGGCTATACCTCGATGGTCTATGCCACCATCTGCATCACGGTCCTGAGCTATCTGGTCTGGCTGCACCACTTCTTCACCATGGGATCGGGCGCGTCGGTGAACTCGTTCTTCGGGATCACCACGATGATCATCTCGATCCCGACGGGCGCCAAGATCTTCAACTGGCTGTTCACCATGTACCGCGGCCGCGTGCGCTATGAACTGCCGATGATGTGGCTGGTGGCCTTCATGCTGACCTTCGTCATCGGTGGCATGACGGGCGTGCTGCTGGCCGTGCCGCCGGCGGATTTCGTGCTGCACAACTCGCTGTTCCTGATCGCGCACTTCCACAACGTCATCATCGGCGGCGTGCTGTTCGGGACCTTCGCCGCGATCAACTTCTGGTGGCCCAAGGCCTTCGGCTTCAAGCTGAACGTGTTCTGGGGCAAGGTCCAGTTCTGGTGCTGGGTCGTCGGCTTCTGGGTGGCGTTCATGCCGCTTTATATCCTGGGCCTGATGGGCGTGACCCGCCGGGTGCGCGTCTTCGACGACCCGAGCCTGCAGATCTGGTTCATCATCGCCGGCATCGGCGCGGCGCTGATCGCCGCCGGGATCGGTGCGATGTTCGTGCAGTTCGCCGTCTCGATCTGGAAGCGGAACGAACCCGAATACCGCGACGTGACGGGCGATCCCTGGAACGGGCGGACGCTGGAATGGGCGACCTCGTCGCCGCCGCCCTTCTACAACTTCGCCTTCACGCCGGTGGTCCACGGGCTGGACGCCTGGTGGGACATGAAGCAGGCGGGCGCCGCGCGTCCCAAGGCCGATTACATCCCGATCCACATGCCGCATTACACCGGCAGCGGGGTGGTGCTGGCGGGGCTGTCCACCCTCTGCGGACTGGCGATGATCTGGTACATCTGGTGGCTGGCCGTCCTGTCCTTTGTCGGCATCGTCGGTTATGCGATCTGGCACACCTTCAACTATGACCGCGACTATTACGTCCCCGCCGAGGAAGTGCGCGAGACGGAAGAAGCCCGCGACCGCGCGCTGGCCGCACAGGGAGCCTGAGGCATGAGCACCGCAACCGAACTCAAGTCCCCCGCCGAATACTGGGAGACCGAGCCCCACCATCATCCGGAAGGCGCCTCGACCAGCATCGGGTTCTGGGTCTACCTGATGAGCGACTGCCTGATGTTCGCGGTCCTTTTCGCCTGCTACGGCGTGCTTCAGGGCAACCTGGCCGCCGGTCCGGGGCCAAAGGACCTGTTCGACCTGGAGCTGGTCGCGATCAACACGGCGATGCTGCTGTTCTCGTCGATCACCTACGGCTTTGCCATGCTGTCCATGGCCAAGGGCGACCGCAGCGGCACGCTGCGCTGGCTGGGGATCACGCTGTTCTTCGGCCTGTGCTTCCTGGCCATCGAGCTTTACGAGTTCCACCACCTGATCCACATCGGCGCGGGACCGGGACGCTCGGCCTTCCTGTCGGCCTTCTTCACGCTGGTCGGCACCCACGGGCTGCACGTCACCTTCGGCTCGATCTGGCTGGTGACGCTGATGGTCCAGGTGTCGAAATTCGGGCTGACCCAGGCCAACCAGCGCCGGCTGATGTGCCTGAGCCTGTTCTGGCACTTCCTGGACCTGATCTGGATCGGGGTCTTTACCGTCGTCTATCTGCTGGGGGTGCTGTGATGGCCCATTCGCACAATCATCATCACGACGCGCATCATGGAGACCATGGCCACGGCCAGGGCGATCACCATGACCACGGCAGCTATTCCAGCTATATCACCGGCTTCGTGCTGGCGGTGATCCTGACGGTCATTCCCTTCGGGATCGTCATGGGCGGCTGGATCGACAGCCGGCCGCTGGCCGTGGGCATCATCGTGATCTGCGCCGTGGCGCAGATGCTGGTCCACATGGTCTATTTCCTGCACATGAACAGCCGCGCCGAAGAGGGCTGGACCCTGCTGTCGACGCTGTTCACCATCGTCATCGTGGTGATCGTCCTGGCCGGTTCGCTGTGGGTCATGTTCCATATGAACCAGAACATGATGCCGCAGATGAACCACGAACTGCAGGTCATGCCGTGACCCAGCGCGCGGCCCCCGGCGGGCCGCGCAGGCGCGGCGCGGGCTGGTGGCTGATGGCGCTCGCCTCGGCGCTTGGCGTCGTCGTGCTGTGCGCGCTGGGGGTCTGGCAGGTCCAGCGCCTGCACTGGAAGACCGACCTGATCGCCCGGGTCGAGGCGCGGCTGGCCGCCCCGCCGGCCCCCGCGCCGGGGCCGGGCGACTGGCTTGGCCTCACCGCAAAGGACGACGAATACCGCCGCGTCGCGGTGACGGGCCGCTACGATTTCGCGGCCGAGGAACTGGCCCAGGCGGTGACTGCGCAAGGCCCCGGCTTTTGGGTGATGACGCCCCTGGAAACCTCGCAGGGCTGGGCCGTCTGGATCAATCGCGGCTTCGTTCCCATGGACCGCCGCGAGGCCGCCGACCGCGCCCGCCCGGACGGGACGGTCGAGGTCACGGGCCTGCTGCGCATGACCCAGCCGGACGGCGCCTTCCTGCGCAAGAACGACCCGCAGGCCGGGCGCTGGTATTCGCGCGATGTCGCGGCCCTGTCGGCGCAGCACGGCATCGCGCAGGCCGCGCCCTATTTCATCGACGCCGAGGCGGGTGAAGTCGCGGGCGCGCTGCCCGTCGGCGGGCTGACCGTGGTGAGTTTTCGCAACACCCACCTCAGCTATGCGCTGACCTGGTTCGCGATGGCGACGGGCCTGGCCGCCGCCTCGGTCTTTGCGCTCAGGCGGGACGGCCGCGACGAGCCCTAGGCCGCCGAGGCGTGCTTTCGTCCCTCGAGGTCGGTCACGAAGTTTTCCGCCCAGACCGAGACCGGGTAGCGTTCCAGGCGCCGCAGCATGTCGGTATGACGCTCGCGCCGTTCGGCGATGGACATGGTCAGGGCGCGGGCGATGGCGTTGGCCACCTCTTCGACGTCATAGGGGTTCACGATCAGCGCCGACTGCATCTCGGCCGCGGCGCCCGCGAACTGCGACAGCACCAGGACGCCCGGATCCTCGGGGTCCTGGGCGGCGACATATTCCTTGGCGACCAGGTTCATGCCGTCGCGCAACGGCGTCACCAGCCCGACCCGCGCCAGCCGGTAAAGCCCGGCCAGCAGGCTGTGGCTGAAGGCGCGGTTGATATAGCGCACCGGAACCCAGTCGAGCGTGCCGTAGCTGGCGTTCAGCCGGCCCGCGCGCTCGGCGACCTCTTGCTGGATGCGGTCATAGCCTTCGATCCCGCTGCGCGAGGCCGGGGTGATCTGCAGGAAGCTGACGCGGTTGTGCAGCCCGGCATGGTTTTCCAGCAGCTGCTCGATGGCGCGCAGGCGCTCGGGCAGGCCCTTGGAGTAGTCCAGCCGGTCCACCCCGATCACCAGGTCGCGGGGGCCGAAGCGCTGGTGCAGGTCGCGGATGCGGGGCAGGTCGCGGGCGCGGCGGGCGCGGGCGGTGAAGCCGCGCGTGTCGATCGAGATCGGATAAGCGCCGATCCGGGTCCCGCGCGGCGAGGTCGCGCGCTCCAGCCGGTGGCGCGCGGCGTCCAGCGCGTCGCGCAGGTTCTTCGCGTCCCCGGGCGTCTGCAGGCCCACCACATCATAGGCCAGCATCTCGGACAGGAAATCGTCGGCGCGGGGCAGGGCGCGGAACAGGTCATGCGCCGGCCAGGGAATGTGGTGGAAATAGCCGATGCGGTTCGTCACCCCCAGCGCGCGAAGCTTGGCCGCAAGCGGCATCAGGTGATAGTCGTGCACCCACACCAAATCGCCCGGCTGCAGCAGCCCGACCAGGACGCGGGCGAATTTCTCGTTCACCGCCAGATAGCGCTCCATCGCCGTGCGGTTGAATTCCAGCAGGTCCGGGCGGTAATGGCACAGCGGCCACAGGACCGAATTCGAGATGCCCTCGTAATAGCCCGCGATGTCCTCCGGGGTCAGGTCCAGGGCGGCATAGGTGACGTTGCCTTCGTCGACCAGCCGCAGGTCGTCGGTCGCGTCCTCGACCGCGCGGCCCGACCAGCCGAGCCACAGCCCTTCGTGATGTTTCAGCGCGGCTTCCAATGCCACCGCAAGCCCTCCGGCCGCGACGCCCTTGCCAAGGGCGGGCAGGCGATTCGACACGACGACAAGGCGGCTCATACGACCTCCTCCCAGCTTCTGGACAGTTTCATCGCGGCATCGACCAGGCCGACCATGGAATAGGTCTGGGGGAAATTGCCCCAGAGCTGGCCCGTTTCGACGTGGATCCCCTCGGACAGCAGCCCCAGCCGGTTGCGTTGCGCCAGCACCTCGTCGAAGATCTCGCGCGCCTCGTCGTGGCGACCCAGTCGGCACAGCGCGTCGATCAGCCAGAAGGTGCAGGCGTTGAAGGCCGTCTCGGGCGTGCCGAAATCGTCCGGAGCCTTGTAGCGGAACAGGTGGTGGCCCTGGCGCAGCTGCTCCTCGATCGCGGCGACGGTGGACTGGTAGCGGGCGTTCGCGCCCGTGGTATAGCCGACCTCGGTCATCAGAAGCAGGCTTGCGTCCAGGTCCTCGCCGTCGAAGGTCATCACATAGCTTTCCAGCCGGGGGTTCCAGCCGCGCGCCTCGATGGCGTCGCGGATGGTGTCGGCATGGCCCGCCCAGAACGAGGCGCGGTCGGGCAGCCCAAGCTGCGCCGCGATGCGCGCCAGCCGGTCGCAGGCGCCCCAGCACATCAGCGCGGAATGGGTGTGGATGCTTTCGCGGGTGCGGAATTCCCACAGGCCGGCGTCGGGCGTGTTCCAGCGCGCCACCGCCTGGTGGCCCAGGTTCTCGAGCCGCTCGAACAGGTCTGTGCCGCCCAGACGGGGCAGGCGTTCGTCGAAAAAGCACTGGCTGACCGCCAGGATGACCGAGCCGTAGCCGTCGTTCTGGACCTGGGTATAGGCCGCGTTGCCGCGCCGCACGGGGGCATTGCCGCGGTAGCCGGCCAGATGGGGGCACTCCTCCTCGGTGATGATGCGTTCGTGGCCCAGGCCGAACAGCGGCTGCATGTAGCCGTCCGGCGCCCCGGTCGCGAGGTTCAGGACGTAATCGAGATAGTCCTCCATCGTCTTGGTGACGCCAAGCGCGTTCAGCGCCTTGACCGTGAAGAAACTGTCGCGCAGCCAGCAGAAGCGGTAATCCCAGTTCCGGCCGGTGCCCTGGTATTCGGGGATCGAGGTGGTCAGTGCGGCCACGATGCCGCCGGTTTCCTCGTATTCGCACAGTTTCAGCGTGATCGCGGCGCGGATCACCGCCTCCTGGTAATCGGGCGGGATCGAAAGTGCGCGGACCCAGTCCAGCCAGTAATCCTGCGTCCGTTCAAGGAAGCGGTCGGCGATCACCTGCGGCGCATCGCTCAGCGGCTCGTTCGGGCCCAGCAGGAAGACTTGCGGCCGGTCCAGCAGGAAGGGCGTTTCGTTCAGCACGAATTCGATCGGCGCGGTGGTGGTCAGGCGCAGTTCTTCGGGGCCGAGCTCGTAGCGGACGTGGTTCGATCCGCGCCGGACCCGCGCCGGATGCTCGCCATAGCCGTGCCGCGGGCGCAGGCGCATGGTGATGCGGGGCATGCCCGTCAGGGGCTCGATCATGCGCACCAGGGTACGGCCGCGGAACATCCGGCCGCGGTCGCGAAAGCGCGGCATGAAGTCGGTGATGCGCAGGCTGTTGCCCTGGTCGTCCGTCAGCACGGTTTCCAGGATGGCGGTGTTGCGGCGATAGGCCTGGTGGCACTCGGCCAGGTTGTCCACCCGGATCGACCAGCGCCCCTCGTCGGGGCCGGCGACGGGTTCCAGAAGGCCGCAGAACAGCGGATCGCCGTCGAAGCGGGGCAGGCACATCCAGCAGATGTCGCCCCGCGCGTCGACCAGCGCGGCGGTCGCGGCATTGCCGATCAGGCCCAGGTCCAGCGAGGTGGGCAAAGCGGTCATGCGGCCAGCCTCCGTTCCAGCCACAGCGCCAGGGCGGCGGGTCCGGGCAGATGGACATCGGCGGGCATGTCGCGTTCGCCCATGGCGACGGCGATGCCGCCCGCCTCGCGCGCGGCCCGCAGCATGGGCAGGTCGTTCAGGTCGTCGCCGAAGGCCACGGGGCGGCGCCCGGCAAAGGGCGGCACGGCCAGGAAGCGGCGCAGCGCCGTGCCCTTGTCGGCCCCCCGCGGCCGGATCTCGGCCACGAACTTGCCGGGCTGGATGATCCAGCCGTCGCCCAGGTCAGCCAGGGCGCGGGTCGCGGCCTCGGTCATCGCGGCCTCGGCCATGGGGACGGCCCGCCAGTGCAGGGCCAGTCCTTCGCCCTTGTCCTCGAGGACAGAGCCGGGATGCGCCTCGGTCAGCGTCCGAAGCGGTTCGAGCAGCGGGCGCACCGCCGCGACGCGCCGCGCCCGGTCCGGGTCGTCGGACTCGGCCGGGTCGGGAAACTCGACCCCGTGCAGCCCCGCGACCGGGATCACCTCGCCCAGGCGTTCGTTGATCTCGGACCGCCCGCGCCCCGAAATGATCGCCACCGCGCCGCCCGTCCGCTCGCTGAGCCGCAAAAGGTCGTCGCGCAGCCGGTCCGAGATCGAGGCGTCCTGCGGGCGGTTGGTGAATTCGGCCAGGGTGCCGTCGAAATCGAAGAAGAAGGCGTGCCGGTCCAGGTCCAGGGTGGCAAGGTCGACGCTGGTGTCTTTCAAGGGTCTCTCCGTTCCTTTGCGGGTCTTGCGACCGGCGGAACGCCTCCCGCCGGGGCGCCCGGTCACGCAAGAAATGCGTCCCGCCGCGCCATGGTTCCGCGCTGCGGCGCCCGGGGCCCGGCCGTGCCGCGTGATTGATCGCCAGGCAGGCAAGGACGCCCCCAAGGGCATGCCGCGACAGGGGCCATGCCTGGGGGTTTCGCACGATTATCGCGGAAAATCAAACGCCGCCGTCAGCGGCCGCGCCGCAGGAACAGCGCATAGGCCAGATACAGCCCCGCCGCGGCAAAGAGGCCCGCCCAGACATGGGCGCCGGAATAAAGCTCGACCCCCGCCCAGGCGAGCGGCAGTATCACGCACAGGAGCCGCACCCAGAGCGCGTCGAAGAAGGGATTGTTCGGATCGACCAGCATGCCCCTTGGTAGCCGGGCGCGGCCCGCGCCGAAAGGGCCAATCGGGGGGACCGCCGGCCGGAACGGGCCGGCGGTCGTGTCGTGTCACCAGCTGAAGTCGTCGCTGCTGAGCTGGTTCAGGCGCATGTCCTGGATCACCACCCGGTCGGCGCCGGCATTGATGACCACGCTGTCGCCGCTTTGGACCGCCGCGCCGCGAATGTCGGCGAAGCTGTCGAAACGGGCATAATAGGACAGGTCGATGCGGTCGTCGCCGTTCTCGAAATCGGTGATCACATCGCGCCCGCCGTTCCAGACGAAGACGTCCGCGCCTTCGCCGCCGCTCATAGTGTCGTTGCCGGCACCGCCGTTCAGGGTATCGTTGCCCTCGTGTCCGAACAGCCGGTCGTTGCCGGCCTCGGCCAGGATGCGGTCATCGCCTTCGCCGCCATAGATGATGTCGGCGCCCGCGCCCGAACGGACTACGTCATTGCCTTCGCCCGCCCAGATCTGGTCGGCGCCCGAGCCGGTCACCGCGCTGTCGTTGCCTTCGCCCAGGGTGATGCGGTTGTTGCCGTGGCCGGCGTTCACCACGTCGTTGCCGTCGCCCGCGTCGATGATGTCGTTGCCGGCGCCGGCCGTGATGACGTCGTTGCCTTCGCCGCCCAGGACGCGGTTGTGGCCCTGGCCCGCGTTGATGCGGTCGTTGCCTTCGCCCCCGTCGATGGTGTCGGCGCCGTTGTAGCCGTTGATCGTATCGTCCCCGGACATGCCCCAGATCCGGTCAACCAGATTGGTGCCGTTCAGGCGGTTGTCGTCGTCGTTGCCACGAATGTTGGCCATGATGGTCTCCGTCATGCAATCGTCTGTGCCGGCGGGTCAGAGCGGACCCAAGGGACCCCTCGCCGCGCAGGGCTGCCGGTTCGGCCGCTGCGCGGGGTGGTGCGCGGCTTGATCGGCCCGCACGTTCCACAGGGATGACGCGGCGGGTGGGGGGATTATTCCGCACCCGCGACAAATATCTGGTCCTCGGCGGAACCTTGCCGGCCTCAGGCCCCGGCCGCGCTGTCGCGGTAACGGGCCGGGGTCGTGCCCTCGAGCTTGAGAAAGGCGCGGTGGAAGGCCCCCGGCTCGGCATAGCCCAGCCGCGCGGCGATGCGGGCGACGCTGTCGGTGCCGTCGCGCAGCAGGCGGCAGGCCTGGGCGTGGCGCATCTCGGCGCGCAGGGCGGCAAAGCCCTGGCCCTCGGCCCGCAGGCGGCGGCGCAGCGTGGCGGGCGACAGGCCAAGGTCGCGCGCGAGCCTGTCGAAGTCGGGCCATTCGGCGGGCGCCGTCGCGCGCAGCAGCGCCCGAACCCGCCCCGAGACGCCCTGATCGTGGCGATAGCGCAGCAGAATGTTCGCCGGCGCCCCGCGCAGAAAGGTCTTGAGCGCCTTTTCGCTGCGGATCGTCGGCAAGGCGAGGTGCCGGGCGGCCAGCACCAGCCGGCTTTCGGGCTGGTCGAAATGCACCGGCGCGCCAAAGAACTGGCGGTAATCCTGCCGGTTCGGCGGGGCCGGGCCGGCAAAGTCCACCCGGACCAGCGGCAGGCGGCGTCCGACCAGCCAGCACATCAGGCCCAGCAGGATCAGCCAATAGGCGCGATAGGCGAAGGCCGGGCGCGGGCCCGCCCGGTCGGTCAGCACGATCTCGGCCCGGCCGTCGCGCAGGACCAGCCGGCCCTGCGGATCGTCAAGCACCACGTTCAGGAAGCGCAGCGCCCGGGGCAGCGCGCGTTCCAGCCGGCCCGCGTGCAGCACGGCATGGCCCATCAGCGCAAAGCTGCCCGGCCGCATCGGCCGCGCGGCCATGCCGAAGATCTCGCAGCCGATGCGGTCCGCGATGGCCAGCCACAGCCGGCCGTATTGCAGGTTGTCGACCGGCCCCCGGGCGTCGGGCGCGATCCCTGCGCGGGCGAGCACCGGGCCGGGGTCGATGCCGCGCGCGGTCAGGCTGGCCAGCGCGTCCTGCACGAAGCCTTGAGAAATCATGCTGCGTTCGGCCACGCGCGCGCCCCTTCATGGCATTTCCGATCAGCAATTCTGGCCGCGAATGTCATTGCCTGCAATGCCCGCCGCATTATCCTTGCCCCGAACTCAGGGAGCCGCCCGATCGTCAGGGGCGGGAGTTTGACGGGAGGATCGACCATGTCCGACACGACAGTGTCCCCGGCGCCGCTGCGCCCTGCCTATGCCGATGCCTATGCCGGGTTCCGCCTGGATCAGGCCCGCGCCCGCCTGTCGGGCGACCTGGACAGCGGGCTGAACGCCTGCGTGGAATGCTGCGACCGCCATTGCGGGGCCAATCGCATCGCGCTGCGCTGCCTGTCGGCGGGCGAGGTGCTGACCGAGTACAGCTTCGAGGACCTGCGCGCCCTGTCCGCCAAGGCGGCGAACGTCCTGCGCGACAAGGGCGTCAGGCCTGGCGATGTGGTGGCGGGCATGTTGCCGCGCACGGTCGAACTGGTCGCGCTGATCCTGGGCGCCTGGCGGCTGGGGGCGGTCTATCAGCCGCTGTTCACCGCCTTTGGTCCCAAGGCGATCCAGCACCGGCTGGAGACCAGCCGCGCCAAGCTGGTCGTCACGAACAGCGCGAACCGCCCCAAGCTCGATGAGGTTCAGGGCTGCCCGCAGATCGCCACGGTGCGCGACGGCGAGGCGCCCCTGGCCCCCGAGGACGTCGATTTCCGCAAGGCGCTGGCCGAGGCGTCGACGGATTTCGCCCCGGTGATGCGCAAGGGCGACGATCTTTTCATGCTGATGTCCACCTCGGGCACCACGGGCCTGCCCAAGGGGGTGCCGGTGCCGTTGCGGGCCCTGCTGGCCTTTGACGCCTATATGCGCGACGCCATCGACCTGCGCGACGACGACGTGTTCTGGAACATCGCCGACCCGGGCTGGGCCTATGGGCTGTATTACGCCATCTGCGGGCCGCTGCTGCTGGGCCGCACGACGCTGCTTTACGAAGGCGGGTTCACGGCGGACTCGACCTTTCGGATCGTCGGGCGGATGGGGGTGACGAACCTTGCCGGCTCGCCCACCGCCTATCGGCTGCTGATCGCGGCGGGCCCCGAGGCCGCAGCGCCCGTCAAGGGCCAGCTGCGCGCCGTCAGTTCGGCGGGCGAGCCCCTGAACCCCGAGATCCTGCGCTGGTTCGCCCAGCACCTGGACGCGCCGATCCACGACCATTACGGCCAGACCGAAATGGGCATGTGCGTGAACAACCACCACGGGCTGGACCATCCGGTGCGCCCCGGCTCGGCCGGGTTGTCGATGCCGGGCTATCGCGTCGTCGTGCTGGACGATCAGGATCGGGAAATGGGCCCGAACCAGCCGGGGGTGCTGGCCATCGACCTGGAACAGTCGCCGCTGATGTGGTTTTCGGGCTATCTGGGCAAGCCCGCGCTGGACGGGCGGTATTACCGGACCGGCGACAGCGTCGAGTTCGAGCCCGACGGCTCGATCAGCTTCATCGGGCGCTCGGACGATGTGATCACAAGCTCGGGCTATCGGATCGGGCCCTTCGACGTGGAAAGCGCGCTGATCGAGCATCCCGCCGTGGTCGAGGCTGCGGTGATCGGCGTCCCCGACCCCGAGCGGACCGAGGTGGTGAAGGCCTTTGTCGTGCTGGCCAAGGGGGCAGAGGCCTCGGCCGCGCTGGCCGAGGAACTTCAGGCCCATGTCAAGCGGCGCCTGTCGGCCCATGCCTATCCCCGGCTGGTCGAATTCGTCACCGAACTGCCCAAGACCCCCAGCGGCAAGATCCAGCGGTTCCTGCTGCGCAAGGCCGAGGTCGAGAAGCTGGCGGAAAGTCAGGTCTAGGCGATGCAGATGCAGGACAGGGTTTTCGTGATTACCGGCGCGGGCTCGGGTCTGGGGGCGGCGGTCGCGCGGATGGCAGTCGATGCCGGCGCCCGCGTCATGGCGCTGGACATCGACGCCGAGGCCGGCCGCGCCACGGTCGATGCCTTGGGCAAGGCCGCGCGCTTTCAGCGCTGCGACGTGACCAGCGCGGCCGAGGGTGAGGCGGCGATCCAGGCCGCACTGGACAGCTTCGGCCGGATCGACGTGGCGGTGAATTGCGCGGGCGTCGCCCCGGGCGAGCGGATCGTCGGCCGCGACGGGCCGCACAGGCTGGAGAGCTTCGCCCGCGCCATCCAGATCAACCTGATCGGCACCTTCAACATCCTGCGGCTGGCGGCCTCGGCCATGACCGGGAACGCGCCGCTTGAGGGCGGCGAACGCGGGGTGATCGTCAACACCGCCTCGATTGCGGCTTTCGACGGGCAGATCGGCCAGGCGGCCTATGCGGCCTCCAAGGGGGGCGTCGCCGCGCTGACCCTGCCCGCCGCGCGCGAACTGGCGCGCCACGGCATCCGGGTGGTGACCATCGCGCCCGGCATCTTTGCCACGCCGATGATGGCGGGCCTGCCGGCCGAGGTGCAGGACAGCCTGGGCGGCACGGTCCCGTTCCCCGCGCGGCTGGGCGATCCCGCCGAATACGCCGCCCTGCTGCGCCACATCGTCGAGAACCCCTACCTGAACGGCGAGGTGATCCGGCTGGACGGCGCGCTGCGCATGGCCCCGAAATGAGGATTTGAGCATGGACCCGATTGTGATCACAGGCGCTGCCCGCACCCCGATGGGCGGCTTTCAGGGCGACCTGGCGGGGGTTCCCGCCGCCACGCTGGGCGCGACCGCGATCCGCGCCGCCCTGGCGGGGCTGGACCCGCAGGCGGTGGACGAGGTGCTGATGGGTTGCGTCCTGCCCGCGGGCCATGGCCAGGCGCCCGCGCGTCAGGCGGCGCTGGGGGCCGGCCTGCCGCCGGGGACCGGGGCGACCACGGTCAACAAGATGTGCGGCTCGGGGATGAAGGCCGCGATGCTGGGCCACGACCTGATCCTGGCGGGCTCGGCCGGGGTGGTGGTCGCAGGCGGCATGGAGAGCATGTCTAATGCGCCCTATCTGCTGCCCAAGGCCCGCGCAGGCTATCGCATGGGCCACGGGCAGGTCATCGACCACATGTTCCTGGACGGGCTTGAGGATGCCTATGACAAGGGCCGGTTGATGGGCACATTCGCCGAGGATTGCGCCGAGGCCTATCAGTTCACGCGCGAGGCGCAGGACGCCTTTGCCATCGCCTCGCTGACCCGGGCGCAATCGGCCATCACCCAGGGGCGCTTTGCGGTCGAGATCGCGCCGGTCGCGGTCAAGGGCCGTGGCGGAGAGGCGATGGTCGATACCGACGAACAGCCCGGCAAGGCGCGGCCGGACAAGATCCCGACCCTGAAGCCCGCCTTCCGCGACGGCGGCACGGTGACGGCGGCGAACGCCTCGTCGATTTCGGACGGAGCGGCGACGCTGGTCCTGATGCGCCAGTCCGAGGCCGAGCGGCGCGGCCTGACCCCGCGGGCCCGCATCCTGGGCCATGCCACCCATGCCGACGCGCCGAACCTGTTTCCCACCGCGCCCATCGGCGCCGTCAGGAAACTGCTGGAAAAAACCGGGTCGACTACCCGGGACTTCGACCTGTTCGAGGTCAACGAGGCATTCGCCGTCGTCGCCATGGCCGCGATGCGCGACCTGGGCCTGCCGCATGACGTGGTGAACGTGCATGGCGGGGCCTGCGCGCTTGGCCACCCCATCGGCGCCTCGGGCGCGCGGGTGCTGGTCACGCTGCTGGCCGCGCTGGAAACGCACGGGCTCAAGCGCGGCATCGCCTCGCTTTGCATCGGCGGCGGCGAGGCGACCGCCATGGCGATCGAGGTGCTGGCATGATGCTGACCGAGGAGCAGGAGCAGATCCGCGACGCCGCCCGCGCCTTCGCGCAAGAACGCCTTGCCCCCGGCGCGGCGGAACGCGACCGCGACAGCCGCTTTCCGCGCGCCGAACTGACCGAGATGGGCGAACTGGGCTTCCTGGGGATGCTGGTCCCCGAGGAACACGGCGGGTCGGAAACCGGCACCGTCGCCTATGCCCTGGCGCTGGAGGAAATCGCGGCGGCGGACGGGGCCTGCAGCACCATCATGTCGGTGCACAGCTCGGTCGGCTGCGTCCCGATCCTGCGCTTTGGCACCGACGACCAGAAGGCCCGCTTTCTGCCCCGCATGGCGAGCGGCGAATGGATCGGCGGCTTTGCCCTGACCGAGCCGCAGGCGGGTTCGGACGCCTCGAACCTGCGCACCAGGGCGCGGCGCGACGGGGACCATTACGTCATCGACGGGGCCAAGCAGTTCATCACCTCGGGCAAGAACGGCAAGGTCGTGATCGTCTTTGCCGTCACCGACCCGGATGCGGGGAAAAAGGGCATCTCGGCCTTTCTGGTGCCGACCGATACGCCGGGCTATCAGGTGGTCACGGTCGAGCAGAAGCTGGGCCTGCACGCCTCGGACACCTGCGCGCTGGCGTTCACGGACATGCGGGTGCCGGTCGAGAACCGGCTGGGCGCCGAGGGCGAGGGCTATCGCATTGCGCTGGCGAACCTGGAAGGCGGCCGCATCGGCATCGCCGCGCAATCCGTCGGCATGGCGCGCGGCGCCTGGCAGGCCGCGCTGGCCTATGCGCGGGACCGCATCGCCTTTGGCCGGCCCATCGCCGAACATCAGGCGGTGGCCTTCATGCTGGCCGACATGGCGGTCCAGATCGACGCCGCGCGGCTGCTGGTCCTGCGCGCAGCCGGGCTGCGCGAGGCCGGCAAGCCCTGCCTGACCGAGGCCAGCATGGCCAAGCTGTTCGCATCCGAGATGGCGGAAAAGGTGTGCTCGGCGGCGATCCAGATCCACGGGGGCTATGGCTATCTGGCCGATTACCCGGTCGAGCGCATCTATCGCGACGTGCGCGTGACGCAGATCTACGAAGGCACCAGCGAGGTGCAGCGGATGGTGATCGCCCGCGGCCTGGACGCCGCGGGCTGACCGGGGCTGTCAGTTGCTGGCGGCCGCGGCCGCGGGCGTGGCCTGGACATCGGCCCCGGGCCGGGCGCGGTCGAACTGGGCCGGATGGACCTGGCCCAGCCAGGTTTCCGTCAGCGGCTGGCCGTCCTTGGCCAGATAGGCGCGGATGTCGGCCGTCTCGACCCCCGGCGCGTCGATGTCGAAGATCAGCCGCCAGCGCGAGGTGCCCACCACCGGCAGGGCATAGCTTTGCACGATGGTGACGCCTTCGGGGACCGTCACGACGGGTTCGACCCCCTGGTTCTGGCCCAGCGTGCCGATCTGGCCGCCGTCGAAGTCGATCACGATCTTCAGCTCGTTCTTGGGTCGGGGCAGGCCGGGAACGCCGCCCGCGCCGATGCGGGTGGACACGGTGCGGGCCAGCGGCTGCGGCACCGGCGCCTGGTCGACCCAGCTGAGCGTATAGTCGAAGTCCATTTCCTGGCCCGGCTGCGGCTGGCGTTCGGGGTTCCAGAAGGCGACGATGTTGTCATAGACCTCGTCTTCGGTCGGGATCTCGACCAGCTGGACGTTGCCCTTGCCCCAGCCTTCCCTGGGCGCGATCCAGACCGAGGCGCGCTTGTCATAGAACACGCCGTCGTCCTCGTAGTTCTCGAAGCGGCGGTCGCGCTGGATCAGGCCGAACCCTTTCGGGTTCTCGGTCTGGAAGCTCGAGGTGACGACGCGGGGCGGGTTCATCAGCGGGCGCCAGATCTGTTCGCCGTTGCCCATGACCATCATCAGCCCGTCGGCGTCATGCACCTCGGGGCGCCAGTCGAATGCCAGCACGCGGTTGGTTTCCGAATACCAGTACATCGAGGTCAAGGGCGCGATCCCCAGCCGCTGGACCGCGTTGCGGAAGAACAGCTTCGAGGACACCTGCATGGTCTGGCCCTGGCCGGGCGTGCCCTTGCGGATGTCCATGCGATAGGCGCCCGCGACCGAGGGGCTGTCCATCAGCGCATAGATCGTCACGTCGGTCTGCCCGTCCTTGGGCTTTTCGATGTAGAACTCGGTGAACAGGGGAAATTCCTCGGGCTCGGTCATGCCCGAGTTGATGGCCAGGCCACGCGCCGACATGCCGTATTGGCCGAAGGGGCCCGAGGTGCGGAAATAGGACGCGCCCAGAAAGCTGATCCAGTCGGTCCTGAGGTCGGGGTCCATCAGGCGGAACCCGGCAAATCCGGTCCCTCGGGTCAACTGCCGCGCCGGGCTGTCGGCAGGCATGTCGAAAAAGCGCGGGTCATAGGTGATGGCGCGGGCCGCGCCGTCCTCGACCACGGCGATCCTGACCGGGTTGCGGAAATAGGTCCCCAGGTGGAAGAACTGCACCGGCACGTCGCCGACCCGGACCGTCGCCTCGGGGCGGAAGCGGATCTTCCAATGGGCGTCGTAGTCGATCTTTTCCAGGACCTCGGGCTGTTCGACCACCGGGGCGCGATAGGGCTGGGCGGCCAGGTCGCGGGCGCGCTGGGTCAGCACGTCCATGCTGAAGGGCTGCGCCTGCCCCAGCGCCGGCTGGAACGCGGCCGCTTGTTCCTGCGCCGCAGCAAGGGGGGGCAGGGCGGTCTGGCCAAGCGCCAAGGCAAGGACGGCGGCGCAAAGGGCGGCGGGACGGCGAAGGCGCAAGTCGGGGACTCCGTTGAACATTTCGGCGGCGAAGGGGGGTGATGCCCGCCCTATCGCTAGGGCGAATGCGGCGGCGCTGGCAAGCAATTTGGCTGCACGATCAAGCGAATGTTGCGGACTGTCGCCGGCGGGCGTCAGCCTTGCCGGCGGTCTTTCGCCGGTTCCCCGGCACCTGTACAGGGCAGATGCAATTCCGCGACGAGCCCGCCCGCCGGGGCGTTCGCCAGCGCCAGAGTGCCGCCATGGGCGCGGGCGATGTCGCGCGCGATGGACAGGCCCAGTCCCGCGCCGCCGGTGCCTGCGTTGCGGCTTTCCTCGCCGCGCACGAAGGGCTCGGTGACGCGGGGCAGCAGCGCCTGGGGGATGCCGGGGCCGTCGTCCTCGACCCGGATCACGGCCTCGCCCGCCTTGCCCATGGCAAGGGTCACGCGGGCATTGCCGGCATAGCGCAGCGCATTGCCGACCAGGTTGCAGACCGCGCGGCTGATCGCCACCGGGCGCAGCCGGACGGGCACGGGCCCCGGCCCGCGATAGGGCACGCCCTGCTCGGCGCAAAGCCGGGACAGCAGCCGGTCCAGGTCGGTCACCTGGCGCGGTTCGGTCGCGGCGCCGGTGGTGGCGGCCTGCAGCAGCCCTTCGGCCATCACCGCCATGTCGTCCAGGATGCGGATCATGTCGTCGCGCTGGTCGTCGTCCTCCAGCAACTCGGCCCGCAGGCGCAGGCTGGTGATCGGGGTGCGCAGGTCGTGGCCAAGCGCGGCCAGCATCCGCATCCGCTCGGCCTCGAGCCCGGCGATGCGGCGCTGCATGTCGTTGAAGGCCACGGCGGCCTCGCGCAGTTCGCTGGCTCCCGTCTCGGCCGCGCGGGCGGCGCGGTCGCCCCGGCCGGCGGCGCGCGCCACCTGGGCCAGCGATTGCAGCGGGTGCGTCATCCGACGGATGAACCACAGCCCGACCAGCAGCGTACCCACCAGGGATGCGCCCAGCGGCACGAACAGGCCCGACTTGACCGCCCAGGCGCGGGTGGTGGGCAGCGGATAGGCCAGCGTGTTCAGCCAGTCGCCCCGATAATGCCCGGCCTTCAGCCGGACCGAGACCGTCATCAGGGGGGCGCCGCGCGCGGCCCCGATCGGGGCGCCCCCTTCGCGGATCTGGATGTCGTGGGCGGGCAGGTGGGCGGCCAGCACCGCCTCCTCGGCCGGCAGGCGGTGCGAGTCGCCGGGATCGACCGGGGCGGCATCGACCGAGAACCGGGTAAATCCCGTGCTGCTGCGCCGGGGCAGCAGCCGCGCCGTCGCCGCATCGGCCGATTCCAGCGCCGAGACCAGCGCCATCAGCCGCTGCGTGTCGCCCTGCAAGCGGATCGCACGGTCAAAGGACGATCCCTCGCGCGCCAGAAGGATCGCGGCGATCAGGTTCATGCCCAGCACCGCCGCGACCAGCAGCAGCGAAAACCGCGCCGCCAGCCGGTCGGGCAGCAGCCGGCGCAGCGGGGCGATCACGGCAGGACCTCGACCGCGGCGGCCAGCCGATAGCCGCCGCCCCATTCGGTGACGATCAGGCGCGGGTTGCGCGGATCGGCCTCGATCTTGTGGCGCAGGCGGCTGATGGTGTTGTCGACGGCCCGGTCGTAGGCCCGCGCCTCGCGGCCCGCGTGCAGGTCCAGCAGCCGCATCCGGGTCAGCACCTGGCCCGGATGGTCCAGAAGCAGCCCGAGCATGCGGCTTTCCCCCGAAGTCAGCGCGATCTCGGCCCCCGAGGGGCGGATGATGCGCCGGCTGGCGGGGTCGTGGACAAGCCCGCCGAAACGGCGGCGCAGCGCGCTGGGGCCGGGCTGGAGCGGGGGCGCGCGGCGCAGCACGGCGCGGATGCGCGCCAGCAGTTCGCGCGGGTTGAAGGGCTTGGTCACGTAATCGTCGGCGCCGGTTTCCAGTCCGGTCACCTGATCCTCGGACGTGGCGAGGGCGGTCAGCAGGATCACCGGAACCCGGCCTTCGCGCGCAAGCGAGGCGCACAGGCTCAGCCCGTCCTCGCCCGGCATCATCACGTCGATGACGGCCAGGTGCACCGGGTCCTCGGCAAGGGCCTGGCGGGCCTCGGCGGCATCGGCGGCCAGGCGGGTGCGATAGCCGCTGCGGCGCAGGAACTGGCCCAGCGGCTCGCGGATGTCGCGGGCGTCGTCGACGATCAGGATGCGCGGCTCGGCTGCGTCGGTCATGGGGCCCTCGGCTTGGGAATGCGAACGACGGCGGCATCCCGGATGCCGCCGCCCATGGTGGGGGAAAGGCCAGTCGGCCGATCAGAACGAGGCGGTCAGCCCCATGTAGAAGGCGCGGCCCGGTTCGTTGAACGTGTTCGCGCCGTCGCTGGTATTGGTGCGCAGGATCTGCTTGTCGAACAGGTTCGTCACCCCCGCCGACAGCCGCGCGGTTTCGTTGACCTGCCAGTTTGCGCCCACGTTGACCAACGTATAGCCGCCGCGCGCCTCGGGGTCCTCGATCTCGTTGCCCATGCTGTTGCCGATCGTTGCCGGGTCGATCTTGCCGTAGTGCGTCGCACCCAGGGTCAGGGTCAGATCCGGCGTCGCATACCAGTCGAGCGAGGCGTTGATGGTATAGTCCGGCACCAGGCTCAGCGGTTGGCCGTTTTCGTCCTCGGACTTGATCATCTTGGTGAAGTTGGTGTTGAAGGCATAGCGGTCGCCCAGCGGTGTCGAGAAGTTGCCCTCGATCCCCGAGATCACCGCGTTCTTCTGGTTCTCCCAGCGGAACAGGCGGTTTTCCGTGGCGCCGGGGTTGTGCTGGATCCGACCCGAGCCGATGCGGTTGTCATAGTCGTTGTGGAACCAGGTCAGGCTGGCGTTCAGATCGTTGGCGCCCTGATAGGCGATCCCGATTTCCTTGTTCAGGCTGCGTTCGGCCTCGAGATCGGGGTTTCCCAGGACATAGCACGGACCGCTGATCTGCACGCCGTCCACATAGGGGCAGCCGCGCCCGCGCGTGGTGTAGACGTAGTTCGGGTTCAGCTGATACAGGTTCGGTGCCTTGAACGCGCGCGCCACGCCCAGCTTCATGGTCCAGGCCTCGTTGAACTCATAGGTCGCGTTCAGGCTGGGCGACCAGGCGGCGCCGAAATTGTCGTTGTAGTCGAAGCGCAGACCGGGGGTCAGGGTCAGCCTGTCGTTCCACAGGATATTCGCCTCGGCATAAAGGCCGATGGTCTGTTGGTCGGTCTTGGGATCGCGGTTCTCTCCGTCGGGATCGACGCCGATGTCTTCGCCCAGGTCCGGATCCAGCGACCCGCGGATCGACACGCCGTCCTCCATGAACTCGCCGCGGTATTCGGCGCCGAAGGTCACGCGGCTGTCCCGGCCGGCCAACTGCATCGGCAGGATCCATTCGCTTTTGGCGGTGATGTTGTCCAGCGTGATCGTGCTGAACGCCATCGCGTCGTCTTCGCCGTCGCCATCGGTATCGACGCAGTTGGTGATCGCGCCCTCGCCACTGCCGGCCGTGCCTTCGCACAGCCGCGCGTTGCGGGTGTTTTCCCATTGCAGATAGCTGAAGGACTCGCCGAAGTCATATTCGCCCCGGTGGGTCACCGACAGGGTGCGGCGATACATCCGGTTGGTCTCGGTACCGATCAGGTTGACGCCGTCCTGTTCCTCTTTCACCGAGCCGAACATGGTGTCGCCGGCATAGATGTTGCCCTGGCGCGAGAAGCCCGCTTCGAAGTCGATGACATGGCCGGGGGCGACCTGCCAGCTCAGCAACCCGTTCAGATCCTTGTTCACCACGCCTTCGCGGCCAGCGAGGTTGCTGTATTCGGGGTTGCCCTCGTCATCGAGGACCGGGTTGCCGTCGTCGTCCAGCAGGGGCACGCGGTTGATGTCGGGGGAATCGGCATCGGTCTTGTTGTAATTGCCGAACAGCCGGAAGGTGAGATTTTCACCGATGGGCCCGGCCAGCATGAAGTTGCTGCGCACCGAGTCGCCTTCCTGCCGGCTTTCGGGCGAGTTGTAGTGCATCCCGACCTGCCCCGAGAAGGTTTCGGGGCGCTTGGTGATGATATTGACCACCCCGCCCGACGAGCCCGAGCCATAGCGCGCCGCCGCCGGGCCGCGCAGAACTTCGATGCGCTCGATCATCTCGGCCGGCACCCAGTTCGAATCGCCGCGCGAATCGCGTTCGCCGTTGCGGCTCATGCGGACCGAGTTGCGCGACATGACGGGCTTGCCGTCGATCAGGATCAGGGTGTTTTCCGGCCCCATGCCGCGGATGTCGATCTGGCGCTGGTTGCCGCGCTGGCCGCTGGCGGTGGCGCCGGTCAGGTTGACGCCGGGCATCTTGCGCACGATTTCCGAGATGTCGTTGACGACCGGCTGTTTTTCGATGTCCTCTGCGGTGATGGTCGAGACGCCCAGGGCCTGCTTGCCCTGTTCCTCGGCGGAAAGGACGACGGTTTCAAGGACGACGGTGTCGTCGGTATCGGTGGTTTCGATCGTGTCCTGGGCCAGGGCAAAACCTGCGAAGGCCGGGATCGAGATCAACAGGCAAAGGGCGGTGCCCATTGCTGGGCGCGGGATAAGCGTAGCCATCGCATGCTCCGGGATCGGGGGGCTGAGGGAGGGATGGCTGGCTTGCGCGGGCTTGTGGCCTTCAATCACTTACAGGCACAAGCATCAAGAAAAGTTACAGAATATTTTGTCGCAATCTGTCGCAAAGCTGCGGCTGCGCCGCACGGAAACGCCCGGCGGAAGGCTGTTCCGCCGGGCGCTCGTCGGTCAACCGGCCAGGCCGATCAGGACTTGGGCGTGATCTTCCAGATGCGGTCGCCCGCCTCGTCGCCCTGCGCGCCCTTGTTCACGGCCCAGATGTTGCCCTTGCCGTCGGCGCGCAGCTGGTTCGGCATGCCGCCGATGTCCAGGTTCGCGACGATTTCACCCTGCGGGCTGACGACGGTGACGGTGCCCGCGCCGCGGTTCGCGACATAGGCCAAGCGCCCCACCGGGTCGAAGGCCACGTTCAGCGCACCCGCACCCACCGCCACGTCATGCAGGACATCGCCCGTGTCGGCCTTGAGGATCAGCAGGTTGTCGGTCGCTTGCGAGGCGACGAAGATCAGCCCTTCCTGCGGGTCATAGGCCACGCCCGAGGCGGCCTTGGCGCCCGGCAGCGCGTGCACCTTGACCTCGCCGGTCTTGAGATCGACGATGGCCGCTTCGGGCGTGGACAGGCTGACGGTGACGAGTTTGCCGCCCGGCTCGTCGATGTCCAGCGCCATGGTCGAGAACTCTTCGCCCCGGATCTTGGACGGGATGACGATGGGGTCCAGCGGCTCCAGCGTCTTGGTGTCGAAGACCTTGATTTCATTCGTGCCGGTCGCGCTGGCATAGGCGCGGCCATTGGATTCGTCCACCACCACGTCGCGGGCGTGCGGCACCGCGCCCGGTTCGAACTGCTTGACCAGCGACAGATCGGATTGCTTGTAGACGGCTGCCGTATCCTGGCGGGTGTTGGTGACCCAGACATTGCCGTTGGCCTCGTCCACGTCCACGCCATAGACGGCCAGCAGGCCGCCGTCGCTGCCGTCGGCACGGGCGGGGGCGGCGGCGGGCGTCACCTCGGCCAGGACCTTCAGGCTGTCGGCGTCGATCTTGACAAGCTTGGATTCCTTGACCGGCGGTCGGCCGACGGCGCTGGTCACGAAGGCGGCGTTCGCACCTTGGCTGTATTTCACCTGGTACAGCCCGCGCGTCACCGGCTGGTTTTCCACGGTGAACTTGTCCGCCCCCGACACAGGCACCTCGGGCGAGACCTTCAGCTGCACGACCTCGGCGCTGGCCGGGTTCTCGGTCACGACCAGGATCGGTTGCAGGCCGATTTCCGCATCGGCGTCCAGCGCCAGATCAAAGCTGAAGTTGCCTTCGGCATCGACGGTGATCGGCTGCGGATTCAGGGGGGTCGTTCCGCGCAGCAGGGTCACGGTCTGGCCGGGCACCAGCCCCTCGCCGGAAATGACCGCCTTGCCGCCCTTGAGGATCGGCGCGCGGTCCACCCCCTGGGCCGAAACGCGACCCACGAAGTCGGGGACGGGTTTGGTGAAAAGCGTATCGGCCAGGCTGGCCGTGGCGCCGCCGGCCAGCGCGATTGCCGAGGCGCACAGCATCAGCCGCATACGGGACATCCGGATCATCGACATGAAACGTTCCTTATCATGTAGTTCGCGCCGCAGGCCGAGGCCACCATCGGGTCGCGCAAGGCTGCCCCGGGGCCGGTCGTCCTGACGGTCGAAAGTTGGCAGGCTGGCGTGGGGCTGGCACGGCGCGATTAAGACCAGCACCCCGATCCGAGCGCAAGCGAAAACCTGCGGCGAGTTTGTCGCGAAATGTCGCTGGCCCGGATGGTCAGGACTTGTCGGGCGCGGCCAGGAAGGCCTCGCGCGCGCGGTCGGCCCCCTCAAGGATGACGGCGCGCATGGCCGCGGCGGCGGCCTCGGGGTCGCGCGCGGCGATGGCGCTGGCGATGGAGAGGTGCTGGGCCGCGCAGCGGGCGATGCCCTCGGGGCTGAGCGCGGGGGACGACATCTGGAACGACACGGCCAGCGCCGCCTCGATCAGCGTGGTGACCGAGCGCATGAAGGGGTTGCGCGACATGGCGGCGACCGCCAGGTGAAAGTTCAGGTCCTCTTGCGCGACGGATTCGCGGCTGTGGCCCGGGTTGTCGATGCGCGCGGCGATGCCGAACAGGGCTGCGATTTCCTCGGCCGTGGCGTTCAGCGCGGCCAGGCGCGCCGCGGCCGGCTCGAACGCCAGGCGCATTTCGCTGAGATGGTCGATGAATTCGGCGCTCATGCCCGATTGCATCGTCCATGTGATCACGTCCGAGTCGACGAAGTTCCAGGCTGCGCGGGGATTGACCCGCGTGCCGACGCGGGATTTCGCGCGGACCAGCCCCTTGGCGGCCAGCGTCTTCATCGCCTCGCGCAGGACACTGCGGGACACGCCGAAGCGGTCCAGCAGCTGCGGATCGCCGGGCAGGGTGGCGCCTTCGGGGAACTCGCCCGCGATGATGGCGCGGCCCAACTGGTCCACCACCCGGGCGTGGCTGGATCGCGGCGCGTCCCCGAACATGCGCTGGCGCAGGACTCCCATCGGCCTCAGCCCCCCGACGCGCGCAGGGCGGCGCGACGTTCAGAGACCAGCAGGATCAGCCGCTGCAGCACGATGAAGGCGAAAAGCAGCAATCCCACCACGATCTTGGTCCACCAGGACGACAGCGTGCCGTCAAAGACGATATAGGTCTGGATCAGCCCCTGGATCAACACGCCGAACAGCGTCCCGAGAACCAGGCCCGATCCGCCGGTCAGCAAGGTGCCGCCCACCACCACGGCGGCGATGGCGTCCAGTTCCAGCCCGACCGCCGCCAGCGAATAGCCGGCCGAGGTGTAAAGCGTATAGGCCAACCCCGAAAGCCCCGCCATGAAGCCCGAAAAGGCGTAAAGCTGCACCATGGTGCGGCGCAGCGGCACGCCCATCAGCTCGGCCGATTGTTCCGACCCGCCAAGCGCATAGACATTGGCGCCGAAGCGGGTGCGATGGGCCAGCACCACGCCGACGGCAAAACCTGCCAGCATCAGCATGGCCAGGAAGCTGAGCTTGCCGCGGTCGGGCAGGGCGATGAACAGCCCCTTGAGCGCGCGCAGGAAGTCGTGGCTGATCGGCACGCTGTCGGTCGAGATCAGGAAGGCCGCGCCGCGCGCCAGGAACATCCCCGCCAGCGTCACCACAAAGGCCGGCATCTTGAGCGCGTGGATGGTCAGCCCCATCAGCGCCCCGAACCCGGTCGAGACGGCCAGCGCCAGGGCGAAGGCCAGCGCCGGATGCACGCCGGCCCGGACCAGCACCGCCACGAAGACCGAGGTGAAGGCGATGACCGAGCCCATCGACAGGTCGATCCCGCCCGACAGGATGACGAAAGTCATGCCGACCGCCGCGATGCCCAGGAAGGCGTTGTCGGTCAGCAGGTTCCCCGCCACCCGCCAGGACAGCATGTTCGGGAACTGCGCCGCGCAAAGCGCATAGGCGGCCAGAAAGATCAGGACGGTCGCGGCAAAGGGCAGGTGGCGTGCGCGGATCATTCCGGGGCCTTTCGACGGGCGGTCAGGCCCTTCAGCATCGTCACCTGGTCGGCGACCGCGGGCGATTGCAGCGTCAGGATGGCGACGATGACCACGGCCTTGACGATCAGGTTGAACTCGGGCGGCCAGCCGGACATCAGGATGCCCGTGTTCAGGGCCTGGATGATCAGCGCCCCGATCAGCGAGGCAGTGATGGAAAACCGCCCTCCCGCCAGCGAGGTGCCGCCGATCACCACGGCGAGGATCGCGTCCAGCTCCAGCCAGAGGCCCGCGTTGTTGGCGTCGGCGCCGTGGATGTCGGCGGTGACGATCATTCCCGCCATTGCCGCGCAAAGCCCCGAGATGGCATAGGTCGCAAGGATCAGGAACCGCGCCCGCACCCCCACCAGCATCGCGGCGCGGCGGTTGATCCCCACCGCCTCGATCAGCAGCCCCAGCGCGGTGCGGCGAACGGCCAGCCCGACCGCGGCCCCCATCGCCAGCCAGATCAGGATCGGCATGGGCACGCCCAGGACCGCGCCCGAGCCCAGAAAGCTGAAGGCGTCCGAATTGAAGGTCAGGATCACGCCGCCGGTGACAAGCTGCGCGATGCCGCGCCCCGCGACCATCAGGATCAGCGTGGCGATGATCGGCTGGATGTCCAGGAATGCCACCAGCACGCCGTTCCAAAGCCCGCACAGCAGCCCCAGCGCCAGCGAGACCGCCAGCACCACCGGGACCGGCTGGCCGTTGGCCACCAGCGTCGCCGCGACCGCGCCGGTGATCGCCATGACCGCGCCCACCGACAGGTCGATGCCGCGCGTGGCGATCACCAGTGTCATGCCGATCGCCAGCAGCGCGACCGGCGCGACGCGCACGCCCACGTCGATCAGGCTGCCGTAAAGCCGGCCGTTCTGCACCGTGACCAAAAAGAACCCGGGCGAGACGAGGCCGATCAGCACCAGCACCACGGCCAGCGCGACAAGTTGCGGACGAAGCGCGACCAGCTTTTTCATGCGGCCTCTCCGGGCACGGCCATCGCCTCGACGATGGCCTGGGCCGATATGTCGGCGCCCCGCAGTTCGCGGACGTGCTGGCGGTCCGACAGCACGATGACGCGGGTGGAATAGGCGACCAGTTCCTCGATTTCCGAGGAGATGACGACCAGCGCCATGCCGTCGGCGCGCAGCCGCTCGATCAGGGCGATGATCTCGGCATGCGCGCCAATATCGATGCCGCGCGTCGGCTCGTCCAGGATCAGCAGGCGCGGGTCGGTCGCAAGCCAGCGCGCCAGGATCGCCTTTTGCTGGTTGCCGCCGGACAGGAACTTGATCGGCCGGTCGGGGTCGGGCGGGCGGATGTCCAGCGCCTTGATATAGCGCCGCGCCAGCGCATCCGCCTCGCGCCGGGGGATGGGGCGTGCCCAGCCGCGCCGGGCCTGCAGGGCCAGCGCGATGTTCTGGCTTACCGACAGGTCGCCCACGATGCCGTCGGTCTTGCGTTCCTCGGGGCACATGCCGAAGCCCAGCGAGATCGCCTCTTCGGGCGAGGTCAGGGCGACGGGGCGGTCGTCGACCAGCGCACGGCCGCTGTCGGGGCGGTCGATCCCGAACATCAGCCGCGCCGTCTCGGTGCGCCCCGAGCCCAGAAGCCCCGCGATCCCCACCACCTCGCTCGCGCGGATCGCCAGGTCGAAGGGCGCGACCGAGCCGCGCTTGCCGTAGCCTTCGAACCGGAAGGCGGCCGGCGTGTCGCCGGGGGCCTCGGCGCCTGGGTCGCGATGCGCCGTCGCCTCGGCCAGGTCGCGGCCCAGCATCAGGGCCACCAGATCGCGGCGGGGCAGGTCCGCCAGGCGGCGGCTGCCGACCATGCGGCCGTTCCTCAGCACCGTCACGCGGTCGGCGACCTGATAGACCTGATCCAGGAAATGGGTGATGATGACGATGCCCAGGCCCTGGTCGCGCAACTGTTTCAGGACGGTGAACAGCGCCTGTACCTCGCGCGCGTCCAGGCTGGCGGTGGGTTCGTCCAGAAACAGCACCTTGCCCGACAGATCCACCGCGCGGGCGATGGCGATGATCTGGCGCACGGCCACGGAATAGCGGGCCAGGGTTTCGTCCGGGTCGGCGGCAATGCCATAGCGGGCCAGCAGCACGCCGGCGCGGGCCCGCATCCGGCGGCGGTCGATCATGCCCCAGCGGCGAGGCTGGCGGCCCAGATACAGGTTCTCGGCCACCGTCAGATTGTCGAGCAGGTTGACCTCTTGATAGACCGTGCCGATGCCCAGGGCCTGCGCCTCGGCAACGGATCGCGGCTCGACCTCGGCACCCTCAAGCTGCATGGCGCCGGCGTCGCGGCGATAGGCGCCGGTCAGGATCTTGACCAGCGTGGACTTGCCCGCGCCGTTTTCACCCAGCAGGGCATGGATCTCTCCGGGATGCAGGGTGAAATCGACGCCGTCCAGCACCTTCACGCCGAAGAATGCCTTGTCGATTCCCCGCGCGGTCAGCAGCGCCGGGTCGGTCATGATCGGGTTCCCTAAAAGGGGCGGGGCCGGACAGCCCCGCCCGCAGGCTCAATAGCCCAGGTCCTTCTTGGATTCGTAGACCGCCTTGGGGTCGTCGGCCTGGGTATAGAGTTTCGATTCCGTCTGGATCCATTTCGGCGGCTCGGTGCCGTCGGCCAGGTATTTCTCGAGCACGTCGAAGGCGGGCCCCGCCATGTTCGGGGTCAGCTCGACCGTGGCGTTCGCCTCTCCGGCGGCCATGGCCAGGAAGATGTCGGGCACGGCGTCGATCGACACGATCCTGATGTCGGTGCCGGGCTTCAGCCCCGCTTCCTTGATGGCCTGGATCGCGCCCACGGCCATGTCGTCGTTATGGGCATAGACAGCGCAGATGTCCTTGCCGCCGTTTTCCGCCTTGATGAAGCTTTCCATCACCTCCTTGCCCTTGGTGCGGGTAAAGTCGCCGGTCTGGCTGCGGGCGATGGTGATGTTGGAATGGCCCGCGATGGCTTCCTCGAAGCCCTTCTTGCGGTTGATCGCCGGGGACGAGCCAGTGGTGCCCTGCAGTTCCACGACCTTGCACGGCTTGTCGCCCACGTCCTTGACCAGCCATTCGCCGGCCACCTTGCCTTCGTGGACCTGGTCCGAGGTCACGGCGGTCAGGTACAGGTCCTCGGGCGCGTCGATCTGGCGGTCCAGCAGGACGACGGGGATTTCGGCGTCCTTGGCCTCGGCCAGCACGTCCTCCCATCCGGTGGCGACGACCGGGGCGATCAGGATGGCGTCGACCCCCTGCGCGATGAAGCCGCGCACGGCCTTGATCTGGTTTTCCTGTTTCTGCTGGGCATCGGCGAATTTCAGGTCGATGCCGCGGTCCTTGGCCTGGTTCTGCGTCACCGTGGTTTCGGCGGCGCGCCAGCCCGATTCCGAGCCGATCTGCGAAAAGCCCACGGTCATGTCCGCGGCAAAGGCGCCGGCGCCGGACAGCATCAGGCAGGCGGCCGAACTGGCCGCCAGAAGCGTGCGTTTCATGATGATCCTCCCCTGTGAAGGTCCTCCAACCCTCAGACTCAAGGGATAAAGTATGATTTATTGCCGGTCAACAGTTTCAACTGTCATCCCGAACGGCGGCAGGTCCGCCGAATAGTCAGATCAATCGCGATGCCGCCGGTCGCAGCGCAGGACCCAGAGCCAGCCCAGCAGGTGCAGGATGACGCCGATGCGAAAGGCCAGGCCGACATGGCCCACCAGCCAGCCGATCAGCAGCGCGACCTCCAGCACCAGGGCCAGCGACATCGCGAACCAGATCAGCCCGCAGCACAGGCGCATCCGCCAGTTCTGGTCGCGATCGAGTGTCATGTGGGGAATACCTTGGACCGCCAAAGGGGCAAGGGCGTGTCGGCAAGCCGCGTTGCCACATCGATGCAGACGCGCGGCGTCCGCGCCACCAGGGTGTTCGGCGCCAGGTCCATCACGCGGCCGTCGCGAAGGGCGCCGACGCTTTTCTGGCCTTTCCAGGATGAAATCAGCCTTCGCCCCATCGGGTCCGCTCCGCATGTGCAGAATCGCAGTAAAACATCGCCGCGAGCGAGCCAGCAATGGCTGATTACAATTTCCCCGATTCCTGTGTTCGGCTTCGCGGGCGGGCTAGTGCCCGCCGCCGCCGCCCCCGGCCGCCGGTTTCTGGACAAAGGCCAGGAGCATTCCGAGCGCGGCGAAAAGTCCAGCCAGCAAAAGGAAGATATCGCCCAGCGACATGACCATGGCCTGCATGCGCACAAGGCCCGTCAACGTCGACAGCGCCGCGGTGTCGGCCACATCGCCCAGCGAGGCGTAAGCGCCCTGAAGCATCCCCATCGCCTGATCGGCGGCCGGGTTCGTGGCGCTGACGCTTTCGGCGATCCGGGCATAGTGGAAGTCCTGGCGATTCGACAGGATCGTGTTGATCAGCGCCAGCCCCACCGCGCCGCCCAGGTTGCGCGTCAGGTTGAACAGGCCCGAGGCGTTCTTGACCTTGTCGGGCGGCAGCATCCCCAGCGCGATGTTCGACACCGGCACCATGCACAGCATCAAGGACACCCCGCGCAGGATCTGGGGCACGAAGATCTCCCAGTAATCCCAGTCGTCGGTCAGCCGGGTCATCATCCAGCAGCTCAGCGAGAACATGACGAAGCCCACGGCCATCATGATCCGGGGATCGACCGAGCGCGACAGCCGCCCCGCCACGGGCGCGGTCAGGAACATGGCGATGCCCGACACCATCATCGCCTCGCCGATCTGCAGCGAGTTGTAGCCGCGGATCCCCGACAGATAGACCGGAAAGATATAGATCAGCCCGTAAAGCCCGATGCCAAGGCCGAAGCTGAACATCGAGCCCATGGCGAAGTTGCGGTCGGCGAAGGCGTCCAGCCGCACGATGGGCTCGCGCGCCGTGAAGGCCCGCCAGAAGAACAGGAATCCCCCCACCAGCATCACGGCCGTCAGAAGCACGATGGTCTCGTCCGCGAACCAGTCGTTCTTGGCGCCTTCCTCAAGCACGTACTCCATGGCCCCCAGCAGCAGCGCCAGGCCCAGAAAGCCCCACCAGTCGAACCGGCTGAGCAGGCTCATGTCCGGCTTGTCGAAGTCGATCAGCAGGAAGGCCGCCGTGGTGACGATGATGCCGGGGATCACGTTGATGAAGAACAGCCAGTGCCAGCTGAGGAACTCGGTCAGATAGCCGCCCAGCGTCGGGCCGATGGTCGGCGCCAGCGTCGCCACCAGCCCGATCATGGGCGAGACGATGTGCATCTTGGAGCGCGGAAAGATCGTGAAGGCGCAGGCAAAAACCGTCGGGATCATCGCGCCCCCGATGAAGCCTTGCAGCGCGCGCCACAGGATCATCTCGCTGATGTTGTTCGAAAGGCCGCACATCAGGCTCATCAGCGTGAAGCCGGCCGACGAAATGGTGAACAGCCAGCGCGTCGACAGCATCCGCGACAGATAGCCCGACAGCGGGATCATGATGACTTCGGCGATCAGGTACGAGGTCTGGATCCACGGGATCTCGTCGCCGGAGGCCGCAAGCCCGGACTGGATTTCGGACAGCGAGGCCGAGACGATCTGGATGTCCAGGATCGCCATGAACATGCCCAGTACCATCAGCAGGAAGGTGATCAGCCGGCGGGGGTCGATGCGGTCCTCGGCCGGGGCGACCGCGGGCCCGGCCACCGTCGCGGCGGGGCTTGCCATGTCAGCCCTCGGCGTTGGCAGCGGCGGTCACTGCGCCGCGCCGGTCCAGCGCGCTGGTCGGCGGGGCGTCGCCCGGGTCGGCGTCGGTGGGCCGCTTTGTCGCGGGGGCGGCGGCGGGCAGGGGCTCGTCCTGGCCGGTGCGGGTGTCGACCTCGACCACGACGGACATGCCGGGGCGCAGCGGCAGGCGGGCGCGGTCCTGGGCCTCGATCTCGATGCGGACCGGGACGCGCTGGACGACCTTGGTGAAGTTGCCGGTCGCGTTCGAGGCGGGCAGCAGGCTGAACACCTGCCCGGTCCCGGCGGTCAGGCTGTCCACATGGCCGCGCAGCTCGGCGTCGGGCCAGGCGTCCACGGTAATGCGCACCTCGGCCCCCGGGCGGATGCCGGCGATCTGGGTTTCCTTGAAGTTTGCCTCGACATAGACGGCGCCGGTGGGCACCAGCGTTCCGATGCGCGAGCCGGTGGTCACGAAGGAGCCGACCTCGATCTGGCGTTCGGTCAGGATGCCGTCAAAGGGCGCGCGGACCCGGGTAAAGTCCAGGTCGCGCTGCGCCAGCCGCAGCCCGGTCTGGGCCGAGCGGACATCCAGCGCGGCGCTGTCGCGCTTGGCTTCGAGGACCTGCACCTCGGCCTTGGCCTGCGACAGCGCGGCGCGGGCGCTGGCGACCTGGGCGCTGGCCGATTTCGCCGTCGCCTCGGCCGCGTCAAGCGCCGCCTGGGTTCCGGCCGATGTCACTTTCAGTTCCTGGGCGCGGCGAAAGCTTTTCTGCGCGCCATCGTTCGTCGCCTCGGCGGCGGCAAGGGCCGCGCGGGCCTGTTCGACGGCGGCCTGGCCCGCGACGATCTGCGCGTCCAGCTGGACCTGCGCGCTTTCGGCCAGGGCCAGGGCGTTCTGCGCCTTTTCCAGCGCCAGCGCGTAATCCTGCGGGTCGATCACCGCGATCACCTGGTCCTTTTTCACGGGCGCGTTCGGGGCGACCAGCACCTCGGCGACATAGCCGGTATCGCGGGCCTGCAGCATGATCAGGTCGGCCTGCAGATAGGCGTCGTCCGTTTCCTGGTGAAAGCGGCCGTGGCTGTACCAGCGCCACCCCTGCCAGCCGGCCAGCACCAGCACCAGAAGGGCCACGATGGCCAGGACGCGCTTGGCCTTGCCGCCCTTGGCGGGCTGCGGGGCAGAAATATCGGAAGCCATGGGGCGGCCTTTCTAAGGGAGGCGAATCTGATCAGGAGGCTTTGCAATATAGTGTTGACCGAACCGTTCGGTCAATATACCAAAACCCGATATGACAAGGGAAAAACGATGACCGAGACCGCGCCCCCTGTCACCGGGCCCGAGGCCGCACCGAGCGACAGCCCCAAGCGCCAGCAGATCCTGGATGGCGCCCGCCGGATGTTCCTGGCCAAGGGGTTCGAGGGCGCGTCGATGCAGGACGTGGCCAAGGCGGCGGGCGTGTCGAAGGGGACGCTCTATGTCTATTTCGACAGCAAGGAGGCCGTGTTCGAGGCGCTGGTGCTGAAGGAATGCGGCCGGATGCAGGACACCGTCCGCCGGCTGGGTTCCGGCGCGGGGCAGGCGGGGGACGAACTCTGCGCCATTGCCCGGCAGATGGTTTCGACCCTGCTGCAGCCCGAGGTGCTGGCCGCCATGCGCATGATGATCGGCGCGGGCGAGAAGTTTCCCGACCTGGCCCGCAAGATCTACGAAGCGGGGCCCGCGCGCTCGGCCGCGATCCTGGCGGACTATCTGCAAGGCAGGGTCGACCGGGGCGACCTTGCGATCGAGGATTGCGGGGCGGCTGCGGCCGAATTCCTGGACCTGGTGATCGCGGGGCTGCAGCGGCGCGCGCTGTTGATGATGCCGCCGCTGCCCGATGACCGGATCGAGGCGCATGTGACGTCCCGCGTCGGCCGCTTTCTGGCGGTCTATGCGCCCTCAGACGCTTTGCAGGAAGCCGCCCGACTGCCGCGCCCATAGGCCGGCATAGATGCCGCCCCGGGCCAGCAGCGCCTCGTGCGTGCCCTGTTCGACGATGCGGCCCCGGTCCATGACGATCAGCCGGTCCATCTGCGCGATGGTGGACAGCCGGTGCGCGATGGCGATGACGGTCTTGCCCTGCATCATCAGCTCCAGCCGGGACTGGATCGCGGCCTCGGCTTCGCTGTCAAGCGCGCTGGTCGCCTCGTCCAGGACCAGGATCGGCGCGTCCTTCAGCAGCACCCGCGCGATGGCGATGCGCTGGCGCTGCCCGCCCGACAATTTCACGCCGCGTTCGCCGACATGGGCATCCAGGCCCCGGCGGCCCTGGGAATCGGTCAGCCCCTCGATGAACAGGTCGGCCTCGGCCAGTTCGGTTGCGCGGCGGATCTGCGCCTCGGTCGCGTCGGGACGGCCGTAGGCGATGTTGTCGCGGATCGAGCGGTGCAGAAGCGAGGTGTCCTGCGTCACCACCCCGATGGCGGCGCGCAGGGATTCCTGCGTGACCTGCGAAATGTCCTGCCCGTCGATCAGGATCGCCCCCGATTCCAGGTCATGAAACCGCAGCATCAGGTCGACGAGCGTGGATTTGCCGGCACCGGAACGCCCGACCAGACCGATGCGTTCGCCCGGCGCGACGGTCAGGTCCAGCCTGTCCAGAACCGCGCCGCGGCCGCTTTCCTCGGTCGCGCCATAGCGGAAGGTGACATCGCGGAACTCGACACCGCCGCTGGTCACGGCCAGCGGTCGCGCCGCCGGCGCATCCGTCACCATGCGCGGCAGCGCGAGCGAGCCGATGCCGTCCCGGACCGTGCCGATGTTTTCGAACAGCCCGGCGAATTCCCACATGATCCAGTGCGACATGTTGCCCAGGCGCAGCGCAAGGGGGATGGCGATGGCCACCGCGCCCACCTCGACCCGGCCCGAGGTCCACAGCCACAGCCCCAGCCCGGTCACGGCGAATGTCAGCCCCGAATTCAGCGCCGACAGCAGGATGTTCTGGATCGACGCCAGCCGCATCTGCCCGTGCACCGTGTCCAGAAAGCCCTCCATGCTTTCGCGGACATAGCCTTCCTCGCGCGAGGAGTGCGAGAACAGCTTGACGGTCGAGATGTTGGTATAGCTGTCCACCACCCGGCCGGTCATCACGGCCCGGGCGTCGGCCTGCGCCTCGCTGACGCGGCCGATGCGCGGGATCAGCCACCACAAAAGCACGCCGTAGGCGAGGCCCCACGCGAGGAAGGGCAGAGCCAGCCAGCCGTCGGTCGAGGCGGCCAGCACGATCGCGCCGATGAAATAGACCGCGACATAGACCAGCACGTCCAGGAACTTCATCGCCACTTCGCGCACCGCCAGTGCGGTCTGCATCAGCTTGGTGGCGATCCGGCCGGCGAATTCGTCCTGGAAATAGCTCATGGACTGGCGCAGCAGATAGCGGTGCGCCTGCCAGCGGATGCGCTGGGGCAGGTTGCCCATCAGCGTCTGATGCATCAGCAGCGAAAACAGTGTCTGCAGCAGCGGCAGGCCGATCATCAGGATCGTGCCCATCAGGATCAGGCGGCCCCCCTCGTCGGCCCAGAATCCGGCCCGGTCTGCGCCCGACATGCGGTCCACCAGATCGCCCAGATAGCCGAACAGCACCACCTCGGCCACCGCGATCAGGGCCGAGCAGGCCGCCATCGCCAGCATGTAGCCATGCGCCCCTTGCGTGAAATGCAGCATGAAACGCCACAGCCCCCGCGGCGGCATCTGCGGCGCCTGGGCCGGATAGGGATCAAGCCGGCTTTCGAACCAGCGGAACATGGCAGACCTCGTGGCAAGGGGACGGGGGCAGGCTAGCGGATCGGCCTGCCGGTCGCCAGCCTAGCGTTCCAGCAGGTCGCGGTGAAAGCGCTTGAGCAGCAGCAGCCCGAAGACCAGCAGCACCACCGAAACCCCGACGACATAGGCCTGGTTCACATAGGCGGCCTCGTAGGTTGGATAGATCCCGCGCCGCATCAGCCCCACGCAATGCAGCAGGGGGTTGTACCACAGCAGGTTCTGGACGCTGGAGGGCATGAAATCGTACAGAAACAGCGTGCCCGAGATCAGGAACAGCGGACGCGTGACGATCTGCCAGGTCCGTTCCCAGACCGGAAAGGCCGTCATCAGGTAGCAGTTCATCGACCCGACGCCGATGCCCAGCAACGAGATCATGACCAGCGACTCGAAGATCGCGGCCATGTTAACGACGGGCGGGATCTGGTAGACGATAAAGATCCCCGTGATCACGATGGCGATGACGGCGATGTTCGTCAGCATGTTCAAAAGCGCGCGCGCGATCATCGTGTCGATGAAGGTGACGCTGGGATAGGCCAGGAACGGGCGCGAGAAGCGGATCGACAGCGCTATCTTGGCTGCCATGCTGTTGAACATCGTGAAGGGCAGAAAGCCGCTGGCATAGAACAGTGGAAAGCTGGTTCCCAGCGCGGGTTCGTTCAGCATCATCCCGAAGATCAGCGCCAGGATGACGATGCCCAGGACCGGCTCGATCACGGCCCAAAGATAGCCACCCGCGGACTTGCCATAGGTAGTCGCCATCTCGCGCAGGATCAGCGCCACGATGATGCGGCCCATGCGGCCGTGGGGGCGCCGGTGGGCGGCCGGAATCTGGGGCGTGCGCGGCTGGGACGTGATATCGGACATGTGAATACAAATACTGGTCTTGGCAGGGCGCAATATGTAACAACGGCGTGGAAAAGGTAAACCAGCGAAAGCGCGACCGTCGTGACCACCCCGCCCAAGACCAATGACGGCAAGGCCGCCGCCGCACCCGGCCAGCCGGACGCCGTCACCCCTGTCGTCGCGCGCGCCGAGGCGGTGAATGGCGGTGCCCCCCGGCCGTTTTCGGGGGCGGGGGCCGGGGCGGCGGCCTCGCGGCCCGTTGCCTCGGCCCGGCCGGTCCGTCCGTTCGAGGGCCAGAACCGTCCGCCGCTGAGCCAGCAGGCGCCGGCTGCCAAGCCCCAGGGCGGTGCCTTGGCGACCCGGCCGATTCCGGTCCAGCCCATGGCGCAACCGGCGCAGGCCCCCTTGCCGGCGGCCCGCCCGGCGCCCGGCCAGCCGGTGCCCGCGCGGCCGAAGGGGCCGCCCGCGGGTCCGGGCGGGGCGCAGACCGCCGTGCGTCCCCCGGTCGCCCTGGCCAAGCCCAAGGCGCGGCATTGGCTGGTGCTGCTGTCCTTTCTGCTGTTCGTCGCCCTGCCCAGCCTGCTCTGGGCCTGGTATCTTTGGGGCCGCGCCAGCGACCAGTACCTGTCGACCGTGGGCTTTTCGGTCAGGCAGGAACAGCAGACGCCTTCGCTGGACATCCTGGGCGGGCTTGCGCCCTTTACCGGCGGTGGCGGGGCGGCGGACACGGATATCCTGTATCAGTACATCCGCAGCCAGGACATGGTCGAAAAGGTCGATGCGGAACTGGACATCCGGTCCCGGTTTTCCCGCGAATGGCCGCGGGATTTCGTCTTCGCCTTCGATCCCGAGGGTCATATCGAGGATCTGACCCGCTACTGGCAGCGCCAGGTGAAGGTGCTTTATGACAGCCAGACCCAGATCATCACTCTGAACGTCAGCGCCTTCACCCCCGAGGACGCGCAGCAGATCGCCGCGGCGGTGTTCCAGGAAAGCTCGGACAAGATCAACGAACTGTCGGCCATTGCCCTGGACGATGCGACGCGCATGGCCAAGCTTGAACTGGACAAGGCGCGCCAGGAACTGACGGTGACGCGCCAGGCCATGACCGATTTCCGCATGCGCTCGCAGATCGTCGATCCCACGGCCGACCTCAGCAGCCAGATGGGTGTCATCGCGGGCCTGCAGGGGCAACTGGCCGAGCAACTGGTCGCCCATGACCTGCTGCTGGACAGCGCCCCCCAGACCGACCACCGCGTCATCCAGTCGCAGCAAAAGATCGACGCCCTGCGCCGCCTGATCGACGCCGAGCGCAACAAGTTCGGCGCCGACGGCAAGGGCCCCTCGGGGGAAAGCTATTCGCAACTGATGGCCGAATTCGAAAAGCTGTCGGTGGATCGCGAATTCGCCGAGGGCGCCTATCGCTCGGCCCGCATCGCCTATGAGGCGGCCTTGGCCACGGCGCAGCGGCAGTCGCGCTATCTGGCGGCGCATATCCAGCCCAAGGTGGCGCAAAGCTCGACCGAGCCCGACCGGCCCTGGCTGCTGTTCATGGTCTTCGGCCTGCTGCTGACCGGCTGGTCCATCCTGATCCTGATCTATTACAGCATCCGCGACCGCGCCTGAGCCATGATCGTTCTGGACAATCTGACCAAGGTCTACCGTCTCAAGGGCCGGCAGACCGTGGTCGCCGACCGGCTGAGCGCCGTGTTCCCCACCGGCAGCTCGGTGGCGCTGCTGGGGCGCAACGGGGCGGGAAAATCGACCCTGCTGCGGATGATCGCGGGCACCATCGGGCTGGACGGCGGGCAGGTTCTGTCCGACGGGACCATCTCGTGGCCGGTGGGCTTTGCCGGCAGCTTTCATGGCGAGCTGACGGGTGCGCAGAACGTGCGCTTCGTCGCGCGCATCTATGGCGTCGATACCGACGAACTGGTCGATTACGTCGCCGATTTCGCCGAACTGGGGCAGCACTATTACCAGCCCTTTGCCAGCTATTCCTCGGGCATGCGCTCGCGCCTGGCGATGGGCACCAGCATGGGCATCCATTTCGACACCTATCTGGTCGACGAAGTGACCAGCGTGGGCGACGCGAACTTTCGCGCCAAGTCCCAGCGCGTGTTCAACGACCGGATGAGCAGCTCCAGCGCGATCGTGGTCAGCCATTCGATGCCCATGGTGCGGCAGATGTGCAATATGGGCGCGGTGCTGGAGCACGGCCGGCTGACCGTCTTTCCCGACCTCGAAGAGGCCATCGCCATGCACGAAAGGAACATGCGCGTGCCGCCCGGCGTTCCCGATTGAAGGCCGGACCGTCAAGATTAACCTATGTTTGCTTTGACGCCAGGGGCGCGGCGGGCGTTGCAATTCGGGACAGCCGGCATTTACCAATGGCTGATGAAAGGGATGACGCCATGAAACATGACGGTCTTCGCCATGCCCTGATGGCGGCCACGCGCGATCTGCACGAGACGCTGGACACCGGCATCGGCGGCTTTCGGTCGGCGCAGGATTACGCGCGTTATGTGCAGGGCAGCCTGGCCTTTCGCCAGGCGATCGAGCAGGAACTGGCCCGTGGCGACGATGCCGGCTGGCAGGTCCTGCCCCTCGCCCCCTCCCTGCGCGGCGACCTTACGGACCTGGGCCTGTCCGAATGGCCGGTCCCCGCCGCCCCCGCGCTGGAAGGCGCGGCCGCGCGGGCAGGCGCCTACTATGTTCTGGAAGGGTCCGCCTTGGGCGCGCGGTTGCTGAAGCGGCGCGCGGGCGAACTAGGGCTGGATCAGGACCGCGGCGCGCGCCACCTTGCCGCGCAGACTCGGGACGCCGGGCGCTGGAGCCGTTTCCTGGCCTGGCTCGACGGTTCGGGCGCCGGCGCCGCCGAGGCCGGGGCGGCGGCCCGTTCGGTCTTCGGGCTGGCGCTTGCCGCGTACCGGCTGGACGCGACGGCATGACGGAAATCCCCGCTTCGGACATGATGCTGGCCGGCCAGCCCATCGACCTGACCAATTGCGACCGCGAGCCGATCCACATTCCCGGCAGCATCCAGCCCCATGGCTGCCTGCTGGCCTGCGACCACGCCATGCGGCAGGTCCTGCACCATTCGGCCAATGCCGCTGCGATGCTGAACCTGGACGGCGCCCCGGTCGGGCGCTTCCTGGCCGAGGTGATCGGGGGCGAGGCGAGCCATGCCCTGGGCAATGCCCTGTCCGTTGCGCTGACCGGCACCGTGCCGCAGCCCGCGACGCTGTTCGGCGTGGAAATCAACGGTCGCACGCTGGATGTCACCGCGCATCGGTTCGACGAACGCACCATCATCGAGTTCGAGCCCGCGACCCCTCTGCCGGGTCCGGTGCTGGGCATGGCGCGCACCGTCATCGGCCGCCTGCGCGCCGCCGAGACGCCCGAGCGCCTGATCCAGCAGGCCGCGCTGCTGCTGCAGGCGCAGCTGGGCTATGACCGGGTGATGGTCTATGAACTGGGACCCGACGGCGCCGGCAAGGTCGTGGCCGAGGCCAAGCGCGATTATCACGAAAGCTTTCGCGGCCAGTATTTCCCTGCAAGCGACATTCCCCGGCAGGCGCGGGCGCTGTATCTGCGCAACCCGATCCGGGTGATCGGGGACGTGTCCTTTGCTCCGGTCCCGATCCTGCCCGGGGCCCAGGACCGGCCGCTGGACCTGTCCTATGCCCATCTGCGCAGCGTCTCGCCCATTCATTGCGAATACCTGCGCAACATGGGTGTCGCGGCCTCGATGTCGGTCTCGATCATTCTCGACGGGGCGCTGTGGGGCCTGATCGCCTGCCACCATTATGCCCCGCGCGTCCTGAGCATGGCCGAGCGCGCCGCGGCCGAGATGGTGGGCGAATTCTTCTCGATGCAGCTCGACACGCTGCGCCGCCGCCGCGCCCGCAACGCGGAAATCGTGGCCCGTCGGGCGCTGGACGACCTGATGGTCGATGCCAGCCGCAGCGACGATGCCGCGGACACCCTGCGCAGCCGCCTGCCGCAACTGGCGGAACTGATCGCCGCCGAAGGGGTCGGGCTGTGGTTCGACGGCGAATGGACGCCCTTGGGCAACGCACCCGGGCGCGACCTGGTGGGCCCGCTGCTGCGCCTGGCGCAGGACAGTCCCGACGGGCAGGTGTTCCATACCGATCGCCTGATGGACCATCTGCCGGACGCGCCCGCTCTGACCGCGCAGATCGCCGGGGTCCTGATCGTGCCCCTGTCGCAGCGGCCGCGCGATTTCCTGTTCTATTTCCGGCCCGAGGCGGTGCGCACCCTGGATTGGGGCGGCGATCCGAACAAGACCTACGAAACCGGCCCCTTGGGCGACCGCCTGACACCGCGCAAGAGCTTCGCGATCTGGAAGGAAACCGTCCGCGACCGCTCGCATCCCTGGTCCGAGGCCGATCTGAGCTTTGCCGAGGCTCTGCGCATCTCGGTGGTCGAGGTGCTGCTGTTCAACAGCGAAGTCCTGGCGGACGAACGCACCCGGGCGGCGGTGCGCCAGCGCGTACTGAACCAGGAACTGAACCATCGCGTCAAGAACATCCTGGCCATCATCCGCTCGCTCGTCTCCCAGCGCCCCGCCCAGGGCGAGACGCTGGACAGCTATGTCGAAACGCTGCGCGGCCGCATCCAAGCGCTGGCCTATGCCCATGACCAGGCCGGGCGGGACGACAGCGGCGGGCTTCTGCGCACGCTGGTCCAGGCGGAACTGGCGCCTTATTCCGACAATCTCTCCCGGATCGGGATCGAGGGACCGGAGATCGCGCTGGATGCGCGGGCCTTTTCCGTGATGGCGCTGGTGCTGCATGAACTGGCGACCAATGCGGTCAAATACGGGGCGCTGGCGGCGGGGGCGGGGCGGCTTTCCATCACCTGGCACCTGGACGACGCCGGCAACTGCCGGATCGTCTGGCGCGAGACGGGCGTGCCGGACCTGGTCGCGCCGCAGCGCATCGGCTTCGGATCATCCCTGGTCAACGAGGCGGTGCCGTACGACCTGGGCGGAGAAAGCGGGCTCGACTGGCGCCCGGACGGCGTCGAGGCGCGCTTTACCTTGCCCGCGCGCTTCGTGCGGCTTGCGCCGGCGGCTGCCGCGGCCCCCAGGACCGAGGAACCGCCGCCGCTGGAACCGACCCCGGCCCACGCGCTGAACGGTCGCCGGGTGATGCTGGTCGAGGACCAGATCCTGATCGCCATGTCGCTTGAGGCGGACCTTACGGACTATGGCCTGGTCGTGACCGGCATCGCACCGGATTCCGCGACCGCCTTCGAGATGATCCGCCGCGACCCGCCCGAACTGGCCGTTCTGGACGTGAACCTGCGCAACGAGGATTCCTTCGGCGTCGCCGCCGCCTTGCAGGACCTGGGCGTGCCCTTTGTCTTTGCAACCGGCTACGGCGGGGATTTCGAACCGCCGCCTCGGTTCGGGGCTGTCCCGGTCGTGGACAAGCCCTATCACATCAGCGACGTGCTGAGCGGCTTGCGGCAGGCCTGAGGGCACCTCCGCCCGTCAAGCTATCGCAGTGGTAAAGATAGTCTTTGACCTGCTCGCCCCATGCGATAGACAGGCGACGTTGCCCATCGGGCAATGCGATGACCATCGTGCTCGCGTGGGCTGTTTCCACGCTTGTCTCGACCCTGTTCATCCCTTGACTTTTCGGTGCCCCTCGGGGCGCCTGCGACCCTGAGTCCTGTGGAGTAAAAATGGCCACCTATTCCCTTTATGTCCTGCCCGCGACGGCATTCACCACCTCGCCGGGTGGTTACCAACCTTTTCAGGACGGCTACATCGCGCCTGATGGCTCGAACTGGCAATATGCGACAGGGACCTTCACCTACGCGCGCGACGCCGCCACCCTGGTTACAGTCGATGACACCGACGGCCAAGACACGGTTCTGAACGACTATGGCGTCGGTGAAAGCACCCAGCAGCTGGCCGAAGCCGTCGGCGGTTATCCCGCCGGCACGACGGTCGAGAACGAGTTCGAGATCACGGTGGTGGCCACGGTCGACGGTGTCGAGCGTGAATATCGCCTGGTCGCGCTCAGTGCGAATGGCGCAAGCGGCACCATCGCGGGCTATACTTTCGACGGCCCCTGGCCGCCCGAGGGAACGCTCTTGACCGCGCGCTGGTCCGGCACCCAGGACAGCGACGGTCAGTCGCTGGACAGCGGCAACATGTTGGCGCCCTGCTTCACCCGGGGCGTCCGCATCCTGACCGACGCGGGCGAGCGGGCGATCGAGGACCTGCGCGCGGGCGACCTGGTGCTGACCCGCGACCGTGGCTTGCAGCCGATCCGCTGGATCGGGTCGGCGCGGCTGACTGCGGCTGCGCTGGCGCGCAATCCGGCGATGCGCCCGGTCCGCATCCGCGCCCATGCGCTTGGTCGGGGCCTGCCGGCCACCGACCTTGTCGTTTCGCCGCAGCACAGGATCCTGGTCCGTTCGAAGGTGGCGCGCACCATGTTCGGCGCCGACGAGGTGCTTGTCGCAGCCAAGCAGCTTTTGCAGATCGACGGCATCGACCTGGCCGATGATCTGCACGAGGTCGAATATTTCCACATGCTGTTCGACCGGCACGAGGTGGTCGTGTCGAACGGGGCGGAAACCGAGTCGCTTTATCCCGGTCCCGAGGCGCTGCGGTCCGTGGGCCGGGCGGCGCTGGACGAAATCCTGGCGCTGTTCCCCGAACTGCGCGCGCTGACCCAGGCGCCTGTATCGGCCCGGCTCATGCCCTCGGGACGGCAGTCGCGCAAGCTGGCGGTGCGCCACCTGCAACACGGGCGGCCGTTGGTGTCCTGACCCGGCGCGCGGCTTCGGAAACGGGAAGGGGGCAGGCCAGGCGGCCCGCCCCCTTTTTCGTTCTGCCGGCGCCCGGATCAGGCGGCGTAGCGTTTCGCCATCGCGGCCAGCGGCAGCGGCTTCAGCTTGGAGGCGTTGCCGGCGGTGCCGAAGGCTTCGTAGCGGGCCTTGCAGATCTCGGTCATCATCTCCATCGCCGGCTTGAGGTACTTGCGCGGGTCGAACTCGCCCGGCTCCTCGGCAAAGACCTTGCGGATCGCGGCGGTCATCGCCATGCGGTTGTCGGTGTCGATGTTGACCTTGCGCACGCCCGACTTGATGCCGCGCTGGATTTCCTCGACCGGGACGCCCCAGGTCGGCTTGATGTCGCCGCCATAGCTGTTGATGATCTGCTGAAGGTCCTCGGGGACCGAGCTCGACCCGTGCATCACCAGGTGGGTGTTGGGCAGGCGGCGGTGGATTTCCTCGATCACATGCATGGCCAGGATCTCGCCGTCGGGCTTGCGGGTGAACTTGTAGGCGCCGTGGCTGGTGCCCATGGCGATGGCCAGCGCGTCGACGCCGGTGTCCTTGACGAAACGCTCGGCCTCGGCGGGGTCGGTCAGCAGCTGGTCCTCGGACAGCTTGCCCTCGGCGCCGTGGCCGTCCTCCTTGTCGCCCATGCCGGTTTCCAGGCTGCCCAGGACGCCCAGCTCACCCTCGACCGAGACGCCGCAGGCATGGGCCATTTCGACCACCTTGGCGGTGACGCCGGCGTTATAGTCGTAATCCGCCGGGGTCTTGCCGTCGGATTTCAGCGAGCCGTCCATCATCACGCTGGTAAAGCCGTTCTGGATGGCAGTGGCGCAGGTCGCAAGGCCGTTGCCGTGGTCCAGATGCATGCAGATCGGGATTTCGGGATAGGCGCGCGACAGGCCCTCGATCAGCGCCTTCAGCACCAGGTCGTTGGCATAGGCGCGCGCGCCGCGGCTGGCCTGCAGGATGACCGGGGAATTGGTCGCCTGGGCCGCGGCCATCACCGCGAGACCTTGCTCCATGTTGTTGATGTTGAAGGCCGGGACGGCATAGCCGTTCTCGGCCGCATGGTCGAGAAGCTGGCGCAGCGTGATCATGGACATGGGCAATTATCCTTTGCTGGTGGCAAGATAGGCGTGAATGGTGTCGATTTCGTCGCGCGCGCCGAAATACAGCGGCGTCATGGCATGCAGGCTGCCGGGCCGGCGGTCCAGGATCGGCCCCTGGCCGTCAGTCGCAAGCCCGCCGGCCTGTTCGATCAGGAAGGCGATGGGCGCGGCTTCATAGACCAGCCGCAGCCGGCCGTCGCCGTAGCCCGGGCGGCGGTCATCGGGATACAGAAAGACGCCGCCCTTCAGCAGGATGCGGTGCAACTCGCCCACGGCCGCGGCCAACCAGCGCATGTTGAAGTCGCGCCCGCGCGGACCCTCGGACCCGGCCCGCAGGTCGCGCGCCCAGGCCTGCAGGCCGGGCGCCCAGTGGCGTTCGTTCGAGGCGTTGTAGGCGATGGTCGACGCGGCGGGCTTCAGCGCGACGGCTTCGCGCGTCACGCGGAAGATCCCGGCCTCGGCGTCATGGGTGGCGACATGGGTGCCCTGGCCCAGCGTCCAGCCGAAATCCAGCGAATGGCCAAAGCTGGCGTATCCGGCCCCGACCAGCGCCCGGCCGGGCCGCAGGAACCCTTCGGGCGCGGCGGGCAGGATCGAATAGAGCATCCCCAGCGGCGCCCCGATGCCGATGCTGCCCGAGCCGTCGATGGGGTCGATCGCCACGTCATAGGCCCCGCCGGGGTTCAACTCGATCACCGCCTCGGCCTCTTCGGACAGGACGCGGCCGACGCCGGCGCGGGCCAGGGCGTCCAGCATGTGGTGATGGGCGGCCAGGTCCAGCGCCTTCTGCCGGTCGCCGCTGTCGTTGGTGCCCACGACCGCCTCGGGGTCGCCGTGCAGCCGTCCCGCGGCCAGGCGCGCGGCCAGGGGCGGCAGAGCCTGGGCAATCGCCAGGGTGATGGCGGCGGGGCCGTCGCCCGCCAGCGCCTCGGGCAGGGGGCGTCCGGTCGCGGCGCGGTCGCCCGGCAGTCGCAGCATGGCGGACGGATCGGTCCCGGGGCGGGCCGGGCCGGGGCCTAAGTTGCCTGGCTGTGCCAACGTCATCAACGGATCCTGTCGAAACCTTGCAGGGGCGCCGCCGTCACCGGCGGCGGCCCCCCTCTGCCATGCCGCGCGCCGGATGAGAAGCCCTTGATTGCGACAGGGTCCATCCGGCGGCATCATGGGGCGGTTTCCCCGGGAAAACAGCCCCGGCGGCACCCCGCTCAGACGTGCCTGGGTTCGGGCAGCGGGACCTCGGGTTCGGCGTCCAGCAGGTCGAAGCTGTCCGGTTCTTCTCCGTTCAGGATGCGGCGGGCGCGGTCGCGGTCGATGTCGCCGACCCAGGCCGCGACCACGACGGTCGCCACGCAGTTGCCGATATAGTTGCCGACGGCCCGGGCGATGCCCATGAACCAGTCGACCGACAGGACCAGCACCAGCCCGATGGCGGGGATTGCCGGGATCGCGGCCAGCGTGGCGGCCAGGATCACGATGGCCGAGCCGGGCACCCCATGCGCGCCTTTCGAGGTGATCAGCGCCACGCCCAGGATGGTCAGCAGATCCACGGTCGACAGGGGCGTGTTCGTGGCCTGCGCGATGAACACCGCGGCAAGCGTCAGATAGATCGAGAAAGCGTCGAGGTTGAAGCTGTAACCCGTTGGCACGACAAGACCCACGGTCGATCCCTTGATGCCCAGCCGCTCGAGCTTGCGCATGGTCTGGGGCAGGACCGAGTCGCTGGACGCGGTGCCCGCCACGATGCCCAACTCGGTGCGCAGATAGCGCAGCAGCTTGACGATGCTGAACCCCGCCAGACGCATAACGGTGCCCAGGACGACGAAGACGAAGATCGCGATGGTGACATAGAACAGCGCCACCAGATACCCCAGCTGCGCCAGCGAGCCGATGCCGTATTTGCCGACGGTGAAGGCGATGGCGCCGAAGACGCCCAAGGGCGCCAGCCGGACGATGAAGGACATGATCTTGAACGTGACCTCTCCGGTCAGTTCGATCATGTGCAACAGCGGCTTGCCGCGTTCGCCGATCAGCGACAGCGCGCAGCCGAACAGGACCGCGACCACCAGCACCTGCAGCACGTCGCCCTGCGCAAAGCCGCTGACCATGGTGGCCGGGATCAGCTTCATCAGGAAATCGACCGTGCCGCCGCTGCTGACTTCATGCGCGCGGTCCACATAGGTCGACAGCGCCGAGGCGTCCAGCTGGCTGGGGTCCACGTTCATGCCGTGGCCGGGGCCGAACAGATAGGCCAGCAGGATGCCAAGCGCCAGGGCGATGGTGGTGATGACCTCGAAATACACGATGGCGCGGACGCCGACGCGGCCCACCTTCTTCAGGTCGCCCGCCCCGGCGATGCCGTGGACGACGACGCAAAAGACGATGACCGGGATCAGCATCTTGACCAGCTTGATGAAGGCATCGCCCAGCGGCTTCATCTTGGCGGCGAATTCGGGGGCGAAGAAGCCCGCCGCGACCCCAAGCACCAGCGCGATGCAGACCTGCCCGAATAGGGACCGTGACCAGCTTGGCATTCATTCTCTCCCTGCAAGGCAGAAGGGGGCGGCGGATGCCGGTTGCATCGCTTGTCCTGCGCACCCCTCCCGGACTGTCGTGGATAGTTGGTAAAAAGCCCCATTCATGTCTAATATTGATTTGGCATTGATCCATAGGGCCACCGTATGCGCATTCGTCAGCTGCACTGTTTCGTGGCCCTGGCCGAGGAGCTGAGCTTTACCCGCGCCGCGCAGCGGCTGAACATGTCCCAGCCGCCCCTGAGCACGCAGATTCAGACACTTGAGCGCGAGGTCGGGGTGGACCTGCTAAGCCGCACCAGCCGTCGCGTGGCGCTGACGCCGGCGGGGCAGGCGTTTCTGCTGCGGGCGCGCAACATGCTGGACCAGTACGACCGCGCTCTGCAGGAGGTGCGCGAAATTCAGCATGGCCAGGACGGGCTGCTGGAAATCGGTGCAACGGGCTCGATCCTGCGGGGCGGGCTGGCGGGTCTGCTGGCGCGTTTCGCGGCCCGACACCCCCGAATCACCCTGCGGCTGCACGAACAGTCGCCCTCGGCGCAGATCGCCGAAGTGCTGAGCCGGCGCACCGATGTCAGCTTCAACCGCTCGATCCCGCGCGAGCCCGAATTGGCCCACGAATACGGCTGGCGCGAGGAAATGGTGGCGCTGTTGCCCGCATCCCATCCGCTTGCCGGACGACCCGCGGTGTCCATCGACGACCTGCGCGCTGATCCCCATGTGGTGCTGCGGCCCGAAAGCTCGGACTTCGCGGCTTATCTGATGGCCTGCCTGATGGCCCGGGGCCACCGGCCGCGCATCTCGCAGCAGGTGGTGGACGCGCAGTCGATTCCCAGCCTGATCGAGGCGGGTTTCGGCGTCAGCATCGTTCCGGCGGCCATCGCCACGTTGACGGCGGGACCGCTGGTCTTTCTGCCGATCCGGCCCGATCCGCCGGTCAGCGACGTCTTCATGGTCTATCGCCGGGACGATCCGGCTCCGGTCCTGCGCAGCTTTCTGGCCGAGATGCGCACTTTGCTGGACGAAAAGCCGGCCGCCTCTGCCGGATAGGGGCGGTTTCCTTTTTCGGCGCGGGGTGGTCTGCGCTATGCTGGGGCCAGGACGGACGGAGATGCCCCGATGCAGCGGATCGTCGAAACCTTCCGGTCGCGTGCCTTTGCCGCCATGATCGGCGAGACCCCCTGGGACCATGCGCTGGCCGTGCTGGCCTCCGGCCTGCCTGGCGCAGGCGTGGCGATGTTCGTCCAGTTCCGGGGCGGGCCGACCGACGCGGGGCTTTACCTGCACGGGATCGACCGAGCGGTGGCGGACCTGTACCTGCGCGACTATGCCGCCATCAATCCGCTCTGGTCCAAGGATTACCGCTGCGATGTCGGCCGCGCCCGCGCCGATTTCGAGTCGGTGCCCCGCCCGGTGCTGGAGCGGTCGGCCTATTACCAGGACTTTGCCCGCCCGCACGGAATCCTGGGCACCTCGGGCATGGTCATCAGCGCCCAGCCGCAAGAGGCGGCGGTCATCACCCTGAACATGGACAGCACCAGCCCCGATGTGGCGCTGCTGGCCCGGGCCCGGCTGACGGCGGTCTGGCCGATGCTGGCCGCGATGGCGCGCTATTACCGTGCCCTGGGGTCGCGTCCGCCCGGGGGCGAGGCGGCCTCGGCCCATCTGGCGGCGCTGGGGCTGGACATGGCGCTGGTCGGGCAGGACGGCCGGCTGCGCCACGCGACGGCGCCCGAGCCCGCGCCAGGGGCGATGCGGATCGTCGCGGGCCGGCTGGTGCTGGCCGACCCCGAGGCGCAGAACCTGATGCGGCTGATGCTGCGATCCGATTACGCGGGCCCCCAACGCCGGGTCGTGCAGACCGGGCAGGGGCTGATGTCGCTGGTGCGCCATGGCGCCGACCCGATGACGCGGCTGTTCGCGGGGCCGACCGTTTCCGTCACGGTCGACCGCAGCCGCACGGGGCGCAGCCCGGCCGGCTGCGATGCGCTGCTGGCCCGCCACGCCCTGACCCCGGCCGAGCGGCGCGTCGTGAGCGCGATCCTGGCGGGGCACAGCGTGTCCGATATCGCCCAGGGCGCGGGCCTGTCGCGCGAAACCATCCGCAGCCAGCTGAAAAGCATCTATGCCAAGACCGGCGTGAACACGCAGGCGGGGCTGGTGCGGCTGCTTGGGTCTTTGTCGGAAATCACCCAACCGGGTGATGACAGGCCCCCGCGGCCCGCAGATGATACGGGGTGAGAGTGAACGGCCTCTCGCGTGGTTGGTAGCCTTGTTGCAGTGAACGGATAGTCTTCCCCCGGCCGTCTGCGCGCCCTTGGCTTTCCTGGGGCCAAGGCGCAGCGGACTTGGCGGCGGCGGCCCCAGGGCTGCCGCCCCGGCTGGCTTAAGGGCGATGGCGTTTGGCCGCCGTCGCCTGTTTTCTTTTCCATCGCGTTAATCCGACAGAAACGATTTAGGGGTCGGGCCGGCTCTGATGATGTGACCGCCCCCCCGACGGCTTCGCTGTGCCAGGG
>NZ_KK211402.1:165050-169938 GCF_000622145.1 Paracoccus yeei ATCC BAA-599 | reverse complement strand
ACAGTGTCGTCGGGAAAACAGTCCCCCGGACTGTTTTCAGATCCTCCTCCATCCTCCCGGTAGAGCCGATAGAGCTTCTTGTGGTTCATGATCATGCCCTTGCGTTCGAGCAGCACGCCGATCCGGCGATCTCCTTCATCTCCTCGCGGATCTCGGGGCTCGCCATTGGGCTCGAACCAATGGCGCCTTCAATGGCTCGCTCCGGCGGGCGTTCGCGCCGGACCGTCCTGGGATCGACACCGACAAGCCGGCAGGCCCGGCGCTGCGAGATATCGTGATCCCGCATCGCCCTGAGCGCTGCCTCTCGCCGCTTGGTCAGCGTCGTCAGTTCTTTCCCAGAAGTTATCCGTTTTGGTCAAGGCGCGGTTTCGGCCCATTTTCGGTCATCCCTGATCAGGGCGTTGGCGCGGATCAGGAGCTTGCGCATCACAGCGGTGAGCGCGACTTTCGCCGGTTTCCCGCGCTGCAGAGCGCCTGATAGGTCTGGCCGAGCTGCCGGTTGTGCCGGGTGGCGACAAGGGCCGGCATGTAGAGCGCCAGGCGCAATCCACGGCGCCTGCCGCCGATCCGCGACTGGCCCTTCCACCTGCCCGACTCACGAGTGATCGGCGCGAGGCCCGCAAGACTGGCGGCTTCCTTGCCATCCATCGTGCCCAGTTCGGGCATCTCCACGAGCATGGCGATCGCCGGGACGGGGCCGAGGCCGGGAATGGACAGCAGGATCCCGTAGCGATGTGCGAGCGCCGGATCCTCTGCGACGAGGCGCGCGAGTTCGGCGTCGATCTGCTCGATCTGGTTTTCGACCTGTCGCGGGCGCGCCCGCAACTGCGCCAGGACGACCTTGTTGCGCGCAGCCTGCAGGCGGTTGCGGCAGGCGGTGCGATCCTTGATCAGGCCGAAGCGCGCGATGTGCAACTCCCTGATTTCGTGCATGGCGTCACTGCGGACCGGTGTGGCGTCGAGGTCGAGCGCCATACCCATCCGCGCCAGCATCGCGGCATCGACGCGATCGGTCTTCGCCCCGTATCCGGCTGCCTGCGCGAAGCGGCGCGCCCGACCGGGGTTCACCTTGACCAGCGCATGACCCGCCGCGTCCAGTGTGGCCTCATGTCGCGGTGATAGCGACCGGTCGCCTCGTAGACCACGCGAGCCGGGGCCTTGCCGATCCACCGGCGCAGAGCCCCGAGACCTGCCTTGTCGTTGCCGAACCGGGCATGCCTGCCGTCCGACTGGCGGTGAACGTCGAGCGTGGCTTTGGAAATGTCGATACCGACGGTATCCTGCATTGCCTTTCGTCTCCTGTGCTTGTCGTACGGGGCAATGCGTGCAGCACCCCCCACCTATCCGTTCAGGACATACGAAAGGCGGGGGCGATCCAACTTCTGACCGGTCCTGGGAACCTCCATCCTTTCGACCCGTCCTCCGCCGCTCTCCGGCATGTGTGAGGTGCCGGAGAGCGGCTCCCATATCGCACAGGAGCCGGGCGATCTTAAGACAAGATCCTTCAGGACGACATTGTCGAGCATCGTGTCGGCCAGCAGGCGCTTGAGCTTGGCGTTCTCGTCCTCCAGCGCCTTCAGCCTGGCTGCCTCGGAGACCTCCATGCCGCCATACTTGGCTTTCAGCTTGTAGAATGTCGCCGGGCTGAGACCATGCCCGCGGCACACCTCAGCCGTCGGCATGCCCGCCTCCTGCTCCTGGATCATCCCGATTATCTGCGCCTCGGTGAAACGGCTTTTCCTCATTCATCTGCTCCTTCGCGGTTGAGCAGACTCTACATCAGACTAAGGGATCTCGCGGGGGGCAGGTCACACGTAATATTGCTTTGAGGCCTGTTCAGAGTTGCCGTGGTTGCGGTTCGCGAAGGTGGATCGTCCGATGATCGGCTACATTTGCCGCAACAAAAAAGCCCCGCATCGCTGCGGGGCTTCCTGTCCGGAACCGATCAGTTCCGCTCTTTGTCCACCATCTTGCCCTTGCTGATCCAGGGCATCATGGCGCGCAGCTTCTCGCCGACCTTCTCGATCTGGTGCTCGTCGTTGATGCGGCGGGTGGCCTTGAAGAACGGCTGGCCGACGGCGTTTTCCTGCATGAAGTCGCGCACGAACTTGCCGGTCTGGATGTCGCTCAGCACCGCCTTCATCCGCGCCTTGGTCTCGTCGTAGGGCAGGATGCGCGGACCGCTGACGTATTCGCCGTATTCGGCGGTGTTGCTGATCGAATAGTTCATGTTGGCGATGCCGCCTTCATAGATCAGGTCGACGATCAGCTTCACCTCGTGCAGGCATTCGAAATAGGCCATCTCGGGCTCATAGCCCGCCTCGACCAGGGTTTCGAAGCCCATGCGGATCAGTTCGACCAGGCCGCCGCACAGAACCGCCTGCTCGCCAAACAGGTCGGTTTCGCATTCCTGGCGGAAGTTGGTCTCGATGATGCCCGAACGGCCGCCGCCGATGGCCGAGCAGTAGCTCAGGCCAAGGTCCATGGCCTTGCCGGTCGCGTCCTGGTGCACCGCGACCAGGCAGGGCACGCCGCCGCCCTTGACGTATTCGCCGCGAACGGTGTGGCCGGGGCCCTTGGGGGCCATCATGATGACGTCGACGCCCTTTTTCGGCTCGATCAGGCCGAAGTGCACGTTCAGGCCGTGGGCGAAGGCGATCGCCGCGCCTTCGCGCAGGTTGTCGTGGACGTATTTCCTGTAGGTTTCGGCCTGCAGCTCGTCGGGCATGGTGAACATGACCAGGTCGGCCCAGGCGGCGGCTTCGGCGATGCCCATGACCTTCAGCCCCTCGGCTTCGGCCTTCTTGGCCGAGGGCGAGCCCTCGCGCAGCGCCACGACCAGGTTCTTGGCGCCCGAATCGCGCAGGTTCAGCGCATGGGCGTGGCCCTGGCTGCCGTAACCCAGCATGGCGATCTTCTTGTCCTTGATCAGGTTCACGTCGCAGTCGCGATCATAGTAAACGCGCATCAGAGTCTCTCCTCGTTCCGATGCGATGGTTATAGGGACCGCACAGCGCCAGTTCTGTGCAATCTTTCCATTTTAGGGTGGCTAAGCTAGAAAATGATAATCTAGTACTTACTGGAATGAAAAAATCATGCCCGACGCCACCGACAGACGCATTCTGCGCCAGCTTCTGGCCGACCCCGACATCGGCAATGCCGACCTGGCGGAACGCGCCGGCGTCACCCCGGCAAGCCTGTGGCGCCGGCTTGAGAAGCTGCGCGAAACCGGGGTGATCCGCGCGCTCGAAACCCGCATCGACTGGCGCAAGCTTGGCTATGAGGTGCAGGTCAGCCTGCGCTTCACCCTCGACAAGACCCACCCGCGCGCCTTCGACGAATTCATGGCGGCGGCGCGGCAGGTGCCCGAAGTGACGGAAATCCAGACCTTCCTCGGCTCGGTCGACCTGCGGCTGAACGTCATTGCCCGCGACATGGCGCATTGGCAGCAGATCTATCGCGAAAGCATCCTGTCTCTGCCGCATGTCACGGATTCCGACGCGCTGATGCTGGTCAGCAATATCAAGGACGGGCAGGAGCTGCCGCTGTGACCCTGTCGCCCGACGCCACCGACCGGGCCATCCTGCGCCTGCTGGCCCGCGACGCGACCCGCAGCGCCGCCGAGATCGGGCGCCAGATCGGCCTGACCCAGCCCGCGACCTGGCGCCGCATCAAGCGCCTGACCGAGGCGGGGGTGATCGCCGGGCGCCGCATCGTGGTCGATCAGGCGGCGCTGGGGTTCGGCGTCACCGTGTTCCTGGGCATTCGGCTCGCCGCCAAGGGCCGCACCAGCCTGGACGAATTCGAACGCGCCGTGACCGCCATCCCCGAGGTGCAGGTGGTCCAGCACGTCCTGGGCCAGTTCGACTACCGCCTGCGCATCCACGCCCGCGACATCGCCGATTTCGAACGCATCCTGCGCCGCCGCATCATGACCCTGCCCGGCGTGGGCCAGGTCGAGGCCAATGTGATGCTGTCCGAGGAACGCCGGCCGGGGCCGCTATAGGGTGCGTCCCTGTTGCTGCGGTAGAATGTCTGCTGTGCGGACGAAGCAGACTGTCATCGTGCGCGATTTCGTGGTCGGCTTGGTCAAGGTCGCCGTTTTTTCGAAGCTGTCGCGCTAATGCCCAGAACTTATCCCTGCCTTGGCCCAGGGTTCTTTTTAAGCTTCTTGTATGAATGAACGTCAACTTCATCGAAGCCTTTTTTGTTGTCTGACCGATAGAAGAACTTGATGTTGACTTCGAACAGGGTTGACGCCCTTGTCAGAGTCTCAGTCAATCTTGCGCGGTTAAACTTCTCGGCATCTTTGAGAAACATGAGATGGTACAAGGAAGCCCAAAACAGCGCGGCCCGATGAAATTCAATGTCATCTTCAGGACCCATAATGGAAAAGCATTCCGTCTTCGGGATCACGTAAGCTGCCATGTCTTTGTGGACCATGGAGCAAGCTGATAAGAAAAGCCTCCTGCCCTTGAGATGGGGCTGTAACATGTCGCCCAACTCGTCGAAGTCGATGGTTTCCTGATTGGTGGTGCACAGTCCCTCCGGGTCTCCATGTGCGGAAATATGGAGATATCGGTATCGGGACTTACCAAACTCCTTGACTGCCGCCTTGAATTCTTTGGCCGTCCGGACGTACCGATAGAGCGGTTGCTTTCCATGCAATTTCAAAATTTGAGAGATCACGCCGCCTTCAAATCGGCCGTTACCCTCGTCATCCGGATCCAAGCTCTCGATAATAAACACGTCAGCCTTTGTGCGCAATGTAGCCTCATGCAGTTGGGACATCAACTTAGCCGACCTGAGTGACTAACTGCCCAAGAACTATGTCGGCAGCCGGCTCTGATGATGTGACCGCCCCCCCGACGGCTTCGCTGTGCCAGGG
>NZ_KK211402.1:87068-165040 GCF_000622145.1 Paracoccus yeei ATCC BAA-599 | reverse complement strand
CAGCAGGCGCTTGAGCTTGGCGTTCTCGTCCTCCAGCGCCTTCAGCCTGGCGGCTTCGGAGACCTCCATGCCGCCATACCTGGCTTTCAGCTTGTAGAACGTCGCCGGGCTGAGACCATGCCTGCGGCACACCTCAGCCGTCGGCATGCCCGCCTCCTGCTCCTGGAGCATCCCGATTATCTGTTCATCGGGGCTTACGCGGCCCCACTGGGGCCACGGTCCCCTCTTCATCGGTGAAACGGCTCTTTCGCATTCGTCTGCTCCTTCAGGGTTGAGCAGACTCTACATCATGGTGCGGGACTTCGTGGGGGGCAGGTCAATCAGGTCTCCTTGCAGAGCCTGAATCACGATAAGATATTGAAATTAATTGGTTTTAAGCCTTGGGTAATCGTAAGAGATGTTGGTGAAGGGTCGCCCCCTCACGGGGGCGCGGATCGAAACGATGACGAAATCAAGCTGCCCGTTCTGCCGCAGGGTCGCCCCCTCACGGAGACACGGATCGAGGCGGCACCACAGGGCAACCCAGAGCCTGACGCTCCGGTCGCCCCGTTCCCATCCTCCCCTCGAAAAGGCCCGTCCTCCACAAAGTCCCTGCCTCCTTCAGGCACACCCGCGCCACCCCCGCCCCGCACCTTCTGCACATCGCCGTGTTCACGGGGAACGGAGGCGGGCGTCGTTCGTTGCCTTGTCCTGTGCCAAGGAAGGTTGCGATGCCGGACAAGCCTGACGACATCATCCCCGTGATCCAGGAACAGCTCGGCGTCAGCGTCGAGCGGCGCCTGGCCGGGCGGGTCCGGGTCAGCGTCCGGACCCAGACCGACGAAAGCCTGGTTCCGGTCGATCTGACCCAGGTAGATGTCGCGGTCGAGCGCGTGCCCGTCAACCGCGCAGTCGATAAAGCCCCCGAGGTCGTCACCCGCGGCGATGTGACCATCATCCCCGTGGTCGAAGAACGGCTTGTCCTGACCCGGCAGCTTTATCTTCGCGAAGAAATCCACATCCGGCGCGTCGAACGCCGGGAGACGGCCGAGGTGCCGGTCGAGACCAGAAAGCAGGTCGCGACCATCGAAAGGCTCCCGGCGGACGAGGACAACCCGATCCCGCCCACAAACCCTGACCAGTTCCCTCGAAAAGGATAGCACCATGACCTACAGCGACATGCAGACCACGGGCAATTCCACCATCACCGCCATGTTCGACAGCCGGGCCGATGCCGAACGTGCCACCGCGCGGCTGCGGGACGCGGGCTTCTCGTCCTCGCAGATCAGTATGGTCGAGGGCGACGAGACGGCGGGCGCGACCCCCGACCCCGACCGCAGCAAGGGGTTCTGGGACAGCCTGGGCGATTTCTTCTTTCCCGAACAGGACCGCTACACCTATGCCGAGGGCCTGTCGCGCGGCGGCTATCTGGTGACGGTCACCGGTCTGCAGGCCGGCCAGTACGACACCGTCCTGGACATCCTGGACGACGAAGGCACCATCGACCTTGAGGAGCGCGAGCAGAGCTGGCGGTCCGAGGGCTGGGGCGGCTACGAGGCCAGCCCCTATGCGGCGCGCGGCACCATGGCGGGCGAGACGGGCACCGATTTCGGCGTGACCGGAGCGGGCGTCGCGGGCGCAGCCGAAACGGATGCGCGGCTGGGCGCCGCGGACCTCGGCTCGGACGACCTGCGCGGCGACAGGCTGGCCGGAGAGGAAACCATCCCGGTGGTCGAGGAGCGCCTGCGCGTCGGCAAGCGTGACACCAGCCACGGCCGGGTGCGCGTGCGCGCCTATACGGTCGAGGAGCCGGTCAGCGAAAGCGTCGACCTGCGCGAGGAGCGGGTCGAGATCGAGCGCCGGCCGGTCGACCGCCCGGTCTCGGACGCGGATGCCTTCCAGGACCGCACCATCGAGGCCGAGGAGTATCGCGAGGAGGCCGTGATCTCGAAAGAGGCCCGCGTGGTCGAGGAAATCGGCCTGCGCAAAACCAGCGACACGCACCAGGAAACCGTCTCGGACACGGTGCGCCGCACCGAGGTCGAGATCGAGGACGACCGCGACGCGGACCGCGGCCTGCCGCGCAAGGACATCTGACCCCTCGGGTCAGCCGGAAGGGGGGCCGCGCGATGCGGCCCCCTTTTTCATGGCCGGGGTCTGCGAATCGCTGCGGGCGGCAGGCGGCCTTGGACACCGCCTTGCCGGGCCGTCCCGAATAGCAATTTCCCGGGCCTTCGATACGAATTTGCCTGGGCCCCACAAACCGCGCGCCGGCCTGCGGGTTTTGTTTGCATCGCGGCGAATCCGGCCGCATCAGATCGGGCCGACGGGCGCGGGTAGCGCCCTCCATTGTCAGGAGGATGGGATGAAAGCGCTGGTTCTGGAAGAAAAGGGCAAGCTTTCGCTGCGGGATTTCGACATGCCGAGGACGCTTGGGCCCCGGGATGTGCGCATCAAGACCCATACGGTCGGCATCTGCGGCTCGGACGTGCATTATTACACGCATGGCAAGATCGGCCATTTCGTCGTCGACGCGCCCATGGTCCTGGGGCACGAGGCCTCGGGTACCGTCGTCGAGGTCGGCTCCGAGGTCGGCCATCTGAAGCCCGGCGACCGCGTCTGCATGGAGCCAGGCATCCCCGATCCCACCTCGCGTGCGGCAAAGCTCGGCATCTACAACGTCGATCCGGCCGTGGTCTTCTGGGCGACGCCGCCGGTTCACGGCTGCCTGACTCCCGAGGTCGTCCATCCTGCCGCCTTCACCTACAAGCTGCCCGACAGCGTAAGCTTTGCCGAGGGCGCGATGGTCGAGCCCTTTGCCATCGGCATGCAGGCGGCGCTGCGGGCGCGCATCCAGCCCGGCGACATCGCCGTCGTGACCGGCGCCGGCCCCATCGGCATGATGGTGGCGCTGGCCGCCCTGGCCGGGGGCTGCGCCCGCGTGATCGTCGCCGACCTCGCCCAACCCAAGCTGGACATCATCGGCGCCTATCAGGGTATCCGGACGGTCAATATCCGCGACCGCGCGCTGGCCGATGCCGTGGCCGAGGCGACCGATGGCTGGGGCGCGGACGTGGTCTTCGAATGTTCGGGCGCGGCACCCGCGATCCTGGGCCTGCCGGCGCTCGCGCGTCCGGGCGGGGCCATCGTGCTGGTCGGCATGCCGGTCGATCCGGTGCCGGTCGACATCGTCGGGCTTCAGGCCAAGGAGCTGCGGATCGAGACGGTGTTCCGCTATGCCAATGTCTATGACCGGGCCATTGCGCTGATCGCCTCGGGCAAGGTGGACCTGAAGCCGCTGATTTCGGCCACGATCCCGTTCGAGGACAGCATCGCGGGCTTCGACCGCGCCGTCGAGGCGCGCGAGACGGACGTGAAGCTGCAGATCGCGATGCCGCAGTAAGGGGGCCGCGATGTATCTGGGACTGGATCTGGGCACCTCGGGCATCAAGGCGATGCTGGTCGACGACCGTTTCGCCACCGTGGGCGTCGCCCATGCGCCGCTGAGCGTCAGCCGCCCGCAGCCCGGCTGGTCCGAACAGGACCCGGCGGACTGGATCGCGGGCGCCGAGGCGGTGATCGCCGCCTTGCTGCGCGACCACCCGGCGGCCATGGCGCGGCTGCAGGCCATCGGCCTGTCGGGCCACATGCACGGTGCGGTGCTGCTGGACGCATCGGACCGGGTTCTGCGGCCCTGCATCCTGTGGAACGACGGCCGGTCGGGGCCGCAATGCGCCGAACTGACCGCGCGGGCCGATTTCCACGGCATTGCCGGCAACCTGGTCATGGCGGGCTTTACCGCGCCGAAGCTGCTGTGGGTGCAGCAGCACGAACCCCAGACCTTCCGGGCGGTGGCCAAGGTGCTGCTGCCCAAGGACTACCTGCGCCTGTGGCTGACGGGCGCGCATGTCGCCGAAATGTCGGACGCGGCCGGCACGTTGTGGCTGGACGTGGCCAAGCGCGACTGGTCGGACGCGCTGCTGGGCGCGACCGGGCTGACCCGCGCCCAGATGCCCGCGCTGGTCGAGGGCAGCGACGTGTCGGGCCATCTGCGCGCCGATCTGGCGGAACGCTGGGGCATCGCGCGCGTGCCCGTGGCGGGCGGTGGCGGCGACAATGCCGCGACCGCCTGCGGCATGGGGGTGATGACGCCGGGCACGGGGTTTTTGTCGCTGGGCACCTCGGGCGTGCTGTTCGCGGCGACGGAACGCTATGCGCCCAACACCGGCGATGCGGTCCATACCTTCTGTCACGCGGTGCCGCAGACCTGGCACCAGATGGGGGTGATCCTGTCGGCGACCGACAGCATGACCTGGCTGTCCGAGATCACCGGCAAAGCCGTGCCGGACCTAGCCGCGCTGGTGCCCGAAACGGTCGCCACGCCGTCGCCCGCGCTGTTCCTGCCCTATCTGTCGGGCGAACGCACGCCGCTGAACGATCCCGATGCCGCCGGCGCGTTCCTGGGCCTGCGCCGCGCGTCAAGCCTGGGCGATCTGGCGCAGGGCGTGATGGAGGGCGTTGCCCTGGCCTTTGCCGATTGCGTCCAGGCGCTGCGCAAGGCCGGCACCCCGATCGAGGCCGCCTATGCGGTGGGCGGGGGCGCACGGTCGCGGGCCTGGCTGCGGATCATGGCCTCGGCCACCGGGCTTACGCTGCTTGAACCCGAGGATGGCGATTTCGGCGCCGCCTACGGCGCGGCGCGGCTGGGGGCGGCCTGCGTCACGGGCGACCTGTCTGACGCCGGCTTTCCCAAACCCGCCGTTCGCGCCGAGGTTGCGCCCGATGCAGGACTGGCGGCGCGATATGCGGAAAAGTATGTGGCCTTTCATGCCGCTTATCCGCAGTTGCGGAGCTTGGGTCAGCCCGCCGCCTGACCGCCTTTCCGCTGGAAAATTCCCGTTTTCACCGGCTTTCAACGGGAGTTTTCTGCGCTGCGGAAGGATGGGTGACCTGCGTCCGCAGGGCAACCGCACCGCACTTGTCAAATCGGGCGGCAATCTTCGCAAAAAAGTATCGGTAATTTCTGTGCAGTGATGTGGAATCCCACCATGCCAAAGTCCTATGGTTCGGCAGCGCACAAGCCGCGCCGGAGAGGAGCCGGCAGGCCGCCCCGCAAGGGATCGCGGCCCATCAAGGGGGAGGGAAAGGCGTGCAACCCGATCTGGAACTGGTCCATATCCGCAAGGGCGAATCCTTCGCCGCGTGGATGCATGGCTATCCGTTCCGCACGGTGCGCTGGCACTATCACCCCGAATATGAAATCCATCTGGTCAACGCGACCTCGGGCACCTTCTACATCGGCGACTTCGTGGGCCGCTTTCAGCCGGGCCAGCTGATCATGACCGGCCCGAACCTGCCGCAGAACTGGATCAGCGACATCCAGCCGGACGAGATCGTGCCCATCCGCTCTCTGGTGATCCAGTTTCCCGAGCCCTTCATCGAAAACGCCTGTGCCACCATGCCGGAAATGGAGGCGCTGCGCCCGCTTCTGGACCGCAGCCGCCGCGGCGTCCTGTTCGACGACGAAACCACCCGACTGGTCCGGCCGCTGATGGACCGGCTGGTCGAGGCACAGGGAATCAGGCGGCTTGCGCTGTTCTGGGAGATCCTGGACCATCTGGCCAACGCGCCCCAGTCCGAGGTCCTGGCCAGCCTGGGGTTCGGCCTGGATCTTGGCCGGGTGCACGACGGCGGCATCAACCGCGCGCTGACCTATCTGCGCGAGCATCTGACCGAACAGATCGAGGAAAGCGAACTGGCCGAGATGGTCGGTCAAAGCCAAAGCGCCTTTTCCCGCGCCTTCAAGCGCCACACCGGCACGACGTTGGTGCGCTATCGCAACCAGTTGCGGGTGGACCTGGCCTGCCAGATGCTGCTGACCGATCCCGACATCAAGGTGGCCGAGATCTGCTACGAGGTCGGGTTCTCGAACCTGTCCAACTTCAACCGGCATTTCCTGAAGCACAAGGGAATGTCGCCCTCGCAGTTCCGCGCGACCTTCGCGGCCCAGAAGGCGCTGGTCATGGCGGACTGACGAACGGCCCCAATCCGGTTTTTCACCAATTCGGGCGGCGCGGCGCCGCCCGGAGACGCGCAGGGCTTGCCTGCTTTCATCCACTCGGGAGGAACCCTCAGATGAAATCGACCTTTCTGACCGCCACGGCCGCGCTGGCGCTGCTGGCCGCCCCGGCCCTGGCCCAGGACAAGCTGAAGATCGGCATGACGTTCCAGGAACTGAACAACCCCTATTTCGTGTCCATGCAGGAGGCGCTGAACGAAGCCGCCGCCTCGCTGGGCGCCGAGGTGGTGGTGACCGATGCCGGCCATGACGTGGCCAAGCAGATTTCCGACGTCGAGGACATGCTGCAGCAAAACATCGACATCCTGCTGCTCAATCCGACCGACAGCGCCGGGATCGAGGCCGCCGTCCATGCCGCCAAGGCCGCAGGCGTGGTCGTGGTTGCGGTCGACGCCAACGCAAACGGCCCGGTCGACACCTTCGTCGGCTCGAAGAACCGCGACGCGGGCTACATGTCCTGCAAATACCTGGGCGACGCGCTGGGCGGCAAGGGCGAGGTCGCGATCCTCGACGGCATCCCGGTCGTGCCGATCCTGCAGCGCGTCGAGGGCTGCAAGGCCGCGCTGGCCGAGTTCCCGGACATCCAGCTGGTCGACACCCAGAACGGCTGCCAGGACCGTTCCGTCGCGCTGGGCGTGGTGGAAAACATGATCCAGTCCAAGCCGAACCTCGCCGGCATCTTCTCGGTCAACGACGGCGGCGCCATGGGCGCGCTGGCGGCGATCCAGGGCTCGGGCAAGGACATCAAGCTGGTTTCGGTGGACGGCGCGCCGGAAGCGGTCAAGGCGATTACCGAGGGCGGCCCCTTCATCCAGACCACCGCGCAGTTCCCGCGCGACCAGGTCCGCGTCGGCCTGGCGATGGCCCTGGCGCAGAAATGGGGCGCCCGCGTGGTGCCCAAGGAAGTGCCGATCGACGTGATGGTCGTCGACAAGGAAAACGCGGCTGACTTCAGCTGGTAACGGTTCCTCCCCGGACTCGCCCCGGCCTTTGCGCCGGGGCGGGATTGGCGAGGTTCAGGAAGGGGGCGCGATGCTGGAACTGAACGGAATCAGAAAGAGCTTCGGCAAGATCGAGGTGCTGCACGGCGTCGATCTGGAAGTCCGCGCGGGCGAGGTTCACGCCCTGCTGGGCGAGAACGGCGCCGGCAAGTCCACGCTGATGAAGATCCTGTGCGGCATCATCCAGCCCAGTGCCGGCACGATCCGCATCGACGGGACCGAGCGCCACTTCGCCGACTACGACCAGGCGATTGCCGCGGGCGTCGGCATCGTGTTCCAGGAATTCAGCCTGATCCCGCACCTGGACGCGGTCGAGAACATGTTCCTTGCACGCGAGCTGCGGACCCGGCTGGGCCTTCTGGACCGCAAGGCGATGCGCGTGCGCGCGGCCGGGATCATGCGCCAGCTGGGGGTCGACGTGGCGTTGGACGTGCCGGTGAACCGGCTTTCGGTCGCCGAGCAGCAGTTCGTCGAGATCGCCAAGGCCCTGTCGCTTCAGGCGCGCATCCTGGTCCTGGACGAGCCGACCGCGACCCTGACCCCATCGGAGGTCGAGCACCTGTTCAAGGTGATGCGCGAATTGCGCAAGCAGGGCGTGGCCATCGTCTTCATCTCGCACCACCTGGAAGAGATCTTCGAGATCTGCGACCGCATCACCGTGCTGCGCGACGGCCAGTTCGTCGCCTCCTGCGCGGTCAGCGAGGTCGACAACGACCGGCTGGTCGAGATGATGGTCGGCCGCCGCATCGAAGCGAATTTTCCGCCGAAGCCCGCCCTGAACCCCGCCGCGCCCGTCGTGGTCGAGGTCGAGGAGGTTCAGCTGAAGCGGGGCGGTCCCGTGTCGCGCTTTGCCCTGCGCAAGGGCGAGATCCTGGGCTTTGCCGGGCTGGTCGGCTCGGGCCGGACCGAAACCGTGCTGGCCATGCTGGGCGCCGGCCCCGCCACGCGCTGCAAGGTCAGGGTGGACGGGGTCGAGAAACGCTTCTCGGGGCCCGACGAGGGGCTGGCGCATGGCATCGGCCTGCTGCCCGAAAGCCGCAAGGAACAGGGGCTGATCACCAGCTTTTCGATCCTGCAGAACATCTCGCTGAACAATTACGGCAAATATGCCAAGGGCCACTGGTTCATCGACCTGAAGAAGGAACTGGCCGCGACGCGCGAAGCCATGGGCCAGGTCCGGGTCAAGGCGCAGGGACCCCACGCCCGGGTCGACACCCTATCGGGGGGCAACCAGCAGAAGGTGGTCATCGCCCGCTGGCTTAACCACGACATGCAGGTGCTGATCTTCGACGAGCCGACGCGCGGCATCGACGTGGGCGCCAAGGCGGAGATCTATGCCCTGATTCGCGCCTTCACCGAGGCGGGGGCCTCGATCATCATGATCTCGTCGGAACTGCCCGAGGTGATCGGCATGTCCGACCGGGTCTGCGTGTTCCGTTCGGGCGGGATCGTCGCGACCGTCGAGGGCGAGGCGATCAATTCCGAAACCATCATGACCTATGCAACCACGGGAAGGGTTGAACATGTCGCATGACGCAAATACCGCAGCGACCGGCAAGTCCGGCTTCTCGTTCGGGGGGCTCCTGCATTCACCGCTGGCGCTGCCGCTGATCGGGCTGATCGTGGTGTCGTGCCTGATGGGTCTGGCCAGCGACAGCTTCTTCAGCCTGGGCAACATCATGAACGTGCTGCGCCAGGTGTCGGTCGTGGGCATCCTGGCCGTGGGCATGACCTTCGTGATCCTGACCGGCGGCATCGACCTGTCGGTCGGCGCGGTCATGGCGCTGGTCGGCACGCTGGCCGCGGGTCTGATGGTCAACAACGGCCTGCCCGCACCCCTGGCGCTGGGGGCGGGGCTGCTGATCGGGCTGGGCATCGGGCTGGCGAACGGGTTCCTGGTCGCCTGGGGCCGGATGCCCGCGATCATCGTGACGCTGGCGACCATGGGCATGGCGCGCGGCCTGGGGCTGATCTATTCCGGCGGCTATCCGATCAGCGGCCTGCCCAGCTGGATTTCCTGGTTCGGAGTCGGGCGCGTCGGCGTCGTTCCGGTGCCCGTCATCATCATGGTGGTGATCTATGCGCTGGCCTGGGTGCTGCTGCAGCGCACGCCGTTCGGACGCCATGTCTATGCCCTGGGCGGCAACGAAACCGCCGCGCGGCTGTCGGGCGTCAAGACCCGGCGCGTCAAGCTGGCGGTCTATGCGATTTCCGGCCTGACCTCGGCCCTGGCGGCCCTGGTCCTGACCGGCCGGCTGATGAGCGGACAGCCGAACGCCGGCGTCGGCTTCGAACTGGACGCCATCGCCGCCGTCGTGCTGGGCGGCACCGCCATCGCCGGCGGGCGCGGGCTGATCCTGGGGACGCTGATCGGCGCGGTGCTGCTGGGCATCCTGAACAACGGTCTGAACCTGATGGGCATCAACCCCTACCTGCAGGACGTCATCAAGGGCGCGATCATCCTGCTGGCCATCTACATCGGGCGCGAATGGCGCTGAGCCCGCCCAAGACATTCACACAGGAGAAGAACATGTCTGAATCGCTGCAAGGCAAGGTCGCGGCCATCACCGGCGCGGCCTCGGGGATCGGCCTGGCCACGACCGAGGCCCTGCTGGACCAGGGCGCCACCGTCGTCATGGTGGACTGGAACGAAGCCGCGCTGGACGAACTGGCGGGCAAGCTGAGCGACCGCGCCATTCCCCAGGTCACGAACCTGCTGGATACCGACAGCTGCAATGCCATGATCCCCGAGATCCTGGAAAAGGTCGATCACATCGACATCCTCTATTGCAACGCCGGCACCTATATCGGCGGCGACCTGACCGAGACGACGCCCGAGGCCATCGACCGGATGCTGAACCTCAACGTCAACGCGGTGATGAAGAACGTCCATGCGGTCGTCCCGCACATGATCGAACGCAAGACCGGCGACATCGTCGTCACCTGCTCCATCGCCGGGCATTTCCCGACCTATTGGGAGCCGGTCTATTCCGGGTCGAAATGGGCGATCACCAGCTTTGTCCAGGGCATGCGCCGGCAGATGATCCCGCATGGCGTGCGCGTGGCGCAGGTTTCGCCCGGGCCGGTCGTCTCGGCGCTGCTGGCCGACTGGCCCGAGGAGAACCTGCGCAAGGCCAGGGAATCGGGCAGCCTGATCGATGCAAGCGAGGTGGCCGATGCGGTCGTCTACATGCTGACGCGCAAGCGCACGGTGACCATCCGCGACATGCTGGTGCTGCCGACCAACTTCGACCGCGTCTGACACGCGCCACGCCAGCCGGGGAACCGCCATGGACCAGTATGTGATCGGCATCGACGTGGGCACCGGCTCGGCCCGGGCCGGGGTGTTCGACCGGACAGGGGCGCTGCTGGCCAGCGCCAGACGCCCCATCGCCCTGCACCGCGAGGACGGCGGCATCGCCGAGCAATGCAGCGCACAGGTCTGGCAGGCGGTCTGCGACAGCGTCCGCGACAGCGTGGCGCAGCCCGGGATCGACCCGGCCCAGGTCGCGGGCATCGGCTTCGACGCCACCTGTTCTCTGGCGGTGATCGGGCCTTCGGGGCAGGGCCTGCCGGTCGGCGACCCGGCCCACCCCGAACGCGACATCATCGTCTGGATGGACCATCGCGCGGTCGATCAGGCCGCGCGCATCAACGCCCAGGGCCACGCCGTACTGGCCTATGTGGGGGGGCGCATCTCGCCCGAGATGCAGACGCCGAAGCTGGTATGGCTGCGCGAGCACCGGCCCGAGATCTATCGGATGGCGGCGCATTTCCTGGACCTGACCGATTTCCTGACCTGGAAGGCCACCGGCGCGCTGGAGCGGTCCGCCTGCACCGTCACCTGCAAATGGACCTATCTGGCGCATGAAGGCCGCTGGGACGGGTCCTATTTCCGCCAGATCGGGCTGGGCGATCTGGCCGATGACGGCTTTGCCCGGATCGGCGCCCGCGTGGTCGACCCGGGGACCGCCTTGGGCCGGGGCCTGTCCCCCGAGGCGGCCGCGGCCATGGGCCTGCGTCCCGGCACGGCGGTCGCCGCCGGGCTGATCGACGCCCATGCCGGCGGCGTCGGCACCGTCGCCGCCGGGGGCGAGGCGACCGATTGCCTGGGCTATGTCTTCGGCACCTCGTCCTGCACCATGACCACGACGCGCGACCCCGCCTTCGTGCCAGGGGTCTGGGGCCCCTACTTCTCGGCCATGGTACCCGGCATGTGGCTGAACGAGGGCGGCCAGTCCGCCGCCGGCGCCGCCATCGACCAGCTGGTGCAGATGCACCCCGCCTCCGCCCGCGCGGCCGCGCTGGCCGAGGCCCAGGGCAAGGCGCTGCCGCACTGGCTGGCCGACCGTGCACTGGCGCTTGCGGCCTCGCCAAGCCAGGCGGTGCGGCTGGCCGACCAGCTGCATGTCGTGCCCGAATTCCTGGGTAACCGCGCACCCTTTGCCGACCCCCATGCCCGCGCCGTCATCATGGGCCTGGGGATGGAGACCGAGCCGGACGCGCTGGTCGCGCTGTATGTCGCGGGGATCTGCGGGCTGGGCTACGGCCTGCGCCAGATCATCGAGACGCAGGCGCGGCACGGCGCGCCGGTCCAGACCATCGCCGTCAGCGGCGGGGCGGGGGCCCATCCCCTGACCCGGCAACTGCTGGCCGACGCCACCGGCCTGCCGGTCGAGGTGACGCAGTCGCCCGAACCCGTGCTGCTGGGCTCGGCCATGCTGGGCGCAGTCGCGGCGGGGCTGTTCCCCGACCTGGGCCGCACCATGCCCGCCATGTCGCGCATCGCCACGCGGTGCACCCCGGACCCCGCCACTCGGGCGCTGCACGACGCGCGCCATGCCGCCTTCCTGACCCTGCAACGGACCGCGCGCGAGATCCGCCGGTCCACCGAGGAGCGTGTTTCCCCATGAAAGACCTGACCGACGCCCTGGCCGCTGCCCGTGCGGGGGGCGACAGCTTTGCGATGGCCAACTGCATCCGCGCCCTGTCGATGGACGCGGTCGAGGCGGCCCGCTCCGGCCATCCCGGCGCGCCCATGGGCATGGCCGAGGCGGCGACCGCGCTGTGGACGCGGCATCTGAAATTCGACGCTGCCGATCCCGACTGGCCCGACCGCGACCGTTTCGTGCTGTCGAACGGCCATGGCTCGATGCTGCTTTACAGCCTGCTGCACCTGACCGGCTTTGCCGACATGACGCTGGACCAGATCCGCAACTTCCGCCAATGGGGCGCGATCACGGCCGGCCATCCCGAATACGGCCATGCCAAGGGGGTCGAGGTCACGACCGGCCCGCTGGGGCAGGGGCTGGCGATGGCGGTGGGCCTGGCGATGGCGGAACGGGCGCTGAACGCGCGCTTCGGCGACGATCTGGTCGATCACCGCACCTGGGTCTTTGCCGGCGACGGCTGCCTGATGGAGGGGATCAGCCAGGAGGCGATCTCGCTGGCCGGGCATCTGAAGCTGTCCCGGCTGGTGGTGCTTTACGACGACAACGGCATTTCCATCGACGGCCCGACCGACAAGGCCTTCACCGAGGATGTGACCGGCCGCTTTGTCGCGGCGGGCTGGCAGGTGCTGGCCTGCGACGGCCACAGCGTCGACCGGATCGACGCGGCCATCGCCGCCGCGAAAGGGTCCGACCGCCCCGTGCTGATCCGGCTCAGGACGGTGATCGGCCTGGGCGCTCCGACCAAGGCGGGCACCCACGACGTGCATGGCGCGCCGCTGGGACCGGCCGAGCGGGCCGCCGCCCGGACCGCCCTGGGTCTGCCCGACGCCGATTTCGCCATCCCGGGCGACCTGCTGGCGCGTTGGCGCGAGGCCGGCCGGCGCGGCGCGCCCGAACGCGCCGCCTGGCAGGCCCGGCTGGCGGCACGCGACGCCGACACGCAGGCCGAGTTCGCCCGGCGCATGGCGGGCGCGATGCCCGAGGCGCTGGACAAGGCCCTGGCCTCGGCGCGCGCGGCCCTTTACGCCGCGCCCCAGAATGTCGCGACGCGCAAGGCCAGCCAGATCGCGCTGGACAGCCTGACCGCCGCCCTGCCCGAGATGATCGGCGGCTCGGCCGACCTGACCGGCTCGAACCTGACGCGGGTCAAGGCGGTGGACAGCGACTTTCAGCCCGGCCGCTACGACGGGCGCTATGTGTCCTGGGGTGTGCGCGAATTCGGCATGTGCGCGGCGATGAACGGCATGTCCTGCCACGGCGGGCTGATCCCCTATGGCGGAACCTTCCTGGTGTTTTCCGACTATGCCCGCAACGCGATCCGGCTGTCGGCGCTGATGGGGGTGGGCACGATCTATGTGATGACCCACGACAGCATCGGCCTGGGAGAGGACGGTCCGACCCACCAGCCGGTCGAGCATCTGGCGTCCCTGCGCGCCATGCCAAACCTGAACGTGTTCCGCCCCGCCGATGCCGTCGAGACGCTGGAATGCTGGGAACTGGCGCTCCGCAGCCGCAACCGGCCCTCGCTGCTGGCGCTGTCGCGCCAGAACGTGCCGCAGTTGCGCCTGTCGGGCGACAGGAACCTGTCGGCGCGCGGCGCCTATGTCATCCATGGCGACGCGCAGACCCGCGACCTGACGCTGCTGGCCACCGGAACCGAGGTCGCGCTGGCGGTCGAGGCGGCCACCGAACTTGCCGGGCAGGGCATCCGCGCCGCGGTCGTCTCGATGCCCAGTTGGGAGCTGTTCGAGGAGCAGTCCCGCGACTATCGCCGCGCGGTCCTGGGCGACGCGCCCCGCATCGCCGTCGAGGCCGCCTCGACCTTCGGCTGGACGCGCTATGTCGCAAGCGACGCCGATGTGATCGGGATGCGCGGCTTTGGCGCCTCGGCTCCGGCGCCGGTGCTTTACGAACAATTCGGCATCACCGCCGCGGCCATCGTGGCGCGCGCCAAGATCCTTCTGGCTTAACCTGACGAGGTCATCATGCAGTTTTCGGGAAAATCCGTCATCATCACCGGCGCGGGCAAGGGGATCGGCCGCGCCTGCGCCCGGCTGATGGCCGCCCAGGGCGCCGAGGTCGTGGCCCTGTCGCGCACCGGGTCCGACCTGGACAGCCTGCGGGCCGAGATCGGCGGCCGCTCGATCCCGGTCGATCTGGCCGATGCCGCCGCCACCCGCGCCGCGATGGCCGAGGCGGGGACGGCCGATTACCTGATCAACAGCGCCGGCATCAACGTGCTGGAAAGCGTCCTGGACATGACCGAGGCGGGCTATGAGGCCGTCCTGGGCATCAACCTGCGCGCCGCCCTGCTGACCTGCCAGGAATTCGCCCGCGCGCGCGTCGCGGCGGGGGGCGGCGGGGCCATCGTCAACATCACCTCGATCGCCGGGCACCGCGGCTTTCAGGATCACTTGTGCTATGCCGCCTCGAAGGCCGGGCTTGAGGGCGCGACCCGCGTCATGGCCCGCGAACTGGGCCCGCATGGCATCCGCGTGAACGCGGTTGCCCCGACCATCACCCTGACCGAACTGGCCGCCGAGGCCTGGTCGGACCCCGCCAAGAGCGCGCCGATGATGGTGCGCCACCCCCTGAACCGCTTTGCCGAGGCCGACGAGGTCGCCGAAAGCATCGCCCTGCTGCTGTCCGACCCGAGCCGCATGATCACCGGCGCGGTGCTGCCGGTCGACGGCGGCTTCCTGTCCGTCTGAAAGGAAATCCCATGCAATTCTTTGTCGATACCGCCGTCATCGCCGACATCCGCGAGCTGAACGACTATGGCCTGCTGGACGGGGTGACGACCAACCCCTCGCTGATCGCCAAGTCCGGGCGCGACTTCAAGGAGGTCATCGCCGAGATCTGCGCCCTGGTCGAAGGTCCCGTCTCGGCCGAGGTGGCGGCCCTGGATGCCCAGGGCATGATCGCCGAGGGCACGCACCTGGCCGCCATCGCCCCGAATGTCGTGGTCAAGCTGCCCCTGACGCTGGACGGGCTGAAGGCCTGCCGCCACTTTGCCAAGGCGGGCATCCGCACCAATGTCACCCTGTGCTTTTCGGCCAACCAGGCGCTGCTGGCGGCCAAGGCGGGGGCGACCTATGTCTCGCCCTTCGTGGGGCGGCTCGACGACATCAACCTGGACGGGATGGAACTGATCCACGACATCCGCACCATCTTCGACAACTACAGCTTCGACACGCAGATCCTGGCGGCCTCGATCCGCACGCCGAACCATGTGCGCGAGGCGGCCCTGGCTGGCGCCGATGTGGCGACGGTGCCGCCGGGGGTCATCAAGGCGCTGGCCCAGCATGTCCTGACCGACAAGGGGCTGGAGCAGTTCAGCAAGGACTGGGCCGCGACCGGCCAGTCGATCCTGTAGGGGCAAGGGAAAGGGCCGGGGTCCTGGGGACCCCGCGCCTAGCGCGCGAACATCGCCTCGATCGGCGCCGGGGGGACGGGCTGCGTCACCAGGTGGCTTTTGCGCTTTTCGTAGAAGGCGTTGCCCCCCGCCACCAGGACATAGTGCATGTTGTCATAGGAAAACCTGTGGCTGGCGGCGTGAAAGAACATCGCGTTCCCGATCATGGGATGGCGTTCGCCGCGCAGGACGGCGCGGGCCGCCTCGCGGACCTGGGGCGGGGCCTTGTCCATCCGCCGGGTCATGATGCCCGGCGCGAACTGGTTCCTTTGCCCGACGACGCCGCAGACCGTGCGGGGATACTGGCCGGATTCGACCCGGTTCATCACCACGCTGCCGACGGCGATCAGCCCGTCGCGGCTGGACCGGTTGGCCTCGAAATACATGGCCCGTTCCATGCACTCAAGCTCGCTGTGCCGGCGCGAAAGGCCGCAGCCCGCAAGCAGGGCCAGCGCAACCGCAAGGGATGCGCCCATGCGCAACGTCGAACGCGGGATCGTCATCGGGTTTCCTGCCGCTCATGGTGTTTGTTATCGTTACGCGATGCTTACCGCAGCCGGATTGGGCCATCAACATGGATCGCTTGCGGGGCACCCCCTTGGCGGCCCGGTGGGCATGCCTATCTTGGGGGCATGACCCTGATGCGATGCCGGAGGCCCAGCTGACCCACCCATCCCTTGCCGACCGGATCGCCGGGCTGGGCGCGGTCGATCTGGCGCGGCGCCTGATCGGGGCCAGCCTCGATGTCCGGGGCACCGGCGGCATCATCATCGAGACCGAGGCTTACGCCCGGGACGACCCCGCATCCCACAGCTTTCGCGGCCCGACCCCGCGCAATGCGTCGATGTTCGGCCCGGCGGGGCGTGCCTATGTCTATCGCTCCTACGGGATCCATCTGTGCCTGAACGTCGTGGCCCGCCCGGGCGAGGCGGTGCTGATCCGGGCTCTGGCTCCGCAGCGGGGGCTGGACCTGATGCGGCAGCGCCGCCAAAGCCCTTTGCTGTGCAACGGTCCGGGGCGGCTGACCCAGGCGCTGGGGATCACGCCCCAGGACGACGGCGCGCCCTTTGATGGGGACGCGCTGGCGATCACCCTGGCCGAGGTGACGCCCGATGTGGTGGCCGGGCCGCGCATCGGCATCAGCAAGGCCCAGGACCTGCCCTGGCGCTTCGGGCTTGCCGGCGCCGCCGGGCTGAGCCGCCCCTTTCCCCGGGCCGGCGCCGGGCCCTAGGCGCCCTTCAGTTCCAGGAAAAACCGCACCATCTCGGCGCTGGCCCGGGGGCCCTGGGGGTCGGTATAGGACCCGGCAGGGTCCCCACCCGACCAGGCATGGCCCAGGCCGTCGATCGCCCAGCGTTCCAGCAGGGCGTCGCCCTCGGGTGTGCGGGTGGTTTCGCGCACATAGCTGCGGGCACCGGCCTTGCCGGCGGTGCGGTCGAACAGGGTCTGTTCGGGCCCGGCGGCCAGCGCGTCGGCGGCGATCCGGTCCCCGTTCGCCGGATGCACGGTGCGGTCGGCGCTGCCGTGAAAGACGATGGTCGGGGTCGGGACCGGATCATGGCCCGGCATCGCTTCGGGCGCCGCGGTGCCGTTCATCGCCGCAAAGGCCGAAGGCACGTCCTTGGCCGCACCAAAGGGCAGGCCCGAATGGGCGCCCACGGCGGCGAAGACATCGGGATGGGTCTGGCCCAGGATGACCGCCATCGCCGCCCCGGCCGACAGGCCTGCGACAAAGACGCGATCCCCCGGAACGGCATGGGCGCGGGCCACCTCGGCCGCAAGCTGGGCCAGGATCTCGGGCTCGCCCCGGCCACGGCGCTGGTCGCCCCGGCTGAACCAGTTCCAGCAGGACTGGGCATTGTCGCCCCGCGCCTGCTGCGGATAGACGACGATCAGCCGGTGTTCCTCGGCCAGGGCATTCATGCCGGTGCCGCGCGCGAAATCGGCGTGGGTCTGGGTGCAGCCGTGCAGCATCAGGACCAGCCCCTGCGTCCCCTGCGCCGCCGACGCGGGCACATAGGTCAGGTAGTCGCGCGTGCCCGCCGTGCAGGCAAAGCGGTCGGCCGTGAAGCTGGCCCCGGACGCAAGCGCGTCGCTTGTCGGCGCCTCGGCTGCCGGACCCGAGGCGGGCAGAGGCATCGCAAGCCCGTGCTGCGACAGGGTGCGCTGCACCAGATCGTTCGCCCCCTCGAACCGCAGGGTGTCCATGGCCTGGCGCAGGGTGCCGATATCGAAGGGGTTCATCATATATTCCTTGGTGAGGGGGGCTAAAGGGTGCGGTCGGCCAGGGCCTTGCGGAGTTCGGGACTGGCCTGGAGCGCGCCCAGGACCGAGATCGAGCCGATCGTGGCCCGCGCCAGGTCCGGGTCGATGTCACGGGCAAAGCGCGCAAGGCCCAGGACGCGCACATGCAGGACCTCGCCCGCGTCGCGCAGCGCTTGCAGTTCGGCGCGGGTAAAGTCGCGCAGGCCCATGTCCATCGTGTGGCGTTCGACCGTCCGGGCGACGACCTCGCGGTGGCTGTCGAGCTGGTTGCGGATGGCCGTGCGGATGAAGTCGCTGCGGTTCGAATAGAACCCTTCCTGCACCAACAGGTCGATGCGGCCCAGGTCCACAAAGCCCAGGTTGATGGTGATCTTTTCCGTGTCCGAGGTCTTTTCCTTGAGCGCCGACATCGTTTTCTCCATCCACATGGATGGTATATGGATGGAGGAAACGCGTGTTTCAAGGGTTGGACCCAATTAGCCCTTCCCGTCCCGCGGCAGAGCGGCCACCCCCATTTCCAGCGCGGCCGACAGGGCCTGGGCGATCACCGCCTGAGGCCCGCCCTGAAAGGTGAATTCGCGTGCGACCGGGTCATGGCCGCGCAGGGCGGCGGCGATGCAGACATAGCCGGCGGGCTTGCCCTGGTCGGGATCGGGACCCGCAACCCCGGTCGTGGCCATCGCAAGCTCCGCCTCTGGCGCTGCCGCCAAGGCGCCGGCGGCCATCTGGCGCGCCACCTCGGGGTCATAGACGGTGTGTTCGCGGATCACGTCTTGCGACACGCCAAGCGCCTGAACCCTGAGGGATTCGCAATAGGTGACGAAGCTGCCCTCAAGCTGTTTCGAACTGCCCGGCACCGCGGCAAGGCTGGCCCCCAGAAGCCCGCCCGTGCAGGATTCGGCCGTCACCACCCGCAATCCGCATTCCTCAAGCCGGCGGCACAGGTCCAGGGCGACGGCGTGAACAGAGGCGGGAAAGTCCAGGGCGGCCTCGTCGCGCTGCAGCACGGTGGGACGGAACAGCGCCTCGTCGGTGCGGTCCAGCAGCGCAAAACGGTCCGCCAGCGGATGGTCCAGCCGGATCGGGTTGATCCGCTTGTGCCAGGTCATGCGCAGCCGGGCGAGCACGGTGTCCAGGATCTTGCGGGCATGGGCGTCGTCGCCGATCTCCAGCAGCGCGGCCAGATCCTCGGACTTGGCGCGGGGTGCCTGTTGCAGGGCCTGTGCCAGGGCAAAGATCATGATGTCCCATTCCAGATAGGTGGCGCCGATCTGCGCCTCGTCCCCCGCGCCGATGCCCAGGCCATCGGTGGGCTTGGCGCGCCAGGTCTTTTCCGGGACGCCGACGGCGCGGGCCAGCCAGGGAATCTCCCATGACTTGATCAGGCCCTGGACCGGGGCCAGATCCCCCACGTCGCCGTGCAGCGTCCAGAACCCGGCCCCAAGCTCCGAGAAATTGTCCGTACTGGCGACCAGCCCGCCAAAGCGGTGCGCCTGGTCATAAAGCGTCATCATCCGCAGCCGGGCGCGCAGATTGCCCCGCCGCGTCCGCGCCGGCACGGTATCGGCCTCGGACAGGGTCTCATCGACCTTGCCCAGGCCCGCCACCATCGCCTCGTATTCGGGGGAGAGGTCCACATGGATATGCTCCAGCCCCAGGGCCTGGCAGGCCTCGACGCCGCGCTCGGTTTCCTCGGCGTTCTGGTGGATGGGCAAGGTAAAGCCGATGACGCGCCAGCCGGCCTTCTTGAACAGCGCCGCCGTCAGGGCGGAATCGACGCCGCCCGACATGCCCAGCACCGCGGTGCCGATGCCGGCCTGCTGGCGATAGTCCGAAAGCTCGGCAATGACCCGGTCGCGAAGCTGACCCAGGCGAGCCTCGTCCAGAAACAGCCCCTGTCCGATCTGCTCGCGCAGGCGCCTGCCGAACCACGGCGCAAGCCCGCCATTGCCCGCCTGACGCGACAGCGTCAGGATTTCCGCATAAAGCCCCTCATCCTCAGCCATTGGCGCCACCTTTTTGCGCAGGCGCGGTGCCGGGGGTCATCACCACCTTGGTCCATTCGTCCTGCCGGCCGTGGAAGTTGCGATAGCCCGTCGGCGCATCCTCAAGCGACAGGCGGTGCGAGATCAGGAAGGTGGTGTCGATCTCTCCCTCAAGAATGCGGCGCAGAAGCTCCTGGGTGTATTTCTGCACATGGGTCTGGCCGGTGCGGATCTGCAGGCCCTTTTCCATCAGCGCGCCCAGGGGGAACTTGTCGGCCAAGCCGCCATAGACGCCGGGGATCGAGACGCGGCCGCCCTTCCTGACCGCCATCAGCGCCATGCGCAGCGCGTGGGCCCGGTCGGCGCCCATCCCCACCTTCTGCTTCAGCGCATCCAGCAGGTTATCGGGGGAAAAGCCGTGGCTTTCCATGCCCACGGCGTCGATCACGGCGTCGGGGCCGATGCCGCCCGTCATCTCCATCAGCGCCTCGAGCACATGGGTCTTGCGATAGTCGATGACCTGCGCACCCAAGCCCCGCGCCAGCTCCAGCCGGCCGGGATAATGGTCGATGGCGATGACCTGGCCCGCGCCCATCAGCAGCGCCGACTGGACCGCGAACAGGCCGACCGGGCCGCAGCCCCAGACGGCCACCGTGTCGCCGGGCTGGATGTCGCAATTCTCGGCCGCCATCCAGCCCGTAGGCAGGATGTCGGACAGAAACAGAACCTGTTCGTCGGGCACGCCGTCGGGGATGACGATGGGGCCGACGTCGGAAAACGGCACCCGGACATATTCGGCCTGTCCGCCCGGATAGCCGCCGGTCATGTGGGAATAGCCGAAAAGCCCGCTCATCGCATGGCCATAAAGCAGTTCGGACGCCTCCTGCTTTTCGACCGGGTTCGAGTTGTCGCAGGCCGAGAACTGCCCCTGCGCGCAGAAAAAGCAGGCGCCGCAGGAAATGGTAAAGGGCACCACCACCCGGTCGCCCTTCTTCAGGGTGGATTTCGGGCCGGCCTCGACCACCCGTCCCATGAATTCGTGGCCCAGGATGTCGCCCGGTTTCAGGCCGGGGATCACCGCGTCGTAAAGATGCAGGTCCGAGCCGCAGATCGCGGTCGCCGTCACCTCGATGATGGCATCCCGAGGATTGACGATCTGGGGATCGGGGACGGTATCGACGCGAACATCGTGTTTTCCATGCCAGGTCAAAGCGCGCATCAGACTGCCTTCCGGTTTTCCGAGGTGGCGATTTCGCCGGTTTCAAGAAGCATCTTCAGACGCTTCAGTTCATGCTTGCCGCGGATCGTCGGGTCCGTCCCGCGCAGCATGGCGGCCCAGTGCCCGACGATGCCCAACTGCGGGCGCCAGGCAACATGCGCCTCGACTTCGGTGCCGCGTCCGGCGGGGGCGTCGCGCAGCTGGACCTTGGCCTCGATCTCGATCTCGGACCCCTCGACCGAGCGCCAGGCCAGGGCCTCGTTTTCCCGCTCGACGGTCAGGCGGGTCTCGATGCGATACTGGCCGGCGGGCGAATCGATCAGCCAGGTCACGCGGTCGTCCCGCCCGGTTTCGACACCGGCCAGGTTCTGCATGAACCCGGCCAGGCTGGCGGGATCGCGCCACATCCGATAGATCTGTGCGCAGGGCGCGGCGATGGTGACCGTCCTGCCCGCGACCTGATAGCGGCCGAATTGCGAACGCCGGGCGGTGCGTCCGGGTGCGCTGTCGGGCGGGCCCTTCGGGGGCAGGCGTCCAAGCGCGCCGGCAAGCATTCCGGCACCGACGGACAGGGCGAAGACGGTGGCTGCGGTGGACAGGCCAGGTTCTCGGCGGGACATGGGACCTCCTGATTCTGGTGCCCAATCGAAACACCCCCGGCCGGAAGCCGTTCCCCGTCCGCATGGCAATAAAGGTTAATGAGGCTCTTGGCCGTCGAAACGGAACATCCTTTCAGGCGTTGACGCGGCAGGAGGATTGCACATGGCACAGCACAAGACAGACCGGGGCCGCGCCCAGGACCGCAGCCGAGTCGCCGGGGGCCAGGACCACGAGGTCCGGTATGAGGCCGAGAAGATGGACGTGTCCAGGGACGAGGTCCGCGAGGCGGTCAAGTCAGAGGGCAACAGCCGCAGCAAGGTCGAACGGAAGCTGAAGGACGACTAGGCGGCGCTTCCGAAAAAGGGCTCCGGCACCGGAAACGAGCGGCTCGCCCGGCGAGCCGTCTTTTCGCATGTCCGGCGCCAGGCGGATCGTCACAGCGCCCCGGAAAGGCGCAAAGGCGCGCAGGAAGGCTGAAAATGGGAACGGGCCGTTTCCTGGAAACGGCCCGCGAGATCCAAGGAGATGGTCCGGTTAGGGTTGGTGCCCACCGTCCCAGTCAGGGTTCACGACCCTTGGGGCTGCCCTTAGGCCACGGCCCCCCTGACTGTCCCGACACCTCTCTCCACTATCACTCTCGACACTGGACCACCTCCTTTCAATGTGTTGCCGTATGGGTTGAGCCTGCCACAGCGGTCTTAACAGTCAATGAATTTGGACCGTCTCTCGATCAAATTTCCGACGATGATCCGGAAGGGGATCAGGGCGACGATCGCCTGGGCCATTTTGACCAACCAATCGGCAACTGCCAAGGAAACCCACAGCGGCTGAACGGGGCCATGGCCCAGCATCGGAACCAGTTCATTTGCCCAGGAAACGTCGTCGCCGGGAAACAGCGGCGTCAGTCCCGACGAAAAGGCGATGGTGAAAAAGACGGCGGTATCCAGCACCGAGCCGACCAGGCTGCCCGCAAGGGGTGGTAGCCACCAGTTGTATTTTCGCAACTGGTTGAAGATTGTGATGTCCATCAGCTGCGCCGAAAGGAACGCGGCGCCCGAAGCCACCGCGATGCGCAGCGTGGTCTTGTCGAAGCCGGCGGCGACGACCGAACACAGGACGCCCGTGATGAAACCCGCAAAGACCACGCGCCGCGCGGCCTGGGCGCCATAGACCCGGTTCATGATGTCGGTGACCAGGAAGGCCACGGGGTAGGTCAGCGCCCCCCAGGTCAGCCAGTCGCCCAGCAGATGCTGGACCAGGATGTTCGAGGCCACCACGACGATGGCCATGGCGATGACGCCGGGCAGGATGCGGGACATGTTGGATTCCGTTTTGACAAGGTCGCGGAGACTCGGCCCCGTCTTCGGGGCAGGGCCGCATAAGCTCCGCGCGGGGCGGCTGTCAACGCCTATTGCATCAGGGCGGCGGCCATTTCCACGGCAAAGGCGCCGTTCATCCCTTCGGTCGCGGTGTTGGTCATGGCCAGCAACGTCAGGTCGCGCGATGGCTCGATCATCCAGCTGTGGCCATAGATCCCGCCCCAGCTGAGGCTGCTGGGGGCAAGGTCCAGTCCCGCCGCCGCCGGATCGGCCAGGACCGCACCCGCCCAGGCGTGACCCCAGCCGGGCCCGCGCATCGGGTGCGGCCCGGCGATGCGGTTTTGCAGCGCGGCGCGGCGCAGGGCGTCGGGCAGGAAGGGTCCGGCCCGCAGCGCCTCGAGAAGCGCCAGCGCCGCCCGCGCCGTCCCCGACATGCCGCCGCCGCCCGAAGGATAGGCGTCGGGGTCCGTCGCGCGCTCCGGCAGATAGGAAAACATCAGGCCGTCCGAGCCCGGGATCGGCACCCGGGTCAGGCCCTGCATCCGCAAGGGGCGGGGCCGGGCGTCGGCATAGTTCGCCGCCAGCCGGGCCGGGTCGGCCAGGAAGTCGGCCTCGAGCGCCAGCGGCTCGGTCACGAGCGCGCGCATGGCCTGGGGCAGGGGCTGGTCCATGACCGATTCGATCACCGCGCCCAGCACATCGGTCGCCACGGAATAACGCCAGCCTTCCCCCGGCGCCCGGTCCAGGGGGACCGAGGCGATGCGGCGCAGGTTCTCGGCCAGGGTGATTCCGGTGTCGCCGATGCCGTCCGACACCCCGGCCCGCGCATAGGGTCCGCCCGGCGGCTGGGCAAAGCCGTAGTCAAGCCCCGCCATATGGGCCATCAGTTGCGCCACGGTGATCGTCGGCCGGCTGCCGTCCGGCAGCGCCGGGCGAAAATCGGGCAGGTGGCGCGTCACCGGGTCGTCGGGCGACAGCCGGCCCTGCGCCATCAGCCGCAGGGCGGCCATGGTGGTGAATGGCTTGGTGACCGAGGCATAGCGCAGCCAGATGTCCGGAGTCATGGCGCGCCCGGCCTCTCGGTCGGCCATCCCGGCGGCGCGGGAATACAGGGTGCGGCCGCCCTGCGCCAGCAGGACCACGCAGCCGACGATACGCTCGTCGGCCAGGGCGGCGTCGATGCCGCGATCAAGGGCTTGGGTGATGGCGGCAATCGGCATGGGTCCCCAGCGGATCAGTCGGTGATACGGTATTCGACCAGTTCGGTGCGCTGCAAGCGGCTGAAATTGTCGTCCGAAATCATCGTGACGCGGATGCCTTGTCCGTCCTGCCAGACCGCGAGCCCCTCCAGATTGTCGTATTGCAGCGGATAGGAGGTCAGCAGCACCTGTTCCCCCGAGACGCCCGCGTCGGACAGGTCAAAGCGGCGCAGGCGGGTGCGGAACCCCAAAAGGCCCATGAAATCGCGCTCCAGCAGGTAAAGCCGGCCGTCGGGGCCGACATCGGCATCGACCGCCAGCCAGTTGCCGCTGCGCGGAATGGAAAAGGGCTGATCCCAGGCGCCGTCGCGATAGCGCCAGACCGGGAACGGCCGATGCAGCGCGCCGGACCGTTCGGGGATCGCCAGCAGCGTGCCGTCTGGCAGGATGGCCAGCGATTCCAGCGAGGAATTGCGCTGCATCGCCTTGAAGGCGGCGGGGCGGGGCAGGGGCTGGGCGGGGTTTTCGGCGCGGTCGTGCAGGACGACGCGGGTCAGCCCCTCGAAGCTGATCCAGAGCCGGCCGTCCGATCCCACCGCCAGTCCCTCGCTGTCGCCGCGCCAGCCGGGGGCAAGCTTGCGCCCCTCGCTGTCCTTCAACCGGGCGTGGCCGGTGGCCTCGACCCCTTCGATCCGGCCCTGGGCGTCGCGCAGGATGCGGCCCCAGCGCAGCGTCGCCCGGTCCGACAGCGCGGTAAAGCGGCTGCCGTCCTCGCGCAGATCAAGGCCCGAGAACCCGCCGAAGTCGGGCGCGTCGATGTGCCAGACATAGGTGCCGAGATGGTCGACGCGCGGGGCCAGGGCGGCGGGGTCGTGCCCAGTCGCCCCCTGGCCGGCGACGGGATTGGTCAGCGACACCAGCACGACCGCGAGCGCCAGCGCGATCCCCGTCAGGGACCGGACCGGCTGCCGCAGGACCGCGCCCGATGCCCCTAGCGGGCGGTGGCGACGGCCTGGCATTGGCGGGGCATCTCGCTGAGTCGATAGCTGCGGGGGTGGCGATAGTTCGGGTCGGGCGGCACCGGCTTGACGCGGCTGGGGTCGATCCTGTTGCGGATCCATTCGGCGGCTTCCTCGCAGCCGTCGCCGGGCGGCGGCGGGTCCTGCACCCGGCAGGCCGAGCCGGGCGGGCAGGACAGCCGGACGTGGAAATGATAGTCATGGGCGTTGATCGGACGCACCTTGTTCAGCCAGGCCCGGTTGCCGCGCTCCATCCGGCACATCTCGACCTTGGCGACGGGATCGACGAAGATGCGCTCGACCCGCGGATCGCGGGCGGCGGCGCGGATGATCTGCATATGCGCCGTGCTCCACAGCGCCGACGGGCCGGTGCCGGCCTTGTTCACCACCGATTGCGAGCTGATCTTTTCGCGCTGGGCGGGCGTCAGCGACAGGGTTTGCGGCGGCAGCATCCAGATGTCGGCGTCCAGCCCAAGCTGGTGGCTGGCATGGCCCGTCATCATCGGGCCGCCGCGCGGCTGGCTCATGTCGCCGATGTAAAGGCCCGGCCAGCCGGCCTGGCGGGCGGCCTGCGACAGGCCGATCAGGAAGCCGACCAGCTCGGGATGGCCCCAGTTGCGGTTCCTGGACAGGCGCATGGCCTGCCAGGTGGGGCCGGTTTCCGGCAGTTCAACCGCGCCCGAGACGCAGCCTTTGGAATAAAAGCCGATGGCGGCCGGCGCGCCGCCGGTCGGCCCCGGCGTGGTGCCGAACACGTCCTTGGCCAGCGGATCGGCTGAAACAGACAGGGCGGCCGCGACGGCCAGGGCCGCTGCGGTCAGGAATGTGCGGATCACGGCTCGGCCTCTCCTTTTGCTTTGACCCAGATTAGCAAAACCAGCGACAGAAGGAACATCACGATCAACGGAGAGATGCCAAGGCGCAGATTGCCGCTGAAATCGGTGACCAGCGCGATCAGGAAGGGCGCCAGAAAGGTCGTGGCCTTGCCCGAAAGCGCGTAAAGGCCAAAGACCTCGGTCGCGCGGTCGGGGCTGGTGTGCAGGACGACCAGCGTGCGGCCGGCCGATTGCAGCACGCCGCCCGCGCCGCCGATCAGCGCCCCGCAGACGAAGAACAGCGCGTCGGGCAGCCGCGATCCGGGCGTCAGCGGAATGCCCAGGACCTGGCTGCGGTCCATGCCGACGACGATGGTGCAGACCAGGATCAGGACCAGCGTGCAGGCCGCCGTCACGGCTTTCGGGCCCCAGCGGCGGTCCGCCCGGCCGCCGATCCAGCTGATGACCGCGGCCGAGATGGCGGCGACGATCCCGAAGATGCCCGACAGGATCACCGGCCAGTGCAGCACCGCGCCCGCGTAAAGTCCGCCAAAGGCGTAAAGCCCGTTCAGCGCGTCGCGCGAGAACATCGACGACAGCAGAAAGGCGCTCAGCGACGGACGCCGGCGCAGGCCCCGGATCAGCCGCCACAGGTCCCCCAGGGCCGCGCGCAGCCGCAGCCGGCGCCGGGGCACGGGCGTCTCGCGCAGCCACAGGAAAAAGGGGATCATGAAGACCAGATACCACAGCGCGGTGAAGGGCCCGGCCGCGCGGGCGCCTTCGCGCGCCGCCGGGTCCAGGCCCAGGATCGGCGGGATCCCGATCAGCGTGCGCCCGGTCTGGGCGCTTTCGGCCAGAAACAGCAGCATGACGAACAGCGCGATCACGCCGCCCAGATAGCCGAAGGCCATGCCCGAGCCCGAGACGCGGCCGGTTTCCTCGCGCGAGGCAAGGCCGGGCAGCAGCGCGTTGGTGAAGATGGTGGCGAATTCCGATCCGATCAGGCCGATGCCGAAACAGAACACGGCCAGATAAAGCTGCGGGGCCTGCGGCGTCAGGAACCACAGCCCCCAGGCGCCCGCGACATAAAGCGCCGAGAACATGTATATCCACACGATGCGCCGGCCCGAACTGTCGGCGATGGCCCCCAGAAGCGGCGCGAGCAGCGCGATCACCGCCCCGCTGATCGCCAGCCCATAGCCCCACAGCGTCTGGGTCTGGGCCGCCGCCGCCTCGGGGGTCAGGCCCTGGCCGACGAAATGCTGGCGCGCGACCTCGCTGAAATAGACCGGAAAGATGAAGGTGGTCAGCAAGGTGGCATAGGGCTGGCTGGCCCAGTCAAAGAACCACCAGCCCCAGATCCTGCGCTTGTCCATGTCCCGTCCCGTCCGGCGATGCGCCCTGCGGGGCGCTTTCGCGCAACCCTAGCGGCGGTGGGTGACGGTGGAAAGAACCCTCAGCCCGGCAGGTCGCCGCCCCGGTCTTCGGGGGCAAGCTCGGGCAGGACGGGCGGCCAGGGCCGTTGCGCATCGGCTGCGATCCAGGCCCTGACCCAGTCGGGCAGGGGCGGGCTGTCGGGGTCGGCGCCGGCCGCCTGCATCACCTCGGCGGGTGAGACGATGCCGCCCGGGCCGGTGAACGCCCCGCGCAGCAGCATGTGGTTGCAGCATTCGCCCCGCCGCCACATGCTTTGTTCCATGTACAGGAAGCGCCCGTCCCAGCCCAGCGTGCGCGACACCATGGTAAAGCGGTGGAACGCCCGGATGCGGCGGCGATAGCGCACCGAATTGCCCGCGACCGTGATGCCCCAGCCCTGCCGGCGCAGCGTGGCGATGATCCCGGTCCGCACCACCAGCGGCACCCGACCCAGGTCGTAAAGCGTCAGCGTGCGGCCGTTGTTCAACTCGACCCAGGGGTCGAGGTCCCAGGGCCAGCAGCGGTGGGTCGAGACATGGGCAACCAGCATCCCGATCCGGGGCTTGCGGCCGAACTTCAGCATTTCCTTGGCAAAGCGCAGCATCGGATACATGGCGGGCCCTCCTTGACGGGGCGGGGCTAGCCAAGACGCCCAGGGGCGTCAATCGGGACGCTGCGGCGTCACGGCTTGCGAAAAGGGGGCGGCTGGCTTACCTCTCCCCCCGGAAACCCCGGCGAGGATGCGATGGGCACGCTTTACGAAGCACTGATGCTGATACTGGACGTGGTGTGGTTCGTGATGATCGCCCATATCATCATGTCCTGGCTGATCAACTTTCAGGTGCTGAACCTGCGCCAGCCGCTGGTCTGGCAGATCTGGAACGGGCTGAACCGCCTGCTCGAGCCGGTCTATGCCCCGGTCCGCGCCATCCTGCCCAACACCGGCGGGCTGGATCTGGCGCCCCTGGTGGTGTTCATCATCATCATCATCGCGCAGCGTGCGCTAGCCAACAACGCGATGTGGTTCTACGGCTTCTGATGTCCGCCGCGCCCCTGCTGCGGCAGGTCTTTGGCTTCGACGGTTTCCGCCCCGGCCAGGAAGAGATCGTGGATGCCGTGGCCGCAGGCCGCGACGTGCTGGCGATCATGCCGACGGGCGGGGGCAAGTCGCTGTGCTATCAGCTGCCCGCGCTGATGCGCGACGGGCTGACGGTGGTCGTCTCGCCGCTGATCGCGCTGATGCGGGACCAGGTGCGGGCGCTGACCGAGGCGGGCGTGCCCGCCGCCGCCCTGACCAGCGGCAATTCCGAGGACGAGAACGCCGAGGTGCTGCGGGCGCTGTCCGCGCGCGCGCTGCGGTTGCTGTATATCGCGCCCGAACGGCTGGCCTCGGGGGCGACGGTGCCGATGCTGCGGCGGGCGGGCGTGCAGGCCATCGCGGTCGACGAGGCGCATTGCGTCAGCCAATGGGGCCATGATTTCCGCCCCGACTACCTGCGCGTGGGCGAATTGTGCCGCGCGCTGGGCGTGCCGCTGGCCGCCTTTACCGCCACCGCCGATGCCGAGACGCGGGACGAGATCGTCCGCCGCCTGTTCGACGGCGCCGCGCCGCAGGTGTTCCTGCGCGGCTTCGATCGCCCGAACATCCACCTGGCCTTTCAGCCCAAGGACGGCCCGCGCCGGCAGATCCTGGATTTCGCCGGGGCGCGTCGCGGCCAGTCGGGCATCGTCTATTGCGGCACCCGCGCCAAGACCGAGACCTTGGCCCAGGCCCTGAACGAGGTCGGCCTGGCGGCCGCCGCCTATCACGGCGGCATGGAATCCGACCAGCGCCGCGAGGTCGAGACCCGCTTCCAGCGCGAGGACGGGCTGATCGTGGTCGCCACCGTCGCCTTCGGCATGGGCATCGACAAGCCCGACATCCGCTGGGTGGCCCATGCCGACCTGCCGAAGTCGATCGAGGCCTATTATCAGGAAATCGGCCGCGCCGGCCGCGACGGCGCCCCGGCCGAGACGCTGACGCTGTTCGGGCCCGACGACATCCGCCTGCGCCGCGGCCAGATCGACGAAGGCCTTGCGCCTCCCGAACGCAAGGCCGCCGACCATGCGCGGCTGAACGCCCTGCTGGGCCTTGCCGAAAGCCCCAGTTGCCGCCGCGTCGCGCTGCTCGGCTATTTTGGCGAAAGCTCGATGCCCTGCGGCAATTGCGACATCTGCGACGACCCGCCAGAGACGTTCGACGGCACGCAGGCCGCGCAGAAGGTGCTGTCGGCCGTTCTGCGCACCGGCGAAAGCTATGGCGCGGGCCATGTCATCGACGTGCTGCTGGGCAATGCGACCGACCGCATCCGCGCCCGTGGTCACGACCGGCTGCCGACCTTTGGCGTGGGCCGCGACCTGCCCCGCGCCGAATGGCAGGCCATCGTGCGCCAGATGCTGGGCCGCGACCTGATCCGCCCCGATCCCGAACGCCACGGCGGGCTGGCCATCACCGCCGCCGCCCATGCCGTGCTGCGCGGCGAGACCCGCGTCACCCTGCGCCGGGACCTGGTCAAGCGCGCCGCGCCCTCGGTCGTGGTACGCACCCAGGTCGATGACGAGGATGCGCCGCTGCTGTCCGCGCTGAAGGCCAAGCGCCGCGCCCTGGCCGAGGCGGCCCGGGTGCCGGCCTATGTCATCTTTCCCGACCGCACGCTGATCGAGATGGCGCAAAGCCGCCCCCGCACCCTGGACGAGATGGCGCGCGTGAACGGGGTCGGCGCGAAAAAGCTGGAAAGCTACGGGATGGACTTCCTGCAGGTCATCGCGGGGGATGTCGCGCCGCTTCATCCCGCGCGCCGGGCGCTGGTCGGGCGCGCCTCGGGCGCGCTCTACGACCGGCTGGCCGAGGTGCAGACCCGCCTTGCCCGGGGCGAGGACGGCACCGGCAAACCGCTTTCCGTCAGCAACTCGACCCTGCGCCGCATTGCCGAGGCAAGGCCGCGGGACCTGTCGCGCTATCTGGATCCGGCGCGATTGGAGCGCTTCGGCCCGGCGTTCCTAGCCGAGATCGAGGCGGAATAGTCCCCCGAGGAGCGGCGCCCGGGGTGCCGCTTCGACCAATCCGGCTGCGCAGAGGCGCGCGGCCAGGCGCCGGAACGGTCCCGTTCGGCGCGACCCCCGGAGCAGGGGATGCTGCACCCAGCGTTCGCGTTTGCACAATTGGGGGAGCCTGCCGTGCTTGGAAGCCGGGCCGCCGCCCGCGCCTTCGACCGTAGCGCGGTATGGCGCAACCGTCCGGCAGCGCCATCGGCAAAACACGAGGCTTCCTCTGCGCCACCTTCCGGCGCCGTCAGGATGCGTTGGCGTTTTCCTGCCCCGCCGGCTGGTCCTCGGGCGGCTCGACCCCGAAGACCGCGCAGTACAGCGCCGGCACAAAGACCAGGGTGACCAGCGTGCCCGCGATGATTCCGCCCATCATCGCAAAGGCCATCGGCCCCCAGAACACCTGGCGCGAGATCGGGATCAGCGCCAGGCTGGCGGCGGCGGCGGTCAGCAGGATCGGGCGGGCGCGGCTGTCCGAGGCCTCGAACACGGCCTGCCATTGGCTGTGACCCTTGCCGATCAGGACCTGGATCTCATGGACCAGGATGACCGAATTCCGGATCAGGATGCCGATCAGCGCCAGGATGCCCAGGATCGCGACGAAGCCCATCGGCACGCCGAAGGGCAGCAGCGCGGCCACCACCCCGATGACGCCCAGCGGCGCCGCGGCAAAGACGATCAGCGACAGGCGAAAGCTTTGCATCTGGATCATCACCAGCAGCGCCATGATCAGCAGCATGATCGGGACCACGGCGGCGATGGGCTGCTGGCTTTCGGCCGAGGTCTCGACCGTGCCGCCCACGGTGATGCGGACCTGATCGGGCAGGCTGGCCTGGAACTCGGCGATCCTTCCCGCCAGGTCGTTGACCAGCGTGGCGGGCTGTTCGCCGCTGGCGATGTCGGCCTTGACGGTGACCGTGGGCAGCCCGTCCCGCTGCATGATCAGGGGCTGTTCCGTCGCATATTCCAGCCTGGCCAGGGCGGCGATGGGGATGGGTGTCCCGGTCGCCGTGGCCAGTTGCAGGTTCTGGATCGATTCCAGAGAGGTCCGATCGGCGTCCGAGCCGCGGGCGACGATGTTGATCAGGAAGATCCCGTCGCGCAGCTGGGTGATGGCGCGCCCGGTGAAGGTGCCGGCCAGCGCGGCCGAGATGTCTTCGCTGCTGATGCCCAGCTTGCGCGCCAGGTCCTGGTTCACGCGCAGCCGCACGACTCGGGCCGGTTCGCTCCAGTCGAGGGCGATGTCGCGCAGCCGCGGCTCGTGCGACAGCACCGCCGCCAGGTCGCGGGCGGCATCGCGCGCCTCCTGCAGGTCGGGCGAAGACACGCGGTATTGCACAGGCTTGCCGACCGGGGGGCCGATTTCCAGGTTCTTGACATAGATGTCCGTGCCGACCAGCCTGCGGCGCGAAAAATCCACGATGGCCTCCGTCAGCCGGTCGCGCGCCGCAAGGTGGGGGGTCTGGATCAGGATCTGGCCCATGTAGGGCCCGGGCGTCGGCACGTCCATCGACAGGATGAAGCGCGGCGCCCCGCGCCCGATATAGGACGTGAAGAACAGCGCCTCTTCCTGGGTCTTCAGGAACGCTTCCAGCCGGGCGATGGACTCGTCGGTCTTGGCGATCGAGGCATTGGCCCGCTCGGTCACGTCCACGATCAGCTCGGTCCGGTCCGAGGTCGGGAAGAACTGCTGTTCGACGAAGCGCATGCCCCAGACCGACAGCAGAAAGGCCGCCAGCGTCACCGCGATGGTCGTCCACCGAAACCGCATGCCCCAAAGCAGCAGGCGATGGAACGCGCGCCGCAGCAGGCCGGCCCGTTGCTCCTTGTGCGTGGTGCTGGGCGACAGCAGCGTCGCGCCCAGAAGCGGCGCGAACAGCACCGCCACGATCCAGCTGACCAGCAGCGAGACGGCGATCACCACGAACAGCGAAAAGGTGAACTCGCCCGCTGCCGAGCTGTTCAGGCCGATGGGGATGAAGCCCGCCACCGTGACCAGCGTGCCCGTCAGCATCGGAAAGGCGATCGAGGTCCAGGCGTAGCTGGCCGCGTGCTCCAGGCTTTCGCCGACCTCGAGGCGCGAGATCATCGTTTCGATGGCGATCATGGCGTCATCGACCAGCAGCCCCAGGGCGATGATCAGCGCCCCCAGCGAGATCCGCTGCAAGGTGATGCCGTAGACGTCCAGGATGACGAAGGTGATGGCCAGCACCAGCGGGATGGTCAGCGTCACGACAAGGCCTGCCCGCAACCCCAGGCTGATGAAGCTGACCAGCAGCACGATGCCCACCGCCTCGATCAGGGCGCGCACGAAATGACCGACCGCGTCCTTGACCACATGCGGCTGGTCGGCGAACTTGGCCATCTCGATCCCGATGGGCAGGTTGCGGCCCACCTGCTCCATCAGGGCATCGACCTGCTTGCCGAATTCCAGGATGTTGCCGCCGTCGCGCATGCCGATCTGCATGCCGATGGCGTCCCGCCCGTCATGGCGGAACAACGCGCTGGGCGGGTCCTCGTAGCCGCGGCGCACGACGGCCACGTCGCCGATGTTGAAGAAGCGGTCGCCGACCCGCAGGTTGACCGCCGCGATGCTGGCCGCGTCGTCGAACTGGCCGCTGACGCGCACCAGCACCTGCTCGGGCCCGGCCTGCACGATGCCCGACGGCGCGATGGCGTTCTGGGTCGCCAGGCTTTGCACGACCTGGTTGTGGTTCAGGCCCAGGGCCGACAGCCGCGCCAGCGAGAATTCGATATAGATCTCTTCCTTGCGCACCCCCAGCAGCGAGGTCTTGCCCGCCATGGGCAGGGCCTGGACCTGCTTGCGGATATCCTCGACCCGGTCACGCAATTCGCGATGCGTGAACCCGTCCGCGGTGAAGGCATAGATATTGCCGTAGACGTCCCCGAAATCGTCGTTGAACTGGAAGCCGCCGAATTCCTGCGGAAACTCGGGGCGCAGGTCGGACATCATGTTGCGGACGCGTTTCCAGACCTCGGGAACCTGGGGGCCGCGGATCGTCGGGTCCAGTTCCAGATAGACGACCGACTGGCCCGGCATGGTGACCGAACGGGTGAACTTCAGCTCGTCCAGTTCCTCGAGCTTGGTTTCGATGCGGGTCGTCACCTGGTTCAGCGTGTCGGTGATCGTGGCGCCCGGCAGCGAGGCGCTGATCACCATGACCTTGACGGTGAAGTTCGGGTCCTCCTCGCGGCCCAGGCGCAGATAGCTGAGCGTGCCCGCCACCATCGAGACGATCAGCAGGAACCACACCAGGGAACGATGGTGCAGCGCCCAGTCGGACAGGTTGAAGGAGGGTCTGTTCATGGGCTCACCGAACGGCCGACGGCCTGGCCTTCGCGCAGGGAATGGATGCCGCGGATCACCACCTCGTCGCCGGGGACAAGGCCCGCCGTCACGGTGACGGGCTGCGCCGTGGCCGAGCCGAGGATCTGGATCGGCCGCAGCGACACCGTGCCCCGGTCGCCCTGGCGCGTGACCAGCCAGACATGGGGTCGCCCCTCGACATGCAGGATGGCCGAGGGCGGCAGGCCCGTTCCCTGGGGCGTGGTCACGGCGGGGCGGACCCGGATCAGGGCGCCCAGGCGGAACCCGGACGAATCCTCCAGCGCCAGGTGGACGCGCCGGGTCCGCGTCAGCGCGTCGGCGACCGGCTCGACCCGCGACACCGTGGCCTTCTGGCGGCTTTCGGCGTGGTTTTCCGACCAGACCTCGAAGGTGCCGCCCAGGTCCAGCCGCGCCATCACGGGGGGCGCCAGGTCGATCACCGCCTCGAGCCGGTTCTGCGCAGAGAGCTGCAAGACCGGCTCGCCCGCGCTGACGACCGCGCCGGGCGCGGCCATGACCGCGCTGATGACGCCTGAAAAGGGTGCCCGCATCTCGGCAAAGGCGGCGGTGTCGCGGGCACGGACCAGGTCGGCCCTGGCCTGCTGGTCGGCCGCGACCGCCGCCGCCAGCGCCTGCCGGACCTGTTCAAGATCGGCGGTCGAGGCGACGTTGCGCCGGAACAGGGCCTCGGTGCGTTCGGCCGCGGCACGGGCGGTGTCCAGTTCGACCGCGGCCGCCTCGGCCGCCGCTTCGGCCGCCGCGACCTCGTCCTGCAGGTCCTTGGAATCCAGCAGCGCCAGAATGTCGCCCTTGTCCACGACGTCCCCTACGTCCACGTTGCGCGCGATCAGCCGACCCAGCGTCTGGAACGCCAGGTCGACCTCGACCTCGGCGCGGATCACGCCGGGGATCGAGCCGGTGCCCGGCTGATAGGCCGAGACGACGATGCTGGCGACGGGCCGGGGCGGGACGGCCGATTCCTCCTGGGCCCAGGATCGCCCGAAGCCGAGCGCAAGGAGAAGAAGGGCAAGGACGATCCTCATTCGCCGTCCCCTGCCAGGTCGGCGGCATCGACCACCGTGCGCCCCGGGTAAAGCAGATGCGATCCGGCGCCGACCACCGTCTGGCCCGACCGGACCCCGTCGCGCAGGACGATCAGCCCGTCGCTGAACCGTTCGATGGTGACGGGCGCCAGCGCCACGCGCCGGTCGTCGCCCACGATCCACACGGCCGGCCGGCCGGCGACCTCGGCCAGGGCGGTCCAGGGCACGGCGATGCTGCGGCCGGCGGGGAAATGCACCATCCCCCGCACCGCCGCCCCCAGCAGGTCGATGTCCTGGGGCGGGTTGTCGATGGTTGCCCGCACCGTGACCGAGCCGGTCTGCGGGTCGACCAGCGGCGCGATCTCGGTCACGGTCGCGGTCATGGCGATGGCGCCGAAATCGATGGTGGTCAGGGAAACCGATGCCCCGACCGACCGGCCGAGGGCAGGAGAGTCGGGGATCTGGAACACCGCCTCGCGCGCGACCGAGGAGGCGAGCGAGATCACCGCCTGCGCCGCCCCGACGATCTGGCCCGGATCGGCGTTGCGGGCGGTGACGATCGCTTCGGCGGGGGCGCGCAGGACGGTCTCCTCAAGCGCGCGGCGGGCCCGGTCGCGGCCCGATTCCGCCTGCGCCAGGGCGCGCTCGGCGGCGGAAAGCTGCTGGTTCGCCGCGTCGAGCGCGGCCCGGGTGCCGACCCCGCGCTCCAGCATGGCCTGGGCACGGTCGCGCGCCTGCCGGGCCTGTTCCTGCGAGGCAGCGGCGCCGGCGACGCCCGCGTCGGCGACGCGCACCGCCTGTTCCTGTTGAAGCGGGTCGATCCGCGCCAGCGCCTGACCCGGCATGACCCGGTCGCCTTCGTCCACCAGGATCTCGGTGATGCGGCCGCCCTGGCGAAAACCCAGGTCCACCACGTCCTTGGCATGGATCGTGCCGGTCAGCGCCGCGTCATAGGTCAGCGGCATGTCCTGGACCGGGACCAGTTCCACCACCAGCCGGTCGTCCGCCGGCGCAGGTCCGCCGAGCAGCCAGGTCAGAAGAAAAAGGGTCGCCGGCAAGCGTGGCATAGGCGCCTCGAACAGCATTTCAGAATTGATGCCCAGATTTTGTCCTTGGCGGAACCCGGCGTGCAAGGTGACGTAGCGGCGGCCTTGACCTGTCGTAAAGTGTCAGCTGAGGAAATTGTTCGTCAAATGGTTGTATTGGACTATCTTTCCGGCAAGGCACTCTCTGTCAAGTTGCGGGGGCACGATTTTTCCTATTGATAGCTGCGCACCAGGGCCGCTGCGATCAGCCCCCAGCCGTCCACCACGACAAAGAAGGCCAGCTTGAAGGGCAGCGCCACGACGGCCGGCGGCACCATCATCATGCCCATCGACATCAGCACCGCCGACACCACCAGGTCGATGATCAGAAAGGGCAGCGAGACCAGGAAGCCGATCTCGAAGGCGCGCTGGATCTCGCTCAGCATGAAGGCGGGGACCAGCACCGACAGCCGGTCGCGCGGCGCCTGCGGATCGGGCGAGACATCGGCCAGGGTCGCGATCATCTCGGGGTCGACGCGTGCCTCCATGAAGCCGCGAAAGGGCACGATGCCACGCGAAAACGCCTGCTCGACGGTGATCTGCCCGTCGCGCAGCGGGGCGCCGGCAACGGTCCAGGCCTCGGTCAGGACCGGGCTCATCACGAACCAGGTCAGAAACATCGCCAGGCTGACGATCAGCATGTTGGGGGGCGACTGCTGCAGGCCCAGGGACTGGCGCAGGATCGAAAGGACGGTGACGATGAAGGGAAAGCAGGTCACCATGATCGCGACGCCCGGTGCCAGCGACAGTGCCGTCATCACCGCCAGCAGCGTGATCGCGTTGCGGCCGACGCCGTTCGCCACCGCCTCGGCGGCGGCCCCGACCGACGGCGCGTCCTGCGCCAGCGCCAGCCCGGGCGCCAGCAGCAGGCCGATCAGCAGGCCCAGCCGGATCACGATTGCGCCGCCGCCCCGAGGATGCGCACGCACAGCCGGTTGTCGCCATCTCCGCCGGTGGTCAGTTCACCCCGGGCGATGACCTTGTCGCCGACGCAGATGTCCACGCCATCCGACATTTCCTGGTCCAGCCGGATCACGTCGCCCGGCCGCAGGCGCGAAAGCTCGGCGACGGAAAGCTGCGTGCCGCCCAGGCGGATGGTCACCTGGACCTGGATCAGGTCGGTCGCGATCAGGCTGGCGATGTCGTCCATGGCTCAGTCCTCCTTGAGTTCGTCGATGATGGCGCGGATCTCGGCCAGGGTGCGGTCGGGATCCAGGGCGATGCCGGCCGCGCCCACGGAAAGCTCGACCGTGCCGCGATCCGAGGGCAGGGTGCGCAGCCGGGACGCCTCGATTCCCGCGCGGGCGGCGCAGTCGTGGATGTCGGGCTCCAGGTCGGGCGGGCAATGGATCACCAGGGTCGAGCCATCCTGGGTCTCGGCGACGCGCAACAGCTCGCCCCCGACTGCACCCAGAAGCCAGTCGCGGCGGGACAGGGGGGCGAGCAGGTCGACCAGCGCGGCAAGAACGGGCACCACGGCATGGATCGTCTCGCGCCGGCTGGCCGCGGTCGCGGCGTCGCTTGCCTCGAGGCCACGGGCGAAATCGGCAAGCTGGGCGCTCAGCCGGTCCAGGCTGGCCTCGCGACCCTCGGCCAGCCCGCGTTCAAGACCTGTCTGATAGGCATGTTCCAGATCGGCCTGGGTCGGCGGGGGGCGATGCCGTGCGGCTTCGGCAAAGGATTCAAGACGCAGCGCGGCCGATCTCATAGGGCATCCTCACGTTTCTCGATCCAGCCCGACAGCACCTGCAGGCTTTCTTCCTTGCGCGACTTCATCAGTTCGCGCAGGCGCGCGACCGGGTCGTTCGTCAGGCCCGCGCTGGGTGTGTAGTCGATCTCGGGGACGGCGGCCGACAGGGGCGGCATGGAGTCGGTCGCTGCCAGATCGGGCGGCACGCCCGCGGGCAGGCTTTGGTCCAGCAACCGCTCGGCCAGCTGGGGGCCGCGCGCGCGCATCGCAGGGCGCAGCAGAAAGAACAGCAGCGCCAGCGCAAACAGCCCGACCAGAACGATCTTGATCAGCCCGTTCAGGTCCAGCCGGGCCAGGAGCCCGCCTTGGCTGGCCGCCGTGCCGGCCTGGGACAACTCGGCAAAGGGCAGGGACTTGATGGTGATTGCATCGCCCCGCGCTTCGTCGAAACCCACGGCCGAGGCGACCAGTTCGCGCAGGGACTGCAACTCGGCCTCGTCGCGGGGGACAAGCTGCGGCTCGCCATTCGCATCGGGGCGGGCAACGCCGTTGACCAGCACCGCGACCGTCAACCGCCGTGTCGCGCCGGGCTGGCGGTTTATCTCGCGCGTGACCTTGCTGACCTCGAAGTTCGAGCGCTGCCTGGTCTCGGACCGAGAGGATTTGCTTTCCTTGCCCTGGTCGTCCTGGCCTTCCGGCAGGTTCGAGGCGGCGGTGACGGCGCCCGCCTGGTTGTTGGTGCTCTGGTCGGCCGATTCCTCGCTTTCCTGCGAGATCAGCGCGCGCTGTTCGGGGTCGAAGCGCTGTTCGGTCAGCAGTTCGGTTTCGGTCACCAGGTCCAGGTTCACCTCGACGATGGCGTTCCCGCCGCCGACATGGGCCTCGAGAATCCGTTCGACGTTGCGCTTCATCTCGGCCTGACGATCCTGACCGGCCATGCCGTCGTCGTCCGAGGCGACCACGCCGCGTTCGCTGTCGATCACGCTGACCCGCTCGGGCACCATGCCCGGAACGCCCGAGGAAATCAGGAAACGCAGGGCCTTGGCCTGGCTGCGGCTGATTTCGGTGCCGTTCGTGGTCAGCGTGACCGAGGCGCTGGCCTGGGCCTCGCGCCGATATCCCCGGCCGCTGGGCACGGCCAGGTGGACCCGCGCCGTCCTGACATTCGGAAGCGCCAGGATGGTGCGGGCAAGCTCGCCTTCCTTGGCGCGCCAGTAGGCGGCGTCGAACATCTGCGAGGTGGTGCCGAACCCCGACATGCCGTCGAGGATCTCATAGCCGGTGCCCCCGGCCGAGGGGATGCCCTCTCCGGCCAGGGACATGCGCAGGGCATCGCGGCGGCTTTCCTCGACCCAGATCGAATCGCCGCGGATCTGGTAGGCGGCGCCGGATTTCTCCACCGCCGCCATCACCGCGCCCGATTGCTGGGGGTCGAGCCCGGCGTAAAGCATCGCCATCTGCGGCCGGCTGGCGAACCACGACAGGCCCGCGATCGCCCCGAACGTCGCCAGGAAGGCGGCGACCAGGATCGCCCGTTGCTTCGCGCTTCGTTCGCGCCAGTAGTCTTGCAGCTTCAGCAAAACCGCCCCCTTCGAATCGGCTGGATCACATCACCCGACCGTCATGGCACGGGGGCGATTAAGAATTGGTTAGCCCCGGGCTGCTATCCAGACGGCACGCCGATGGAGAATCACCCATGTCCGATGCCGCCGCCGATGCCGTGCCTGCCCCGCCAAAGGGGGGAATCAAGAAGCTCATGCCGCTGATCCTGGCGGTGGCGATGCTGGGCGCGGGCTTTGGCTCGACCTTTCTGGGCTTCTGGTCGCCGATGGCCCTGCTGAAACCCGCCCCCCACGAACCGGTGCCCGAGGAGGCTGCCGCATCCACGGCCCAGTTCGTCAGCCTGCCGCAGATCGTCCTGACCCTGCCGTGCCCGCAGTTGCGCACCCTGGTGATGACGGTCCAGATCGAAACCGACCAGGTCCACCGTCCCGAGGTCGAGCATCTGACCCCGCGCCTGTCGGATGCCTTCAACAGTTTCCTGGCCGACATCGCCCCCGCCGCCTTCGAAAAGCGCGGCATCCTGGACATCGTGCGGGACGAACTGGCGACGCGGGCCGTTTTCGTGCTGGGCGACAAGGCCTTCAGCGACATCCTGATCACGGAGTTCCGCATCCAATGACAATTTCCCAGATCCTCCAGCTGGCGCTGCTGGCGTTCTCGATGGGGCTCTCCGTCTTCTGCTTCGTGCTGGCACGGCGGCTGCGCCGGCTCAACGACCTGGAAACGGGCTTGGGCGGCGCCATCGCCGTCATGACCAGCGAGATCGGCCGGCTGGAGCGCGCGATCCATGCCGCCAAGGCCGAGGCGACGCTGGCCACCCAGGGGCTCGCCGGAGAGATCGAGCGCGCCAAGGAAGAGCGCGCCTTCTGGATCCTGCAGAAGAAGTTCGCCGACAACACGCCTGCACGGTCCGTCCGCCTGCAGCGCCGCCGCCAGCGCAGCGAAAGGACCGAGGCCGATGCGTAGGCGTGTTCTGCCGGTGCTGGGGGCGGTGCTGACCCTGGGCGCCGCGGCCCAGGCGGTGATGCTGGTCGACGGGCCCGCCCGGCTGCGGGCCAATGCCGAGCCGGCCGAGCTGATGGCCGGCTGCACCGACGTCCCCGAGGCCGTGGCCCTGGCCGACACCCTGCGCCAGCGCGGCCTGCGGATCGAACGCTACATGCAGGACATCGACCGGCAAAAGGCGGAGCTGGCCGTCGCGCAGAAGCAGCTGACCGATCGCCTGATCGAGTTGCGCAAGCTGCGCAAGCAGATCAGCGATCATGACAGCGGCGTGCGCCAGGCCCAGACCGACGACATCAGCCGGCTGATCGCCGTCTATGACCAGATGAAGCCCGAACAGGCGGCTGTGGTGCTGTCGAACCTGCCGCCCGATTTCGCCGCGCAGATCCTGGTGCGTGTCCAGCCCGAAACCGGGGCGCGCATCATGGCCGCAGTCGAGCCGGGGCAGGCCGCCGTGCTGACGTCCTACATGGGCTCGGTCCGGGCCAGAACCAATTAGGAGACAGTCATGTTCGGAATGATCGGTATCGCGGTGACCTTCGCCATGGTCTTTGGCGGCTATGTGATGGCCGGCGGCAAGATGGGCGTCATCCTGCATTCCTTGCCCTATGAGATGATGATGATCGGGGGTGCCGCGGTCGGCTCGTTCCTGCTGTCGAACGAAACCGCCGTCATCAAGCACGCGCTCGGCGGTCTGGGCCGGTCGCTGAAGGGCCCGAAATGGCACGAAGCCGATCTTCAGGACGTGCTGTGCCTGCTGTTCCAGCTGCTGCGCATTGCCCGCGCCAACCCGGTCGAGCTGGAGAGCCATGTCGAGGACCCGGCGAACTCGGCGATCTTCCAGGCTTATCCCAAGATCCTCAAGGACGAACACGCGGTTTCGCTGATTACCGACACGCTGCGATCCTCCAGCCTGAACTACGACGACCCCTATCAGGTCGAGGAAATGCTGTCCCAGCGCATCGGCCTGATGAACGAGGAGGAAATGCACGCCCCCCACGCGCTTCAGAACATGGCGGACGCCCTGCCGGCCTTGGGCATCGTCGCGGCGGTCCTGGGCGTCATCAAGACCATGAGCGCGATCGACCAGCCCCCCGAGGTTCTGGGCGGCATGATCGGCGGCGCCCTGGTCGGGACCTTCCTGGGGGTGTTTCTCGCCTATGCGCTGGTCGCCCCCTTTGCGCAGCGGCTGCAGGCCGTCGTCAAGCAGGACCAGGCCTTTTACGACGTCATCAAGTCGGTCCTGGTCGCGGGCCTGCACCAGCATGCGACGAACCTGTGCGTCGAGGTCGGCCGCCAGGCCGCGCCCGACCACGTCCGGCCCAGCTTCGGCAGCCTTGAAACCGCGCTCCGCGATCTCAAGAGGGCGTCGTGATTTGGCCGCTTCTTCTGACTGCCGCGGTGGCGGGGACGCCTGCGCCGGCGTCGGCCGATGCCCTGATCGCCCAGGCGACCGAGGCGATGCTGGCGGGCGAGGCGATGCCCGCCGACATGGAGGCGCGGATGCGTGACCTGCCCCCGGCCGAGCGCCTGCGCGTTCTGGTGTTCCTGCGCCGCGCGGGACTGTTTTCAGGGCCGGAATGGCCCATCGACCGCGTGCTTGCCCCGGCGGGCCAGGAGAAGGCGCCGTGACCGCGGTGGATACGCTGCCCCCGGGTGGGGGGTGGCCGGCGCGCCCGCTGATCATCACGGGCGGGCTGGTCGTCATCGTGCTGTCGATGGTGTTGCCGATGCCGGCGGCCGTTCTGGACGTGGGCATCGCCTTTTCCATCGCCACCGCGACGCTGATCCTGGTCATGGCCTCGCTGGTCGAGCGGCCGACCGATTTCCAGGCGTTCCCGGTGCTGCTGCTGGTCTCGCTGCTGATCCGGCTGTCGCTGAACGTCTCGACCACCCGGCTGATTCTGACCCACGGGCAGAACGGGCCGACCGCCGCGGGCCATGTCATCAACGGGTTTTCCGAATTCGTGGCCGGCGGTTCGCTGCTGGTCGGGCTGACGGTCTTTGCGGTGATCACGGTCGTCAACTTCATGGTCATCACCAAGGGCTCGGGGCGCATGGCCGAGGTCTCGGCCCGGTTCGCCCTGGATTCGCTGCCCGGAAAGCAGCTTGCCATCGACGGCGACCTCAACTCGGGCGCCATCGACCATGACGAGGCCAAGCGCCGCCGGATGCAGGAACAGCGCGAGATCAGCTTCTACGGCTCGCTGGACGGGGCGTCGAAATTCGTCAAGGGCGACGCGATCGCCGGTCTGATCATCACGCTGATCAACCTGTTCGTCGGTCTGGCGGCAGGCATCCTGGTCCATTCGATGCCGGTGGCCGAGGCGCTTTCGACCTATTCCAGACTGACCATCGGCGACAGCCTCGTGTCCCAGATCCCGGCGCTGATCACCTCGATGGCGGCGGCGCTGCTGCTGTCGCGGGGGGGCGCGACCGAAACGACCGCGGACCTGCTGTCGCGACAGCTGATGGCGAACTGGCAGGTTCCGGCGGTGGTTGCGGGCGGCATGCTGGTGATCGGGATGATCCCGGGCATGCCGCTGCCGGTCTTTCTGACGCTGGCGGCGATCCTGGGCGCGCTGGCCTGGCGCATCCGCCGGCGCGAGGCGCAGGCTCCGGTCCTGACCGACGCGGAGCCGGCCCTGCCGGCAGCCCCCGCCCAGGCCCGGATCGGCGACGTGCTCGATACCGAGGAGATCAGCATCGAGATCGGCCCCGGCCTGATCGTCAGCGCGCTGGACCAGGGCAGGGGGCTTGGCCAGCGCATCACCAACCTGCGGCTGCACATCGCGCGGGCCTACGGGCTGATCCTGCCCGACGTGCGCATCACCGACGGCACGGGCTTTGCCGACGGAGAATATGTGATCCGGTTGCAGGGCGTCGTGCGCGGGCGCGGCCAGCTTCTGCCGCGGGGCGTGCTGGCGCTTGGGCCCGACGCCATCCTGCAGGACCTGCCCGGCGACGAGGTGCGCGAGCCGGTCTATGGCAGCGCCGCGAAGTGGATCGACCCCGACCGGCAGGAAGAGGCGGCGGTGGCCGGCGCGACCGTCGTGATCCCCATGGAGGTGCTTTCCACCCACCTGATGGAGGTGGTGAAGTCCAACCTGCCCGCGCTTCTGACCCTCTCGGCGATGCAGCGCATGATCCGCGAACTGTGCAATCTTTCCGATGAGCATCGCGCGCAGATGAACCAGCGCTTCTTTGACGGGATGGTGCCCGACAAGGTCTCGCCCGACCTGCTGCTGGCGGTCCTGCGCGGCATGCTTGAAGAACGGCTTTCGGTGCGCAACCTGGTGCTGATCACCGATGCGGTCCACGAGGCGCGGAACGCCCCCACGCCCGAGGCCTGCTATGAACTGGTGCGCCGCCGCCTGCGCGCCCAGATCACCGAACAGTTTCTGGCGGCGGACGGGCATCTGGATCTGATCCAACTGCACCCGCAATGGGAGGCCGAGATCACCCGCGCCGAAGCCGAGGCCGGGCGCGGCGGCACTGCCCCCGTCCCGCAGCTTCAGCAGCGGCTGGTCGAAGCCCTGCGCAAGGTTCTGGCCGGGCTGCCCCCCGCGACCGAGCCGGTGCTGGGCGTGCCCGACCACCGCCGGCGGCTGGTGCGGCTGATGCTGGGCTCGGCCGGCGTGGCGCTGCCGGTGCTGGGCCTGGACGAGATCGACCCGGCTGCGCGCATCCGCCTGTGCGGAACCGTCTCGCCATGAACGCGCTGCTGCTGGACCCCCATCTGGCGGAACTGGGCCTGGCCTGGCTTCTGACCTATTGCCGGGTTCAGGCCTGCGTGCTTTCGGTGCCGGGCTTTTCGGCCCGCACCCTGCCAGCGCGGGTCCGGGTGGCGCTGGCCATGTGCCTGACGCCCCTGCTGGCCGAGCATGCCCGGCTGGCCGCTCCGCCTGACAGCCTGCCCGGCCTTGCCCTGCTTTGCGCGGCCGAGACGGTCGTGGGACTGGTCCTTGGCGGGATGGTGCGGCTGTTCGCGCTGGCGCTGGATATCGCGGCCTCGGCCATCGCGGCGACTGCCTCGCTGTCGCAGCTGATCGGCGCCGAAAGCGAATATTCGCCCCATCCGGTCGGCAGCCTGATGCACCTGGCGGGGCTTGCCCTGCTGATGGCACTGGGGTTTCCCATCCTGCTCTGCGATCTTTTGCGCGAAAGCTTCGCGATCGGCCCGCTGGGGCAATGGCCCGCCATCGCCGACCTGCTGCCGCGCGTCATCGCGCTGGTCCAGCGTGCCTTCATGCTGGCGATGCTTCTGGCCGCGCCCTTCATCCTGGGCGGGTTCCTGTTCCAGGTCCTGTCGGGCATGGTCAGCAAGGTCATGCCCGCGCTGCCGGTCATGTTCATCGCGGCGCCCGGCGCGATCCTGATGGCGCTGCTGGCGCTGGTCTTGCTGACGCCGTCGATCCTGTGGGTCTGGGCCGATGCGGTGCTGGCGATGATGGGGAATGACCTGCCATGAGCGAGGACTCTGACGACAAGCAATACGACGCCTCGGAACAGAAGCTGCGGCGGGCCCGGGAAAAAGGCGACATCGCGCGTTCGCCCGAACTGCCGGCCGCGCTGATGTATGTCGGGCTGTGGCTGGGGCTGGCCTTTGCCGCGGCCTGGGCGGTGCCGTCCTGGGTCCGCATGGGCGCGCGCGCGATGGGGGCCGAACCCTGGCCCGAGGCGCGCGGCCAGTCGGTCATAGACCTGGCGCGGCAGATGGCGGTCGGGGCGGCCGGGGGCCTGCTGGCCTTTGTCGCAATCGTCGCCCTGCCGATCCTGGCCGGACTGGTCGTGCAGCGCCAGATCCTGTTCACGCCCGAAAAGCTGCTGCCCGACCTGAACCGCATCAATCCCTTCAAGAACGCGGCGCAGAAATTCGGCGCCTCGGGCCTGGTGACCTTTGCCGTGTCGCTGACGAAGGTCGGTTTCCTGGGGGTCGGAGGCTGGATGCTTTACGCCTCGCTTCTGGGTCGGATCATGTCGGCCGAGGGGATGGGCGACGCCCAATGGGTCGCGGGGCTCGGCCGGGTTCTGGACCAGGCCGTCCTGCTGGCGCTGGGGATCGGCTGCGTCTTTGCCGCCGTCGACATGCTGTGGAAGCGGATGGAGTATCTGCGCCGCCAGCGCATGTCCCGCCAGGAGATGCAGGACGAGCACAAGGAAAGCGAGGGCGACCCCCATTTCAAGGCCGCCCGCCGGCAGAAGGGCGTCGATATCGTGATGAACGCCATGCTGGCCGATGTCGAGAAGGCCGACGTGGTCATCGTCAACCCGACCCACTATGCCGTCGCGCTGGAGTGGAAGCGCGGCAGCGGCCGGGCGCCGGTCTGCCTGGCCAAGGGCGTGGACGAGGTCGCCCGCCGCATCCGCGAACGGGCGGGCGAACACAAGGTGCCGATCTGGTCCGACCCGCCCGCCGCCCGCGCGATCCACGCCACTGTCGAGATCGGAGAGGAGATTCGCACCGAACATTTCGCCCCCGTCGCCGCCGCCATCCGCTTTGCCGAGGCCATGCGCAAGAAGGCGCGCGCAGGCTGGGGCGCCGCGCCGATGTGGGGAGGGCCGAGATGACCGGCCGCGCCGCCGCGCTGGCCCAGCTTGAACGCCTGGCCCGGCTGAAATCCGACCTCGAGATGCGCCGGTTTTCCGCCTATCGCGCCCATGTCAAAGCGGCCGAGGAGCGGATCGCGGCGATCCGCGACGATCTGCAGGCGATCCATGCCGCGCCAGCCGCTTTTTCCGTCGCCGAGGCGCGGTTGGCCAATGCCCTTGCGGGCGAGCGCACGCGTGCCCTGCTGCGCGCCGAGGCCGACCTGCGCCAGATGCTGCCGGGGTTCGAGGCGGCGCGCGCCCTGGCCAAGCGCGAATTCGGCCGGGTCGAGGTTCTGAAGACCCTGGGGCAAGACGCGGCCAAAGCCGCGCGGGACCGCGCAGAGCGGAAGCTGCGGCCCTGACGGAAACCGCGCCGACCATCCGGACCGATCCTTGCAAGACTAGGCCCGTTGAAAGGACCCGCAGACTTCCGGCATCCGCCTGATACCGCGCGGGCACAGGCATGCGGTCCGATGCGCGGCCATCTTTGCAAGAATCGCGAATTCGCCTATGACGAGTATGCTGGCGAATATCGGCTTGTTTTGGATCAGTGGTTTTTTTCCCGGCCCATGCCGCCGGATGGTTAACGAGGGGGTGGGCATTGATGTCGAAGGCTCTTCCGATTGCGCGGGGGCGCAAGTTCCAACAGGTTCTGGAAGGGGCTCGGGCGATCTTTCTGCGCGACGGGTTCGAAGGGGCCAGCGTTGACGACATCGCGCGTGAGGCGGGCGTGTCCAAGGCGACGCTCTACAGCTATTTTCCAGACAAGCGCGTGATGTTCATCGAGGTCTTTCGCAGCGAACTGGCCCGCGAGGCCGCCGATGCCAGCGCCCTGATCGAGGTCGACCTGCCGGTGGCGCAGGTCCTGCCCTTTATCGTGCAGATCATCTCGGCGCACATGGTGTCGGACTTCGGGCTGCGCATGTTCCGCATCAGCGCCAGCGAGGCCGAGCGGTTCCCCGCGCTGGCGCGCGAATATTACGAGGCGGGCCCGCTTCTGCTGCGCCAGCAGCTCGTGCGCTATCTGCGCCAATGCGTCGAGCGGGGCGAGTTGCGCATTCCCGACCTGGATCTGGCCGCCGACCAGCTGATCGAGCTTGCCAGCGTCAGCATCCACGACCGCGCGCTGTTCCTGGGCAGCGGGGCGGTCGACAAGGACATCCTGCGCAAGGTCAATTCGGCCGCGGTCCAGATGTTTCTGGCCTATTACGGCGGGGCCAAGACGGCCTATGCCATGGCCGCCGAATAGGGGCTGCGGCGGCCAGGACACGGGGCGGGGCGCGCGTTTCCGGGGGCGCTTCTCATTTTCGGGGCGGATGCCTATGATGCCGGATCAGAATTTCAAGCACCCTGGATGACTTCGCAATGATCCGACCCTTCCTTGCCCTTGCCGCCCTGGCCATGCTGACGGCTTGCGCCCCCACCCCCGCCCCCGTGGTCGAGCCGGTGCCCGCGGTCCAACCCGTGCCCGTGACCCCGGTCGCCGGCGTCACCGGCCTCGAATCGCGCGAACCCGACGCCTGCCACGCCAAGAACTATATCTCGGCCTTGGGTCAGCCAGGCTCGGTGATTCCCGGTCTGGGCGTTACCCGCGAATACCGCGTCGTCGAATACCGCGGGATCGAGCCGCAGGAATACAACCCCCTGCGCATCGTCTTCCGCCTGGATGCCGCGGGCAACATCTACAACATCGACTGCGGCTGATCCGATGCGCCCCGCACCCTGGATGCTGATCCTCGGCCTGGCGGTGGCGGGTTGCGACCAGCCCGCGCCGCCTTCGGATAAGGGCACGTCGGCCCCGTCGCTGCCGCAGGGCGATTGCGGCGCGGAGAAGCTGCAGGGTCTGGTGGGCCAGCCCGAGTCGGTCGTCCGGCAGATGACCCTGCCGCAGTCGGCGCGGGTGATCCGGCCGGGCCAGGCCATCACCGCCGATTTCCGCCCCGACCGCCTGAACGTCGAAATCGGCAAGGACGGTCGGATCGGGCGCATCGGCTGCTACTGAGACGCCGGCGGTCGCGGTGTGCGGAGCGGGATCACTGGGCGGGGGCGCTGCCCTCGCCTGCAGTGTTGTCCGGTGCCTCGACGCTGGCCGGGTCTTCCTGCTGTGTTTCGGCATGGAAGAACTGGCGCAGGACGAAGATCGCGACCACCATCACCAGGATGATGACCACGACCGAGATGGCGGCGCGGCTTGCCCGGCGCGGGCCCGGCTTTTCGTTATGAGGATCGGGACGGTTCATCTGGGACTCCGGCGCGTGACTTCAGGTGAACCCGCAAGCCGCCGCCCGCGTTCCCTGCCCGGAACGGCGGGGCGTCGAATTTGTCCGCGCCCTGGCCAGCCCGGAGGCCATGCCTCTTTCCTTTCCGGCCGAGACGCCGCAGCCTGACGGGATGACTGGCAAGCGGAGCCGCCCGGATGCTTCATTCCATCGACCTCAACAGCGACCTTGGCGAAGGGTATGGCGCCTGGACGATGGGCGACGATGCCGCCATGCTGGACACCGTCAGCTCGGCCAATGTCGCCTGCGGCTTTCATGCGGGCGATCCCGCCGGCATCCTTGCGACCCTGCGCCAGGCCGCACGCCGGGGCGTGGCCGTGGGGGCGCATGTCTCCTATCCCGACCGGGTGGGCTTTGGCCGCCGCGCGATGCAGATCGACCCGGACGATCTGGCGGCCGACGTGATCTACCAGATCGGTGCCCTGCAGGGCATGGCGCGGGCCGCCGGCACCCGCGTCGCCTATGTCAAGCCGCATGGCGCGCTTTACAACACCATCGCCAGCGACCTGCGCCAGGGCGATGCCGTGATCGCTGCCATCCGCGCCGTCGACCCAAGCCTGATCCTGATGGGCCTGGCGGGCGCGCCGATCCTGTCCCGCGCGCGCGAGGCAGGGCTGGCCACGGTGGCCGAGGCCTTTGCCGACAGAGCCTATACGGCGCAGGGCACACTTGTGCCCCGGGGGCAGGCGGGGGCGGTCCTGCACGACCCCGGGACGATTGCGGCGCGCATGGTGCGGCTGGCGACCGAAGGCCTGGTCCAGGCGGTGGACGGCTCGACCCTGCGGCTGGCGGCGGACAGCATCTGCGTTCACGGCGACAGCCCCGGCGCGGTCCGGATGGCGCGCGAACTGCGCGCGGCCCTGGTCGCGGCGGGGATCGGCGTGGCGTCCTTCACCGGGCCCGCGCCGAACCGGATGCCGGGGGGCGGCTCGGCGGCGGGCTAGTCCTTGCCGGGCCGGGCCTGCCGGCGCCGTGCGGGCCAGCGGGGCAGGGCCGGCACCGCCAGCGCCTCGCCCGGGCGGATCGCGCCCGCCAGCCAGATCAGGTCCCGGCGCGCCATGGCGATGCAGCCTGCGGTCGGAAATCCCGGCCGCCGCCACTGGTGCAGGAAGATGGCCGAGCCCGCGCCCGCGACCGCATGGGGGTGGTTCCAGTCCGTCACCAGCACGATGTCATAAAGCGGGTCGGGCCGGCGCATCGCCTCGTGGCTGGGACCGAAAGGGACGCGCGCCGGCTGGTTGTAGTCGGGATGGCCCGAGGCGTCGCACCACAGATCGCCCGGCAGGATCGGCCGCGCCCAGGCGGCCGGCCGGGCCAGCCGGTCGGGGCGGTACAGCAGGCCGACGATCCGGTGGCGCCCCACCGGGGTCGCGCCGTCGCCTTCGCGCTTGTCCGGGCGGATGCCGCCCCGGCCCACCGCGCAGGGGATCAGCCGGCCGCGGAACAGCAGGCCCATGGGCGTCAGGCGGATCACAGCAGATGGCCCGACTTCGCGGCCTTCACGTCCAGATAGCCGGTGTTGTGTCGGTTGCGCGGCGTGACCAGGGGAACGCGCTCGGTCACGGCGATGCCATGGCTTTCCAGCATGGCGACCTTGCGCGGGTTGTTCGTCATCAGCCGGACCGAGGCGAAGCCCATCTCGCGCAGGATGCCGGCGCCGACGCGAAAGTCGCGCTCGTCATCCTCGAAGCCCAGGCGGTGGTTGGCCTCGACCGTGTCGAACCCCTGGTTCTGCAGGGAATAGGCGCGCATCTTGTTGGCCAGGCCGATGCCGCGCCCCTCCTGGTTCAGGTACAGCAGCACGCCTTCCCCGGCCTGGCCCATCGCCGCCAGCGCGGCGTGCAGTTGCGGGCCGCAGTCGCATTTCAGGCTGCCCAGCACGTCACCGGTGAAACAGGCCGAGTGCAGCCGCGCCAGCACCGGTCGGGCGCGGGACGGGGCGCCGATCTCGACCGCGTAATGTTCGGCGGCGCCGTCGTCGGGGCGAAAGATGTGCAGCTTGGAATTTTCCGCCGCCAGCAACGGCAGGCGGGCGGCGGCGACCGGGGCTAGCCGGGATTCGGCCGCCAGTTGATCAAGCACGGGGCCAGGTGCCAGCTGCACCAGCCCCTGCGGCGGCTCGGCCAGGGCGACCAGCAGCACCGCCGGCAGAAGCTGCGCCGATTTCGCCAGCGCGATGGCGGCGCGGTGGGCGGTCACGTCGCCGCCGCGCGCCAGGCGAAAGGGCCCCTTCATCGGCGTCATCAGATCGCCCGCGGGATCGGCCACCGCCCGCAGCCAGGCCGGGTCCGCGTCCCGGGGCAGCTCGATCCGCGCCAGGTCGCCGTCATAGACCATCGCCTTGAGCGTGCCGGCGCGGCGTTCGGTCACCGCCAGGACGGCGGGGCCCAGGGCCAGCATCTGCGCCATCCGGTCGGGCGGCAAGGTCTCGACCGCGGCCGCCAGATGGGCGCCCAGCACCACCGGCAGGCCCATGCGCAGATCGGTCCGGGCGCGCGAGACGCTTTCCGCCAGGGTCGGGATCAGGGTGGGGGTCAGGGTCATCGGCAGCCCGCATTGAAACAATCTGAAACATAGGGGCGATTTCCGACAACTCCATGTGAGGATCGCCGCAATGCGCTGGACGCATGCCCCCCGCATCATCACCTTTCCGCCATAAAGCCAAAGGAGGCAAGAATGGCCGGACTGAAAAAGATCCTGCTGGTCGACGACGAGGAAGACCTGCGCGAGGCCCTGGCCGAGCAACTGACCGCCACCGAGGATTTCGAGGTCTTCGAGGCCGGCTCGGGCCACGAGGCCGTGGAACGCACCAAGGGCGCGATCTTCGACCTGGTGGTGCTGGACGTGGGCCTGCCCGATACCGACGGGCGCGAACTGTGCAAGAAGCTGCGCAAGCAGGGCGTGAAATGCCCCATTGTCATGCTGACGGGCCACGATACGGATGCCGACACCATCCTGGGGCTGGATTCGGGCGCCAACGACTACATCACGAAGCCCTTCAAGTTTCCCGTGCTGCTGGCCCGCCTGCGGGCGCAGTTGCGCACGCATGAACAATCTGAGGACGCGATCTTCCAGCTTGGCCCCTATACGTTCAAGCCGGCGATGAAGATGCTGGTCGATCAGAAGGACCGCAAGATCCGCCTGACCGAGAAGGAAACCAACATCCTGAAGTTCCTGTACCGCGCCCAGGACGGCGTGGTGCCGCGCGACATCCTGCTGCACGAGGTCTGGGGCTACAACGCCGGCGTCACCACCCATACGCTGGAAACCCACATCTATCGCCTGCGCCAGAAGATCGAGCCCGATCCGTCAAACGCGCGGCTGCTGGTGACGGAATCCGGAGGCTACCGGCTGGTCGCCTGAGCGCGCGGGAACCGGCGGCGGTCCGCGCGGGTTTGGCCTGCGAAGCCCGGTGGCCGGAGGATGCGGCCACATGACGACCCGGCCCCCGGTCCCCACCGGCGGCCGGGTTTCCTTTTGGCAGCCGGGCAGGGGGACTTCGCGTCCCCCGTCCGCCGCTGCGCGACGGCCTCCCCCTGCGGGATATTTGGGCAAGAAAGAAGCTTGGGCAGCTTCGTTCTTTCTTGCCCAAATATCCTCGGGGGGTCCGGGGGGCGAAGCGCCCCCGGCTGACGGCGCCGGTGGACAAGCGGGGCCTTGCGCCCTAGGGTCCGCTGCCGATCCAAGGAGACGCCGCCATGTTCACCATCGCCACCTGGAACATCAACTCGGTCCGCCTGCGCGAGACCCTGGTCTGCCGCCTGCTGTCCGAGGAAATGCCCGACGTCTTATGCCTGCAGGAAACCAAGAGCCCGGTCGAGAAGATCCCGCTGGAGCTGTTCCGGGGCCTGGGCTATCGCCATATCGTGGCGCGCGGGCAAAAGGGCTATAACGGCGTCGCGATCCTGTCGAAGCTGCCGCTGGAGGACGCGGGCGACCGCGACTATGCCGGTCTTGGCCATGCCCGCCATGTCGCGGCGCGGCTGGAGAACGGCGTCACCATCCACAATGTCTATGTCCCGGCCGGCGGCGACATTCCCGACCGCGAGCAGAACATCAAGTTCGGCCAGAAGCTGGATTTCCTGACCGAGATGCGCGACGCCTTTCACGCCGACCGGCCTGCGCGCTCGATCCTGGTGGGCGACCTGAACATCGCCCCGCGCGAGGATGACGTGTGGAACCACAAGGCCCTGCTGAAGATCGTCAGCCACACGCCCGTCGAGGTCGAGCATTTCGGCGCCGCCCAGGACGCCGGCAAATGGGTCGACATCACCCGCCAGGACATTCCCCAAGGCCTGCTTTACAGCTGGTGGAGCTATCGCGCGCGCGACTGGGACGCGGCCGACAAGGGCCGGCGGCTGGACCACATCTGGGCCACGCCCGACATTGCCGGCGCCGGCCACGACAGCCGCATCCTGCGTCCCGTCCGCGGCTGGGAACAGCCCAGCGACCATGTGCCGGTGCTGGCGAAATTCGACCTTTAGGCGAAACCTTGCAAGCCGGCGCGGCCTGCTCCATCTAAGGAGCAACCCGAAGCGCCATGAGGAATCCGATGCTCGAACTTGGCAGCAAGACCGCAGAAGCCGCCCCCGCCGACCTGGTCCGGGACGTGACCGAGGCCACCTTCATGGCCGAGGTCGTGGACGCCTCGATGACGGTGCCGGTGATCGTGGATTTCTGGGCGCCCTGGTGCGGTCCCTGCAAGACGCTGGGCCCGCAGCTCGAGGCCGAGGTGATGCGCCACAAGGGCCGCGTCCGCATGGCCAAGGTCAACGTGGACGAAAATCAGATGATCGCGGGCCAGCTGCGGGTGCAGTCGATCCCGACGGTCTATGCCTTCTTCCAGGGCCAGCCGGTCGACGGCTTCCAGGGTGCGATTCCGCAAAGCCAGATCAAGCAGTTCGTGGAAAAGCTGGCGGCGCTGGGAGGCGACGACGGCGGGCTGGCCGATGCGCTCGAGGCGGCCGAGGCGATGCTGGCCGAAGGCGCCTTCGAGGATGCGGCCGAGACCTTTGCCGCCATCGCCGAGGAAGAGCCCGAGAATGCCCAGGCGCGCGGCGGCCTGGTGCGCGCGCTGATCGCCGGGGGCGACCTGGAGGGCGCCGAGCAGGCGCTTGAGGCTGCCGCCCCCGCCATCGCTAAGGCCGCCCCGGTCGAGGCGGCGCGCGCGCAGTTGCAGCTGGCGCGCCAGGCGGCTTCGGCCGGGCCGCTCGACGACCTGCGCGCCCGGGTCGAGGCCGATCCGGCCGACCAGCAGGCGCGCTTCGACTATGCCACCGCGCTGCATGCCGGGGGCGATGTCGAGCAGGCGATCGAGCAGTTGCTGGAGGCCTTCCGCCGCGACCGCGACTGGAACGACGGCGCGGCCAAGGCGCAGCTTCTGACCATCTTCGACGCGCTGAAGCCCACCGATCCCCTGGCCCAGAAAGGCCGCCGACGGCTGTCGTCGCTGATCTTTTCCTGACCATGCCGCGGGCCGTCGACCTGCCGGCCAGCGTGCCGTTGTTTCCGCTGTCGGGCGCGATCCTGCTGCCCCGCACGCGGTTGCCGCTGCACATCTTCGAACCCCGCTATCTGCAGATGGTCGAGGACGTGCTGAAGACCCCGCAGCGGATGATCGCCATGATCCAGCCGGTGGACGCGGGTCACCAGCGCCTGTCCCAGATCGGCTGCGCGGGGCGGATCGTGTCCTTCACCGAACTGGACGACAACCGGCTGATGATCGCGCTGCGGGCGGTGTCGCGGTTTCGCCTGGTCGAGGTCGAGCAGGGATTTTCCCCCTATCTGCGCGGCAGGCTGGATTGGGCCGGGTTCGAGGGCGACCTGACCTCGCGCCCCGAGACGCTGAAGGGGGCGCATGACCGCCAGGCCCTGATCGCGCGCCTGGCGCGCTATGCCGCGCGGCGTGGCCTGTCCGCCGACTGGGAGGCCGCCAAGGCCTCGGACGAGGAGATGCTGGTCAATTCGCTGTCCATGATGCTGCCCTTTTCCCCCGAGGAAAAGCAGGCGCTGCTGGAAAGCCCGACCCTGTCCGACCGGCGCGAGATGCTGGACGGCTTGCTGGAATTCGCCCTGCGGGGCGGCGATGACGAGGAGACGATCCAATGACCGATGCGCCCGAACGCCGTTTCGATCGCCACATGCTCGAGGCGCTGGTCTGCCCCGTGACCCATGCCACGCTGCGCTATGACGCGGAGCGGCAGGAACTGGTCTCGGATGCCGCGGGTCTGGCTTTCCCGATCCATGACGGCATCCCGATCATGCTGATCGACGAGGCGCGCCAGATCAAGGCAGACTGACGGGCGCGCCGGACCGGCGGCGGGGCCCTACAGCCCCGCGCCTTCGTCTGTTCCCAGCATCAGGTTCAGGTTCTGCACCGCAGCCCCCGAGGCACCCTTGCCCAGGTTGTCGAGCACCGCGACCACGACCGCGCAGCCGTTGTCGTCGCTGCCGTGGACCGAAATTTCGAGCCGGTTCGTGTCGTTCAGCCGGGTCGGCACCACGCGGGCCTCAGGCTCGACCAGGGCGATAAAGCGTTCGCCGGCATAGTGCTGGGCGATGGCCTGGCGCAACCCGTCCAGCGTGCGTCCCTGGCCCAGGTGCAGCGGTACCTGCACCGCCATGCCCTGCGCGAAATCCCCGACTGAAGGCGCAAAGATCGGCCGCCGGGTCAGGCCGGAGTATTTCACGATCTCGGGCAGGTGCTTGTGGCCCTGCGCCAGGGCATAGACGAAGGCCGGCGGCGCCTCGCCGCGTTCGTATTCGCCGATCAGTTCCTTGCCCCCGCCGGTATAGCCCGAGACGGCGTTGATGGACAAAGCCTCGTCGGGGGCGACCAGGCCCGCCGCGACCAGCGGCGCCAGGATCGCGATGGCGCCGGTCGAATAGCAGCCGGGGTTCGAGACATATTGCGCCTTCGCGATGGCCTCGCGCGCGCCGGGGGCCAGTTCGGCGAAGCCGAAGGTCCAGGCGGGATCGACCCGATGCGCGGTCGAGGCGTCGATGAAGCGGGTGGGCAGCCCCTGGGCCAGCGCCACCGCCTCGCGCGCGGGGCCGTCCGGCAGGCACAGGATCGCGACATCGGCCTCGGCAAAGGCCTCGCGCCGGGCCTCGGCGTCCTTGCGGCGGGCGGGGTCGATCTGGATCAGCGTGATGTCGGCGCGCCCCAGCAGCCGGTCGCGGATCTGCAACCCGGTCGTGCCTGCCTCGCCGTCGATAAAGACCTTGTGCGCCATGTCGGACTCCCTCTGCTGCGTTCCCGGATGTAGCGTGCCGGGCTGCGGCCGGCAACCGGCGGCCGCATCGCGACGGCGTCAGGTCGCGCAAAGATCCGAGCGCACGAGGAAGCGCTTCTCGCGCCCGTTGTCCAGGCTGAACATGCCGCCGCGGCCAGGCACCACGTCGATGGTCAGCCGCGTGTGGCGCCAGGTTTCGTACTGGCTGGCCGAGATATAAAAGGGCATGCCCCCGATCTGGCCCATCTGCACGTCGCGCTGGCCGACGCGGAATTCGCCCTGGGGATAGCACATGGGGGATGATCCGTCGCAGCAGCCGCCCGACTGGTGGAACAGGACCGGGCCGTGATCGGCCACGATCTCGGCCAGCAATTCCAGCGCCGCGGGCGTTGCCTCGACCTGGTCCAGTTCCTTGTCCATGGGCTTTCCCCTCAGCTTGCCATGTCCAGCACGATGCGGCCCTCGATCTGGCCCTTGTGCATCTTGGCGAAGATGTCGTTGATGTCTTCCAGCTTGCCCTGGTGAACGGTCGCCCTGACCTTGCCCTGGGCCGCGAAATCGAGCGATTCCTGCAGGTCGAGCCGGGTGCCCACGATGGACCCGCGCACGGTCACGCCGTTCAGCACCATGCCGAAGATATCCAGCGGAAAGTCGCCCGGCGGCAGGCCGTTCAGCGCCACGGTGCCGCCGCGCGCGACCATGCCGATGGCCTGCTCGAACGCCTTGCGCCCGACCGCCGTCACCAGCACGCCCTGCGCGCCGCCATCCGTCTGCCGCTTGATCGCGGCGGCGGGGTCGGGCTCGGTCGCGGCATTCACCGTCACGGTGGCGCCCAGCTTGCGGGCCAGGTCCAGCTTGGCGTCGTCGATGTCGACGGCGGCGACGTTCATGCCCATGGCCTTGGCGTATTGCACGGCCATATGGCCCAAGCCTCCGATGCCCGAGATCACCACCCAGTCGCCGGGCTTGGTGTCCGTCACCTTCAGCCCCTTGTAGACCGTCACGCCCGCGCACAGCACCGGGGCGATGTCCAGAAAGTCGATGTTCTTGGGCAGGTGGCCGACATAGTTCGGATCGGCGACGACGTAATCGGCAAAGCCGCCGTTCACCGAATAGCCGGTATTCTGCTGGCTTTCGCACAGCGTTTCCCAGCCGCCCAGGCAATGCCGGCAATGGCCGCAGGCGGTATAAAGCCACGGCACGCCGACGCGGTCTCCCTCTTTCACATGCTTGACGCCCTGTCCCACGGCGGACACGAAGCCCACGCCTTCATGGCCGGGGATGAACGGCGGGTTCGGCTTGACCGGCCAGTCGCCCTCGGCCGCGTGCAGGTCGGTGTGGCAGACGCCCGAGGCCTGGATCCTGACCTGGATCATGCCGGGCCCGGGTTCGGGGATCGGCACCTCGTCGATGGTCAGGGGCTTGCCGAATTCGCGCACGACGGCGGCTTTCATGGTTTTGGCCATGAAGGTCTCCTTGCTTGTCTTGAACGTGGGTGGGGAGGCTCTCCGGGCGCGTCGCCACGCCCGGAGTGGATCATGCGATCAGAAGAAGCCCAGTTTCTTGGGCGAATAGCTGACCAGCATGTTCTTGGTCTGCTGATAGTGGTCCAGCATCATCTTATGGGTTTCGCGCCCGATCCCGGACTGCTTGTAGCCGCCGAAGGCCGCATGCGCGGGATAGGCGTGATAGCAGTTGGTCCAGACCCGGCCCGCCTTGATGCCGCGTCCCATGCGGAAGCAGGTGTTGGCGTCGCGCGACCAGACGCCCGCGCCCAGGCCGTAAAGGGTGTCGTTGGCGATTTCCAGCGCCTCGGCCTCGTCCTTGAAGGTCGTGACCGAAACCACGGGGCCAAAGATTTCCTCCTGGAAGATGCGCATCTTGTTGTTGCCGCGGAAGATCGTCGGCTCGATATAGAAGCCGCCCGACAGTTCACCCCCCAGGTCGGCCGCCTTGCCGCCGGTCAGGACCTCGGCGCCTTCCTTCTTGCCGATGTCCAGATAGGACAGGATCTTTTCCTTCTGCTCGGACGATGCCTGCGCGCCGATCATGGTGGCGGCGTCGCGCGGGTCGCCCTGGGTGATCGCCTGGACCCGTTTCACCGCGCGTTCCATGAAGCGGTCATAGATCGATTCCTGGATCAGCACGCGCGACGGGCAGGTGCAGACCTCGCCCTGGTTCAGCGCGAACATCGCAAAGCCTTCCAGCGCCTTGTCGAAGAAGTCGTCGTCTTCGCGTGCGACATCGGCAAAGAACACGTTCGGGGACTTGCCGCCCAGTTCCAGCGTGACCGGGATCAGGTTTTCGGCCGCGTATTGCATGATCAGCCGCCCGGTCGAGGTCTCGCCCGTGAAGGCGATCTTCGAGATGCGCGGGTTCGAGGCCAGCGGCTTGCCCGCCTCCAGGCCGAAGCCGTTCACGATGTTCAGAACGCCCGGCGGCAGCAGGTCGCCGATGACATTGATCCAGACCATGATGCTGGCCGGGGTCTGCTCGGCCGGTTTCAGCACCACGCAGTTGCCGGCAGCCAGCGCAGGCGCCAGCTTCCAGCAGGCCATCAGCAGCGGAAAGTTCCACGGGATGATCTGGCCCACGACGCCCAGCGGTTCGTGGAAGTGATAGGCGACGGTGGTCGAATCGATTTCCGAGATCGAGCCTTCCTGGCTGCGCAGCACGCCCGCGAAATAGCGGAAATGGTCGATGGCCAAGGGCACGTCGGCAGCCATCGTCTCGCGGATGGGCTTGCCGTTGTCCCAGGTCTCGGCGGTGGCGAGCAGTTCCAGGTTCGCCTCCATCCGGTCGGCGATCTTCAGCAGGATGTTCGAGCGCTCGGCCGGGGCGGTATGGCCCCATTTGTCCTTGGCGGCATGGGCTGCGTCCAGCGCCGCCTCGATGTCGTCGGCGTTCGAGCGGGCGATCTCGCCGATCTCGGCGCCGGTGATCGGGGTGGTGTTGGTGAAATACTTGCCCGATTTCGGCGCAACCCATTCGCCGCCGATGAAGTTGTCGTAACGCTTGGCAAAGGGCATGACGCCCACACCCTTGAAGTCGTGCGTCTGGTCGTTCGGCATCTTATCCTCCTGTCAATCCGGCTCCTCCTGCCGGTTCCTTCAAGACGTTGCGGCGCACTGGGCCGCAAATCAACGCGCCGCCTTCGCCGCAGCGCGGAATGTGTTTCAGGGCCGAGACAGTCGGCCCGGATTTTCGTCGATGCCCAGCCGCTGCATCCGCCGGTACAGCGTCGCCCGCCCGACCCCCAGCGCGCGGGCCGCGGCCGAGACATTGCCTTCGGCCCGCGCCAGGGCGCGAATCACGGCGGCGCGCTCGGCCTTTTCGAAGCCCGTCGCGTCGTCCTCGCGCCCCAGAAGGTCGGATGCAGGGCGGGGGCGCAGCCTGCCTTCCTTTTCCAGGCCGAAGGCGCGGCGGGCGGCGCGGTTCGCGCCGATGGCCAGGTCGTCGCGGTCCACCGCGATCAGCAGCGCCGCGTCCTCCGGCCCCGCACCCTGCGCGGTGACGATCCGGGCGCCGGGAAAGCTGGTGCGGAAATAGGCGGCTTCGATCTGGCGGGCGCTTTGCGCGACCTGGGCCGCGATCAGCGCGTTCCAGCGGTCCGTATGGTCGTCGCGGGCCGAGCTGACGTCCAGCGCCGCGATCAGCCGTCCGTCCGGTCCCCAGATCGGCGCGTCCATGCACGACAGGCCGGTGTTGCGGGCATAAAAATGCTCGTCGCGGTGGATCGTGACCTGCCGCCCCTCGGCCAGGCAGGTGCCGATGCCGTTGGTGCCTTCGGCCGGTTCCGACCAGTCGGCGCCGGCGCACAGGCCCCAGTCGCGAAAGGTCGCCAGGTCGCTCTCGTTCATGCGCTGTTCCAGCACGATCCCGGAGGCGTCGGTCAGAAGCACGTTGCAGCCGGTCGGGCAGACAAGCTGGAACAGGTGGTCCAGCTGCGGCCGCGCGACGGCGATGAACCCGTCCAGCCGCTCGCGCCGCTCAGCCAGTTCGCGCGCGCTCAGCCGGCGCAGTTGCGGCGGCCGCGCGGGGTCCAGCCCGTGCTTGACCATCGAGCGGCGCCAGCTGGCGGCCAGACGGCTGACGGCGGCGGGCGATTGCGAAGCCTGCGCGACGCGGTCCTCGTGACGTTCGGGCAAGGTCACCTCCCTCTCCCTTATCGACACCGGGGAGTATGGCGCGCCGGCACGGCCTGCGGCAAGCAAAGCTTTCGTGCGCGGCGCCCGGTCAGGGCGTCACCTCGACCGTGCCGCCGTCGCTCCAGGCGCGGAACTCGGGGCGATACATGTCCTCGACGCTGGCGGCGGGGTGGCGGAACCGTCCCGGCGTCACCGCGCGCACGATATAGGCCAGGCTGAAGGGTTCGGCCCCGGTCCAGGTCAGCGCCGCGGCAAAGCGGTCGGCCCGGAACTCGGTCATCTCGGCGCCGGTCTGGCCGTCCAGCCAGTCGAGCGCGCCGATGTCGCCCGCGCGCAGCAGGTTGGGGTTGTCGATTTCCCACCCTGCCGGCAGCGGGTCGGTGACGATCAGCCGGCCGCCGCCTTCGGCGTGGGGCGAGACCTTGACCTGCACCACCATGCGCGTGCCCTGCGGCAGGCTGGCGGGGTCCAGCGGCTCGCCCTCGATGCTGAAATAGCTGCGGGCGATGGCATAGCCGCGCCCGCCCGCCGGGGCATCGCTCAGGGGCTTGCCGGTCGCGGTCAGGGTGATGTCCAGGGGCGTATCGCCAGGGTTGGCGATCACGGCCGCGTCGTCGGGCAGGGTCGCGACCGGCCGGGTCAGCGCCACGCCGTTCATCGTCGCGGGCGGCACGTCCCCGGACAGGGCATGCGCCGCCATCACCGTCCAGACCGATTCCTGGGTCGACAGGCTCTGGCCGGCCTGCTCGGCCTCGGCGATCCGCTGGGCCAGGCGGGTGGCAAGGTCGCTCCGGTCGACGACCTGGCTGCCCGCCTCGGCCGACAGGGCCAGCAGGGCCGCCGCGTCGCGCAGCCGGGTGCCATAGTCGGCGCGGAACACCTGCGGCTCCGGTCCGGCGGGGTTCAGCAGGTCGCGCCCCTGGGCGAACATCCGGTCGGCGCGCGCCTGGTCGCCGTAGGAGGCCAGCGCCGCCCCCAGGTTCCCCGCCGCCATCGGCGTCGAGAAGGCCGCCGCGGCCGTGTCGGCGTAATAGCGCAGATCGCCCACGGTCGCGGCGCGTTCCCGCGCCAGCACCGCCAGCGCATAGGCCAGCGCCGCGTTGTCCTCGGCCGAGGCGGCGGCGGGGTCGGTGGCGTAATTGGCGCGATTGCGCAGGTTGTCGATGGCCTGGCGGAAGGCCACGTCGGGCACCGCATGGCCCGCGGCGCGGGCCCGCGACAGGAAATCGGTGACATAGGCTTCCAGCCACAGGTCGCCTGAATCCGCCGACCACAGGCCAAAGCCGCCGTTCGCCCCCTGCCGGGTCAGGATCTGGGCGATGGCCGTGTCGACGGCCGGGTCGGTGTCGCCCGCCGCCACCCCCGCCTCGGCGGCAAGGCCCGGCACATAGATCAGCGGCAGCGCACCCGAGGCGAGCTGTTCCGTGCAGCCATAGGGATACCGGGCCAGCCGCGCGATGGCGCCCGCCACGTCGAGCCGCGCCCAGGCGCCGGCCGAGACGGTCAGCAGCGCCCCCGGCATCATGCCTTGCGTCAGCGCGGCGGGCGGGGTGACGCTTTCGCCGGGCTGGACCGTCAGCCGGTCGCGGGCCTGGATGTCGGGCTGGTTCAGCGCCACGGGAATGGCGATGTCCTTGGTCAGCGCCTGTCCGTCGGGCGTGGTCAGGGTCAGGCGCAGGTAGGCCCGGCCCTGCGCGTCGCCCGCCGTCACCGGCATCCGGACCTGCGCCTCGGCCCGCTCGGCCAGGGTCACGCGGTCCTGCGGCAGGCTGACGCTCAGCGCCGCGTCGCCGCCGGTCTGGGCGACGGTCAGCCGCATCTCTCCGGCGGGGCCCGAGGCATGGGTCAGGCGCAGTCCGACCTGCGCGCTGTCGCCGGGCGCCAGGAAGGCGGGGGCGGTCACGGTCATCACCACCGGGTCGCGCACCAGCACGCTGGCGTCCGCCTGGCCCAGGGCCGCATCGGACCAGACCACGGCCATCAACCGGATCTCGCCGTTGAAGTCGCCCACGGGAACCTCGAGGCTGGCGCGGCCGTCCGGGCCCAGCGTCACGGGCCCGGAAAACCAGCTCATCAGCTTTTCGGTGGGCGGCGGCGCCTCGGTCCCGACCTGCATGGCGTCGCCGCCTTCGCGCAGCGCGCCGTCGGGCGCGCCGCTGGGCAGGATCAGCCGGCCGTAAAGATCGCGCAGGCCCACCCCCAGCCGGCGCTGGCCAAAGTAATGGCCGGCCGGGTCCGGGGGTTCGAAGCCGGTCAGGTTCAGGATGCCCTGGTCCACGGCGGCGATGGTTGCATGAACCGTCTGTCCCGCCGCGCCCTCGACCGCCAGCGTCACCGGAAGCGTCCCGCGCGGCCGCGCCTCGGCCGGGGCCTCGATCCGCGCGTTCAGGCGCATGGCGCCGGGATCGACCGCGGCATGGGCCAGCCCCAGCGCGCGGACCGGCAGGCGGTTGCCCGGCGCGGCGTCGCCCAAGGGCCGGATCGCGGCGACGGTGACATAGACCCCCGCGCCCCAATCGTCGGTGACCGGCAGGTCCAGGCTGTTTTCGCCCTGCGCCAGAGCGACCGTCTGCATCGAGACCACGCGGTCCGACAGCACCGAGACGATGGCAAGCCCGTCGGCCGCCGCCTGCACCCGGACATGGGCCGTGTCGCCGCTGCGATAGGCGGGCTTGTCCAGCACCACCTGCAGCCGGTCCGGCGTGGGCGTCGAGCCATTGGCCGGCGCCCCCCAGCCCGCGTTGAACCGGACCGAGGCCGCGCCGCCCGCGCCCGAGGCGGGCTCTGCCAGCAGTTCATATTCGCCCCATTCGACCGGCACGGCGATTTCAGCGGCGATCGTGTCGGGGGTCTGGCCGGGCTCGGCTGTGCCTTCGGTCACGCGGCTGCGGCGGGTCACGGCCTCCCAGTTCCACTGGCCGCCCAGGGAATACCATTGGTAATCGGTGTCGATCCGGTTCAGCACCCAGCGGACCGGCTCGGCCACCGGCGCAAGGTCGGGGCCCACGGCGACCAGCGAAAAGCGGGCCTCGGCGTTCTCGGCCACGGTGTCGCCCTGAAACAGCGGGCGGATGCCGATGATGGGCTGGTCGGGCATCACCACGCGGTCGATGCTGCGCTCGACCGGGCGTCCGGCGCCTTCGCGGATGTCCACGAAGACCTCGGCCCGGAAGGGGCGGGGGCCAAGCGCGCTGGCGGGGGGCAGGGTCACTTGCGTCTGAAAGCGGCCCTGCGCGTCGGTTACCCCGGCCGGCAGGCTTTGGCTGACCGGGGCGGTGTCGTCGTCGGACAGGCCGAACTGGTAATTCTCGAACCCGTCCAGCGCGCGTTCGGGCGACAGCCGCAGCGTGCCTTCGACCGGCAGGTTCGCGGCCGGCGCGCCGAACAGCCAATGCGCGGCCAGGCTCAGGCCCAGCTGACCGCCGGCCCGCGCCGCGCCTTCGGGCAGGGTGGGGGTGAAGTCGATGCGCTCGGGCAGGAAATCCTCGACCAGCAGCCGGGCCGAGGCCAGGGCCGGCCCGTCCGCCTCGGCCCGCAGGTCCAGCCGCCAGGTGCCGCGCGGCGCATTGCCCGGGATCGGCCACGAAACCGTCACCCCGCCCGCGCCCGCATCGGCCGCCGGCAGGCGTGCGGCCTCGACCCCGTCGGGGCGCAGGATCACGGCGGTCAGGGGCAGGTTGTCCAACGCCCTGGCGCGGGGATCGCGGATCAGCGCCGTCGCGTTCACCGTCTCGCCCGCGCGATAGGCGCCGCGGTCGGTGGTCAGGAAGACGTCGATGGGCGGCGCGGGCGGGCGCCCCTCGACCCCCCGGTCCGACAGGTCGAATTCGGGATCGCCAAGCGACAGGAAGGCCATGTCCTGCGGCGCGCGCTCGGCCCCCTCGCCCTGCCAGCGGGTCACGGTGACCAGCGCGGGTGCCGCGCCGTCCTGCCCCAGCGCCAGCCCCGGTGCAAAGCGCGCCACGCCCTGTTCGTCGGTCACGGTCCGCGCCAGCACCTCGTTCGAGCGGCTGACCAGCGCCACCTCGGCCCCCGGCTTGGCCGAGGTGTCGCGCAGGCTGCGCACCGCGACGGTCAGCCCGTCGCTGCCAGAGAAGGTCGAGATGCCGAAATCCGAGATCACGAACCATTGCACCGCCAGCCCCGCGTCCGAGGCATTCTGCCCCGAAATTCCGGCCTCGAGGATATAAATGCCGGGTTCCAGCGGCCCGGCCTCGGCCGGGATCGCCAGGCTGGTGGTCAGTTCCTGGTTCAGCACGTCGCGGCCCACGGGCCTGGCGACCTGGGCCGAGCCCTTCCAGACCTCGCGCGCCATGCCGGCGTCGAAATAGCCGCTGCGCCAGCTGTCCAGGGGCGTGGCGAACATGTCCTCGGCCATGGCGCGGATCAGGTTGCGGTCGGAAATGCGCAGCAAGGTCAGGTCCACCCGGTCGGCGTTGACCGTGACCATCGACAGCCGCTGGTCGCCCGAGGCCGGCAGCACATAGGCCCGGCCCGGAAAGCGGACGACGGGCGAGCGGTCGCGGACATAGCCTTTCAGCGTCACGTCGCGCATCAGGGTTTCGCCGTCGGCGGCGGGCAGGCCCGCGCGCAGGGTCATCTGCACCTCTTGCCCATGGGTCAGGCCCGCGACGCAGAGCCGGTTGCCCTCGGCCTCGACGGTCAGGTCGCCCTGGGGCAGGCGCAGGAAGGGGGCATAGTCGGTGCCGCGCGCCAGATCGCGCGACAGCACGGCGCAGAACCGGGGCAGGGCGCCCTCGGGTTCCGCCTGGGTGTCGGTCACGCGCAGCCCGTTGCGGGCCTGCGACTGCTCCAGGGCCGTCGCGATGTCGCGGTCCTGCGGCGCAAGGCGCGCCGCCAGCCGCAGCGCCGACAGCGCGTCGGGGCCGCGGTCCTGCCGTTCCAGCGCCATGGCCAGCCAGGACAGCGCCCGCGCGGCCACCCCGTCGTCGGCCGCGCGGAGATAGCCGTTCGTGGCCATCTGGGCGATGGCATTGGCGGCGTCGCGGTCCTCGGCTTGGCTGGTGTAAAGCGTCAGCCGGGCCAGGTCGGTCCAGTCCACGCCGCGGTCGTCCTGGGCCACGGCCTGGGCCATCAGCCGGGCGGCGCCGGCCATGTCGCCCTGGACCTCGGCCCGGCGTGCGGCGGCGCGCAGATCCTCCCCTGGCGCGGGCGGGTTCATCGCGGCCAGCCCCTGCGCCTGGGTCAGCGCCCCGGCGCGATCCGCGTCGGTCAGGAAGGGCGCGGCCTCGGCCCGGGCGCGGGCGCGGGCAAGCGCGTCCGGGGCTGGGGCGACGACCCGGCCCGACAGCGCCCCCGCGAAGGTCTGCGGATCGCCCGCCGCCTCGCCCTTGGGAAAGCACGAGCGGGCGTTCTGGTTGTAGGTCAGCGCCTTGCACTGGGCATCGCCCAGGCAGGCCTGAATGCAGGCCTGCAGCGTGGTGTCGAAGATCCGGCCCAGATCGCCGCCCGGCAGGTCGGTGTCGGGCGCTAGCTGGATGCGGGCGGGAGGCAGGGGCCCGTTCTGCCCGTCCTGCGCGGCGGCGGGCGGCGGCGACAGTACCGCCGTGGCAAGGGCAAGCGCCAGAAGAAGCCGAGCTTTCGTCATCATTCCCCCCTTTGGGCCAGCCTGCCCGCGCGGGCAGGCCCCGCAGGCGGGATCATGCGCCGCCCTGCCCGGTCGCGCAACCGTGACGGGCAGGTTCGGCCGGCGGGCCTTTGATATAAGAGTCTTGTAAGACCTTTGGCGGGTTGACTGGGATCGCGCTTGTCCTACCTTTATGGTGTTCGCACCCCGCGACATCCTGAGGAGGAGGACTATTCATGGCATGGACCAAACCCGCGCTGAAGGAAATTTCCTGCGGCATGGAAATCAACATGTATGCCCCGGCCGAAGACGAGCCGGTTCTGTTCTGATCTGACCTGGGCGTAAATCCGGTCGGCCCCTGCGGAAGGGGGCCGGCCGCGCCGGGAAGCTTTGACCATGCGTATCGTGATTCTCGGCACCGGCGCCGGTGGAGGGCTGCCGCAATGGAACTGTGGTTGCCCGAACTGCAAAGCCGCACGGGCGGGCCGCATTCCGTCCATGACCCAAAGCAGCATCGCCGTGTCGGCCAATGGGGCCGACTGGGCCCTGGTGAACGCCTCGCCCGATCTGCGCGTGCAGATGCAGGCGGTGCCGGCCTTGGCTCCGGCTGACTTGCGCGGATCGCCGATCCGCTCGGTGCTGGTCACGAATGGCGACATCGACCATGTCGCCGGGCTTCTGACCCTGCGCGAGGGGCAGCGGTTCGACCTGTTCGCGACCCCTGCCATCCATGGCGTGCTGGCCGACAATCCGATGCTGGGTGCGCTGGATCCCCGGCTGGTCGCGCGCCGCGACGTGGCGCTGGACCAGCCCTTCGACCTGGCGCCGGGACTGTCGGCGGAACTGTTCGCCGTGCCGGGCAAGGTGCCGCTTTACCTGGAGGGCGAGGCGGTCGAGACCGAGGTGATGGGCGAGCAGACCGTGGGCGTCGAACTGACCGCCAATGGCCGGCGCGTGCTTTATGTTCCCGGCTGCGCCACGGTGCCGGACTGGCTGCGGCAGCGGGCGTCCGGTGCCGATGCGCTGCTGTTTGACGGCACGCTCTGGACGGACGACGAAATGGTCCGCGCGGGGCTTGGGGCCAAGACGGGCCGGCGCATGGGGCATGTGCCCGTGTCCGGCGAAGGCGGCAGTCTGGGGGCGTTCGACGCCGTGCCCCTGTCGCGTCGCATCTATGTCCACCTGAACAATTCGAACCCGCTGGTCGATCCCGCCAGCCCCGAGCGCGCCCGCGCCGAGGCGGCGGGCTGGCAGATCGGCCATGACGGCATGGAGATCGTGCCATGAAGCTTGCCGACAACCGACCGCTGTCCCGCGCGGAGTTCCACGAACGGCTCAGGCGCATCGGCGCCGAACGCTATCACGACCGCCACCCGTTCCACGCCCGGCTGCACGGCGGCGAGTGTTCCCCGGACGAGGTGCGCGCCTGGGTCGTCAACCGCTGGCAGTACCAGTCCCGCATCCCGATGAAGGACGCAGCCTTCATGTCCCGGATCGAGGACCCGCAGCTGCGCCGCGTCTGGCGGTCCCGGATCGAGGATCACGACGGCGGCGTGGATGAGGGGGGCGGCATCCGCCGCTGGCTGGCCCTGGCCCGCGCGGTGGGACTGGACCCCGACTATGTCGCCAGCGGCGTGGGCGTGATGCCTGCCACGCGCTTTGCGGTCGATGCCTATGTCCGCTTCGTGCGTGACATGCCGCTGCTGGATGCCGTCGCCGCCAGCCTGACCGAGATGTTCGCGCCCAAGATCCACGCCGAGCGCATCGAGGGGCTGCTGAAGCACTATGACTTCGCCGACGAGACGAGCCTGTCCTATTTCCGCCAGCGCCTGACCGAGGCGCGCAAGGACGTGGAATTCGGCCTGACCTATGTGCTGGACCACGCCGACACGCTGGAAAAGCAGGACGCGGCGGCGGCGGCGCTGGTCTTCAAGACCGATGTGCTGTGGGCGCAGCTCGACGCACTGTGGCACGGCTATGTCGAAGGCAACATCCCTCCCGGAGCATGGCGCCCGGGTGAGGGGCTGCTGGCGCCCTCGCGCGAACTGGCCGGGGCGGGTTAGATGCAGGCCCGGCACCGGATCAGCAACGCCTGCGTGCCCTATCTGCCTCGGGGCGTGCGGCTGCACGACGACCGGGTGCGCGGCATCCGGGTGCTGCTGGCGCCGGAACGGGCGATGCAGCTTGATCCGGTGGGCGATGCCATCCTGTCGGAACTGGACGGCACGCGCAGCCTGGCCGAGGTGATCCTGGCGCTGTGCACGCGCTATGCCGCGCCCGCCGAACAGATCGAGGGCGACGTGCAGGATTTCATCGCCGGCCTCGTTGATCGCCGCATGGTCTTTCTGGCCTGCGGCGGGAAACAGCACGAACAGGAGGCCGCGCATGGATGACGGTATCCTTCCCCGCGACATCCGGGGCAATCCCGTGACGGTCGGCCTGCCGATGGCGATGCTGGCCGAACTGACGCACCGCTGTCCGCTGGCCTGCCCCTATTGCTCGAACCCGGTGGAGCTGGCGCGCGCCACCAGCGAGCTGACGGCGGCCGAATGGGCCGACGCCTTTCGCCAGGCGGCAGCGCTGGGGGTCCTGCAGGTGCACCTGTCGGGGGGCGAGCCCGCATCGCGCCGGGACCTGGCCGAGATCGCGCGCTCGGCCCGGGACGCGGGGCTTTATGTCAACCTGATCACCTCGGGGATCGGGCTGACGGAACAGCGGCTGCGCGAACTGGACGGCGTGGTCGATCATGTCCAGCTGTCGCTGCAGGGCATCGACGCCGAGATGGCCGACTGGATCAGCGGCTATGGCGGCAGTTTTGCGCGCAAGATGCAGGTCGCGGAATGGATCGGCCAGATCGGCTTTCCGCTGACGCTGAACGCGGTGGTCCATCGCCAGAACCTGGACCGCCTGCCCGAGATGATCGACCTGGCCGAGCGCCTGGGGTGCCGCCGGATCGAGGTCGCGACCGTGCAGTTCCACGGCTGGGCCGACCTGAACCGCCGGCCGCTGATGCCGACGCAGCCTCAGGCTCAGCGCGCGCGCGAGGTGGTCAATGCCGCGCGCGAGCGGCTGCGCGGCCGCATGGTCATCGACTATGTGCCTGCCGACCACCATGCCGCCTATCCCAAAAGCTGCATGGGGGGCTGGGGCTCGACCGGGCTGAACATCGCGCCCGACGGGGTGGTGCTGCCCTGCCACGCCGCCCAGACCATCCCGTCGCTGCGCTTCGACAACATCCGCGACAGGCCGCTGGAATGGATCTGGCGCGACAGTCAGTCCTTCAACGCCTTCCGCGGCACCGCCTGGCTGCCCGAGCCCTGCCAGTCCTGCGCGCGGCGCGACGTGGATTTCGGCGGCTGCCGCTGCCAGGCGATGGCGATGGCGGCCGATCCCACGGCGACCGACCCGGTCTGCTCGCGCTCTCCGCTGAACGCCCGCCTGCGCGCCGAGGCCGAGGCGGATGCCGCCAGCGACGACACGGCTCTGGTCTATCGCCGCATGGCGCGCGAACGGCGGGTCTGACGGGCGCCGCCCCTTCGGTCCCGGCCAACGGGCTTGCGCGGCGCGGGCTTGGGTCTAAGATGGAGGCCTGCAAAGGCCGGCCACGAACCGGCGAACCTTCGTGTCTTTGGGAGGAGATGACGATGGCTTCAGCCATTCCGCAGCTAAAGGAACAACCCGGCCCGTCCCGACAGTCGGCGGACCGCGTACGCGAGATCCTGATCGTCGACGACCACCCCCTGATGTGCGACGCGCTGGCGCTGACGCTGAAGATCAGCTTCGGGCTGAAGAACGTGCGCACCGCCCGCAGCCTGGCCGCGGCCCAGGAACAGATCCGCGCCCAGGGCGTGCCAGATGCCGTCATCCTGGACCTGAACCTGCCCGACGCCCGTGGCGCCGAGGGACTGGTGACGCTGCGCCGCCAGATCCCCGGGGTGCCGATCACCATGATCTCGGCCGATCTGGACAATGCGATGATCTCGGCCGCGATGGCGGCGGGGGCGCAGGGCTATATCAGCAAGTCGCTGGGCCGCGAGGCGCTGGTCGACAGCCTGCGCCGCATGTGGGAGGGCGAGCACGTCACCCCCGAGGGCTATGAGCCCGAGAACGCCGGCGAGGGCGATGCCGCGCGCGCGGACCTGGCGCGCCGCTTCGCCAGCCTGACGCCCCAGCAGATGAAGATCCTGCGGCTGATCTGCCAGGGCAAGGCGAACAAGGAAATCAGCTACGAACTGTCGATCGCCGAGGCCACGGTCAAGACCCACATCACCGCCATCATGTCCAAGATCAACGCCCGCCGCCGCACCCAGGCGGTGCTGCTGGCCAACAGCGTCAGGCTTTTCGAACCCGCATGAGCCCGGCCCTGCCCGCCGCGCCCTGGCCGGGCGATCTGCCCGGGCCGCCCGGCGCGCCGCCCGCCCCGTCCTGCATCGCGGTCCCTGCCGACGCACCGGACCTGACGCGGCAACTGCACGACGCCCTGGCGCCGCTGCGGCCGGCGCTGGTCCTGATGTTCGGCGACCCGGCGGGCGGGCTGGCCGCCGCCGGCGCCGCACTGCACGACTCGCTGGGCTGCCGGGTGGTGGGCTGTTCCTCGGCCGGGGAAATCGGGCCGGGGGGCTATTGCAAGAACAGCGTCGTGGCGCTGGGGTTTCCCTCGGTCAGCTTCCGGGTGGGGGTCTGCCTGCTGCGCCACCAGGCCCAGATCCCGGTATCGGAATGGATGGCAAGCCTGCGCCGGTTCCAGGCGGATTTCCCGCGCAGCCCGGCGCGTTCGCGCTTTGGCATCCTGCTGGCCGACGCCCATGCCCGGCAAGAGGACGTGCTGGTCGCGACGCTGGATGCCGCGATGCCCGACCTGCCGGTGATCGGCGGCTCGGCCGCGGGGGGGCTGCGGTTCCTGCCCACCTGCCAGATGGTCGACGGAGAGGAGCAGCCCGGCGCCGCCGTCTTTCTGCTGGTCGAGACCGACCTGGCCGTGGCCGAGGTCTCGTTCGCGCATTTCCGTCCGACGGAAAGCCGCGCGGTGGTGACGGCGGCCGACCCCCATGACCGCATCATCTGGGAGTTGAACGCCGAGCCCGCCGCCCAGGAATACGCCCGTCTGGCGCGCATTCCCGGCGGCGCGTTGACCGCCACTGAATTCGCCCGTCATCCGCTGCTGCTGCGCACCGGACGGCGCCATCATGTCCGCGCCATCCGCGCCGTGACGCCGGACGGCGGGCTGCAACTGCTGTCGGGGGTCGAGCCCGGCAACATCCTGACCGTGGGCCGGGCCGTCGACATGACACGCGGCTTTGCCGAGGCGATGGACGCGCTGCCGCGCCCGCCGCTGATGGTCCTGGGCTTTGACTGCATCCTGCGCCGGCTGGCCCTGGAGCGCGCGGGCATGACCGAGCAGATGTCGGACCTGCTGGCGCGCTATCGGGTGGCGGGCTTCAACACCTATGGCGAACAGCTCAGCGGGATGCATGTGAACCAGACCTTCGTCGGCATGGCCCTGATGCCGCCCGAGGGGGGCTAGGCCATGTTCCTGCGCGACGACGACACCGAGGCCCGCCAGGTCGAGAAGCTGACCCGCATCTCGACCGTGCTGGCCGAGCGGATCGACCGGCTGGAAGCCTCGCGCGGGTCGGCGTGGTCGATGTTCCAGGCCGCCGTCGCGCTGGAGCAGGAGGTCCAGGTCCGTACCCGCGAGCTGGAACAGGCGCTGGCCGATCTGTCGGAACGGAACCGCGAACTGGCCGTCGCCCGCGCCCTGGCCGAAGAGGCGAACCGTTCCAAGACCCGCTTCCTGCGCGCGGCCAGCCACGACCTGCTGCAACCGCTGTCGGCTGCCAAGCTGTTCCTGTCCGCGCTGAAGGACACCCCGCTGGACGACTTGCAGGCGGAACTGGCGAACCGCCTGTCCGGCGCCTTCGAATCGGTCGAGGAGCTGATGCACGCGGTCCTGGACATCTCGCGCCTGGACAGCCAGCGGATCGAGTTCCAGCGCAAGCCGGTGGTGCTGAACGACCTGTTCCGCCGCCTGGCCGTCGAATATGCCCCCATGGCCGAGGCCAAGGGGCTGAAGCTGGCCTTTGCGCCGACCTCGGCCGTGGTGGAAAGCGACCCGACCTTCCTGCGGCGCATCGCCCAGAACCTGGTGTCGAACGCGATCAAGTACACCGACCGCGGCGGCGTGCTGGTCGGCGTCCGCAAGCGGGGCGGTCGCGCCTGGCTGGAGATCATGGACACTGGCATCGGCATCGCCGCGACCGACCGCGCGCGCATCTTCGACGAATTCCAGCGCATCGGCCGCGAGGGGGGCGCGCCCGGCATGGGCCTGGGCCTGTCGATCGTGCGCCGGGCTTGCGCCAAGCTGGGCCATCCCATCGCCATGGACAGCGAGCCGGGCCGCGGCACGGTGTTCCGCATCAGCCTGCCCCTGGTCCAGCCCGAGACCGAGGCGCGGGGTGTCCTGCCCGCCTGGAGCGATCCCTCGCTGCGGGGCCGGGTCGCGCTGGTGGTGGAAAACGACCACGCCATGCGCCGCGCCTATGAGCTGATCCTGCGCGACCGGCTGGGCATGGTGGCGCGCGTCACCGGCGGCACCGCCGAGGCGCTGGCCCAGATGGGCGACGACCCGCCCGATGTCATCATCGCCGACTACAACCTGGACAATGGCGATACCGGCCTGCAGGCGATCGGGGAATTGCGCGCCCGCGCGGGCCAGCCGGTGCCGGCGATCATCGTCTCGGCCCGGCGCGACCCGGATATCAGCCGCGCCAGCCTGGAGATGGGCGTGCCGGTGCTGGAAAAGCCGCTGCGGGCCGAGGACCTTCAGGCGGCGATCCGGCACACGCTGGCGATGGAGCCTGTGGCCTGAGGCAAGGCGCGCGGGGCGACGCGGCTGGACAATCCGGCCGGGGCGGGGTTCCCTTGGGCCCGGACCGAATCCAAGGGGGAAGCACATGGATCTGGGCATCAGGGGCAAGCGCGGGCTGGTCTGCGCCGCGTCGAAGGGGCTGGGGCGCGGCTGCGCCGAGGCCCTGGCCGAGGCCGGGGTGGACCTGGTCATCAACGCCCGCGGCGCCGAGGCGCTGGAACGGACCGCGCGCGAGATCGCCGAGAAGCACGGCGTCTCGGTCATGCCGGTCGCGGCCGACATCACCACCCAGGACGGCCGCGCCGCCGTGCTGGAGGCGCTGGGGGGACAGGCCGACATCCTGGTCACCAACGCCGGCGGCCCGCCGCCCGGCACCTGGACCGACTGGTCGCGCGAGGATTTCATCAAGGCCATCGACGCCAACATGCTGACCGCCGTGGCCCTGATGCAGGCGCTGGTGCCGGGCATGATGGAGCGCGGCTGGGGCCGGGTCGTCAACATCACCTCGCAATCGGTCAGGACCCCCATCGCGATCCTGGGCCTGTCGAACACCGCTCGCGCCGGGCTGACCGGGTTCGTCGCCGGCATGTCGCGGCAGGTGGCGCCGCATGGCGTGGTGGTCAACAACCTGCTGCCCGGCATCCACGCGACCGACCGCGCGGACAGCCTGGACGCGGGCGTCGCGAAATCCGAAGGCATCGGCATCGACGAGGCCCGCAGGCGGCGCGAGGCCACCATCCCGACCCGCAGCTATGGCCGGCCCGAGGATTTCGGCGCGACCTGCGCCTTCCTGTGCAGCCAGCAGGCGCGCTTCATCGTGGGCCAGAACGTCCTGCTGGACGGCGGGGCGTCGAACATCACCATCTAGGGGGCTTGTCAGGCGGGTCGCCCCCCGCTACGACTTAGGTCGGAAATCGGGAGACGCTGGCGCAAGCCAGGGCCGAAGGAGCAACCGCCCCGGGAATCTCTCAGGCAAAGGGACCGTTTTCCGCCGAACGTTCTGGAGAGTGGCGGCTCGACCCCGCCCGCCGAAGGGATAACGATCTCAGGCGCCCCTGATGGGGTAAGGACAGAGGGGGCATCTGGAACGGGCGGAATCGGTCCGCCCGCGAAACAGGGGATGCCCATGGCCGAGCTTGCGCGCACGCCGCTTTACGACCTGCATTTGTCCCTGGGTGCCCGCATGGTGCCCTTTGCCGGCTGGGAGATGCCGGTCCAATATCCGATGGGCGTCCTGGCCGAGCATCTGCACACCCGCGCCCAGGCCGGGCTGTTCGACGTCAGCCACATGGGGCAGGTGATTCTGCGCGGGCCCGATGCGGCGGCGGCGCTGGAAACGCTGGTCCCGGCCGATATCGTCGGTCTGGCCGCCGGGCGGCAGCGCTACGGGCTGTTCACCGACCCCGAGGGCGGCATCCTGGACGACCTGATGATCGCGAACAAGGGCGATCACCTGCTGCTGGTGGTGAACGCCGCCTGCGCCGAACAGGACATCGCCCATCTGCGCCAGTTGGAAGCGGCCGGCGTCTCGGTCGAGCCGGTGACGGATCGCGGGTTGCTGGCCCTGCAGGGGCCGGGGGCCGAGGCGGCGCTCTCGGCGCTGGTGCCCGGCGCGGCGGCGATGCGCTTCATGGACGTGGGCGATTTCGACTGGCAGGGGGCGCGGCTCTGGGTCAGCCGCTCGGGCTATACCGGCGAGGACGGGTTCGAGATCTCCGTCCCCGCCCAGCGGGCCGAGGCGCTGGCGCGCGCCTTGCTGGACCAGCCCGGCGTCGCCCCCATCGGCCTTGGGGCCCGCGACAGCTTGCGGCTTGAGGCCGGGATGCCGCTTTACGGCCATGACATGGATCGCGACACCAGCCCTGCCGAGGCGGGCCTGGGCTGGTCCATTCCCAAGGTCCGCCGCCTGGGCGGCGCCCGTGCGGGCGGCTTTCCCGGCGATGGCGGCATCCTGCACGAACTGCACGATGGTCCCGCGCGCCTGCGCCGGGGCCTGCGCCCCGAGGGCCGCGCCCCGATCCGCGAAGGGGTCGAGATCTTTGCCGCGCCCGAGGGCGGCGCGGCCCTGGGCCGGGTCTGTTCGGGCGGGTTCGGTCCTTCGGTCGGGGGGCCGGTGGCGATGGCGCTGCTGCCCCCCGACCTGCCCGAGGGCGCGACCCTGTGGGCCGAGTTGCGCGGCAAGCGCATCCCCGTCACCCTGACCCCGCTTCCTTTCCACAAACCCGGCTACAAGCGCTGAGAGGCCAGAGATGCTGAAATACACCGAAGACCACGAATGGCTGAAACAGGAGGGCGACGAGATCACCGTCGGCATCACCGCGCATGCCAGCGAGCAGCTGGGTGATGTGGTGTTCATCGAACTGCCCGAGGTCGGCCGCACAGTCGAGGCGGGCGAGGAGATCGTGGTGATCGAATCGGTCAAGGCCGCATCCGACATCGTGGCCCCGGTCGCGGGCGTGATCACGGCGGTGAACGAGGCACTGCCCGACACGCCCGGCGCGGTGAACGAGGACCCGATGGGCGCCTGGTTCTTTCGCATCAAGCCCGCTGCGGTCGATCTGTCGGGCTTCATGGACGAGGCAGGCTATCGGGCGCTGATCGGCTGAGCGGTGCCGGGCCTGATGGCCCGGCGCGCGCCCGGGGGCGCTTCGCCCCCCGGACCCCCCGAGGGTATTTGCAAAACAGTGAAGGGCGGGGCGCACGCATGGTCGCGGCCTGCAGCCAGCGGATTTTCCTGATCGAGGCAGACGATGGGCACGTGGACGCCGACCGACTATAACCCTAACGATTTCGCGAACCGGCGCCATATCGGCCCGTCCCCGGCCGAGATGGCGGAGATGCTGAAGGCGGTGGGCGTGGACAGCCTGGAGGCGCTGATCGACCAGACCGTGCCCGCCGGCATCCGACAGGCCGCGCCCTTGGACTGGCCCGCCCTGTCCGAGGCCGCGCTGCTGGCCCGGATGCGCGCGGTGGCGGGGCGCAACAGGGTGATGACCAGCCTGATCGGGCAGGGCTATTACGGCACCGTCACACCCCCGGCGATCCAGCGCAACATCCTGGAGAACCCGGCCTGGTATACCGCCTATACGCCCTACCAGCCCGAAATCGCCCAGGGCCGGCTGGAGGCGCTGCTGAACTTCCAGACCATGGTCGCCGACCTGACCGGCTTGCCGGTCGCCAATGCCAGCCTGCTGGACGAGGCCACCGCCGCGGCCGAGGCCATGGCCATGGCGCAGCGGCTTGCGAAGTCGAAAGCGCGCGGGTTCTTCGTCAGCGAGGACCTGCACCCGCAGACCATCGCCGTGATCGAAACCCGCGCCGCGCCTCTGGGGATCGAGATCGTTCGCGGCGGGGACTGCGACCCGTCGCAGGTGTTCGGGGCAATTTATCAATATCCCGGCACCTATGGCCATGTCCGCGACCTGTCGGCGGATTGCGCCGCCCTGCACGCGGCGGGCGCGGTCGCCATCGTCGCGACAGACCTGCTGGCGCTTTGCGTGCTGAAGGAGCCGGGCGCGATGGGTGCCGACATCGCCGTGGGCAGCGCCCAGCGGTTCGGCGTCCCCATGGGCTACGGCGGCCCGCATGCCGGCTTCATGGCGTGCCGGGACGAGATGAAGCGCGCGATGCCGGGCCGCATCGTCGGCGTGTCGATCGACGCCAAGGGCAACCGCGCCTATCGCCTGTCCCTGCAGACGCGCGAGCAGCATATCCGCCGCGAGAAGGCGACCAGCAACGTCTGCACCGCCCAGGCGCTGCTGGCGGTGATGGCGTCGTTCTATGCCGTCTTCCACGGGCCCGAAGGCTTGCGCGCCATCGCGCAGCGCGTGCATCTGAACGCGGTGACGCTGGCCGATGCGCTGCGCGAGGCCGGGGCCCAGGTCGAGCCGGAGGCGTTCTTCGACACCGTGACCGTGCGGGTGGGGGTGGGGCAGGCGGGCATCCTGGCCGCCGCCCGGCACCGCGGCATCAACCTGCGCAAGGTCGGGCGCGACCGGGTGGGGATCTCGGTCGACGAGACCACGGATGCCGAGGTGATCGCGCGGGTGCTCGATGCGTTCGGGATTTCGGATGCGGCGGTTCCCGCGAGGGCGCCGGCGATACCGCAGGCGTTGCTGCGCGACAGCGACTACCTGACCCATCCCGTGTTCCACATGAACCGGGCCGAGTCCGAGATGATGCGCTATATGCGCCGCCTGTCGGACCGCGACCTGGCGCTGGACCGGGCGATGATTCCGCTGGGCAGCTGCACGATGAAGCTGAACGCGGCGGCCGAGATGATGCCGATCACCTGGCCCGAGTTCGCCGCCATCCATCCCTTTGCGCCCGAGGACCAAGCGGCGGGTTATCACGAGGTCTTTGCCGACCTGACCGAAAAGCTGTGCCGGATCACCGGCTATGACGCGTTCTCGCTGCAGCCGAACAGCGGCGCGCAAGGGGAATATGCGGGGCTGCTGACCATCGCCGCCTATCACCGTGCGCGGGGCGAGGCCCGCGACATCTGCCTGATCCCGGTTTCGGCGCATGGCACCAACCCGGCCTCGGCGCAGATGGCGGGGATGCAGGTCGTGGTGGTCAAATCTGCCCCGAACGGCGATATCGACCTGGAGGATTTCGCCCAGAAGGCCGCGCAGGCGGGCGAGCGGCTGGCCGCCGTGATGATCACCTATCCCAGCACGCATGGCGTGTTCGAGGATACCGTCCGCGAGGTCTGCGACATCGCCCATCGCCACGGCGGGCAGGTCTATATCGACGGGGCGAACATGAACGCGCTGGTCGGCCTGGTGAAGCCCGGAGAGATCGGTGGCGATGTCAGCCACCTGAACCTGCACAAGACCTTCGCCATTCCGCATGGCGGCGGCGGCCCCGGCATGGGGCCGATCGGCGTCAAGGCGCATCTGGCGCCCTTCCTGCCGGCCGATCCGCGCACCGGCGAGGAGGGCGCGGTGTCGGCGGCGCCCTGGGGCAGCGCCTCGATCCTCCTGATCTCCTGGGCCTATATCCTGATGATGGGGGGCGCGGGTCTGACCCAGGCGACGCGGGTGGCGATCCTGAACGCGAACTATATCGCCAGCCGGCTCGCCGCGGCCTATCCGGTCCTGTTCATGGGCAATCGCGGCCGGGTCGCGCATGAGTGCATCCTGGACATGCGGCCCTTTGCCGCCCATGGCGTGACCGTGGACGACATCGCCAAGCGCCTGATCGACAACAGCTTCCACGCGCCCACCATGAGCTGGCCGGTCGCCGGAACGCTGATGGTCGAGCCCACCGAGTCCGAGACCAAGGCCGAGATCGACCGCCTGATCGCCGCCTTCCTGGCGATCCGCGACGAGATCACCGAGGTCGCCGAGGGCCGCATCGCCCCCGAGGCCAGCCCCTTGCGCCACGCCCCCCATACGGTCGAGGACCTGGTCGCCGACTGGGACCGGGCCTATTCGCGCGAGCAGGGCTGCTTTCCGCCCGGCGCCTTCCGGGTGGACAAGTACTGGCCTCCGGTGGGGCGGGTGGACAACGCCTATGGCGACCGCAATCTGGTCTGCACCTGCCCGCCGGTCGAAGACTACGCCCAGGCGGCCGAATGACCGGCACGGGGGCGCGCGGAACCGATCCCGCGCCCCTGCCGCCCGTCTCGCAGAAAGGCGCGGCGGCCCCTCTTGACTTTCCTTTCGGCGCGGTCCAGATACCCCGCCAGTGTGGGGCCGTAGCTCAGTTGGTAGAGCGCATCGTTCGCAATGATGAGGCCAGGGGTTCGATTCCCCTCGGCTCCACCAATCATGTTTACACCATATATTTCAAGGGTTTATCGCAGCCCTTTCCCACTGGTGTTTCCCACCTGTCAGTCTCACAGATTTTTTTGTAGAATCAGGGGAAACCCATAGAGGCTTTTCCTCTACAGGCTGAAGGATTTGAATTTTATTTTTGAAATGGGTGGCTCTACCCCGACAAGACAGGGGGCCTAGAGTCAGGACCTATAAATTTCCCTGAGCGCCGGCGGGCGGCATGATTCAAACTCCCGACTTGGGGAGGGATCATGAGCGCGCTTTATTGGCTGACAGATGCGCAGATAGAGCGGCTGCGGCCGTTCTTTCCGAAGTTCCGAGGCAGGCCGAGGGTCGATGACCGGCGCGTTCTGAGCGGGATAATCTTGATCCAGCGCAATGGGTTGATGTGGAAGCATGCTCCG
>NZ_KK211402.1:2500-87058 GCF_000622145.1 Paracoccus yeei ATCC BAA-599 | reverse complement strand
GGCGGCTTCGGAGACCTCCATGCCGCCATACCTGGCTTTCAGCTTGTAGAACGTCGCCGGGCTGAGACCATGCCTGCGGCACACCTCAGCCGTCGGCATGCCCGCCTCCTGCTCCTGGAGCATCCCGATTATCTGTTCATCGGGGCTTACGCGGCCCCACTGGGGCCACGGTCCCCTCTTCATCGGTGAAACGGCTCTTTCGCATTCGTCTGCTCCTTCAGGGTTGAGCAGACTCTACATCATGGTGCGGGACTTCGTGGGGGGCAGGTCAGCAGCACAAACGCAAAAGGCCCCGCGGAAGGCGGGGCGCGGAGGGTCAAACAGTGTGCAATCCACAGAGGTGGATTCACAAGGCTCTTATATCGTTGAAGAATTAGTTTTGGTTGCGGGGGCAGGATTTGAACCTGCGGCCTTCAGGTTATGAGCCTAAAATCAAGCGATTCCAATGACTTAATAAAACCAATGCCTTAGCAGACAAGCCTTTGATTTCACGAGTTTTCGCTTCTGACATTGAACGACACTAGCCTGTTTTCAACGTCAGAAACACTCGCAAAATGACATACGCGCGTTGACATGGCGTTGACATGAACGCACGCCAGTTCGTCCGAAGATAATCGCTTTACCATTGCGCAGCGAACCATTTTCTTCCCGACCTGTTTGCACCCAACCGCTCAACAGCTGCCACTCAGGCACCGCGCGGCGAAGGGCAGCAGCCAGCCTCTTTGCGGACGCTGATGCACGGTGCAGCATGTGTCGGATCGTCGACGTGGAGGGCGGGAAGCGGAAATTCGCTGCGCATGCCATAATCAACATCACGAACGAATAAAGCGGACAGCCGTGTGCGAGCCACCCGCTCGGGAAGGCTCCGGAAGAAGTCGATTGAGTCGTCGGGAGCCATTGTCTCGGGCGCCCGCTCTCTTGACTGGACTGGTTGCACCTAGTCCTTGCTCGCGCTCGTCTTGTGTATGTATGTATGAATGGAGACAGGTCTATTCGCGGCTCTTCAGGAAACTTAATGTCGGAAATTCAGCTCGCAACTGTTCTGGTCGGGGCCACGGGCTTCAAAGAGAGTAATGTCAACGACACCTTTCGCGGACAGGTGCTGACAGCAGACGGCGAAGTCAAACAGGCGATAATTAAGGACCTAAACATCGTGCAACTCTGCAATGAATTGGTCGCTCATTGCCTTGCACGTGAAGTGGGACTGCCGATTCCGGACGGATACTTGGGACTTGTTCGCCCGGGGGTTCTAAGCGTGACCAAAGCGCCGAACACGGCAGACGGCTCGCGCCTGGTTTTCGTTAGTGTCGATGTGAAGGTTCCGAATGTCACGTACCGGTGGCAGGGGTCAGATGCTGCCGGAAAGCAGGCATTGTTGGCTGAGATCATGCAGTGGGGTGATCTTGGTCATCTGTACGCATACGATGCTTGGATCGCAAACGTGGACCGGCACGCCGGAAACCTGTTGTTCGGTGGCAACAGCGAATTTTGGCTTATTGACCACGGTCACTGCTTCACTGGCCCGGACTGGCAAGTCGGTCAGCTTGATCCCGACAGCGAGTATCGTAACCGCTTGAGCGAGTGGCTGACGGGCTTTCTGACCTTCGATCAGAAGAAAAAGCGAGCGTCGGAAGTTCGAAAGTTCGGCGCGGAAATCGCCGGTTTCGATGCGACCGAGACCTCGGAAAACAGTCGCATCGCAGACCTCTTGCCGCTACAACACGTAGACGCTGTTAAACAGTTTCTTGAGAAAAGAACGGCTAGAGTGCCGCTTGACGCAAGTAAGGCACTAGGTGTGCCGCAGATGGTATGATGGAAATTTCGCTAGACACAAACATGTTTCCCCAGTTGCGCGACGGAATTCGAGCGCAATGGGCACCCGTGTTCTTTGAGCCGATTTCTGGTTCATACGAGAGATTCGTCGTGGGCGTGGCCGCCTTCAATGACCGTGGCTTCCATCTCGAATGGGCCAATCAACTGGACCGCCTGACCTGCTTCTATGGTGCTAATGCACGCGGTGTGATAAGCGCGATCCAGATCGCGGGTGAGTACCTTCAAGAGGACTTGGCGAAGCGCGCAGGCCGGGCGATTAGCGAGCCGGATCCAGCGGTCTCAGGAATAGCGTTTGGCGAAACGCGGGAGGCCGAGGGCAACAGCCTTGAAGGAATTGCTCAAAGCTGGATGGCCGCGCTGTCGTCGCTCTACCATTCTGGGATGTCGGAAGACTCCCGTTCTAGGGAGCTCGTAGAAGTTGCCGCAGAGACAGAAGGATCTGGCGACCGCCTGCCGTTTCTTGTTTGCGAATATGTCAAAAGCAAAAGGGTCGGCTTCGCAGATTTTTTTAGTCTCGACCTTCGTGAAAACAAGCAGCGGCGCGCAAAAAAAAACAGTCAGGAACCTGTAATTGATTTCTCAGGCTCGCGATTGGTTGCGAATTTCGGAACGCTTAAGGCTTCGTCTCTCCCGAGGTCATTTGAATTAGTAAAGCTGCGCCTTTGGGATTTGAATACAGTCCAGGTTCGGGACAAGGATAGCATGGCCGCCCGGAACTATGAAATGATTCTACAGCGACCCGCGCAAGATGATCCCCAAGTGTCAGACAAGCAGCAGAATCGTCTAGACGAGGCCTTGAAAGAGTTAGAAGAGCAGGCGGACGAGAAGCAATTGCGTTTGCGCCCACTTGAGACATACCAGCAGATCGGGGATCACGTTCTCAAGGCTGAGGCGGCTTAGCGACATACAGTAGGGGGAACTCTTGGAAGCGCATTGTGATCAGCGAAGCAGTTCCGATAGGCAGTCGCCAAGTAGAGTATGCATTACGGCGTCCTCCCAATGGCCTAGCACAGGGACTACATAAGCGCCTCTGAAGCGTGAGGCGTCAACGTCGGGGCAGTCCGCGCTGCCGCGCCTTGGACTCCCCGCGCATGCTGCACAAGGTGGCGAATGACCGTTTTGGAGAAGCCACACTGCGGCGATAGCCAACCCGGCGAATGTCCGCAAAAGACCGGGTACGTTGCACAGGCCGCCCGCGATTCGCTTCTTGGCAAACCCCGCTCCCTGCCAACTGCCGCCGCTCAAAGATGCCACTGCGTGCGTCCGCTGTGGCGGCTTTCTGCGGATGCATTGCTGCGGTCAACATTTGTTGTCGCCTTATCCACCACGGACGTCCGATCTGAAACATGACCGCCTGACCGGCGTTCACGGCAGCACCTTGATGCCACTGTTTTGAAACCCCACCACCAGCTCGCGCAGCGCCGCGGGCTCGATCACCTCGACCGCATCACCCCACTTGTAGAGGTGCCAGGCCATCTCGACCAGACCGCTGGCCTCGAAGGTAATGATCAGCCCGCCATCCTCCTGCTCGACCAACTCCTGTTTCGGGTGGAATTCATACTCGCGCGCAGTGGCTGCCGCGGCCGGGCTGAACCGCCAGACCACGCGAGTGAACTCTGCGTCCGAATGGAACGAACCGAAGGACTGCGCCGCATAGGCCTCAAGGTCGAAGTCCTTGTCCTTCTTGAACCAGATCATGGTCATTTCGACCTTTGCAATCCGGTCCAGACGGAACCGGCGGAAGCCGTCACCCTTGGCAGGATCGCGCGCGATCAGGTAGTGACGTGTCCCAAGGAGCAGCCCATAGGGCTCAACAACGCGCTTTTTCGGCTCTGCATCCTGCGCGCCCCGATACGACATGATCAGCTGAAACTGCCCCTTCAGCGCGGCGGTGAGGATGCTAATGTGGTCCGGGCATGTCTTGACCCGAGGGCCCGGGCGACAGGCATAGCCCTTTACCTCCAGCATCGCCTCTGCATTCGCCTCGGTCCGCCGGGCCTCAGTTGTGGGCAACTTCGCCACCAGCCTGTCGCGCACAGCCTCCAGGGAAGCCGTCTCTGCAGGTGCCCCCTCCCGCTGCGCGCGACGGATCGCCATTTCAATGGCCGTCAGTTCATGGTCATAGACGCCCTGCATACCGAGCTTGTTGGTTTCGCGCAGCGTCCACCAGCGGCGACGCTCGCTGTCAGTTTTGTGGGACAGGCTTGGGTACACTTCCTTCAGGGCAAAGAGCATGCGCTGGGCCGTGCGTTCGTTCACGCTGAACTCTGTCGAAATGTCTTTGACCGTGACCCCCTGATGACGCGACGCGGCGATGTGCGCGAGCTTCAGCAAGTCCTGCGCCTTCTGGAATGACATGGCGTTCCCCCTTTATCCCCGACAGCTTATGACGGAATCCCTGACGTATATTCTACCTGAGGGCGATTCGCCTTAAGGTTGTTCATTGATTGAAGAATTTGACAGGTGCCCCTATGGCGCCCCGGTCAAAGCATGCCTTCATCAATCTCATGCCCAGCCGACTCCCCCCTCGCATCACCGCGGCAGGCGGCGCGCCACCTGCTGCTGGTGGCAAGCCCGCGTGCCCTCAGAACGAGAATTGGAGTCAAAATGGCACTTCCACCCAGAGCATTTTTCAACCTGCATGAAACGGCGTCACGTTGGGGGTGCATGATCGCCGACATTGCAGGCTGGGCCACCGAAGGCAAACTGGACATCGTGACCGGCATTCCCCTGGCTATTTGCGGGACCGACAAGGTGTCGGGCAAGATCACCGTATCGCCCATGGACATGCTGCCCCTTTTCCGCCGCGGAGGGACCGGGCCGACCGTCATCAAGCTGCTGCGGATCAAGCCCGAGGGCGGGCACGACTGGGTCTATGTGACCGAGCCTGCCGACGGCGTCGAGGTGTCGATCGCGGATCTGATGGTTACGGGCCAGGATGTGCAGCGCTTCGAGGATGACTACGATCTGCTGCGCCGTATCGGCGGCGGGACAGGGTCGCTGTCGCCTTATGATTGGGAAGGCATGTATGTGACCATGATCCAGCGCATCCACGAACACGGCCTGCCCGCCACACAGGCAGAACTAATTGGCGAGTTGCAGGAGTGGTTCGCCAATGTCGCCGAGAACGGCGAGGTTCCGGACGAAAGCACGATCCGCCGCAGGTTGCGCCCGTTCTGGCGCGCGCTGCGCGGGAACAGCTGAACGGCTAGGGCGCTTCAGGCGCGCTTGGCATCCGCATCATGAACGATCTTCGGGCGTGGCCGGAACATTCCGGCCACAGCATCGACCCCGGCGCGCAGGGGCGAATCCATCAGATGCGCATAGCGCAACGTCGTCTGCATCTGGCTGTGGCCCAGAAGCTTGCCGATCATCTCCAGTGATGCACCCCCACTGACCAGCAGCGATGCGAAGGTGTGGCGCAGGTCGTGGATGCGCACATCGGGCAGGTTCCCCTCGCGCTGCACCATCATCCAGAACCGGCGGATTTCCTTGACGGGCTGGCCCGGTACATCGCCGGGGAAAAGCCATGGGTTGCCTTTGGGCACCACAAGCGCGCGCTGGCGCACGATGGCGGCGACATCGCCCGAGATTGGGACTCGGTGGATCTTGCGCTGCTTTGTGGTGGCCGCCGGTTTCGACCAGACCCCGAGTTCCAGATTGAACTGCTCGAACTGCGCCTGACGTACCTCGCCCACGCGCGCACCCGTCAACATGCAGATCCGGATGATGCCTGCGGCGCGCTGATCCATGGCCGACTCTAGCACTTCGGCCAGCTTCGCGATTTCTTCATGGGACAGGAAGCGCTCGCGCGCAGTCTCGACCCGCTTCTTGAAGCCTGCCGCAGGATTGTCTGTGCGCCATCCCCATGTGATGGCAAGACTGAACATCTTGCGCAGCACCTCTCCCACGCGGTTGGCGCGGACTGGCGTGGGCTTCTTGCCTTGCAGCTTGCGCGCGCGGTTGTTGGGTTTTTGCTTCGACGGACGCGCCCGGCCCTCGGCTATGATGTTGAGTAATTTGGCAACGTCATGCGGGGTGATGTCCGCCACCAGCCTATTGGCCCAAAGTGGCGCGATCAACTTGCTAAGCACTGCGCGCTGATCAGAGGCATTCAGGGGCGCCAGATGCGGCACATGCTCGACCAGATAGCGGTCGATCATGTCTTTGAACCGTGGGGCTTCGCGCAAATCGCCACGCTCGCCCAATGGGTCGCAGCCCTCATCGATGAGGCGACGCAACTCGCGGGCGCGTTCCCTGACCGCTGTCACGCTCCATTCGGGCCAGCGGCCAATCGCCATGCGGCGCTGGCGCCCTGCGAACCGGTAATCCAGCACGAAGGATCGCGCGCCAGATCGCAAGACGCGGATCGACAGACCCCGGATCTCGGTGTCAAAGACTTGGTAATCTCGATCCTCTTCCGGGATTAGCTCGCGCACTGTTTTGTCGTTCAATCGCAATCGCTTGACCATGCTCGCACCTCCTGCTGCGCCTGACACAGGCGTAGATGCGCAGGCTTATCAAGCGAAGCATGCGGCCCCCTCCGGCACATAGGCGGTGACCGGCGATGATGCGTCGCAGGGCTGCCGGTCATTGAATTCATGGAGAAAATCGAAGCGCGCCTGGATCAAAGCCCGGCCATGAGCGGCAGAATCAGGGCGTGAGATGGCCGCCCGTGCGCCGCCCGATGCTTTCCATTCGTTCGGTGGGCCGCGAAACCAGCCCGGATTTTGTAAATTCCGTTTTAAATCAATGACCGGCAAGGCTCCTGACCCCTTGCCGGTTGGTCCAATGCGTGTGGATGCCTGCCAAACCCCGCGAAACACAGGCAAACCCCTGTAAATCGGCCATGCAACAGGGACCGAGGCCCCGCGTGACTTCGTCTGTCGCCGTGATTCGACATTGCATCTGACAGGCGTCACGGTGCGCACTCCCCGGAAAACCCAAGGATATCAATGACCGGCAAGCCTCCGGCGCATCACCGCCGGTCACTGCCTTCCCGCCACCCTGTCTGCTCTGCGCTTCTAAAGCCCTGAACCCCGTCCATGCCGGGCGACGACCAGGAGAGACCAGATGACAGAAACAGCGACGTTCCCCAGACCCAGCAAGCCGCGTCTTCTGAGCGGCTGGATCAGCCGCCTCGATCTTGCCCTTGAGCTCGACCTGACGGTCGAAACCCTGCATCGCTGGGAGAAGCTGAGGTTCGGACCACCCTGCGTGCGCGCTGGCCGAAAAATCTATTACCGCCGCGATGCCGTGCAGGACTGGCTGATGCAGCAAGAAGCGCCGGCTGCACCCAAGCGCGCGGGGGCACGGCGATGAGCCTCCCCCTGCCCTTTCGCAAGCGCGGCCAACGCGATCAGGTGCGCCAGGACTGGATCGACGAGCGGCGGCGCGAGGCGCGCATCGTCGTGGCCGACGTCGTCAACCATTCCGACCACCTGCTGCGGCTGGCCTGCAATGTGCTGGTCCAGCATGGCGAGACGCCCTCGGAGCGCGAAGACGCGCGGATACTGCTGGTCGTCCTGGATGCCAAATCACCCGGTCGCATCGACCGCCACCAGCCTGATCCGGAGCGGCTGCGATGAAACGGCGCGGAACACCTGAGGCGGATCTGCAGCGAAGCGTGGTCACCGCGCTGAAGTTCGCACTGCCTAAGACAGCCATCATCCATCACTGCGCCAATGAGGTGACCGAGCCGGGCCCGCGCGGTGCCAAGCGCCAGGCGATCCTTGTGGGCATGGGCGTCCATCCGGGCTTTGCCGATCTGATGGTTCTGTGTGACAGCCGCGTGCTGTTTCTGGAGCTGAAGTCGCTCAAGGGGCGGCTGAGCCCAAATCAGGAGGCGTTTCGCGATACAGTCCTCGCGCAGGGCTTTGGCTGGGCGCTGGTCCGATCTGTCGATGACGCGCTGGGCGCGCTGGCCGACAACGGCTTCACCAGCCGCGCGCAGTTGCCAGTGCGGAGGGCCGCGCCATGAGCCACAAAGCCACCGTCTGGGCTATCCAGCAGCGCGGGCTCAAACCCGCCACGAAGATCGTGCTCTGGTTCCTCTGCGACCGGCACAACCCGGATTTCGGCTGCTTCCCCACACAGGAGCGGCTGGCCGACGATGCGGAAATGTCGATCTCGGCGCTGAACGCGCATCTGGCGAAACTCGAGGAATTGCGCCTGATCCACCGCGTCCGCGTGCATGATCCCCGCACCCACAAGCGCCAGGCGACACGCTACATCCTGGGGTTCGAGGATGGCTTTCCACAAGAGCCAACTCCGGAAACCGGAGATCGGCTTTCGAGAACGGAGGAAGAACAAGACGACGACCCAACTCCGGATTCCGGACATGGGGCCAACTCCGGATTTTCGGCAAACCCATCTCCGGATTTTGCCCAAAGCCATCTCCGGAATCCGGAGACTAACCTTGTAAGAGAACCCCTAAGTAAACCTGTAAAGGAGGAGGAGGACGCAGCTGCGCGCGAGGCCGAATTTGATCGGTTCTTCGCGGAACTGCTGGGCGCGCTGGGCTTTGCCGCCAATGCCACCCTACCCGCTTGGTGGCAGGGTTGGCCCGCCCGCACCCATGTGCGCCGCTGGATCGACAGCCTCGGGCTGTCGCAGGCGCGGATCATCGAGGTCGCGACCGAGACCCGCGCCGATCATCCGAATCCGCCCGATGGCCCCAAGGCCCTCGACCGGTTCATGGAACGGGCCGCAGCGCGCGATGCGCAGGCGGCAATTGCGAAAGCCAAGGGCACAAAGACCGGGCGGCGGCGCAAGGCGGATGCCGCGCCCCCGCCCAGCGAGGACGAGTTGGCGGCCTTCTATGCGGCCAAGGTCAACTCCGACGAATACCTGCCCAAGGGCATGATCAGCCCCACGATGTGCGGGCTCATGCTGGCACGCGGGCTGGTCACCCGCGAGCGCCTGAACCAGCGTGTGGTGGCGTGAATGGCATGGTGCTTCGTCCCCGGTACGGATTGTCCCTCTGCGCAGGCGGCGGAGGCCTTGATCTGGGCGTCATGCTCGCCGAACCCGGATATCACACCCGCTGCTTCGTCGAATGGGAGGGCTGGCCGCGATCCGTCCTCATCGCAGCCCAGCGCGCCGGGTATTTTGCCCCTGCCCCAATCTGGACCGACCTGCGATCCTTCGATGCCCGCCCTTTCCGCGGGGCCTTCGACACGGTTCTGGCCGGATATCCCTGCCAGCCCTTCAGTGCTGCCGGAAAGCGCAGCGGCGCCAATGATCCGCGGCACCTCTGGCCCGATGTCGCCCGCGTCATCAGCGAGTGCAACCCAGAGTGGGTCTTCCTCGAAAACGTCCCCGGTCACGTCACCCTCGGCCTCGAAACTGTCCTGCGAGAGCTTTGGGGACTGGGCTACACGCCTGCGGCGGGTCTGTTCAGCGCGGCAGAAGTCGGCGCGCCGCACCAGCGGATGCGCATCTTCATCTTGGCCCACACCGATGAGCCTGCACCCCGGCACCAACCGCTACAACCCGGCAGGCAACAGCGACTTCACCCGGAAAGCGGAAGCGCTGGCGCTGGGCATCACCAACTGGTCGACGCCGAAAGCGACCGATGGCGCGAAAGGTGGGCCCGGCCAGAGCTATGGATCGGGCGGGACGCCGCCCTTGCCTGCGCAGGCCGCGCAATGGCCAACACCGGCCGCACAGAACTGGAAGGGATCCAGCGAGGCGAGCATCATCCGAGCCGATGGCAAGTCCCGGATGGATATCCTGCACTACCGGGCGGAACAGGGCTTCACCCTCCCGGCCCCGGCGATCACGCCGGATGGGCCGCAGTCCTTACCGCACGCCCCGATCTCGCGCCCGCTTTGGGCTTCGATGATTGCCTCGCATGGGCGCGTCGTCTCGCGGCGGATCCTGAAAGGCCGGTCGCGGCGGCGGCTGAACCCACTCTTCGTCGGATGGCTGATGGGCTGGCCCATCGGGCACGCGCTCTGCGCCTGCTCGGCAACGGAGTTCACCCTCTGGCAGCGGCACATGCGTGGCGCGCTCTCGCAGCTGCCCATGGCCTCGGGCCCGTGGATCTGGCGGCCGACCGATGCGGCCCAGCGCCCGGCGCAGATGACGCTGTTTGAGGGGTGGCCTGAATGACGATACAAGGAAAGATCGGGCGACGAGGCAGCCAAAAAACCAAACGCGCATTGGGCGTACAGGCGGCGCTGGAATGGGCCTTCGGGGTCGAAAAAGCACAACTGGAGCTGCCCCCGGCCAAGGACGGGGCCGAGGAGGGTTTTGGCTTCGGCCTCGAGTACATCCTGCTGCAACGCGCGATCCTTGGCTGCAAGATCGATGGCGGCCAACACAAAATGGGTGGATATGTGCACGCGGACGCCGAGGTGATCGCCGCCACCGTCGCGGGCATGCCCGACACCTTGGGTGGTAAGCGCATGGCGATCCGGGTCGCGGAACTGGCCCGCGCCGGGCTGACCCCGGACTGGATGCCAGGGGCCGTGCCACGCTGTGTGCCGGTCGATATCAAGCGCAACCGGCACGGCGACCGCGCGGTTAGCGTCGTCGTCGACACCGCCCGGGCGCTGATCAGCGGCAAGTGGCGCATCGTCGAGGTCCGCGCCTGCCCCGTCACCTTCACCCCAACCCCGCAGCAGATCGATGCCGCCCGCCAAGCCTATAACGACTGGTGGCAGGCGCTGGACTGGGTGCGTGATGGGCTGATCGCGGGCGGCATGCTGCGGGAGGTCGAGGTGAGGGCGGTAATGCCCTCTTCAAGACCATGGACGGCCAGAAAACCCCGCCCGCCTAGATGACATACACTCAACCCTTAAGCGAACTTAATGTATAGTTCATCCTCGAGGCCCAATTCGGCCAAGATGAATTTCATCCGCTCGAACTTGGACGTGGAATCGATATTAGCCTCCACAAAATACCCCTCTCCAACCTGGACCGACTGGCGCAAGCTTGCGGGGTCGGAGGTCAGCTGGATTCGGTCACCGAGTTTGGTGCCATGGAAGGCGTCGGGTTGTTCCAACAGCAGCCGTTGAATCACCTCGACATAAAGTCGGCTCACCTGTGTCACCCAAAGGCGATTGCCGAGGAACACTGCATATTCGAGTTTCTTGAACTTGGGTTCCTCCGCCTCAAAGATGTTGACCTCTTCCACATCGGGGCCAGCCAACACATCTACGCTGGGTGCGGGCCAGACTTCGAGAAAACGCAGGGCGATGCGTTCCGCCCGCGCTTCAACCTGCGCCACGTTCCAATGATCGAGCGTCTGCAGGTCGCGGTTGAGCCAGAGCCGGCTGAAGCGGTAGCCCTGTTCGCCACCGTCATGGTTCATGTCGCGCTTCTCGGCAAAGGTCTTGTTGCCAAGGCGACCATTATTGCCCGAAAGGGTCAGGTTCCCGATTGTGTTGAGATACTGCTCCCCCAAAGCGGCAAAATCGTCTTCATCGACTGTGTTACGCCATTCCGGGTCCGGCTTCTGCGGGAAGATATGCTCGATGGTGATTCCCGGCACTGTGACATCCACGATTTCGCGGTTGTTGTGGTTCTCGAGCCGGTCGAAGAAATAGGTCCGCGTACGCCCCTTCATGCTGTACATGTCCTTCTCTTTTAGGACGGCCAGAACCTCCGGGTCGCGCGGGAAACGCTGTGTGCCGCCGCGCTGCATCAGTGCGCGCTGGACCGATTTCAGATAGTCCTCAAGCTCCACACGGTCGTAGAGCCCCATGAAGATCTTGTTCAGCGCATTGGTCGGAAGGCCCAAGATCGCGCGCCGCCAGACATAACTTTGCACCAGCTGCAGCACCGCTGCAAATTCGTCACGTACGATCACTCCTGACTGAAAATCCCGATAGACCGGCATCAAAAAGGGGTAGGACACATTGATCTCGAGCGTGCGAATATAGCCCAGCTCGCGCGAGATCACGGCGTCGGTTTCCATGTCCGGGTTCAAGAGGCGCGCATAGACATTCGACAGATCGCGGATCTCATTCAGTGCCTCCATCAGCTCGGGCGAGCTGGGAACAGGGAAACGCTCCTTGAACTTGGCGTAAACCGCGCCCTTGTTGGGAATATCCTTCTGCTTAAGCGTTAGGTAATCCCGGATGAAATCTGACAAACGGCTTTCGTTGACCTCAAGATTGCGGGCATTGCGCTCGATAGGCTCCCAGAACTTGCGGAACACCTGCTCCTGTTCCCTGCGCGGCAACCCCATAAGGATGTAGTTGCGGATCAGGTCCGCCTGCGACAGTTCCAGCCCCGTCGAGTTCAGGCTCTCGAAAATGCGCTGCGGATTATCCTTCTGCCGATCGAGCGCGATGTTGACAAATAACAACTTGGACAGGCCCTTCAGAACCGTCGCCACGTTCGACGCATCGATCCTGCTTTGGAAGAAGCGGAAATTCTCGATCAGGCGCGAATACCCGCTGACCTTAACCGCCTCCTGCGGATCCATCATCTGCGCCAGCGCGGCCTTGTTATTGTCAGTGGGTTTCAGCTTCAGCTTCTCGGCATCTTCTGCAAACTCGTTGATCAGATAGGTCTTGTAGATGCGCTGGGCTTCACGATCTTCGCCCGCAGCAAGGAAGTGCCGGTAGATCGCGATATAGATCAGGGTGAGTGTGGTCAGGCGCTGTTGGCCATCGATGATCGTGAATTCTTGCAGGGCAGCGACAGCATGCACGTCATCATGGACGTAAACGATACTGCCGATGAAATGGCCCGATTGAGTCTCGTCAGCGCCGACGGCAAGAATATCCTTGAAGAGCTGCGCACATTGCGTCTTTGCCCAGTCATAATTGCGCTGGTAGACCGGAATGGCGAACGCAGTCTCATTGCTGCCGAGGAAACGATCAACCTTGGTCTCTGCTGCCTTCATCAAATGGCCCCGATTTAACTGTTTGATAAGTGCCTACCCGCTGAACGACACAGAGTCACGTGCCAGCGCCATCGGCTCGCCGTGGATCTGGGCAACAACATGGGCTTCCTACTGACATTCATGGTGATTGGTCGAGCGAGGTCACTGACCTTCATGTATGGGCCATGAGGTCGTCGACCTTCGTGGCCTTGACATACTTTGCAGGATTGGGCCCTTGGCCGATGGCTACGAAATGCTGTTGTCCACAAGCAATCTTACCAGCTTCCACATCGCGCAAGTCATCTGCAAAGAGGCTTCCTTTTGTTTCTACAACAAAATAGAGCCGTTCCTCGCCGGCCGCTTCAACCAAAACCGCCCAGTCTGGGTTGTATGTTCCCAATGGAGTTGGAACTTTGAACCACGCAGGCAACTTGGCGTAAATCTTCACGGCCTCGTTCTTCTCGAGCTGCTCTGCAAAGGTTCGCTCGACACCACCGGAATCGTAGATCACGTGCTCGAAAACTGATTTCGTTGCGTTCTGAAGCATGTTTTTCAGGTATCCCATCAACTCTTCCTGCTGGAACAGCTCTTGGGCGTAATATTCGCCTTCGCCGATCTTCTGGTACTTGATGCCGTCCACCAGCGCCAAACGCTTGGTCCGATTGATGGTTTCGGCTGCGATCTCGATAAACGCCTGAGGGTTGCGCTTGAAGTCGTTCAACCGCCCGCTTGCTGTGAGGATGTTGACGAGGCTCTTCCGCGTCAGCTGCGTGCGATCCTGCAACTCCGTCAAGACATCAGGCAACGCGATGTCGCCCTCCTCAATCGACACGATTGTGCCGCTGTTCTTGTCGCGCTCTTTCGCCTCTACGCCGCCCTGCCCGATCAAAAGGTCAGCTTTTCTGATCCGCACCCGAGCCTTGGAAACTGGCGGCCCGTCTCCGATTGCCTTGGCACAGTCGGCGACCAGCTTGTCATTGTCGAAATGGACGCGGTACGTGGTCTTGTGCTTGATGCGGTTCCACAGCGCCTGAAACTCCGGGCTTTCCAGAACAGCTTGGCGCGTTTTCACTACCACCCGGTCGTCGGCATTCTTGATGTCCAGTTTGCCCGCTACCTTCTTCAGCAGATCGCGCACCGCGCCTAGATGTGGCCGCAGGGCTTCTGGCAGGTCAAGCTTTCCGTCTTTCAGCGCCTTGCGAAGGGTATCCTGCACTTTGCCCTTTGCATCGACATACCCCTGAGCCTTTAGATGGTCGAAAATGGCGGCGGAATCATCGAAGCCCAGCATGCCAGTCGATCCATCAGCCTTCGTTACCGGAATGGCCGCAAACTGGTGCTTCTCGACGATGCCGAACTTGATGCCGGTATCCTTCTCGATTTCCCTTTGAAGGTTCTCGGCAAACTCCTCGTAGCTTTCGGTCGCGATGACGGTCAGCGTGTTGATTTCAAAGCCACGCAGCCGTTCGCCTTGCTGGTTAACACAAAGGCGCAAGCCACGCCCTATGGTCTGTCGCCGTTCCCGTTCGGTCCCCATTTCACGCAAGGCACATATCTGAAAAACGTTGGGGTTGTCCCAGCCCTCCTTCAGTGCCGAGTGCGAGAAGATGAACTTCAGCTTGGTGCCGAAGCCCAGAAGCTTCTCTTTGTCCTTCATGATCAGGTTATAGGCGCGTTCGGCACTGTCGCGGTTGACCTGGTTGTTTTCGGCCGTGTCGGTCCATCGCTTGTTCTTGTCGATCGAGAAGTATCCATCATGCACATCCTGCGCTTCTGAAGTCATGTCGACCTCTGCGAACAGGCTGACAAAATCCGGCAACTTCGAGGCGCGGCGATATTCCTCTTCGAACATCAGGGCGTATTTGCCCTTCACCGGGTTCCCGGCCTCATCGTAGGACCGGTAGTGATCGACCGCGTCGATGAAGAACAGGCTCAGAACTTTGACACCGAGCGGGGCCAGGCGTTTTTCCTTTTCAAGATGCTCATGGATCGTGCGACGGATCATCAGCCGCTTGACTGCGCCTGGGTCCACATCACCCACCGCCTGACCGACGCCTAGAAATTCCTCCGCCCCCGGAGTTTTCACCTCCAGCAGGGAATTTGCGCCACTCACCCGGATCTCGCCGATCCTGCAATCCTTGTAGATCGCGCGCCCGGTTACCTCTTCCAGATCGTCGCCGTCCTGGACTGTCACCTCTTTGCGGCGCACGGCCTTGCCCTCGGCCCTGTCCAGCTCGACCTTTGCCGTCACGGCGCTTCGGCTGTTGCTGGCAGAGATGAACCGTACATAGGCCTTGTTGTGCCCGCCTTCGACTTCCAGCGAAGCGACCTCGATCTGCTTCACCAACTTGCGTTCATAGGCGTCCACCGCGTCCAGCCGGTAGACCATATGATGCTTGTTCGCATGGGTGGCGGAATAGCGCAGCGTGCACAGGGGGTGCATTTCATCTAACGCTTGCTTGCCGCGCCCTTCCAAACCGCCATCGACGCTTTGCGGTTCGTCCACGATGATCACCGGGTGCGTCGCACGGATCAGGTCAATGGGCCGCTCGCCGCCGGTCTTTTCGCTGTCCTTGTAAAGGTTGTTCACGTCCTTCTTGTTGATAGCGCCGACCGTCACCACCATGATCTGGATCGTCGGGCTGGTCGCGAAATTCCGGACCTGCCCCAGCTTGGCCGAGTCATACAGGAAGTAATCGTAGGGCTGGCCGGAATAGAGGCTCTTGAAGTGCGCCTCGGTGATCTGCAGCGTTTTGTACACGCCCTCTTTGATGGCCACCGACGGCACCACGATCACGAACTTGGTGAAGCCATAGCGCTTGTTCAGTTCGAACACCGTGCGCAGGTAGACATAGGTCTTGCCCGTGCCCGTCTCCATCTCCACCGTGAAATCGCCCGAACTCAGACCGGCCGAGGGCGGCAGGCCATTGCGCAGCTGGATTTCCTTCAGGTTGCCGATGATCTCGTCATCCAGCAGGGTCAGGCGGTTCCCGATGCCAAGCTCACTTTCCACCAAACCCAGTTCGCCCTGCACATCACCACCCGCAGCGCGGGTCACGGTGAATTCGGTGCGGTTGGTTTCCTGGCCGCGGAACAGGTCGCAGACCGCTTCGATAGCAGCGTGCTGATAGTCGAGGTCGGATTCAAAATGGAGTTTCATGTTCGTCCCCCGGTGATCAGGAGCATGTTGTTCTTATGCCTATCCTCTTTCGGATCCTCGACCGCCGGAACGGCCTCAATATGGGCGATATAGGGATCGGGCAGCTCATGTTCTCTGGCACCAAACGCGGCCAGCGCCTTGTACCAAGTATAAGGCTTCAGGTTTGGGTTCGTCTTGGTTGCCTTGTAGGCGGTAACGGTGGTCGCAACGCCCTTGTGATAAACGACGACCTCGACCTCGTCATAGCCTTGGCCAAGCCCTTCTGCGCTATCTAGGGCCGCTTTGTCGTCAGCTGAAATCTCGTAAAGCACGCCGAACACGGACGCTCCGGCGGCTTCGCTTATGACAATGTCAGCTTTGCCTGATCCGTCGTTGCTGATTTTGTGCCAGCGAAGCTCGTAGCCGCGCAGCTCCGCAACGCCCATGGCAACGGCAGAAGGGCAGCGCGCGCGAATGCGGGCGGTGGGCATGTTTGAGCCGTAAGCGAAGGTGATGATGGGAGCGCTGGGCATTACAGGCTCCGCATGTCGGTGATGCCCGCTTGGGTCAGGATGGCGGCCATGTTCAGTTTGGCGTCGTTGTCGGCGAAACCGGAGTCCTTGAACACCACGCGGGTGTCCACGGCGGGGTTCAATGCTTTGCGCCAGGCGGCGATGCCGATGCCCAGTTCCTCGGCCACGTCGCGGGTGATGCCGTCAGACAGGCAGGCGATCAGCGCACCTGCGCCGATGGAGTGCACCGCCTTGCCTGCGATCTGCTGTTGCTCAATCGGCACGCAGAGGTCGAGGCCGAGCTTCAGCAGCAGTTCGGTGAGGATATCGGCCTCGGTTCGGCCTTGGACGAGGTGTTCGGCATGGGCCAAAAGGGTGTTCTCGAGATCTGCGGCGACGGGCTCCCATGCGCGGATATTCGATGACGCGAGTTTATAGACGCGGAAGCCAGTATCTCCAGAAAACATCGGGTTATCCTCGCGGATCTTTTTCCCGGCGCGGCGCAGTCTCTCTTTAGTGATTTCTGCGATGTTTGAAGGCTTTTTAAGCTCAGCACAGAAGTCAGCAGCGATTTTTTGGTCAGAATTTTCCGCACTAAGCGGCTCCGGAAGCTGCACGAGGATATACTTTCGTTGCGCATTTCTCGCTGCATTTTCCGCCATAACAGCGTGCCCCATAGTCCCACTGCCCGCGAAGAAATCCATAACCAGATCATCCGGATCACACAAATAGGATACGAGTCGAGACAAATCAGAAACTGGCTTAGGGTTATCAAAGACCCGATGCCCGTCGAATAGAGAATTGAACTGGTTTGCTGCCGTTTGCGCGTAGCTGTAGTGAACACTTATCATGACCTGATCAGAATTTTCAAAGATGTTCGTTCTTACACGAGGAACGGTGGTCTCATCCGGTCCGAAAACAACTCTTCCACGATCCACTTCTTCCCAAAATCTAACAGAAGTGGGATAGCGCCAACCGCTTATTGGAAGCTTACACGGAAGGTTGGTAACTGGATGCAGCACTTCATATCTAGGTCCATCACCGCCTGGCCAATTAATGTTCCCATCGTCGCGGTATGGCCCTCTCTGATCCACCTTGCGGAAACGTGTCAGTGGCTGCTTCGGATCGTCATCATCGATCTTGGAATACCACTCCAAGATACCATTTCTGACTTCATCCCAATCATCTGCATGAATTTTTCGCAATCTTTCGAACTCAATCTTCAGTTCGTCGACACCTTCTTTATCACCTCGAAAGATGATCTTTTGATCCGAAAGCTTTTGCTCATTCTTAAAATACGCGACCATGTACTCGTGGCCAACAGAAAAGTACTTTGCATCATTCTTTCGATTTCGGTCAAATACTAGGGTTGCAATGAAGTTTTCCTCGCCGAAAATTTCGTCCATGATGCGCCTAACATTCGGAAGTTCGACATCATCGATGCTCAGGAGTATTACGCCGTCTTCCCTTAATAGGCTGCGCGCAAGCTTCAACCTTGGATAAATCATGTTCAACCAGTCAGTGTGAAATCTGCCAGAGCTTTCTGTATTTGATGTAACTCGCTTTCCTTCGAGGTCTGCTTGGCCAGTAATTTGGAGATAGTTTGAGATGCTATCTTTAAAGTCGTCTGGATAAACAAAGTCCTTGCCCGTGTTATAGGGAGGATCGATATAGATGAGCTTTACTTGGCCTCCATAGCTTTTCTGCAAAAGCTTCAGCACTTCCAGGTTGTCACCCTCGATCATCAGGTTCTGCGTGGTGTCCCACTCCACGCTGTCCTGCGGGCAAGGCAATAGCGTTCCGGTTGAGGGCGTCAGCGCGATCTGCCGCGCCCGCCGCTTGCCGTGCCAGTTCAGTCCGTATTTTTCTTCCCGGTCATCCACAGCGCCGCCAAGCACCTGTTTCAGCACCTCGAAATCGATCCGGCCTTCGCTGAACGCCTCGGGGAACAGCGCCTGTAGCGCCGCCACGTTGCCCGCCACGATATCGGCGCTTTGGGTTTCGGGGTCGTTCTGCGTCAGTTTTTCAATCTCGGGCATCGGGTCTTCCTGTTCTCAAAGGTCTGTCTTCAGGTCCGCAAGTGCGGCCTGCAGGCGCTGGATCTGCAAATTCAGATCAACACGCCCCTTCATCTGTTTTTCGCGCCCGGCTTTGGCGCGCAACAAGGCAATCTCGCGCAGCAGCCGGGTATGGTTTTCCAACGCCTCGCGCCGTCGCTGGACTGAATCGTTGTCATCGGTCGCCAAATAAACGCCCGACACCTTTGCAGCCTGCAACGCTTCGACTCGCGCAAGCCAGCCATCGTAAAGCGTATTCAAGTTGTGCCGGGGTTGGCGCACCAACGCAAGGCTTGCCAGAAAGGCCTGATCCACTTCGGTGAAGCCAATCGGCCCGGTGCTGACAACCCGGTCGATGACGATCCGCCCCGCCTCGCGCTCTGCCGGGCGTTTGTGGGCAAGCGACAAGGCCGCGCCTTCGGCATCCGTAGTGATAAGCAGCACAGGATAGGGGATGGCGCGGTGGATCAGTTCGATCAGCCGGGTCGTCTTGGCCTCGGGCCGGAAGGCGCAGCCGACTGCCGCAATCTCCAGGTATTCGCGGGCTTCATCCTTGAAGCTGGGCACGCCGATGGTCGTGGGCTTGCAGGCCGCGAACCATTGCAATTCGTCGATCCCGTCCAGAATGATCCGCTTATCGGCTGCCGTGGGCGCGCCCTGTTCTGCCAGCATCTTCTTTGGCACGCGCATATCAACCCGTGCGCTGGGCGGCAGGCCGAATGCTTCGACCACGTTCGATATGCTGGCCGGCACCGTCACGCAGGCGTCTCGCCGTCAGGCAAGATCACGACGAAGGCCACAACCTCAAAATCATTGATCCCGGCAAACTCGCCCTTCATCGCATGGGTGCCGCCCGGTGAGAACAAACTGGCGACGGCGCGCTCTTGGCTTTTGCCAACAATAGAAGAGACGGCACGCGCGAGGAGTTTCTGGTAAGGCTCCATGTCGCGACCCATCCGCGTGATCTTGTCAAAGCGCTGGCACGCCTCTGCATCCGGCAGGTCGCGCCCGATACAGAGCTTCTTCAGCCGGTCTAGTACCTGCTTTGCCTGCGTATAGGGTAGCAGCACTTCTTCGTCGTCGCTGACATGAACGACGAAATGCGGGCTGAGCGGATAGCCCGCTTCGGCCGCTTTATCGGCACCTTCACCGACAGCCCGCAGACAGAAAATCGCGCCGGGCCGGATGGAGGCCTCTGGCCCCGCTCCAGTGTCGGGCGCGGTCGAGGTGACGGCGTAGGTGCCGAATGGCAAAGCATCGAGCCGATCTTTGTTGTCGCGCAAGTATCCCGACAGATCGATGCGGAAGTCGTTCAGCGTCAAATCGGCGATGGACACGCCACTGGATAGGTCTTCCAGGTCAATCACCGTGTCTTGCAGCTGCTGCAACTGCGCACGGCGATATTCGAGGTCGTTCATCTGATTGCCAGCCTGGAACTCGATCACGTTTTCCTCGCCGGTGGCCGAAACGTCGAGCAGGACCATGCGACCGCTGACACGGGACTCAAGATCAAGGTATTCATCCAGCTCCATATTGGGCCAGAAGTTGACCAGCTGGATTTGGGTGTTGGTCGATCCAATCCGGTCGATCCGGCCGAACCTCTGGATGATGCGCACCGGATTCCAGTGGATGTCGTAGTTGATCAGAAAGTCGCAGTCCTGCAGGTTCTGGCCTTCGGAAATGCAGTCGGTCGCGATCAGGAAGTCGATCTCCCCCTCTTCCGAAAGCTCGACGGGGCGCTCCTTCGACCGGGGCGAAAACGCGCTGAGGATAGTGCCCATATCTGACCGCAGGTTGCGCACCGTGGTCTTGTTCGCCCCAGTTCCGCTGACGACAGCGGTGTTGATGCCCAGCGCGGTCTTAGCCCAAGGCGCAAGCTCGCGGTAAAGATACTCTGCGGTATCGGCAAAGGCGGTGAACAGAAGCACCTTTCTGTTGTCCGCGTTGATCGGCGTTTCAATCTTGCGCGCAATGACCTGCTTCAATGCCTCCAGCTTGGCATCGCGGTCGGCCGTGACGGCCCGCGCCGCAGACAACAGCGTGGCCAGCCGATTGCGATCTTCGACGAGGTCTTGCCGCCAGCGAACACGATCAACGTCTTGCAGCAGGACTTTGACCTTTCTGCCCACAAGAAGAGACTCAAACGCGGGATCATCCACATCGAGGTCATCGATACTGATCTCGCTGACACTTTCGTCGTGGGCATCAATGTTGGCCAGCAGCGCCTCGACATCGGTCAGTTGGCGTTTGATGGTCAGTGCGAACGACGCCACCGAGCTTTCCATGCGCTTCAGTATGTTCACGCGGAGAAGGTGAATGAGGCTTTCTTCCCGGTCGACCTGGCGGAAGAAGCTCTCTCCGCCCCTGATCTTGGTGCTGTACTTTTCATCATAGGCCGCCTGCTTGTTCGGCAGGACATAACGGAGCGGCGTGTATGACCCAAGGTTCAGCCGCCTGATCTCGTTGTTGATCTCCCGGATCGGGCGGAACTCACCCAACAGATCTACATCGGCCTTGATGTTCGATGGCCGAAGACGCTCTGGAAATTGCCCCGTTTCGGCCGTCCCATAGTAGCGCTGAACATGCTTGCGCGACCGGGCAATGGTCAGCAGGTCGAGGAGCTTGAAATAGTCGAAGCCCAGCATGTCCATCAGACGTGACGGACGACGGTCAGCATCTGCAAGGTCCAGCCACTTGTTGAACTGCGCCTGCGCCTTCCGGATGGTGGCCTCGATGCTGGCAATACCGTGCTTGCTCAAAGCAAGATCATCGCCCTCGGTCATGAAGGCGATCTGGTTTTTCAGATCTGCGAGGCGGTTGTTCACCGGGGTGGCAGACAGCATCAGCACTTTGGTTTTTACGCCCGACTTGATCACCCGCTTCATCAGGTGGTCGTAGCGGGTGTCACGGTCCTTGTGCGTCGCCTTGTTGCGGAAGTTGTGTGACTCGTCGATGACGACCAGGTCATAGTTGCCCCAGTTCACATGCGACAGATCGATATCGCCCGAGGATCCACCATCGCGCGACAAGTCGGTGTGATTCAGCACATCGTAGTTGAACCTGTCAGCGGCAAGGATGTTGCGTCGGTCGTTGGCCTTGTAGAGAGTCCAGTTGTCCCGCAGCCGCTTGGGGCAGAGCACAAGCACGCGATCATTCCGCAACTCGTAATATTTGATGACAGCAAGTGCTTCGAAGGTTTTGCCAAGGCCGACACTATCGGCAATGATGCACCCACCGATCCGCTCTAGCTTGTCGATTGCACCGACGACGCCGTCGCGCTGGAAACGGAAAAGCTTGTTCCAGACAACAGCATTTCGGATGCCAGTGGCAGATTTGATAATCCGCTCCTCATCCAGTTCGTCGCCAAGGTCTTTGAAGAGCTGATAGAGAACCTGAAAATAGAGCAGTGAAGGCGGGCGCTGTGACGCGGCCTCATCCAAAAGTTCAACCAGCTGCCCGCCCGGATGGGAACCTGCACCAAGACCATTCCAGTGCGTTTCAAACCATGCCCCGAAGGTCTCAGCTTCGTGCACGTTCTCAGCGACTTGGACGATGCCAAACTCAGCGCCGGGAGTGATTCCCAAACCTTCGGTCGAGAAGGAGCAGGATCCCAGCAGTGCTTTTCGCCCTAAGGACGGCCCACCGACAATCAAAGACTGAGGTGGCACGGCCTTCGTGTGTCTAACCTCAACTGCCTTCTTCAACCAGTTCGAGGCCCGCCCGGCGAGCCAACGACCCTTTAGCCTTGCACGGAGGGCTGTTTCCTCTGCACCGCCAAAGAGCCCGTCAGCTACAACATCACTATGTCCGAGTATCATTCGGCATTTTCCTGCCCGCTCGAGCTGATCAGCCACCGCGTCAAATGCGTGCACAGAGAAGGAAGGCGACATGACATCAATGGTCGAGCCTTCGGTCGGCCACGACTTCAGCTCATCGAGCGCACGTTCTCTCCCGCTGTTACTGATAAGCTTCATGCGTTTCTACTCCACCACAGTCCTGTTGGCGCGCGTGCTGCGCCGAATCCCAACTCCACTACTAAGTGCAGAAGATATCGGGTCAACACAAAGCGTTAGGACCAAGACCATCGATGCGGACACAATCGTCACCAGAGATACTTTGGACCCCACCCCCCCGGCATGGTTCCTCCCTGGCCCGATCCGTATACGGGGGGGCTTAGCGCGCCACTTTTCTAGTGACTGGCTTTTTCACCGGGGAATCCACTTGGAAGCCACCCCGGCGGCCCTGCGGGAAATTGTGACTCAATTTCAGAACCTTACCCGACAGCATCGGTGGCCAGAATGGATTCCTTTTGGAAGCCAGGGAATCCACTTGGTGGGTTCTTTTGGCCAGAAAAGCCACCGTCGGAAGCCACCCTCAGGCCAGATCGGCAGAACACCTTGATTCTACGCCACAAAATGTATTGACATTTCTAGCCCCCTTGACGTACCCCTTGATTGTCGAAGAGTTGCGCCCGGAGGAAACCCCTCGCGGGCGCTTTTGCTTTCCCCCCCATCGCGGACCCTGACACAGCAACCGGCGTTTGCCGGGGCTTGCATTGGTCTGTCCGCCCTGCCCCGGATCCGAACCCCACCCATGGACCTTGTCTTTGCGCCGAGCCAGATTGAAACTTGGCCTCTCGACCGGCTGCGCCCCTATGCCCGCAATGCCAAAATGCACGGTGACGACCAGGTGGCCAAGATCGCCGCCAGCATGGCCAAGTTCGGCTGGACCGTGCCCTGCTTGGTGGCCGACGATGGCGAGCTTATTGCGGGTCATGGCCGGGTTCTGGCCGCGACCATGCTGGGGCTGACCGACGTGCCGGTGATCCGGCTTGGCCATCTGGATGAAGCGGAGCGCCGGGCGTACCGGATCGCGGACAACAAATTGACAGAGTTGGGCGAATGGGACGAGGCAATGCTGCGCGACGAGATCGCAGGGCTGCTGGCCGAGGATTTCGACCTTACGCTGCTAGGCATCAGCGAGGATGATCTCGATGCGCTGTTGCGGGATCCCGATGCGCTGGGCGGCGATGGCCCCGTCGAGGGCGAGGACGACGTTCCGGAGTTACCGGTCACCCCGGTCTCGGTGGCGGGTGACCTTTGGCAGCTTGGATCGCACCGGCTGATCTGCGGCGACAGCACCTCCGCCGATGTCGTCGGGCGGCTGCTCGGCGACGTGAAGCCGTTGCTGATGGTGACGGACCCGCCCTACGGCGTGGAGTATGACCCAAGCTGGCGCAACCAGGCAGGAGCGGCCAAGACCAAGCGCACCGGCAAGGTGTTGAATGACGACCGTGCCGATTGGCGCGAGGCTTGGGCACTGTTCCCGGGCGATGTCGCCTATGTCTGGCACGGCGCGCTTCACGCGGCGACGGTTGCTGAAAGCCTCTTGGTTGCAGGCTTCGCCATCCGCTCGCAGATCATCTGGGCCAAGGACCGGCTGGTCCTCAGCCGAGGCGATTATCACTGGCAGCACGAACCCTGCTGGTATGCCGTCCGCGCCAAGGGCAAGGGCCATTGGGCCGGGGACCGCAAGCAGACGACGCTGTGGCAGATCGCCAACCGGGATCAGGACGCCGACACGGTCCACGGCACGCAGAAACCGGTCGAATGCATGCGACGGCCGATCCTGAACAATTCCAGCCCGGGTCAGGCGGTCTACGAGCCCTTCATGGGTTCCGGCACCACGCTGATCGCGGCCGAGACGACGGGGCGTGTCTGCTTTGGCGTGGAACTGAACCCGGCCTATGTCGACGTGGCCGTGGAGCGCTGGCAGTCATTTACCGGCCAGGAGGCCGTGCTGGTGGAAACCGGCGATAGCTTCGCCGACCTGAAGGCGAAGAGAATGGCCGCATGAACGCGCCCCTGCTGCCGGGCCGGATTGAACATTGGCCACTCGCCCGGCTGAAACCCTACGCCCGAAACGCCAAGACCCACGACGCCGGTCAGGTCGTGAAGATCGCCGCCAGCATGGCCGAGTTCGGCTGGACCGTGCCGGTGCTGGTGGCCGCCGACGGGGAGTTGATCGCTGGCCATGGTCGCATCCTGGCCGCCGCGCATCTTGGGCTGACTGAGGTTCCGGTCATCGTGCTGGGCCATCTGACCGAAGCGCAGCGCCGGGCCTATCGCATCGCCGACAACAAGTTGACCGAGTTGGGCGGCTGGGACGAGGCCCTGCTGCTGCAGGAACTTCAGGCGCTGCTGGCTGAGGATTTCGACCTTGGGCTGATCGGAATCCCCGAGGATGAACTGGACGCCCTGCTGCACGCGGGCGACGACGACAGGACGTTGATCGACGACGACGCTGCCGATGCCATCCCTGCCCCGCCCGCCGAACCCATCACCAAGCCGGGCGACATCTGGGCGCTTGGCAAGCATCGGCTGTGCTGCGGCGATGCCACCGATCCAGCCATCGTCGCCAGTCTGATGCAGGGCGAACAGGCCACGCTGATGTTCACCTCGCCGCCCTATGCGCAGCAGCGGGACTACGGCGCCGCCAAGGAAAAGGTCGGGGATTGGGATGCGCTGATGCAGGGCGTTTTCAGCGCAGCGCCGGTCACGACCGATGCCCAGCTGCTGGTCAATCTCGGCCTCGTGCATCGCGACAGTGAATGGCAGCCCTATTGGGAAGGATGGGTGGAATGGATGCGCAACTCTGGCTGGCGGCGCTTTGGTTGGTATGTCTGGGATCAGGGGCCGGGATTGCCGGGCGACTGGAACGGCCGCCTGGCCCCGTCGCACGAGTTCATATTCCACTTCAACCGAAGCCCACGCAAACCGCACAAGACCGTCCCGTCCAAGCACGCGGGCGAAACTCTCGGCGGCGGTGGTCTACGCGGGGCCGACGGCACCGTCCCCGCCAAGACCGGCACCGGCAACGCGATCCAGAGCCACCGCATTCCGGACTCTGTGTTCCGTATCATGCGCCACAAAGGGGGCTTGGGCGCGGCCGGATCGCACCCGGCCGTGTTCCCCGTCGCGCTGGCCGAGGCGGTGCTGGAGGCATTCAGCAATCCCGACGACTTGGTGTTCGAACCCTTCTGCGGCTCCGGCACCCAGCTGATCGCTGCGGAACGCACCGGGCGGCGCTGCCGCGCGGTGGAACTGGACCCGGCCTATTGCGACGTCGCCGTGCGCCGGTGGGAGATGGCGACGGGCAGGACTGCCACTGTTGCACAATATGATTGACTGATGATGAGCCATTTCATCTAAACCCACATTTCCCAAGTAAGGCGCTGATTTCGCTGTCCTGACCATTATATTTCCTATATAAAACATGGTGTTGAAGGCTGCGAGGGGCGCGTTTCATGGATCACCCAGAGGGTGCGGGCTTGCAACGGGCAGATCGGGTGGATTTCGACCCTCGCGTGCGGCTGGAATTTCGCGGCACGCAGCTCAGTTCCGACGGCGGCCTTCTGGTGATGCGCGAGCTTGATGACGCGCTCGGGTTGTCCGATTTGGCGTCAGCGGCGCTGCGCGATACTCGCTCTGGCAAGAACACGGTCCATCGGCTCGACGGCCTGTTCCGGCAATCAGTCTTTGGGCGGCTGGCCGGATACGAGGATGTCAACGACGCCAACCGTCTCGCCTGCGATCCGGTCATGCGCCAAGTTGTCGGCGGCAGAGCGGTCGATGCACAAGCGGCCTCGGCATCGCAGATGGGACGGTTCGAGACCGAGACGCTGGCTCTGGCCGGGAACCGTGCCGCGCTGGCCGACCTGAACGGGCAATGGATCGACCGGTTCCATGACCGTAACGGGCTGAAGTACATCGTTCTGGACATGGACAGCTCGGTCAGCCCGACCCATGGCGACCAGGAAGGGTCTGCCTGGAATGGCCATTTCGACTGTAGCTGCTATCACCCCAACTTTCTGTTCAACCAGTTCGGGATGCTGGAACGCTGCGCCCTGCGCCATGGCAACGTCCACAGCGCCGATGGCTGGCGTGATGTTCTCGACCCCGTCATTGCGCGCTACGCGGAGCGCGACCTTGGTGGCAGGTTCTTCCGGGCCGATGCTGCCTACGCGATCCCGGCGATCTATGAGCGATTGGAAGAAGCGCGGTTCTTCTACGCCATCCGGCTGCCCGCAAACGCGGTCCTCAAGGACAAGATCGCGCATCGGCTAACGCGCCCTGTCGGGCGGCCGTCACTGACCAAGGTCAAGCGGTTCTTCGAGGAATTCGAGTATCAGGCGGCGTCCTGGGACAAGGAACGCCGGGTGATCGCCAAGATCGAATGGCATCCGGGCGAACTGTTCCCGCGTGTCGGCTTCATCGTCACCAACCTGCCGATGGAGCCGGACTGGGTGGTGCGGTTCTACAACCAGCGCGGCACCGCCGAGCAGCACATCAAAGAGGGCAAATACGCCTTTCGCTGGACGCGGCTGTCGTGCCGGAAGTTCCGCGACAATGAGGTGCGGCTGCAACTGCACGCCCTGGCGTACAACCTGGCCACCTTCTTGCGCTGCATCGAGCTGCCCGAGGCCATGGCCGACTGGTCGTTGACCAGCCTGCAACTGAAGCTGATCAAGATCGGGGCACGTGTGGTCCGTCACGCCCGCACCATCACCTTCCAGCTGGCCGAGGTCGCTGTCACCGGCACGATGGTACGCGCCATCCTCGCCGCTATCCGCCGATTGCGAGCGCCACCGCTATGCGCATGATCGCGATCCACGCTCAAACTGAACGAAAGCGGCTGGACAGATCTGTCCGCTGCGCTGAAAAACGCCGCCCCTGGGCAAGGAAACAGCGGCTTCGCGGTCTGATCCGTCCAGATCCAGCAGTCTGCGCGACCGCAGGTGCCGCTTGCGGCAGAAAATCCTTGTCTAGCGCTCGGATACAGGCGATCTTCACCTCAAACGACACGCCACTTGGGGAATGCAGGACGCACAGTGTATTGGATAAATCTAAGCCGCACTGCGATAGTTGAAGCAATGACCGACAAATTAACCGGTAGTTTGCATGGCCCTCTATATAATTATTGGAGACTATCATGAAGTTTGAAAAGTCACAGACAGCAGTCCACCGCCTGACCCCCGAACAACGCCGGATTACCCAGGAGTCGGGCACCGAAAGGCCCTTCACGGGCGAGTATAACGACAACAAGGAGCCGGGCATCTACGTCGACATTGTGTCGGGAGAGCCACTGTTCGCTTCGACGGACAAATTCGATTCGGGTTCTGGCTGGCCGAGCTTCACCAAACCGATCGTGCTAGCAAACGTGAACGAGGTTAGGGACAGCGCGCACGGCATGGTCCGGACGGAGGTCAGGTCGGTGCACGCCGACAGCCATCTCGGCCACGTGTTTCCCGACGGTCCTCCCGACCGCGGCGGTCTGCGCTACTGCATCAACTCAGCGTCCCTTCGCTTCATTCCTCGCGATGAGATGGAGGCCGAGGGATACGGCGAATATCTCAACCAGGTAGAGGAGGCCTAACATGCACCAGCGCGCAATTCTCGCAGGCGGATGTTTCTGGGGCATGCAGGATCTGATCCGCAAGCGACCCGGCATCGTCTCTACCCGTGTCGGCTACACCGGCGGGGATGTTCCGGACGCCACTTATCGCAATCACGGCACGCATGCCGAGGGGATTGAGATCGTCTTCGACCCGGCAGTGACGAGCTACCGGAACATCCTGGAGTATTTTTTCCAGATCCACGATCCTACGACGAAGGACCGCCAGGGCAATGATCGTGGGCTCTCCTACCGGTCGGGTATCTATTACGTCGACGAGGAGCAGAAGCGCGTCGCAGAGGACACGATCGCCGACGTGGATGCCTCCGGGCTGTGGGATGGCAAGGTCGTCACCGAGGTCGAGCCGGTCGGCGATTTCTGGGAGGCCGAACCGGAACATCAAGACTATCTGGAGAAGCGGCCCGGCGGCTATACCTGTCACTTCCCCCGTCCCGGCTGGGTGCTTCCACAGCGCCAAAAGGCTGGCGATGTGCAGCCTGCGGCCGACACCGCAGCGGAATAGTCTTCACTGACGTTGCCGCTGCGCCGCTCGGGTTCGCACTCTTCTTGACCGTGTCGTCAAACGACGCGGTCATCGGACCCCGCATTGATGAGGTGGTCATTTGAGTCAGCCGCCGTCGTAGCAACAGGATCGCAGAATTATGCCAGACCTCTCATCATTTCCGGTCACGCAGCGCTGGCCGGCCTCTCATACCGACCGCCTGCAATTGTACGCCGCGCCAACGCCCAATGGCGTCAAAGCCTCGATCATGCTGGAGGAGACTGGCCTAGCGTACGAGCCCCACCTGATCGACATCTCGAACAACGAGTCGAAGGACCCAGCGTTCGTCTCGTTAAACCCGAACGGCCGCATACCGGCGATCATCGATCCGGCGGGCCCGGACGGCAACCCCATTGCCGTTTGGGAATCCGGTGCGATCCTTATCTACCTGGCCGACAAGACGGGCCAGTTCATTCCGAGTTCACCCGCCCAACGTTACGAAACCTTGGCCTGGGTATTCTTCCAGGTGTCGGCCATCGGGCCGATCTTCGGTCAGCTTGGCTTTTTCCTGCGGTGGGGCGGTAAGGACTATGAGGACAAACGGCCTCGGCAGCGCTTTGTCGATGAATCCAAGCGTCTCCTCGGCATCCTGGATCGCCAACTGGAAGGCCGTGATTGGCTCGTCGACGACTATTCGATTGCGGACATCGCGACGCTCGGCTGGGTGAATGCGCTGGTTGAACTCTACGCTGCTGGCGACATCCTTAGCCTCAGCGACTATTCGAACATCCAGAAATGGCTCGGCCGTGGCTTGGCTCGACCGGCAGTGCAGCGTGGCCTGCAAATCCCTGCGAGGTCGGCATGAGCGTCATCGCCGCCTACTATTACAACGAAGGCAAGCGAATCCGGGAAATCGCGATCGACGAGCGCGTCCAACTCGACAAGGGTCGCTCGGGTTTCTGCTGGATCGCTCTTCTGGATCCCACCGCCGACGAACTTCACGCGCTTCAGGCGACGTATCACCTCCATCCGTTGGCAATCGATAACGCGATGCACCCGCTGTGCCCGCCCAGGCTCGACGTCTACAACGGCGAGCTATACATCGTCGCGCAGACTGCCGAACTGGTCGGCGACCGGATCAGCTACGGCAAGATGGCGATCTTCACCGGTCACAATCATCTCATCAGCGTGCGGCACGGCAACGCCGGAGCGCTAGGCAAACTTCGGGAGCAACTCGAGGCTTCGCCGGCGCTCTTCGGAAAGGGTGTCGACTACGTGCTGCACGCGATCTTGCACCGTATCGTCGACCAGTATCTGCCCATCTTCGAAATGATCGAGGATGACGTCCTCGCGATGGAGAAACGGTCGTTAGACGATTTTCTCGGACGGGCAGAAGTCGCCCGCATCTTCGGGCTGAGGGCCGAACTCACGCGCTTCCAACGCACGCTCGGCGCTATGGCCGAACTGGTCAGAAAACTCGTCCGCGGGCATTTCCCCTGCATCAGCGCCGAAGTGAGGCCGTACTTTAACGATGTCGCGGATCACGTCGATCGGGTGCAGTCAATGGTCGACGGCCTCCTTCAGGTCCTGTCTACAGTCTTTGAGGCCAGCAGCCTTTTGGAAGCACAAAGGATCGGGGTGATCACCCGTCAGCTTGCCGCTTGGGCGGCAATACTCGCAGTCCCGACGGCGATCGCTGGAATATACGGCATGAACTTCAAGCATATGCCGGAACTGGACACGGCCTACGGATACTTCGTCGTACTCGGGGTGATGGCGATATCCTGCCTTTTCCTGTTTGTGCGCTTCAAGATGGCCAAGTGGCTGTGAATACCGCGTCTCGCAAAACTCGCCGTCATCCGACCGGTCACAGCGCGCCCGACGCCGGGGCGGGCTCAATACGACACCAAGCATAGGTGCAGCCGTGACATCCCAAGTGACCGACGTTCTAGAAACAGTGCAGTCCTTCGTCGCCAAGGGCTACAACCGCGAGTACCGCGTCAAAGACGGCAATCTCGTCGATCTCGATCTCGGATCAACACTGGACCCTTGCGCCCTTCGCATCGACGCGGCGTTACGCCTCGAAAGCGGGAGTGACGCAGAAGACGCCTCCAACATCTACGCGATCACCGATCCAGCGACAGGGCACAAGGGCCTGTTGATCGACGCGTTCGACGTATTCGACGAAATGTGTCACCGCGACCTCTCTGAGCGCCTCGTAGCGCATCGGGAAACAGTCCCGCAGGTGACCAGGATGTGCCGAGCAAGCACGGACTGCGCAAAGTCTACAAGAGCGAGTTTGACCGCGATCCCGAGCGTTACGTTGTGCGGCAGGGCTTTCCAGACTTCCCAGCATGCCCCTTCGGCGGAGCCTTCAGCATTCTCGGCTTCGATACCGCCGAGCGGTCATATGTCTGGCTCGTCACAAGCATCATCCGAGATTCACGGCTGATTAGAATTCCTTATCAGGGAGAGGACGTCATCAGCGATGAATAGCAGGATCAGCGAGCCCCTGTGGTCCCCTCCCGAAGAGGTCGCGGACCAGTCTACCGGATATTTGTATTATCGAAACATAACGAGGTGATTTATGGATTGGAATAAAGACCATATTCGGGAAACTATGCTTTCGCTGGAAACTGCAGCCTTGCATAGCGCTCGCGACAATTATCTGGATTATGTCTCCACCGCTCGGCTCGATCGGAGCGAACCGATCGAAAACGACGAACTAGCTCAGGCCGAGGTCGCAAGCGACTTCGCCGAAGCGCTCGATGACACGCTCCATGACTATGCTGATAAACTCGAAAAACTCAGGACGATCGATTTCGGTCCCAAGTTGGCCGTCAACGAAGGCGCAGTCGTCAAGCTGTCTGGCCGCCACTTTGTGATCGCGGTGTCAACGAGCAAGTTCACCTGTCAGGGGCGTGAGCTCATGGGCATTTCCACGATGGCGCCGATCTTCGAAGCAATCGAGGGTGCCCGAGCCGGGGAGACCGTGCAGTTCAACGGACGGGATCTCACAGTAGAAGACGTAGAATAAGGCACCCCACCGCCGCCCACACTAATGCCGAACGTCCTGGGTCTTTCCTTGCATGCATATCATCGTATCGAGAGATCCCGTGATCATCGGCGTGCTCGGACAACGGGCGCCGGCCTTGGCCTGGTTTGGGGGACTCGGCTGCCTGCGTGTGACGGCCAGCACCGCCAGGATGATGAGCAACGCCGCCGCATAAAGGAACAAGCCGCCTGGACCTACGATAGCCATCGCCGCTCCCCCGATGAGGGGGCCCGCGGCTGTCCCGATCCCGTTGAGTAGCAGAAGCCCGCGCGCGGTGCCCAGTAGCCGACTGGCCGGAAGATCGTCGTTCGCGACCGCGAGGCACAACGAATAGATCGGTATGCCAAAGCCACCAAAAAGAGCACCCGCCGCGAGGAGCAGGGGCAGAGGTGCTTCCGCGGCCATCGCTACGCCGACGGCAGCCGCCGCGGACGCCAGTGCCGCACCGGCGATGACAAGATTTCGGGACACTCGATCCGAAAGCCAGCCGAGTGGCCACTGCAACGCCAGCGTTCCACCAAGAACCGCAGCCATGAAGGCGGATATGCCGCCCACATCGAGTCCGATCCTCTGGCCAAAGTTTGGGCCCATGCCCCAGAAACCGCCGATAGCCAGGCCGGCCAGGAACGCGCCAGCAGCAGCGAGGGGCGATGCGAGGACGAGGTCCCTGAATACGACCCGCTCCTGTTCGACCTGGGCCGGCGGATGACTGGGCAGCAAGGTGATCGGAACCACAGCCGCCGATATCAAGAGCGACACGATGAGGAACAGTGTCACGTCGGCGGGCGGTGCGATGTTGAGTAGCGCCTGCCCGATTGCCCATGAGCCCATCGAGACGACTCCGAATATCGACAGGAGTTGCCCGCGCGTGGATTGCACTGCGTGCGCGTTGAGCCAGCTCTCCGTTGCGAGGATCATGCCTGCATAGGCGAAGCCGGTAATCAGGCGAAGCGGCATCCAGGCGATCGGCTCCACGAACGCCACATGGAAAAGTGCGGTCATCGAAGCGATGGCCGCAAAGCCGGCGAAGGTTCTCTAAAGGGAGAGAGAACGGGTCTGGTGTCAGCGCTGCTGTTGGTAGAGAGTGGTGCATCAATGCCAGTTCAAGTTTAGCAACCGAAGGTGTTTTAAACGTGGGACATACTGAGTTTCTTGTCGTCGGTAACGGGCGAGGTTTCTCGAACATTGAAGATGCCATTGAAAAACTTGAGAATCTTTCAATGATCTTCAAAGGTCGCTGGCAGAGTAATCAGCTTCAGCAAGCTGGCAAGGCAAGTGAAGAAGCAATGATCTGCTTCGATCATGTTATCGGTGAGCTGATGCGCATTCGGGATAGCCGCAAAGTTGACCCGAACTATTCAAGCTCGAATTTCGCGAATTCCATGGCGGCAGTTTCTGGTCGATCAAAACCGAATGCATCTCCATCCGACGTTGCCTGCATCACTGCGGCTCCGGGAAATGCAATTCTTCCTGCATCAGCGTTGATTACCGACATCAGCCTTGAAAAAGCGCTGAACAAGGTGAAGCATCGCCACCCCTCCGCAATGAATTTCAGAATTGATGCCGATAGGCATATCTTTGTCTTCTGTGCGCTAAGCACGAATGGCTCGCTGGAAAGTATCGTAGAGTTGGATGTTCTATCCTTCTGCGAAAAGTGTCGGGACGCGGCGAAGGCCATCTAATAAGTCTCGAGTTGCAGTTCACGGCTTGGTATCCCGCCACTGAAGCCCATACACCGTTCCCCTGCCTACTGCCTTTTCGGCCGTGATGGGCAGCCCAAGCTTCTTCTTCAGGGCGCCGGAGATCGAGCCGCGGACGGTATGGGCCAGCCATCCGGTGGCCTCGACCATCTCGGCGACCGTCGCGCCCTGGGGACGCTGGAGCATGGCGATGATCTGCGCCTGCTTAGTGCCGACGCGAATGGCGACGGGCTTTGGCGCGTCGGTCTCCCCGGTCGTTGGCACGGCTTCCGCGTCCTTCTGCGGCTTCCCCTTGCGCGCACTGGAAACGGCGCTGGCCGCCACGGGCTCGATCCCGATGGCTTGCAGCCCGGCCTCAGTCGCGATCAGCGTGGTGCCGTGGCCGTCGCCGGTTTCACGCCACATCGGCTCGCCGCGCCGCAGGTTGGCCTCGACCTCTTCCAGCCAGCCGCGGGTGATCATCGCGGTGACCGCCTTCTGGGCGGCGGCGCCATGCAGGCCCTCGGGCAGTGGCATGGCGAGATTGCAGGGGCGGGTCGCGGCGCGGCTGAGGACGACGGTTTGGGTGTCGGTGAGTTTGGGCATCTTGGCCTCCTGTCATGGAATGGGGTGTCGTGGATGATCAGTCGCTCTCGGCCATTGCAGCGGCGACGGCGAAATGCTGAACCCAGCCGGTCAGATATGGCAGGCCTGCAGGGATCCCCTCGTCGCGCTCAAGCTGGCGCGAGATGCGCCATTCCTGCCATGTGCGGATCGAGGATTTGATCGCGGTTTCGCTGTCGATATTGCAGCCCACCATGTTGCCGACCACATCGTCGGCGAAATGGCGGCCCATGCGGCCGTCGAGAAAGTCGCGAATGCCAATCATCTCGTCCTCGCTGTTGGCGCGGATGGCGGTGGCGATCAGGGTTGAGGCCAGCACCCAGACCTCAACACTGCGGCGGTCGCGCTGCGGGCAAGTGGTCAGGGTGCCGAAGAAGCCGTGGTCAGGGTTGCGGCTGGGCAGGATGGGGTGCGTCATGGCGGTGGTCCTTTGGGTAAGTTGCATCGTTTTGCTGTGACAACCATCGCTCCGGCCCGCCGATTATCGTAGGCAATTCAGAGCAATATCATTGCTTTATGATCGCACCCGCTTGGCTCAGGCGATTCGATCCGGATCAGTCAGCGCCGCCTGTTCCGCCTCGTGGCGCTGGGCGGCGTCGGGCGGGTCGCGGCGGGCATTGACGATGGCGACGAACAGCGCGCGGGCGATGGCGGCGACCTCGTCTGCCCCGGCGCTGGTCAGGTTGGCGTCGTGGATCGCGATTGCCTCACCTAGATCGGTCAGAGCATAGAGCGTTGCAAACTCGGCCTCGGTCGGATCGCAGGTCTCGGTATCGAGATCATGTTCGGACACCGCCACGCTGCGGCAAAAGCGCAGATCAAACCCGATGGCGCATTCGCGGCGGGCCAGATCGGCGAGGGTTTCGCCCTCGGAAAGGCAATTGGGGATCATGGGGTCGCTCCTTCGGGGGCGTGGGTTTCGCGGTCGAGTTCGATCCACCCGCCGTCCTGCCAGATATACAGGTGGCAGAACTGGCAGGTCGGGCGCGGCAGGATCACGGGGTCGCGGGGCCTCTCAAACGCCGCGATCCCCTCGGCGCTGACCTGCCGGATCTCAATGGCCGCGAGGATGTCTTCGGGCGTCCAAGGCGCCAGCGAGGGCAGCATGTGTTCGGGGTAGCCGTCATAATGGCTGTAAACATGCGCCCATTCTCCGGGGCCCACTTCGATGGCGATCTGGGCGCGCGTGCTCATGATGCAGCCCTCAGTTCAGTTTTGACACGGCCTGCGCGGCGTCCGGCCTCGAATGCCTCCTCCAGCGCGGCGCGGATCGCCCAGACAGCGACATCGTGGAAATCAAGCCGGTCCCAGTTGCGGGTCTCCAGCGTCTCGAGGCGAAACTGGCGCTGGGCGATCTCAAGGATCAGGGCATCGCGCTGGGCGTTGGGGTCGGTTTTGGTGCAGCGTGGCATGGTTTTGCTCCTTGTAGCTTAGGGGCGCGCAGGCTCAGATCAGCCCGTGCTGCTTCAGGACCGGGACGACATCCGCCAGCTCGATGGTCAGGCAGTCGATTCCGACCCGGCCGGCCATCTCGAAGACCTCGGCATTCAGGCTCTGGTCATTGAGGTGGCGCTGCAGCGTGGCGGTGCTCATGGCCTGAACGAAGCGTGCGCGGTCGATGAAGATGCGGGTCGTGTCGGAGGGGATTGCGATGGTCATTGTCTTGTCTCCTTGCGGTGGCTTTGGGGATGCGATGCACCCGTTTTCCTGTCCACAGAGTCGCTCTTTCGGGAAGTGTAATCAACTGAATAAGCAGATCATTTCCGTTTAATTACAATGTCTTGAGGAAAAACACGGCGCTATGGAAGGCATGTCCGAACGCGCCTATTCCGCCCATTCCGGCCTGTCGCGCGGGGCGGTGCAGAAGGCGCGCAAGAACGGTCGGCTGGTGCTGTTTGGCGATGGATCGATCAACGCAGCCGCCTCGGATGCGCGGCGTGGGGTAATGACCGATCCCGATCAGCAGATGCGCTCGCGCGGCGGGTATGGCGCGGGTCCTGATGGTCCGGGGATGGGCGGCAGCGGCGTATCCGGCCCCGGCGACAGCACGTCCTACCTCAAAGCCCGCACGGCGCTGACCGTCTACCAGGCGCAGGAACGGCAGCTCTCGATCCAGCGCAAGAAAGGCGTACTGATCGACCGCGCGCGGGCCGAAACGCTGGTATTTCGCCTTGCGCGGCAAGAACGCGACACATGGGTCACCTGGCCCACCCGCGTGGCGGCGCTGATGGCAGCGCAATTATCCGCAGAGATGGAGAAGGCATCAGGGGTGCCCGTGACAATCGAGACTGCGAACCTGCAAAGGGTGCTGGAAACCCATGTCCGAGAGCAGCTCGACGCCTTGGCCGACCTCCGGGTCTCGCTTGAATGAAGGAGAACACAACAACGACCTGACCGAGGGTCTGGATCTCGGCTTTGACGGGGCCGAGGATGTGCTGCGCGCTTGGCGGCGTGGCATGCGGCCCGATGCTGATCTGACCGTTTCGGAATGGGCGGACGCGCATCGCTGGCTATCCTCCCGCGCAGCAGCTGAACCCGGGCGCTATCGCACGGCCCGCGCGCCCTACCTGCGCGCGATTATGGATGCACTCTCTCCCAGCCACCCGGCGCAGCGGATCAGCTTCATGAAAGCCGCACAGGTCGGCGCGACCGAGGCTGGCAACAACTGGATTGGCTTCGTGATCCACCACGCGCCGGGGCCGATGCTGGCGGTGCTGCCCACGGTCGAGATGGCGAAGCGCACGTCGCGAGGCCGGATCGACCCACTGATCGAAGACAGCCCGGCCCTGAAGGAACGCGTCAGCCCTGCCCGCTCGCGTGATGCTGGCAACTCGATGCTGTCCAAGGAATTCCCCGGCGGCATTCTGGTGCTGACCGGCGCGAACTCGGCCACTGGCCTGCGCTCGATGCCCGCCCGCTATGTGTTTCTGGATGAGGTCGATGCCTATCCGGCCTCTGCCGACGAAGAGGGCGACCCGGTCACGCTGGCCGAGGCAAGGACCACCACCTTCGCGCATCGGCGCAAGGTGTTCATGGTCTCGACGCCTACGGTGCGGGGGCTGTCGCGCATCGAGCGGGAGTTCGAGGCCAGCGACCAGCGGCGCTACTTCGTGCCCTGCCCCCATTGCGGTCACAGGCAGTGGCTGCAGTTCGAGAGGCTGCGCTGGGGCAAGGGAAAGCCCGAGACGGCCATGTATCACTGCGAAGGCTGCGAGAAGCCCATCGCCGAGCACCACAAGACGCAGATGCTGGCCAATGGCGAATGGCGGGCGACTGCGGTCTCGGCCAATCCACATGCCATCGGCTTCCACCTCTCGGCCCTCTATTCGCCGATCGGCTGGAAGAGCTGGGAGCAGATCGCACGGGACTGGCTGGCCGCCCAAGGCTCGGACGAGATGCTGCGTGCTGCGCGCAACACGCTGCTGGGCGAGACCTGGATCGAGAGCGGCGAAGCGCCGGAATGGCAGCGCCTCGCGGATCGGCGCTTTGCTTTCCCGGCGCAGATCCCCGCATGCGGGCTGTTCCTGACGGCTGGCGCCGATGTGCAGAAGGACCGGATCGAGGTCGATATCTGGGCCTGGGGCCGGGGTATGACCAGCTGGCTCGTGGATCACATCGTCATTCCGGGTGGACCGGATGACCCGGCGTGCTGGGATAGGCTGACCGCGCTGCTGGGGCAGACATGGGTCCATGAGCACGGCGCGGTCATGACGCTGGCGAAGCTCGCCATCGACACCGGCTACGAGTCCGCCGCAGTCTATGCATGGGCCCGCAAGCAGGGCATCGCGCAGGTGGCGCCCGTGAAGGGCCTCGAGGGGTTCAACCGCGCCACACCCGCGTCGGGCCCGACATATGTCGACGCGACGGTGAATGGTCGCAAATTGAAACGCGGCGCGCGGCTTTGGACGGTGGCCACGGCCACGTTCAAGGCGGAGACCTATCGGCACCTGCGGATCGAGCGGCCGTCGGAACAGGACACGCCCGTCCCTGCTGGTACGATCCACCTGCCCGACTGGGCCGACACTGAATGGCTCAAGCAGCTTGTGGCCGAGCAGCTGGTCACGATCCGCGACAAGCGTGGCTATGCCCGACAGGAATGGCAGAAGATGCGCGAGCGCAACGAGGCGCTCGACGCCCGCGTCTATGCGCGCGCGGCGGCGTGGATCCTCGGCGCGGACCGTTTCGACGAGCGCATGTGGCAGCAGCTGGAGAAACAGGCGGGGGTGGAAACTGCCGCTGTGCCTATGGATGCCGCGCCGGAGAAACCGACAGCCCCGCAAGCCGGGCAAGTAACCGCCCCAAGGCGGCGCGGCTGGAAGATCAGCACGCCGCGATACATGGAATGAGCAAACCGCGATGACCCTCGACCAACTGAAATCCCGCCACAGCGCGCTGCTGGCCGCGCGCTACAGCGGTACGCGGTCGGTCAGCTATGACGGCAAGACCGTGAATTACGGCTCGGACGCGGAACTGGCCGCAGCAATCGGCGATATTGAGCGCCGCATCGCCAAGCTGGAACGTGGCGCTGGGCGGGTGCTGCGTCCGTACGCTGTGAAGGATCTGTGATGGGCGGCGCAATGAACTGGCGGCAGCGCCTCGGGGCCTTCATCGGTGGGTTCGACGCCGGCCAGCACCACCGGCGCCTGCGCGGGTTCCGCGCGACGCGCGCGCATGTCAACGCGCTGATTGCAGCCGCTGGTCCCGACATCACCGCCCGCGCCCGCTGGCTTGTGCGCAACAACGGCTATGCGGTGAATGCGGTCGAAAGCTGGGCCGCCAACACCGTCGGCGACGGGATCAAGCCGATCTCGAAAATCGTGGATGCCGCGCGCAAGGAAGAGCTGCAGCGCCTCTGGCTCGCCTGGACCGACGATGCAGACGCGGAGGGACTCACCGATTTCTACGGGCTCCAGCGCCGCGCCGCCCGTGAGGTGTTCATGGCAGGCGAGGTGTTCTTCCGGATCCGGATGCGCCGCCCGGGCGATGGGCTGAGCGTGCCCCTGCAACTGCAGATGCTGCCGGCCGAGATGCTGCCGTTGGAACAGACCGGGACGGCAGCGAACGGCAACGTCATCCGTCAGGGCATCGAATTCGACCGGATCGGCCGCCGCGTCGCCTATCACTTCCTGCGCCGCCATCCAGGCGACAGCACCGATCCGGGGCTGGCGGGCGAGATCGTCCGCGTTCCCGCCGCGGAAGTGATCCATGTCATCGACCCGGTCGAGGGCGGCCAGCTGCGCGGGGTGTCGAAACTGGCCCCCGCCATCGTGAAACTGTTCCTGCTCGATCAGTACGACGATGCCGAGCTCGACCGCAAAAAGGTCGCGGCGATGTATGCGATGTTCGTGACCTCGCCCGCGCCGGAGAACCCCCTTGCCCCGCCCGAGGACGAGGACGGACCAGCCGGTGTCGAAATAAGCCCCGGCCAGGTCGTGCGGCTGGACCCCGGTGAGGATGTCACCGTGGGCCAACCTGCCGACAGCGGCGCGACCTATGAGCCGTTCCAGTACCGGACGCTGCTGCAGATATCTGCCGCGCTGGGCATCCCCTACCCCTACATCGCCAATGACATGGTGAAGGGCAACTTCTCCAACTCGCGCCTTGCCCTGATCGAGTTCCGCCGCCGCGTCTCGGCTTGGCAGCATTCGGTCATGGTTTTTCAACTCTGCCGACCCGTCTATGCGCGCTGGATGGATGCGGCGGTGCTGTCAGGTGCCCTTATCCTGCCCGGCTACGAGGCCAACCGATCTAGGCTGCTCACCGCCGATTGGCTCCCCACGAAATGGGACTGGGTCGATCCGCTCAAGGACGCCAATGCCGAGATCGCACAGATCGAAGCAGGCCTGAAGTCCCGCACACAAGCCATCGCCGAGCGCGGCTATGACGCCGAACAGGTCGACCGCGAGATTGCGGCGGAACGGACGCGCGAGCGGTTGCTCGGCCTCGACTTCCGTCGGCCGGGCTCACCCGCGCAAGGCGTGCAGGCAGTGCCGCAGGGCGAGGACCAAGCAGATGCAATTGACGACGCGGAAGACCACCCCCGCAAAGACGAGGACCAACCCTGATGCTCCATGCCCGTATTGCCGCGCGCGCTTTCAACACGCCGCTGCTGGTTGAACCCTCCAAGGCCACGGCATTTCTATCCGGGCTCGGGCGGCGCATCTTGGGGCGGCGGGTCGAGTTGGCGGACAGTGGTGACGGGTTTGAAAACACCGTCCCCCTGCCGGCGCGCGCCAGCATTCTAGCAGGTGGCTTGACCGAGAGCTTTCGCCAGCACGGCGACGCACCCTACCCGGTCGTGGACAGGATTGCGGTGATCGAGATTTCTGGCGTGCTGATCCATCGCGGTGGCTGGATCGGCCAATCCTCAGGCCAGACCAGCTATGAGGGGATCGCCGCGCAGATCGAGGCGGCGGCTGAAGACCCTGCTGTGCGCGGCCTTGCATTGGAAATTGACAGTTTCGGGGGCGAAGTGGCGGGTGTCTTTGACCTCGCAGATCACATTCGTGCCATCCGGGGCAGCAAGCCAGTCTGGGCTTTCGTCGCCGAACACGCCTTCTCGGCAGGCTATGCCCTCGCGTCCCAGGCCGATCGTATCCTGCTACCGCGCACCGGCGCGCTGGGCAGCATCGGCGTGGTGGTACTGCATGCCGACTTGAGCGGCCAGTTGGATCAGGACGGGGTGCGCGTCACGCTGGTGCATTCAGGTCAGCACAAAGTCGATGGGAATCCCTACCAGCCCCTGCCCGAAGCCGTGCGCGACGACATCCAGCGCGAGATCGATGTGTTGCGGTTTCTTTTCGCGGAAACCGTGGCCGCCGGGCGCGCTGGGCGGCTTAGCCAGGAGGCAGCTCTGGCGACCGAAGCTGCGACCTTCCGCGGGGTCGATGCCGTCGCCGCAGGCCTTGCCGATGAGGTCACCGATCTGGCCCGGGGCTTTGCCGCGTTCCGCCAGATGCTGACACGCACTCCGATCCTTTCGCCCACGCGCAGCCATCGCGTGGCAGCAACTAAATCCCGCACGTCAACCCACCCCAGACAGGAGGTAATCATGGCCACCGAGAATGACCCCGACGACAGCCCGCAAGATACCGAGATCGGTGTAACCGATACTGAAGATGGTGAAACCGACGCCGCCGATGACGTACCTGCTACTCCGGTCCCGGCCCCCACTGCACCTGACGCTCCAGCTGCTGCGGCACCGGCCCCAGAGCAGACCGCCACGCAGACCAACAATCTGGCCGAGCTCTCGGTGCAGCTGCGCGAGGCGGCGGCGGAAATCACAGAGATCGCGGCACAGGCGGGCCGCCTTGGGATCACCATCGACGCGGCCAAAGCGCTGCGCGACGGCACCGCACCCGAGGCCTTGCGCAAACTGGTGCTGGAGCGCGCCAGCGCAGCTGCGGACGCCCGAGATATCGTCGCCGCACCGCCGTCGTTGGTCCTGCCGCTGGCAAAGGAAAGCCCGATCGTTGCAGCTGCGAAACGCGCAGCCGCTTCACCGCGCGGTTGATACCTCCGACCAGCCAACTGGACTGCCCTCTCTCCCCCGCCGCATCGGCGGGGGATTTCCATTGACCCCTGACACAGGAACCCCGCCATGACCGTGCTTTATCAACCCGCCACAATGGGCGATGTCCTCAAATACGAGGTCAACCCGAACTTCACCCGCGAGACCGTCACATTGCTGGCCGGGACAGCCTATCCGGTCGGCTCGGTCTTGGGCCGCATCACCGCCAGTGGCAAATACAAGCTGGCCACCAGCGGTGGCAGCGACGGCGCGCAGACCGCAGGCGCCGTCCTGCTTTACGCTGTCGATGCCACACTTGCAGATGCAGTCGGCATTGTCGTCGCACGCGGCCCCTCGATAGTGTCGCGCGCGAGCCTCGCCTATGACGCCACCGTCGATGATGCGCCCAAGATCACCACCAAGCTGGGCCAGCTCGCGGCCATCGGCATTATCGCGCGCGATACGGCCTGATCTGGCCGCGCATTCTTCCTTCCTGCCCATCCCCTGTTTCCCCTGGAGTACCCCATGACCATCACGCGCAACCCGTTTGACGCGGGCGGCTATTCGCTCGCCGAGATGACGCAGGCCATCAACATCCTGCCCAACCTCTACACCCGGCTGGGCCAGATCGGCCTCTTCCGCTTCGAAGGCGTCAGCCAGCGTTCCATCGTGATCGAACAGCGCGAGGGGGTTCTGAGCCTCCTGCCCTCGGTCCCGCTCGGCGCGCCTGCCACCGTCGGCAATCGCGAGGCGCGCTCGATGCGCAGCTTCGCCCTGCCGTGGATCCCGCATGACGATGTGATCCTGCCTGCCGATATTCAGGGGATGCCCGCGCTGGGCCTGTCCGACGCCGCCGATCCGCTGGTCGAGGTGATGAACCGCAAGCTCACGCTGATGCGCCGCAAGCACGCCCAGACCCGCGAATACATGGAGATGAATGCGCTGCGCGGCATCGTGAAGGATGGCGCGGGCACGACGCTTTACAACTACTTCACCGAGTTTGGGCTGGAGATGATCTCAGTCGACTTCGTCTTCGGCACCGCTGGCACCAATGTGCAAGGCAAGGTCCGCACAGTCCTGCGCGCCATCGAGGACAACCTCAAGGGCGAGACCATGACCACCGCACATGCGCTGGTCAGTTCCGAATTCTTCGACAAGCTGATCAGCCACCCCAAGACCGAGGACGCCTACAAGTTCTTCTCGGCCACCGGCGGCCAGCCCCTGCGCGAGGACATGCGCCGCGCCTTCCCTTTTGCGGGGATCCTGTTTGAGGAATACAACGGCTCGGTCACCCTCTCGAACGGCACGTCGGAACGGCTGATCCCCACCGGCGAGGGCATCGCGTTTCCGATGGGCACCTTCGACACCTTCACCACATATGGCGGGCCCGCGAACCTCTTGGAAACCGCCAACACCATCGGACTGCCGCTTTATGCGCGCCAGATGATGGACGCCAAGGGCCGCTGGATCGATCTCATGACCGAGGCCTCGATCTTGCCGGTGAACAAGCGTCCGCGCCTCGCGATCCGCCTGCACAGCGGCAACTAACGCCGATGTCGGTCTTTGCTACCGCCATCGACAACCTTTTTGCCGATCCCAACATCGCCCGCGATGCGACCTACATCGCGGACGGTGGCGCGCCCCAGCTCATCCGCGTGGTCCTGCGCCGCGCGGATGACATCACGGACTTCGGGGCTGCGCGCGTCTGGTCGGAAACCACGCGCATCGACCTGCGCGTGGTCGAAGTCCCCAACCCGCGCCCCGGTGATCGGATCGAGATCAATGGGGAGGCTTTCGTCATTCAGGGCGAGCCGGTTCGTGACCGTGAGCGGCTCGTCTGGACCTTGGATTTGCGCCCCGCATGAAACTGAACATCGAGTTCAACCCCGACATTGTCGCCCTGATGAAGGCCGAAGTCGCCGCCGGGGAAAAGGCAGTGTCGGCGGCCATGCGCGAGGCAGGCACTTCCCTCAAATCCGCTTGGCGCGGCCAGATCACCGGCGCGGGGCTTGGCACGAGGCTGGGCAACTCAATCCGCCTCGCCAGCTTCCCCAAATCCGGCGACAGCCTGAACGCGGCGGCACTCGTCTGGTCAAATGCCCCGGTCATCATCGGCGCGCATGACACCGGGCCGCTCATCCGGTCCAGGGACGGGTTCTGGCTGGCCATCCCCACCCCGGCCGCCGGGAAAAGCACCAAAGGCGGCCGGATCACCCCCGGCGAATGGGAACGCCGCACCGGGTTGCGCCTGCGATTTGTCTACCGCCGACGCGGGCCCAGCATGTTGGTGGCCGAGGGGCGGCTAAATTCTAAAGGCCGAGCCGTGGCGTCCAGGTCGAAAACCGGGCGTGGTGTGGCGACCGTGCCAATTTTCCTGCTGGTGCCGCAGGTCAAGTTGCGGAAGCGGCTGGATCTGGCGCGAGATGCAGAGCGGGCGGTTGACGGTGTGCCCGGTTTGATCGTGGCGAAGTGGGTGGAGGGAAATTGAACTGAAAGCCGTTACGCCGGCCAACATGTTGACCACGTTCTGACTTGTGAGCAGCAAGAAACTGCAGGGTCAAATCAGTTCCTTCGTGCGTTTCGACTGTTCATTCCCGGCGGTTAAAGGGATTGTGTAGGTTCTAGCGGAGACCAGCACGATGGAAATCACTCAGCAACAGGCTCTCAGGAATAATGTCGTCTACGACATGTTCGTAGATTCCGCTGATCAGAATTACGTGGTCGCAAGGTGGTGCTTCCAGCAGAACTTGGCTCTGGATTTTCTGTGGAATGCGACCCATTGCCTAGAAAAGATGATGAAGGCTGTGCTGCTACTCAACGGTCGATCAGGCTTGAAGCCAGCATCGGGTCAGCCGCCATACGGGCACGATCTTGAGCGTCTTTTTCCTGAGGTATCCACACTAGCTGGTGATCTCTTGCCTGATCTACTGATTAGGCCGAGCGAGATAGATATGCATTGGCGCGTCGAGTCGACACAGCAGTTTATCGCCAGAATTTCATCAAATGGCGACGCTAACAATCGCTACCAGATCTATGGATTTGTGCTGCATGGCGAAGACCTGTACAAATTCGACCGCGTCCTCTACGCCATTCGCCGCCTATGCTGTCCGCTCGATTATTATCTCTTTGGCAATGTCCGCCATGGTCAACCTCGCTTCACTTTCCGGGATCAGCTTTCCCGGCAGGCGGACTACATGCCGCATATGGCCGGTTCGCGTTTCGCGAAACTCACGAACAGCAAGTCATCGCCCGAGCTGCGACACGCAGCACTCAATCACAATCTGATTTTTGCGCCTGACTACGACCACGGGGACCTTCAATGTGGCAGTTCCGCCCTGAATCCAGTCCTCGGCCGTCGCATTCTTTTGGCTGATGAACAGGGCGCGACTGGAGAGCGTGCGGCCGAAGTGGTTGCGTTGGCTAATTGGGTCATTGAAAGCATATCTCTGCCAAAGAGTGTTCGTGACCAACTCAGGGATGCTCGGGATAGGCTTGCGGCACGTGTGTAACGCGTCTCTCCGATCTGTCGGTGCAAAAGATCAACTTTGATCGTAAGAAGATTTTTTATCGTATGATGGATTTTGTCCATTTTCCTCAATGACTGCATCGAGTTTCGCTCCGTGCCCATCGGGGCGCCGTTCCCATTTATTCAGTTCTGAAACCTAGACAGCGACCGCCTTGATTGCGTCGCAATACTTTGAACACAGCAAGCTACGGTAGCCGAGCCTTTCAACTTGGAACAAAAGTGACAACCACTCGCGAATCCGTCCTCGCCGCGCTGCGCGCGCGGCTTCAGCCGCTGGCCGCCCTCACTTTGCGAGACGAGGTGCTGCCAGAGCGGATCCCAGCGGCTGGGCTGATCATCTTACGTGATGGCCAGCCGGGCGAGCCGGAGGTGACGCTGTCGCCTCTTCGCTACCATTACCAGCACCGCGCTGAGCTGGAGGTCGTCGTTCAGGCCCCGAATGGCCGGGCCAGCGCTTTTGATACCCTGATCGCCAGTATCGGCACCGCGCTGGAAACCGACCGCACACTTGGCGGCCTTTGCGATTGGGTCGAACCCGACGCCCCGGCCTCGGTTGACCTGCCCATCGAGGGCGCGGCAGCGCTGAAGGCGGCGGTGATCACCGTCGTGTTGCACTACACCACCACCGGCCCTCTGGCCTGACACCCCCAACATCGAGGAGACCCCCATGGCACGTGCGCAAGGCGCGCGGGCGCAGATGGCGCTTGCTTATGAGACGGTTTACGGCACCCCGCCAGTCAGTGGGTTCCGGCTGATGCCCTTCGCCCGGGCGACACTCGGGTCAGAACAGCCGTTGCTGGAATCCGAACTGCTGGGCTATGGCCGCGATCCGCTAGCCCCGATCAAGGATGCGGTTACAGCTGACGGCGAGGTGGTGATCCCTATCGATGTCGAGGCCTTCGGGTTCTGGCTGAAGGCGGCCTTCGGCCAGCCAGTCACCACCGGCACCACGCCGAAGACCCACACCTTCCAGTCGGGCAACTGGATACTGCCCAGCATGGCCATCGAAACTGCCATGCCGGAGGTGCCGCGGTTCGCGATGTATTCCGGCTGTGTGCTGGATCAGTTGTCGTGGCAGATGCAGCGATCCGGCCTGCTGACAGCGACAGCCCGCCTCGTTGCCCAAGGCGAAACCATCGCAGCCGCCACTGCCGCTGGGACGCCCACCGCGCTGAGCCTGCAGCGCTTTGGCCATTTCAACGGCACGGTGAAGCGCAACGGCACCGCGCTGGGCAACGTCGTCTCGGCCGAGATCACCTATTCCAACAACCTCGACCGGATCGAGACCATCCGGGGCGATGGCCGCATCGATGGCGCTGATCCGACCATGGCAGCGCTGACCGGCCGGATCGAGGTGCGGTTCTCGGACAGCACTCTGGTGACCCAAGCCATCGACGGCAGCCCCTGTGAGTTGGAGTTCGTCTACAGCCTCAGCGCCAACGCCAGCTTCACGTTCACAGCGCATGCCGTCTATCTGCCGATCCCGCGCATCGAGATCGCCGGGCCGCAGGGCGTGCAGGCGAGCTTCGACTGGCAGGCCGCGAAGGCCACCAGCCCCGCCCGGATGTGCACCGCCGTCCTCGTCAACACCCTTGCAGGATACTGATCATGATCCGACTGAACCTGACCGCCACGCCCGAATGGCTGGACCTGGCCCCCGGCCTGCGCCTGCTGGTCGGCCCCCTGACCACCGCGCTGATGGTGTCCGCCCGCGCCGATCTGGCGGTGGAAACACTCCCCGAAGGTGCGACCCAAGAGGAAATGGCGCTGGCCATGGCCAAGTCTGTCGCCCGGCACGCGGTGCTGGATTGGGAGGGTGTTGGCGACGGCGCGGGCAACATCATCCCAGTGTCGCCCGAGGGCATCGACGCCCTCCTCGAAATCTGGCCGGTCTTCGAGGCTTTCCAGACGCAGTATGTCGCGCGCGGTCTGCTGCTGGACGCGGAAAAAAACGTCTCCGCGCCCTCGCCGACTGGTCCTTCGGCGGGGGCGACCGGTATTGCGCGGCCTGCACACCCTGCGAGGGCCGCGGGGGCATCTGCCCCGACTGCCCCGCAAGACTGAACCGGCCAAAGACGCAGGAGGGTTGGCAGGTCTGGGACCTGGTCGGCCGTCTTGGTGGGCAATTGCGCGTCATCCCCGGCGCGGTGCTCGGCTGGGACATGGGCGCGGCGCTGGCGATGGCCCGTGCCCTTGGGATCGACGCCTTGATCGCCGCCGAACTGCTGCCCGAGATCGAGGCGGTGATGGTGCGCAAACTGAACGAACAGATGGAAGGGGGCCGCGATGGCTGAAAAAAGGGTCAGCGTTCGTCTGGTCGCCGAAGGCGGCCGCCAGGTCCGCGCCGAGTTGGAAGGTGTCGGAGAGGCTGGCGCAAAAGGCCTCGGCCGCCTGTCACGCGAGATGGAATTGGCCAACACCCGCCTTGCCGGTTTTGCACGCCGGGCCGGGATTGCCATGTCTGCTGCCGCCGCCGCTGCCACGGCCTCGCTCGGCCTGATCGTCCGTTCCACTGCCGAGAGTGCCGCGCAAATCCGGCAGTTCGCGCAGGTCGCCAATGCCACGCCGGAAGCCCTGCAGCGCTGGTCGGCCGGGGCGCGGACGGTCGGGATCGAACAGGAAAAGCTCGCCGATATCTTGAAGGACGTGAACGACCGGGTCGGGGATTTCCTCCAGACCGGCGGCGGGCCGATGGCGGATTTCTTCGAGAGCGTCGCCCCGCGCGTGGGTGTAACGGCCGACCAGTTCGCCCGTCTCTCGGGGCCGGAAGCCCTGCAACTCTATGTCGACACGCTTGAACGCGCTGGCCTTAGCCAGCAGGAGATGACCTTCCATCTCGAAGCCATGGCCTCGGACGCCACGCGCCTCCTGCCGCTCCTGCGCAATGGTGGGGCCGAGATGGCGCGGCTGGGCGACCAGGCCTCCGACCTCGGCGCGGTGCTGGACACGGATGCCATCGAGGCCCTTCGGCGCACCCAAGTTGCTCTTGGCACCATGTCGCTGGTATTCGAGGGCCTGCGCAACCGGATCGCCGTCGCTGTGGCACCCTCTGTCGAGGCGCTGGCCAACGCTTTCGTCTCCCTCGCGTCCGATGGCGGGATCCTGAGAACAGCCATCGACGCGCTGATCGGAAATCTCGGGCGGCTGGCCTCCTATGCTGCCACCTTCGCAGCCGTTATGGCCGGGCGCTGGATCGCAGGGTTGGCGGCTGCAGCGCTCTCCGTTCGTGGCCTCGCCACGGCGCTGGTCATCTTGCGCGGGGCCCTGATCCGGACCGGCATCGGCGCGCTGATCGTCGGCGCGGGGGAGCTGGTCTATCAGTTCTCGCAACTTGTCGCCCGAGTCGGCGGCGTAGGTGAAGCCTTCCGCCTGCTGGGCGATCTGGCGCGGGAGGTCTGGTCGCGCATCGGTCTTTCGCTCGACGCCGCATTCGCAAACATGGCCGCTGGCTGGGAACGGCTGAAAGCGGCCGGGCTATCGGCACTGGAAGGCACCATCGGGGGCGTGGTCAGCTTCGGCGACCGGACGGCTGCAATCTTCCAGGGAGCCTATGATGCGGCCGTCGCAATCTGGGGCAGTCTGCCCGGCGCTATCGGCGATTTCGCCTTCCAGGCCGCAAACGGGCTGATCTCGGGTATCGAGGCGATGCTGAACGGTGTTGTCACGCGCATCAACAATTTCATCAACGGGCTGAACGCCGCGCTGGCCCTGCTGCCGGAATGGGCGACCGGCGAAGGCGGGGTGCGGATCGGCACGCTGGATCCAGTAGAACTCAGCCGGATCGGTAACCCGTTCGAGGGAGCAGCGACGGCTGCTGGCGCAGCCGCCGCCGATGCCTTCTCGGCGGCACTGTCGCGCACCTATCTGGAACCGCCTGACCTCGGGCTTGGCGCGATGACAGACGATGCCCGCGCCCGCGCTGACGGCTATCGCGAGGCCGCTGGCATGCTTGCCGATGCCGCCGGTCGTCCGCTGGCCAGTTGGCAGGCGCTGAAGGATGCAATGACCGGCACCGGAGCGGAGGCCGAAGCGGCGCTGGCGGATGCTGCCGGATCAGCCGACGCCCTCACGGCAGGACTGAACAACACCGCGACCGCAGCCGATGGCGCGGGCAGCGCTGCGCGCAACGCCGGGGCAGCGGCCGCTGAGGGTGCGGAAACGGCACTGACCGGTTGGGCCGCCGTCACTGCGGCGCTCGCCGATTATGCCGCCAAGGCGCGCGATATCGGCGGCGACATCGGCAGCACGCTGGTCAGCGCCTTCACCTCGGCCGAAAACGCCGTGGCCGACTTCGTGAAAACCGGCAAGCTGGATTTCCGCGACCTGGTCACGTCGATGATCGCCGACCTCGCGAAACTGGCAGCGCGGCGCTTTATCCTCGGCTCCATCGCCAACGCGCTGTCGGGCGCGCTGGGCGGAGCGGGTGGCATCTTCGCCAATATCCTGCACGCCGGTGGCATGGTCGGCGCGCCGGGTCCGGGCCGCATGGTCCCGGCACTCGCCTTCGCCAATGCGCCACGGATGCACGCGGGCGGCTGGGCCGGGATCAAGCCCGACGAGGTTCCAGCGATCCTACAACGGGGAGAGCGGGTTCTGTCGCGCCGGGAAGCTGCTGGTTATGGCCAAGGGCAAGGCTCTGCCCCGAACATCTCCGTCACGATCAATGCCCGCGACGCCGAAAGTTTCCGGCAATCCCGGACGCAGGTCGCAGCCGATATCGCCCGCGCGGTGTCCTTGGGTCGGAGGGGCATGTGATGGCGTTTCATGAAGTCAGGTTCCCCGACAACATCAGCCGCGGGGCACGGGGTGGGCCGGAACGGCGCACGCAAGTGGTCGAACTGGCCTCAGGCGATGAAGAGCGCAACGCAAGCTGGGCCAATTCGCGCCGCCGCTATGATGTCGCCTATGGCATCCGTCGCGCCGATGATCTCGCGGCGGTGGTGGCGTTCTTCGAGGCCCGCAACGGCCGCCTACACGGCTTCCGCTACAAGGACTGGGCCGACTACAAATCTGCCCTGCCCTCTCAGGGGATAACCTCAACCGACCAGCAGATTGGCACCGGCACCGGTAGCCTGCAAACCTTCCAACTGGCCAAACGCTACACCTCCGGCCCGCAAACATGGGTCAGGACCATCGCAAAACCCGTGACCGGAACCGTTCGCGTGGCGCTGGGCATGGTGGAACAGTTGTCGGGCTGGACGCTGGATGCCCCCACCGGCGTCATCACCTTCACCACCGCACCCGCCAATGGCGTCATCGTCCGCGCTGGCTTCGAATTCGATGTGCCGGTCCGCTTCGACAGCGACACCCTCGACGTGACCCTCGACTTTGAGCGGCTGGGGTCGATCACCGCCATCCCCCTGCTGGAGATCCGCAGATGAAAAACCTCTCCCCTGCGTTGCAGACCCATCTCGATGACGGCACCACCACCCTGTCCTGGTGCTGGCGGATCAGCCGCGCCGACGGCATGGCGCTGGGCTTCACCGATCATGATCGCGCCCTCAGCTTTGACAGCACAGACTTTGAGCCAGAGAGCGGATTTGCCGCCTCGGAAATCCGCGCTGGGTCAGACCTTGCCGTCGACGCGCAGGATGCCACCGGCGTGCTGACCTCGGACAGGATCACCGAAACCGACATTCTCGACGGCCGCTGGGACAATGCGGCGGTCGAGCTGTGGCGCGTCAATTGGGCCGACACCAGCCAGCGCGTTCTGCTGCGCCGGGGTGCGGTCGGGCAAATCCGCCGTGGCCGCATGGCGTTTGTCGCCGAAGTCCGGTCGCTGGCGCATGTCCTTGGCCAGACGGTCGGGCGCACGTTTCAGGCGGGATGCGACGCAGCTTTGGGCGATACGCGCTGCGGCATCGATCTGGAAAACGCCATCTACAAGGGTACGGGTGTCGTGACGGACCTTTTGCGTGACCGGGCCTTCATGGCCTCGGGGCTGTCCGGGTTTGATGCGGGCTGGTTCACGTCTGGCACCTTGACCTGGACCAGCGGCGCAAATGCGGGGCGGGTCGCTGAAGTGTTGTCGCATGGTGTGGATGGAAGCATCGCCAGCCTCACACTGCTGGAAGCGCCGGTGCGTGCCATCGCCGAAGGGGACAGCTTCGTCGCGCGGGCAGGCTGCGACAAGCGCCTCGCGACCTGCAGCGCCAAGTTCGCCAATGTAGCCAACTTCCGGGGCTTTCCCAATATTCCGGGTCAGGATGCGGTCCTGCGCTATGCCAGCCAGGACGGCGGTCATGAAGGGAACGTGCTGTGATAACAGCCGATCCGGCTTTGGTCATCACCACTGCCCTCAGTTGGCTCGGCACGCCGTACCACGATCAGGCCAGCCTGCGCGGTGTCGGCTGCGATTGCCTTGGCCTGGCACGTGGCATCTGGCGGGAGATGGTGGGCAACGAGCCTTTCCCCATTCCGCCTTACAGCCGGGATTGGGGCGAAACCGGGCCGCGCGAGGTGCTGGCCGAGGGTGCGCGCCAGATGATGCCAGAAATCATGCCCACTGAGGTGGGGCCAGGCACGCTGATCCTGTTCCGGATGGCACCCCGTGCCATCGCCAAGCATGTCGGGATCCTGACCACGCAAAACCAGTTCATCCACGCCTATGAACGGCTGGGCGTCGTCGAGGAAACCCTGACCACGGCATGGCGACGGCGCATCGCCTTCGCCTTCCTGTTCCCGCACCCCAGCAGCATCTGAGATTTTCATCCATGGCAACTTTGGTTCTCGGCGCCGTCGGCTCCGCGATTGGCGGCGCATTTGGCGGGGCCATCCTCGGCTTTTCCGGAGCGGCAATCGGCGGTTTCATCGGCTCGACCATTGGCTCTGTGGTCGACAACTGGATCGTGTCGTCCCTCGCCCCGGCCCAACGGATCGAGGGCGCGCGGCTCGACAGCTTGCGCATCACCTCCTCGACCGAAGGCGCGGTGATCCCGCGCCTGTTCGGCCGGATGCGCATCGGCGGGAACATCATCTGGGCCACGGACTTCCGCGAGGAGGTCAACACCACCAGCCAAGGCGGCGGCAAGGGCAGCGGGCCCAAGGTTACCACCACCGAGTATCTCTACTTTGCGTCCTTCGCCGTGGCGCTGTGCGAGGGCGAGATCACCGGCATTGGCCGGGTGTGGGCCGACGGCAAGCCGATGGACATGACGGGCGTCACCTGGCGCTGGTATCCCGGCGACGAGATCCAATCCCCCGATCCGTTCATCGCCGCCAAGATGGGCGCAGCCAGCACTCCGGCCTATCGCGGCACCGCCTATGTGGTCTTCGAAGAACTGAACCTCAGCGCGTTCGGCAATCGTCTGCCGCAGATCAGTTTCGAGGTGTTCTGGCCGCTCGCGGATCCCGACACCGCCGAGGGGCTGGTGAAAGCCGTGACGATGATCCCGGCCTCTGGCGAATTCACCTATGCGACTGCCCCGGTTAAGAAAACCAGCGGCTCCGGCGGTGCAACCGTGGCCGAGAACCTGAACGCAATCACCGACACCGCTGACATCGTCGTTGCGCTGGACCGGTTGCAGTCGCTCGCTCCGGCTGTGGAAAGCGTCAGCCTCGTCGTGGCCTGGTTCGGCAATGACCTGCGCGCAGGTTCCTGCAAGGTGAAGCCCGGCGTCGAGGTTGCCTCCAAAGCCACGACGCCCGCAAACTGGTCGGTGAATGGTGTCAGCCGGGCCAGCGCCCATCTGGTCAGCCATGACGCCGAGGATCGCCCGGTCTATGGCGGCACGCCCGCCGACTTCGCAGTGGTGCAGGCAATTCAGGAGATGAAGGCGCGCGGGCTGCGCGTCACCTTCTATCCCTTCATCCTGATGGATGTGCCGCCGGGCAACACAAAGCCGAACCCCTACAGCGCAAATGCGGCCACCTCGGGCCAGCCGACCTTCCCCTGGCGCGGCCGCATCACCTGTTCCCCGGCGGCGGGCTTTTTGGGATCGGTGGATAAAACCGCCACCGCTGCCACGCAGGTTGCTGCCCTGTTCGGCACGGCGACACCAGCCAGCTTCAGCGTTTCCGGTACCACTGTCGGCTGGACTGGCCCGGTCGGCGAATGGTCGTTGCGGCGGATGATCCTGCACTATGCGCATCTGTGCAAAGCGGCAGGAGGCGTCGATGCCTTCCTGATCGGTTCGGAAATGCCCGGCCTGACCACGATCCGCTCGGGCGCCAGTACGTATCCCGCCGTCTCTGCCTTCAAATCCCTTGCTGCCGATGTGCGTTCCATCCTCGGCGCTGGGCCCAAGATCGGCTATGCCGCCGACTGGTCGGAATACTTCGGCCACCATCCTGCCGACGGCTCGGGTGATGTGTTCTTTCACCTCGACCCGCTCTGGTCGGACGCCAACATCAACTTCATCGGCATCGATAACTACATGCCGTTGTCGGACTGGCGTGACGGGTTCGATCATGCCGACGCCGCGCTGGCGCCTGCAATCTATGACCGGGACTATCTGCAAATCAACATCACCGGCGGTGAGGGGTTCGACTGGTTCTATGCCAGTGCACTTGATCGAACCGCGCAAACCCGGACGCCGATCACAGACGGATCAGCGGCAAAACCATGGGTGTTCCGCTTCAAGGATCTGCGCGCCTGGTGGCAAAACCCGCATTTCAACCGCCCGGGCGGTGTCGAAAGCGGCACGCCTACCGCATGGGTGCCGCAATCGAAGCCGATCTGGTTCACGGAACTGGGCTGCCCGGCGATTGACCGCGGGACCAATCAGCCCAACGTGTTCTTCGATCCGAAATCGTCCGAGAGCTTCACGCCCTACTTCTCGCGCGGCTGGCGCGATGACGCGATCCAGCGTGCCTATCTCGAGGCCAGCTATCTGTTCTGGGGTGTCGCGGCGAACAACCCAACTTCCTCGGTCTATGGCAACCGGATGGTTCATGTCCCCGAATGTGCCGCCTGGACATGGGACGCCCGGCCCTATCCGTTCTTCCCCGGGCTGACGGAAGTCTGGACCGATGGTCCGAACTGGCGTCTGGGCCATTGGCTGACCGGACGGCTGGGCGGGGTATCGTTGGCTGCCCTCGTGCGCCACCTCTGCCTGCGCGCCGGGATGCCAGAAGAACTGATCGACGTCTCCGGCCTCTGGGGCGCGGTCGAGGGCTATGTGATTTCAGCCTTGGAAGCCCCGCGCGCCTCAATTTCCACGCTGGCCAGGCATTTCGGCTTCGATGCGGTCGAAAGCGAGGGCCGCATCAAGTTCCTGATGCGGGGCCGGATTGCCGGTCTGACCATTACGCCCGACAGCATGGTGGCACCCGCCTCCGCGCAGGGCGATGTGATGGAACTGACCCGCGCGCAGGAAACCGAACTGCCGCAGGCGCTGAAGTGGCAAGTCGCGCGGGCCGACGAGGACTATGACGCGGCACAGGTCGAAGCGCGGCGCATCACTGTCGACACCACCCGCATCGCCTCTGAATCCTTCCCGATGGCCATTCCGCCCGAAGAAGCCGAGCGCCGCTGTCGCCGCGCTCTGATGGAGGCGTGGGTTGGCCGCGAAAGTGCCGTCTTTCGCCTGCCGCCCTCGCGCCTGGCGCTGGATCCTTGCGACGTGATCCTCTTGGACCACAATGGCCGCCTGACGGAACTGCGCCTGGTGTCCATCGCGGACTCCGACCTGCGCAGCATCGATGCGGTGCGGCAGGACCGGGCGGTCTATGATCTGCCGCCCGGCGAACCACGCCCTGCGTCCTTGTCGACGCCCACGGTCTTTGGCGCACCAGACATCGTGCTGCTGGACCTGCCGCAGCTGCGCGAGGATCAGCCTGCACACCGGCCCTTGGTCGCGGCCCATGCCAAGCCATGGCCCGGCGAAGTGGCGGTCTACCGCAGTGCCGCGACGGATGGCTTTGCCCTACTGACCACCTTTGGCACCCGGGCGCGCATGGGTGTGCTGGCGGCAGATTTCTACGCGGGGCCGGTCTCGCGCTTCGATCTTGGCAATGCGCTGGTCGTCGATCTCAATTCTGGCACGCTGGAGAGCGTCACGGACATCACCTTGCTGGGTGGAGCCAACGCGCTGGCCGTCGAGACCGGCGCTGGGCAATGGGAAATTGTCCAGGCTGGTGTGGCCGAGTTGATCGCGCCCGGGCGTTATCGGCTGACCCGCCTGCTGCGGGGCCAGCGCGGAACAGAAGGTGCCATCGTCAGCATGGTGCCAACCGGCGCGCGGGTGGTCGTGCTAGACACGGCCGTGACACCCTTGCCGATTTCCGAGGCCGATCTGGGTCTGCCATGGAACTGGCGCATCGGCCCTGCGTCGCGCCCGGTCAGCGACGAGACCTTTGTCGCCACCACCTTCACGCCCGAGGGCGCGGGGCTCCGGCCGTTTTCGGTCGCGCACGTCGAGCAACCGTGGCGCATCGCCCGCAGCCCCGGCGATTTGACGATCCGCTGGACGCGCCGGTCGCGATCACTTGCCGCTGACACCTGGGGCGCGGGCGATGTGCCTTTGGCCGAGGACAGTGAAGCCTACGAGGTGGAAATCCGTGATGGCAGTACCGTCAAGCAGACGCTGACCACCACCACAACGAGTGTCCTCTATACCGCTGCCCAGCAGTCTTCCGATTGGGGCGCGCCCCTCGGCCCCGGCCAATCCCTCGCTATCCGCATCTACCAGCTCTCGGCCTTGATCGGCCGAGGCGCTGCACGATCCGTCACGCTCACCTTCTGAAAGCGTACCCATGTCCGACATCACCACCCACCTCCTGCTGCCCTACATTCTGGCATCGCAGGCGCAGAAGCATGTCACCCACAACGAGGCGCTGCGGCTGCTGGATGCCATGGTGCAGCTGTCGGTGCTGGATCGCACTCATACCGCGCCGCCCGCCAGCCCAACCGATGGCGACCGGCATATCGTGGCATCCGGGGCGACCGGCCTTTGGACTGGCTGGGATCTGAACATCGCCTTCTGGGTCGATGGGGTCTGGATGCGTCTGGTGCCACGCCCCGGCTGGCTGGCATGGATCGCGGATGAGGCGGTCTTCGCCGTGTGGAATGGGTCGACCTGGGATCCAGTCGGCGAACCGGTGGATGTGTCGGATGCCGTGTTCAGCTTGGTGAACGACGCCGATCCGACAAAGAAGGCACTGTTTTCGCTGTCCGGGATCTCCACCGGGACGACCCGGACCTTCGCCCTGCCGAACACATCGTCGGAATTGGCAATCCTTGCGGGCACCCAGACCTTCACGGGCAACAAGACCTTCTCCGGCACTCTGACCGCCTCGGGCACCGTCACGGTTTCGGCGGCCGCGGCCACCATCGGCACGGCGACGACGACCGCCACCTACGGCATGGGCACCGGGGCCACGACCAGCGGCGTCACCAAGACTGTGAACCTCGGCACCGGCGGGGCGAGTGGATCCACGACTATCTTGAACATCGGGTCGGCCACCGCTGGGTCGGGCGGCACGACCGTGGTGAACACCCCCACAGTCACCTTCGCCAATGCCGTCACGCAGGTCGGCATGCCGCAAGCCAACCTGACTGCGCAATTGCTGGGCCTCGGCGGAGCGACGGCCGACAGCTACAACCGGCTGTCAATGAACACACCGGCGGTGCTGATCAACAATGCTGGCGCCGGGATCGAGGCGACAGTGAACAAGGCGGCGGCCGGGAACGATGCGGCCTTCGCCTTCAAGACAGGATTTTCGGCAAGGGCGCTGATCGGGCTGCTCGGCAACGACGATTTCAGCTTCAAGGTCAGCCCGAACGGATCGACCTTCTTTGATGCGATCCGGATCGACCGTAGCTCGGGCCGGGTCGAACTGCCCGAACCGATGGTGATGCCCGCCCTGGCCGCCGCTCCCGATCCGCCCCCTGCGGGAAAGCTCGCCGTCTATGCCCGCGACCGTGCCGGGGCCGGGTGGCTGGATGTGCAGCGCCCCTCGGGCCGGTTCTTTCCGCTCCAGCCACACTTCGGGGTCAACCGGATCGCCACTTGGGCCCCGTCCACCAGCACGACGGTGAATACGAACGGCATGCCGCGCACGGCTGTTGGCACCGTGGCGACGCCAACGCTGACCACCACAGGTCTGGCCGACAGCATGCGGCGCTGGCGGGTGACCAGCGCAGCCACTGCCAACGCCGTTGCAGAGGAACGCTCCGCAGGATGGGTTTGCTGGCGTGGCAATGCCGATGGTCTGGGAGGGTGGAACTACGTTAATCGCCTATCGCTGACCACCGTGCAGGCAACGGGCATGGGGTTCTTTGGCCTCTATGGATCGGTGGCGGCGCTGGCGACGACGCTGACGCTCGCCACCGTCTTGAACTGCATCGGCATCGGCTTCCAGCGCGGCACCCATACCAACTGGCAGCTGGTGCACAATGATGGCGCGGGCGCGCCGACGCTGATCGACCTTGGGGCCAGTTTCCCGGTGGCCAGCATGACCAACGTGCTGACGCTCTACATCGCCGCCGCGCCAAACGGGGCCGACATCGGCGTGCGGGTGGTCGAGGAGGTCAGTGGGGCGGCCGTCGAGTTCACCATCACCACCGACATGCCCGCTGCCACCCAACTGCTCAGCCCACGCAACTACATGAACACCGGCGCGACAGCGGCCGCCGTCGCCTACGACTGCGCGGGCGTCTACGTCGAGACCGATTATTGAACCGCAGGTCCGCGAAAGCGAAGGATATCAACATGACTGAACGAACGTCGCTTCTGCATGAGGTCGGCCAGGCCTTCCGCGAAAACGGCCTGACAGCCGCCATCACTGCGCTGGTCGGTGGAAGCCTGGCCGTCGCCGCCACCGTCACCCGCAAAGCCTTCACCAACGAAGCGATGCTGGAACGCCTCGACAGGGAACTGCACCTCGAGCGCGAGCGGATCGACAAACAGCGCGCCGAAGACCGCAAGGCCGATGCTGACCGGCTGGAGCGGATTGAGACGGACATCCGCGCCATGCGGGATGTGATGTTCGAGGCCTTCCAGCGCGGCCGCACCGACTGAACAAACCACCAACCACTGAACCTGTCCCCCACCCGCCCCCGAGGCGGGTTTTGCATTTCTGGAGACCATCATGCCAACCACGACCTATACCCATTTCCGCGACGTGCCTGAATCCGCTTGGCGCTGGCCCAGCTTTTCCCCGGCCGAGATCGCCTGTCGCGGCACCGGAGCGATCAAGATCAACACCGAGGCGATGGACAAGCTACAATCCCTGCGCAACCGCCTCGGCAAACCGCTGATCGTTCGGTCGGGCTATCGCAGCCCCAGCCACAACCGCGCCGTCGGCGGGGCCCCGGCCTCAAAGCACATGCTGGGCACAGCGTTTGACATTGCCATGTCGAACCACGATCCCGTGGCTTTCGCCGAGGCCGCTCGCGCGGTCGGTTTCCTCGGCTTCGGAACATATCCTCGGTCGGGCTTCATGCACATCGATCTCGGACCAGCCCGCAGCTGGGGAGAGCCGTTTCCAGTGCGCCGGGTGCCCTTTGTCGTGGAGACGCGCCCAGCGCGCGAGGCGCTTGCCGAGAGCCGCACCCTGCGCGGCACCGGGGCCGCGGGCGTGGCAACTGTGGGCGCAGCTGGCGTCGAGGTCGCGCAGGAGGTGCTGGCCGAGGCGCAGGGCGCGGTTCTGCCGCTGCTGCCCTATCTCGACACGCTACGCTGGCTCTTTATCGCGCTGGCGCTGGGCGGGATCGCGGTCGCCGTCTGGGCGCGGGTCGATGACTGGAAGAAGGGCCTGCGCTGATGTGTGGCTCTTTGCTGATCGGAGCCCTCGCCCGGCCATGGGCGCGGCAAATGGTGGCCCTCGCCCTTGCCGCACTCACCATCACCCTGTTCATCCTCAACTTTCGCCGCACAGCCGAGCGCGCTGGCCGCGCCGCCGAACGGATCGACCAACTGGAGCGTCACGATGCCGTTCACCGCCAGATGCTGGACGCAGCCGCGCGCCGCCCTCGCAGCCGCGACGATCTTCTTGACCGCCTGCGCGGCGGGGAATTCTGACACCCCGCGGCGAGCCTGCCCGCCTCTGGTGGAGTACAGCCGGGCCGAGCAGGCGCGCGTCGCGACAGAAGTGGCCGCGCTGCCCGGGGGGGCCGTGATTGCTGAATGGCTGGCCGATTATGCTGTGCTGCGCGCGCAGGCGCGGGCGTGCCAGACACCTTGAACCCCGACACATCAAAATCGCCTTGGCCGGACGGCCCAGCGCGCACTAAGCTGGCCACATGGACCCCGACGATGAGAAGCGTATTGCGGCAAAGCTGGCCAAGATCATGGCCATGCTTTGCGTGCGCAACACGCAGCTCGAAACGCTGCATGCCGGCCTGACCCCCATCACGCGGACCGGCGACTACTCTGACGTCGTTGTTCTGGATGCCGATGGCCGCCGCATCCCTTGGACCGAAGTCTCGCGCTTCGATGAAGATGAAATGCGCGCGCTGATGCGCGACATCGTCAACCGCCTTTATACGTTTCACCTGCATGCAGACGAACCCAAGCTCCAAGCGACCATCGAACGCTGGATGGGCGTTGCGGACAAGTGGGATGAACCGGAGATCGATCCAAGGATGATCAGCAGCAGCGCGAAGCCTCTATAAGGCGCGATGAACCCTGCAAGTGCGGCTGTTCATGGCAGGACGGCCGGGCATGGTTCACGCAGGCACGAATTGGGAAAGGCAGTGCTTCAGTTAGGACCTACAGGCACAACTTCGGCCTGGTTCCAACATCCTGAAATTCGTGCCTTGCCTGCACCTTGCGATCACGCGCTGCCCGGGAAGCCAGCTTTGCCCGAGAGCACTCAGAGTTCGAAACGTTTCAGATAGGCTTCAATCTCTCCGACCAATCCCTGATCAACCCCTGCCTTTGCGCGCAATTCACCCAGAGCGGCCTGCGCTTTCGCCAAGCCCGTCCATTCGATGTCCGGCGCATTGGGCGCAAACCAGCGTTCACGAAGCCAGGCATCAAATTGACCGCGCTCTTTCGGGGAGAGCAGAGCAGGCGCATGGAGCGCCACAAGGCGTCTACCCAGCTGACGCAGACGCGCGTCTGTGAGGGTCGCAGCAATCTCCTGACGCCGCAACCAGTCAGCGCGCTGGAACTCGGTTAGCAGGGCTTTGTCTGCGTGGCTGTAGAACCCGCCGAAGATCTGCTTTTCAACCGGGGGCGGTGGGGCTTCCGGATCCTGCGGGAAGCGCGCGGCCAGCGCATTGCCCACGCGGCCTCTGAAATCGGGTGACTGCGCGATGACCTCTGCGCGTTGGATTTGCACGGGGCTCGGGGTGTGCACAGCGAGAAGCGCGGGCGATTTGTTGGTGGCAAGAGAGCGGATGATCTTCGGCGTTGCGTCCACTGCTGCAAAGATCGTGGCATCATCGGCGGCCAGCAGATCGGCGGGGTCGGCAGCGTCGAGGTCGAAGAACGCAGCCTGATTGGCATTACTGGCCGACGTGCCGCAAAAGCAGCCGATCGTGGCGCGGGGCGGGCCGCCGCCAAAACGCTCGACCAGCGCCATGGGCTGGAAGCTGGCAAGCCGGGTCTGCACGGCAGTTTTGTCCCGGTTGGACAGGATCTCTGCCCAAAGCTCTGGCGCGCGCTGGGCGATCAGCCGTCCGAGATGAATTGTCGCCTCAACATCACCAAGCGCATCATGGGCGTTATGAGCGACGAAACCGTTCAGCGGGGCCAAAAGGTCAAGCTTGAAGCGCACGCGACCCGTCTCATCCACCGGCCACTCGAACAGATCAGGATGTCGGTACCAGACGACATAAAGCGATGTCAGCACATCAAGCCGCGTGTTGCCATTGAATTGGGTCGCGAAAATATCCGGCTGCAAGTTCTGGAAAAAAGCCTGGCGCAGCATCTCCTCGTCGAAATGGATGCTGTTAAACCCGGTCCATGTCGCGGGCGACCACCGCTCGATCAGAGCGGCGATCTCTTGGGTGAACTCAAAGTGGCTCGGTAGGGTCGGATCAACGAGTTGCGCTGGGCGCAGGCCCGTGACTGCCAGCGCCCAAGGCGATGGAATGATATGCGGCGCGATCCGGCACCGCAGATTGACCCGCTCGATCTCCCGGAATGCGTCATCCGTCAGAATGGCCGCGAATTGCAGGGGCTGGTCGAATGCGGGCGAAATGCCGGTGGTTTCGAGATCGTAAAAGGCGAAATGCATGGCGGCAGCCTAGCGTATGACGTGTGAGCCGTCATCCGGCAAACGGTAAGGATCGGTCGAACACTCGACGCACCCGGCCCAAAGCTGCCTTTGGGCGAGAGCTGATATCGCTGCAATGCGGCCCATCGAAGGAGATATTCGCTGCACAAGCTTAATCTAAACCTAAGCAGATGACTGGATCGCGGGATTTTGCCGACATTCCTGTTTAGCCACGCTGCCGACGAAGCATTTGCTCGCAGTTGCGGCACAAGAGTTGTTTCGAGGCGGCGCGCGTAGAAACGGACGGACCTGCTCGGACACTGGTGGGAAGGCTGGGCGGAGTTCGCCAATGCACGGCTCGCCGGACTCGACATCGACGCATGGATCGATCACTGCAGCCTCAACGCGCAGAGCATCTTACTGAAGCCGCAGGACAAGATCGGCGCGCCCGCGCAGCGGATCGTGCGAGCAGGTGAAAAGGCCGACCGCGCCGAGTTGAACCGCGCCATCGCGCGCGAGAACGGCCCCCGGATCATCGCGGACCCGAGCCTAGCGCTCGACGTGCTCGCCCGGCAGTAAGCGGCCTTCACCCGCCGCGACATGGCCGCTTGCGTATACCGTTACGGCGAAGGTCCGGGCCAGTTCAACGCGGTGCTGGGCGCCATGCGCAGGGCACCCGACCCGGTGGCGCAGGGGTAGGATGTGCGCGGCGGCGAGCGCTTCACCACGCGCGACTTGCTCGAGGTCGAACAGCGGCTACACCGCGCGGCGATGACGATGACGTCCGCGACCGCGATACAGCCCTTGCCCGCGCCGAGGCGCAGGATCTGATCCTGTCCGCCGAGCAGGCCGAGGCGCTTGCCCATGTCACCGACGGCTGTAGTCTCGGGATCATCATCGGCCATGCCGGGACGGGGAAGAGCGCTATGCTGGACGCGGCCTGTAAGACCTGGGAGGCGGCGGGGTTACCTCACCGCCATTCCCTCTTCAGCCCTTGGAAGAAAGGCTTGGGTGGCCGCCGAATTTATTGCGCAGGGCCGACAGGAAACGATTGCCCAGTTCATTTTTTTCGCGCGACGAAAAACGGGCAAACAGCGCTGCGGCGAGCACTTGCGCCGAGGTGCGCTGGTCGATGGCCGCTTCAATCGTCCACCGACCTTCACCACTATCAGCGACTTCGGTAGAATACTGATCCAGCGTCGGATTGCTGGCCAGAGCGTCGGCCCCAAGATCCAGCAGCCATGAACTGACTACGCTGCCACGCCGCCAGACTTCTGCGATAGCGGCGAGGTCAAGGTCATAGCGGTAATCTTCTTCCACCACTGCATGACCTGCCGAGGCGAACAGCGCGAAACCTTCGGCCATGGCCTGCATCATACCGTACTCGATCCCATTATGGATCATTTTCACATAGTGGCCGGAGCCGGGCTTGCCACAATGGAGCCATCCAGCCTCACCCGGAGCTTGAGGTCCACCATCGCGGGCAGGTGTTCTTGCGGCCGCATCTATCCCCGGTGCGAGCGTGTCAAGAATAGGCACGATCCGCCCGATTGCCTCATTTGCCCCGCCTAGCATCAGTGAGTATCCACGAGCCAACCCAAAAACACCTCCGCTGGTTCCGCAATCAACCATCAGGATGCCTTTAGCGGCCAGCATCTGGGCGCGCGCAACGCTCTCTTTGAAATGGCTATTGCCTCCATCGATGATGACGTCGCCTGATGTGCAAAGTTGGCCCAGCTCGGTCAACACCTGCTCGGTTACTTCACCGGCGGGAACCATCAGCCAGACTACACGAGGCGCTGCCAAAGCTGCGACCAAAGACCCGATGTCGGCATAGCTGACTGTGCCGACTTCTTTTGCCAACGCCTCCCTCGTCGTCTGGTTTGCACTGTGAACGTGACATTGATGCCCGGCCTTCGACAGCCGCCGGACCATGTTGCCGCCCATTCGTCCGAGACCGATAAATCCCAGTTCCATCGTTAAGTCCTTTCTTGATTTCCAATGCGTATTTGGGCCGGTCCGGCTCAGCTCACCTGTACGCGGCGCCAAAAGGCGACCATGCCCCTTATTTGCGCTGCCGCCGACCTGGGAGATGGGTAATACCAAGCCGCATCAGGGTTGGTCTTTCCGTCCACCTCTAGTGAGTAGTACGATGCAGTTCCCTTCCAGGGGCAAACCGTTTCGCGCGTGCTTTGCGATAGGTACACTGCCCGCACACTTTCGATCGGAAAGTAGTGATTGCCTTCGACAACAACGGTAGCGTCGCTTTCTGCGATGACTTTGCCGTTCCAGATTGCCTTGACCATTTGGCGCCCCCTTTTGTCAGTCTGTCTGATCCATGACCTCGCGGACACGCAGACGGAGTGCCGGAAGGAGTTCTGTCCCGAACCAGGGATTGCGGCGCAGAAACGCGTTGTTGCGCCAGGAAGGGTGCGGCAGCGGCACGACTACCGGCGCCCAATGGCGCCAGTCAGCAACAGTGGCTGTTACGCCCGCCTTGCGTGCGTCTGCGCCCAGGTGCCAACCATGGGCGTAACCCCCGATCAAGATAGTGAGCCTTACCTGATTGAGCGCGTCCAGCGCCCGGCTTCGCCACGTTGCCGCGCAGCGTGGTGGTGGCGGCAGGTCGCTGCCATTCACATGATAGCCGGGAAAGCAAAATGCCATGGGTAGGATACTGATCCGGTCGCGATCATAGAATTCATCGCGCGTAACCCCCAACCACTCACGCAACCGGTCGCCCGAGCGGTCATCGAAGGGGATGCCGGATTCGTGCACGCGCAAGCCAGGCGCCTGCCCAACAATCAGAATCCGTGCGCGTTGCCGCAGCCAGACGACTGGCCGGGGTTCGTGCCTTGTGGCAGTGGCTGCGAAATCTGCTGCGCACATACGGCAGGGCCGTATTTCCTGTGCTATCGCCGGCTCGCCAGCACTCATCCTCTGTACCTTTGTTCTTTCCAGGGATCACCGTAGTTATGATACCCCAGCTTTTCCCAAAAGCCCTTGTAGTCATAGGGACTGAAATGGAGGCCACGAAGCCACTTGGCGCTTTTCCACAGATATAGGTCCGGCACCACCAGTCGTGCCGGGCCACCATGTTCTACGCTCAGCGGTTTACCGTCGAATTCTGTGGCCACAAAGGCTTTGTCACTTAACATATCGACCAAACGCAGGTTCGCGGTGTAATTGCCGTCCGCACGCGCCTGAACATAAACCGGATCAGCTACTGGGCGAACAAGATCGGCCAGTACAGAAACTGCCACCCCGCGCCAAAGTGTGCCCAGTTTGGACCATCTGGTCACGCAGTGCAGATCGGCGCTGAATTCGCGCTGTGGGAGGGCCTGAAAGCCCGCCCAATCCAGTGTGATCGCCTGTTCGACGTCACCGTCGAGGGTTAGTGACCATGTTTCCTTGTCGGCCGTCTTGGGCGTACCCGCCGTCATTACCGGGAATTTCTGAGTTACCACCTGATTGGGCGGAATGCGCGGGCGTCCATCTGGGCGAAGAGTACTCATCGTCAGCTCCCGATTGTCAGTAGACCTCAGTGACCTTCAGCTTGCGGCCGCGGAACTCACAGAATTCACCGGCTCTCTTGCCTTCCAGGGCCTCGTAGATTGGCGCCGCTTGTGAGACACCGATAAATTTCTGCCCCTGACATGAAAACTCTCCTGTCGAGACGCCAATGACCAGATAGCGATCCCCGATCCGCACTGCTGCGCCCGGCGCCACTTCGGTTTTCGGTCCGAAATCAAGCACGTTCAACGCTGAGATTTTGGCTTCCACTTGATGCTCGCGGTCATCGAACGCCTCAGCAAGATCGGCGGCGGTTTCTGCTTGGCCCTGTTCGTCATTTTCAATCGGCTCCGTGCGATCCAGCCGCGCGGCGCTGAGAAATCGCTCATAGGTTTTATGGGCTTGCTCAAGTTCGGCCTCTGTCAGGGCCAGCATCGTGTTGCGCAAGTGGTTCTTGTCGATCATGGGTTTTCCTTTACGATAGTTGGAGTTGTTAAGTTGGTGATTTTGCGGGGCTTCTGATCCCGCTCAAGCGTGGGAAAAAGATTTGGGCGCAGCACTTTCCATCGTTATCCTGTTCACGATCTCGTCCACGATCGTGCGGGTCGCGGCTGTGGTTCTAGAACACACGGGCATTTCACGCGACGTTGCCAGAGTTCAGGCCATGTCGGCACTTAGCGGCACGGGGTTCACCACGTCTGAATCCGAACTGATCCTCCAAACACCGGAGCGCAGACGTATCCTTGTGATCTTGATGATTACCGGTTCCGTTGGTCTGGCCTCGGTGGTTGCCACTGTTGTGGTTGGGGCCTTCGGGATCAAGGAAACGGCCAGCGGGTTGTTGCTTCAGCTTACGGCGATCATCACGGCAATCGCCTTTGTGCGCTACGTGCTCTTTTCCTCTGTCGTCGATGAGTTCATTTGCGGCATGGCACATGCGTGGCTTGTCAAACACATGGCGCATGTTCCGTTCACGGTTTTGTACCAGTTGGATGCGGACAGGGTGATTGCCCAACATAGTTTGGCGAAGGCACCTCCTTCGAACAATGTGGAGTGGCCCGGCGACCTGACCCTCATCGGTGTGCGCAGCGCCTTCAACGCCGAGATAAACCCGTGGGACGGAACGCCGTTGCCTGAAGGATCGGCCATGGTCTTGGCGGGGCCAAGGGCGTCCCATCATAAGTTTGCCGCCGCCCATGGATTGACCCCAGATACAGGAGCGCACTGAGGCATGACAGACGTCAAAACATCGCCGGGGTTTCTTCACCTGCACGCACTGAACGGGGGCGGGGAATGGCTCCATATGTGTATCAAGCATCGAGAGACCAGCGCCTATCTCATGGAGGTGGCCATGCTCGACGACCTGGTTGTCGATGCGATGATCGAAGAGGACACACGTTCGCGCGTGCGCGTTCTTGATGACGGGATCATGGTGCTTTTGAAGGCCATGCATGTCGGTCAGGACATGGCACGCCCTGAAGACATGGTGTCGATCAGGATCTGGATCGACAAGACGCGCGTCATTACTACACGCGAGGCCGATGTTGACCCGATCCTGGCCCTTCATCAAAAGTTGTCCGCAGGTGCAGGCCCAACCACACCGGGTGAGTTTCTGGCTGATCTTATCGAAGAACACCTCGATGAGGTCGATGACCACATCGAGGAACTGGAAGACGCGGTCAACAGGATCGAAGGGCTTGTGGGCACTCATCAGACCGAGGCTGCCTGCCCCAATATGGCACAAACCCAATCGCGTATCAGCGGCTTCTTGCGCCACCTCGGGCCACAAAAACCTGTGCTGGAACACTTGTCGCGCTGCAAGCACTCCCTTTTGAGCGAAAGAGAGCGCACGCGGATCGATGACGGGCTCGATCAGCTTTTGCGGTATCTTGAAACCCTGCAAAACCTGCGGGACCGCGTTGATATCCTCAACGATCAGGTTGCCCGCATTCAAGACAGGCAACTGACGCGCAGCTCCTTTGTCTTCTCGGTCGTGGCGACGCTGTTCCTTCCGCTTGGGTTTATTGTCAGCGCGTTCGGTGTGAACCTCATGGGGGTTCCCTTCGAAGGGCATGCAAATGGTTTCACCATACTGATGGTGATCTGTTTGGCTCTGGTCGCAGGGATGCTGGTCTTGTTCCGCTGGCGAAAGTGGTTCTGACGGAGGTGGCGGCTGCATTTTCATGCGCCGGTGAAGTTCATCGCGTGATGCTCAACGACCTCGGCAACAACCACATCATACTCCAAAAAGACACCGTTCTTGCCGCGGTCTTTGGCGTATTTGTGCTCGGGGTGGACATCCCATTCCTCGATCGCCTCGAAATCTTCGAAGTAACCGATAAGCACCTTTTCTCCGTCCTCTGCGGTAAAGACCTTGTGGCTCATATACCCCTTTAGCCCCTTCACCACGGTCACCATGCGGGCGTAAAGCTCGTCAAACTCGCCTTGGAAGTCGGGATCAACCCGGTGGCGAAAAACCTCTACATGCATTGCCATTATAGTCTCCTTTTCTGGTTCAAGATTTCATGCGCCCGATGCGGGTCGCCAAGGGGGTTGAACTGAGGCCGTGCAACAGGATGGACAGGCCAACAGTCAGCGAGACACAAGCCAGCAGTTCCTCTTCATTCGGGAAATCGAATTGATCCATCATCAGCAATGTGAAGAGGATCGAGGCCAGACCGCGTGGACCGAACCAACCAAGGAAGAGCTTCTCACGCGCGGGTAGCCCGCTTCTTGTCAGAGAAACGAAGATTGGCAAGACACGGACCAGCGTGAGGAAGACCAACGCAAGAATGATCGTATTTGGCCCTGCGTGCGCCAATCCGTCGGGCAGCAGAAACGCACCGAACACCAGAAACGCCGCCATCGTCAAAAGTTGGCCAGCCCCCTCCATGAACTCGCTGATAAAGTGGATGTCATGACGGTAGGTGTTGCCAAAGACCATGCCCGCAACAAAGGCCGCAATGAACCCGTTTCCGTGGATGGCAACAGCAAACCCGTAAGCTGCGAAGGCGGTCACGAGAAAGACCACCGCCCCCGCCGCCTCTTGCATCAAGTCGCGGTTTTGCGCCCAGTCCATCGCCTTGGCCGCCACCCAACCGACGGCAATACCAGCGAGCGGACCGAGCACAATCTCGGTGGCGGCCTCCAGCGCCAAACCATCGGTCTGCGCGCCGCCAACCGACGACGCAAGGACTGCACCCAAAAGAACGAAGGGTAGCACCAGCCCATCGTTCAGCCCGCTTTCCACATTGATTGTCTGGCTGAGGTGGTCTGGCACCTCTGGGTTCGAAACGACAGATTGCCCCAGCGCGGCATCCGTCGGCGTCAATACTGCGGCGGTCAGCAATGCAACGGCAAACCCAGACGTAGGGTTGAGCCAAAGCGCGACAAGTGTCCCAAGCGCGATCGTCAGCGGCAGCCCGATCACCAGCATCCGTGTCGGGATCTGCCAATCCATCACCAGTTTCTTAAAGCGCACATGGCTAGCGTCAGAGAACAGGATCAGGATCAGCGTGATCTCGGCCAGAATTTTTTTACCTTCGTGGATCACATCCGGCGACAAGCTGGCGCTCAATGGCACGGACAATGCAAAGCCAAGCGCTGTGAAGATGATTGGCAGGGTAAGCAAGCTGCGCGAGATTGCTTTGCTGAGCAACGAGTAAATGGCAAAGGCCACAAGCACGAGAAGGACTGCGGGGGTCATGACGTTGTGTATTCCTTCTTGAGCAATGCACTGTGCCGGGCCCGAAGCTTGGCAAGTTTCGGCGCGATATAGGTGCGGCAAAAGGGCCGTTCGGGGTTGGATTTGTAGTAATCGTGAAATCGGCTGTCCGAAGGCTTGAAGCCCCGGTGCATAAGGCTGCGCGTAACAAAATGCACCTCCGCCTCTGCGGCAAGGTCCCGTATATGCGTCGCGCACGCGTTTTGCTGCTCCGCGGTCATACTGTAGACCGCGCTTCGATACTTGCCACGCATCTTGTGATCGGCCTCGCTGGCATGGGTGCTCAGGTGGACCGCGATCAGGTCTCGCAAGCTCACGCGATCAGGATCAAAGGAGATTTCCACCGCCTCGGACCACGCCTCGTCAGGGCCGTCGGAGCGGATAAAGCCTTGCCGCACCTCTGACACGCCCTCAAGCGGTTGGAAAACTGCCTCGGTGCACCAATGGCACCCGCCTCCAAAGCCGATGGTTACCACAAGATCACTCCGCCACTGGAACCTGACCTTGGGCCAGTTTCAGGCGGGTCCAGAGGTTCATGTTGATGACGATGGCCGCGATTTCGGCGATGGCTTTTTCGTCGAAATGTGACGTCAGGCTTTCATGCCGCGCTGCAAAGGCCGCCGGATCATAGGCCGTGAGCGCCTCGCAATAAGCCAGCGCGCAGCGTTCTGCCGGGGTGAACATCGTGCTTTCGCGCCAGCTTGCCAGATGCGCGACCTTTTCAACCGCGATTCCCTGATCATGGGCCGCTTTGGTGTGCAGGATCAGGCAATAGGAACAGGGGTTCATCTGGGCGACGCGTAGACGCAAAAGCTGGGCCAAACGTCCATCTACCGACAGATCGGCAGTATACCCAACCGAGGCCGCCATTTGCTTAGCGATCCCGTGAAACTCGATCAAATCGGGATCAAATCGGGTATTCTCGAATGTGACAGGCATTTTCAATCTCCCAGATTGAATTTCTTGCGCCAGTTTGCGCGTGTCCCACCGACCTTGCGCAGGAATGGGCAAGTCAGACGGATTTCATGGGAGCGGGTTTCAATTTCTTCAAAGACCTCGGCCGCAAAACGTGCGCCAAGGCCGCTGCCACGAAAGGATGGATCGACCTCGATATGCGTCAGGATCATCCGGTCGCCTTGCCAGACATAGCTGACGAACGCGTCAGATGGGGCCATGTGCCGGACAAAACGTTGCGCCCGTTCTTCGTGAATAAGGCCGGGGTCGTAAAGACCCGCGCGGGCTAGTTCCTTTTCAAGTTCAGGCAGCTTTGGGTTGCGCAGTTTGCGGCCCTTGATCTGGAAGGTCGGGAACTTATCTGCGCTGCCCGCCAACTTGGTCAGGCGCACGGCCGCGCGCGGGTCCTTATCAACTTCGGCCAATTCATAGGCCAGCCCGCGTTCTTCCAGGGCGGACTGATAGAACCGCGTCTTGTGGCAGCGGACCTCGCCAAACAGGGTGATGTCATGCATTGGCGGCCGCCAGCGGTTTCAAGCCTGCAAGGATCGTCGGGATCAACTCGGCGACGGTCGGGTGAACGGGCAGCGCCTGTTGCATGATCTTGTAGCTGGCACCCGTGGCCATGAAGTTCGAAAAGATCGCGATGATCTCATCGCCCGCGATGCCGAACACTGTGGCACCCAGAATAGCCTCGCTGTCGCCGTCCACGATGATGCGAATCAGGCCGGTTGTCTCGCTTTCTTCCTTGGCGCGGCTGATGTCGGCCATCTTCATGTCGGCGATTAGGATATTGCGCCCTTCGGCAGCAAGTTTTCGCGCCTCGGTGCGGGACAGGCCGACGCGTCCCAGCGGTGGGTCGGTGAACATGGCATAGGTCGTTGGCCGCTGATCGGCGTCCTTCCATTGATAGCGGTCTTTAATCTTATCGAGATCGGCCAGCACGATTTCGTGGTCGTGATAGCTGGTATGGGTAAAGGCACCACGCCGGTTCACATCGCCAAGCGCCCAGAGGTTGGGCACCTTGGTGCGCAGCTTGGCATCGGTCGGAACGTAACCGCGTGAATCGGTCTCCAGCCCGACCGCCGCAAGGTTCAGCTTGTCGGTGTTCGGGGCACGCCCCGTGGCAAACAGGACATGACTTCCCGCGATCTCGGTACCATCCTCGAGCGTCATCAGAACGCCGCGCATGCTGCGCCCGACACCTGCGATCTTGGCGTTCAGGTGCAGCGTCACGCCCTCATCCTGAAAAAACTTCGCGATGATTTCCGAGACATCCTCATCCTCGCGTTCGGCCAAACGGTCGGAACGGTGTACCACCGTGACCTTGCTGCCGAGGCGGCGGAAAATCTGACCCATCTCAAGGCCGATGTAAGAACCTCCCACAATGATGAGGTGATCAGGCAATTCATCGAGCGCCAGAAGTGATGCATTATCGAGCGCATCGATGTTTTCAAGGCCGGGAACTGGCGGGGTAAACGAACGAGTCCCGGTATTCAGAAAGACCTTGTCAGCCGAGAACTTGCTTTCGCCTACAGAGACGATGAACCGGCCGTTTTCATCGAACCCGGCAAGACTGCCCCAACCGTGGATCACCTCGACACCTTTGGTGCGCTTTAACCATGCTGTCAGTCCCCGGCGGGCGGTATCGACACGCTCGCGCATCCGCGCCATTGCGGCGGGAAAATCCACAGTAACCGCGCCCGTGGAGACGCCAAAATCCGCCGCGCGCCGCACCATATGCGCAACGCGCGCCGACTTGCGCAACGTCTTGGTGGGTGTGCAGCCGCTATTGACGCATGTCCCGCCCAGCTTGTCGCCCTCGATCAGGGCAACGGATTGCCCGCGATTGGCCAACCCAACCGCGAGCGAAGGTGCCGCTTGGCCAGAACCGATGATTACGGCGTCAAAATGATTCATGTCTTCGTCCTCTGCCATTCTCACGCTTCGCTGTTTTCGCCTTGGAAAGGCACCCGTTGGAGGCGCTCATCCCCGATAATCTTGGTGACCAGCCAAACGTATTCCTGCCTGGCCGTATCGAAGCCAAGCATCGTAAAACCCTGACCAAAGGGGCATTCCGGGAAGTCAGGGAACCCAAGCCTGAGAACATAGCGTCCGGGGTCGGCGTTGAACTCGCTCTTGCGGACCTTGCGGACACCGTATCGGTAATCCTCGTCCTCGGTCATCTCGCTGCGCGTATCCGGTTCGGCAGTTTTCAGTGACTTGACCAGATCTTGCGGGGCACCATCCCCCTCAAGATCAAGCGCATCGACAAGAAACCCTTTGACGCCCGTATCTGCGATCTCAAGCGCATAGATATTCGAGGCGTCGCCCGAACCCGGCTCGGTCTCAAAGCGGAGTTTCATCCGGACCGTCACTTCCGCCGGATTTACAGCGAGGCCTGCGCTTACATCCACGAGTTTTCCGTTCTGAATGCGGAAGTCATGGGTGAACCCGGCGTCTACGAGTTCCGACAAAGCGGCCACGGCATCAGTTGCATCAATTTTCATGGGTCGTTCCCTTCGGATTTGGGTAAGGTTAGGTGCCGCAAAACGTGACGTGACGGTGCGCGTCGACTGGGGCGGGTAGCGCATAGGTTTCTGACCCGTCTTGCTCGGTGAACGGATGTGCCAGCACAGCCAAAAGCTTGTGAAACGGCTCAAGATCGCCACCCACGGCGGCCTTCAGGGCCTCTTCAACCAGATGGTTGCGCGGGATGTAGATCGGGTTGATCCTGTTCATCGCTTCCGCCCGCAACTCCGCGGCAATATCTTCCGCCGCAAGCCGCGTGTGATAGCGGGCCGCCCAAGCGTCAAATACCGCGGGATCATCGAAATTGGCACGCGCCAGTTCGTCATTGCCACGAACAGACCCCGCCAAAGCGCGGAACAGGTTGGTGAAGTCAACATCCTGCCCTTCACAGGCCTTGAGCAGATCATTTGCCAAATGCAGATCTTCGGGCAGTTCCTTCAGCAGACCCAATTTGGCCCGCATGCCCCGCAGCCATTCCTGCTGGTAGTGCGCGGGAAAGGCATTGATCTCATTGGTCAACTGCCGGATCGCGTCGTCGCTGTCCTCGGGGTTCACCAGATCAATCAGCGTCTCGGCAAAGCGCGACAGGTTCCATTGCATGATCACCGGTTGGTTGCCATAGGCATAACGGCCGTGCTGGTCGATCGAACTGAACACCGCTTTAGGGTCATAGTTGTCGATGAAGGCGCAGGGACCGTAATCGATGGTCTCGCCCGAAATCGTTGTGTTGTCGGTGTTCATCACACCATGGACAAAGCCGATATTGACCCATCTCGCGACCAGCGACGCCTGTGCATCCCTGACGCGCCGGAAGAATTCCAGATATCGATCTTCGCGGCCCACGATGTCTGGAAAGTGGCGGGCGATGGCATAATCGGCCAGCTTGCGAAGCTTTTCGGTCTCGCCGCGCGCTGCAAAAAACTGGAAGGTTCCAACCCGCAGATGCGAGGCCGCGATGCGTGCCAGAACAGCGCCTTTCTCCAGCCCATTGCGCGCGATTTCTTCGCCCGTCGTGACCGCAGCCAAAGCGCGCGTTGTCGGAACGCCGAGGGCATGCATCGCCTCGCCCATCAGGTATTCGCGCAAGACGGGGCCAAGAACGGCCTTGCCGTCTCCGCCGCGTGAAAACGGCGTGCGGCCTGAGCCCTTCAGGTGCAGATCGCGGCGGCGGCCTTCGGTGTCGATCAACTCACCCAACAGGATCGCGCGGCCATCGCCCAGTTGCGCCGAGAAACCGCCGAACTGATGGCCCGCATAGGCCATGGCCAAAGGCGATGCCCCGGCGGGTGCCATCGCGCCGGACAGGGCGGCGGCGCCTGCGGCCGAGTTCAAGACGGTGGGATCGAGCCCCAGTTCTGCCGCCAAGGCGATGTTCAGAACGACGATCTGCGGATCGGGAACCTTGTCGCCTTGCCAAGGGACAAAGAAGCCCTCCATTTCGTCGGCAAAGCTGTTGTTGAAGGGGAACGAAAGGTCATCAAGCATGGTCATTTCCTTTCTACGATGGGCTAAACAAGGGCCAGCGCATGATGGTGTGCGATAGCAAGGCAGGCGACGAGCAAGCCAAAATCCTTCATCAGGAATTGCCCACGCGAGGACAGGAAAAGACGGCCTGCTTCTTCCTCGAAATACTGAACATAAGGGAACAGGCTGAGTGTGACCAAGAAGGTCAGCACGCCAAGCAAACCGCCCAGAAGGCCAAAACTGGGAAAGAAGATGCCAAGTACCAGAAGCAAAGCGGTGCTCAACTCAACAATCCCCAGAAATATGCTGAAGCCCGCCGGCGTCATCAGTTTCGGGCCAAACCGCAAGATCGGATGCCCCGCGACCAGCGTCTTGACAGCGTCCTGTTCATAGCGGGCAAATTTGGCGATGCCGAAGGCAACGAAGATTGCCGCAAGCGCCAGTGACAAAAGTTTCATTGCTGGCACCCAGTGGGTGATTTCTGCGACCAGTTCCATTTTCGTCCCTCGTTATTGATTGTTTGGCTCCGGCGATCTGGCCGCCGGAGCCAATGGTCAGGCGCGCTTCAACTCGACATCGTCGGCCCCGAGCGCGGCAAGAAATCGCTGCGGATCAAGACGGAAGTCCGCGTGGACAACGTTCCCTTCCGGATCGATCACGGTGAACCACGGCGTGCCGCCAGAACGGTAATCCTCCATGAAGGTCGGGTAGCGTTCACCTGCGGGCGGGGTGTCATGACCAAAGGGCATTTTCAGCCCATACTGCTCCTGATTGATGCGCAGCTTATCGCGGGTGTTTGTCTCGGCACCCTCAAAAACGGTCTGAATGACGGCGAAATCGAACCCTTTGTCCTTCAGTTTGTCATGCAGAAAGCGCAGCGTCGGAAAACCGCGCGAATGACAGCCAGGGCACCAGTGCTGGAAGCAATAAATGATCTTGTAGCCGTCTTTCATATCCGAAAGTCGAAGCGGCTTGTCCATCGGCTTGCCATCCGCATCGATCCAATCGTTGACGCGCAGTTCGGGCGCCGTGTTGCGAAGTTGTCCAAAGTTCATGACTGAAACCTTTCATATATGGCGATTTGGTTCGCTGCTTTCGCCCGCGCCGCCAGCGCACTGACGTCTTCGAGCGGAAACGCCAGAACCTCCGCGCCGATTTCGGTGACGGCGGGCGAGAGATAGCGAAGCCCCTCAACCTCCGTTTCAAGTCCGGGCCCGACGATCAGGCCCGTCTTCGTTTCGTTCATCCGCAACCAGCCGTTGCGGATCAGGCCGCTGGTTAGCAGGTCCATGGCAAGCTGGTCTCCCGGACCGGATGTGTTGATCACGACTGAGGTCGTGATTTCTTCGTTCGTTCTTGTGCCAGCCCGTTTCAGACGGATGCGGGTCTTGCCCTCGGTTTCGGCATAGACCCAAGTTATCTCGCCGTGCTCCTCCACGATCTGGCCTGCCGCTTGGAGCCGTGCATAGTCGGCAAGGCTGTTGTGCGTTGCGCGCCTAAACCGCCGCTCCAGTTGTGGCATGACCTTGCGGCGCTCCGAGAGGGAGGGCAGCAGGGTTTCAAGCCCCCTTTCGGCTGCCCAACCCAGATAGCCTGGTCTGAGTTCGGCCATGCTTGCCCCCTTGGCACGGAACGCGGCAATTTCGGCGTCGACCGCAGCCAGAAGCGCGTCTGCATCGCGGTAAGGGCCCGTCAGTTTGGGCGTCACCGGCTCTTTACGCGGGCGCGCCCAGATCAGCTGCTCCGGCTTGGACCCACGGGTGATCACCCGAAGCCGGATGTCCTGCTCGTCCATGACGGACTGCATAAGCCGCAGGACATCCAGCATCGCGGCGTTGCCTCCTAGGCAGGTCACTTCCTGTCCAGGACGCAGGACCTCGGCAATCGTTTGCTCGTTGCCATAAAGCGTCGTGAACGCCGTGGGGCCGCTATCCGCCCCAAATCGTTGAGGCGATGGTCCCCCGGTGGCCACGTCCACCCGGTCCGCCCGGATCACCTCGCCTGTGGCAAGCGTGATCCGAAACCCGTGTTCATCCTTGGCCAGATCGGTGGCCAAAGCCGTCCGCTGCTGCACCCGCACGCCTGCTTCGGCGTGCATGGCCAGAATGCCCTGCCCGATCTCGGCGAGATAGTCGCCAAAGACCGCGCGTGGGGCAAAGACAGCGCCGAAATCGCCTGCATCCAGATGATCCGCCGCGAAGTCCAACCAGCGTGGTTGGTAGGCGGCAATCCTTGAGCGAATATCACCCCAGTTTGCCTCGAACCATTCGACGAAACTCTCACCAAAGGCACCTGACGGCGAATTCAACAGATAGGCATATCGCCAAGGCGCGGCGCTCGGATGATCCGCATATGCCATCCCTTTGCCGAATTGACCCGCGTTGGCCCCAAGAATGGTCAGTTGGTCACCAGACGTAAGCACCAATGTTTCCGCAAGCGCCGCTGCGCTGGCCCCATCGCCAATAATCAGATGGTGATGAGGCCCACGCATGGCTTATTCAGCCGCCGTCGCCGCACGCTTGGGCAAAACCCAACTGGACCGCGGGAAGTGGCAAGTATAGCCATTCGGGATACGCTCCAGGTAGTCTTGATGCTCTGGCTCAGCTTCCCAGAAATCGCTCACCGGTTCTACTTCGGTCACGACCTTGCCTGGCCAGATCCCAGATGCGTTCACGTCCGCGATCGTGTCTTCGGCAATCGCTTTTTGTTCGTCATTCACATAGTAAATGGCGGACCGATAACTGCTTCCGCGGTCGTTACCTTGGCGGTCTTTCGTTGTCGGGTCATGGATCTGGAAAAAGAACTCCAGAAGCGCACGATAGCTGGTTTTCGAGGGGTCAAAGAGGATCTCGATCCCTTCGGCATGGGTTCCGTGGTTGCGGTATGTGGCAAATTTCACGTCACCGCCGGTGTAGCCAACCCGGGTGCTTTCGACGCCGGGCAGCTTGCGGATCAGGTCTTGCATCCCCCAGAAGCAGCCTCCGGCCAATACGGCACGTTCAGTCATACTTTTTCCTCCACTTGATCGAGGTATGCGCCATACCCCTCGGCTTCCATTTGGTCTTTCGGCACAAAGCGCAGGCTGGCCGAGTTGATGCAGTAGCGCAGGCCGCCCATTTCGCGCGGGCCATCATTGAAGACATGCCCCAAATGGCTGTCGCCGTGTTTCGAGCGGACTTCGACCCGGACCATGCCATACGAGGCATCACGATGCTCGGTCACGTTATCGATGGGTTTCGAGAATGCGGGCCAACCGCAACCGGAGTTGAACTTGGCTGAGGATGCGAAAAGCGGCTCGCCGGAAACGATATCGACGTAGATACCCGGTTCGAAATGCTTGTCATACTCACCCGTAAAGGCGCGCTCGGTCCCGCTCTCTTGCGTAACGTGATACTGTTGGGGTGTCAGCTTGGAGAGCGCATCCTGTGATTTTTCGTAGGTCATTTGTATCTCCTTCTTCTTCCGTTGAGAGGAAGATGGAGACTTTCGATCCGTTTGTGAAATTCCTGGCGGGAATAGTTTTTATAGCCGCGCGCGTGTGCCTATTACCAATTGAAATCTTTGGATAATCCAAGGATGACACGGACTTCGCGCGGGTTGGCAGAACCAGAAACGGCGACCATGCTGATGTTGCGTGACAGGGTCAGGCCCTTTACCGCGCGCAGGACGATTCCATCAACAATCGCTGAATGTTCCGGCAAGGAACACACACCCGCACCTTGCGCCACCATCTGCTGCACCCAGTCTTCCCGCTCTGACTGAAAACGCGGACGCATGACAATGTTCCGATCCATGAAATGCTTGATCAGTTGCGTGCGAAATTCGCAGTGCATCCTGTCGATATAGGGCTGCTCCATCATCTGCTCTGGCGTGATTTCATCTGTCCCGGCGAGCGGGTGATGACTTGCCAAGGCCAAGCGCAACCGCTCTTGGAACAGCGGTTGGATCGTCAGTTTGAAATTCGGTTCCGGCGGATTGGTCAGCAGACACATGTCATACTTGCCCGACAATACCTCCGCCTCCGCCTCGCCGGGGTTCAGAGGATGAAGAAGAAGCTCGACCTCGGGCAATTCCTTCAGAACGAGCGCCCAGAATTTGGCAAAGACCCGCGGCGCAATGGTGCTTGCGACGCCAATATTGATCTTCCGGCTGCGCCCTGCGACCGAGTTTTCCGCAAGCTCGGTGATGTTTTCGAGCGCTGATTGAATGCGCATGAACTCTACGATCAGATCACGGCCCAAGGCCGTCAGGCGCGTGTCCTTGCCGTCGCGATACAGCACCGGACCGCCAAACTCATCTTCCAGACGTTGAATCGCCTTGGTGAGACTGGGCTGAGATATCCCACTCACCCGGGCCGCTTCCGTGAAATTCAGGGATTCGGCGAGATTCAGGAAGTACCTGACCTGATTAAGATCCATTTGCCTGCGTCACTCCACAAGGTAGCCGACTTCCTTATGCCCACAAGTGCCTGAATTGATCAAGTTTTTCAACCTGATAGCGCCCATCTCTTGTGAGTTGTGGGTTTCGGATATGATCGTGAAACGACCGGGCAGGCCTGCAAGCCCGGCCGCGACAGGTTCCGGGCGCGGATGGAACGGTTTGTTCGAAACGCCGTCGATGTCACTGAGCGCCCGGTGCTGGATCTCGCCTCTTGGGCCAAAATGGATCGGTGTGTAGTGAAAATGTGTCGGCGTATCTGGGTTGGACCGCTGGAACTCGTCAATCCTTGCAAACACTTGCGCCATCGCGTCGGGCGTCTCAAGCTCGCCGAGCGAGCGCGCATGAACATGCCCGAAATCAATGCAAGGCCCGACCCCTTTGACCGTCGAGGCCACATCAAGAATCATATCGACAGACCCCATCTGCCCGACCTTGCCAGCGGTTTCGATCATAAGGCTGATGTCAGTCTTGCCCAATTGCGCCATGAATCGCTCAAGGTTTTCGGCAAACCGGCGAGACACATCGGCTTCGGGCGCGCCGTAGAGCGACCCGGGATGCAGCACGATTTCGCGCGCGCCCAGAATGTCGGCTTGCTCATAGGTCCGTAGAAGCGTGTCGACAGAGCGCAGGACCTTGGCCGGATCGGGGCTGGCAAGAACGATGTAGTAAGACCCGTGGATCGATAACTTGATGTCGTCTGCTATTGCCAGCGCGCGGTAGCGACGCCCCTGTTCAGCCGTCATTCGTGGCCCATACGTCATTTGCAATTCGATTGCGTCGAGCCCGACTGAGCGCAGCCACGCGAAAACGGCACCCCGATCCTTGGCTTCCGGACGTTCAGTGAATGCCAAAGGAAAACCGCCAACGCCGAAACGGATATCGGGCGGAATGGCAAGCCTTGTCATGTTTCCAAAGGTGGATTGAATCTAGAATATGCACCCAGTTTCCAAGCCGGTTCAGGGCGATGCGGCGTCAATTGCCAAGCCTCTATGTCGAAGGTCCAATACCGGCCATCGGCACCGTCATGAGCCATGCGCCCTTCCAAGTTGAGCGTGGCGTGACCTGTCAGGTTCAGCTGAGCGCCAGTGTCGAAATCGACGAAGGTAATGCCCGCTCGAGGCTCGAGCGCCAGATTGCCCAATGTCATGAACATCGAATTACCGAAGTAGTCGGGAACGATAAGCTGATTTCCCTTCACGTTTACAAATCCCGGATACCCACCACGATGGCTTGCATCATGATCTCCGTCCGGGTTTTTGCTGGCCACGAAAAACGTGTCGGCCTGTCGGATCAGGTCCGCAAGGTTATCCGGCAGATCAGATCCCGAAGCGGGCGAAACACCTTGATAGCGATTGTCTGCCACAGGCAGTCTTTGCTGGATGTATTTCGGACAATTCGGACAGGTCTGCGCAACATCGATTGTCACCCGCTCAGGCGTAACCTCATTAACCGAACCATTGATGCGAAACCGCCGCGCGCTGGTCAGGTCCATTGCAACAAGGCCTATCGGCGCTCCGGCACTGACCATCGTCCATAGCGCGGACGGAACGGTCATTTCGGTCCGATTCAGGTAAACCGTCTTGTCATCAGCTCGGGCAACAAGCCCTTCTGGACCGTTGGCCAGAAAAGACCAGACACGCCCCTCAGCATCACTTACGGCGATATTCAGGGTTGTCGCGATACCCAGCATCCGTTCGCTGTTTGCAGACAGTGTCGTGCTGATGAAACGCCCGTTCCGAAGGGCCAGCACGTCCTCCCCCGTGGCTTTCTGGACAAGGCGTTCACCATCGTGAAAAGGGCCCCCGCTCATCCTCACAGTCCCAATTCAGAAAGACTTGACGTGTCATCAGGACGGCGTCCCAAAGGCCAGTGGAACAGACGCTCGCTTTCCTTGATCGGCAGATCATTGATGCTGGCGTGCCGGTTCGTCATCAGGCCATTCTCGTCAAACTCCCAATTCTCGTTGCCATAGGCGCGGAACCAGTTTCCATCAGCATGGTGGTATTCATACGCGTATCGAACCGCGATGCGGTTATCCGTGAAGGCCCAGAGTTCCTTGACCAGTCGGTAGTCCAATTCCTTGGCCCATTTGTCCGCTAGGAAAGCTACCACCTCATCGCGACCATTCACAAATGTCGCGCGGTTGCGCCATTTGGTGTTTACTGTATAGGCTTTGGATACTGCCTCTGGATTGCGACCGTTCCAGCCATCTTCGGCAAGGCGGACCTTCTGAATTGCTGTCTCACGCGTAAAGGGCGGGAGAGGTTGGCGTTGTTCCATTCATTGATCCTTTCTGGGAATGTTTATGTAAATCTTGGCTGGCGGTCGCTTTCGACACTCATGGCGAGCACGCGGCTGATGTATGTCAGCGACTTGCCCGACTCTTCTTTCCATCCGTCAAAGGCGTTCTGTATGGCGCGCCGCTGTTTCGACGACGCTGGCAGAGTGTCAGCAACCCCTTCGAGTGACAGGCGTTTCAAGACATCAAACGACAAAACATAGGAATCTACACCGGCTTCGCGCAGGAAATACTGGGCGGTCTTGTCGCCCAGTCGATCACCATGCTTGCGCAGATAATCAAGAACGTCGGCGAAATCCTTGTGCTGCCACGCGGCGATGAAAGCGCCAAAGCTGGCATGTCTTTCTGTCTCGTCCAGAATGAACATCGCGTTGCGCTGAACGGATCGGATCCGCGCCCCGTTGCGCACGATGCGCGGATCTTTGAGCAGCATATCGAACCAGTCGTCATCCATTATTGCGCAAACGCTTGGGTCAAACCCTTTGAAAGCTGCTTCGAATCCCGGCCATTTGTCGCGGATCACCTTACGGCTGAAGCCCGCGTTGAAGACGTGTCGTGTCATATCTGCGAGCCATCGATCGTCACTGCGTGCAAGCAGGTCTGTGATGGGTGCCGGGTGTTCAATGCGCGCCTCAACGGCCTCAAGACTGCCGTGTCTCTTCACAGCCATCGACAGAATTTCGCGGAAAGGTCTCATCAAGCCTACTTCAAGAATGTGGTTCCGGGGATGTCGAGAGTGGCCACTTCCGGTGTGCCGGGCGGTCTCCACTAGACTAGGGAAAGGCCTCAGTCTTTTCCAATAGAACGCAGGCATAGTTTCAATAGCTGCCCGTTCGTCGGCAAATCTCCGCAGCTTAGGTTCGGCGCATCGAGTGTGTCCCGTATCCACTGGGTTCCAGGACAATCGTTGTCACCCAGTCACGCACAAGGCGCCCATGTTGACTTGCCCTGATATGCGGGCGGTCACCCCAAGGGCCGACATTAGCCTCCGTCGTAAACGGCGGTTCTGTCCCGCGACTTGTAGGTTTAACACGTGACCCATATTGCGCCACCCACGAATAAGCGGCTTTTCTTTGAGCGACGGAGCCAGTTTTCTCACTATCGCGGCATTTTTCGCGTTGTGCGCGCGTGCAGCACGAAAATCCAATCCACAGGTTGGGCCCCAAGCCGCCTTGCGGCAGTGCCGAGAAGAAACGGTTCAACCTCGTCCCAATGTCAGCTCCCGCTGAAATCGCTCGGTCGCTTTGCACCCGCAGCGGATGGCTGGAATCCGCCCTCCACGTCGATGGCGCAACATATGCTGCGATCGGCTCGGACGTCTGCACTGCGGTTGAGCCGGAAATGCTACTGGATCAATATCGGCCGCAGCATGTCATCGGTGTCCAGTTTCAGCGCACTGCGCCAGAGCGGGGTCTTGAAAACATGGCACACATGCTTGCCCGGGCTGAGTTCGCGGGTCTCCACCAGTAGCCCCGCCCACTCCAGGGGCAGACGAACGCAACATGAGAACGCGGCCATCTCGCGCCAGCCGGCAGTGTGCCAATCTTTCGGCTCACCGTAAAAGGCTTCGAACAAGGCGGCCTCGGTCGTGCCGTGGTCGGCTTCGACATTGATGACGTTCATCCAGACATCCCACTTGCCGGAGGGGCGATCATCGAACCGCGCATAGGAGGCGTGATCGATGCGCAGGACGAAGTGTGGGATCAGTTCGGCAAACAGGCGGCCCGGGGCGTGCGCCAACTCGGCGCCCCGCTTGGTCAGCCGGAACTCGCCCTTGAAGTGCCGCCCGAGGCGCAGGGAGATCAGCAGGTAGTGCAACACCTCGAGCGGCGGGAACTCGTATTCGTTGATGACTTTATTGTAGCGGAACATTTCTTCGGCGCTTTTGCCCGGCCAGGCGAAGTGCTCGACGGCCCAATGGACGAAGACCCGCTTGAACGCCTTGGTTTTGGTGAGGCCGATCGAGCCATGATCCTGCGCGTATTGCAGGGTCAAGAGTGCTGCGCGCAGCATGGGCGAATGCGCGAGATCGGGATGGTCATCAGGGAGTTGGCGAAATTCGATCATGTGCCCTTCATGGCACGAGCTGAACGTCGCTGCCAAGCGCACCGAGAGGGCTGCTCTGCGGGCGGCGCACAAGATCACGGGCAATTCTGCTCAACACCGGCGAATGTCATCAGCTATTGTTGGGCGCGGGTGATTGTCGATGATTACGACTGTCGTGCGGGGGTCGACTCTCAGAACGTTGACATGGCGTTGACATGGAATGCAACGCACAAAACCCGACTGTTTAGGTCGGGCTCTAAGTATCTGATGTATTGTAATTTTTTGGTTGCGGGGACAGGATTTGAACCTGTGACCTTCAGGTTATGAGCCTGACGAGCTACCGGGCTGCTCTACCCCGCGTCCGTTGCATCGCTTTGCGTTGCTTTCATCGTTCTGAGAGATGTTTTCGCTTCTTTTCAGGTCTGGCGGTGACCTACTCTCCCACGTCTTTTGACGCAGTACCATTGGCGCGACGGCACTTAACGGCCGAGTTCGGGATGGGATCGGGTGTTTTGCTCGTGCTTTGGCCACCAGACCGGAAAAGGAGCGAGATCGGCGTTATCCCGCAGGATGAAGTTGTCCAAGGATGCTTTTGGAAGAAGGTCTGTCTTCTTCCGGATCAAATCAAGCCAATCGAGCCATTAGTACCGGTCAACTGAACGCATTGCTGCGCTTACATCTCCGGCCTATCGACGTGGTGGTCTTCCACGGCTCTCAAGGGATACCTTGTTTTGAGGGGGGCTTCACGCTTAGATGCCTTCAGCGTTTATCCTGTCCGTTCATAGCTACCCAGCACTGCCGTTGGCACGACAACTGGTCCACCAGTGGAACGTTCACCCCGGTCCTCTCGTACTAGGGGCAACTCCTCTCAAGTATCCTACACCCACGGCAGATAGGGACCGAACTGTCTCACGACGTTCTAAACCCAGCTCACGTACCTCTTTAAATGGCGAACAGCCATACCCTTGGGACCTGCTCCAGCCCCAGGATGAGATGAGCCGACATCGAGGTGCCAAACGATGCCGTCGATATGGACTCTTGGGCATCATCAGCCTGTTATCCCCAGCGTACCTTTTATCCGTTGAGCGATGGCCCTTCCACTCGGGACCACCGGATCACTATGGCCGACTTTCGTCTCTGCTCGACTTGTCAGTCTTGCAGTCAGGCTGGCTTCTGCCATTGCACTCAACGAGCGATTTCCGACCGCTCTGAGCCAACCTTCGCGCGCCTCCGTTACTCTTTGGGAGGCGACCGCCCCAGTCAAACTACCCACCACGCAGGGTCCCGGACCCGGATAACGGGCCGCGGTTAGACATCAAGAGTGCGAAGGGTGGTATCTCAAGGATGGCTCCACGGGAACTGGCGTCCCCGCTTCAATGCCTACCACCTATCCTGCACATCGCAATCCTGATGCCAGTGCGAAGCTATAGTAAAGGTGCATGGGGTCTTTCCGTCTAACCGCGGGAAGTCTGCATCTTCACAGACAGTTCAATTTCGCTGAGTCCACATTTGAGACAGCGGGGAAGTCGTTACGCCATTCGTGCAGGTCGGAACTTACCCGACAAGGAATTTCGCTACCTTAGGACCGTTATAGTTACGGCCGCCGTTTACCGGGGCTTCAATTCAAGGCTTGCACCTCTCCTTTTAACCTTCCGGCACCGGGCAGGCGTCAGACCCTATACGTCGCCTTACGGCTTCGCAGAGCCCTGTGTTTTTAGTAAACAGTCGCCACCCCCTGGTTTGTGCCCCCGACCGATGCTTGCGCACCAATCGGGCCTCCTTCTCGCGAACTTACGGAGGTATTTTGCCGAGTTCCTTAAATGTGGTTCTCTCAAGCGCCTTGGTATTCTCTACCAGTCCACCTGTGTCGGTTTAGGGTACGGTCTTGTGGAGGGCTATTTCCAGGAACCGCTCAGCAGCCCCTCCAATCCGATAAGGAGGAACTACACCTGCGATCCGTCACCATCTCCTGGCCCAGGAATATTAACCTGGTTCCCATCGACTACGCCTTTCGGCCTCGCCTTAGGGGCCGGCTTACCCTGCTCAGATTAGCTTTAAGCAGGAACCCTTGGACTTTCGGCGACAGGGTCTCTCACCCTGTTTGTCGCTACTCATGTCAACATTCTCGCTTCTGATCACTCCACCGGATGCCTTACAGCCCGGCTTCACAGTCAGAACATTGCCTCCGTTGCCCTGACGAGCAAAAGAGGCAGCGTTCTCTATCACAGAACGCTCCGCTACCGCGTGCATAAATGCACACCCAAAGCTTCGGCTCGTGGCTTGAGCCCCGTTACATCTTCGCCGCAAGACCTCTTGATTAGACCAGTGAGCTGTTACGCTATCTTTAAAGGATGGCTGCTTCTAAGCCAACCTCCTGGTTGTTTTGGAAGTCTCACATGCTTTCCCACTTAGCCACGAATTGGGGGCCTTAGCTGTTGGTCAGGGTTGTTTCCCTCTCCACGACGGACGTTAGCACCCGCCGTGTGTCTCCCGGATAGTCCTTCTCGGTATTCGGAGTTTGCTTAGACTCAGTAAGGCTGTGGGCCCCCATCATCCATGCAGTGCTCTACCCCCGAGAGGATACGTCCGAGGCGCTACCTAAATAGCTTTCGCGGAGAACCAGCTATCTCCAGATTTGATTGGCCTTTCACCCCTAGGCACAAGTCATCCCGACCTTTTTCAACAGGTGTGGGTTCGGACCTCCAGTTGGTGTTACCCAACCTTCATCCTGCTCATGCCTAGATCATCT
>NZ_JHWH01000002.1:124255-392031 GCF_000622145.1 Paracoccus yeei ATCC BAA-599 | reverse complement strand
ATCGTCTGGGCCCTGATGGCCAAGGGCGGCGTCTACCAGTCTCCGGCCGCGGCGGCGTAAGCCGTCTGTCGGTCGCGAGGACGTCGGAGCGGAGGAGGGCAAGGAGCAGTTTGGCGCAACGGTCGTGAGACGGGATCGGGAGACCCAGGGTGCAACAGAGTGCCATCGAGCAGGGTGCAACAGAGTGCCATCGAGCACGCGGCTTTGATCTGGACCCGACCCGCGGACACCATACGGGCCCGCGGCATGACGATGGCCGCATCAGAGGCCGGACACATGTCGGCACCCGACACCGCGCCAACATCAGCTCCGAAGATCCCCCTTGCGCTTGGGGCGGTTACACATGTTCCACAAGCTGTTTGATGCGGCCCCCGGGCGATGCGGGGCGTCCTGTGGCAGGAGAGGGCGCGGGTGTCTCCGGCCCGCGCCCTCCTGAGTCGCTCGTTCACACCCCACCACAAGCATGGCCGAGCAACTTCCCTGGAACCTGAACCAGCGGCCCATACTGCCCTTTGGAGGAAAGGTCGTCGAGGACCGTAATCCAGAAAACTGTCACGGTACCGCGTCCGGCGCGTGCCCCCTTCGTGTCGCAGCCAAGGCCCTAATGTCCAGGCCGAACCGTTTAACCCAGGCCAGCTTACACCATCCTTGCAGGAATATGCATGATTGATCTGACCTGACGTTGCCCTGACCGAAACTCGTGATCCCAGGCTGTACCAGGAATGTTACTGTCTGGAAGCTTCCCCAGCGTCAAGGGACATCTGGATGGGGGTTCTTTTGTCTGCGTGAAGGCGCCTGCGGCCCGGCGGGACTGCGCTGTCGTTTCTGGGGCCCGCATGGCATTTGCCGTTGCCTGCCCCGGCCTGCGGGGCTATCGCAGGCGAAAAAGGGGCGCGCAAGGGATGAGCTTCAACAGTTTCGGCCGGGTCTTTACCTTCACCACCTGGGGCGAAAGCCACGGGCCGGCCTTGGGGGCGACGGTGGACGGGTGCCCGCCGGGGGTGGCCTTGGACGAAGGCTTCATCCAGCAGTTTCTGGACCGGCGCCGGCCGGGGACGTCGAAGTTCACCACCCAGCGGCAGGAGCCGGACCAGGTCCGCATCCTGTCGGGCACCTTCGAGGGGCGCACCACCGGCACGCCGATCCAGCTGATGATCGAGAACACCGACCAGCGCAGCAAGGATTATGGCGAGATCGCCCAGGCCTTCCGCCCGGGCCATGCCGACATCGCCTATCACCTGAAATACGGGATCCGGGACTATCGCGGCGGCGGGCGCTCCAGCGCGCGGGAAACGGCCGCGCGCGTGGCGGCGGGGGGCGTGGCGCAGGCGGTGCTGCGCGACCTGGTCCCAGGTCTGCGGATCACCGGCTATATGGTCCAGATGGGAACGCTGCACCTGGACCGCTCGCGCTTCGACGCGGACGAGATCGGCAACAACCCGTTTTTCCTGCCCGACGCCCGGGCGGTCCCCCAGTGGGAGGATTACCTGAACGCCATCCGCAAGGACCAGACCAGCGTCGGCGCGGCGATCGAGGTGCTGATCCAGGGCTGCCCGCCGGGCTTGGGCGCGCCGGTCTATGCCAAGCTGGACACCGATCTGGCGGCGGCGATGATGTCGATCAACGCCGTCAAGGGCGTCGAGATCGGCGAGGGCATGGGCGCCGCCGCGCTGACCGGCACCGAGAACGCCGACGAGATCCGCATGGGCAACGAAGGCCCCCGGTTCCTGTCGAACCACGCGGGCGGCATCCTGGGCGGCATCTCGACCGGGCAGGACATCGTCGTGCGCTTCGCCGTCAAGCCGACCAGCTCGATCCTGACGCCGCGCCAGACCATCAACCAAAGGGGCGAGGAGATCGAGCTGATCACCAAGGGCCGTCACGACCCCTGCGTCGGGATCCGCGCCGTGCCCATCGCCGAGGCCATGGCGGCCTGCGTGATTCTGGATCACCTGATGCTGGACCGGGCGCAGACCGGCGGCGTTCGGGGAACCATCGGCTGATTTCCAAAGTTTTTTCCGCGATCCGTTAAGAACCGTTAACGGATCGCGCATTGTCGCACTCCTGTCACATTCCAGTCGCATAAGCGTCGCAGCCCGGCACTAGAGCGTCGGGCAGGCCGATCCCGGCCCCCAAGGAACTGTCAGGAGTGATCCTATGAAATCCGCGAAACTCGCCGTGTCGGCACTTGCCATGATCGCCGCATCGGCGACGCTTGCCTCGGCCCGCGACCAGATCCAGGTCTCTGGCTCGTCCACCGTGCTGCCCTATTCGACCATCGTGGCCGAAGCCTTCGGCGAAAACTCCGACTTCCCGACGCCGGTCGTGGAATCGGGCGGGTCGTCGGCCGGCCTGAAGAAGTTCTGCGAAGGCGTGGGCGAAAACACCATCGACATCGCGAACGCCTCGCGCCCGATCAAGGAATCGGAAATCGAGGCCTGCAAGGCTGCCGGCGTGACCGACATCATGGAAGTCCGCATCGGCTATGACGGGATCGTCTTTGCCAACGACACCGCCGGCCCGGATTTCGCCTATACCGCTGCCGACTGGTTCAACGCGCTGGCCGCCCAGGTGGTCAAGGACGGCAAGGTCGTCGCGAACCCCTATACCAAGTGGAACGAGATCCGCCCGGAACTGCCCGATCAGGAAATCCTGGCCTTCGTGCCCGGCACCAAGCACGGCACCCGTGAAGTGTTCGAGGAAAAGGTGATCCACGCCGGCTGCAAGGAATCGGGCGCGGAAGATGTTCTGGTCAAGGAACTGGGCGAGGAGAAGGGCGAGGAAGCCTGCGGCGCGCTGCGCACCGACGGCAAGTCGGTCGACATCGACGGCGACTATACCGAGACGCTGGCCCGCATCCAGTCGGCCAAGAACGGCATCGGCGTCTTTGGCCTGTCCTTCTATGAAAACAACACCGACAAGCTGAAGGTCGGCACCTTCGGCGGCGTCGCCCCCTCGACCGAGACCATCGCCAAGGGCGAATACCCGGTGTCGCGTCCGCTGTTCTTCTACGTCAAGAAGGCGCACCTGGGCGAGATTCCCGGCCTTGAGGAGTTCGTCCAGTTCTTCGTCTCGGACGAGATCGCCGGTCCCGACGGCCCGCTGGCCGCCTATGGCCTGGTCGCCGACCCGGAACTGGCCGCCACGCAGGAAGCCGTGGCCGCCGGCAAGACGCTGACGAACTGAGCCCTTGGGGCGCGGAGCCAAGGCTCCGCGCCTGTCTCCTGTCCCTCCCCATCCGAGGCTCACATGCCCGTCACCTGGACCCTTCTGATCGTCCTGGCCCTGGCAGCCGCCGGTTTCTACCTTGGCCGCTCGCGCGCTCTTGCCGCGGCCCAAGGCGACAGCCGCAAGCTGCATTCGCGCACCAGCTATTACGGCTGGAACATCGCCCTGTTCACCGCTGTGCCTGCCCTGTTTCTGATCGCCATCTGGAGCTTTGCGCAGCCCGACGTCAATCGCACGGTCCTGGCGGGCGTCGCCCTGATCCTGGCCGCCGCGGGCATGGCATGGTCGCTGTCGCGCACCGCACCCGATTTCCGGGCCCGCAACGTGGTCGAAACCTTCGTTCGCTTCCTGCTGATCCTGTGCTCCAGCATCGCGATCCTGACCACCGCCGGGATCGTGCTGTCGATGCTGTTCGAGACCGGGCATTTTTTCCAGCAATACCCCTGGCAGGACTTCCTGTTCGGCACCACCTGGTCGCCCCGCTTCGGCGGCGGCTCGCAACTGGGCATCCTGCCGCTGGTCTGGGGCACGCTTTACATCTCGCTGATCGCGCTGGCCGTCTCGATCCCGATCGGGCTGTTCGCGGCGATCTACATGTCGGAATACGCCTCGCCCCGCCTGCGCAGCATCGCCAAGCCCGCCATCGAGGTGCTGGCCGGCATCCCGACCATCGTCTACGGCCTGTTCGCGCTGATCACCGTGGGCCCGATGCTGCGCGACTATTTCGCCCAGCCGCTGGGCTTGGGCAGCTCGGGGTCGTCGGTGATGACGGCGGGTCTGGTCATGGGCATCATGCTGATCCCCTTTGTCAGCTCGCTCAGCGACGACATCATCAACGCCGTGCCGCAATCCCTGCGTGACGGCGCGCTGGGCCTGGGCTCGACGCCCTCGGAAACCGTGCGCAAGGTGGTTCTGCCCGCCGCCCTGCCGGGCATCGTCGGCGCCGTCCTGCTGGCCGCCAGCCGCGCCATCGGTGAAACCATGATCGTCGTGCTGGGCGCCGGCGCAAGCGCCCAGATGAGCCTGAATCCCTTCGAGGCGATGACCACGATCACCGTCAAGATCGTCAGCCAGCTGACCGGCGACACCGATTTCGCCGCGCCCGAGACGCTGGTGGCCTTTGCCCTGGGGATCACGCTTTTCATCGTCACGCTGGGGCTGAACATCGTCGCGCTCTACATCGTGCGCAAATACCGGGAGCAGTACGAATGACCGAGGCAAGCTTTCCCGCCGCCGCGCCCCATGCGCAGGGTTCGCTGCTGGCCGCAGACGAGCGCACGCGCAAGCGCAACGCCGCCGAGGCCCGGTTCCGCGCCTATGGCCTGTCCGCCATCGCCATTTCGATGATCGCGCTGGTCGTGCTGCTGTTCTCGATCTTTTCGGACGGCATCGGCGCGTTCCGCCAGACCTATCTGGAAATCCCGGTGACCCTGGACGCGGCCCAGCTGGACAAGTCCGGCAACCGCGATCCCGAGGAGATCAAGAAGGTCCTGACCCTGACCTATGGCAAGATCCTGGAGCAGTCGCTGCGTGCGGTGATCGCCGACAAGGGCATCGCCATCGAGGGGCTGACAGACAAGGACGTGTCGAACCTGATTTCCAAGGAAGCGCCGGCCCAGCTGCGCAACCGCGTGCTGGCCGATCCCGAACTGGTCGGGCAGACGGTGCAGGCGCGGGTGCTGACCAATGGTCGGATCGACGGCTATTACAAGGGCCGCGTCACCATGGAAAGCGCCGCGCGTGACGCCAACACCTCGGTCGCGCAGCTGCAGCTTGCCAATGCGCTCAAGGATCAGGGGCTGCTGGCCACGGAATGGAACTGGTCGTTCCTGACCATGCCCGACAGCTCGGACCAGCGCCCCGAATCGGCGGGCGTCGGCGTCGCCATCCTCGGCTCGCTCTACATGATGCTGGTCGTGCTGCTGCTGGCCGTGCCCATCGGCGTCGCAGCCAGCATCTATCTTGAGGAGTTTGCCCCCAAGAACCGGCTGACCGACATCATCGAGGTGAACATCTCGAACCTGGCCGCGGTGCCGTCCATCGTCTTCGGTATCCTCGGCCTGGCAGCCTTCATCAACTTCGCCGGCCTGCCGCAGTCGGCGCCCATCGTGGGCGGCCTGGTGCTGACGCTGATGACGCTGCCGACCATCATCATCGCGACGCGCGCCGCGCTCAAGGCGGTGCCGCCCTCGATCCGCGATGCGGCGCTGGGGGTGGGGGCGTCCAAGATGCAGTCAGTGTTCCACCACGTCCTGCCGCTGGCGCTGCCGGGCATCCTGACCGGGACCATCATCGGCCTGGCCCAGGCCCTGGGCGAAACCGCACCGCTTCTGCTGATCGGCATGGTCGCCTTCGTCAAGAACCTCCCGGCCGCCCCGCCCGAGGGGCTGTTCGATCCCGCGTCGGCCCTGCCGGTCCAGGTCTACAACTGGACCCAGCGCGCCGACCCCGCCTTCATGGAACGCGCCTCGGGCGCCATCATCGTGCTGCTGGTCTTCCTGCTGTCGATGAACCTTATCGCCATCTTCCTGCGCCGCAAATTCGAGCGCCGCTGGTAAACCCGGAAGGAGTTACCAATTATGAACGACATGAGCATTGTGGAGCGCGGCGTGACGCAGCAGGAGATCAAGATTTCGGCCCGCAAGGTGCAGGTCTATTACGGCGACAAGCACGCCATCAAGGATGTCGACGTGGACATCCTGGACAAGACCGTCACCGCCTTCATCGGGCCGTCGGGCTGTGGCAAGTCCACCTTCCTGCGCTGCCTGAACCGGATGAACGACACCATCGACATCAGCCGGGTCGAGGGCAAGATCACGCTGGACGGCGAGGACATCTACGACCGCCGCGTCGACCCGGTGCAGTTGCGCGCCAAGGTCGGCATGGTGTTCCAGAAGCCGAACCCGTTCCCCAAGTCCATCTATGACAACGTGTCCTATGGCCCGCGCATCCACGGCCTGGCGCGCAACCGCGCCGAACTGGACGAGATCGTCGAAAAGGCGCTGCGCGGCGCCGCGCTTTGGAACGAGGTCAAGGACCGGCTGCAGGACCCGGGCACCGGGCTTTCGGGCGGCCAGCAGCAGCGCCTGTGCATCGCCCGCGCCGTGGCGACCCAGCCCGAGGTGCTGCTGATGGACGAGCCCTGCTCGGCGCTGGACCCCATCGCGACCGCCCAGGTCGAGGAACTGATCGACGAATTGCGTTCGCAGTTCTCGGTCGTGATCGTGACCCACTCGATGCAGCAGGCCGCCCGCGTCAGCCAGAAGACCGCCTTCTTTCACCTGGGCAATCTGGTGGAATACGGCAGCACCGACGACATCTTCACCAATCCGCGCGATCCGCGGACGGAAAGCTACATCTCGGGCCGCATCGGCTGAGCCTGAAGGGGATCTGACATGAACACCGAACGCCATATCCTGTCGGCCTTCGACAGGGATCTGGAAACCGTGCAGGCGCTGGTCGTCAAGATGGGCGGCATGGTCGAAAGCGCCATCCACGACGCCGCCAATGCGCTTGAAAACCGCGACGAGGAACTGGCCGAGGCCGTGCGCCGCCGCGACAGCGCCATCGACCAGCTGGAAACCCAGATCAACGAAGAGGCCGCGCGGCTGATCGCCCTGCGCGCGCCCCGCGCGACCGACCTGCGCACCGCGCTGACCGTCATCAAGATCTCGGCCATCCTCGAGCGGGTGGGCGATTACGCCAAGAACATCGCCAAGCGCAGCCATGTCCTGGTCCACATGCCGGCCGTCGAGGGCGCGGGCATGGCGCTGCGCCGCATGTCCGCGACCGTCGAGGGCATGATGAAGGACGCACTGGACAGCTATATCCAGCGCGATGCGGCGCTGGCCGCCGACGTCCGCCGGCGCGATCTGGAAGTCGACCAGATGTACAACGCCCTGTTCCGCGAATTCCTGACCTACATGATGGAAGACCCGCGCAACATCACGCCCTGCATGCACCTGCATTTCATCGCCAAGAACATCGAGCGGATGGGTGATCACGCGACCGGGATCGCCGAGCAGGTGATCTATCTGGCCACCGGCGAACTGCCCGACGACGCCCGCCCGAAAAGCGAAAGCGTTACCCGGGCCAATCTGAACGAAGGCGAGGACTGAGCGATGGCCCAGGCGCAACCCTGTGTTTTGGTCGTCGAGGACGAGGGCGCGCAGCGCGAGGTTCTGAAATACAACCTCGAATCCGAAGGCTTCTCGGTCGTCATGGCCGAGAACGGCGACGAGGCCATGCTGCTGGTTGCCGAGGAACAGCCCGACCTGATCGTGCTGGACTGGATGCTTCCCAACGTCTCGGGGATCGAGATCTGCCGTCGCGTCAAGGCCGACCCCCAGACGCGCCAGATCCCGATCATCATGCTGTCGGCCCGCTCCGAAGAGGTGGACCGGGTGCGGGGGCTGGAAACCGGCGCCGACGACTATGTGGTCAAACCCTATTCGGTCGTCGAACTGATGGCGCGGTTGCGCACCCAGCTGCGCCGCACGCGTCCCGCCTCGATGGGTGAACGGCTGAGCTTTGGCGACATCATCCTGGATGCGGGCGAACACCGGGTGTTTCGCGGCGGCCAAGCCCTGCATTTGGGACCGACCGAATTCCGCCTGCTGTCGACGCTGATGGAGAAACCGGGCCGCGTCTGGACGCGCGAGCAGCTTCTGGACCGGGTCTGGGGCCGCGACATCTATGTGGATACCCGCACCATCGACGTGCATGTGGGACGCTTGCGCAAGGCGCTGATGGCGAATGGCGGCGACAATCCGGTGCGCACCGTGCGCGGAACAGGATACGCGCTGGGGTGACGGACCCCCGGGCGACGGTCAAGACCGCCGCCCGGGGGTTTCCTATTGCTGTTCCAGCAGGTCGGTGATGCGGCGCACGGCGACGCGGCGGTTCTCGCGCTCGGCCCCGTCGGTCGGAACCAGCAGGAACTGTTCGCCATAGCCCTGCACCACCATGTTTTCCGGCGGCACCTGATAGTATTCCGTCAGCGCGAGCGCGACCGATTCGGCCCGGCGATCCGATAGCGCTAGATTTTCCGCGCTGGAGCCGACCGCGTCGGTATAGCCCTCGATCATGTAGACCTCGTTCGGGTTCTGGTCGATCGAGTCGCGGATCACCTTGCCCAGCGAAGCCAGTTGTTCCGCCTGCGAAGCCGCCAGCGCGGCCGAGCCGCTGTCGAAGGTCACCTGCGGCAGGTTCACCGGCGCCACCAGCGAGCGCACCTCGGGGATGTCGCGGATCTGGCCCAGCGTAAAGCGTCGATCGGCCGCGCTTTCCTGCAGCAGGGCGTTGCGCAGTTCCGTCTCGTTCAGCGGTCGGGTGGTGTATTCGACCGGAACCGGCGCCGGCAGGGTCGAGATCTGGACTGGCCGCACCTCGGTGTTGCCGATCAGACGGGTTTCCGTTCCGTTCGGATGAATCAGGGTGCGGCGCAGGATGTTCATGTCCGCATCGCGGATCGTCACCACCCGGCTGCCATCAGCACGCAGCACCGTTGTCCGGGTCGAGCCGTCGGCGAATTGCTCGGTCTGCACGTCCGACCCCGGGCGGTAAAGCAGCGCGTTGTCGTCGCGGACGATCTGCTGGCTTCCGTCGGGCAGGGTCAGCACCGCCCGGTCGCCGGTGTTCAGCGCGACCTGGCGATTGCCGGACAGCATCTTGCCGACCGCAAAACCGGCGGCGCCTGCCAGCAGAAGTTTCGCGATGTCGCTGCCGTTGTCGTCATCGTCGTCGCGGCGGGCCAGGTCACGCTCGCGCTCGTCCAGCCGGCGCTCATCCTCGCGCAACTGGCGCTCGCGGCGTTCCAGATCGCGCAACTCGGCGGGGCTCAGGTTGCGGCGGTCGCCGGGGCGGAGCCCATCCCTGATTCGGGTGCCGAAGTCCTGGTCCGAGCGCCGGATGTTCTGTTCGGTGATCCGGCGCTTGATGACATTCTCCTGCGACTGGCGTTCGGCGGCGGCTGCCAGAGCCGCTGCCTTGGGCGGCGCGCTGCGTTCCGCCGCCCGTCGCGCAAGGTCGTTCGGCTTCACATCCGCCTCGGGCGCGCGCAGGCGGATCTCGCCATTGCTGCGCTGCAACTGACGCTGCAACTCCTCGCGGGTGCGGGGACGTTCGGGCGCTTCCGTGTCACTGGGTCGGCGCGGGTCAAGCGCTTGCTGGTTGCGCGCGGGCCGGGGGGCAGGCTGCTGCCCTTCGCGCTCGCGCTGCTCCATGACATTGCGAAGTGCGTTGGCATCCATCGGCGCCGGGCGCTGTTCGCGCGCACCGGGGGCCTGCTGACCGTCGCGATTGGCCGCGCGCGGCGGCGGGTTTTCACGACCTTCGCCACGCTGAGGCGCCGCGGGGCGGTTCTGCGGCGCCTCCGCACGATTCGGGGCAGGGCGAACGCCCGGTTGTTCGGGACGCGCCTCCCGCTGCGGCGCGGCTTGGTCCGCCGGCCGGCGGGGGTCCGGACGGGGCTGTTCGCGGGACGGGCGCGCATCATCACGCTGGCCCTGCGCGGCGCGCGGGGCCGGTGCGTCGTCGCTTGCGCGGCGGGGCTGGGCATCCCGGGCAGGCTGCTGCTGGCGCGGCTCGGCCTGCTGGCGCGCGCGTTGCTCCTGCTGGCGCTCGCGTTGCTGCGGTTTCGGCGGCTGGGCTTGGCGCTCGGGCTGCTGCACAGGCTGCTTGCGGGGCGGCTGGCCCTCGCGCGCGGGTTGGCCCTGGGCACGTTGGGGCTGCTGTTCCGTCCGGGGGCGTTGCTGCTGGGCACGCTCGGCAGGTTGGGCGCGCTGCTGCTGGGCACGTTCAGGGGCCCGCTCTTTCTGGGCGCGTTCGGCCGGTTGGGCGCGCTGGGGCTGCCTTTCCTGGCGGTTCTGCGGCGCGGCCTGCTCCCGATGTTGCTGCTGGCGCTGTTGTTGTTGACGCTGCTGCTGCTGTTTTTGCTGTTGCTGCTGCTGGCGTTCCTCGGCACGGCGCTTCAGAAGCTCTGCCTCGCTCTGGGCCACGGCAAGCTGAGGCGACAGGATGCTGATGATGGCCACGATTGCAGTGGTCGTCTTGAAGATGCGACGCATGACGGTCCCTTTCCGCTGGACGCCTAGATACGCGTGCAAATCAACCATAACCGCCAGCCCCGGTTCCGGAACAAGGCCGTGACCGCCGCGTGAATGTGCGGAAATCTGCCAAGCGTCGGCGGCCCGGGTCAGCCTGTCACAAGCGCGATCCGGCCACCGGCCAGCCGCCTGACCTGACCCGCAAGTTCCAGCGACAGCAGGGCAGGGGCAAGGGTCGCGGCAGGCAGGCCCAGGTCGCGGATCAGCAGGTTTTCTTCGGTCGGGCTGGGGCTCAGCTTGGACAGGATGCGCGATTCAAGGCTGGCCGGACCGCCGGCGTCCGAAGGCAGGGGCCGGGCTGGCGCCTCGCGCCGCATGGCGTGGCCCAGCTGGGCCAGACGGCGGGCAACGGCCGCAGGTTGCAAGGCACCGGCCATGCCCTTGCGGGCTGGTGACGGGGCCGGTTCGGCGCTTTGCTGGACGGGCTGCGTGAGGGCAGGGTCGTGGTTCAGGGCCACCAGCACGTCGGCCGCGGCGCGGACCAGCAGCGCTCCGTCCCGGATCAGCGCATTGCACCCCGAAGCGCGCGCGTCCATCGGATGGCCCGGCACCGCCATGACCTCGCGCCCCTGGTCCAGCGCCGCTTTGGCGGTAATCAGGCTGCCCGAGCGGTGCGCCGCCTCGACCACCACGACGGCCTGAGACAGGCCCGAGATGATGCGGTTGCGGGCCGGGAAGTGGCGCGCCACGGGTTCGGTCCCCGGGGGCTGTTCGGTGATCAGCAGGCCCGTGTCGCAGATCGCCTCGGCAAGCGCGGTATTCTCGGCCGGATAGATCATGTCGATGCCGCCCGCCATCACGGCGATGGTGCCGCTGGGCAGGGCAGCCTCGTGGGCCACGGTGTCGATGCCGCGCGCCAGCCCCGCGACCACGACCGCGCCGGCCTGGGCCAGTCCCGCCGCCAGGCCGCGCGCCATGCGAAGCCCCAGGGACGAGGCATTGCGCGCCCCGATCACGGCGACGGGCAGCCGGCCCAGGACGCCGGCCTGACCCTTGATCCACAAGACGGGCGGCGCCTCGGCAATGTCGCGCAGGCGCGCGGGGTAGTCCGGTTCGTCCCAGGTCAGCAGCCGCGCCCCGGCGCGATGGCCGGCCGCGATCTCGGCCTCGGCGACGGCGACAGGGCAGGGCTGGTAGTCGCTGATCCCGGCGTCCTGGGCCATCCGGGGCAGGGCGTCCAAAGCCGCCTCGGCGCTGCCATGTTCGGCCAGCAGCCGGTGAAAGGTCGCCGGTCCGACCTTGCGCGAGCGGATGAGGCGCAGGGCGGCAAGCCCGCCGCCGTTCTGGGCGACTGAATTGTGGTGGGGGTCGAAAGAAAGCGGTCGTGCCATCGTTTCATGCTCCTTGCCTCATCCGGCAATGGTGATGACACGGCAATGGTTAAGATTCGGTTAGCCGCGCAGGGAAGGTCCTGCGCGGCTGCCAAGTCCCTGAAAACGATGAGGCTTCAGACGGCCGAGCCGCCGACCGTCAGCCCGCCGATCATCACCGTGGGCAGGCCCACGCCGACCGGAACCCATTGGCCCTGCTTGCCGCAGTTGCCGATTCCCGGGTCCAGCGACAGGTCGTTGCCGATGGCCTTGACCTGCTCCAGCGATGTGGCCCCGTCGCCGATCAGCGTGGCGCCCTGGATCGGGTCGCCGATCTGGCCGTTCCTGACGCGATAGGCCTCGGTGCAGGAAAACACGAACTTGCCGTTGGTGATGTCCACTTGCCCGCCGCCGAATCCCACCGCATAGATCCCGTCCCTGAGCCCGGACAGGATCGCCGCCGGGTCTTCGGACCCCGGCAGCATGAAGGTGTTGGTCATCCGCGGCATGGGCGCGTGGGCATAGCTCTGCCGTCGTCCGTTGCCGGTCGGTTCCACCCCCATCAGCCGCGCGTTCTGGCGGTCCTGCATGTAACCGACCAGGATGCCGTCTTCGATCAGCACGTTGCGCCCGGGGGCCGAGCCCTCGTCATCGACCGAGATCGAGCCGCGTCGGTCCGGGATGGTGCCGTCGTCGATCACCGTGACACCGGGGGCCGCCACCCGCTGGCCCAGCAGGCCGGCAAAGGCGGAATGGCCCTTGCGGTTGAAGTCCCCCTCCAGTCCGTGACCCACGGCCTCGTGCAGCAGGATGCCGGGCCAACCGGGGCCCAGGACCACGTCCATCACCCCGGCCGGGGCGGGGACCGAGCGCAGGTTGACCAGCGCGATCCGCAGCGCCTCGCGCACCTGGGCCTGCCAGTGCTCGGGCGCGATCAGCCCGTCCAGCGCCACGCGGCCGCCGCCGCCGGCATTGCCCGATTCGCGGCGGCTGTTCGATTCGACGATGACCGAGACGTTCAGCCGCGCCATCGGCCGGATGTCGGTGGCAAGCCCGCCCTCGGGGCGCAGGATCGCGATTTCCTGGACCGAGGTCGAGATGCTGGCCGAAACCTGCACCACGCGCGGGTCGAGCGCCCGCGCGAAGGCGTCGATTTCGCGCAGCAGCGCCACCCGGGCGGCAAAGCTGATGCCCTCGGCCGGGTCGATCGCGGCGTAAAGCGGGGCCATCGGCCCCGAGGGCGGCAGTGCGAGCGTGCCGCCGCCGTCGCCCACGGCCAGGCGCACGGTCTGGGCGGCCTTCTTCAGCGCGGCTTCGTCGATCTCGGTCGAATGGGCATAGCCCGTCACCTCGCCCCGGACGGCGCGCAGGCCGAAGCCCTGCTCGGCGTCATAGCTGGCGGTGCGCAGCCGGCCGTCGTCGAAGGCCAGCGTCTCGGCGCGCGAGCGTTCCAGGAACAGCTCGCCGTCGTCGGCCCCCGCCAGCGCACCTTGCAGGATACGCAGGGCGCGGTCGCGGTCCAGATGGGTCTCGAAGGGCGAAAAAGCCAGGTCGGTCATCGGAAAGTCCTTTGCCAGGAAGCCTCGACTAGGGGTTTTTTGGTCACAAGTCGATAGGTATGACTTGCCCGTGCGGGGAAGATATGGTTGTCAACCTTATACCGATGCCGGCTTTCCGGGGTGGAGGACCTGGGGGGCTGGCGGCACAGTAGGCAACGGGATGGGATAATGGCAATTGCGACGATGCGCCGCGCATGGGCGGCGGTGACTGGCCTTGGACTGGCGGCGGTGGCGGGGGCTCCCGCCTGGGCGCAGGACGTGCTGGGCGAGCTGCCCGTGATCGGCAAGCCCCATGCCCGCGGCATGGGCTTCCAGCCCGCCTCGAGCCCGCTGGCCCATGACCAGCAATGGCTGGACCATTTCGTGCTGTACATCATCACGGCGGTGACGATCTTCGTCTGCCTGCTGCTGCTGATCTGCATTGTCCGTTACAACCGCCGCGCGAATCCTGTTCCGGCGCGCTTTACCCACAACACGCCGCTGGAAATCGCCTGGACGCTGGTGCCGGTTCTGATCCTGGTGGCCATCGGCGCCTATTCGCTGCCGGCGCTCTTCCGCAGCCAGGAGATGCCCAACAATCCCGACCTGGTCATCAAGGCCATCGGGCACCAGTGGTACTGGTCCTATGAATATCCCAACGACGGCGTGGCCTTCGACGCGCTGATGCTGGAAAAGGACGCCCTGGCCGAGGCCGGCTATGCCGAGGACGAATATCTTCTGGCGGCCGACAACCCGGTCGTGGTCCCTGTAGGCAAGACGGTGCTGGTCCAGGTGACGGCGACCGACGTGATCCACAGCTGGACCGTCCCCGCCTTTGCCGTCAAGCAGGATGCGGTGCCCGGTCGCATTGCGCAGCTGTGGTTCTCGGTCGACAAGGAGGGCGTGTTTTTCGGGCAGTGCTCGGAACTGTGCGGCATCAACCACGCCTACATGCCCATCGTCGTGAAAGCCGTGAGCCAGGAGAAGTACGACGCCTGGCTGGCCGGCGCGAAAGAGGAATTCGCCGCCGACGCATCGGATTACCTGCCCGCCCAGCCGATCCAGCTGGCCCGGGCGGAATAAGGACGCCCCGTGACCGACATCAACGCATATGAAGGGCCCGCCGAGGCCGGGTTCGGAGACTATGTCGCGCTGCTCAAGCCGCGCGTCATGTCCCTGGTGGTGTTCACGGCCTTTGTCGGGCTGCTGGTCGCGCCGGTGTCGATGAATCCCTTCGTGGCCTTCTGCGCGGTGCTGTTCATCGCGCTGGGGGGCGGGGCCTCGGGCGCGCTGAACATGTGGTACGACGCCGACATCGACGCCGTGATGAAGCGCACGGCGGGGCGGCCGGTGCCCTCGGGCCGGGTGCCCCCGGGCGATGCCCTGGCGCTGGGGATCGCGCTGTCGGGCCTTTCGGTGATGATGCTGGGTCTGGCGGCGAACTGGTTCGCGGCGGGCTTCCTGGCCTTTACCATCTTCTTTTATGCCGTGGTCTATACGGTCTGGCTGAAACGCTCGACCCCGCAGAACATCGTCATCGGCGGCGCGGCCGGGGCGTTTCCGCCCATGATCGGCTGGGCCTGCGCCACGGGCGGCATCGGGCTGGAATCGCTGCTGATGTTCGCGCTGATCTTCTTCTGGACACCGCCGCATTTCTGGGCGCTGGCGCTGTTCATGAAAGAGGATTACCACAAGGCCGGCGTTCCCATGCTGACCGTGACGCATGGCCGTGCGGCCACGCGGCGCCACATCTTTGCCTATACGCTGGTGCTGGCGCCCTTCGCGCTGTGGCTGGGCTTCACCTCGGTCGGCGGGCCGCTTTACCTGGCGGTTGCGGTAGTCCTGAACGCGCTGTTCATCCTGGGCGGCTGGCGCATCCTGCGCCGGACCGAGGTCGAGGCCCAGGCCGACGGCTACAAGGTCGAAAAGGGCTATTTCCGCCTGTCGCTGTATTACACCTTCCTGCATTTCCTGGCTCTTCTGGTCCAGCATTGGCTTGGGGGATGGTGATGCTGCCAAGGGTCGAACACGAGTTGCACCACCGCCGCCGCAGCCGCAACGTCGGCCTTCTGGTCGTGCTGCTGGCCTTCGTGGCGCTGGTCTTCGGCCTGTCGGTGGTCAAGATCACCCAGGGCGACATGATGGAAGGGTTCGACCACCAGCCCCGCGCCTCGGTCCTGCCGCACGACCCGAACCCGCCGGCCCGCACCGCCCCCGTGGCCGCGCCCGGCACCCCCGGCGCCGAGCAGGGCGTCGGCACGTCACCCGGAGGAACGCCATGAGCACCCGGTCCAATGGCCGCACCGTCGCCATGCTGGCGGGCGTCGTCGTGGTGATGGGCGCGCTCAGCTGGGCGGCGGTGCCGTTCTACGACTGGTTCTGCCGCGTGACCGGCTATGGCGGCACGACCAACGTGGCCGCCCAGGGGTCGGACCACGTCCTGGACGAAACCGTGCGCGTCCGCTTCGATGCGAACGTCGATCCCGACATGGGCTGGACCTTCCGCCCGCTGCAGCACGACATGGTGCTGAAGATCGGCGAGAACGCTATCGCCTTCTACGAGGCGATCAACACCACCGACGAGCCCATCACCGGCACCGCGAGCTATAACGTGGCGCCCGACGTGGCCGGCTATTATTTCAACAAGATCCAGTGTTTCTGCTTTACCGAGCAGACCCTGCAACCCGGCGAGCGGATCGAGATGCCGGTCAGCTTCTTCGTCGACGCCGACATCGTGGACGACCGCGACGCGGGCCGGGTCCGCGACATCACGCTTTCCTATACCTTCCATCGGACCAAGGAGCCCCGGCAGGCGGCGCTTCGGACCGGCACGGACGAGACCACGAACTGAGCAACACGACGCAGCAACAGCGGAACGCAGCCATGGCCCATGTAAAGAACCACGACTATCAGATCCTTCCGCCCTCGATCTGGCCGCTCCTCGGCGCGATCGGCGCCTTCGTGATGCTGACGGGGGCGGTGGCCTGGATGAAGGGCATCACCTTCCTGGGCCTGCCGGTCGAAGGGCCGTGGATGTTCCTGATCGGGTTTGTCGCGGTGCTCTACGTCATGTTCGGCTGGTGGGCCGACGTGGTCCGGGAAGGCGAGTCGGGCGAGCATACCCCGGTCGTCCGCATCGGCCTGCAATACGGCTTCATCCTGTTCATCATGTCCGAGGTGATGTTCTTCGTCGCCTGGTTCTGGGCCTTCATCAAGAACGCGCTGTATCCGATGGGACCGGACAGCCCGATCAAGGACGGGGTCTGGCCGCCCGAAGGCATCGTGACCTTCGATCCTTGGCACCTGCCGCTGATCAACACGCTGATCCTGCTTCTGTCGGGTGTGGCCGTCACCTGGGCCCACCATGCCTTCGTCCACGAAGGCGACCGCCGGACCACGATCAACGGGCTGACCGTCGCGGTGATCCTGGGCCTGTGCTTTACCGCGCTGCAGGCCTATGAATACAGCCACGCCGCCTTCGGCCTGGCCGATACGGTCTATGCCGGCGCCTTCTTCATGGCGACGGGCTTTCACGGCGTCCATGTCATCATCGGCACCATCTTCCTGTTCGTCTGCCTGATCCGGCTCATGCGCGGGCAGATGACGCAGCAGCAGCATGTCGGCTTCGAGGCGGCGGCCTGGTACTGGCACTTCGTCGACGTGGTCTGGCTGTTCCTGTTCGTGGTCATCTATATCTGGGGCCGCTGATCCCGAACCATTCCCTGGACGGCGCGGGGCACCCCTCGCGCCGTTTTGCATGAGAGGGGCCGATGCGCCGCTATCTGTTTCCCCTGATCCTGGGCGTGCTGGGTTGCGCCATCCTGATCTCGCTGGGGGTCTGGCAGCTGCACCGCCTGGCCTGGAAGGAATCGATGCTGGCCGACATCCAGCGCAGCATCGAGGGCGCGCCCGCGCCGCTGCCGGCCGCGGTGGATCCGTCGATGAAATACCTGCCGGTGACGGTGTCGGGCACCACCACGGGGCAGGAAATCGACGTGCTGTCGGGCACGCGCGAATCCGGCGGGGGCTATCAGATCGTGTCCGCCCTTGTGACCGACGACGGCCGCCGCATCCTGCTGGACCGCGGGTTCGTCGATCAGGACCACAAGCGCGACCCACGCCCGCCGGTCCGGCTGGACGTGGTCGGCAACCTGCACTGGCCGCAGGAAAAGGGCTCGGCCACGCCGGCGCCGAACCTTGACCAGAACATCTGGTTCGCGCGCGATGTCCCTGCGATGGCCAAGGCCCTGGGGACCGAACCTGTGCTGGTCGTCGCGGCCGAGGTCCGGGGCGACGCGCAGGGCGTCGAGCCCATCCCCGTCGCCATCGAGGGCATCCCGAACAACCATCTCAGCTATGCCGTGCAGTGGTTCATGATCGCCGCGGTCTGGGCAGGGATGACAGTCGCGCTGATCTGGCGTATCAGGCAGCGTCAATACTAGAGGATCACGATGCGCTACGTTTCGACCCGGGGGCGGGCAGAGGTTCTGGATTTCGCGCAGGCCATGATGACCGGGCTTGCGCGCGACGGCGGGCTTTACCTGCCGGAAACCATCCCCACGCTTTCGGCCGAACAGATCGCGGCGCTGGAAGGCCTGCCCTATGAGGAGGCGGCGCTGCGCGTGATCGCGCCCTTTGTCGGCGACAGCTTCAGCCAGGACGAGCTCAGCGGCGCCATCGCCCGCGCCTATGCCGGGTTCGACCATGTGGCCCGCGCGCCGCTGGTGCAGCTGGCGCCGGGGCATCACCTGCTGGAACTGTTCCACGGGCCCACCATCGCCTTCAAGGACTTTGCCATGCAGCTGATCGGCCAGCTGTTCCAGATGGCGCTGGCAAAGTCGGGGCAGCGCGTCACTATCCTCGGCGCGACCTCGGGGGACACGGGCTCTGCCGCCATCGAGGCGTTCAAGGGCCTGCCCAACGTGGACGTGTTCATCATGTATCCGCACGGCCGCGTCAGCGCGGTGCAGCGCCGCCAGATGACGACGCCGGATGATGCGAACGTCCACGCGCTGGCCGTCGACGGCACCTTCGACGATTGCCAGGCCCGGCTGAAGGATCTGTTCAACGACCATGCCTTCCGCGACGCGGTGGGCTTGGCGGGCGTCAACTCGATCAACTGGGCGCGGGTGCTGGCGCAGATCGTCTATTACTTCACCGGCGCCGTATCCCTGGGCGCGCCGGGGCGTGCGGTTGACTTTACCGTGCCGACCGGGAATTTCGGCGACATCTTCGCGGGCTCGATCGCCAAGGCGATGGGCCTGCCCATCGGCCGGCTGGTGGTGGCGACGAACCAGAACGACATCCTGCACCGGGCGCTGTCGACCGGCGAATACCGGGTGGGCACGGTCGCGCCCTCGATCAGCCCGTCGATGGACATTCAGGTCAGCTCGAACTTCGAGCGCGCGCTGTGGCTGGCCTATGGCCGCGACGGCGCCGCCGTCAGTCAGCTGATGGACGAGCTGAAATCCGGCGGCTTCGCGATCAGCCAGGGCGCGCTGCAGGCCTTGCGCGAAACCTTCGCCTCGGGCCGCGTGTCCGAGGAGGAGACCAGCGCCATGATCGCCACGATCCGGGCCGAGACCGGCCAGGTGATCTGCCCCCATACGGCGGTGGGCGTGGCCGTCGCGCGGCAAAACCTGCGCCCGGGTGTGCCCATGATCACGCTGGCGACCGCCCATCCGGCCAAGTTTCCCGATGCGGTGCAGGCCGCCATCGGCCTGCGCCCGGACCTGCCGCCGCAGATGGCCGGCCTGTTCCAGCGCCCCGAGCGCAGCACCCGAGTTGAAAATGACGCGGAAAAGCTTAAATCGCTGATCCTTGAACGGAGGTCAGCTTGAACCAAACCCGCATCAGCACGCTGCCCAACGGGCTGCGTGTCGTCACCCGCGACATGCCCGGGCTTCATTCCGCCGCCATCGGCGTCTGGGTGAACGCCGGCTGCCGCGACGAGCGCGCCGAACAGAACGGCATCGCCCATTTCCTGGAGCACATGGCCTTCAAGGGCACGCCGACGCGCACGCCGCTTGAGATCGCCGAAGCTATTGAAAACGTGGGCGGCTATATCAACGCCTATACCTCGCGAGATGTGACCAGCTATTACGCGCGGGTACTGGCGGGCGATGTCGGCATGGCCTTGGACGTGATTTCCGACATCGTGCTGAACCCGATCTTCGACGCGCGCGAGATCGAGGTCGAACGCGGCGTGATCCTGCAGGAAATCGGCCAGTCGCTGGACACGCCGGACGACGTGATCTTCGACTGGCTGCAAGAGGCGGCCTATCCGGACCAGCCGATGGGCCGCACCATCCTGGGCCCGGCCGAGCGGGTCAGCCATTTTTCGCGCGATGACCTGTCGGGCTTCATCGGCGAACATTACGGGCCGGAACGCATGATCGTGTCGGCGGCGGGGGCGGTGGACCACGACCGCGTGCTGCGCCAGGTCGAGGCCATCTTCGGCCATCTGGCGCCGCGCGCCCGGACCGCGCGCGAACCCGCCCGCTGGCAGGGCGCCGAGACGCGGCGCGTCAAGAAGCTGGAACAGGCCCATTTCGCCCTGGCCTTCGAGGGGCCGGGCTATCAGGACCCGGATTTCTATGCCGCGCAGATCTGGACCTCGGCGCTGGGGGGCGGCATGTCCTCGCGCCTGTTTCAGAAGGTGCGCGAGGAACGCGGATTGTGCTATTCGATCTTTGCGCAATCGGGGTTCCACGACGACACCGGCATGGTGACGGTCTATGCCGGCACCTCGGCCGACCAGGTGGGCGATCTGGCCAATATCACCATCGACGAGATCCGCCGCTCGGCCGAGGACATGACCGAGGCCGAAATCGCGCGCGCCCGTGCGCAGTTGAAGGCCGGGCTGCTGATGGGGCTGGAAAGCCCGACCGGCCAGGCCGAGCGCATGGCCCGTTCGCTGGCGATCTGGGGCCGGGTGTCGGAGCCGGCCGAGGTCGCGGCGCGCATCGACGCGGTGACGGTCGAGGACGTGCGCGACCACGCCCAGCGGCTGATCGCGAACGCCCGCCCGGCGCTGGCGCTTTACGGCCCCGTCCGAGCCGCGCCCAGTCGCGACAGGCTGGCCGAGAGGCTCGCCGCCTGATGTTCCTGCGCCACCGTCCGCCGTGTCTGGAAACCGAGCGGATGGTGCTGCGCTTGCCCGTCCATGGCGATCATCTGGCCTGGGCGCAGCTGCGCGCCGAAAGCCGCGCCTTCCTGGCCGCGTGGGAGCCCGTCTGGGCGGCGGACCACCTGACGCGGCGCAGCTTTACCCATCGCGTCTATTGGGCGCGGCGGGCCTGCCGGAACGGCAATGCGCTGCCGCTGTTCCTGATCCGGCATGACGGCACGCTGCTGGGGGCGATCACGCTGGACAACATCCGGCGCGGCCCGGCGCAATCGGCGACCATCGGTTACTGGATTGGCCAGCCCTTTGCCCGCCAGGGCTATATGCGCGAGGCCATCGGCGCCTTGGTCAGCCACGCCTTCACCGCCATGGACCTGAGCCGGATCGAGGCCGCCTGCCTGCCCGAGAACCTGGCCTCGCGCGGGGTGCTGGAGCGCTCGGGCTTCAAATACGAGGGCGTCGCGCAAAGCTACCTGCAGATCAACGGCCGCTGGCGCAACCATGTGCTTTACTCCAACCTGCGCCACGACCGGCGCGGCAAGACCGAGGTGCGCTGATGCATGAGCCCGCCGACGATGCCCTGGCCGCGCGCCTGCCGGCGGGCGTGCTGCGCGATGTCGCGCCGGCCTATCTGGAGGAACCGCGCGGTCGCTATGTGGGCCGGGCGGGGCTGGTCGCGGCGCCGCGCACCACCGACGAGGTCGCGGCTGTGGTCCGCGCCTGCGCCGAGACCCGCGTGGGCATCGTGCCGCGCGGCGGTGGCACCGGACTGGTCTCGGGGCAGGTGATGCCGGATGGTCCCGCGCCGCTGATCCTGTCGCTGGAGCGGATGACCGCCCTGCGCGGTGCCTGGCCCGAGGAAAACGTCCTGGTCGCCGAAGCCGGCATGACCCTGCAGGCCGTGCGCGACGCGGCCGAGGCGGCCGGCCGGCTGTTCCCGTTGTCGCTGGCTAGCCAGGGGACGGCGGCCATCGGTGGCTGCCTGGCGACCAATGCCGGCGGCGTCACGGCGCTGCGCTATGGCAGCGCCCGGGCGCTGTGCCTGGGGATCGAGGCGGTCCTGCCCGACGGCTCGGTGGTCCACGACCTCAAGCGGCTGCGCAAGGACAACACCGGCTATGACATCCGCGACCTGCTGATCGGAGCCGAAGGCACCCTGGGTATCATCACCGCCGCCAGCCTGAAGCTGGTGGTGCCGCCGCCGAACGTGGGCGTGGCGATGTTGCAGGTGCCCGACCCCGCGGCGGCGCTGACCCTGCTGGCGCTGGCCGAGGGCCGGATGGCGGGCGGCGTCACCGCATTCGAGCTGATCGGCGGCCAGGGCCCGGCCTTCCTGGCCGAAGTCCTGCCCGAGATCCGCCAGCCCCTGCCGGGCGCCGACTGGTCGGTGCTGATCGAGGTCGGCCTGCCCGAAGGGCTTGCCCCCGACGCCGCGCTTGAAGGGCTTCTGGTCGATGCGATGGAGCGCGGCCTGGTTCTGGACGGCGTCATCGCCCAGTCCGGCCAGCAGGCTGCGGATTTCTGGTCCTTGCGCGAACACATCCCCGAGGCGAACCGACGCATCGGCGCCATCGCCAGCCATGACATCAGTCTGCCCTTGTCGGAAATCGCCGGCTTCATCCGCGACGCGGGCGCCGCGCTGGCCGGACATGGCGTCAGGATCAACTGCTTTGGCCATCTGGGCGACGGCAACCTGCACTACAACCTGTTCCCCGCCGCCGGACGGCAGCGCGGCGACTATGATGCCAGCCGCAGTGCCATGTCGCGGCTGGTGCACCAGATGACGGTGGATCGCGGCGGCTCGTTTTCCGCCGAGCATGGCATCGGGCGGTTGAAAGTGGCCGAGCTTGCCGAATGGGCCGATCCGGCCCGGCTGGCGGCCATGCGCGCGATCAAGCGCGCGCTCGACCCTATGGGCATCATGAATCCGGGCGCGGTTCTTTCAGCAGGGGCGTAAGCCGCGCCCGCAGGTGGTCCAGATATGCGGTCAGCCGCGGCGGGATGAAGGGCTGCGGCAGGTACAGCGCCTGGATGTCCAGCTGGGGGCCGGGGAAATCCGCCAGCACCCGCTCCAGCCGCCCCTCGGCCACATCGCCCGCGATGACAAAGCGCGGGACGATACCCAGCCCGTCGCCCTGCAGCACCAGCCGGCGCACGCCCTGGGCGCTGTTCAGCGTGACGCGGCCGGGCAGCGGGACGCTGGCCGCCTTGCCGTCGACCACGAAGGTCGCCCGGTGGGCCGAGGCGGCGTTGCTGTCGCGGATCATCTGGTGGTCGCGCAGCGCGTCCGGGTGTGCGGGCCGGCCGTGGCGATCCAGATAGGCGGGGCTGCCCACGACCCAGCTTTCGGTGCCGCCGATGCGTCGCCCGATCAGGCTGGAATCGCCCAGCACGCCGATGCGCAGCGCCAGGTCGAAGCCCTCGGCCGCCAGATCCACATAGCGGTCGGTCAGGCGCAGGTCGATGCTGACGCCGGGGTTCTGCGCCAGGAAGTCGTGGGTCAGGACGCTGACGAACATCTCGCCGAAGGCGACGGGGGCGGTGATGCGCAGCCTGCCCGTCAGGGTGCCCTGGTCGGCGCGGGTCTGGGCGTCCAACTCCTCGACCGCCGATAGGACGCGCCGGGCGGCGGAGAGGAAGCGTTCCCCCGAAGGTGTCAAGGACAGCGCGCGCGTGGTGCGATTGAGAAGCGTGACCCCCTGCTGCCGCTCCAGCGCCGCGACATATTTGCTGACCAGCTTGTTCGAGATGCCCAGCCGCTGCCCTGCCCGGGTAAAGGACCCCGCATCGACCACCGAGACGAAGGCGCGCAGCCCGTCGATCCGATCCATTCCATTTGCTCCGCCATGGCGACAATATGTCGGCGAATATCGAAGTTTTCGCGACAATCGCCAAGCCTTATTTGGGCTGGCAGTTACCCCCTTTCTTCATGGAAACGACGACATGACCGATAAAGAACGCAATGCCGATCTGGCGGCGCTGATCCTGCGCCTTGTGACCGGCGCCTGGTTCCTGACCCACGGGCTGATCAAGCTGTTCATCTTTACCCCCGCCGGGACCGCGGGTTATTTCCAGTCCATCGGCCTGCCCGGCGCGCTGGGCTATCTGACGATGCTGGCGGAAATCGCGGGCGGGCTGGCCCTGCTGGCCGGGATCGCCACGCGCTGGGTCTCGCTGGTCATGGCGGCTGTGCTGCTGGGCGCCACGATCTTTGGCCACGCGGGCAACGGCTTTACCTTCTCGAACCCCGGCGGCGGCTGGGAATACACCGTGCTTTGGGCGGTGGTGATGGTGGCGCTGTCGCTGCTGGGCGATGGCCGCTGGTCGCTGGTCAAGCGCGCCTGACGAAACGATCTTGCGAAAGGCCGGTCTGGCGCTGGCCTTTCCTTGCGTGCATGGCAGGGTTGATTTGCGCGTCGCCCGCCGAGCCTCTAAGACAGCCGGACCTTTGGGGGGGAGGATTGCCGTGACCGAAGATCACCTGCGCCGGATTCGCCATGCCGGCCTGCGCGAACGTGTCGTCAGCGCCGATCAGGCCGCATCGCTGATCCGCGACGGCATGGTGCTGGGCATGTCCGGGTTCACCCGCGCGGGCGAGGCCAAGGCCGTGCCGATGGCCCTGGCCGAGCGCGCAAAGCGCGCGCCGATGAAAGTCACGCTGATGACCGGGGCCTCGCTTGGCAACGATCTGGACAAGACCATGGCCGAGGCGCATCTGTTGTCGCGCCGCATCCCCTTCATGTCCGACCCCGCCCTGCGCCGCGCCATCAACGCGGGCGAGGTGATGTATATCGACCAGCATCTGTCCGAGACGGTCGAGCAACTGCGCACCTGCCAGCTGCCCCCGGTGGACATCGCCATCGTCGAGGCGGTGGCGATCACCGAGACGGGCGGCATCGTGCCCACCACCTCGGTCGGAAATTCGGCGAGCTTCGCGCTTCTGGCCGAGAAGGTGATCGTGGAGATCAACCTGAGCCAGTCCGAGATGCTGGAGGGGCTGCACGACATCTATATCCCGACCTATCGCCCGACGCGCACGCCGATCCCGGTGGTGTCGCCGGAAAGCCGCGTCGGTTTCCCCTTCATCCCGGTGCCGCCCGAGCGCATCGCGGCCATCGTGGTCTCGACCAAGCTCGACTCGTCCTCGACCGTGCTGGACCCGGATGCCGACACCCGCGCCATCGCCGGCCACCTGACCGAATTCCTGAAGAACGAGGTCGCCCATTCCCGCCTGCCGAGCCACCTGCACCCCTTGCAGGCCGGCATCGGCACGATTGCCAACGCGGTGCTGCACGGCTTCATCGACAGCCCGTTCCACGACCTGACGATGTACAGCGAGGTCCTGCAGGATTCGACCTTCGACCTGATGGACGCGGGCAAGATGGTGTTCGCCTCGGGCTCGTCCATCACGCTGTCGGCGCCGAAATATGCCGAGGTGATGGGACGCTTCCAGGATTACAAACGCAAGCTGATCCTGCGCCCGCAGGAAATCTCCAACCACCCCGAGGTGGTGCGCCGGCTGGGGCTGATCTGCATCAACACGGCGCTGGAGTTCGACATCTACGGAAACGTGAACTCGACCCATGTCATGGGCACGCAGATGATGAACGGCATCGGCGGATCCGGGGATTTCGCGCGCAATGCCTTTCTGTCGGTCTTCGTCAGCAAGTCCATGGCCAAGGGCGGGCGGATCTCCTCGGTGGTACCGATGGTCAGCCATGTCGATCATACCGAACATGACGTGGACATCCTGGTGACCGAACAGGGCCTGGCCGATCTGCGAGGTCTGGCGCCGCGCGAGCGGGCCCGGGTGATCCTGCGGAACTGCGTGGCGCCCGCGTGGCGGGACGCGCTGGAGGATTACCACGAGCGCGCGCTGGCCCGCGGCGGGCATACGCCGCATCTGCTGGAGGAGGCGCTGTCCTGGCACGACCGGCTGCGGCGAACCGGGACGATGCAGCCCGAATAGGCGAACGCCCCGCGTGCTGCGGGGCGTTGCCTTTTGGGTATTTGGAAAACGGTGACGATCACCAGGCCGGGATGACGGCGCCGGTGTATTTGTCCTGGATGTATTTCTTCACCGTGTCCGAGTGGTAGGAGTCGACCAGGGTCTTGGCCCAGGGCGCATCCTTGTCGGCGGTGCGGACGACGATGATGTTCGCATAGGGGCTTTCGGCGGCTTCGATGGCGATGGCGTCCTTTTCCGGGTTGAGGCCGGCTTCCAGCGCGTAGTTCGTGTTGATGATCGCCACGTCTGCATCGGCCAGCGCGCGCGGCAGCTGCGCGGCGTCGAGCTCCAGGAACTTGAGGTTCTTGGCATTTTCCGTCACGTCGAGCGGCGTCGGGGTCAGGCCGGTGCCCTCGGCCAGCGAGATGACGCCCTTGTCCTGCAAGAGAAGCAGCGCGCGGCCGCCGTTGGTCGGGTCGTTCGGCAGCGCGACCTTGCCGCCCTCGGGCAGGTCGTCCAGCGACTTCAGCTTTTCGGAATAGACGCCCATCGGCGTGGTGATGGTCTTGCCGATGGCCACCAGGTCGAAGCCGCGGTCCTTGATCTGCTGGTCCAGATAGGGCTGGTGCTGGAAGCTGTTCGCTTGCAGGTCGCCGTCGTTCAGGGCCTGGTTCGGCACGACGTAGTCGGTGAATTCGACGATGTCGATGTTCAGGCCCTTGTCCTTGGCGACCTTGGCCACCTGCTCCATGATCTCGGCATGTTCGCCGACCGAGACGCCGACCTTGATGTCCTCGGCCGAGGCCATGGCCGCGCTGAGCGCGAGGGCCGAGGCAAAGAGAGCGAGTTTGCGCATGGGGGTTCCTTTCACGGTTTACCGGCCCCGGTTGCGGGGCGCGCGTTTGTCAAAGCGGGATGCGATCCATTCGCCGAGCGATTGGACCGCCTGGACCAGAACGATCAGGATGACGACGACCGCCAGCATCACCTCGGGCATGAAGCGCTGGTAGCCGTAGCGGATGCCAAGGTCGCCCAGGCCCTCGCCGCCGACCGCGCCGACCATGGCCGAATAGCCGATCAGGCTGACCACGGCCAGCGTGAGGCCCAGGATGATGCCGGGCATCGCCTCGGGGATCAGGACCTTGCGCACGATCTGCATGGGGGTGGCGCCCATGGCGCGGGCGGCCTCGATCAGGCCGGCGTCGATTTCGCGGATCGCGGTTTCGATCAGGCGGGCGATGAAGGGGGCGGCTGCGATGGTCAAAGGCACGATGGCGGCGGTGGTGCCGATCGAGGTGCCCGCCAGCAGCCGGGTCAGCGGGATGATCGCCACCACCAGGATGATGAACGGGGTCGAGCGCGCGGCATTGACGATCAGCCCCAGCACGGCGTTCAGCACCGGGGCCGACAGCAGCTCGCCCCGGCGCGAGGTGGCCAGGAAGATGCCCAGCGGCGCGCCGATGATCGTGCCGAGCAGGGTCGACATGGCGACCATGTAAAGCGTCTGCAGGGTCGATTCCCACAGGATCGGGATCAGGTTAGCCGACATAGCCAAGCACCTCGGTCAGAAGCCCGTGTTCTTCCAGGAAGGACCGCGATTCCGCCAGGCGGGACGCGGGCAGGCCGACGATCAGACTGCCAAAGGGCTGGGTGCCGATTTCCTCGATGGCGCCGGCCAGGATGTTGACGCTGACGCCGCGTTCGGCGGTCAGCCGCGCCAGCATCGGGTCGGTCGCGTGGCGGCCGGTGAAGGTGACCTGGACCACCGCCTCGGCCTGATCCGAACCGGGGGTGTCGGTCATCATGCCCTTGACGAAATGCGGGATCGCGACGCCGGTCACGCCTTGCAGGAAGCTGCGCGTGGTCGGGTGCCGGGGCCGGGAAAACACGGCATAGGTCTCGCCCGCTTCGACGATACGCCCAGCCTCGATCACGGCGACATGGGAACAGATGTCGCGCACCACCGCCATTTCATGGGTGATCAGCAGGATGGTCAGGCCCATCTCGCGGTTGATGTCCTGCAGCAGTTCCAGCACCTGCTGCGTGGTGTCGGGGTCAAGCGCCGAGGTCGCCTCGTCCGACAGCAGGACGCGCGGTCCGGTGGCAAGCGCGCGGGCGATGCCGACGCGCTGCTTCTGGCCGCCCGACAGTTCGGCCGGATAGCGCCCGGCCTGCGCACCAAGGCCCACCCGTTCGATCAGTTCGGCCACGCGGGGGGCGATGGCGGCGCGGGGCTCGCCCGCGATCTCCAGCGGCAGGGCGATGTTTTCGGCCACGGTGCGGCTGGAAAGCAGGTTGAAATGCTGGAAGATCATCCCGACCTCGCGCCGGATCGCCTGAAGCCGGCTGTCCGAGGCCGCGCCCACGTCGCGCCCGTGCACGATGACCTGCCCCGAGGACGGCCGCTCCAGCCCGTTGACCATGCGCAGAAGCGTGGACTTGCCCGCCCCGGACCGGCCGATGATCCCGGTGATCGCGCCTTCGGGCACGTCCAGGTCGATGTCGTGCAGCGCCACCACGTCGCCGCCGCGCTTTTGCGGATAGCGGCGCGTCACGCCCCGAAATGAGATTGCCGGCTCTGCCATGATCCTGTCCTGACTGTCAGGCTGACCTATGCGCCACGGCCACCGCTTGGCAAGGGGCCGGGGCAGGGCGGGGCGATGATCGCGTTCCACCCAGGACGCGCCGGGAGGAACCCTGTTCTTTTTCGCGCGCGAAGGGGTCAGCCCAGCCGGTAGTTCGGGCTTTCCCGGGTGATCTGCACGTCGTGGACGTGGCTTTCCTTGAGGCCCGCGCCGGTGATGCGGACGAACTGGCAGCCGCCGCGCATCTCGGCCACGGTGGCGTTGCCGGTATAGCCCATCGCGGCGCGCAGCCCCCCCACCAGCTGATGGATCACCGCGCTGGCCGAGCCCTTGTAGGGCACCTGGCCCTCGATCCCCTCGGGGACCAGCTTGTCGGTGGCCGCGTCCTTCTGGAAATAGCGGTCGGCCGAGCCGCGCGCCATGGCGCCAAGGCTGCCCATGCCGCGATAGGACTTGAAGCTGCGGCCCTGGTACAGGATCACCTCGCCCGGGCTTTCGTCGGTGCCGGCGATGGCGCTGCCGACCATGGCGCAGCTTGCGCCCGCCGCAATGGCCTTGGCGAAGTCGCCCGAGAACTTGATGCCGCCGTCCGCGATCACCGGCACGTCGCCCGCGCCCCGCACCGCGTCCATGATGGCGGTCAGCTGCGGCACGCCGACACCCGCGACGATGCGGGTGGTGCAGATCGAGCCGGGGCCGATCCCCACCTTGATCGCATCGGCGCCGGCGTCGACCAGGGCGCGCGCGGCCTCGCCGGTGGCGACGTTGCCGGCGACGACCTGGACCTCGTTCGACTGGTTCTTGATGCGGGCGACCGCGCGGGCCACGCCTTCGGAATGGCCGTGCGCGGTGTCGATCACGACCATGTCGACGCCGGCGTCGACCAGCGCCATGCTGCGTTCATACCCTTCGTCGCCCACGGTCGAGGCGGCGGCGACCCGCAGCCGGCCCAGTTCGTCCTTGCAGGCCAGCGGGTTCAGCACCGACTGTTCGGTGTCCTTCAGCGTCAAAAGCCCGGTCAGCTTGCCTGCGGCATTGGTGATCAGCAGCTTTTCGATGCGCCGCGCCTTCATCAGGCTGATCGCCTCGGCCCGGTCGGCGGGCTCGCGCAGGATCGCCAGGTTGTCGGCCGTCATCACCGCCTTGACGGGCATGTCGTCGCTGTTGGCGAAGCGCATGTCGCGGTTGGTGATGATGCCGACGACGCGGCCTTCGGCATCGACGACCGGAAAGCCGGTGACGTTGTAGCGTTCCTGCAGCGCCTTGGCGTCGGCCACGGTCTGGTCGGGCGTCAGGGTGATCGGGTTGTAGACAATGCCGGATTCAAAGCGCTTGACGCGGCGCACCTCGTCGGCCTGCTGGTCGGCGGTCAGATTGCGGTGGATCACGCCGATGCCGCCGGCCTGGGCCATGGCGATGGCCATGCGGCTTTCGGTCACGGTGTCCATCGCGCTGGAGAGCAGGGGAATGTTCATGCGGATCTGCCGGGTGACGAAGGTCGTCACATCGGCGGTGGACGGCATCACCGAGGACGCCGCAGGAACCAGAAGAACGTCATCGAAGGTCAAAGCCTCACGAATCTGCATGGGAGCATCCTTGTCAGGGGTTCGTTTGGCAGTTTCCCATTTCACGGGCGGAACCGAATGTCCAGTGCGGCCGCACACCCGCCGCGCGACCCGTGCCGCTTGCCCCAGTGTGGCGAAGTGGCCGCAGGAACACCCGTAAAACGCGAACCGACGTGGGGCGCCGCGTCAGAAGGATGATAACATTGACGCAAGCCATTGGGCTGCCGCACGCTTTGTCCGGGTTCCTTGGAACCGTTTGGGGGAGGAAGACATGAAATATCTGATAACCGGGATCGGCCTGCTGCTGGGCAGCACCGCACCGGTTCTGGCCGGAGGAATCGAGCGGGCGCCGCAGTCGCTGGCCCCCCTGTTCGAGGAGGGAGATTACGTCGAACTGAGCTTTGGCGGGGTCGATCCGGACGTGTCGGGCCGCGACCTGGCGCTGTTCGGCGGGCGCGGCACCGGGGACGTGGCGCAAGGCTATGGCTTCGCCGGCATCGCCTACAAGCACCAGTTCAACCCGAACCTGTCGGGCGCCTTCATCATGGAGCAGCCCTTCGGCGCGGACATCCGCTATCCCGGGGGCGAATCGATTGCCCTGGGCGGCACCTTCGTCGAGGTGAACTCGACCACCTACACGGCCCTGCTGCGCTGGAAGTTCGAGAACAACTTCTCGGTCCATGGCGGTATTCGCGGGTCGCGCGCCGACGGCGTCGTGGGGTTGAACGGGGCGGCCTACGGCCCGCTTGCGGGCTATCAGGTGGACCTGGACGGCGCCTGGGGCATGGGCTGGGTCGCGGGCGTCGCCTATGAGCGGCCCGACATCGCGGCGCGTGTCTCGCTGACCTACAACTCGCCCATCGAGCATGATTTCGACACGACCGAAACCCACCCGCTGGTCGGTGCGGTCGGCAGCGAGACGACGGTCAAGACCCCGCGGTCCTGGTTGCTCGAAGGGCAGACCGGCATCGCGCCCGACACGCTGCTGTTCGGCTCGATCCGCTGGGTGAACTGGTCCGAGTTCAAGGTCGAGCCGGTCTTGCTGGTCGGCGCCCCGCCCGCCGGCTTCGGCGTCGAGGGCGGGCTGGTCGAGCTTGAGGACACGACCACCTACACCATCGGCGTCGGCCGCAAGTTCACCGAGAACTGGTCGGGCTCGGTCTCGGTCATGTACGAACCCGACGGCGATGACCTGGTGTCGCCCCTGGCGCCCACCAACGGGCGCAAGGGCGTCACGCTGGCTGCGATCTATACGCAGGACAGCTTCAAGGTCACGACCGGCGTCAGCTATGTGAAGCTGGGCGATGCCTATGCCGAAACCGGCACGCCGGACGAGGCCCGCGCGCGCATGTCGGGCAACCATGCCTGGGGCGTGGGTGTCCGCGTCGGCTATCACTTCTGATCCGGGACCGGGCCGCGCCGGACCATCCCGGCGGCCCGGTTCATCCCTGGAAAGCGCTCTGACCGCACCGGCCCTTCTTCCGGTGCGGTCTTGCATTTCCGTCGCGCGCCACGGCGCAGTGCCACCGGCCTGACGGGGCCGCCGCCCAAGCGCCGCGTTCTGCCGTGCGTCAGGATAGGTCGCGGGGCAGAAAGGACAATTTTCCCGCCGATGTCACCTTACCGTCACCTGTGGTGGGTAGCAGGGCGCCGTGAGCTTCGGCTCGGACGAGATTCAAACGAGGCAGGAATGCGCGCTCTGATTACCGCTTTGGCGGCCACCACGATGTTTACCCCGGTCGCGCAGGCGGCGACGATCATGCCGCTGGACCGCGCGACGATCCTCGCGGCCTCGCCTTTCGACTTCAAGGTCGAACTGGACGCCGTCCACCCCGAGACCGAGATCGCCGTGACCGTGAACGGCCAGCCCTATGCCGAGGTCTTCGGCAAGCCCGCCGATTATGTGGCCGAGGAAAAGGACGAGGACGGCAAGATCCTGGGCTCGGCCCTGATCCTGCGCGGCCTGGCCCTGGCCCAGGCGGGGGATTACACGGTCGAGGTCAAGGCCGGCGACGAAAGCAAGACCGTCACCTGGACCGTCTATGCCACCCCCGAGACCGCCAAGGCCAAGAACGTGATCTTCATGGTCGCGGACGGGCTGTCGGTCGCGCACCGCACCGCCGCCCGGATCATGTCCAAGGGCATGACCGAGGGCAAGGCCGACGGCCGGCTGGCGATGGACGACCTGGACCACATGGCCTTCATCGGCACCTCCTCGACGCATTCCATCGCGACCGACTCGGCCAACACCATGTCGGCCTACATGACCGGGCACAAAAGCCGGGTGAACGCGCTGGGCGTCTATGCCGACCGCACCGCGCCCAGCCAGGACGACCCCAAGGTCGAAACCATCGCCGAGGCGCTGCGCCGCACCGGCGGCCGTTCGGTGGGCGTCGTCACCACCTCGGAACTGCAGGACGCGACGCCTGCGGCGGTGGTCGCCCACACCCGCAAGCGCGCGGACAAGGCCGATATCGTCGGCATGTTCTACCAGGTCCAGCCCGAGGTGATGCTGGGCGGCGGCTCGGCCTATTTCCTGAAGTCGGACGTGCCCGGCTCGAAACGCAAGGACGATCAGGACTATGTCCAGATGTTCCGCGACGCGGGCTATACGCTGGCGACCGACGCGGCCGAGCTTGACGCCGCGCGCGGCACCAACAGCGGCAAGATCCTGGGCCTGTTCCACACCGGCAACATGGACACCTGGCTGGACCGCAACCAGCTGAAGAAGGGCACCGTCGACAAGCTCCCGAACCAGCCTGGCCTAGTCGAGATGACCCAGGTCGCGCTGGACCAGCTGTCCAGGGACGAAGACGGCTTCTTCCTGATGGTCGAGGCTGCCTCGGTCGACAAGATGTCGCACCCGCTGGACTGGGACCGCGCCGTGGTCGAGACGATCGAGTTTGACAAGGCCGTGGCCGTCGCCCGCGACTTCGCCGCCCAGCACCCCGACACGCTGGTGGTGGTGACGGGCGATCATACGCATGGCGTTTCGATCATCGGCACCATCGACGACGACAAGGACGTGGCCGATGCACGCGAAAAGGTCGGCGTCTATGACGACGCAGGCTTCCCGAACTATGTGGACGAGAACGCCGACGGCTTCCCGGATGCGATCAACCCGTCGCGCCGGCTGGCGATCTTCTCCAGCAACTTCCCCGACTATTACGAAACCTGGAGCCCCAAGCTCGACGGTCCCTTCGTTCCGGCGATCCAGAACGACAAGGGCGAATATGTCGCGAACGAGGCCTACAAGGACCTGCCGGGCGCGGTGCTGCGCGTGGGCAACCTGCCGCGCGAGAACGACACCGGCGTCCATGCGGTCGACGACATCGTGCTGCAGGCTACGGGCCCGGGGGCCGAGGCCTTCAAGGGCTACATGGAGCAGTCGGACGTCTACCGCGTGCTGGCCGATGCCATGGCGCTGGGTGCGCCGGCGCAGTGACGACAGCGGCCCGTCCCGGTGCAGCCGGGCGGGCCACCCTGACAGGAGGCAGCGATGATCCGCACGCACACCCTGACCCGCAGGAGCTGCCTGGCCGGCCTGGCCGGGCTTTCCCTGATCCGGCCCGCCCATGCGGCGGCGCCCGCGCTGACCTTTGACGAGCTTTACGGCAAGTTCAGCGCGCTGGGACTGGAGTTTTCCGACAAGGTCAAGGCCCTGACCGGCCAGCAGGTCGCGATCCAGGGCTTCATGGCGCCCCCCTTGAAGGCCGAGGCGCAATTCTTTGTCCTGACCGAGATCCCGATGGCGCTGTGCCCGTTCTGCTCGACCGACGCGGACTGGCCCGACAACATCATGGTCGTCTATCTGGACCGCCGCCAGACCTTCACGAATCCGAACCAGCCGATCGAGGCGCGGGGGGTGCTGGAACGCGGCTCGTGGACCGATCCCGACACCGGCTTCGTCAGCCAGCTTCGGTTGCGCGGCGCGCGTTACGAACGGGTCTGAGCGCATGCTTTCACTTGCCCTCACCGGCGTCGAGGTTGCCTATCCGGGGCTCGAGGCGCCGGTCCTGGCGCTGCCGACCCTGCACATCGCGGCGGGCGAGCATGTGGCCGTCACCGGCCCCTCGGGGTCGGGAAAATCGACGCTGGTCAATGTGATCACGGGGCTCGAGCGTCCTGCGCGCGGGCGCGTGGTCTGGTCGGGCACCGACATCGCCGCCTTGTCCGAAGGACGGCGCGACCGCTGGCGCGGCGCGAACGTCGGGCTGGTCATGCAGGATTTCCACCTGTTTCCGGGGCTTTCGGCGCTGGACAACGTGGCCTTGCCGGCGCGGCTGGCGCGTGCCTTCCAGCCTTCCATGGCCCAGCGCGCGCGCGACCTGCTGGCGCGCCTTGGCCTGCAAAAGCCCGCCCAGATGATCGAGACCATGTCGCGGGGCGAGATGCAGCGCGTGGCCATCGCCCGCGCCCTGCTGCGCAATCCCGGGCTGATCGTGGCGGACGAGCCGACCGCCAGCCTGGACCCCCGCAATGCGGACCTGATCGGCACCCTGCTGCTGGAGCTTGCCGCCCAGGCCGGGGCCACGCTGGTCGTCGTCTCGCATGACGCGCGGCTGACCGCGCGGCTGGGCCGGCAGGTCCGGCTGCACCAAGGCCGCATCGCCGCCGACGGTCTGGCGAGGGCTGCCTGACATGATGGGATTCATCCTGGCCGACCTGCGTCGGCTGCGCCTCGGCTCGGCGCTGATCGTGGCGCTGGTGGCGCTGGCTGTGGCGCTTGGCGTCGCCGTCACCTTGCAGGAACGGGCGCTGCGGCTGGGCAGCGCGCGGGCTTCGGACAAGTTCGACCTGGTGATCGGCGCGCCGGGCAGCGAAACGCAGCTGGTGCTGTCCACCGTGTTCCTGCAGCCGGCCGCCCTGCCGCTGGTGTCGGGCGACGTGCTGGCGGCATTGCAGGCCGATCCGCGCGTGGCTTGGGCGGCGCCCGTGGGCTTCGGCGATTTCGCGGACGGTCATCCGGTGGTCGGCACCACCACGGTGCTGCTGGAAAGCACCGCGCCGGGCCTGGCGCAGGGGCGCATGTTCCAGTCCGGGTTCGAGGCAGTCCTGGGCGCGGCCGTCGACCTGCCGCTGGGGGCCGAGATCACCCCCACCCATGGCCAGCTGCATCAGGGCGGCCACGCGCACGAGGACGTGCATTACCATGTGACCGGCCGGCTGCTGCCCACCGGCACGTCCTGGGACCGCGCCATCCTGGTGCCGATCTCCTCGGTCTGGTCGGTGCACGGCATGGGCGAGGAGCACCACGACCACGATCACGACCATGACCACGCGGGCGCGCCCCTGGTCGAGCGCTGGGAGCCGGGCCAGGCGCCGGGGCTCCCCGCGATCCTGGTCAAGCCGAACAGCATCGCCGACGCCTATCGGCTGCGCCAGGACTACCGGGCCGAGGGCCGGACGCTCGCCATCTTTCCGGGCGAGGTGCTGACCGGGCTTTACGGTCTGCTCGGCGATGCGCGCCGCGTGCTGGGGGTGGTGTCGGCCGGGGCGCTTGCGCTGGTTGCGGCCGCGCTGGTGATGGTGACGGTCATCCACATCGGCCAGCGGCGGCGCCAGATCGGCGCCTTGCGGGCCTTCGGGGCGCCGGGCCCGGCCATCTTCGGCGTGGTCTGGACCGAGCTTTTCCTGCTGTTCGGCACCGGCATCGTGCTGGGATTCGCCGCCGGCTATCTGGCGTCCCTGCTGATGTCGCGGGCCATCTCTCGGGCGCAGGGCTTTGTCCTGCCGGTGGGCTTCGCCCCGCAGGACCTGGCCATGTTCCTGGTCCTGCTGGGGTTTTCGGCGCTGGCCGCGGCGGTTCCGGCCTGGCTTGCCTATCGCCAGCCCCCGGCGGCGGCGCTGTGGGGGTAAGGCGTCCATCCTATCTTAACCCTTGCGCGCTAGACCTGCGGCTGTCGTCCTGTCGCGGGGGTTCATGCGGATACTCTCCCTTCTTGTCCTGATGCTCTCCTGCCTGTCCGCCGGCGCGGGGCAGGGGGCCGTCCCCCCCGCGGCCGAGGTTTGCGAATGGGCGACCCAGCAGGCCGCGCGGGAAAGCGGCGTGCCCCCCGACATCCTGGGCGCCCTGACCCTGACCGAGACGGGGCGGCGCATGGACGGCGTCGTCCGCCCTTGGGCCTGGAGCGCGAATGCCGAGGGCGAGGGGACCTGGTTCGACGACCCGCAAAGCGCCATCGCCTTTGCGCAGGATCGCGTGGCGCAGGGGCGCACCAACCTCGACATCGGCTGCTTCCAGCTGAACTTCCGCTGGCACGGCGAAAACTTCGCCTCGGTCGCGCAGATGTTCGACCCCCTAGAAAACGCGCGCTACGCCGCCCGCTTCGTCAGCCAGCTTTACGCCGAAACGGGTGACTGGCGTGCCGCCGCCGGGGCGTTCCACTCTCGCACCCGGGTCCATGCCGACCGCTATCTGGCGCGGTTCGACGAATTGCGGGCCATGCTGCGCGGGCGCGGCTTTCAGGGCATGACCGGATCGCCCGAAACCTACAACAGCTTCGCTTCGATCGCCTCGGGCAGCCGCGCGCGGGTGCGGGAACGGGTGATGCTGCTGGGCGCGCCCCTGGGGACGGAGGTGACGGGCACGCCGGGTTCGCTTGCCGCCATCGGTGCGGGGCGGGGGCCGTCGCTTGGCGCGACACGCGGGCCGCTGATCCTGGCGCGGGCGGCGGGGCCGCTGTTCGGCCAGGCCGATCCGCCGCCCCTGCCGCCCTGAGCGATTGACAAGCGCGCCTGCAGCGTCTTTCTGGGCGGACCCCTGACGCGGAGCCCGTCATGACCCCTGCCGCGCGCGCCGAGGCCGCGATCACCATTCTGGACCGGATCCTGGCCGGAGACCCGGCCGAGCCCGCGCTGCTGCGCTGGTCGCGCGCCAGCCGCTATGCCGGCTCGGGCGACCGCGCCGCGGTGCGCGATCTGGTCTTCGATGCGCTGCGCCGCAAGCGCTCGCGCGCGGCGCTGGGTGGGGCGATGACCGGGCGCGGGCTCATCCTGGGGATGTGCCGCGACCAGGGGCTGGACCCCGCTGCCCTGTTCACCGGCGAAGGCCATGCCCCGGCCCCCCTGACGGCCGAGGAACGGGCCGCGGGCCGCCCCCCGACCCCGGCCGAGGCGCGCGACCTGCCCGACTGGCTGCTGCCCCTCTGGGACGCCTCGCTGGGCGCGCGGGCCGAGGCCGTGGCCCAGGCCATGCGCGACCGCGCCTCGGTCTGGCTGCGGGCCAACACGCTGCGCGCCTCGCCCCAGCAGGCGGTCGCCGCGCTGGCCGAGGAGGGAATCGCGACCGAAACCGCGGCAACCCTGCCCACGGCGCTGAGGGTGATCGACGGCGCACGCCGCATCGCCGGCTCGCGCGCCTATCGCGAGGGCTTGGTCGAGCTTCAGGACCTGTCGCCGCAACGCGCCTGCGCGGCCCTGCCCCTGGAAGGGAGCGTGCTGGATTACTGTTCGGGCGGCGGCGGCAAGGCCCTGGCGCTGGCCGCCCGCGGGGCCCGCGCCGTCACCGCCCATGACGTCGATGCCGCGCGCATGACCGATCTTCCGGCGAGGGCCGCGCGGGCCGGGGCGCGCATCCGCATCGCCCCGCCCGGAGGGGTGCGCGGGCACTTCGACCTGGTGGTGGCCGACGTGCCCTGTTCCGGCAGCGGCACCTGGCGGCGCACGCCCGACGCCAAATGGCGGCTGACGCCCCAGGGCTTCGCCGATCTTCTTGACCTGCAGGCGGCCATCCTGGCCCAAGCGGCCGGGTTCGTCGCGGCGGGCGGTGCGCTGGCCTACATGACCTGTTCCCTGCTCGAGCCCGAGAACGGCGAGACGGTCCGCCGCTTCCTCGCGCAAGCCCCCTTCTCCCTGGTCGAGGAGCGGCGTTTCCTGCCGCCCGCGGACTCGGATGGATTCTACCTGGCGTTGATCAGACGGGATTAACCTGCCATTAACCCGGGGTGGATATGGAGGGCCGCACAAGCCGCCGTACAGGGGACCCCATGGCATCGACCCGCCCGGAAACATCGCGCTCGGCCCAGCTTCTGGTGCCCTATCTTTCGATGCCGCTGGTCATCGGATCGCTGTGGATCGCGCTGGCTCCGCATGGTCTGGTCGCGCTCGCGGTGCTGACGGCGGGCAGCGCGGCGTTGGCCTGCTACATGCTGGGCGGGGTCATTGCCGGGCTGCAGGTCCGCCGCGACCTTGCCCTGCGGCGCGCGGTGGCGCGGCTGCAGCCGGCGCTGGCCGGGCATGACGGGCCGGCCCTGGCCGTGGGACCCGACGGCGCGATCCTGGCCCAGAACGACGTCGCGCTGGCCTGCCTGGGACCGGCCGTCGGCCGCAGGATCGAGGATCTGATGGCCAGCCGCCGGGCCGAGCCGCGCTCGGCCTGGCAGGACCTGTGCATCGCCCTGGCGCGGAACGGCCGCACAAGCGCCGAGCTGGGGGACACGGGCAGCTTCATGGTGACGCGGGCGCCGGGCTCGGAGCTGCAGCACTGGCAGGGCGAGCGCCAGCCCGCGCCGGCGTTCTCCGCCCCGCCGCCTCCGGGCCGGGACGATTTCGACAGCCTGCCGGTGGCACTGCTGACGCTGGACGCCGCCGCCACGATCCTGCGCGCGAACCTGGCCGCGCGCGAGCTTCTGGGCGCGGACCTGCCCGGCCAGTCGCTTTCTGCCCTGTTCGACGGGCTCGGCCGCGAGATCGGCGACTGGGTGGCGGATGTCTGCGCCGGCCGCACCATCGGCGGCGCCGAGGTCGTCCACCTGAAGGCCGGCGGCCCGGACCGCTTCGTCCAGATCAGCCTGTCGCATGGCGCAGGCGATTACGTCACCGCCGTCCTGTCCGACGCAAGCGCGCTGAAAACGCTCGAGGCGCAATTCGTCCAAAGCCAGAAGATGCAGGCCATCGGCCAGCTTGCCGGCGGCATCGCGCATGACTTCAACAACCTGCTGACCGCGATCACCGGGCATTGCGACCTTCTGATGCTGCGCCACGACAAGGCCGACCCCGATTACGCCGACCTGGACCAGATCAGCCAGAACGCCAACCGCGCGGCGGCGCTGGTCCGGCAGTTGCTGGCGTTTTCGCGCAAGCAGACGCTCAAGCCCCAGATCATGGACCTGCGCGACACGCTGTCGGACCTGACCCACCTGCTGAACCGCCTGGTGGGGGAACGGATCGTGCTGACCTTCGATCACGATCCGCAGCTGCGCATGATCCGCGCAGATCGCCGGCAGCTGGAACAGGTCATCATGAACCTGGTGGTGAACGCGCGCGACGCCATGCCCGGCGGCGGCGACATCACGGTCAGCACCGACAACCTGCGCCTGGACGGCGCGACCGAGATCGGGCGCGCCACCCTGCCGGCGGGGGATTACGTCCGCGTCCAGGTCCGCGACCGCGGCTGCGGCATCCCGGCCGAGGACCTGGCCAAGATCTTCGAGCCCTTCTACACCACCAAGCGCACGGGCGAGGGGACCGGACTTGGCCTGTCCACCGCCTATGGCATCGTCAAGCAGACCGGGGGCTATATCTTTTGCGACAGCACCCTGGGCGAGGGCAGCACCTTTTCGCTGTTCTTCCCGGCCCATGACCGCGACGCGGCCGAGGCGCCCGAACCGGAAAAGCCCCGCCCCGCCAAGCGCCCGCGCCGCGATGTCGAGGCCACCGTCCTGCTGGTCGAGGACGAGGCCCCGGTCCGCGCCTTCGCCAGCCGCGCGCTGAAGCTGCAGGGCTTCAACGTGCTCGAGGCCGCCTGCGCCGAGGACGCCCTGGCGCTGCTGTCCGACCAGCGCCTGAACGTGGACGTCTTCGTCACCGATGTCGTGATGCCGGGCATGGACGGGCCGGCCTGGGTCAGGACCGCGCTGCGCGACCGGCCGCAGACCCGCGTCATCTTCATGTCGGGCTATGCCGAGGATGTCTTTGCCGACGGCCGCCCGTCGGTGCCGCATTCGGCCTTCCTGCCCAAGCCCTTCTCGTTGTCGGACCTGACGGCGCTGGTCAGCCGCCAGCTCGAGATGGGGCCGGTCCCGGCGGGCGGTCAGAGCGAATCGTAAAGCGCCACGTCGCGCTCCATGACCTGGCGCAGCCGCGTCTCTTGCGGCTCGTCCAGCGAGACGTCGACCGCGGGCGGCACGTTGACCCGCGGCAGGCTGATCGCGCAGTCCAGCCGGTCCTCGAGGAAATGGGTGAAGGCCTCGATGTCCTCATAGCGGAAGATGCGGTCCACCCGGTCCCCGTCCCGGGTCAGAAAGCCCGACTGCGAGCCGATCTCCCGGTCCTCGTGACCGGCATAGGCCTGGGCGAAATCGGCAAAGCTGACCCCGGTCATGGCGTGGTCCGGGTCGTCCATGTCGTCGCGCAGCCGAAAGCGGTACCAGCTGCGCAGCCAGTCGATCGGTTCGCGCATCAGGGCGACGGTGGTGAAGCCCTCGCCCGCCATCGCCTGCAGCCAGGGCTCGATATGGCCGCGGTAATGGGCAAGGTTCGTATGCTTGAGGGCCGCGGGCCGCTGCACGGCCACGTTGGCCAGGGCTTCGAGCGCGGCCTCGATCGCGGTCGAGCCCGCCTTGGGCGTGGCCAGGAACACCAGGCGCTTTTCCCAGAAAATCAACATGCAGCAGGCCATCCGTCCGTCGTCGCAAGCGGCATGGGGATAAACCCCCGGCGCAGGGCTGTAAACCGTTTCTTAACCCCTGCGGCGGATGCTGGGAAAGCGGGGCCGGCGCGGGGCCGCGAATCGCGGGCGATCTTGCAATTTGATGCAAAAGCGCCCAAATAGGAACAACCCGTGAACATCGTTGCGGGCGGGCACAGATTGCCCCGGCCTTCGGGGTGTGTGATAAGCATGAGGACGGCATGGCAGGGGCAACTCTTTTCGACATGAACGACAAGCGCTCGGCAGACAAGCAAAAGGCGCTGGACAGCGCGCTCGCACAGATCGAGCGGCAGTTCGGCAAGGGCTCCATCATGAAGCTGGGGGCCGACAATCCCGTGGCCGAGATCGAGGCGACCTCGACCGGCTCGCTGGGGCTCGACATCGCGCTGGGGATCGGCGGCCTGCCCAAGGGCCGCATCATCGAGATCTTCGGCCCGGAAAGCTCGGGCAAGACCACGCTGACGCTGCATGTGGTGGCCGAGGAACAGAAGAAGGGCGGCGTCTGCGCCTTCGTCGACGCCGAACACGCGCTGGATCCGCAATACGCCAAGAAGCTGGGCGTGAACCTGGACGAGCTCCTGATCAGCCAGCCCGACACGGGCGAACAGGCGCTGGAGATCGTCGACACGCTGGTGCGCTCGGGCGCGGTGAACCTGGTGGTGGTCGACTCGGTCGCGGCGCTGACGCCCAAGTCCGAGATCGAGGGCGACATGGGCGACATGCAGATGGGCAGCCAGGCCCGTCTGATGAGCCAGGCGATGCGCAAGCTGACCGCCAGCATCGGCCGCTCGAACTGCATGGTGATCTTCATCAACCAGATCCGCATGAAGATCGGCGTGATGTTCGGCAACCCGGAAACCACGACCGGGGGCAACGCGCTGAAGTTCTACGCCTCGGTCCGGCTCGACATCCGCCGCACCGGCGCGATCAAGGACCGCGACGAGGTGGTCGGCAACGCCACCCGCGTCAAGGTGGTCAAGAACAAGGTGGCGCCGCCCTTCCGCCAGGTCGAATTCGACATCATGTATGGCGAGGGGATCTCCAAGGTCGGCGAGTTGATCGACCTGGGCATCAAGGCCGGCGTGGTCGAGAAATCGGGCAGCTGGTATTCCTATGGCGACGAACGCATCGGCCAGGGCCGCGAGAACGCCAAGCAGTATCTGCGCGACCATCCCGAGGTGTCCTTCGCCATCGAGGACAAGATCCGCGCCAGCCACGGCCTGGATTTCGGCGCGACCGAGGACAGCGACGACAGCCTGACCGAGGAGTGATCCGAGGCCTTGGCCGGACAGGATGCGCGGGGCCTCCCCGCGCATTTCCCATGTTCGGGGGCCGCGTCGGCGCAGGAAAGACCCCCGGCCGCCGGCGGCGAAGTCCGGGATTGCTGGACAGAGGTCCGGCCTGGGGCTAGACCGGGCGGCAAACCGGCGCCGGCCGGACCAGACGCTTTGCGATGAAGGCTATGACATGCCCAGCTTGAATGATATCCGCTCGACCTTCCTGAGCTTTTTCGAACGCAACGGCCACCGGGTCGTCGAATCCAGCCCCCTGGTGCCGCGAAACGATCCGACCCTGATGTTCACCAACTCGGGCATGGTGCAGTTCAAGAACCTGTTCACCGGGGTCGAGAAGCGCGACTACAACCGCGCCACCACCGCGCAGAAATGCGTGCGCGCCGGCGGCAAGCACAACGACCTGGACAATGTGGGCTATACCGCCCGGCACCATACCTTCTTCGAAATGCTGGGCAACTTCAGCTTTGGCGATTACTTCAAAAGCCAGGCCATCCCCTATGCCTGGGAATTGCTGACCAAGGATTTCGGCATCCCCAAGGACAAGCTGCTGGTCACCGTCTACCACACCGACGACGAGGCCGCGGATATCTGGAAGAAGGTCGCGGGCCTGACGGACGACCGCATCATCCGCATCCCGACCAGCGACAACTTCTGGCAGATGGGCCCGACCGGCCCCTGCGGCCCCTGCACCGAGATCTTCTACGACCACGGCGACCAGATCTGGGGCGGCCCGCCCGGCTCGGCCGATGAGGACGGCGACCGCTTCATCGAGATCTGGAACCTCGTCTTCATGCAGAACGAGCAGTTCGAGGACGGCTCGATGCGCGCGCTCGACATGCAGTCGATCGACACCGGCATGGGGCTGGAACGGATCGGCGCGCTCTTGCAGGGCAAGCACGACAATTACGACACCGACCTGATGCGGTCGCTGATCGAGGCCAGCGCCCATGCGACCAGCGCCGACCCGGACGGCCCGGGCAAGGTGCATCACCGCGTCATCGCCGACCACCTGCGCTCGACCAGCTTCCTGATCGCGGACGGGGTGATGCCCAGCAACGAAGGGCGCGGCTATGTGCTGCGCCGCATCATGCGCCGCGCCATGCGCCACGCGCATATGCTGGGCGCCAAGGATCCGGTCATGCACCGCCTGGTCCCCGCGCTGGTGCGCCAGATGGGTGCCGCCTATCCCGAACTCGGCCGCGCCCAGCCCCTGATCGAGGAGACGCTGCGGCTCGAGGAGACGCGCTTCAAGCAGACGCTCGACCGCGGCCTGCGCCTGCTGGATGACGAACTGTCGCGCCTGCCCGAGGGGGCGAACCTGCCCGGCGAGGCGGCCTTCAAGCTTTACGACACCTACGGCTTCCCGCTGGACCTGACCCAGGACGCGCTGCGCGAAAAGGGCCGCAGCGTCGACACCGCCGGCTTCGACGCCGCCATGGCCGAGCAGAAGGCCAAGGCCCGCGCCGCCTGGGCCGGCTCGGGCGAGACCAAGGACGCCGCGATCTGGTTCGACCTGGCCGAACAGCACGGGGCCACCGAATTCCTGGGCTACGACACCGAGGAGGCCGAGGGCCAGATCCTGGCCCTGGTGCAGGACGGCGCCGCGGTCGAAACCGTGTCCGAGGGTCAGCCGGTCCAGATCGTCGTCAACCAGACGCCCTTCTACGGTGAATCCGGCGGCCAGGTCGGCGACACCGGGCTCATCAAGACCGAAACCGGCGCGGCGCGCGTCACCGACACCAAGAAAGCCAATGGCGTCTTCATCCATGTGGCCGAGGTGACGCTGGGCACGATCAGCCGCGGCCAGGGCGCGCAGCTCTCGGTCGATCACGACCGCCGCAGCGCGATCCGCGCCAACCACTCGGCCACGCACCTGCTGCACGAGGCGCTGCGGCGCGCGCTCGGCGATCACGTCGCGCAGCGCGGCAGCCTGAACGCGCCCGACCGGCTGCGCTTCGACTTCAGCCACGGCAAGGCGCTGACGCCCGAGGAAATCGCCCAGGTCGAACGCGAGGTGAACGATTTCATCCGCCAGAACAGCCCGGTCGAAACCCGGATCATGACCCCCGACGACGCCCGCGCCCTAGGCGCCCAAGCGCTGTTCGGCGAGAAATACGGCGACGAGGTGCGCGTCGTGTCCATGGGCGAACTGGACGGCTCGGGCAAGGGCAACGAGGGCCGCACCTATTCGCTGGAACTCTGCGGCGGCACCCATGTCGGGCGCACCGGCGACATCGGCATGTTCGCCCTGACCACCGAAACCGCCTCGGCCGCCGGCATCCGCCGGATCGAGGCGCTGACCGGCCAGGCCGCGATGGACGAATTGCGCCGCGTGGACGCCGAGCTTTCCGAAATCGCCGGTATCCTCAAGGCGCAATCGGGCGACGTGGTGAACAAGGTCCGCGCCTTGGCCGAGGAACGCAAGGCGCTGGCCAACGAGGTCGCCCAGCTCAAGCGCCAACTCGCCATGGGCGGGGGCGCCGAGGACGCACCCAAGGAGATCAACGGCATCAAGCTGATCGCCCGCCGCGTCGACGGCGTTTCCGGCAAGGAACTCGGCCCGCTGGTGGATGAGATGAAGGCCAGGCTGGGTTCGGGCGCCGTCGTGGTGCTGGCCGAGGCCGAGGGCAAGGCCACCGTCGCCGCCGGCGTCACCCCGGACCTGACCGCGCGCGTCAGCGCCGTGGACCTGGTCCAGGCCGCGACTGCGGCACTGGGCGGCAAGGGCGGCGGCGGCCGCCCCGACCGTGCCCAGGGCGGCGCCCCCAGCCTGGCGCTGGCCGACCATGCCATCGCCGCCGTCGAAACCCTGATCGGAGAGAAGGCATGACCGCGCTCTGGATTGCCCATGTGACCGTCACCGACCCCGAGGCTTACGGCGAATACGCCAGGCTCGCCGGTCCGGCCATCGCCGCCCATGGCGGGGTCTTCCTGGCGCGCGGCTCGCGCTATGTGCAGCTTGAAGGCGCCGACCGCGCCCGCAATGTCGTCGCCCGCTTTCCCAGCGTCGAGGATGCGGTGGCCTGCTACAACTCGCCCGAATACCAGGCGGCGCTGGACCATGCCCGGAATGCGGCAGAGCGCGACCTTGTGATCGTCGAGGAAAACCCCGCCTGAGGGTTTTTGGTGATTCTCCGGCCTTTCCATGCTAGCCCTTGGAAAAGCGTGAAAACGGGGACAGGAAATGTGTCGCTGGGCAGCCTATATCGGCAGTCCGATCTTTCTTGAGGATGTGATCTGCCGGCCCGGCCATTCGCTGGTCCGGCAAAGCCACGACGCGCAGCGGTGCCTGACGCCGGTCAATGCGGACGGCTTCGGCCTCGCCTGGTACGGCGAACGGGCCGAGCCGGGGCTTTACCGCGACATCATGCCGGCCTGGTCCGACAGCAATCTGAAAAGCCTGACCGCGACGCTGAAATCGCACCTGTTCCTGGCGCATGTGCGCGCCTCGACGGGGACCGCGACCAGCCGCAACAACTGCCATCCCTTCGTCGTCGGCCGCTGGAGCTTCATGCACAACGGCCAGTTCGGCGGCTACGACCGCTACCGCCGCCATGCCGAGGCGCTGATCCCCGACGATTATTACGCCCACCGCAAGGGCGCCACCGACAGCGAGGCGCTGTTCCTGATGGCCCTGGGCGAGGGGCTGGACAGCGACCCGGCCGGCGCCATGGCCCGCGCCACGGCCCGGTTCCAGGCGCTGGCCCGCGACCGGGGCGAGGCGCCGCATGTCCGCCTGACCGCCGCCTTCTCGGACGGCCAGCGGCTCTATGCGCTGCGCTACGCCAGCGACGACCAGGCGCCGACACTGTTCCACCGCTGGTCGGAAAACCGCAACGGCCGCGCCGTGGTCTCGGAGCCCCTGGAAAGCGACGAAGCCGACTGGATCGAGGTGCCGGCGCAAAGCTTCTGCGTCTTCGAGGGAGCCAGGGTCGCGATCGCCCCCTTCCAGCCCGACCTCCTGCGCGCCGCCGCCTGACGCGCCGGGCGGCAAGGACGCCGGACCCGAAACGCCGGACCAGGGATCGACCCGGTTCCGGCACCCCGGCTTTCACCGTTTTCCAAATACCCGATCCGGCCCCGCCGCTCGCGCCGCCGCGCGGTGCTTCATCCCCGCGCGCCCATCAGACTCGCGCCCATCAGACTGCGGACGGGGCCTGAAAGGGCAGGGCGCACCACCACGGATGCGCAAACAGGGGCGCGGCCATCGCCGCACCCCTGCTCCGGCGGTCAGATCCAGACCAGGTCGCGAAAGACGTAATGCACGATACGGTCCCGCGCGATTCCCATGCGGGCCAGTTCCTCGTCCGATTTCGCTTCGAGCGCGGCGATCTCCGCCCGGCGCGAGCGCGTCTCGACATAGGCGTTCAGACCCTGGCCCAGCTTGGCAAAGAAGGCGTCATAGGCGGCCGGCAGCCAGGACGAATAGGCGTTGGAGTGCAGTGCCATTGGAAACCCTTTCGGTGTTGGCGAACGGTTTCCTCCCCTGCAGGCCAAGATAAGTCATCCTTGCTGCCGTAGCTACTGCCGAAACTGCAATGCTGCGTTGCGGCATCGGCTCCCTGTCGTTCCGTCAGTCCTCCATGAACCGCGCATCCACCGGCACCGCAAGCGCGTTGGCCAGCGCATTGGTCTGGCTGGCCATGGCGATCACCGCCAGCAGTTCGGCGTGCTGCGCGGGGGTCATGCCCTTGGCGCGGGCGGCGGCGGTGTGGGAATGGACGCAATAGGAACAGCCGTTCGCCGTCGAGACCGCCAGATAGACCATCTCCTTGACCAGCGGGTCCAGCGCGCCCGGCCCCATGACCGCCGAAAGCCGTTCCCATGTCGCGCGCAGAAGCGCCGGATCATGCGCCAGCGCGCGCCAGAAGTTGTTGACGTAATCCGTGCCCCGTGCGGCGCGGATGGCTTCGAAGACTGCCCGCGATTCCGCGGGCGCCTCCTCGTCGGACAGCAGCGGGACCGTTGCCATCAGACCAGCGCCATCACGCGGGCCGGGCCGCCGGTGCCGCGCGCGTGCTTGGGTGCCCCGACAAAGATCGTTGCGCCCTTGGCCGGAAGCTGGTCGACATGGGCCAGGTTCTCGATCCCGTAGCGCCCGCCCGGCAGCCAGGAGTTGTGCACCGCGAAATCGGCCGAGTTGCCGGGGTCCAGGGACAGCGTGTCGCTGGCGATGGCCGCGACATCCATCGTCGCCAGCAGATCCGTCGCCGACTTGCCGAAGCCCGGAAAGGCGAATGCCCCGTCCGGCGTGTTGCGGAACGCGGGCGTGGCGACCTTCGCGCCCCAGCCGGAATGCATCGCGACGCAGGCGCCCGCCGGGATCGCGCCATGGGCGCTGATCCAGGCCTCGACATCCTCGGCCTCCAGCGCCGCATTGGCGTCGTCGCGGGCCTTGGCGGTGATGTCGATGACGCAAAGCGGGCAGATCAGGCTTTCCGGCGGCAGTTCCGCCACCGACATGCCGTCCTTGGAAAAATGCAGCGGCGCGTCGACATGGGTGCCGGAATGCTCAAAGACGGTGATCTTCCACAGCTGATAGCCCGAGGCGTCGAAATTCACCGCCTCCTCATAGGCGATGCCGGGCACCCCGTCGAAGGTCGGGAACTTTTCGTCGAACACATAGGTCAGGTCCAGGACCTTGCCCCTGGCCTCGGCCAGGGCCGGGCGGGCGCTCAGCGCGCTGGACGCGATGGCGGCGGCGCCGCTGGCGGCCGCCCCCATGAACAGGCTGCGCCGGCTCATCATGGTTTGCTTGACGCTTTCGATCACGCAGGCATTGCACATGGTCTGTCTCCCTTGCGGCCGGGACCGTCCCGGTCGCCCCAGTGTTCCCACGACTGCCGCGCCCCCGGCAAAGCATTTCCGCACGGGCCGCAGGCCGATTTTCCGCGCGGCATGGAATGCGCTTTCCCAGCAGCGCCCTGGCCATTATACCGTGCTCGGCATTCATGACCGCGGAAGGAAAGCACAATGGCCAATGTGGTGGTCGTCGGCGCGCAATGGGGCGACGAAGGCAAGGGCAAGATCGTGGACTGGCTGTCCGAACGCGCCGACGTGATCGCGCGCTTCCAGGGCGGGCACAACGCGGGCCACACGCTGGTCATCGGCAACCAGGTCTACAAGCTGTCGCTCCTGCCCTCGGGCATCGTGCGCGCGGGCAAAATGGCGGTCATCGGCAACGGCGTCGTGCTGGACCCCTGGGCGCTGTTTGCCGAAATCGACAAGCTGTCGGCCCAGGGCGTGCAGATCAGCCCCGAAAACCTGATGATCGCGGAAAACACGCCGCTGATCCTGCCGCTGCATCAGGACCTCGACAAGCTGCGCGAAGAGGCGGCGGGGGCCTCCAAGATCGGCACCACCGGCCGCGGCATCGGCCCGGCGTACGAGGACAAGGTCGGCCGCCGGACCATCCGCGTCGCCGACCTCGGCGACGAAGAGACGCTGGACGCCCGGCTCGACCGGCTGCTCGCGCATCACGATGCGCTGCGCCAGGGCCTGGGCGCCACGCCCATCGACCGGGCCGAGCTGCGCGCGAAGCTCCTGGAGATCGCGCCGAAGCTTCTGCAATACGCCCAGCCGGTCTGGAAGGTGATGAACGACTATCGCCGCGCCGGCAAGCGCATCCTGTTCGAGGGCGCGCAGGGCTCGCTGCTCGACATCGACTTCGGCACCTATCCTTACGTGACCTCCTCGACCACCATGTCGGGCATGGCCGCGACCGGCACCGGCATGGGCCCCTCGGCCATCGGCTTCGTGCTGGGCATCGTCAAGGCCTATACCACCCGCGTCGGCTCCGGTCCCTTCCCGAGCGAGCTCGAGGATGAGGACGGCCAGCGCCTGGGCGAGCGCGGCCATGAATTCGGCACCGTCACCGGCCGCAAGCGCCGCTGCGGCTGGTTCGACGCGGTGCTGGTGCGCCAGACCTGCGCGATTTCCGGCGTGGATGGCATCGCGCTGACCAAGCTCGACGTGCTGGACGGGTTCAAGACGCTGAAGATCTGCACGGGCTACGAAATCGACGGCCAGCATTTCGACCACCTGCCCACCGCCGCCGCCCTGCAGGCCAAGGTGACCCCGGTCTACGAAGAGATGCCGGGCTGGCAGCAATCGACGCAAGGCGCGCGCAGCTGGGCCGATCTGCCGGCCGAGGCGATCAAATACGTCCGCCGCATCGAGGAACTGATCCAGTGCCCCGTGGCGCTGCTTTCGACCTCGCCCGAGCGCGACGACACCATCCTCGTCACCGACCCCTTCGCCGACTGATGGACCTCAAGGCGCGCAAACGCTGGTCGCTGGTGGTGCTGCTGATCGGCCTGCCGCTTTACATCGTGGTGGCGGTGACGCTGATGAACTGGCTGGACGCCCGCTTCGGACGCCTGCCGATCCTGGCCGAATTCGCGGTCTATGTGGGCCTGGGCGTGCTCTGGGCCTTCCCGTTCCGCCGCATCTTCCGCGGCATCGGCAAGGGCGAATGATCCTGCAAAGCCGCCAGCCCGTCACCCTGATCGGTGGCGGGCCGCTCGGGCCGGACGACCTGGCCCAGGCGCTGGCGCTGGCGCCCACCGTGGCCGCGGCGGACGGCGGCGCCGACCAGGCCCTGGCCCGGAGCCTGACCCCCGCCGCCGTCTGGGGCGATTTCGACAGCCTGTCTGAGGCGGCCCGCACCGCCATCCCGGCCGAAAACCTGCACCGCATCGCCGAACAGGACAGCACGGATTTCGAAAAATGCCTGTCCCGGATCGACGCGCCCCTGGTCATTGGCCTGGGCTTTTCCGGCGCGCGCCAGGATCATTTCCTGGCCGCTCTCTCGACGCTGGCGCGCCGCCTGGGCCCGCCCTGCATCCTGCTGGCGGGCGATGACGCCATCGCCCTGGCCCCGCCCGAAATCGCCCTGGACCTGCCGCCCGGCACCCGCGTCTCGCTGTTCCCGATGGGACCGGCGCGCGGGCGCTCGCAGGGTCTGGAATGGCCCATCGACGGGCTCGACCTTGCCCCGGACGGGCGCGTCGGAACCTCGAACCGCTGCACCGGCCCCCTGCGCCTGGCGATCGAAGGACCCGTGCTGCTGATCCTGCCGCGCGCGCATCTGGCCGACCTTGCGCAGGCGCTTTGAAGGTTTCCTTGTTGTTCAAATACCCATTCGGCACTGCTGGCCAAGACCACCGGCGTCGCTTTTGCGAAACGGCCGGTTTGGGTATTTGAACAACAAGGAAACCCTGCACTTGCACAAGTCCGGTTGCCGAGACCGCTTGTGGCGCGCCTTGCGCCGAATTAAGCCTTGCGCCATGCAGACCGGCGGACCGATTTCCCTTGCGACCCCCATGCGCTTTGCCGCCGATCCTCCGGCGCAGGCCGATGTGGTCGTGATCGGCGGCGGCATCGCCGGCGTCGCGACGGCGCTTTACCTGGCCGAGGCCGGGCGCCGGGTCGTCCTGTGCGAAAAGGGCCGCATCGCGGGCGAGCAAAGCTCGCGCAACTGGGGCTGGGTGCGCCAGCAGGGCCGCGACCCGGCCGAACTGCCGGTGATGATCCATGCCCTGCGCCTGTGGGACGGCTTGCAGCAGCGCTTGGGCGAGGCGGTGGGGCTGCGCCGGACCGGGACCACTTATCTGGCCAATGGCCGGGCGGATCTGGCGAATTTCGAAAGCTGGCTGCCCCATGCCCGCGCCCATGGCTTGGACACGCGGATGCTGTCGCGGGCGGAACTGGATGCCCTGCTGCCCAATGCCGCCGGCTGGGTCGGCGGACTTCACACTGCGAGCGATGCGCGGGCCGAGCCCTGGACCGCCGTTCCCGCCATCGCGGGCCTTGCCGCCGAGGCGGGCGCGAGCCTGCACGAATCCTGCGCCGTGCGCGCCGTCGAGACCGCCGCCGGGCGGGTTTCGGGGGTGGTCACCGAAAAAGGGCCCATCGCTGCGCCGCAGGTGCTGCTGGCCGGGGGCGCCTGGTCCTCGCTTCTGGCGCGCCATGCGGGGCTGGGCTTTCCGCAGCTTGCGGTGCGCGCGACGGTCGCTGCGACGCCGCCGATGCCGGAGTTCCACGCCGGCAACGCCGCCGATTCCGGCTTTGCCTTTCGCCGTCGGGCGGATGGCGGCTATACGCTGGCGCCGGGCATCGGCCATGATTTCTGGGTCGGGCCCGACGCATTCCGGAACCTGGGGGCCTTTCTGCCGCAGATCCGCCGCGACATGCGCCACACCCGCCTCGCGCCCGCGGCGCCGCGCCACTATCCCGATGCTTGGGGGACGCCGCGCCGCTGGGCGGCGGACGCAGCCTCGCCCTTCGAGGCGATGCGCGTCCTTGACCCGGCCCCGAACCTGGGACGGATCGAAACGCTGCGCGACGATTTCGCTGCGGCATTCCCCGCGCTTGGCCGACCCGCGATCGCCCGCGCCTGGGCGGGGATGATCGACGTGACGCCCGACCAGGTGCCGGTGCTGGACGAAACCCCGCTGCCGGGATTCTACATCGCGACGGGGTTGTCCGGCCACGGCTTCGGAATCGGGCCGGGGGTGGGGCGGGTCATGGCCGACATGATCCTGGGCCGGGCGCCGCAGCATGATCTGCGCCGGTTCCGGTTCTCGCGCTTTTCGGACGGGTCGCGGGTCGAACTGGGGCCGTCCATCTGATCGCGGTGCATGGGCGGTGTACGCCCGGTGTACGCGCCGTGCACGGGCTGCACGGCCAAAATCCCGGCGATCCTTGGGTTTTCGTGCCTGTCCCGGGGGCCGGTGCACCGGCGCAACGCGCGCTGCCGTTGCGCGGGCTTGCGGCGCCCCGCGAAAGGGCTAACCTGCCCGCGAAGGAGAGTGTCCCATGCCCGTCAAGAACCGCTTCGCCGAACTGCTGCCCGAGATCGCCGCCTGGCGCCGGGATTTCCACGAGAACCCGGAACTGCTGTACGAGGTGCATCGCACCGCCGCCCGCGTCGCCGCGCTGTTGCGCGACTTCGGCTGCGACGAGGTTGTCGAGGGCATCGGCCGCACCGGCGTCGTGGGCGTGATCCGGGGTCGGACCGACCGCAGCGGCCGGGTCGTGGGCCTGCGCGCGGACATGGACGCGCTGCCCATCCGGGAACGGACGGGGCGCGCCTATGCCTCGAAAAATCCGGGGGTCATGCACGCCTGCGGGCATGACGGCCACACCGCCATGCTGCTTGGCGCCGCGAAATACCTGTCCGAGACGCGCAATTTCGACGGCACCGCCGTGGTCATCTTCCAGCCCGCCGAGGAGGGCGGCGGCGGCGGCCTGGCCATGGTCCAGGACGGGCTGGTCGAGCGTTGGGGCATTCAGGAGTTCTATGGCATGCACAACATGCCCGGCTATCCGGTCGGCACGTTCGCGATCCGCGAAGGCGCGATGATGGCCGCCGCCGACCAGTTCGACATCGTGGTGACGGGCAAGGGCGGCCACGCGGCCAAGCCGCATGAATGCATCGACACCACATTGGTGGCTGCGCAGATTATTGTTGCACTTCAGTCCGTTGTGTCGCGCAACGTCGATCCGCTGAAAAGCGGCGTGGTCTCGGTCTGCGTGGTCGAGACGGATTCCACCGCCCACAACGTCATCCCGCAGATGGTGACCCTGCGCGGCACCGCCCGCAGCCTTGATCCCGAGGTGCGCGACCAGATCGAGGCCGCCATCGCGAGGGTCGCGGAAAACACCGCCGCGGCGCTGGGCGCCCGGGCCGAGGTGCATTACGAGCGCGGCTATCCCGTCACCATGAACGACCCGCAAGCCACTGGTTTCGCGGCGGAGGTGGCCCGGCAGGTGGCCGGTTTCGTGAACATGGACATGCTGCCCCTGATGGCGGGCGAGGATTTCAGCTATATGCTGAACGAACGGCCGGGCGCCTATATCTTTGTCGGCAACGGCGACACCGCCATGGTTCATTCGCCGGAATACGATTTCGACGACAATGCGATCCCGGCGGGCGCAAGCTGGTATGCCGGCATGGTCGAGGCGCGGATGCCGGCTTCCGCCTGAGCGCCGGCCCGGCGGCGGCGCCGGAATATGGGTATTTGAAAAACGGTGATTGCTGAAGGGGGCCGCGCGGGCCCCCTTGGTCTTGCCTAGAAGTGGATGGCGCGGCCATAGGCCGAAAGCACGGATTCGTGCATCATTTCCGACAGGGTCGGGTGCGGGAAGACCGTCTCCATCAGCTCGGCCTCGGTGGTTTCCAGCGTGCGGCCGACGACATAGCCCTGGATCAGTTCGGTGACCTCGGCGCCGACCATATGTGCGCCCAGCAGCTCGCCGGTCTTGGCGTCGAAGACGGTCTTGACCAGCCCCTCGGGTTCGCCCAAGGCGATGGCCTTGCCGTTGCCGATGAAGGGGAAGCGGCCGACCTTGATCTCGTAACCCGCGGCCTTGGCCTTCTCCTCGGTCAGGCCGACGCTGGCGACCTGCGGGTTGCAATAGGTGCAGCCCGGAATCGAGTTCGGCTTGATCGGATGCGGATGCTGGCCGGCGATCAGTTCGGCCACCATGACGCCTTCGTGGCTGGCCTTGTGGGCAAGCCAGGGGGCGCCCGCCACGTCGCCGATGGCATAGAGCCCCTCGACGCCGGTGCGGCAATATTCGTCGGTCACGACATGGGTGCGGTCGATCTTGGCGCCCAGCTTTTCAAGGCCGAGGTTTTCCACGTTGCCGACGATGCCGACGGCCGAGATCACCGTGTCGAACTCCTGCGTCTCGGTCTTGCCGTCCTTTTCGATGTGGGCGGTGACCTTGCCGGAGGCGCGGTCCAGTTTCTTGACCGTGGCCTTCTCGATGATCTTCATGCCCTGCTTGACGAACTGCTTTTTCGCCAGCGCCGAGATTTCCGCATCCTCGACCGGCAGCACGCGGTCCATGACCTCGACCACCGTGGTATCAGCGCCCAGCGTGTTGAAGAAGCTGGCGAATTCGATGCCGATCGCGCCCGACCCGATGACCAGCAGCTTCTTGGGCATGCGCGGTGGCTGCAGCGCGTGCTTGTAGTTCCAGACCAGGTCCCCGTCGGCTTCCAGCCCCGGCAGGTTGCGGGCGCGGGCACCGGTCGCCAGCACGATGGCCTTGCCGGTGATTTCCTCGGCGCCCTTGTCGGTCTTGACGCTGATCTTGCCGGGGGCGGTCAGCGTGGCCTCGCCCATGATGACGGTGACCTTGTTCTTCTTCAGCAGGTGGCCGACGCCGCCCGCGAGTTGCTTGGCCACGCCGCGCGAGCGTTGGACGACGGCACCCAGGTCATAGCCGATCTGGCCGGCCGAAAGGCCGAATTCCTTGGCGCGGTGCATCAGGTGGAACACCTCGGCCGAGCGCAGGAGCGCCTTGGTCGGGATGCAGCCCCAGTTCAGGCAGATGCCGCCCAGGTGCTCGCGCTCGATACAGGCGACTTTCAGGCCCAGTTGGGCCCCGCGAATGGCGCAGACATAGCCGCCCGGGCCGGAACCGATCACCACCATGTCGAAGTTCTGCGCCATGGAATCCCCCTCTGAAAAAGATAGTTGAGCGTTAAACCATTTATCCCAGACCATCAAGCGACAGCTTGCCCGATACCAGCGCGCCGTAGCCTCCGCCTTCCATCACGCGGGATTCCGCCGGTGTGGGGCTGCGTCCCAGGGCGGCATTGCGCCAGGGAAAGCGGCCGAAGCGGGCGATGGTGTCGCGATGGATCTGGGCGTGGCGCAGGTTTTCGCCCGGCATGAATTCGGCGAACAGCTCGACCGCGCGATCCTGATCCTCAAGGTTTTCGCTGTGCTCGAAGGGCAGGTAGAAGAACTGCCGCGCCGGCGGGTCGATGCGCAGGTCGAACCCCGCCGCGATGGCCTCGTCCGCCAGCCGACGGGCCAGGTCGTCGGTGGCGAAGGCGCGGGGATCGTCGCGGAACATGTTGCGCGGGAACTGGTCGGTCAGGATCAGCGCTGCCAGCGCCCCTTCGGGGTCCCCGGCCCAGGCGGGGGCCAGCACCGCCGCATCGTCCCAGGCGGCGCGGAAGCGGTCGCGGATCTGCTGGTCCAGTGCGTCCGAGCGTTCGTACCAGCCCTTCGGGCCGACCTCCTCGATCCAGAAGCGGTTGATCTCGGCCGGTGTGACGGTGGTCATGGGCGCCTCTCCCTGATTTCAGGGGATGGTCGCAGAGCGGGCAGGCCGCTGCAAGGCCCGATGCTCAGTCGGTGCGCAGCTCGTCCGAGCCCGCGGTTTCCAGCGCCGCCTCGACCGCCAGCGGCGTGGCCGAGGGGGCGATGACCGCAAAGCTCTGGTCCTGGACAGGAGTCGGGCGGCGGGTGCGGCGCCAGCCGGTGTACAGCGCCAACACCAGAAGCAGCGCACCGATATAGGCCCAGAACCCGTCCGGGCCCAGCGTCTCCATCAGCCAGCCGGTGATCAGCGGGCCGGTGATGGCGCCGACGCCGTTGATGAACAAAAGCCCCGCCGAGGCTGCCGCCATGTCCTTGGCATCGAGGAAGTCGTTGGTATAGGCCAGCAGCAGCGAATAGACCGGGTTCGCCACGCCCCCGATGATGGCCGCGGTCAGAAGCAGCCCCCAGATATCCGGCTGCAGCATCAGCGTGGCAAGGCAGGCCAGCGTGCCCAGGACCGCCAGGGCCAGCACGATCACGCGCCGGTCGCCATGGTCCGACAGCCAGCCGACCGGATATTGCAGCACCAGCCCGCCGATGTAGATGGCCGCCACGAAGGCCGAGATTTCGGTGACCGAAAGCCCGCGCGCCGAACCCCAGACCGAGGCCATGCCGAAGATCGCTGAAAACACCCCGCCCATCAGGAAGATGCCCACGCATCCCAGGGGCGAGACGCGGAACAGGGTGGCGAAGCTCATCCTCTGGATGGTCGAGAACTGCGGCGCGGGCTGGGCCGACAGCAGGATCGGCAGGAAGGCGAAGCTGACCAGGACCGAGGGGATGATGAACAGCAGGTAGCCCGCCGGATCGGCCGTGTTCATCAGGATCTGCGCGCCGATGATGCCCAGCATCTGCACGATCATGTAGGCCGAAAGCGCCTGGCCTCGCGTCTCGTTGGTGGCGCTGGCGTTCAGCCAGCTTTCCGAGGTGATGTAGACGCCGGAAAAGCAGAAGCCGATGATCAGGCGCTCGATGGCCCAGATCTCCCACCGGGGGACGACCGCGTAAAGCACCAGCACCGCCGAAATGGTCGAGGCGAGGGCGGCAAAGACGCGGACATGGCCGACCTTCTGGATCATGTCCGGCACCATGCGCGAGCCGAGCAGGAAGCCGCCGAAATAGGACGCCATCACGACCGACATCTGGGTCGTCGAAATTCCCTCGATGCTGCCCCGGATGCCCAGCAGCGTGCCCTGCATCCCATTGCCGACCATCAGCAGCAGGATACCCAGAAGCAGCGGCCAGGTCGTGCGCAGCACGGTCAGCATGAAGGGCGTCCTTTATGGTACAAGCAGCGAGGCGTCGCCGTAGCTGAAGAAGCGATAGCCCGAATCCACCGCGTGGCGATAGATCCGGCGAATCCGATCCTGCCCCATCAGGGCCGACACGAGCATGAGCAAAGTCGACCTGGGAAGGTGGAAATTCGTCATCAGCCCGTCCGTCACCCGAAAGCGATAGCCGGGATAGATGAAGATCTCGGTCACGCCCCGGAACGGCTGGACCCGGCCATCCGGGGTGGCGGCCGATTCGATCAGGCGCAGGGCGGTGGTGCCCACCGGGATCACCCGGCCGCCGGCGGCGCGGGTTTCGTCGATGGCGGCGGCGGCCTCGGGCGTGACCTCGCCCCATTCGCCGTGCATCTTGTGGGTGGTCACGTCCTTGACCTTGACGGGCAGGAAGGTGCCCGCGCCGACATGCAGCGTGACATGGGCAAAGCGCACGCCGCGCGCGCGCAGCGCCGCCAGCAGCGGTTCGTCGAAATGCAGGCTGGCGGTCGGTGCCGCCACCGCGCCCGAGCGACGCGCCCAGACGGTCTGATAGTCCTGCCGGTCGGCCTCGTCCGGGGCGCGCAGGGCGGCGATATAGGGGGGCAGGGGCATCGCGCCGACCTGCGCCAGCGCCGCGTCGAAGGCGTCGCCCGTGGCGTCGAAGCGCAGGACCAGCGCGCCATCCCCGATCTCGGCGACCTCGGCGGAAAGCGCGTCGCCAAAGCGGATGACCTCGCCCGGCTTCAACTTGCGCAGGGGCTTGGCCAGCGCCTTCCAGCCGTCGGCCACGGGCTCCAGCAGGGTGATCTCGACGCGGGCCACGGCCTCGCCCTGCGGCGTGGCGCGGCTGCGGGTGCCGGTCAGCCGGGCAGGGATCACCCGCGTGTCGTTCAGGACCAGCAGGTCGCCCGGCCCCAGCAGCTCGGGCAGGTCGCGCACATGCAGGTCGCGCAGGCTGTCGCCCGTCGCCGCCAGCAGCCGCGCGGACGACCGGGGCCTGGCGGGCCGCGTCGCGATCAGCCCCTCGGGCAGGTCGAAGTCGAAATCATCCAGCGTCATGGCCGGGTTCTGGCCCCGCCGCGCAACGGGGTCAAGCTGGCCCGAATGGTCTAGCAAAAAAGTCATCTTTACATGTCCGATAAAATTGCTAGGTTATGGGCACGCTAGAGGTAGGCCGATGATCATCTGTCACTGCACCCAGATTTCGGACCACGACATCCGCGCCGCGGTGGACTGGATGCGGGCCGCCGACCCCGAAACGATCATCACCCCCGGCAAGATCTATCACGCCCTGGGCAAGCGCGCCGATTGCGGCGGCTGTATGCCCTTGTTTCTGGACACCATGCGCCGTTGCGATAATCTGGCGGTGCCCCCGATCCTCCGAGGGCTCAGAGCCAACCGCACAGGGGTAAGCCATGAAGGGCGACGAAAAGGTCATCGAGTATCTCAACGCAGCGCTGCGGTCTGAACTGACCGCGGTCAGCCAGTACTGGCTGCATTACCGCCTGCAAGAGGACTGGGGCTATGGCCGCATCGCCGACAAGTCCCGGGCCGAGTCGATCGAGGAAATGCACCACGCCGACCGGCTGATCCAGCGAATCATCTTCCTGGAAGGTCATCCGAATCTGCAAAAGCTCGATCCGCTGCGCATTGGCCAGACGCTTCGGGAAACGCTGGAATCGGATCTGGCCGCCGAACACGACGCCCGCACCCTGTATATCGAGGCGCGGGATTACTGCGAATCGGTCAAGGATTACGTCAGCAAGATCCTGTTCGAGGACCTCATCAAGGATGAGGAAGGCCATATCGACTTCCTCGAAACCCAGTTGGACCTGTACGAGGAAATCGGCGCCCAGAACTATGGCCAGCTGAACGCCAAGCCCGCCGACAAGGCCGAATGATCGTTTGGGGGCCTCTCAGGCGGCCCCCAGCCAGTCGCGCGCCAGCGCCGGCAGATCGTCGAAATGGGCCAGCAGCGCCTCGGGCGCCAGACGGGTCAGTGCCTCGCCTTCGGGGCCGAAGGCGACCAGCGCGACCTTGACGCCGGCGGCCGAGGCGGTCTTGCGGTCCGTTTCCGTGTCGCCCACCAGGAAGGATCGCGCGACCGCGCCCCCCGCGCCCTCGACCGCGGCCTGATAGGGACGGGGATCGGGCTTGCTGACCGGCAGCGTGCCCGCACCCACGACGCAGGCAAACCGGTCGCGGATGCCCAGTTCGTCCAGCAGGATCTCGGCCACGCGGATCGGCTTGTTCGTGCAGACCGACAGCCGGTGCCCGTCCCGCGCCAGAGCATCCAGCGCCTCCAGCGCACCGGGATAAAGCCTGGTGTGGACGGCGACGGCCTCGCCATAGAAATCCAGCAGCCGGGGGTAATCCTCCTCCTCGGCGCCGGGGGGCATCAGGGTGTCGGCGCCCACGCGGCCGTATCCCGCGCGCAGCATGGCCCGGCCGCCGTGAAAGGCGATCAGCGCGTCGTCGACCGGATGCAGCAGGTCGCCCAGGCCCCGGGCCCGGAAACAGGCGTTGGCCGCCGCGATCAGGTCGCCCGAGGTATCGGCCAGCGTCCCGTCCAGATCAAAGACCACCGTTCCCGTCATGCTGTAACCTTCCGTCAGAATGTTTGATCTCGCCGGGCCTTTCCCCGGTCCCGCCCCCTAGGTAGAACGCGGGCGTGACAGATAAAACAGACAAGAGGCCGGCATGACCCAGAATCCCGCAGCCCTGATCGTTCTGGCCGCCGGGCAGGGCAGTCGGATGCAGTCCGACCTGCCCAAGGTGCTGCACCGGCTGGGCGGCGTGCCGCTGGTCGGCCATGCGCTGGCCGCTGGCCGGACGCTGGAGCCCGAGCGGGTCGTGGTCGTCGCGGGCCACGGCGCGGCCCAGGTCGAAAAGGCCGTGCGCAAGCTGGAACCCGAGGCGACCATTGCGCTGCAGTCCGAACAGCTGGGCACCGGCCATGCGGTGCTGCAGGCGCTGCCGCTGCTGGACGGGTTCGAGGGCCGGGTGATCGTGCTTTACGGCGACACCCCCTTCATCGGCGCCGACACGTTGGCAGCACTTGCCAGCCACACCGCCGACGTGGTGGTCCTGGGGTTCGAGGCGGCCGATCCGGGGCGCTATGGCCGGCTCGTCACCGGCCCCGAGGGGCTGGAACGGATCGTCGAATGGAAGGACGCGGACGAGGCCACCCGCGCCATCCGCCTGGTGAACTCGGGTGTGCTGGCCGCCGACGCGGGCCTGCTGCGCGACCTGCTGCCGCGCCTGGGCAACCGCAATGCCTCGGGCGAGTACTACCTGACCGACATCCCCGCGCTGGCCCGCGCCGCAGGCCGCCGGGTCGAGGTCGTCACATGCGACGAGGACGAGACGCTGGGCATCAACACCCGGGCCGAGCTTGCCGCCGCCGAGGCCGCCTTCCAGGCCCGCGCCCGCGCCCGCGCGCTCGACGACGGGGTGACGCTGACCGACCCCGCGACGGTCTGGTTCGCGCTGGATACCGTGATCGGCCGCGATGCGATCATCGGCCCGAATGTCGTCCTGGGCCCCGGCGTCACCATCGAAAGCGGGGCCGAGATCCTGGCCTTTTGCCATCTCGAGGGCTGCCACATCAGTGCCGGCGCCACGGTCGGCCCCTTCGCGCGACTGCGTCCGGGGGCGGAGCTGGGGGGCGATGTCCATGTCGGCAACTTCGTGGAAATCAAGAACTCGGTCCTGGACGAAGGCGTCAAGGTGGGCCACCTGACCTATCTGGGCGACACCCATGTGGGCGAGCGCACGAACATCGGCGCCGGCACCGTGACCTGCAATTACGACGGCGTGGGCAAGCATCGCACGGAAATCGGCCCCCATGCCTTCATCGGCTCGGACACCATGCTGGTGGCGCCGGTGCGGGTGGGGGCGCGGGCGGTGACGGGCTCGGGCTCGGTCATCACCGAGGACATCCCGGACGATGCCATGGCGATCGGCCGGGCGCGGCAGGTAACCAAGCCGGGCCTGGGCGCGCGGCTGATGCAGGCCCTGCGCCAGAAGAAGAAGGGACAGTAAAGATGTGCGGCATCATCGGCATCCTCGGCCATCACGAGGTTTCGCCCCAACTGGTCGAGGCGCTAAAGCGGCTGGAGTATCGCGGCTATGACAGCGCGGGCGTGGCGACGGTCGACGCCTCGGGGCGGCTGGACCGGCGGCGCGCGGTGGGCAAGCTGATCAACCTGTCCGACCGGCTGGTGCATGAGCCGCTGACGGGACATGCCGGCATCGGCCACACCCGCTGGGCCACCCACGGCGCCGCGACCGAGGCCAACGCCCATCCCCATCGCCGCGGCCCCGTCGCCGTGGTCCATAATGGCATCATCGAGAATTTCCGCGCGCTGCGTGACGAGGTGATCGCCCTGGGGATGCAGCCCGAATCGCAGACCGACACCGAAACCGTGGCCCTGCTGACCGCCTGGCACATGAGCCAGGGCCTGGGCCCGGTCGAGGCGGCGCGGGCGACGCTGGGCCGGTTGCACGGCGCCTTTGCCCTGGCCTTCCTGTTCGAGGGCGAGGCCGACCTGATGATCGCCGCCCGCCGCGGCAGTCCGCTGGCCATCGGCCACGGCGACGGCGAGATGTTCCTGGGCTCGGACGCGGTGGCGCTGGCGCCCTTCACCGACCGCATCACCTATCTCGAGGACGGCGACCACGCGGTGATCCGCCGCCAGGGCGCCGAGATCTTCGACGCGGCGGGCCAGCGCGCCAACCGCGACCTGCAGCAGATCGACGTGGGCGCCACCCAGATCGACAAGGGCGGCTTTCGCCATTTCATGGCCAAGGAAATCGCCGAGCAGCCGGTCGTGCTGGGCGATGCGCTGAACCACTACGTCAAGGGCGACCGGATCGTCCTGCCCGAGGCGCTGGATTTCAGCGCCGTGGACCGGCTGACGCTGGTCGGTTGCGGCACGGCCTATTATGCCGCCCATGTCGCGCGCTACTGGTTCGAGACGCTGGCCGGGCTGCCCTGCGACCTGGATGTGGCCTCGGAATTCCGCTATCGCGAGCCGCCGCTGTCGCCGCAAAGCTGGGCGCTGTTCGTCAGCCAGTCGGGTGAAACCGCCGACACGCTGGCCGCGCTGCACTATGCCCGCGACAAGGTGGCGCGGACCGTGGGCGTGGTGAACGTCGGCACCTCGGCCATCGCCCGCGACGCCGATATCGCGCTGCCGACGCTGGCCGGGATCGAGGTCGGCGTGGCGTCCTCCAAGGCGTTCACCTGCCAGTTGGCGGTGCTGGCCGTGCTGGCGCTGAAGGCGGCGCAGGACCGCGGCCGGCTGGACGCGGCGGGGCTGGCGGCGCATCTGGCGGACCTGCGCGCGCTGCCGGGCTTGCTGAATCAGGCGCTGGCGGTCAGCGACGAATGCCGCCGCCTGGCCGGCTGGCTGTCCGAGGCGCAGGACGTGCTGTATCTGGGCCGGGGGCCGCTTTATCCGGTGGCGCTGGAGGGGGCGCTGAAGCTCAAGGAACTCAGCTATATCCACGCTGAGGGCTATGCCTCGGGCGAGTTGAAGCATGGCCCCATCGCGCTGATCGACCGCAACGTGCCGGTGGTCGTGCTGGCGCCGCGCGACGGGCTGTTCGACAAGACCGTCTCGAACATGCAGGAGGTCATGGCCCGCCACGGGCAGGTGCTGCTGATTTCGGACGCCGAGGGGGTCGAGAAGGGCGGACAGGGTGTCCACGACAGCCTGACCATGCCAACCGGCGGGGGCGTGTTCCAGCCGATCCTTTATGCCGTGCCGATGCAATATCTGGCCTATCACACCGCTGTCGCCAAGGGCACGGACGTGGACCAGCCCCGCAACCTGGCGAAATCGGTCACGGTGGAATAAGGGAAAGGGCCCGGCCGTCGCGCCGGGCCCTCTCGCGTCAGCGTCCCGTGGTCACCGGCCGGTCGTCGCGCGGCACGCCGCCGACGATATCGTCATCCTTCTCGCCGAAGGATTTCCAGATCGTGGCGCCGATGACCGCGCCCAGGATCGGGGCGACCCAGAACAGCCACAGCTGGCCGATGGCCCAGCCGCCCGCGAACAGCGCCTGGCTGGTCGAGCGGGCGGGGTTGACCGAGGTGTTCGTCACCGGGATCGAGATCAGGTGGATCAGCGTCAGCGCAAGCCCGATGGCCAGCGGCGCAAAGCCCTTGGGCGCGCGGCCATGCGTGGCGCCCAGGATCACGATCAGGAAGAAGCCGGTCAGGATCACCTCGATCAGCAAGGCGGACAGCAGCGAATAGCCGCCCGGCGAATGCGTGCCATAGCCGTTCGCGGCAAAGCCGCCCAGGTCCGCGCCCGCCTTGCCCGAGGCGATGACGTAAAGCGCCGCCGCAGCCAGGATCGCGCCCACGAGCTGCGCCAGGATATAGGGCAGCAGTTGCGACGACGGGAAGCGCCCGCCGACGGCCAGCCCGACCGAGACGGCAGGGTTGAAGTGCCCGCCCGAGATGCCGCCGACCGCATAGGCCATCGTCACCACGGTCAGCCCGAAGGCCAGGGACACGCCCAGAAGGCCGATCCCGACCTCGGGGAAGGCGGCGGCCAGCACGGCACTGCCGCAGCCGCCAAAGACCAGCCAGAATGTGCCGAGCGCCTCGGCCGCTAGTTGTTTCTGCATCATGAACTCCAGATCTGTCACTCGTCATGGCATGGGCCCCGGAGAAGGGGCGGTCGCTGGAATCACGATCCGTCTAAGCTGCAAGGGAATAAACAAAAATGTACCGGACGAGGCGGTTTTCGCAGCGGCTGTTGCAAGGATGCGAAAGACAAAAAGGCCGCCTGGTCCATCGGGACGCGGGCGGCCGGAAATCGTGAGGCAAACGAAGGGAGACAGAGGAGGCGGGGCGCGGCGGGCGCCCCTTGGGCAATCAAGGCGGGCAGGCGATCAGAGGTGGATCGTGCGGAAGGCCGATTGCGGGATGCCCAGGGTCTTCAGGTCCGCGGCAGCCGGCATGCGGTGCATCTCGGTCGCCGCGGCAGCGCGGATGGCGGCGCGGATCGTGTCGAGGGCGGTGCGGATGGTGCGAAGAGCGGTCATTGTTCTGCCTGTCTGGAACGGTGTTTCGATGACAGGAAGATGGGCTCCGGGCCGGCCCGGCACAACGCGGCTTATGGTCAACCCCGCCATGAGCCCAGGTCATGACGGGGTTAACGGTCGGTGTCAGTCCTCGTCCCCGGCCAACTGGGCCAGGACCTGGCCCTTGCCGCGCGCGCGCAGGATCAGGGGCACGATCAGCGCCAGGGCGGCGATGGCCAGCAGGGTGGCCGCGATGGGCGATTGCACCAGATAGGTCCAGTCGCCCTGGCTGATCGACAGCGCCCGGCGCAGCTGCTGTTCCGCCATCGGCCCCAGGATCAGGCCCACGACGATGGGCGCGATGGGATAGCCGAACAGCCGCATCACATAGCCCAGCACGCCAAAGCCCAGAAGCATCCCCAGCTCGAACGGCGAGGGATTGGCGCCAATGGTGCCCAGGGTCGCGAACAGCAGGATACCCGCGTAAAGCCAGGGTTTGGGCACGGCCAGCAGTTTGACCCATAGCCCGATCAGCGGCAGGTTCAGCACCAGCAGCATCAGGTTCGCGATCAGCAGCGATGCGATCAGGCCCCAGACCAGGGTCGGGTTCGTGGCGAACAGCAGCGGCCCCGGTTGCAGCCCGAACTGCTGGAACCCCGCCAGCATGATCGCCGCCGTGGCGCTGGTCGGCAGACCCAGCGTCAGCAGTGGCACCAGCGTGCCGGCGGCGGATGCGTTGTTGGCGGCCTCGGGGCCCGCGACGCCCTCGATGGCGCCGTTGCCGAACTCCTCGGGGTGCTTGGTCAGCTTCTTCTCGGTCGCATAGGACAGGAAGGTGCCGATCTCGGCCCCGCCGGCGGGCATGGCGCCGATCGGGAAGCCAAGCGCGGTGCCGCGCAGCCAGGGCCGCCAGGACCGCGCCCAGTCGCTGCGGTTCATCCAGATCGAGCCCTTGACCGCCATCACCGAATCGTCCTGCTGGTCGCGCGTGCCGGCGATGGCCAGCGCCTCGCCCACGGCGAACATGGCGACGGCCATGGTCGTGACCTCGATCCCGTCCAGAAGCTCGGGGACGCCGAAGGACAGCCGCGCCTGGCCGGTCAGCTGGTCGATGCCGACGCAGGCCAGCGCCAGCCCCAGGAACAGCGAGGTCAGGCCCCGCAGCGCCGAATCGCCGAAGGCGGCCGAGACGGTGACAAAGGCCAGCATCATCAGCGCGAAATATTCGCGCGGGCCGAACACCAGCGCGACCTTGACGATCCAGGGCGCGAGGAACGCCAGCAGCAGCGTGGCGATCAGCCCGGCGACGAAGGACCCGATGGCGGCGGTGGCCAGCGCCGGGCCGCCGCGCCCCTTGCGGGCCATCTTGTTGCCTTCCAGCGCCGTGATGATCGAGGCGCTTTCGCCCGGCGTGTTCAGCAGGATCGAGGTGGTCGAGCCGCCGTACATGCCGCCGTAATAGATGCCCGCGAACATGATGAGCGAGCCGGCCGGGTCCAGCCGGTAGGTGACGGGCAGCAGAAGCGCCACGGTCAGCGCCGGGCCGATGCCGGGCAGGACGCCCACGGCGGTGCCCAGCGTCACGCCGATCAGCGCGTAAAGCAGCATCATCGGCTCGGCTGCGGTGGCCAGGCCCTGCAACAGGAAATCAAAGGCACCCATGCGTCAGCCCCCCGGAAAGAACAGACGCTCCAGCGGCCCGGCGGGCAGGTGCAGCATCAGAAGTTGCGAAAAGACCACCCAGACCGCAAAGGCAAAGACGATGCCGATGGGCAGGGTCATGGCCAGGTTGCGCTTGCCGAAGGCCCGCGCGGTAAAGGCGAACAGGATCCCGGTCGCGATGGAAAAGCCCAGGGGTTTCAGCAGCATCAGCTGAAGCGCAAGCCCCGCCACGATCCACAGCACCGGCTGGGGGTTCTGCGCGGGCCGTTCGGGAAAGTCGCCCCGCAGCCCCGCCGCCACGGTCCAGACCGCAAGGCCCAGCAGGCAGAAGGCGACGACGCGCGGGATGGTGGCCGGCCCGACCCCGGAATAGCCGCCCAGATCGGCCAGCCGGGCGCTGTCCCACAGCATGACCCCGGCCACGACCGCCAGGAAGGCCGCAATCGCAAGCGCCGCCCAATCGCGGCGGCGCTCTTGATGGTCGTTGTCGAACCCGTTCATTTCACCAGACCGATGTCCTTGAGGATCGCGGCCGTCGAGGCCTCGTCTTTGGCAAGCTGCTCGTCAAAGGCGGGACCGGCCAGGAAGGTGTCCATCCAGCCCTTGTCGGCCAGCTGCTTCTGCCAGCTTTCGGACTTGGCCATCTTCTCGATGTCGGCGGTGATCTTGGCCTTCTGGTCGTCCGACAGGCCCGGGGCCGCGGCGACCATGCGCCAGTTCTGCAGGTCGATGTCGAGCCCGGCTTCCTTCAGGGTCGGCGCCTCCACGCCCTCGATCCGCTCGGGGGCCGAGACGGCCAGCAGGCGCAGGGTGCCCGCCTTGACCTGGGCCTCGAACTCGCCCAGCGAGGACACGCCCGCGGTGACCTGGTTGCCCAGGATCGCGGCCAGCGCCTCGCCGCCGCCGGAATAGGCGATGTAGTTGATCTTGGTCGGATCGACGCCGGCCGCCTTGGCGATCATGCCGACCGCGATGTGGTCGGTGCCCCCGGCCGAACCGCCGGCCCAGCTGACCGCGCCCGGGTTTTCCTTCAGCTTGGCGATCAGCCCGCCGATGTCCTGGATCTCGGACGCGGCCGGGACCACGATGGCCTCGTATTCGCCGGTCAGCCGCGCGATGGGGGTCACGTCCTTCAGCGAGACGGGCGATTTGTTGGTCAGGATGGCGCCGACCATGACATAGCCGCCGACGATCAGCGCGTCGGGGTTGCCCTTGTTCTGGCTGGCGAACTGCGCAAGCCCGATGGTGCCGCCCGCGCCCGGCACGTTCTGCACCTGGACCGAGGGCGAGACGCCTTCCTCCTGCATTACGGTCTGCATGGTGCGCGCGGTCTGGTCCCAGCCGCCGCCGGGGTTCGCGGGCGCGATGATGGTATAGTCGGCCATCGCGGGCAGGGCGATGGCGCCGGCAAACAGGCTGGCGAGAACGAGATGCTTCATGACATTTCCTCCGCTGGCGCCGGGGCGGAACCTGCCGCCCGGGTCGCTGATGTCTTGTTGTGCGTGGAACCCCGCGCCTCTCCCGCGGGCGGGGCTCTCCTCCTGGGTCGCCGTTCGGCGTCCGCTGGCACCCTATCAACCACGCGAACCTGTCATGGACCTGACACCGGCGCAAAAAAATGCATGGCAGCCATGCGGCAGGCTCAATGGCCCGCCAGCGCCCGGTTCCAGCGCGCCAGCAGCCGCGCGCGGGTGGCGCCGTCCAGATAGGCCAGCAGGCCGGGGCTGACGGGCACCGGCTTCAGCCGCAGCCCGGCCAGGTCGTCCATGCCGCCGGCGGGGCTGGGTTGTCCTGCCACCTCAAGGCTGACGGCCGACAGCCGCAGGGTGCGCGACAAAAGCTGCTGGCCTTGGGGCGACATCAGCATGGCCAGAAAGGCCGCGCCCAGGTCGGGGTCGCGCGCCGCCTGGGGCACCAGGCCGACGCGCGACACGACCACGGTGAAGTCGCGCGGCAGGATCAGGCCCACGTCGGGATGGCGCCGCGCCCAATCGGCGGCATAGGAGCCGAGCAGGTTGTACCCCAGCGCCAGCCGCCCGTCGCCAATCCGCTCGAGCAGCTCGCGGCTGGTCGGGTATTGCTGGACGCCCGCCCGGCCCATCGCCGCGACGACATCCCAGATGCCGGGATAAAGCTCCTGGTCGCGGGCCAGGAACAGATAGCCCACGCCCGAGCGCGCCACGTCATAGGTGCCGATCCGGCCCTGCGCCTCGTTCGGGTGGCCGGTGATCCAGGCGAGCAGGTCGGCGCGGGTGGCGGGCGGCTCGCGCCCGGCAAAGCTGGGCTTGTGATAGGCAAAGACCGCCGGCTCATAGGTCAGCGCATAGGCGGTGTCGCGCCAGTTCGCCCAGTCCGGCCAGCCGGCAGTGTCGGGCGCCACCACGGGCCGCGCAAAGCCGTCGTTCGCCAGCTTGATCTGCAGGTCCATGGCCGACGAAAAGGCGAAATCCGCCGTGCGCCCGGCCTGGCTTTCCGCCACGATGCGGTCGTGCAGCGCGCCCGTCAGCAGGTTTTCATAGCGCACCGCGACGCCGGGGTTTTCGCCCTGGAACGCCGCGATCAGCGGGCGCGCCAGATCGTCGTCGAGCGAGGAATAGATCGTCAGAACCCTGCCCTGAGCCCCCAAGGCGGGGAACAGCGTCGCCTCGGCCAGGGCGGGGCCGCCCGGCAGGCACAGGGCAAGGACCAGGGCGGACAACAGGGCGGGCAGGCGCATGACCCATGATTGCCGCAGCCGATCCCCGTTCACAAGCGCCGCGCAGCCCGCTAGGGTCCGGTCCGGGGGTTTTCATGCGCATCCTTCTGGTCGAGGACAATCTTTCGCTGGCCGAGGGGCTGGTGCAGCTGCTGCGCCAGTCGGGCTATGCGGTGGACGTGGTCCATGACGGCGCCTCGGCCGAGGCCCTGGCGGCGGCGGAAAGCTTCGATCTGGTGATCCTGGACCTGAACCTGCCGCAGATGGACGGGCTCGAGGTGCTGCGCGCCATGCGGGCGCGGCGCAATCCGGCCGCCGTGATGATCCTGACCGCGCGCGGCTCGCCCGAGGAACGGGTGCGCGGCCTCGACCTCGGCGCCGACGACTATCTCATCAAGCCCTTCGACATCGGCGAGTTCGAGGCGCGCATCCGCTCGCTTCTGCGGCGCCAGGCGGGGCTGCGCACGGCGACGGTCAGCTTCGGCGGGCTGACCTTCGACCAGAACAGCCGCAGCTTTTCGGTGGGCGACCAGCCGCTGGACCTGCCCGCACGCGAACGCGGCCTGCTGGAACTGCTGATTACCCGCGCGGGCAAGGTGGTGCCGCGCGACAGCATCGTGCAGTCCCTGACCAGCCTCGAGGACGACCTGTCCCCGAACGCCATCGAACAATACGTCAGCCGGTTGCGCAAAAGGCTGGCGGGGGCGGGGCTGACCGTCAGGACGGCGCGCGGCATCGGCTATTTCCTGGACCGGGCGTGACGGGGGCGCGGCCGTTTTCCATCCGCCGCCGACTGCTGGCCTGGCTGCTGGTGGCGACGGCCGCCTTCGGCGCCCTGGCCCTGGTCGATACCTGGCGCGAGGCCGAGCGCATGGCGACCGCGTTGGCCGACCGGGTGCTGGCGGGTTCCGCCCTGGTCATCGCGGAACGCGCCTCGCTGGACGACACGGGCCAGATTGCCATCGAGATCCCCTATGGCGCGCTGGAGATGCTGAGTTCGGCGGCCGAGGACCGGGTGTTCTATCGCGTGGACGGGCCGCCGGGGCGGCTGGTCACGGGCTATGGCGATCTGCCCGTGGCCCGCGCCCTGCCGGGCGGCGAGCCGGCCTTTGCCGACGATGTCTTTCGCGGCGAGCCGGTGCGCGTGGCAAGCCTGTCCCGCGCCGCCTCGACCGGAATCGACGAAGTGCCGGTGATCGTGACGGTGGCCGAAACGACCACGGCGCGCGAGGAACTGACTCGCGCCATCCTGATGCGCTCGGCCCTGCGGCTTTTGCTGATGATCCTGGGCGCGGCGCTGATCGTGGGCATCGCCGTCACCCTGTCGCTGCGCCCGCTGTATCGGCTGGGCGAGGCCATCGCCACCCGCAGCCCCGACGACCTGAGCCCGGTCGAGACCCCGGTGCCCAGCGAGGTGCGGGGCCTGGTGGGCGCGATCAATTCCTTCATGTCGCGGCTCAAGACCGCGCTGGACGGCCTGCGCAATTTCACCGGCAACGCCGGGCACCAGCTGCGCACGCCGCTGGCCGTCGTGCGCACCCAGCTTGCCCTGGCCGGCCGCGCCGCGACCCTGGCCGAGGCGCAGGCGGCGGCGCGCAAGGGTGACGCCGCCGTGGCCCATGCCGAACGCATCCTGGCGCAGCTTCTGCTGCTGGCCCGCGTCGATGCCGCCGCGGGTGCCGAGGCCGAGCCGATGGACCTGGCGGGCTTTGCCCGCGACCTGACCGCCGATCACATCCCCGCCGCCGCCGAGGCGGGCATCGACCTGGGCTTCGAAGGCGAGGGGCCGCTGTGGGTCCGGGCCGAACCCCTGTTGCTGGGCGAGGCGCTGGGCAACCTGATCCTGAACGCCATCCTGCACACCGGCCCGGGCACCGTCGTCACCGTCCGCGTCGCGCGGGACGCCGACCGCGCCCTGCTCGAGGTCGAGGACGACGGCCCCGGCATCCCCGAACCCGCCCGTCGCAGCGCGCTGGGCCGCTTTGCCCGCGGCCCGACGCCCGGGCCCGGCATGGGCCTTGGCCTGCCCGTGGTCGACGAGATCCTGTCCCTTTACGGCGGCCGGCTTGCGCTGCAGGACGGCGCGGGCGGGCGCGGGCTTTGCGCCCGCCTGACGCTGCCCTTGGCGCATCCGCCGCGCGGCTAGCGTTGCGCAATGCGAATATGGGTCTTGCAATCCCGGCATGGAGTCGCCATGCTTTCCTGCATTCGCGATCGCGTGAATACAGTTTGATGCCGGGCCCCTCTGGCGAACGTGGCGGCACGTTCGTGATGTCGGCGTTGACCTTTGACCAGCCGCCTGGACTTGTTCTGACATGCAGCAAGGAAACAACCCTCTCGCCGGGGCTTCCGCGAATGGAGCCCAACCCTCGACCCTGAGCTATTTCAAGTGGTCGTTCATCGTCACCGTGCTGGGCCTCGCGCTTGGCGGCTTCCTCGGCTGGCAGATGACCGGCACCGTCGGCGGGACGCTGACCATCTTCTTCATCTGCTGCGTCCTCGCGGTGCTTGAAATCTCGCTTTCCTTCGACAACGCCATCGTGAACGCCAACAAGCTCAAGGAAATGACGCCCGAGTGGCAGCGTCGCTTCCTGACCTGGGGCATCCTGATCGCCGTCTTCGGCATGCGGATCGTGTTCCCGCTGCTGATCGTGGTCATCGCGGCCAACATCGGACCGTGGCAGGCGATGGTCCTGGCCGCCAGCCAGCCCGACGAATATTCGCGCATCATGCATGACGCGCACCTGCCCATCGCGGCCTTCGGCGGCACCTTCCTGATGATGGTCGGCCTGTCCTTCTTCTTCGACCACGAAAAGGACGTGCACTGGGTCCGCTGGCTTGAGGACCGGATGCAGCGCTATGCCACGATTCGCGGCATCGAGGTCGCGATCGTCCTGGTCACCGTCCTGATCTTCTCGCGCTTCCTGGGGCCGGTCGAATCGCAGGTGTTCTTCAGCTCGGCGATCTGGGGCCTGCTGACCTTCCTGCTGGTCGAGGTGCTGGGCGGGCTTCTGGACAGCAGCCAGCAGGCCATGCAGGCCGGGGCCAAGGGCGGCCTGGGTGCCTTCCTCTACCTCGAGGTGCTGGACGCGTCGTTCAGCTTTGACGGGGTGATCGGGGCCTTCGCGCTGACCCACAACCTGTTCATCATCGCGATCGGCCTGGGCATCGGCGCCATGTATGTCCGCTCGATGACCATCATGCTGGTCGAACGCGGGACGCTGGCAGAATACCGTTTCCTGGAACACGGCGCCTTCTATGCCATCATCGCGCTGTCGGTCATCATGTTCGTCCAGCCCCTGATGCATATCCCCGAGGTCATCACCGGCCTGGGCGGCGCGACGCTGATCGGTATCTCGCTGCTGGCGTCGATCCGCTGGAACCGCCGCAACAAGCACGCCGAGGGTTAAGGCCCGCCCGGCCCCCCGAAACCGGCCGCCGCCCGCAAGGACGGCGGCCTTTTTGCTGCGCCAACCTCATTGCCCTGCTATAAGGGCCAAAACTGTCAAGGATTGCCCGTGCGTTATCTGGTCCTGCTTGTCATCGCCCTGCTGTCCCTGGCCTGCTTCTGGGTCGCCCTGCGCTGGCGCGGCGGCGCGCTGCCAAGGCTGGGGCTGGTCCTGCTGGGGCTGGCGGTGCTGGCGGGGGGCTGGTGGCAGCTGAGGCAACCGGGCCTGCCCGCGCATGACGACGGCGCCGACCTGCGCCCGCTTTACGCCGCGCCCCGAGCCCTGCCGGCCGGGCCGATCCGGGTCTATCATCTGGGCCACAGCCTGGTCGGGCGCGACATGCCCGCGATGCTGGCGCAGATGGCGGGCCACGACTATGCGCTGCAGCTGGGCTGGGGCACCGCGCTGCGCGAGCACTTCCAGGGACCCGAGGCGATCAACGGCTTTCAGGCGGAAAACGCGACGCCGCAGTACCGCGACGCGCATCAGGCGCTGGCCTCGGGCGAATACGACGCCTTCGTCATGACCGAGATGGTGCGCCTGCAGGACGCGCTGCTTTACAAGGAAAGCACCGAATACGCCGGCCGCTGGGCCGCCGAGGCGGTCAAGGGCAATCCCGCGATCCAGCTGTTCCTGTACGAAAGCTGGCACGCGCTGGACGACCAGCCCGAATGGCTGGGCCGGTTCCCGGGCGACCTGGACCGGATGTGGAGCCAGATCCTGTGGGCCGCCGCGCGCGCGGCCGATCGCCCGGTCTGGCTGATCCCGGCCGGGCAGGTCATGGCCGCCGTGGTGGCCGAGGCCGAGGCGGGCGGCATCGCCGAACTGACCCGGCGCGAGCAGCTTTTTGCCCGCAATCCCGACGGCAGCCTGGACCCGATCCACCCCAATGATCTGGGCACCTATCTGGTCGCGCTGACCCATTACGCGACGATCTACGGCAAAAGCCCGGTGGGCCTGCCGAACCAGCTGTCGCGGGCCGATGGCTCGCCCGCGACCGCGCCTTCGCCCGAACTGGCGCGCCGGATGCAGCAGATCGTCTGGCAGGTCGTCTCGGCCCAGCCTCTGGCGGGGCTATAGCGCGCGGGGCGCGGTCACAAGCGCAGGAACCAAACCGCTTTTTCCGGCTTGTTTCCGCATGGGCGGCGCGGTGCCGCCGGTTCGGATGCAAGGGAGACTGCCATGAACTATCTGACCGCCGTCCTGCTGACCGGCATGGCCTTTGGCCTGGCCGCCTGCGGCAACAATCCGACGGAACGTGCGGCGACAGGCGGCCTTGGCGGCGCCGTGGTTGCGGGGCCGGTGGGCGCCGTCGCGGGGGCGACGGTCGGCGCCGCGACCGCCGACTAGTCGATCAGGCCCAGCCATTCCCGGATCGCGGCCAGGGCCTCGGGCTCGTCCAGGAACGGGATATGGCCGCGGTCGGGCACCTCGGCAAAGATCATATCGGGCCGCCTGCGGCGCATCTCGGTCGCCGCCCCGGACGACAGCAGGTCCGAGTTTGCGCCCCGGATCAGCGCCAGCGGCAGGCCCTGCAGCATGTCGAACAGCGCCCACAGGTCCACCTCGGGCCCGGAAAACGCCGCCAGGAAGGCGTCGCGCAGGGCGGGGTCATAGCTGATCCGCAACCCGTCCGGCGTTTCCAGGTAATGGCGGCTGGCTTCCTCAAGCCAGCGGGCTTCGGGCACATTGCGGAACTCGGGCATCAGGCCCGGCAGTTTCGCGGCCATTTCGGTCCATGTCCGCGCCGTGGGGTTGCGCCCGACATAATCCTTGATCTTGTCCAGCCCGCTGCGGTCCAGGACGGGCCCCACGTCGTTCAGGCACAGGCCGCGCAGCCGGGGCTTCGCCACGGCGGCCAGATACATCCCGATCAGCCCGCCGCGAGACGTGCCCAGCACGGCGGCGCTTTCAAGGCCCAGATGGTCCAGCAGCTCCAGCGCGTCCTGCGCCTCGCGCGGGACGGTATAGCTCTCCGCGCCGGTCCAGTCCGATCCGCCCCGGCCCCGGTAATCCGGCCGGATCAGCCGCACGTCCGGCAGATGCGGCGCCAGATAGTCGAAATCTCCGCCGGTCCGTGTCAGGCCCGACAGCGCCAGCACTGGCAGCCCCTCGCCCTCGTCGCGATAGACAAGGCGCGCGCCGTCGCTGGCGGTGAAATGCTGCATCACAGGTTTTCCGACTGCGGCATGCCCAGCACGTGATAGCCGCCATCGACCAGCACGGTTTCCCCGGTGGTGCAGGCGCCCCAGTCGCTGCACAGCCAGACCGCGGTGCCGCCGATCGCCTCGAGCGTGGCGTTGGCGCGCAGCGGCGCGTTCGCCTCGGTGTGGCGATAGGTCTTGCGCGCGCCGCCGATGGCCGCGCCGGCCAGCGTCTTCATCGGACCGGGGCTGATCGCGTTCACGCGGATGCCTTCGGGGCCAAGGTCGTTGGCCAGATAGCGCACCGCCGATTCCAGCGCCGCCTTGGCCACGCCCATGACGTTGTAAAAAGGCGTCACCCGGTTCGAGCCGGCATAGGTCAGCGTCAGGATCGTGCCGCCCGCCGTCATCAGCGGCCGCGCCCGGCGCGCCACGTCGATCAGCGAATAGCAGGAAATCGTCAGCGAGTTCCTGAAATTCTCGCGCGTGGTGTTGATGAACCGCCCGGTCAGTTCGTTCTTGTCCGAAAACGCGATGGCATGGACGACGAAATCCAGCTTGCCCCAGCGTTCACCGATCCGGCCGAAGGCCGCGTCCAGCGAGGCGTCGTCGGTCACGTCCACGTCCAGCAGGAAATCCGACCCCAGGCTTGCCGCCAACGGCTCGACCCGCTTGCCGAACGCCTCGCCCTGATACGAGAAAGCAAGCTCCGCCTCCTGGTCCGCCAGCGCCTTCGCGATACCCCAGGCAATGGAGCGGTCGTTCGCGACCCCCATCACCAGACCGCGCTTGCCTTGCATCAAACCTGTCATCTGTTCTTATCCGTTATAGCGCGACAGCAGCATGGACCCGTTGGTGCCGCCAAAGCCAAAGGAATTGGTCATCACCGTGTCCAGCCCCGCATTTTCCACCAGCCGCGTGGCGATTTCGCCATCATGGATGGCGGGGTCCAGCGTCTCGACATTGATCGAGGGGGCGATGAAGTCGTTTTCCAGCATCAGCAGGCAATAGACCGCCTCCTGCGCGCCGGTCGCGCCCTGGCTGTGCCCGGTCATGGACTTGGTCGAGGAAATCGGCGGGGTCGCGCCTTCGCCAAAGACGCGGCGGACGGCCTGGACCTCGCCCACGTCGCCCACCGGGGTCGAGGTGCCATGCGCGTTGATATAGCCCACGCGCCGCCCCTCGGGCAGGGTCTCCAGCGCCAGCCGCATTGCGCGTTCGCCGCCCTCGCCAGAGGGCGCCACCATGTCGTGCCCGTCCGAGGTCGCGGCATAGCCCGTCACCTCGGCATAGATTTTCGCGCCGCGCGCCTTGGCGTGTTCCAGTTCCTCAAGGACCAGGATGCCGCCGCCGCCCGAGATGACAAAGCCGTCGCGGTTCGCGTCGAAGGCGCGCGAGGCCTTTTCCGGCTGGTCGTTGAACTTCGACGACATCGCGCCCATGGCGTCGAACAGGCAGGACAGCGTCCAGTCCAGCTCCTCGGCCCCGCCGGCGAACATCACGTCCTGCCGGCCAAAGGCGATCTGTTCGGCGGCGTTGCCGATGCAATGCAGCGAGGTCGAGCAGGCCGAGGTGATCGAATAGTTCACGCCCTTGATGCGGAACGCCGTCGACAGGTTCGCCGAGATCGTCGAGGACATGCATTTCGGCACCGCGAACGGCCCGATCCGCTTGGGCGAGCCCGAGGACAGCACCGTCTGGTGCGCCGCGAACATGCTGGACGTGGACGGCCCGCCCGAACCCGCGATCAGCCCGGTGCGGGGATTGACGATCTCGGCCTCGGTCAGGCCGGAATCCTCGATCGCCTGCTGCATCGCCAGATAGGCATAGGCCGCGCCCGGACCCATGAAGCGCAGCACGCGCTTGTCGACATGGTCCTTGACGTCCAGCTTGACCGCGCCCGCCACCTGGCTGCGAAAGCCGTATTCCTTCATGTCCTCATTGGCGATGATGCCCGACCGCCCCGCCTTGAGCGAGGCGAGCACTTCGGCGGCATTGTTGCCGATGCTGGAAACGATCCCCAGGCCAGTAACCACGACACGGCGCATAGGCGTTCTCCTGAAATTCGATGCACAAGTTCGAAAGGCGAAGTCAGCTTTCCGACAGCGCGACCTTCATGTCCTTGACCAGATAGATGACTTCGCCATCGGCCTCGACGCGGCCATCCGCCACGCCCATGGTCAGGCGGCGTGTCTGCACGGCCTTGGTGAAGTCTACATGATATCGCAGCAGTTTGCGATCCGGGCGGACCATGCCGGTCAGCTTGACCTCGCCGACGCCCAGGGCATAGCCGCGCCCCTGCCAGCCGCGCCAGCCCAGGTTGAAGCCGGTCAGCTGCCACAGCCCGTCCAGGCCCAGGCAGCCCGGCATGATCGGGTTGCCGGGGAAATGGCAGGCAAAGAACCACAGGTCCGGGGTGATGTCGAATTCCGCAACCACATGGCCCTTGCCATGGGCCCCGCCATCGGCCGAAATGTCGGTGATGCGGTCCATCATCAGCATCGGCGGCTCGGGCAGTTGCGCATTGCCGGGGCCGAACAGTTCGCCACGGGCGCAGGCCAGCAGATCGTCCTTGTCAAAGCTGGTCCGGGTGATCGTCATGCGCGTCTGTTCTCCCTCGATGCGTCTGATCGGCAGCCGCATCGGGAAACCCGGCACGCCGCAAGCCTTCGTGCCGGTCTATCATTCCGCGCCGTCGGGGCGCAAGGGCCCCACCCGGTGCGCCTGCGGGCGGTCAGAACCACTGTCCGGGCTCCATCAGGCCCAGGTCCATCAACTGCTGGGAATGCCAGCGGAAAGGGTGCGAATTGCGCCAGGTGAAGGTCTGGATCTGGTCGCGCGAGCCCGGGTTCCGGACCAGCGCCTTGGCCACCCGGAACGAAGCGATGGCGGCGGTGATGTTGTGGTGCCAGGGGCAGGAATAGGTGTTGTATTCCTCGATGTTGAAGCGGTGGTCGGGCAGCAGCTTCAGGCCGGGCTGGCTGCGGAACAGCGCGATGCGGTCGATCCGGCGGCGGTCGGCGGGGATGTGCTCCTCGAACCGCCAGCGCAGCCCGCCGTGAAAGTCCAGCTGCCGGGGCAGGGGGGCGCCGTCGCGCCCCGGCCGCGCCAGCGCATAATAGCCCGAGCGGTCGAACATCGCCTCGTTCATGCTGACCGCATCGGGAAAGCGGTTCAGGTCGGGTGCGTAAAGGTCGACCACATAGGTCAGCATCGCGCGCCGCCGCTCCTCGGTATGAAAGGCCAGCATCTCGCCCACGGTGCGCGATTCCGAAAAGGGATAGAACAGGAACTCGGCGTTGTAGCCGTAATAAAGCCAGGTGTTCTCGGGCACCGCTGCCAGCACCGCGTTCACCGCCCTGACGTGGGACCGGGGGCGGCGGGCGTCGAAGCGGATGTTGCTGATCTTGGCCTCGGCCCCCTCGGGGATCACATGGCCGGGCAGCGGCTCGGCGGACAGGGCCAGGATATGACGAAAGCCGCTTTTCAGGTGGTGGGCCAGCGTGGGCGCCACCGCCACCGCGTCCTCGATCAGCAGGATGGCGATGGGCCCCCTGACCAGGCGATCGGGATACTCCTTCAGGAAGGCGTCCAGAGGGGGGAAATTCATGGCAGCGCGGTCTTGATCTGGTCCAGCAGGGCGGGAACGGCGGCGGGGTCCGCGGCCGCCGCGTCGATCCGCGCGGCAAGCTCGGCCTTGCGCGCCTCGGGCAGGGCCGAGGCCGCGACGATCTCGCGCAGCCGGGCCGGGTCGAAGCCCTCGGGGGTCAGCGCGGCCTCGATGCGGACGGCCTGGCTTGCGGCGGCGCCCGCCGCGCGGGTCGCCCGGGCCGCGGCGCTGGCTGCCTCGCTGGCCGCGCGGGCGGCGGCCGGGTCCTCGGCCCCCGCGCTGGCGGCGGCGGCATCGGCGGCGCGGTCGGCGGCGGCAATGGCGGCCTCGGCGGCGACCTCGGCCTCGGTCGCGGCGGCGCTGGCTGCGCCCACGGTCGCCGAATCGGCCGATGCCGCCGCATCCGCGGCCACGTCCGCCGCAATGGCCGCCGCGTCGGCGGCCGCATCGGCCGCGGCATCGGCGGCGGTTCCCCCGGCGGTGGCGTCGCCGGTCAGGGGCGCGGCGGGGGCGGGTTCGGGCTGGACCAGGGGTTCGGCCAGGGGCTCCTCGGGCAGCGAGGCGCGGTGCTGCCAGTAAAGCGCGCCGCCAAGGGCCAGAACCAGGACCAGGACAAGGACAGGCAAAAGACGCATGGGGAAATGCTCCGTCACGGGCGTGCGCGACCTCTATGGCACGGCGGGACGCGCGCCGACAAGGCGCGGCGCGGTGCGCCCGGATGCGGGCCGATGCGCCGGGAATGATGCGAATCCAGTTGAAATGACGGGTTTGCGCGACTATCTAACCGCGCAAAACCTCTGGCCATACAAGGAAGACAGCCATAGCCCGTAGACCGCATAACGCTCCGCCCACCCGTGACACCGGCCCCCGCGTCAACGAACGCATCCGAGTCGCCGAAATCCGCCTGATCGGCGCGGATGGCGAAAACGTCGGCGTCGTGACCCCCGCCCGGGGCCTGGAGCTTGCGCAGGAGGCCGGGCTGGACCTGGTCGAGATCTCGCCCAACGCGGTGCCGCCGGTCTGCAAGATCATGGACCTCGGCAAGTTCAAGTACGAACAGCAAAAGCGCGAGGCCGAGGCCCGCAAAAAGCAGAAGATCATCGAGATCAAGGAGATCAAGTTCCGTCCCGGGACCGATACCCATGACTATGACGTCAAGATGCGCTCGGTGATGAAGTTCCTGACCGAAGGCGACAAGGTCAAGGTCACCCTGCGCTTTCGCGGCCGCGAGATGGCCCACCAGCAGCTTGGCCTGGAACTGCTGAACCGCGTCGCCAGCGACGTGGGCGAGGCCGGCAAGATCGAATCGATGCCCAAGCTGGAAGGGCGTCAGATGGTCATGATGATCGCGCCCAAGTGACGATGGCGGCGGCGGTCACGATTCTGGTTCTGCGCGAACCGGGCGCGGATGCCGCGCTGCCGCTTCCCGAATACCAGACGGCGGGCGCGGCGGGGGCCGACCTGCGCGCCGACCTCGGCGGGGCCGAGTGGGTGCTTCAGCCCGGCGACATCCGCCTGGTCCCCACCGGGCTGCGCGTCCAGATCCCCGAGGGCTATGAAATGCAGATCCGCCCCCGCTCCAGCCTGGCGCTGAAGCACGGGGTGACGCTGCCGAACACGCCTGGCACCATCGACAGCGACTATCGCGGTCCGCTCGGGGTGATCCTGATCAACCTCGGCCGCGAACCCTATGCGCTGCGGCACGGCGAACGCATCGCCCAGGCGGTGATCGCCCCGGTGACGCGCGCCTTCTATGTCGTGGCCGAGACGCTGGACCAGACCGCGCGGGGCGAGGGCGGCTTCGGCTCGACCGGGCGCGGCTGATGGGGCGCGGCTGATGCCCATCGTCGTCGCGGGCGTGGTGCTGTGGCTGACCCGGGGCTGGTGGCTGCTGGGATTGGGGGCGGTGCTGGGCCTGCTGTGGCGGCTGGGCCTGCGCGGCTGGACGATCGGCCTGATGGGCGTCCTGCTGTGGCTTGCCACCGCCGGCGCGATCTGGCGCGCACCGGACAGCGTTTTCGCCCGCATCGTGCATTGGTCCTCCGCGACGCTGCTCTGGGTGCTGGGTCTGGGCCTTCTGGGCTCAGCCGCCACCCTGGCGCTTCGCGCCCTGCACCGCCGCAGCGCCGGGACCGGGCAGGACGCCCCGGGGCTGGTGCCCGCGCGCGGCGCCGCCAGCCCCCAACCCGTGCCCGCCACGGACCCGCTGCTCGACCGCTACGCCCGCCACATCGTCCTGCGCGAGATCGGCGGCCCGGGTCAGGCGGCGCTCAGGCGCGCGCGCGTGCTGGTCGTGGGCGCAGGGGGCTTGGGCGCGCCGGTCTGCCTCTATCTGGCCGGCGCGGGCGTCGGGCGCATCACCCTGGCCGACGACGACCGGGTCAGCCTGTCGAACCTGCAGCGCCAGGTCATCTTTCGCACCCAGGACGAAGGCCGCCCCAAGGTCCAGGCCGCCCGCGACGCCATACGCGCCCTGAACCCCTATGTCGAGATCACGCCCCTTGAGCGCCGCGTCACCCAGGCCGACCGCGCCCTGATCGCCGAACACGATCTGGTCATCGACGGCACCGACAGCTTTGCCGCAAGGGCCCAGATCAACGCCGCCTGCGCCGCCGCCGGCGTGGCCCTGGTCGCGGGCGCCATCGCGCAATGGGAAGGCCAGTTGACCGTCTGGGACCCCGCGCGCGGCGCCCCCTGCATGGCCTGCGTCTTTCCCGAGGCCCCCGCGCCGGGCCTTGCCCCCGCCTGCGCCGAGGCGGGCGTCGTCGGTCCCCTGCCGGGCGTTCTCGGCAGCATGATGGCGCTGGAAGCGATCAAGATCCTGACCGGCGCGGGCGAGGCGCTGCGCGGCCGGATGCTGGTCTTTGACGGGCTTTACGGCGAAAACCGGACCATGCGCATCGCGCGCCGCGCCGATTGCCCGGTTTGCGGCTCTGGACATTTCCCGCAGGGGTGAAACAGTGGCGCCGACCGGAAATGGAGGCCGCCATGAACCCCGAACTCATCCACTGGACCGGGCCGCTGGGCCTGCCGCGTTTCGACCTGATCCGGGACGAGGATTTCGCCCCCGCTTTCGACGAATGCCTGAAACTGGCGGGCGATGCCGTCGAATCCATCGCCGCGAACCCCGAACCGCCCAGCTTCGCCAACACCGTCGCCGCCCTTGAAACCGCCGAGGAGCCGCTGAACCGGCTTTGCGCCATCTTCTTCACCCTGGCCGGCGTCGATTCGAACCCCACGCGCGAGGCGTTGCAGCGCGACATCGCCCCCCGGCTGGCCGCGCATGGGTCGAAAACCAGCATGGACCCGCGCCTGTTCGACCGGGTCGAGGCGATCCACCAGGACCGCGACGAACTGGGCCCGCAGGACCGTCGCCTGACCGAACTGACGCTGCGCGGGCTGCGCCGCTCGGGCGCCGGCCTGACGGGCGCGGCGCGCGACCGCATGGCCCAGATCCGCGAGCGGCTGGCGGTGCTGTCCACCGAGTTCGCACAGAACGTGCTGACCGACGAACGCGACTATGTGCTGGCGGTAGCCGACGACCGGCTGGCGGGCCTGCCCGACTGGCTGCTGCGCGCGATGCGGGCGGCGGCGCGCGAACGCGGCCTGCCGGGGCAGGTGGTGACGCTGAACCGCTCGCTGATCGTGCCGTTTCTGGAACATGCGCAGGACCGCACCTTGCGCGAAACCGCCTTCCGGGCCTGGACCGCGCGCGGCACCGGGCAGGGCGCGGGGGGGGCCGCGACCGACAACCGCCCCCTGGTGGCCGAGATCCTGGCCCTGCGCCACGAACGCGCCACGCTTCTGGGCTACAAGGACTTCGCCAGCTACAAGCTTGAACCCGAGATGGCCGGCAATGCCGAAAACGTCGACGCGCTGCTGCGTCAGGTCTGGACCCCCGCCAAGGCCCGGGCCGAGGCCGATGCCGAGCGCTTCGCCGCCATGCTGCACGAGGACGGCGTGAACGGCGCGCTGGAACCCTGGGACTGGCGCTACTATGCCGAACGCCGCCGGCAGGCCGAACACGACCTGGACGAGGCGCAGATCAAGCCCTACCTGACGCTGGAGGCGATGATCGGCGCGGTCTTCGACACCGCCGCGCGCCTGTTCCGGCTGGAGTTCCGAGAATTCGACGCGCCCCTGTGGACGCCCGAGGTGCGGGCCTGGGAAATCACCCGCGACGGGCGCCGGATGGCGGTGTTCCTGGGCGATTACCACGCCCGGCCCGGCAAGCGCTCGGGCGCCTGGTGTTCGTCCCTGCAGCAGCAGCACCACATCGGCGCGGGACAGCGGGCCATCGTGGTCAATGTCTGCAACTTCACCCCGCCCGAGGCGCCCGGCGCGCCCAGCTATCTGTCCTGGGACGACGCGCGCACGCTGTTTCACGAATTCGGCCATGCGCTGCACCACATCCTGTCGGACGTGGACTGGCCCTCGATGTCGGGCACCTCGGTCGCACGCGACTTCGTCGAACTGCCAAGCCAGCTTTACGAACATTGGCTGGAACAGCCCCAGGTGCTGGACCGCCACGCCCGCCATGCCGAAACCGGCGCGCCGATGCCCGCCGACCTGCGCGACCGCATCCTGGCCGCGCGGAACGCCGACCAGGGCTTCGCGACGACCGAATACCTGGAAAGCGCGCTGGTCGACCTGGCCTTCCACACGGGCGAGCCGCCCGCCGACCCGATGGCGCGCCAGGCAGAGGTGCTGGCAAGCCTCGGCGCCCCGGCGGCGATTCCGATGCGCCATGCCACACCGCATTTCGCGCATGTGTTTTCCGGGGACGGCTACAGCGCCGGTTATTACAGCTACATGTGGTCCGAGGTGATGGACGCCGACGCCTTCGAAGCCTTCCTGGAACAGGGCGACGCCTTCGACCCGGAAACGGCAGGCAAGCTCGAGCAATGGATTCTGTCCAAAGGAGATTCTTCGCCGGCCGACGAACTTTGGTTGAAATTCAGGGAACGAAAACCGGGGGTTCACGCTTTGTTGAAAGGACGCGGCCTGGTGGCCGACGTTTCCTGACACAACCGGGAGAACCGACATGCCTGTGACAAAACCCCTTATCGCCTTTGCCGCCGTGGCCGTGCTGGGCGGGCTTGCCGCCTGCGACCAGGTCGCCCCCGTCGACCCCGAACCGACACCCGGCCCGATGGCGCAATCCAGCGCGCTGAACGGCACCTACAACCTGCTGCGCTCGGATTGCGGCGATCCGACCAGCGACAAGTCGCTGGTGATTGACGGCAACAAGTTCATGTTCCCCGCCTCGACCTGCACCGTCGCCTCGTCCGAACAGCAGGTGAACCAGACCCGCGTCACGCTGGCCTGCGAAGGCTCGCCCGCCGCCGGCAACCGCGTCGTGGACCTGCAGACCCGTCCCGACGGCACGCTGCGCATGACCGAGGGCACCATCACCCTGACCTATTTCCAGTGCATGAAGGCCACGGCCTCGACCGACGCGCTGGTCGGCCAGACCATGTAAGCGCCACGGGCCGGCTGCCGCGGGCCCCTGCCAAGGCCATCCCCGCGGGGTGGCCTTTATCTCAGTCCCGGATCTCGTCGGGGTCCACCCCCCAGATCGTCGTCTTGGGCACCCAGCCCTTTTCACCGCCGCCCGACACCCGGCACCAGTCCTTGGTGCATTCGTGCAGCCGCACGATGGCCCCCGCCTCGGCGCGGGCGACCACATTGGCGCGCGCGTCCGGCTTGGCCAGCAGCTCCAGCATGTCCTTTTGCACCAGCGCGGTCCTGACGCCCGACAGCAGCGCGTAATGCACCCAGCCGCCGGCACCGTCCTGGTCCTCGACCCGGCGCCACTGGCCGAACTCGGCCACGACCCGCAGGGGCAGGCCGGAATGGCGGAACACCCAGTCGATGCGGTGCGACAGGCTGGGCCCGCGCCGTGCATTGCCCTCGCTGCCCTTCAGGCTGACATAGCGGGGCAGGGGCAGGTTGGTGACCGGCCCCCGTCCCGGATCGGCGTTGCGGCTGATCTCGGCATCCGCCGAAACGCCGGGGATCTGCTTGGCGTCCAGCGTCTCGCCCGGATCGACCGATTGCGCCAGCGCCGCCGTGCCCAGGCACGCCCACAAGGCCAGGGGACGCGCCCCCCGCCAAACCCGTCTCATGCTCATCTGCCCGTCCTGCATTTCCGGGGTCTTGTGCCTGCCCCGCATCGCGGGCACTTTGCCAAAAGCCGCCCCGCATTGGAAGAGAGGACGGCGCCGAGACAGCCTTGCCAGGGAGCCGCCATGCCCGCCGATCCGACCCGCCCGCGTCTCAAGGTCACGCTGACCCGCCGCTTGCCCGGCCCGGTCGAGGCCCGCATGGCCGAGCTGTTCGACCTGATCCCGAACCCCGAGGATCGCAAGATGACGCGCGACGAACTGGCGGCGGCCATGCGCCACAGCGACGTGCTGGTGCCGACCGTCACCGACCGGATCGACGCGCCCCTGCTGGCCCAGGCGGGCGAGCGGCTGAAGCTGATCGCGAATTACGGCGCGGGCGTCGATCACATCGACGTGCAATCGGCCCGCCAGCGCGGCATTCTGGTGTCGAACACCCCCGGCGTCGTGACCGAGGACACGGCCGACATGACCATGGCCCTGATCCTTGCCGTGACCCGCCGCATCCCCGAAGGCCTGGCCGAGATGCAGGCCGGGCGCTGGCAGGGCTGGTCGCCGACCGCGCATCTGGGCGGCCGCGTCGGCGGGCGGCGGCTGGGCATCCTCGGCATGGGCCGCATCGGCCAGGCGGTGGCGCGGCGGGCCAATGTCTTCGGCATGCAGGTCCATTACCACAACCGCCGCCGCCTGCGCCCCGAAACCGAGGCGGAACTGGGCGCGACCTGGTGGGAAAGCCTGGACCAGATGCTCGCGCGCATGGACATCATCAGCGTGAACGCGCCGCACACGCCTTCGACCTTCCACCTGCTGAACGCGCGGCGGCTGAAGCTGCTGAAGCCCTCGGCCGTGGTCATCAACACCTCGCGCGGCGAGGTGATCGACGAAAACGCCCTGACCCGGATGCTGCGCGCGGGCGAGATCGCGGGCGCCGGGCTCGACGTGTTCGAACACGGGCACGAGATCAACCCGCGGCTGCGCGAACTGCCGAACGTCGTGCTGCTGCCGCACATGGGCTCGGCCACGGTCGAGGGCCGCAACGAGATGGGCGAAAAGGTCATCATCAACATCAAGACCTTCGCCGACGGGCACCGACCGCCGGACCTGGTCGTGCCCGCGATGCTGTGACCCGCAAGGAAGCGTTGCGACCGAACCATCGGCTAAATGCGTCATGTCGTTTTTCGGCAGGAATATGTCGCGGAAAACGGGCCCGGCGCCCCGGCCTCTGTCAGAACTCGCGACAGTAGCTTACGCGCGAAATCAAGGGAGACGCTGCCATGAAAACCCATGTGAAGGCCCTGGTGGTCGGAGGCGGCGCGGTCGGGTGCGGCATCGCCCTGCATCTGGCCCGCGCGGGCTGGGACACGATGCTGGTCGAACGCGACGAACTGACCTCGGGCTCGACCTGGCACGCGGCGGGCCTTCTGCCCTTGTTCAACATGAGCTATGCGACCAGCCACATCCACGACTATTCGGTCAAGCTTTACGCCGGGCTCGAGGCGGAAACCGGCCTCAATGCCGGCTTCACCCGCTGCGGCAACCTGCGCATGGCGCAGACCCAGGACCGGATGGACGAATTCATGCTCTATTCCTCGACGGCCGAGACGATCGGCGTCGAGCATGAATTCCTGACCCCCGCCCAGATCAAGGAACGCTGGCCGCTGGTCAACATCGACGGGCTGAAAGGCGCGCTGTTCCACCCGACCGACGGCTATATCAACCCCGCCGACGTGACCCAGGCCATGGCCAAGGGCGCGCGCATGGCCGGCGCCACCATCGAGCGCAAGATCCAGGTCAACGGCTACAAGTGGACCGGCGACGAATGGATCGTCACCTGCGACCGCATGGTGGAACGCGGCGGCAACCTCGTCCCCGCCGGCGAGCCCTTCGAGATCCGGGCCGAACATGTGGTGACCGCCACCGGCAACCACGCGCAGCGCACCGCGCGCCTCTTGGGCATCAAGATCCCGGCGATCCCGGTCGAGCACCAGTATATCGTGACCGAGCCGGACCCCGCCCTGGCCGCCTGGCGCGCCGCCGGCAACCCCGAACACCCCGTTCTGCGCGACGCCGACGCCAAATGGTATGTGCGCGAGGAACGCGGCGGCTGGATCCTCGGCCCCTATGAGGACGGCGCCCCCGCCCGCTTCCCCTACGAGGTGCCCGAAGGCTTCCGCGCCGACCTCTTTCCGCTCGACCTCGAGCGGATCGAGGAAGAATACATGTCCATGATCCACCGCATTCCCAGCTCGGAAACCGTGGGGCTCAAGGACGATTTCAACGGCCCGATCTGCTACACCCCCGACGGCAACCCGCTGGTCGGCCCGGCGCCCGGCCTGCGCAACATGTGGTTGGCCGAGGGCTTTTCCTTCGGCATCACCGCCGCCGGCGGCGTCGGCCACTACCTCGCCCAGATGATGACCGCAGGAGAGGCCGAGATCGACATGGCCAGCCTCGATCCGCGCCGCTACGGGTCCTGGATGACCACCGAATACGGGGTGAAAAAGAACGAGGAATGCTATTCCCACGTCTTCATCCTGCACCACCCCGACGAGGAACGCGAATCCGCCCGCCCGCTGCGCACCGCCCCCGCCTATGACCGCCAGATCGCGGCCGGCGCGCAGATGGGCCAGGTGAACGGCTGGGAACGCCCGAACTACTACGCGCCGCAGGGCTTCGACGACCACGCCGCGCGCAGCTTCCGCCGCGGCGGCTGGTGGCAATACGCGAAAGAGGAAGCCCAAGCGATCCGCCAGACCGCCGGTCTGATCGATGCCTCGGCCTTCACCAAGCACCGCGTGTCCGGTCCGGGCGCGACCGCCTTCCTCGACTGGTTCACCACGAACAAGCTGCCCAAGGTCGGCCGCATCAACCTGACCTATGCGCTGACCCCCACCGGCACCACCCGCACCGAATACACCATCGTGCGCCTGGATCAGGACGACTATTACCTGATCTCGGCCGGGGCCTGGACCGATTACGACGCCGACTACCTGCGCAAGACGGCCGAGGACAAAGAGGCCGAGTTCGGCCAGGTCATCATCCAGGACATCACCACGCAATGGGGCGTCTTCGCCCTGGCCGGCCCGAACAGCCGCAAGATCCTCAATGAGATCGTGCGCGACGCCGACCCCGCGACCGTGCTGGGCAACAAACGCTTCCCCTGGCTTTCGATGCGCAACATCGAACTCGGCATGTGCCCGGTCCGCGCCATCCGCGTGGCCTATACCGGCGAACTCGGCTGGGAACTGCACCACCCGATCGAATTCGGCCGCTATCTCTGGGACCAGCTGGTCGCGGCGGGCGAAAAGCACGGGATGAAGCTAGTGGGCGCGCGGGCGCAGAACTGGCTGCGGCAGGAAAAATCCTATCGCGCCTTCGGGACCGAACTGGGCCGCGACGCGACGCCGCTGGAAGCCGGGCTCGACCGTTTCGTGGACCTCGACAAGGACTTCAACGGCAAGCAGGCGATGCTGGACACGGGCATCCGCAGCAAATGCGTGACCCTGCTGATCGACGGCCCGTCCGACGCCGATCCCTGGGGCCGCGAGGCGCTTTACACCGAGGACGGCGCCACGAAAATCGGCCGCCTGACCTCGGGCGGCTGGTCGGCGGCCTTCGGCAAGTCCATCGGCATGGGCTACGTTCGCCCCGACCTGACCGAACCCGGCACCAAGCTGAAGGTCCGCATGCAGCGCGAGCTGTGGGATGCCGTCGTGACCGAGGACAGCCCCTACGACCCCGAAAACAAGGTGATCCGCGTGGACGGGTGATCCGGCCAGGGGAATGGAGTGGAAAGGCCCGCCTGCGATGGCGGGCCTTTTGCTTTGCACCGCCGCGGGACCGGGAATGAATACCGTCAAGTCTAGCGATTATTCTGGCCCGTCCTGCCCGGCCCCCGGCGCCCGGCCCATGACGCCCGGCAATCCTGCCGCGCGCCATGGCGGGGGCGCCACCATGCCGGGATAAAATGCTGACAATGCTGCCGATTCCATGGTCGCGCGACCGGAAGCCTGCGCCTACCACAGGGATACCGAACCAGATAACGAGAAAGCCTTTATCGTGAAACTCGCCAAGATTCTTTGCCTTTGCCTGCCTTTGACCCTGGCCGCCGGGTTTGCCCAGGCCCAGGACATCACCGCCAACAACATCTTCTATATCGGCGCTGGCCGGTCCAATGACGATGGCCCGCTCGACAACGACAACACGCCGTTTTCGCTGGGCTTCATGCACCAGTCGCCGAACAGCCGCCTGATCCTGGGCTTCGACATCGGCCGCGAAGGCACCAGGCTGGATTCCACTTGGAACCGTGACCAGGACCCCCGGCAGGCCACGTCCTACAACCTGCTGATCGGCGGCAATCTGTTCGACAACGGCCGCTATCGCACCGACGCGGCCCTGCTGCTCGGCGCGCGCGAATCCTTTGCCGAGTGCCCGGATTCCTATCTAGGCTACCAGTGCTACGCCGACCAAGAGCCCGAGACCGAATATAAGGGCAACATCGGCGCGGTGGTGACGGTTTCGGTCGACCGCTTCACCGTCGGCCTGCGCGCCACCGGCGAAAGCGCCCAGATCCTCGCCGGCTTCCGCTTCTGACCCCGGACGACGCCACAACCCGAAAAGGCCCGCACCGCGCGGGCCTTTCCTGTCGACCCGCAGGGGCACCGTTTCCCGTCATACCCCCGGTGTACGCCCTGTGTACGCGCGGTGCACACCAGTCACACCTGCTTTCCTCGCTGATTCAATGGCTTGCCAGCCCCGTTGCGCACCCCCTGCGCACGCAGCTGCCGCGCCTAGCGCAACGCCCCCAGCCGCCGCTCCAGATCGTCCTTCAGCGCCACCCGTTCCTCGGGCGACAGGAAGGCGCCCAACTCGACCTCGCGCCGGCCGTCGGTCAGGACCAGATAGTCCTCGACCGGGCCGTTCGGGCGCAGCGCCACCCGCACCCAATAGGGGTTCGTGCGCCACAGCCGGTCCGCCCGGCCCAGGTCGCTGCGGCGCAGGTCCAGGCTGTCGCGCGACAGGGTCATCACCTCGCGCGGGCCGCCATAGCTGCGCCGGATCGCCAGCCACAGCCCCCACACCGCCAGTGCCGCAAAGGGTAGCAGGCCCCACAGCACCACGGTCCCCAGCAGGGCGACCAGCGGCAGGGCCAGCCCCGCGGCCGTCAGCCCGATGACCCAGGCAAAGCCCCGCGCGGGCAGCGACCGATGCGGCCAGACCTCAAGACGGAAAACGGCCCCGGATTGCTCCGGGGCCGCGTCATGCCATTGATAAGGCATCGCTTAATGGGCGTGGCTGTGGTCCCAGTCCTCGCGCTTGGGCAGCTGCTCGAACGTGTGCTCGGGCGGGGGCGAGGGCAGGGTCCATTCCAGGGTGTCGGCGTGCTCGTTCCAGTAGTTCGGCACGTTCACCCGCTTGCCGGCAAAGAGCGTGTAGAACACGATGCCGATGAACAGCAGGAAGGACGCGAATGAGATATAGGCGCCGATGGACGAGATGTTGTTCCAGTAGGCGAACTCGACCGGATAGTCGATATAGCGCCGCGGCATGCCCTGGCGGCCCAGGAAATGCTGCGGGAAGAAGATCATGTTCGAGCCGATGAACATCATCCAGAAATGCAGCTTGCCGGCCCATTCCGGGTATTGCCGGCCCGACATCTTGCCGATCCAGTAATAGACCCCGGCGAAGATGCCGAAGACGGCGCCCAGCGACATCACGTAGTGGAAGTGGGCGACGACGTAGTAGGTGTCGTGATAGACCCGGTCCAGGGGCGCCTGGCTCAGCACCACGCCGGTCACGCCGCCCACGGTGAACAGGAACAGGAAGCCGAAGGCCCAGAGCATCGGCGTCTTGAACTCGATCGAGCCGCCCCACATGGTCGCGATCCACGAGAACACCTTGATGCCGGTCGGCACGGCGATGGTCATGGTCGCCAGCATGAAATAGGCCTGCTGCGTCAAGGACATGCCGGCCGTGTACATGTGGTGCGCCCAGACCACGAAGCCCAGGATGCCGATCGCCGCCATGGCCAGGACCATCGGCAGGTAACCGAAGATCGGCTTGCGGGCAAAGGTCGAGATGACGTGGCTGATGATGCCGAAGCCCGGCAGGATGATGATGTAGACCTCGGGATGGCCGAAGAACCACAGGATGTGCTGATACAGCACCGGGTCGCCGCCACCGGCCGGGTTGAAGAAGTTGGTGCCGAAGTTGCGGTCCATCAGCAGCATGGTGATGGCACCTGCCAGCACCGGCAGCGACAGCAGGATCAGCCAGGCGGTGATGAAGACCGACCAGGCGAACAGCGGCACCTTGAACAGCGTCATGCCCGGCGCGCGCATGTTCAGGAAGGTGGTGATGATGTTGATCGCGCCCAGGATCGAGGACGCGCCCGAGACGTGGACGGCGAAGATCGCCAGGTCCATCGAATAGCCGCCCTCGGTCGTCGACAGCGGCGGATACAGCACCCAGCCCACGCCCGAGCCGGGCTGGTCCGACCCGCCCGGCGCCAGGAGCGAGGCGATGCCCAGCGCGACGCCGCAGACATACATCCAGTAGGAAAGGTTGTTCAGCCGCGGGAAGGCCATGTCCGGCGCGCCGATGTGCAGCGGCATGAAATAGTTGCCGAAACCGCCGAACAGCGCCGGGATGACGACGAAGAACATCATCAGCACGCCGTGATAGGTGATCATCACGTTCCACAGATGCCCGTTCGGGGTGCATTCCGCAGAGGCGTCCGCGATGAAGCGCGCGCCTTCAAGGCACATGTACTGCACGCCCGGGTGCTGCAGTTCCATCCGCATGTAGACGGTGAAGCAGACCGAGATCAGGCCGACGACGCCGGCCGTGAACAGGTAAAGGATCCCGATATCCTTGTGGTTGGTGGACATGAACCAGCGGGTGAAAAATCCCCGGGTATCATGATGGTCGCCGTGGCCATGTGCGGCTGCGTCTGCCATGCTGAACTCCCTAAACATGCGGCTGGCCGGCCTGGGGCCGACGGACTCGGATCAAGTTCTAGAACACAATGCCGCGACCGGCAATCATCCGAAGGCAGGCCCGGCCTCGCCTGCGGCGGCCCGGGCCTTCTGCCACGGCGGCTGTTGCCCGCATGCGACAGCCGGGCGCGGGCGGGCCGCCGGGGCGGGGGCGCGGGATGCGCCCCCCGGATCAGTTCGCGGCCGGCGCCTCGGCCGGTGCGGCGGCAGGTTCGGCTGCGGCCCCTCCGGCATCGGGCGAGTGTTGGGCCAGGAAGGCCACGACATCGGCCTGACCCTTGGCCATCTTGAAGGTCATCTTGGTTTTCAGGGACTTGTCGCCGACCTTTGCCTCGACATACTTGTTCGGGTCGGCGATGTACTGGGCCAGGTCGTCCTCGGTCCAGATCTCGCCCGCCTCGCCCAGCTTGATCAGCGCGTCGGAATACTTGAAGCCTTCATAGGTGCCTGCCTTGCGGCCGACGACGCCGTAAAGGTTCGGGCCGGTCTTGCCGCCCTTGACCACGTCGGTTCCGTCCGGGGCCTGGATCATGTGGCAGGCCTTGCACTTGCGGAACTCTTTCTCGCCGTTGGCGGCGTCCTGCGCCATGGCCGGCAGCGCAAGCGTCGTCGCGGTCAATGCGGCGATGATGTTGATTTTCATGACTTGTCCTCTGGGTCGTTTCCTGTCGCGGATGGGACCTCTCCCCTCCCTGAGGACATGGGCTAGCATGGGGCAGGCGGCGCGCCTACCGTCAAAAGGTCGCATGTTCGGCAAGACTGTCTGCAATTCTGCGCGAAAATCGCGCAGCCCTAGGCCAGCGCGGGAAAGCGGCGGGAAAAGGTCCGGCGCAGCGCCAGGTCGAGATCGGCCATGCCGACGGGCAGGCCCAGGTCCACCAGGCTGGTGACGCCGTGGCCCTGGATGCCGCAGGGCACGATGCCGGCGTAATGCGCAAGGTCGGGTTCGACATTGATGGAAATGCCGTGAAAGCTGACCCATTTGCGCAGCTTGACGCCGATGGCGGCGATCTTGTCCTCGCGCGTCGTGCCGTCGGGCAGGGGGGGCTTGTCGGGCCGGGCGATCCAGACGCCGACGCGGCCTTCCCGGATCTCGCCCCGGAGGTTGAACTCGGCCAGGGTGTCGATGACCCAGTGTTCCAGCGCCTGGACGAAGGCGCGGATGTCGCGGCCGCGCCGGTTCAGGTCCAGCATGACATAGACGACGCGCTGGCCCGGCCCATGATAGGTGTATTGCCCGCCGCGCCCGGTCTCATGGACCGGGAAGCGGGCCTGCAGCAGGTCGGCGGCCTTGGCCGAGGTTCCGGCGGTGTAAAGCGGCGGATGTTCGACCAGCCAGACCAGTTCGTCCGCCTCGCCCGCGGCGATGGCGGCGGCGCGCGCCTCCATGAAGGCGGTGGCGGGGGCGTATTCGGTCAGGCCGGGCGCGGTGATCCATTCGGTCATGGCCGCCAGATAGTCGGCTGCACGCGGGGCCGCAAGGGCGGTGCCGGCGGCGCTGTCGTGGTGGGGGCTGTCTGCCCCCACGCCCCCGAGGGTATTTCGGCAACAAGGAAGCCCGTGATGATGAATCGCGTGCATCATCATTGTGCGGATGATGAATTTCCCTAAATGCCTATCTGCCTATATAGGTATCTGCTTAACTAATCCGGATGCCGCCATGACCCTGCCCAGATCGCCCGCCTTCGACGCCATCCTTGCCGCCGCGCACGAACGGATCCTGATCCTTGACGGGGCGATGGGCACGCAGATCCAGGGGCTGGGGCTGACCGAGCCGGATTTTCTGGGCCAAGGCTCGGGCGTGCCGCTGGCGTTTCCCACCAACCATCCCCAGCAGGGCAACAACGACCTGCTGATCCTGACCCAACCCGAGGCGATCGAGGCGATCCATTACCGCTATGCCAAGGCCGGCGCCGACATCGTCGAGACGAACACGTTTTCCTCGACCACCATCGCCCAGGCGGATTACGGGATGGAGGCGGCGGTCCATGACCTGAACGTGCAGGGCGCGCGGCTGGTGCGCCGGGCGCTGGACCGGGCCACGGCCGAGGACGGGCGCCCCCGCTGGGTCGCGGGCGCGGTGGGGCCGACGAACCGCACGGCCTCGATCAGCCCGGACGTGAACAACCCCGGCTATCGGGCCGTCACCTTCGACGACCTGCGCGTCGCCTATGCCCAGCAGATCCGCGGGCTGGTCGAGGGCGGGGCCGACCTGATCCTGATCGAGACGATCTTCGACACGCTGAACGCCAAGGCCGCGATCTTTGCCTGCGAGGAGGTGTTTGCCGAACACGGCCTGCGCCTGCCGGTGATGATTTCCGGCACCATCACCGACCTGTCGGGCCGCACCCTGTCGGGGCAGACGCCGACCGCCTTCTGGTATTCGCTGCGCCATGCCCAGCCGCTGACCATCGGCCTGAACTGCGCCCTGGGGGCCGAGGCGATGCGCCCGCACCTGGCTGAGCTGTCGGGCGTGGCCGATACGCTGATCTGCGCCTATCCCAATGCGGGCCTGCCGAACGAGATGGGCCAGTACGACGAATCGCCCGAGGACATGGCCGCCCAGGTCGCCGAATTCGCGCGCGAGGGGCTGGTGAACGTGGTGGGCGGCTGCTGCGGCTCGACTCCCGACCACATTGCCGCCATCGCCCGCGCCGTTGAGGGGCTGGCGCCGCGCGCGGTCCCAGAGATCGAGCCGCGGCTGCGCCTGTCGGGGCTGGAGCCCTTCACCAAGACCGACGACATTCCCTTCATGAACGTGGGCGAGCGCACGAACGTCACCGGATCCGCGAAATTCCGCAAGCTGATCACCAACGGCGACTATGCGACCGCTTTGGACATCGCGCGCGACCAGGTGGAAAACGGCGCCCAGATCATCGACGTCAACATGGACGAAGGCTTGATCGATTCGAAGCAGGCGATGATCGACTATCTGAACCTGATCGCGGCCGAGCCCGACATCGCGCGGGTGCCGGTGATGATCGACAGCTCCAAGTGGGAGGTGATCGAGGCCGGGCTGAAATGCGTCCAGGGCAAGGCCATCGTGAACTCGATCAGCCTGAAGGAGGGCGAGGAGGCCTTCCTGCACCACGCCGACCTCTGCCGCCGCTATGGCGCCGCCGTGGTGGTCATGGCCTTTGACGAGACCGGCCAGGCCGACACCGAGAACCGCAAGGTGGAGATCTGCGCCCGGGCGTATGACATCCTGGTCAATCGCGTGGGCTTCCCGCCCGAGGACATCATCTTTGACCCGAACATCTTCGCCGTGGCGACCGGGATCGAGGAGCATGACAACTATGGCCTTGACTTCATCAACGCGACGCGGCGGATCGTGCAGCAGCTGCCGCATGTGCATGTCTCGGGCGGGGTGTCGAACCTGAGCTTCAGCTTCCGCGGCAACGAGCCGGTGCGCGAGGCGATGCATGCGGTGTTCCTGTACCACGCGATTCAGGCCGGCATGGACATGGGCATCGTCAACGCGGGCCAGCTGGCGGTCTATGACCAGATCGAGCCCAGCCTGCGCGAGGCCTGCGAGGACGTGGTGCTGAACCGCAAGCCCAAGGCCGGCGGCACGGCGACCGAGAACATGCTGGAGATCGCCGAGCGCTTTCGTGGCGAGGGCGGCGCGAAGGCCCGCGAAAAGGACCTGACCTGGCGCGAATGGCCGGTCGGCAAGCGGCTGGAACATGCGCTGGTCAACGGCATCACCGAGTACATCGACGTGGACACCGAAGAGGCGCGGCTGGCCGCCGAACGCCCGCTGCATGTCATCGAAGGTCCCCTGATGGCCGGGATGAACGTCGTGGGCGACCTGTTCGGTTCGGGCAAGATGTTCCTGCCGCAGGTGGTGAAATCGGCCCGGGTGATGAAGCAGGCCGTGGCGCATCTGCTTCCCTATATGGAGGCCGAGAAGGCCGGCGGCGGTTCCAGCGCCGGCAAGGTGCTGATGGCGACGGTCAAGGGCGACGTCCACGACATCGGCAAGAACATCGTCGGCGTCGTGCTGGCCTGCAACAATTACGAGATCATCGACCTGGGCGTGATGGTGCCGGCGACCAAGATCCTGGAAACCGCCAAGGCCGAAAAGGTGGACATTATCGGGCTTTCCGGCCTCATCACCCCCTCGCTGGACGAGATGGTGCATGTGGCGGCCGAGATGGAGCGCGAGGGCTTCGACATTCCGCTGCTGATCGGCGGGGCGACGACCAGCCGCGTGCATACCGCCGTGAAGATCCATCCGAAATATGCCAGGGGGCAGGCGGTCTATGTCACCGATGCCAGCCGCGCCGTGGGCGTGGTGGGCAGCCTGCTCTCGGGGCAGAAGAATGCCTATGTGGACACGATCCGCAGCGAATACCTGGATGTGGCCAACAAGCACGCCCGGGCCGAGGCGGACAAGAAGCGCCTGCCGCTGCCCTCGGCCCGCGACAATGCGGTGCGGATCGACTGGACGGGGTTCCAGGCCAAGACGCCGGAATTCCTGGGTGCGCGGGTCATCGACGACTTCGACCTGGCTCAGATCGCGCGCTATATCGACTGGACGCCCTTCTTTCAGACATGGGAGCTGAAGGGCGTCTATCCCCGCATCCTTGACGACGCGAAGCAGGGCGAAGTGGCGCGCCAGCTGTTCGCGGATGCCCAGGCCATGTTGAAGCGCATCATCGACGAGGGGTGGTTCAAGCCGCGCGCCGTGATCGGCTTCTGGCCGGCGAATCGGGTCGGCGACGACATCCGCCTGTTCACCGACGAAGGCCGTGCGCAGGAACTCGCGACGCTTCACACCCTGCGCCAGCAGGTCTCCAAGCGCGACGGCCGCCCGAACGTTGCGCTGGCCGATTTCGTCGCGCCCGAGGGGCTGCGCGATTACGTTGGCGGCTTCGTGGTGACGACCGGGGCCGAGGAACAGGCCATTGCCGACCGCTACAAGGCGGCGCATGACGATTTCTCGGCCATCCTGGTGCAGGCGCTTGCCGACCGTTTCGCCGAGGCGCTGGCCGAGATGATGCACGAGCGGGTGCGCAAGACCTACTGGGGCTATTCCGACGAGGATTTCGCCCCCGAGGCGCTGATCGCCGAGCCCTACAAGGGCATCCGCCCGGCCCCCGGCTATCCTGCCCAGCCCGACCACACGGAAAAGGCCACGCTGTTCCGGCTGCTGGATGCGACGGCGGCGACCGGGGTGGAACTGACCGAGTCGATGGCGATGTGGCCCGGTGCCTCGGTCTCGGGGCTTTATATCGGCCATCCCGAGGCCTATTACTTCGGTGTCGCCAAGGTCGAACACGACCAGGTGCTGGACTATGCCACGCGCAAGGGCATGACCCTGGCCGAGGCCGAGCGCTGGCTGGCCCCGATCCTGAACTATACCCCGCAAGCGGCGGTCGCGGCCGAGTGAAAATCGCGCCGGAAAAAACACCGGGGGCGGTTGAAATGGGCCTTTTCATCCGCCCCGCAAGCGTCTAGAAGGCGCAAGCCTACGAAGATGCGGTCGTGGCGGAATTGGTAGACGCGCAGCGTTGAGGTCGCTGTTCCTTAACCGGAGTGAAAGTTCGAGTCTTTTCGACCGCACCATGAACAAAAAGCCGTTCGATCTCGATGAGATGGGCGGCTTTCGTTTTTTCCGGCCCTGACTTTTTCGATGATGGCCCCGAAAGGCGGTGCCCCCGGTTTACGACAGTTCCATGGGATTCTTGCGACGGGCGCGGGGGACGGGCCGCCGGGTCCGGGCGGGGCGCGGCTTTGCCGGGCAGCTGCCGGTTTTCCGGGCGAGGCGCCCGGGCTTGCGTTTCAGGCGCGTTGCCGGGATGCGGCCTGGGTCTGCGGGCGCCCGATCCGGGGCTCTGCCCGGAATGGCGGCAGCGCCGGACCGCCTGCCCACCATCTGCACATGTCAGTTGCAATACCGGGCCGCCGCCGCATAACCTTGCCTTGCGGAAACAAGAACCACGGAAAACAGGGAGCCCCGCACTTGGCAAGCGCAGCCGGCAACGACGCCTTCGTCGTCTTCGACCATGTTCAGAAAAGCTATGATGGCCAGACCCTTGTGGTAAAGGATCTGAACCTTTCCATCGGCAAGGGCGAATTCCTGACCATGCTTGGCCCGTCCGGTTCGGGCAAGACCACCTGCCTGATGATGCTGGCGGGTTTCGAGACCGCCACGCATGGCGAGATTCGCCTGAACGGCCGCAACATCAACGACATGCCGCCCCACAAGCGGGGCATTGGCATGGTGTTCCAGAACTATGCCCTGTTTCCCCACATGACGGTAGGCGAGAACCTGTCCTTCCCGCTGGAGGTCCGCGGCATGGATTCGGCTGAACGCGCCACCCGGGTCGCGCGGGCGCTGGACATGGTGCAGATGTCCAAGTTCGCCAGCCGCCGGCCGGCCCAGCTTTCGGGCGGCCAGCAGCAGCGCATCGCCCTGGCCCGCGCGCTGGTCTTCGACCCCGAACTCGTGCTGATGGACGAACCGCTGGGGGCGCTCGACAAGCAGCTGCGCGAGCACATGCAGTTCGAGATCAAGGCCCTGCACGACCGGCTGGGCATCACCGTGGTCTATGTCACCCACGACCAGGGCGAGGCGCTGACCATGTCGGACCGCATCGCCGTCTTCAACGACGGGCGCATCCAGCAGCTTGCGCCGCCGCCGGTGTTGTACGAACAGCCCGAAAACAGCTTCGTCGCCGGGTTCATCGGCGAAAACAACGCGCTGCGCGGCCGCATCGAACAGCTCGAGGGCAGCAAGGCGCTGGTCCGGCTGGGCAATGGCGACCTGATCGACGCCACCGCCGTCAATATCCGCGAAAAGGGGCAGGAAACCACCGTCTCGATCCGGCCCGAACGGATCGAGTTCAAGCCCGACCTGATGCCCCCCGGCGCCCACACCCTGCAGGCCGAGGTGCGCGACGTGGTCTATATGGGCGACATCCTGCGGGCGCGGCTGAAGGTCGCGGGCCAGGACGATTTCGTGATGAAATACCGCAACACGCTGGGCCAGACCAAGCTGGACCCCGGCCAGTCGATCCGCATCGGCTGGCACCCCGAGGACGCCCGGGCCCTGGACCCGGTCTGAGATTTCGACAGAAAGACAAGGAGCTATGATGAAACGCACGCTCATCCTGACCTCGGCGCTGGCGCTGGCCGCGGGGGCCGCGCAAGCCCAGGACAAGCAGCTGAATCTGCTGTCCTGGGGCGGGGCCTATGGCAACAGCCATGTGCAGGCCTATGCCAAGCCCTTCGAGGCCAAGACCGGGATCAAGGTCGCGGTCGCGGATGCCGACAACCCCGCCACGCCCCTGAAAGCCCAGGTCGAGGCGGGCAACGTCACCACCGACGTGGCCTCGGTCGAATATGCCGATGCCGTGCGGCTGTGCGACGAAGGCCTGCTCGAGGAAATCGACGCCTCGATCCTGGTCCCCACGGCGGATGGCACCCCGGCGGCCGACGACTTCATCGAAGGCGCGGTGACGGACTGCTTCGTCGGCACCGACGTCTATTCGATGATCATCGCCTATGACGACGGCAAGTTCTCCGATGCCAAGCCCGCCACCCCGGCCGATTTCTTCGACACCGCGAAATTCCCCGGCAAGCGCACCATGCGCAAGGGCGCCAAGTTCAACCTGGAGCTGGCGCTGATGGCGGACGGTGTGCCCGCCGATCAGGTCTACGAGGTGCTGGGCACGCCCGAAGGCGTCGATCGCGCCTTCAAGAAGCTGGGCGAGATCAAGAACGACGTGATCTGGTGGGAAGCCGGCGCCCAGCCGCCGCAACTGCTCGCCGATGGCGAGGTCAGCATGGCCTTTGCCTTCAACGGCCGGATCTTCGACGCCGCCCAGAAAGAGGGGAAGCCCTTCAAGATCCTGTGGGACGGCCAGATCTATGAGATGGAGGGCTGGGTGGTGCCCAAGGGCGCGCCGAACCTCGAGGCGGCCAAGGAATTCATCGCGTTCTCGACCGCGCCGGAACAGCAGGCCCGCGCCGCCGAGTTCATCAGCTACGGCCCGCCGCGCAAATCGGCCGCCGCCCTGGTCGGCAACATCGAGGGTACCGACGTGCCGATGGGCCCGAACCTGCCGACCTATGCCGAGAACATGAAGGCGGCCCTGGCCTCGAACCTCGACTTCTGGGTCGATCACGATGCCGAATTGCAGGAACGCTTCAACGCCTGGCTGGCGGCAAGCTGAGGCTTTCCGGGCCGGGGGCAAAGGCCCCGGCCCGGTCGCATCCCGACACGGGCGATGCCAACAAGAACGGCCAATGCGCCGAACAAAACCAACGGGAGCAACATCATGAAAAGAACCCTGATCCTGACCTCGGCGCTGTGCGGCCTGGCCTTTGCGGCACAAGCCCAGAACAAGGAAGTCAACGTCGTCTCCTGGGGCGGCTCGTATGAGAAGTCCCAGGTCGAGGCCTATAACAAGCCCTTCCAGGAAAAGACCGGCATCAAGGTCAACATGATCGCCGCCGACAACCCCGCCACGCCCCTGAAGGCGCAGGTCGAGGCCAACAACATCACCGGCGACGTGTTCGACATCGAGACCTCGGACGCGATCCGGCTGTGCGACGAAGGCGCGCTGATGGAAATCGACCCGGCCACCCTGCCGGCCGCGCCCGACGGCACCCCCGCGTCCGAGGACTTCATCCCCGGCGCCCTGCAGGACTGCGCGGTGGCCAACATCTTCTGGGGCACGGTCATCGCCTTCGACAGCACCAAGTTCACGGATGCCAAGCCCTCGACCGCGGCGGATTTCTTCGACACCGCCAAGTTCCCCGGCAAGCGCGGCCTGCCCAAGGCGCCCAAGCGCACGCTCTATCTGGCGCTGATCGCCGACGGCGTGGCGCCCGACCAGATCTATGAGACGCTGGCGACCCCCGAAGGCGTCGACCGCGCCTTCAAGAAGCTCGACACCATCAAGAAGGACGTCGTCTGGTGGGAAGCCGGCGCCCAGCCGGTGCAGTTGCTCGCCGATGGCGAGGTCACGATGGCCACCGGCTACAACGGTCGCTTCTTCGACGCCATGGTGGCCGAGGGCAAGCCCTTCGAGATCATCTGGGACGGGCAGTACATGGACATGGACATGTTCGCCATTCCCAAGGGCGCGCCCAACCCCGAGGCGGCGATGGAATACCTGAAGTTCGCCACCGACACCCAGCGCCTGGCCGATCAGGCGAAATGGATCGCCTATGGCCCCGCGCGCAAATCCTCGGCGGCGCTGGTCGGGCTTTACCAGGATGGCAAGACCGAGATGGCGCCGCACATGCCGACCAATCCCGACCACATGACCACCGCCGTGATGGACGACCCGGAGTTCTGGGCCGACCATTCGGCCGAACTCTCGGAACGGTTCAACAGCTGGCTGGCCGCCGGCTGACGCACCCGCCGCCGTCCGGGTGCCGGGCGGCGGCCTTCCGACAAGACGATTGCAGGTAAGGACCAAGATGGCGAACGCGCTTGACCCCCATGCCGCCATAGTGACCGAGGCGGGCGGCCTCGACCAGGGCGGGACGCTGACGACCAATGACGGGCAGCCGCTGGCCCGCGCGCTGGCGCGCAGTTCGCGCCGTGCGCGACGGCGCGCCTTCCTGCTGGTGCTGCCGCTGCTGCTGTTCATCCTGGTCACCTTCGTGGTGCCGATCGGGCAGATGCTGCAACGCTCGGTCAAGAACGACGGCTTCTCGGCCAACATGCCGCAGCTTTCGGCCTGGTTCCACGACAACCCCCGCGGCACCGCGCCCGACGATGCCGCCTGGGCGGCGCTCGCCGCCGATCTTTCCGCCGCTGCCGAGGCGCGCACCATCGGCGTCGTCGGCACCCGCATCAACTACGACATGCCGGGTACGCGCTCGCTCTTCACCTCGGCGGGGCGCAAGGCCCGCGGCGGGCTCGAGCCGCCCTACCGCGAGACCATCCTGGACATGGACCAGAAATGGGGCGACCCCCGGCTCTGGTCCGTCATGCGCGAGGCCTCGACGCCCTATACCGCGAATTTCTACCTGGCGGCGGTGGACCGCACCCGCGACGACCAGGGCAACATCGTGCAGGCCCCCGAACAGCAGCGCGTCTATCTGATGCTGTTCCTGCGCACCTTCTGGCTGTCGCTGGTCATCACCGCGACGACCTTCCTGCTGGGCTTTCCCATCGCGCATCTGCTGGCGACGCTGCCGATGCGCAAATCGAACCTGCTGATGATCCTGGTGCTGCTGCCGTTCTGGACCTCGCTTCTGGTCAGGACCACGGCCTGGATGGTGCTCTTGCAGCAGCAGGGCGTGGTCAACGACATCCTGGTCTGGCTGGGCGTGATCGGCGACGGCAACCGGCTGCAGATGATCTTCAACCAGACCGGCACCATCATCGCGATGACGCATATCCTGCTGCCCTTCATGATCCTGCCGCTGTATTCGGTGATGCGCACGATCAATCCCAGCTATGTCCGGGCCGCGCGATCCCTGGGCGCGACCAGCTGGACCGCGTTCCGCCGGATCTATTTCCCGCAGACGCTGCCGGGGCTCGGGGCCGGGGCGCTTCTCGTCTTCATCCTGGCGGTGGGCTATTACATCACCCCCGCGCTGGTCGGCGGCTCCAGCGGGCAGCTGATCTCCAACATGATCGCGATGCACATGACGCAGACGCTGAACTGGTCCATGGCCGCTGCGCTGGCCGCGCTGCTCCTGGGCGGCGTGCTGATCCTCTACTGGGTCTATGACCGCCTCGTCGGCATCGACAACCTCAAGCTGGGATAACCATCATGGCGCTTCCGACCTATGCCTCGCCGCTGGAGAAAGCCTGGCACTATTGCTACCTCGCGATCTGCGCGGCGATCTTCTTCTTCCTGATCGCCCCCATCGTGGTGGTGATCCCGCTCAGCTTCAACGCCGAGCCCTATTTCACCTTCACCGACAAGATGCTGTCTTTCGACCCCAGCGGCTATTCGATGCGCTGGTACGACAGCCTGCTGACCTTCGGCATGACCCAGCCGGACGGGCCGCGCGGCCTCGCCTGGTGGGCCGATGTCTGGCAGAACGCGAAATGGGTGCAGGCCGCGAAAAGCTCGATCATCATCGGCTTCTTCTCGACGATCCTGGCGACGGTCCTGGGCACGCTGGCCGCGCTCGGCCTGTCGCGGCCTGAAATGCCCTATCGCCGGCTCATCATGGCGGTGCTGATCTCGCCCATGATCGTGCCGATCATCATCACGGCGACGGGCATGTTCTTCTTCTACTCGAACCCCTGCGAGCCGCTGACCTGGATCGGGCTCAACCCCAGCTGCGGCCGGCTTGCCGGCACCTATCTGGGGGTGATCCTGGCCCATGCGACGCTGGGCATCCCCTTCGTCATCATCACCGTGACGGCCACGCTGATCGGCTTCGACCAGTCGCTTGCGCGGGCCGCGGCCAGCCTCGGGGCGAACCCGCGCACCACCTTCTTCCGCATCATCATGCCGCTGATCCTGCCCGGCGTGATCTCGGGCGCGCTCTTCGCCTTCGTCACCTCCTTCGACGAGGTGGTGGCGGTGCTCTTCATCGCCGGCCCCGACCAGCAGACCATCCCCCGCCAGATGTGGAACGGCATCCGCGAACAGATCTCGCCCGCGATCCTCGCCGTGGCGACGCTCCTGGTGATCTTCTCGATCGCGCTTCTCGCCACGGTCGAGATGCTGCGCCGCCGCTCGGAACGGCTGCGGGGCGTCACCCCGCATTGACGCAAACGCCGCCCCCCTGTCTTCGGGCGGGCGGCTTTCACCGTTTCCCAAATACCCCCGCCGGAGGCGTCCTCAGGGCAGGACCGAGATCCAGAACCAGATCGTCAGGATCGACAGCGCGGTCGAGACCAGTACCGTCGAGGCCGCGACCCGCTTCGCCGAATTGTAGATCGAGGCGAACAGATAGGCATTCACCCCCGGCGCCATGCTGGCCGTGATGACGGCCGAGCGCATCGGCGCGGCCGGCAGCTGGAACAGCAGCCCCAGCCCATAGGTGGTGACCGGGTGGACGACCAGCGAACACAGGCAGCAGATGGCGATGGCAGTGCTGTCGCCCTCGGGCTTGTAGCGGTGCAGGACGCCGCCCAGGCCAAACAGCGCGGCGGGCAGGGCGGCGCGCGCCATCATGTCGACCGCCGCCCAGAACCCCTGGGGCATGATCAGCCCCGCGCGCGTCAGCAGGTTCATCGCTACCCCGCACAGGATGCCGATGATCAGCGGCGTGTGCAGCACCCCCGACAGCGCCCGCATGGCGATCTGGCTGACCGCCAGGCTTTGCCCGCGCGCCCGGGTGATCTCCATCATGGTAATGCCGAAGGTGTAAAGCAGCGGCGAATGGATCGCGATGATCGCGACGTTGCCGGCGATCGCCTCGGCGCCATAGGCGCGCTCCATGATCGGGATGCCCAGCAGCAGCGAGTTCGAGAACAGGCAGCAGAACCCGATGGCCACCGCATCCGTGCCCGGCCGCTTCAGCCAGTACAGCGCCAGCCCCCAGCCGATGAAATAGGACAGGAAGGCTCCGCTATAGAAGGCGATCCACATGCCCAGGTTGAAGTTCTCGGCCATGTCCAGCCGGGCCACGCTGGCGAACAGCAGGACCGGCACGGCGAAGTTCTGGGCAAAGCGCATCAGCCCGTCCACCGCGACCTCGGTGAACATCCTGCGCCAGGCCACGACATAGCCGAAACCGATCACGATGAAGACCGGCAGGATGACGTCGAACAGGATCGTCATGTCAGCTCAGGTCCAGCACCAGCCCGTCGTGGGCGGGAATGACATGCGGCGGGGTCTGGCGCATCACCGCGTCGTAATCCAGGTCGATGTGCATGTTGGTGATGACGCCGCGCCGGCAGCCCGAGCGCGCGATCCACTCCACCGCCAGGTCCAGATGGGCGTGGCTCGGGTGCGGGCGATAGCGCAGCCCGTCGCAGACAAAGACCTCGGCCCCCTGGATGGCGGGCCAAGCGGCGTCCGGGATGGACTTCACGTCGGGCAGATAGACCAGCCCGCCCGCCGGCGCCGCGATGCGGAAACCCAGTGCCGGAATGTCGCCGTGGCTGACCTCGAAGGGCCGCAGGCGCAGCGGCCCGCCCGCACCCTCGACTGCAAACGCGCCCTCGATCGGCAGCAGCGTGCAGATCGGCGGATAGGACGAGCCCTCGGGTGTGTGGAACACATAGCCGAAGCGGTCCAGAAGCTGCGCGCTGGTCTGCGCATCGGCATGCACGGGAATGCGGCGGTCCATGTTGTAGGCCAGCTGTCGCAGGTCGTCGATGCCGTGGATATGGTCGGCATGGGGATGGGTATAGACCACCGCATCGACCGCGCCGATCCCGGCGTCCAGCAGTTGCGGCACCATGTCGGGCCCCGTATCGATCAGCACCCGCGTCGTGCCCTGGGGGCCCTCGCGTTCCAGCAGCAGCGCGCAGCGCCGCCGCCGGTTCCGGGGATTGGCCGGATCGCAGTCGCCCCAGCGATTGCCCAGGCGTGGCACCCCGCCCGACGACCCGCAGCCCAGGATGGTGGCCCGGAACCCCCCGGTCATCCGGCGGCCTTGCCAAACAGCCGGTCGAAATTCGCGGTCGTCAGGGCGGCGAACTCGGCCTCGCTCAGGCCAAGCGTCTGGGCGCCGACGCGGGCGGTATGGACCACATGCGCCGGTTCGTTGCGCTTGCCGCGAAAGGGCGGGGGCGCCAGATAGGGCGCATCCGTCTCGACCAGGATGCGGTCGCGGGGGGCCGCGGCAAAGATCTCGCGGATCTCGGTCGAGCGCGGGAAGGCCGCGATGCCCGACATCGACAGGTAAAAGCCCAGGTCCAGCGCGGTGCGCGCCAGATCGGGGCCGCTGGTATAGCAATGCATCACGCAGTCGAAGGCGCCGACCCGGTGCTCCTCGGTCAGGATGCGGGCCATGTCGGCGTCGGCGTCGCGCGAATGGACGATCAGCGGCAGGCCGGTGCGGCGCGCGGCCTCGATATGGATGCGCAGGCTCTCGGCCTGGATGGCGGCGCTTTCGGCGGTGTAGTGGTAATCGAGCCCCGTTTCGCCGATGCCGACGAACTTCGGGTGACGGGCCAGGACGACCAGTTCCTCGACGGCGACCAGGGGCTCCTCGGCGGCATACATGGGATGGGTGCCGGCGGCATAGAACAGCCCCGCATGCGCCTCGGCCAGCGCGCGCACGGCGGGCTCCTTGCGCAGCCGGGTGCAGATCGTGACCATGCGGCGCACGCCGGCGGCGCGGGCACGGGCGATCAGCGCCGCCGCCTCGCCGTCGAAATCGGGAAAATCGAGGTGGCAGTGACTGTCCACAAGCTCGGGCAGGGCAGGGCTGTCGGTCATCGGAATCCCGTGTGGCGCGGCTCAGGCGGGCTGGTTCGCAAGCCCGACCAGCATATCCATCACCAGCGCGGCGGGGTCAAGGTTGACCGCCCGCCCGATGCGCGCCCGTGCCGAAAGCTCGGCCTGCGCCTCGGCCCACAGGCGCGCGGCGCGGGGATCGGGCGCAAGCCGCGTCAGCACGTCGGCCTCGGCCCCGGCGGCCTCGGGCAGGGGGGCGCCCATCAGGCCGGTGCGGGCCGCCCGGGTCAGGAAGCGGTCGAGCAGCGTCACCACCAGGTCGAACGGGTCGCCCTCGGCCCCCGGGCGCGCGCCCGCGGTTTCGGCCAGCGCCGCGGCGGCGCGGCGGTCCATGCGGGGGTGCTGCGCGAACAGATCGACGATGCGCTGATACAGCGCCAGCCCGTTCTGGCCGGCCAGCCGCACCGCCTCGCCGGCCGAGCCGCCGGCCAGCGCGGCCAGCCGCTCGGCGTCGTCCGCGACGCCCAGGCCCGCCAGCACGCGGGCCATGTCCGCCGGTTGCAGCGGCTGCAGCCGCAATTCCCGGCAGCGCGAGCGGATGGTCGGCAAAAGCCGGCCCGGCTGATGCGCCACCAGCAGCAGCGTGGCGTCCTGCGGCGGCTCCTCGAGCTGCTTCAGCAGGGCGTTGGCGGCGGCGGCGTTCAGTTCGTCGGCGGCGTCGATGATCGCGACGCGGCGTCCACCGTCAGTGGCCGAAAGGTGGAAAAAGCCCTGCAGCTTGCGGATCTCGTCCACGGTGATCTCGGCCCGCAGGCGACCGGTCCGCTCGTCGACCGGGCGGCGGACCAGGTGCAGCCGCGGCTCGGACAGCGCGCAGATGCGGCGCACGGCAGAGGTTTCGGGCGGCACCGCCAGCCTGTCCGGCGCACCCCCTGCGATCAGCCATTTCGCGATGGCCCAGGCCAGGGTCGCCTTGCCCGATCCGCGCGGGCCGGTCAGAAGCCAGCCGTGATGCAACCGCTGCGCTTGGGCCGCCGCCAGAAAATCGCGCACGGCGCCGTCTTGGCCGATGACCTCGGCGGCCTCGCGCGGATGGGGCGCACCCGGCACCCGGTCGGATTCGGGCAGGGCGTCCTCGGTCATGGCAGGGCGGCCAGCACGCGGGCGGCCACCGCATCCTCGGGGCCCTCGCCGTCGATGACGCGGATGCGGTCGGGGTATTCCCGGGCGAGTGCCAGAAAGCCCGCGCGCAGCCGCTGCTGGAATTCCAGCCCCAGGCTTTCGAACCGATCCTCTGCCCCGCCCCGGGCCTTGCTCCGCGCCAGCGAGGCCGCAGGGTCCATGTCGATCAGGAAGGTCAGGTCGGGTTCGATCCCGATGACAAGGCAGTGCAGCGCCTCGACCAGCTGGCGGTTGCCGTCGCGCGCCACGCCCTGATAGACGCGGCTGGAATCGGCAAAGCGGTCGCTGACCACCCAGGCCCCGCGATCGAGCGCGGGCTGGATCAGCCGTTCCACATGGTCGCGGCGCGCGGCGTTGAACAGCAGCAGTTCGGTTTCGGGCGACCAGCGCTCCTGGCCACCCTCGACCAGCAGCGCGCGGATCTGTTCCGCCCCGTCGCTGCCCCCAGGTTCGCGGGTCAACACGGTCTCATGCCCCCGGGCGCGCAGGCGATCGGCCAGCAGGTGCGCCTGGGTGGACTTGCCCGAGCCGTCGATGCCTTCGAAGCTGATGAACATTCCCGCGGTCAGTTCTGCGCGGCCTGCCAGGCGCGCTGGCCCAGCCGGGTGGCCGCGTTCTGCAGCCGGCCCATGACCCCCGCGCGGCCCACGTCCTCGGCGGCGATCAGCGGCTGGCGGGACTGGCCGGTCCCGGGGATCGTCACGACAAGCTCGCCCAGCCGGTCGCCCCGGCTGATCGGCGCCTCGACCGGGCCGTGAAACACCGCCTCAGCGGTGACGCCTGCCTGCGCGCCCGCCGGCAACAGCACCTTGACCCCGTCCGCGGTCGTCAGGCCGACGCGGCTTTTCTCGCCCAGCCAGACCGGAGCATGCGCCACGATCCCGCCCTGCGGGATGATGGTGCGCATGGTGAACTGGCGATAGGCCCAGTTCACGATGCGCTCGGATTCCTCGGCCCGGGCGCGGTCGCTGGGAAGGCCGGTGATGACAAAGATGATCCGCCGTCCGTGCTGCACCGCCGAGCCGACCAGCCCGTAGCCCGCCTCCTGCGTGTGCCCGGTCTTGAGCCCGTCTGCCGTCCAGTCGCCGTTCCCCAGGTGCAGCAGCGGGTTGCGGTTGTTGGAATTCGAGGGGACGCGGCCCTTGTAGTTGTATTCGGTCAGGGCGAAGTTCTTGTAAAGCTCGGGAAAATCGCGGATCAGGTGCTCGGCCAGCAGGCCCAGGTCGCGCATCGACATGCGATGGTCGGGATGCGGCCAGCCCGAGGCATTGGCGAAATGCGACTGGGTCATGCCCAGTTGCCGCGCCCGTTCCGTCATCTGCCGGGCAAAGGCCTCCTCGGTGCCGGCCAGCCCCTCGGCCACGACCACGCAGGCGTCGTTGCCCGAGTTGATGATGATGCCGTGGATCAGTTCCTCGACCGTGGGACGGTCGGCGGGTTCCACGAACATCTTCGATCCGCCGGTCTGCCAGGCCTTGGTCGAGACCGGGAAGGTCGTGTCCATCGCCACCCGTCCGTCGCGCAGCGCCTCGAACAGCATGGTCAGGGTCATCAGCTTGGACATCGAGGCCGGGGGCAGCGGCTCGTCGGCGTTCTTTTCCATCAGCACGGTGCCCGTCGACATGTCATAGACCCAGGCCGCCCTGGCGTTGGTGTCGAAGGCGCGCGCCGGCAGGGCCATCAGCATGAGCAGGGCAAAGATGCGAAACGTCAGAGCGCGCATGATCAGTCCTTGGCAGTTCGCTTTGCCCATCGTTACCCCAGCCCCGACCGGGCCGCAACGCCGGTCGGCTGAATGTCCCGTCTTGTTGAACGACCGCAGGTTGCGGCCCGCGCGGCTGGGTCAATAGCTGCGGATCAGCCCCACCAGCCGACCCTGCACCCGGACCTTGTCCTCGGGCAGGACGCGGGTTTCATAGGCCGGGTTCGCCGCCTCCAGCGCGATCATCCCGCCCTTGCGGCGATAGCGCTTCAGCGTCGCCTCATGCCCCTCGACCAGGGCCACGACGATGTCGCCGTTCTCGGCCGTGTCCTGTTCGCGGATCACCACCACGTCGCCGTCGTTGATCCCGGCCTCGATCATCGAGTCGCCCTTGACCTCCAGCGCATAGTGGCGCTCCTGCCCGGCCAGCATCGAGCCGGGCACCGCGATGTGGTGCGACACCTCGGAGATCGCCTCGATCGGAACGCCGGCGGCGATCCGGCCCATCACCGGCAGGTCCACCGCCGACACCGAGATCGGCATCGCGCCGCGGGGCAGGGGCGCGGCGGCGCGCGCGTCCCCGTCGATCACGCGGGGCTGAAAGCCCGAGCCCTTGCTGAGGCTGTCGGGCAGGCGGACGATTTCCAGGGCACGGGCGCGATGCGGCAGGCGGCGGATGAAGCCGCGTTCTTCCAGGGCGGTCACGAGGCGATGAATTCCCGATTTCGAGCGCAGGTCCAGCGCCAGTTTCATTTCGTCGAAGGACGGTGGTACCCCATCCCGGGCCATGCGCGCCTGAATGAATTCAAGCAGTTGGATTTGCTTCTTTGTCAGCATCGTTTTGTCCCTGCCTCGCCGCGACCGCCATCATGTTCATTGAATGTTCTAGCGGACTCAAGTCCTTGCGTCAACCTTTTCGCCGATTCGGGTAAAAAAGCGGTTAACCGGCGTGCAGCGGCAGGATGGTCACGCGCGAACCGGCGGGACGGGCGGGGTCGCGGGCCGGCCGGACCAGCAGGGCGTCGGCCTGCGCCAGCAGCCACAGCCGGGCGCTGTCCTGGTCGAGGAAGGGGTCGACCAGCGGCAGCCCGTCCCCCGGCGCAAGCCGCGCGCGCAGGTAATGCTGGCGGTCGCCCTCGGGGGGCAGGTCGCGCGCCAGTTCGGCCTGGGCCAGGTTGGGGCCCGGCGGCAGGCCCTGCATCGCCCGGATCAGCGGTTGCATGAACAGCTTCGCGCAAACCACGGCCGAAACAGGATTTCCCGGCAGGCCCAGCATCGCCGCGCGGGCGATCCGCCCGGCCATCAGCGGCTTGCCGGGCCGCATCGCCAGCTTGTAGAAGCTGCGCTGCATCCCCAGGTCCGCCGCGACCTTCGCCACCAGGTCGTGATCGCCGACCGACGCGCCGCCGATGGTCACGACCAGGTCGCAGCCCTCGGCTTCGGCAAAGCGGGCGCGCAGGCTCTCCTCGGTGTCGCGGGCCAGCGGCAGGACCCGAACCTCGGCCCCCGCCTCGCGGGCCAGCGCGGCGATGGCGATGTCGTTCGAACTGACGATCTGCCCCGGCGCTGGCGTCGTGCCCGGCGGGACCAGCTCATCCCCGCCGGCCAGGATGGCGACGCGGGGCCGGCGCGCGACCGTCACGCGCGCGGCGTTCATCGCCGCGATCAGCCCCAGGTCCGAGGCACGCAGCGCCCGCCCCGGCAGGAATGCCGTGCCTTCCGAAAAATCGTTTCCCTTCAGGCGGATGTTCAGGTTCTCTCCGGCATCCGCGACGGTGATGCGGTCGCCGTTTCGGGTCACGATCTCCTGCATCACCACGCGGTCATAGCCGGCGGGCACCGGCGCCCCCGTAAAGATGCGGATCGCGCTGCCCGGGGGCGTGTCGCCCGCATAGGGCACGCCAGCCGCCGCCGTGCCGACCACCGCCAGCGGCCCCGGCAGGTCGGCGCTGCGCAGCGCATAGCCGTCCATGGCCGAGGCGTCGAACGGCGGCTGGGTCAAGACCGCGACCGCGGGCGAGAGAAGGGCGCGCCCCAGCCCCTCGGCGACGGGGATGTCCTCGGCCTGCGGGGCGGGGGCAAGGGCCAGCACCAGGGCCCGGGCTTCATCGACGCTGATCATGCCGGCTCCTCAGCTTGCCTTGAAATCGCCCGACTTGCCGCCCGACTTGGACAGCAGGCGGATGCCTTCGATCCGCATGTCCTTTTGCGCGGCCTTGAGCATGTCATAGACCGTCAGGCAGGCGGTGGTGACGGCGGTCAGCGCCTCCATCTCGACCCCGGTCTTGCCGGTTGTCCTGACCGTGGCCGTCACCCGGACGCCGGGCAGGGCGGCATCCGGAACAAGATCGACCGAGACCTTGGCGATGGGCAGCGGATGGCACAGCGGGATCAGCTCGGAGGTGCGCTTGGCCCCCATGATCCCGGCGAGCCGCGCCACGCCCAGCACGTCGCCCTTGGCGGCGCCGCCTTGCGCCAGCGCCAGCGTTTCCGGCGCCATCAGCACCAGTCCCTCGGCCACCGCCTCGCGCGCGGTGTCGGCCTTGCCCGAGACGTCGACCATATGCGCCTGGCCCTGGGCGTCGAAATGCGTCAGGCTCATGGCGCGCCTCCCAGGATCTGGCGGGTGGCGGCGGTCACGTCCGGCTGCCGCATCAGGCTTTCCCCGATCAGGAAGCGCTTCACCCCGGCATCGGCCATGCGGTCCAGGTCGGCCGCGGTGAACAGCCCGCTTTCGCAGACCAGGTCGCGTTCGGGCGGCAGCATCGGCGCCAGCTGCAGCGTCACCTCAAGACTGACCTCGAAAGTCTTGAGATTGCGGTTGTTCACCCCGATCAGCGGCGATTTCAGGCGCAGGGCGCGCTCCATCTCGGCGGCGTCATGCACCTCGATCAGCGCATCCATGCCCCAGTGGATCGCCGCATCCTCAAGCTCGGCGGCCAGAGCGTCGTCGACCGAGGCCATGATGATCAGGATGCAATCGGCGCCCCAGGCCCGCGCCTCGGCCACCTGATAGGGGTCGTAAAGGAAATCCTTGCGCAGCGCGGGCAGAGAGCAGGCGGCGCGCGCCGCGCTCAGATATTCGGGCGCGCCCTGGAAACTGGGGCCGTCGGTCAGCACCGACAGGCAGGCGGCGCCCCCCGCCTCATAGGAGCGGGCCAGCGCCGGCGGGTCGAAATCCGGCCGGATCAGGCCCTTGGAGGGGCTGGCCTTCTTGATCTCGGCGATCAGCGCGTGGCCCGTGGCGGTCTTTTCGGCCAGGGCCCGGGCAAAGCCGCGCGGGGCATCGGCCGCGCGCGCGCGCGCCTCGACCTCGGCCAGGGGCCGGGCGGCCTTGGCGGCGGCGATCTCCTCAAGCTTGTAGGCCTTGATGCGGTCCAGGATGTTCATTCTGCGTCCTTATCCGTAAGCGCCCAGTCCACCGGCGCCTCGCCCCGGGCGCAGAGCCAGTCGTTCACCCGGCTGAACGGACGCGATCCAAAGAATCCGCGCCGCGCCGACAGGGGCGAGGGGTGGGCCGTCGCGATCACCAGATCGCAGTCGCGCGGCAGACCCGCCACCGCCTTCTGCGCATGCGCGCCCCACAGGACGAAGGCCAGCGGGCGTTCGGCCTGGGCCCGCGCCACGGCCTGCCGCGCCAGCCTGTCCCAGCCCCATGTCGCGTGGGCGCCGGCCTGCCCCGGCAGGACCGACAGGGCGGTGTTCAGCAGCAGCACCCCCTGGCGCGCCCATCCGGACAGGTCGCCGTTCGGCGGCGCCGCGCCGATGTCGTCCCGCATCTCGGCAAAGATGTTTTTCAGCGAGCGGGGCAGGGCGGTCTCGGGCGTGACCGAAAAGGCCAGTCCGTTCGCGTGCCCCGGCGTCGGATAGGGGTCCTGCCCCAGGATCACCACCCGCGCGGCAGCGGGCGGCGTCAGCGCCAGGGCGGCAAAGACGCGCCCCGGACCCGGCAGCCAGTCGCGATCGCGCAGCCGCGCCGCGATGGCAGGCCAGTCGTCCCGAAAGAACGGCAGGTCGGCCCAGGGCGCGGGGACCGGCGGGGCGGTCATTGCGGCTCGGGCGCGCCGACCTGGGCGGCCAGCGCCTCCAGCCGGGCCTGCGCCGCGCCGCTGTCGATGGATCCGGCGGCCATTTCGGCGCCCTCGCGCAAGCTGCCGGCCTTGCCCGCGATCAGCAGCGCGGCGGCGGCGTTCAGGGCCACCGCGTCGCGATAGGCGCCGCGCTCGCCGGCCAGCAGCGCGCGCAGCGCGGCCGCGTTCTGCGCCGGGTCGCCGCCCAGGATCGCCTCGAACGGGTGCTCGGGCAGGCCGGCATCCTCGGGCGAGACCTCGAACTCGGTCACCTCGCCGTCCTTCAGCTGCGCGACCCAGCTTGGCCCGGCGATGGACAGCTCGTCCGTGCCGTCGCCGCCATGCACCAGCCAGGCCATGTCGCTGCCCAGCTCGCGCAGCGTCTCGGCCATGGGCCGGTTCCAGACCCGGTCGAAGGTGCCGGTCAGCTGCCGGCGGACCGATCCCGGGTTGGTCATCGGCCCCAGCAGGTTGAAGATCGTCCGCGTGCCCAGTTCCGCCCGCGCCGGGCCGACATGGCGCATCGCCGGGTGGTGCATCGGCGCCATCATGAAGCAGATGCCGGTTTCCGCCAGCGCGCGTTCCGCGACTTCGGGGGGCGTCATCACGTTCAGCCCCAGATGGGTGATCGCATCCGCGCTGCCCGATTTCGACGACAGGTTGCGGTTGCCGTGCTTGGCGACCGGCACGCCCGCGCCCGCCACCACGAAGGCCGCCGCGGTCGAGATGTTCAGCGTGCCCTTGCCGTCGCCGCCGGTGCCGACGATGTCGATGGCGCCCTCGGGGGCCTTGATGCGGTTCATGCGCGCGCGCATGGCGCGGGTGGCGGCGGCCATTTCCTCGACCGTCTCGCCGCGTACGCGCATCGCCATCAGCAATCCGCCGATCTGGGCGGGGGTCGCGGCGCCCTCGAACAGCGCGCCGAAGGCGGCCTCGGCCTCGGACCCGGTCAGCGGACGGCTTGCGGCGACGCCGATCAGCGGGCGGATGTCGGTCACGCTCATGCGGCGGCGTCCAGGTTCATGCAGCGGCGCAGAAAGTTGCGGATCATGTCGTGCCCATGTTCCGAGGCGATGCTTTCGGGGTGGAACTGCACGCCCTCGATGGGCAGGCTGCGGTGCATCAGCCCCATGATGGTGCCGTCGCCGGCCGTCGCCGTGACGCGCAGGCAGTCGGGCAGAGAGGCGGGCTCGACCGTCAGCGAATGATAGCGCGTCGCCGTCAAGGGCGAGGGCAGGCCCGCGAACACGCCCGTCCCGTCGTGGCTGATCGCGTCGGTCTTGCCATGCACGATCCGGTCCGCGCGCACCACCTTGCCGCCAAAGGCCTCGCCGATGGCCTGATGGCCCAGGCAGACGCCCAGCATCGGCACGCCCCGCCCGGCCGCCGCCTTGATCAGCGGCACGATGATCCCGGCCTGGCCCGGCGTACAGGGCCCGGGCGAGATCACGATGCCCTGCGCCCCCATCGCCAGCGCCTCCTCGACCGAAAGCGCGTCGTTGCGGCGCACGACCACATCCGCCCCGGCCTCGCCCATGTAATGGACGAGGTTCCAGGTAAAGCTGTCGTAATTGTCGATAAGCAGGATCATGGTGTCGCCTTGGATTGGGCCGCGCCGCGGGCAGGGCCCCTGCATGGGGGGTGCACCCCGGAAAATCTGCGGCTATAGATGGGCCAAAGCGGCGCGGGGGGTCAAGCCCGCGGGGCAAGAAAACAGGCGTGGGCAGAACGGAATGGCCAAGGGATTTGCGGCAGGGCTGGTTCATGGGGCGCTGGCCTGCGGCGCCGGGCTGGTCGCGCTGGCGCTGATCCTGCCGCCGCCGCAGGCGCCCACCCAAGCCCCACCCCCGGTCGAGGCGCCGGCCGCCACGACCCCGGCGCCCGCGCCCTCAACTCCTGCGCCCGACATCCCCGCGCCGGCGCCCATCTCCGAACCCGTCCCGGCGCCCGCTCCGGTTCCCGATGCGGCCCCCGCCCCCGAGCCCGCGCCGCAACCGCCGACCCTGGAACATGCCCCGGAACCGGCCGAGACCCGGCGCCCCGCGTCCCCGGCGACCGACAGCCTCAGCCTGCCGGCGGGGTCGGAATTCGCGCGCACCGGCGACCGCCAGCCCCAGGCGCCCGCGCCCTTGGCCCCGCAGGGCCCCAAGCCCCAGGCGCCCGCGCCCGCCGCCATGCCCGCCGCCGAACCAGCGCCGGTTCCGGCGGGCCCGGCCGGCCTGCCCCAGGCGCGGGGCGAGGCGCCCTCGGCCCCGATCCTGCGCCCGCCCGAGCCGGACGCGCCCGAACTGGCGCCGATGCCCGAGCAGGCCCGCGCCCCCGCGCTGCCCGTTGCCCGCGTCGATGCCCCGCCGCGCGACCAGGCGCCCGCCGCCGAACCCGTTCCCTCTGCCGCGCCCACCGATCCGCAGCCCGCGCCCGCCGATCCCCAGGCCGAGGCGATCGCGGCCCAGGTCGCCGCCTCGGTCGCCGGCAGCGCGGGCCAGGGGCAGGACATGGACGGCGGCGGGGCCGCCCCCGACCTGTGGACGCCCCCCGACCTCGGGCAGTTGATCCAACCCGAGGCCCAGACCCCATAAGGCCCAGACCCCATGATGCCCCTGAACCCCGCCCTTGCCGCGACCTTCCGCCCCCCGGTGATGGAGGCGCGGCGCTGGCTGGCCGATGCGGCCTTTCCGCCCGACCGGCCGCTCATCAACGTCAGCCAGGCCGCCCCGGTCGATCCGCCGCCCGAAGGGCTGCGCCAGGCCATCGCGCGCGCCGCGCTGGACCAGGCGGACGCGCATCTTTACGGCCCCGTGCTGGGCCGCCCCGCGCTGCGCGAGGCGGTGGCGGCGCGCTGGTCGGCGGATTACGGCGGCAGCGTCGCCCCCGCCCAGGTCGCCATCACCCAGGGCTGCAATCAGGCCTTCTGCGCCGCGATCCAGACGCTGGCGCGGGCGGGCGACCAGGTGATCCTGCCGCTGCCCTGGTATTTCAACCACAAGATGTGGCTCGACATGCAGGGCATCGGCGCGGTCGGCCTGCCCTGCGGCCCGGGCATGATCCCCGACGCCGGGCAGGCGGCGGCGCTGATCACCGAACGCACCCGCGCCATCGTGCTGGTCACGCCCAACAACCCCTCGGGCGCCGAATACCCGGCCGGGACGGTGCGTGCCTTCTACGATCTCGCCCGCGCCCGCGGCATCGCCCTGATCCTGGATGAGACCTATCGCGATTTCGACAGCCGCGAAGGCGCGCCGCACGACCTGTTCGCCGACCCCGACTGGCCGGGCACGTTGATCCAGCTTTACAGCTTTTCCAAGGCCTACCGCCTGACCGGCCACCGCGTTGGCGCGCTGATCGCCAGCGAGGACCGCATGGCCGAGGTCGAAAAGGTGCTCGACACGCTGGCCATCTGCGCCAGCCAGCTTGGCCAGATCGGCGCGCTCTGGGGCATGCAGAACCTCGGCCCCTGGCTCGCGGGCGAACGCGCCGAGATCCTGGCCCGGCGCGAGGCGGCGGCCCGGGGCATCGCCTCGCTCGACGGCTGGCGCGTCAAGGGCTGCGGCGCCTATTTCGCCTGGGTCGAACACCCCTTCGCCGAAAGCGCGGCCGCGCTGGCGCCCCGGCTGGTCCGGCAGGCGGGCATCCTGATGCTGCCCGGCACCATGTTCATGCCTGAGGCCGATCCGCAGGGCGCGCGCCACTTCCGCATCGCCTTCGCCAACGCCGACCGCGACGGCATCGCCCGCCTGGTCGAGCGGCTGCGCGGCTGGGACCCCGACCGATTGTGACCGCCGGCGGGCCCGCGCGGCCCTTGCCCGCGGCCCCGCATCCCCCTAAAGACTGGCGCAAGCGACGAAAAAGGGCAGGGCAGATGCGCGGCAAGGGCAAACAAACCATCGTATGGCTGCTGATGGGCATGCTGGTGCTGGGCCTGGGCGGCTTCGGCGTCACCAACTTCTCGGGCGGGACCGCCGATGTCGGCGCCGTCGGCGATGTCGAGATCTCGTCCCAGGACTACGCCCGGGCGCTGCGCACCGAGATCCAGGGCTTCGCTGCCCAGACCGGCCGCCAGCTGACCCCGGCCGAGGCGAAGTCCATCGGCCTCGACCAGGCCGCGCTCTCGCGCCTCTACGTCGCCGCCGCGCTCGAGGACGAGGCGAACCGCATCGGCGTCTCGGTGGGCGACAAGGCGGTGGCCGACCAGATCACCGCGATCCCCGCCTTCAAGGGGCTCGACGGCCGCTTCGACCGCGCCCGCTATGCCGACGCGCTGAAGCGCGAAGGGCTGCGCGAGGCGGAATTCGAACACGACCTGCGCATGGACGAGGCGCGCCAGATCCTGCAGGGCGCCACGCTGGCCGCCGTCGCCGCCTCGCCCTCGGTCACCGAACGCTCGCTCGCCTGGCTCCTGGAAACCCGCGACATCCACTGGCAGGAGCTGACCGCGGCCGATCTGCCCGCGCCCATCGCCACGCCCGACGACGCCACGCTCGAGGCCTGGCACAAGGCCAATGCCGACCGCTTCACCCGGCCCGAGACGCGCAAGATCACCTATGCCTGGCTGACCCCCGAGATGCTGGAGGACAAGGTCCAGGTCGACGACCAGGCGCTCCGCGACCTCTATCAAAGCCGCATCGACGAATTCCAGCAGCCCGAGCGGCGCATGGTCGAACGCCTGGTGTTCCCGACCCCGGCCGCCGCGGCCGAGGCGCGCGCCCGCCTCGACCGGGGCGAGACGACCTTTGAACAGCTCGCCGCCGAACGCGGGCTGACGCTTGCCGACATCGACCTGGGCGAAGTCACCCAGGCCCAGCTCGGCGCCGCCGGAGAGGCGGTCTTCGCGCTGGACCAGCCCGGCATCGCCGGGCCCGCGCCCAGCGACCTCGGCCCCGCGCTCTATTCCATGAACGCCATCCTCGAGCCGGTGGACGTGTCCTTCGAACAGGCCCGGGCCGACCTGCGGGTCGAGGCGGCGGTGGACCGCGCCCGGCGCCAGATCGACGACCAGGCCGCGCAGTTCTCCGACATGATCGCCGGCGGCGCCTCGCTCGAGGATCTGGCCCGCGACACGCCGATGGAACTGGGCCAGATCGACTGGACCGGCCAGGAACAGGCGACCCCCGACAGCATCGCCGCCTATCCCGAATTCCGCCAGAAGGCGGGCGCGCTGACCGAACGCGACTTCCCCGAACTGGCCACCTTCGAGGATGGCGGCGTCTTCGTCCTGCGCCTCGACGCCATCGAACCCCCCGCCCTGATCCCCTTCGCCGAGGTGCGCGACCGCGTGGCCGAGGACTGGACTCAGAACGAGACCCACCGCCAGCTTCTGGCCCTGGCCGAAGAGCGCAAGCTTGCGACCGAGGCCGCGGCCGAACCCGCCGGCCCGACGCCCGCCGCCACCGCCCCGGTGGCCCAGGCGGTCGGCGCCCAGCCCGCCCCGGTGGCCCAGCCCGAACCGGCGCCCGCGCCCGACCGGGGCCGCGCCGAAACCGGGCTGGTGCGCGGCGGCTTCATCGCGGGCGTCCCGCAGGCGCTAGTCACCCAGGCGTTCCAGATCGAGACCCCCGGCGCGACCGAGGTGGTCGATGCCGAAAACCGGGTGTTCCTGGTGACGCTCGACCAGATCCACCCCGCCGATGTCTCGGGCGAGGATGCGGGTCAGATGCGCGACGCCATCGCGGCGCGGATGGCCGACAGCCTGCGCCAGGACGTGTTCGACTATTACAGCCGGGCGCTTCAGGCCCGCGCCGGCGCGACCGTCAACCAGACCGCCGTGGATGCGGTGAATGCACAGGCCCAATGATGGACATCTCTCCCGATTTCCCGGCGTTTGAACGGGGTTGGAACGCGGGCCGCAACCAGCTTCTGACCATGCGGCTGGCGGCCGATCTGGATACGCCGGTCAGCCTGATGCTGAAGCTGGCCGAGGCGGCGCCGAACAGCTTCATGCTGGAAAGCGTCACCGGGGGCGAGATCCGGGGCCGCTTCTCCTTCGTCGGGATGAAACCCGACCTGATCTGGGAATGCCGCGACGGCAAGGCGCGCATCAACCGCAACGCGCGCTATTCGGACGATTTCCAGCCCGACGACCGGCCCGCGCTCGACAGCCTGCGCGCGCTGATCGCGGAAACCCGCATCGACATGCCCGACGGCGTTCCGGCGGGGGCGGCGGGCCTCTTCGGCTATCTCGGCTACGACATGATCCGGCTGGTCGAACGCCTGCCCGACGTGAACCCCGATCCGCTGGACCTGCCCGACGCGATGATGCTGCGCCCCTCGGTCGTCGCGGTCCTGGACGGCGTCAAGGGCGAGGTGCTGCTGTGCGCCCCCGCCTGGGCCCAGGACGGCATCCCCGCCCGCGCCGCCTATGCCCAGGCCGCCGAGCGCCTGTCCGAGGCGCTGCGCTCGCTCGACCGCCAGCCGCACGAACCCCGCGCGCTGGGCCATGATCTGAAGGTCGGCGAACTGCGCAGCAATTTCACGCGCGAGGGTTATCTGGCGGCCGTCGAAAAGGCCAAGGACTACATCCGCGCGGGCGACATCTTCCAGGTGGTGCCGTCGCAGCGCTGGTCGATGGACTTCCCGCTGCCGCCCTTCGCGCTTTACCGCTCGCTCCGGCGCACCAACCCGTCGCCCTTCATGTTCTACCTGAACTTCGGCGGCTTCCAGATCTGCGGCGCCAGCCCCGAAATCCTGGTGCGCCTGCGCGAAGGCCAGGTGACGGTCCGCCCCATCGCCGGCACCCGCAAGCGCGGCGACACCCCCGACGAGGATCGCGCGCTGGAAGCGGACCTCCTGTCGGACGAAAAGGAACTGGCCGAGCACCTGATGCTCCTGGATCTCGGCCGCAACGACGTGGGCCGGGTGGCCAAGATGGGCACCGTCACGCCCACCGAGCAGTTCATCGTCGAACGCTATTCCCACGTCATGCACATCGTCTCGAACGTGGTGGGCGAGCTGCGCGAGGGCGAGGATGCGCTCTCCGCCCTGCTGGCCGGCATGCCCGCCGGCACCGTCTCGGGCGCACCCAAGGTCCGCGCGATGGAGATCATCGACGAACTCGAACCCGAAAAGCGCGGCGTCTATGCCGGCGGCGTGGGTTACTTCGCCGCCAATGGCGAAATGGACATGTGCATCGCGCTCCGCACCGGCGTCATCAAGGACGGCAAGCTTTACATCCAGGCCGGCGGCGGCGTCGTCTACGACAGCGACCCCGAGGCCGAGTTCATGGAAACCGTGAACAAGTCGAACGCCCTCCGCCGCGCCGCCGAGGAAGCGGCAAGGTTCGTGCGGGGGAATGGCTGACCCGGCCGCGCCGGGTGTAAAGCACGCTTGACATCGACGACGGCAATCCTCGATATGGAAAGCACGCTTTACAACAAGGGGGATGCCATGCGGGGTTGGATCGGGTTTGCCGCCGGAATGGCCGGCTATGTCGCGCTGCTGGTCCTGTCGCAGCGCCTGCTTGCCGGCGGGATCCAGGACCAGGGCACCCGCCTGCTGGTCTCGCTCATGCCGATGCTGCCCGCGGCCATCGTCTGCGCCGCCGTGGTCGCCATCATCCGCCGCATGGACGAAATGCAGCGCAAGCTGCAATTCGAGGCGCTGGCGCTCTCCTTTGCCGGCACCGCGCTCCTCACCTTCGGCTACGGCTTTCTCGAAGGCGAGGGCTACCCGCACCTCTCGATGTTCGTGGTCTGGCCGCTGATGGCCCTGCTCTGGACGATCGGCACCTGCCTCGGCCGGCTGCGCCACGGATGAGGAACCGCATCCCCGACCTCCGCCAGCAGCGCGGCTGGTCGCAGGCCGACCTGGCCCGGCAGCTGCAGGTCTCGCGCCAGACCGTGAACGCGCTGGAACGCGGCCGCTACGATCCCAGCCTGCCGCTGGCCTTCGCCATCGCCCGGCTCTTCGGCCTGACCGTGGAACAGGTGTTCCAGCCCGACCCCGACTGACGGCCCCGGACCCGGCGCCAGCGGCTTTCCGTTTTCCAGATACCCATCGCCAGGCGCGCAACGGGGCGTCACGCCCGGATCATGGCGTGGCGCGGCATACGCCCTGTGTACGCGCGGTGTACGCTCCGTGCACGGCTGTCACAGCCAAAACCCCAGCATTTCCCGGAAAACCTGCATCCCCCCGGACCCCGGTGCACCCCACGCAACGCACGCAGCCGTTGCGCGGCCCGGGGCCGGCGCTTTGGACGGAACAATCCCTTCCCCCGCCGGTTGAGCCAGCCCATAGATACGGAGAACCCGATGCTGGACCGACTCGCGATCATCGCAACCGTCACGGCGCTGCCGTCCCTGGCGATGGCCCAGACCGACGCGCCCTTCACGCTGCCGGATCTGCCCTATGCCGCCGACGCCCTCGCCCCCGCGATCAGCGCCGAGACGATGGAGCTGCACCACGGCAAGCACCACAAGGCCTATGTGGACAACCTGAACAAGGCCGTGGCCGCCGACGCCAACGCCCAGGGCAAGACCCTCGAGGACCTGGTCGCCAATGCCGGAACCTATGCCCCCGCGATCCGCAACAATGCCGGAGGTCATTGGAATCACACATTCTTCTGGGAAAGCATGGCGCCCGAGGGCGAGCGGGACGAGATGTCCGAGCCGCTGTCGCAGGCCGTCACCGCGGTCTACGGTTCGCCCGAGGAGTTCCGCAAGGCCTTCGAGAAGGCGGGCGCCGACCGCTTCGGCTCGGGCTGGGTCTGGCTCATCGTGAACGACCAGGACCAGCTGGAAATCACCTCGACCCCGAACCAGGACAACCCGCTGATGGACGTGGCCGAAAAGAAGGGCACGCCGATCCTGGGCAATGACGTGTGGGAACACGCCTATTACCTGACCTACCAGAACCGCCGTCCCGAATACCTGTCGGCCTGGTGGGATGTGGTGGATTGGGGCAAGGTGTCCGAACGCTACGCCGCGGCTCTAGCCGACTGAGGCCCGGGCGGGGTCAGCCGCGCTGGCCCCGCCACTCGCGCCAGGTCAATCCGATGACCACCAGATCCAGCGCCGAAAGCGCCAGCAGGACCGGCGAATGGGTGTGGCTCCAGCGGTGCAGCTGGGTCACGATGAAGCCGGAAAACACCACGATTCCCAAAGGATAGGCAAAGGCCACGCGGCGCATCAGCAGCAGCACGATGGCCAGTTTGACGACCCCGTGTGCCGCCAGGTACAGCGCATAGAAATGCTGGCTTGCCAGGCTGAACGCGCCCATCACCTGCGCCACGCGGGCATAGACCGGGCTGCCGTGCCCCTCGATCAGGTGGCTCTGGACCAGCCAGCCGGTCAGATCCTCGATCCGGGCATGGGGCACCAGCCAAAGCCCCAGCCCGGCCGCGATTTCCAGCAGCGCAAAGACCGATTTCAGCACCAGGGTGGATTCGAACAGCCAGTGCAGCGGTCCGTGTTCCCCCTTGATATGCTTCATCAATCCTCGCCCCGATAAGGCTGGACGTATTGCAGCGCCATGTCCCAGGGGAAGAAGATCCAGGTGTCCTGGCTGACCTCGGTCACATAAGTCTCGACCATGGGGCGGCCCTTGGGCTTGGCATAGACGGTCGCCAGATGCGCCTTGGGATACATGCTGCGCACATGCTCCAGCGTGCGGCCGGAATCGACCAGGTCGTCGACCACCAGGATGCCCTCGCCATCCTGCATCACTGCCGGGTCGGGGGCCTTCAGCACCTTGACCTCGCCCCGCTCCTGCCCGCCCTTGCCCTGGTAGGACTTGACCGAGATCGTGTCGATCACGCGGATGTCCAGCTCTCGCGCGACGATCATCGCCGGGACCAGGCCGCCGCGGGTGATCGCCAGGATCGCGCGCCATTCCCGGTGTTCGAGCCGCCAGGCCAGCGCGCGCGAGTCGCGGTGGATCTGGTCCCAACTGATGTGGAATCCGCGTTCATGGGGCAGGCGGTCGGTCATGCTGGCTCCTTAATGCTTGACGATCAACAGGATGCCCAATGCCGCCATGGCAAGGCTGGCCGCCCGGTCGATCCAGAACTTCGCGGCAAAATAGCGCGCGCGCATGGCGGCTGTCGACATCAGAACGGCGACCAGGGCGTACCAGAACAGTTCGGTCGTCAGGCAGATCGCATAGAGCGTCGCCTGCTGCCGGCCGGACATGGCGGCGGGAAAGACCGACAGGATCAGCGCCGCATAGAACAGCGCGGGCTTTGGGTTCGACAGGTTCAGGGCGATGCCGCCGAAAAAGCCCCGCGACCCCGAGGCGGCGGGCGGCAGCGGGCGCGAGGACGCGGCCCACAGCCGCCAGGCGAACCACAGCAGGTAAAAGCCGCCGAACACCTTCAGCGCCGCGAACCATCCCGGATGCAGCCGAAAGACCACCGCCAGCCCCAGCAGCGCAAAGACGCACCACAGCGAGGCGCCGCAGGCCAGCCCCAGCGCATAGGGCAGGGCACGCTCGCGGCCATGCGCCAGCGCCGTCTGGATCGTCGCGATGATCGAAGGCCCCGGCGTCAGGATCGCCAGCGACAGCGCCGAGACAAGCGCGATGACTTGCTCGACGGTCATTCCGGGGGGCTATTCCTTTTTCGTCGTGGCGATGTCGGGGGCGTCCACCGCCTTCATCCCGACGATATGATAGCCCGAGTCGACATGATGCGTTTCCCCTGTCACGCCCGAACCCAGGTCCGACAGCAGATACAGCGCAGACTTGCCGACCTCGTCCTGGCTGACGTTGCGTCGCAGCGGCGAGTTCAGCTCGTTCCATTTCAGGATATAGCGGAAATCGCCGATGCCCGAGGCGGCCAGCGTCTTGATCGGCCCCGCGCTGATCGCGTTGACGCGGATGCCGTCCTTGCCCAGGTCCTCGGCCAGATAGCGCACCGACGCCTCCAGCGCGGCCTTGGCGACGCCCATGACGTTGTAATGCGGCATGACGCGCTCGGCGCCGTAATAGGTCAGCGTCAGCATCGACCCGCCATTGGGCATCATGGCTGCGGCACGGCGCGCCACGGCGGTGAAGGAATAGACGGAAATGTCCATCGTCATCAGGAAGTTGTCGCGCGTGGTGTCGGCATAGCGGCCGCGCAGCTGGTCCTTGTCGGAAAAGCCGATGGCATGGACGATGAAATCCATGCTGTCCCAGCGCTCCGCCAGCGTGGCGAACAGCGCGTCGATGGACGCCTCGTCGGACACGTCGCATTCGGCCAGCAGGTCCGAACCCAGCTGCGCCGCCAGCGGCGCGACCCGGCGCTTCAGCGCCTCGCCCTGATACGAGAACGCGAGTTCCGCCCCCTGGTCCGCCAGCGCCTTGGCGATGCCCCAGGCGATCGACTTGTCGTTGGCCAGCCCCATGATGAGGCCGCGCCGCCCTTTCATCAGCCCCATACCGGCTTCACTTGACATGATGCTGCCCCTCGCGCTTCTTCGGTTTTCAGCAGGATTAGGACAACTGCAAGGGGGCATCAAGTGTCGGTGATTGCGCTGCCATGACAGATCGGTCGGGAATATTCGCCGGGGACGACCCCTTTGCCATCGCTCGGGCCTGGCTGGCCGAGGCCGAGCGGACCGAGCCCAACGACCCCAACGCCATCGCCCTGGCCACGGTGGATGCCGACGGCCTGCCCGATGTGCGCATGGTGCTGTTGAAAGAGATCGAGGGCGCCGGCGCGGACGGCGCCTTCGTCTTCTACACCAATTTCGAAAGCGCCAAGGGCTGCCAGATCGAGGCGACCGGGGTCGCGGCCTTCGTGCTGCACTGGAAATCGCTGCGCCGCCAGATTCGCGTGCGCGGCCATGTCAGTCGCGTTGACGATGCGCAGGCGGACGCCTATTACCGCTCGCGTCCCCTGCAGTCGCGGATCGGCGCTTGGGTTTCGCGCCAGAGCCGCCCCCTGGAAAGCCGCAACGCGCTGCTGGCCGATGTCGCGCGCCAAAGCATCAATCTTGGGTTGAACCCATCCCGGCCTCCGCACTGGGGGGGATACCGGATTCGCCCGGTGCAGATCGAATTCTGGGCCGATGGCGCGTTCAGACTGCATGACAGATTCCGTTGGATTGCTTATGAAAACGGCAGGCAGGGCAGCGATATCCTGTCCGATAAGTCCGAATCGGACGCAAGATTCTGGTCTGTCGAGCGTCTTAGCCCTTGATGCCGGAGGTTGATTTGCTCATGGTATGGAAAACCTGACTTATGATAAGCCCGGTCCGTTCAGTTTGCCTCTGCCCTGGGTAAAGGGGTATTGGACTGAAGCTTGGTTGAGACGGTTTTTCTTTCGAATGGGATAACAAAGCAAATGAACGATAACGACGAGCAGCAGCGAGAAGTCGCCGGCGTCGTGAAATGGTTCGACGGGGCCAAGGGGTTTGGCTTCCTGACCGACCCCGAGGGGGGCGCCGATATCCTGCTGCACGCCAACGTGCTGCGCAACTTCGGCCAAAGCTCGGTGGCCGAGGGCGCGCGCGTCCGGGCCATGGTTCAGCAGACGCCGCGGGGCGTGCAGGCGGTCGAGGTGCTCTCGATCGAGCCGCCCGCTGCCGAGCCCATGCCCGCCATCGCCGACCTGTGCTCGGCCACGCCCGAGGAGGTGGCGCGGCTGCCGCTGCTGCCCGCCCGCGTGAAGTGGTTCGACAAGGCCAAGGGGTTCGGCTTTGCGAACATCTTCGAGCAGAAGGCCGATGTCTTTCTGCATATCGAGGTTCTGCGCCACTCCGGCTTTGCCGATCTTGCCGTGGGCGAGGCGATCGCCCTGCGCGTGGTGGATGGCCGGCGGGGGATGATGGCCGCCCAGATCCTGTCTTGGGAGCGTGCCGCCCACGAGGCGAAGGGTGCCCAGTTGGGGGGGGCAGCCGCGCTCGCTAAACTGCGGCTTGTCGCGGGCGCGGTATGAAATGGAAGGCTGCAGTCATCGCCCTGGCCCTGTGCATGGGGCACGCAGCCAAGGCCCAGTCTGAAAGTTGCCGTCCCGACCGGGCGGTTTTCCTGGGCGGTGCCGTGCCGGTCACGGTGCCGGTCGAAATCGCCGACGATCCGCAGGAACGCGCCCGGGGGCTGATGTTCCGGCGCCACCTGGCCCCGGGCACGGGCATGCTTTTCATCTATGAAGCCCCGCAGCGGGTCAGCTTCTGGATGCGCAACACGCTGATTCCCCTGGACATGGTCTTTCTGGATGCGCGGGGCGAGGTGCGCCACGTCCATCCCATGGCCCGCCCGCTGGACGAAACCTCGATCCCGGGGGCGGCAATCGGCGATCCCGCACCCGAGCGGCTGATGGTGCTGGAACTGCCCGGCGGCGACGCCGCCCGGCTGGGAATCCGCCCCGGCATGGCGCTGGCCCATCCCGGGCTGCCCCAGGACAGGGCGCTTGCGCCCTGCGGCGGATAGCGGCAGATTCCGCTTTTCCCCGCGCGCTCAAGTCGCTAGACAGCCCTAGGTTCGGGGCGTAGCGCAGCCTGGTAGCGCGACGGTTTTGGGTACCGTAGGCCGGAGGTTCGAATCCTCTCGCCCCGACCAGTCTCCGCTTCGCCCTTTGCCGAGCCTTGCGGGCAAGGTGATGGCCATGCCGAGCGTGTGACTCCTTGTCCGATTGTCCCGGTCACTCCAAGGTCTTGTCCGAGGTGTCCGCCTTGCCCGCGGTCCAGTATCCGGCGGCCTTGAGCCAGTGGCGCGGGTGGTTGCGCGCGGTCAGGAAATGGTCGCGGATGTGGCGCGCGACGCCGGCCTCGGCGGCGATCCAGACAAAGCCCCGGCCTTCGGGCAGGTCCAGCCCGGCCACGGCAGAGGCCGCGGCCTGCGGATCGGCGGGATCGGCGCGGTGGCACCAATGCGCGACATGGTTCGCCAGGGTCTGCCAGTGCTGCTCCTCTGCCGGGCCGGTAACCAGGCCAAGCGTGGTGACGGCGGCGCCCTGGGCCATGCCCTCGACCCAGCGGCCCATCGCGGGCAGGGCGGTTTCGTCGCCGATCAGCAGCCACCAGTCAAAGACCGGCGCGATCACCGTCGAGCCGCGCGGGCCCGCGACCGTCAGCCGGTCGCCCGGTGCCGCATCGACGGCCCATTGCGTCGCTGGTCCCGCCTCATGCACGGCAAAGTCGATGGTCAGCGTCCCGGCCTGGGGGTCGAAGGCGCGCGGGGTGTATTCGCGCATCACCGGCTCACCCCCCGGACCGTCGATCAGCAGCTTGACGTGGTCGTCGGGCGCCGGGCTTTGGAAATCGGCCAGGTCATCGCCGGCCAGGACCAGCCGGATCATCTGCGGCGTGACGCGGGTCTTGTCCCGCACGACAAGAGGGCGGCGGCGAATGTCGAAGCGGTGGCGGGTGGTGATCTGTTCCATCGTGACGGAAATCCCTTGTTCGGTGTCGTTTCGCCGGGGCGGGGCACTCTCCCGGATCGCCCGGGCGGTGGTTTGCAGCAGGTCTGCGATGGCCGAGAGGCGGGCGGGATCCTCGGGTCCGGCCAGGACGGTGGCCAGCGCGGATTTCAGCGCCTGCATTCCCGCCCGAACCGGATCGCCCGTCGGAACGGTCCAGTCGCGGACCAGGATCGCCCCGATTGCGGGGCGGTTGGCGGCCAGGAAGGCGCGGCCCTCGGGAGTGATGGCATAGCACTTGCGCCCGCCTTGGGGCTGCACCGTGACAAGGCCCAGGTCCTCGAGCCAGGAGAGATTGGGATAGATCGCGCCGGGGCTGGGGATGTAATGGCCGCCCGTGCGCTCCTCGATCGCCTTGATCAGCTCATAGCCGTGGCTGGGGCGATCCGCGATGATCGTCAGCAGGAACAGGCGCAGCTCTCCGTAATCCAGGGGGCTGCGCCCGCGGCGGCCGGGGCGGCGTTCGGCATGGTCGGGCTGCTTCATGCCGCCCGTATAATCCCGATATATCGAAAATCAAGATATATCTGGATGCCTTTCTGGATCAGGCGGCGCTGCGGTCGCGCACGGCGCGCAGCTTGTCCAGCCGCAGCCGGGCGATGGCGTGATCCGGCTTCAGCGCCAGGACCGCGCGATAATGCTCCTCGGCGCCTGCGGGGTCATGCAGCGCAAGGCGCTGGCGCGCCATCAGCAGGTGGTAGCCGGTCGGATTCGTCCCGCGTGTCGGGGCGGCCAACGCCTCGGCCAGGGCAGGGCGGTTCCGGCGCAGGGCGGTCGCCGCCAGTTCCAGGCGATAGGTCGGAACCGTCTTGCGCCGGGCCAGCAGGAGGCGGCGCAGGGCCTCTGTCTCGGCCTGCACCAGCAGATCGAAGGCGGCGCGGGCGGGAAGCGACCCGGCAAGGCAGGCCGCCGTGCCATGCGCCGCATGGGGCAGGGCGATCATCCCCAGCCCCGGGGCGCCCGCGATCAGGCCGGCCTGGAAGCGGTCGAAGCGAAAGCGCGGGTCGTAAAGCAGCGCGGCGCGTTCGGGCAGGTGTTCGGGGCGCACGCGCATGTCCCGGTGCAGGGCCGGATCGAAGAAGCGCACATAGCGCCGGTCGTGGTCCCCCGTCTCGCGCGGGTCGATGGTGATCTGCGGGCTGCAGGCCAGCACATGGTCCGCCCCCAGGAAGCGGCCCCAGCGCAGCGCCCCGTAGCCGCCCATCGAGGCGCCATAGGCGATGGTGCCCCCGCGCGCGAGCGTCCGGCACTGGTCGGCGATCCGGGCGATTTCCAGGCGGGGATACCAGCAGGGATGCTTGGGCACCACGCCCAGCAAGGTAAAGCCGTTCCGTTCGCACAGCCGGCGCGCGAAGGCGCTCCGGCCATTGGCGCGGGCATGCATGATGTCGAAGGTCAGCAGCGTCAGGGGCGCGGCACCCGGCAGGTAGAGCAGTTGCAGATGGTCGCCGTCGAACAGCAGCCTGGGCTGCGGCGGCGCCTGCCGCAGATGGGCCGGCGCGGCACCGCGGTCCTGCATCGCCCCCGTCATGCCGCGCGGTGGCCGGGCAGGGCGGCCTGTCCGGCGGTGCGGGCATAGCTGTTCACGAACTCGGCGATCTTGAAATAGCCGGTGCGGGTGTAATGGTCGCTGTCCACGAACTCCTCGGGGGCAAGCAGGCGGTCCACGTCGATGAAATGGCTGTTCGGCGTCGCGGCGCAAAAATCGCGGCACATGGCGTTGTAGGACAGGCGGATGTCGCGAGTGCGCTCGGCCTGCTCGCCATGGTCGCTGACGGCCGAAAGGATGAACAGCGGCGAGTCGGGGCGGCGCAGCCCGTCCACCCGTTCCAGGCATAGCCGGGTCAGGTCCAGCCGCTCGTCAAGGGTCAGGCGGCGGTGATACATCTCCTTGGCGAAGCGCGCGGCAAGCTCGGGATCCTTCATCAGCTTCTTGAAGCGGCGCGGCGGGATCGTGGCCCAGTATTCGCCGCCCCACGCCTTGCCGCCATAGGTGAAGAACAGGTCCGACGGCACCGAGAAATAGAGCGAAAGCAGGATCAGGTCCGATTCCCGGACCGAGCGGTCGAAGGCCAGCATGTCTTCGTAGCTTTGGCCGACCAGATGGCGCAGGGCATAGGAGTGCTTCAGGGACTTGTCGCGCGGGTTCAGGATGAAGCCCACGTCGTCGTGGCGCACCAGCATGCGCTGATCGTCGGGCTTGTTCACGAATTCGTCGCGGTTGGTGCCGCAATAGAAGCTGACCTGCAAAAGGTCGCAACCCCCGACCAGGCACAGGCGCCGTTCCTCGAGCTGGTTGGCGCCGGATTCGAAATCGGTGACCTCGGTGATCCAGTCGATCTCGCCATGGTCGGTCAGCTTGCTGGCGACCGGGCCCACCACATCGAATTCGGGCCGGTTCAGGTGCTGCCAGACCCATTGCTCGACCCCCATGTTGAGGGTGCGGCACGAGAACGCAAAGTGATGGACGGTGGTGCCGGAAAACTTGGTCCGCACGCAGAAAAAGCCCACGACGCCGTAATCGCCATAGCGGTCCTGCACCTCGACCAGCCCCGCGTGCATCCCCGAGACGGCCAGCAGCGCCTCGAGTGCCTTGCGTTCCTCGGGCGTGTTGGCGCGCACCTTGGTGAAGTTCAGCTGGTTGGTGCGGTTCAGGATTTCCAGCACCCGGTCCATGTGGTTTTCCACATCGGTGATGATCCTGATCTTGATCTGGGACTGGCGCAGAAAGTCGGCATTCGTCAGGCCCGAATTTTCGCGTTCATCCTTTTTCTGTTCCATCACCTTGTACTGGGCCAGCCGCGAATGGCTGCGGTCGTCCTTGCCCTGAAGCTGGGGCAGGTCCAGAAGCGCGGGCAGGTCGGCGCGCGAGGCATCGACCGTCATCAGCCCGGGGCTGAAGAACAGCGATTCTTCCAGGTTCAGGTGGTTGTCGTCCAGAAACAGCACGTTTTCGGCGCGCAGGCCCATCTCGTCGATCATCTGGGCAATGGCCTGCCCCTTGGGCGACCAGGCGATATGGGGAAAGACGAACAGATCCCAGATACCCAGCGACTCGACGGCGGCACGCGCCTGGGCGAAGTCGTTCTTCGAGCAGATCGAGCACATGATGCCGCGATCGACCAGTGTGCGCACCATGTCGAGATGGGCCTGGACGGGCTGGATGCCTTCCTCGGACAGGGTGCCGCGCCAAAGCGTTTCGTCCAGGTCCCAGATCACCAGCTTGACCTGCGCCTTGACGGTTTCGAAGTGCTGTTCTGCCATGGTCGCCTCTGCCCCTTGCCGCGTGGTCGTTTCCCGCGTTCTTGGCACGCATTGGTTAATCAAACGCTAACGCCAAACGGCCGCGGCGATTTTTCCACGCCCCGCCGCGCCTGCGGCCGCCGTTCGGCCCTTGCCCTTTTTCCGTGCGCCCCATAGAAGGCCCCCCTGAAATCCTGAGAGGCTGGGGGGTGGGAATGCCGCTTCTGGTGATGAAATTCGGCGGCACTTCGGTGGCCGACCTGGACCGCATCAAGAACGCCGCCTTGAAGGTCAAGCGCGAGGTCGAGCGGGGCTATGATGTCATCGTCATCGTCAGCGCCATGTCGGGCAAGACCAACGAGCTGGTCGGCTGGGTCGAGGCGACCTCGCCCCTGTTCGACGCGCGCGAGTACGACGCCGTCGTCGCCTCGGGCGAGAACGTGACCGCCGGGCTGATGGCGCTGACGTTGCAGGAAATGGACGTGCCGGCGCGGTCCTGGCAGGGCTGGCAGGTGCCGATCAACACCACCGCGCAGCACAGCTCGGCCCGCTTCGTCGACATCCCGCGCAAGAACATCGACCAGAAGTTCGCCGAAGGCATGAAGGTCGCTGTGGTCGCCGGCTTCCAGGGCCTGTCGCCCGAGGGCCGCATCACCACGCTGGGCCGGGGCGGTTCGGACACCACCGCCGTCGCCTTCGCCGCCGCCTTCGGCGCCGAGCGCTGCGACATCTATACCGATGTGGACGGGGTCTATACCACCGACCCGCGCATCACCTCGAAGGCCCGCAAGCTTGACAAGATCGCCTTCGAGGAAATGCTGGAGCTGGCGAGCCTGGGGGCCAAGGTCCTGCAGACCCGTTCGGTCGAACTGGCGATGCGCTACAAGGTCCGCCTGCGGGTGCTGAGTTCCTTCGAGGATACCGACGAGACCAGCGGCACCCTGGTCTGCGATGAGGATGAAATCATGGAATCGAAAGTCGTCAACGGCGTCGCCTATTCCCGCGAGGAAGCCAAGATCACCCTGGTCACGGTCGAGGACAAGCCCGGCATCTCGGCCGCGATCTTCGCGCCGCTGGCCGAGGCCGGCGTGAACGTCGACATGATCGTGCAGAACATCTCGGAAAAGGACTACGAGGATCATCCGGGATCGGTCACCGACATGACCTTCTCCTGCCCGGTGAACCAGGTCGCCCGGGCCAAGAAGGCGATGGAAGAGGCCAAGGCCGCCGGCCATATCGCCTATGACGACCTGGTCGTGGACCCCGAGGTCGCCAAGGTCTCGGTCGTGGGCATCGGCATGCGCAGCCACGCCGGCGTCGCCGCCCGCATGTTCAAGGCGCTGGCCGATGAAAACATCAACATCAAGGTCATCTCCACCAGCGAGATCAAGATTTCGGTGCTGATCGACCGCAAATATATGGAACTGGCCGTGCAGGCGCTGCATGATGCCTTCGAATTGGAACAGGCCTGAGCAAGGGTTCCGGGCCGAAGGCGGAGGGTGCGTGGCCGAACGCAAGGACAGTGATTCACGCAAGTTGCTGCGGCGCCTGCGCGAAACTCTGGCGGCTCCGGGGGGCGGCCAGGACAGGCTTGACCAGATCACCCATCACATCGCGGATTCGATGGGCACGCAGGTCTGCTCGATCTATCTGTTCCGTGACGCCGACACGCTTGAACTGTGCGCGACCGAGGGGCTGAACCCCGAATCCGTGCACAAGACCCGCCTGCGCCTGGGCGAGGGGCTGGTCGGCCGCGTCGCCCGCACCGGCCGCCATGTGAACACGGCGAATGCCCCGGCCGAGCCCGGCTTTCGCTATATGCCCGAGACGGGCGAGGAAATCTTTTCCAGCTTCCTGGGCGTTCCGATCCAGCGCGTCGGCGAAAAGCTGGGCGTGCTGGTCGTGCAGTCCCGCGACGCGCGCCAGTTTTCCGAGGACGAGGTTTACGGCCTCGACGTGGTGGCCATGGTGCTGGCCGAAATGGCCGAACTGGGCGCGTTCCTGGGCACGCAATCCGACAGCCTGCCGCCGGCGCACCGCTTCCCGACCATGTTTCGGGGCGCCACCGGGCAGGAGGGCGTGGCCGAGGGGAGGGTCTGGCTGCACGAGCCGCGCGTGGTGGTGACGAACCCGGTCGCCGACGATCCGCAAAAGGAAAAGGCCCGGCTGGGCGAGGCCGTCGCCATGCTGCGCACCACGGTCGATTCCATGCTGGCCGAGGCCGACATGGGCAAGGGCGACAGCGCCGAGGTCATGGAGACCTATCGCATGTTCGCCCATTCGCGCAGCTGGATGCGCCGGATGGAGGAAACCATCGACCTGGGCCTTTCGGCCGAGGCGGCGGTCGAAAAGGAACAAAGCCAGGCCCGCGCCCGGCTGGAAAGCGCGGCCGATCCCTATCTGCGCGACCGGCTGCACGACTTGGACGACCTGTCGAACCGGCTGTTGCGCATCCTGACCGGGCAGGGACGCGACACCGGCGCGGAGATGCCCGACGATCCGATCCTGATCGCCCGCAACATCGGCCCGGCCGAACTGCTGGACTATGGCCGCAAGCTGCGCGGCGTGGTGCTGGAGGAGGGCTCGGTCGGCAGCCATGCCGCCATCGTCGCCCGTGCGCTGGCCATCCCCCTGGTCATTCACGCCGAACGCATCACCACCGAGGCGCTGAACGGCGACCCGATCCTGGTCGACGGCGACATGGGCATCGTCCACCTGCGCCCCGAGGAATCGGTCGCCAAGGCGTTTCGCGACAAGATGGCCATGCAGGCCGAGGCGCAAAGCCGCTATGCCGGCCTGCGTGACCTGCCCGCCACCTCGACCTGCGGCACCACGATCCAGCTTTACATGAATGCCGGGCTGATGGCGGACCTGCCCAGCCTGGAAAGCTCGGGCGCCGAGGGCGTCGGCCTGTTCCGCACCGAATTGCAGTTCCTGACCCGCACCCGCGTCCCGCGCCGGGGCGAGCTTGCGGCGCTTTATGCGCATGTGCTGGACAACGCCCATGGCAAGCCGGTGATGTTCCGCACGCTCGACATCGGGTCGGACAAGGTGCTGCCCTATATGAAGCCGCAGGACGAGCCGAACCCGGCGATGGGCTGGCGCGCGATCCGGGTCGGGCTGGACAAGCGCGGCGTGCTGCGGATGCAGTTGCAGGCGCTGATCCGGGCGGCGGTCGGGCGGCCGCTTTACGTCATGTTCCCCTTCGTCACCGAGATGAACGAGTTCGAGGAGGCGCATCGCCTGCTGATGGAGCAGATCGCCCGCGAACAGCGGTTGGGCCATGCCATGCCCACGGATGTGCGGGTGGGGGCGATGCTGGAAACCCCGTCGCTGGCCTTCGCACCGCGCAAGTTCTTCGAGATGTGCGACTTCATCTCGGTCGGGGGCAACGACCTCAAGCAGTTCTTCTTTGCCGCCGACCGGGAAAACGAACGGGTGCGGCGGCGCTATGACGCGCTCAACACCTCGTTCATCTGCCTGCTGGAGCAGATCCTGCAGCGCTGCAACGAGGCGCGGGTGCCGGTCAGCTTCTGCGGCGAGGATGCGGGCCGCCCGATCGAAGCGGTGACCTTTGCCGCGCTGGGGTTCCGGCGGCTGTCCATGCGCCCGGCCTCGATCGGGCCGGTCAAGCATCTGATCCGCCGCACCGACCTGTCGGAACTCAAGGCAGCCATCGACGCGGCCCGCGCGGCGGGCGAGACGAACCTGCGGCGCACCGTCACGGACTGGCTGGCGAGGAACTGATCCCCAAGATTCTGAGTGGCGGCTGACCCGTCCGGGCGCCCAATGCTGGCATCATGGCTGGCGGAGCGCCTGCGGGCGGGTCGCATCCGGGTGGCATCAGGCTGCCTGACGATGCGGACCGGCTGGCCGGGCTGGCAGGAGTGCTGGCTGGCGAAGGGCTGGCGGGCTGTCCTGAACCCGCTATAGGCGATTCGCCCGGCGGCTGCAAGAAAAACCTTTCATATCAAATAGTTGATAGAAATAATCGGGAACCTGGCATCGGCTGCAATCGCTTTGCACGCCGGGGCGGCTTGCGTTAGCCTTTGGAAAGGCGCGGAAAAGGGGTGGCCGATGGACATGATGGCACGGGCGACGCAGATCGTGGGGGCGGCCATGGTGGCCTTGCGGCGACGCAACGCGCCGCGCGAGCCGGCCATCGGGACCGCGCCGCAGATCCCCGGCGCCCGCGAACAGGGCATCATGACGCTCAAGATGCCGACGGCGCGCGGCTGGGCCGAGGGCGAGGTGCCCCAGGCGGCTGAGGGCCCGCGTGTTCACGCCTTCGCCCGCGACCTGCGCCATCCGCGCTGGGTCGAGGTGTTGCCGAACGGCGATGTGCTCGTCGCCGAATCCCAGCAAGAGGAAGACCCTCCGCGTTCCCTGCTGGACCGCGCCGCGCAAGCCACGATGCGCCGCGCGGGCGCCCTGGGCAAAAGCGCGAACCGGGTCAGCCTGCTGCGCGACGCCGACGGCGACGGCGTGGCCGAAGTCCGCGAAACCTTTGTCGAGGGGCAGCGCCAGCCCTTTGGCATGGCGCTGGTGGGCGAGCGCTTTTTCCTGGGCAATACCGACGCGCTGCTGGAGTTCCGCTATCAGACCGGCGCCACCCGGCTGGAGGGCGAGGGGCGGCTGCTTGCCCGGTTCAAGCCCGGCGGCCACTGGACGCGCAGCCTGCTGCTGTCCCCCGACAAGCGGCAGCTTTACGTGGGCGTCGGTTCGTTGAGCAACATCGCCGATTTCGGCATGGAGGTCGAGGAGGGTCGCGCCGCCATCTGGCAGGTCGATCTGGAGGGCGGCCAGGCGCGCGTCTTCGCCTCGGGCCTGCGCAATCCGGTTGGCATGGCGTGGGAGCCCGAGACCGGCGCGCTGTGGACCGTCGTGAACGAGCGCGACGGGCTGGGGGACGAGACGCCGCCCGATTACCTGACCTCGGTCCGCGAGGGCGGGTTCTACGGCTGGCCATTCTGCTATTGGGGCCAGACCATCGACGACCGTGTGCCGCAAGACCCGGCCGAGGTCGCGCGCGCGATCCGGCCGGACTATGCGCTTGGCGGCCATACCGCCTCGCTGGGGCTGTGCTGGGTGCCCGAGGGGACGCTGCCGGGCTTTGGCGAGGGCATGGCCATCGGCCAGCACGGCAGCTGGAACCGATCGATCCTGAGCGGCTACAAGCTGATCTTCGTGCCGTTCCGGGACGGTCGCCCCTCGGGTCCGCCGCGCGACATCCTGTGGGGCTTCCTGTCAGAGGATGAGCGCTATTCCCGCGGTCGCCCGGTCGGGGTCGCCCTGGGGCCGGATGGGCGGTCCCTGCTGATGGCGGACGATGTGGGGAACGTGGTCTGGCGCGTGACCGGCGCGTGACATGAGCCGTGGAAACGGCAACGGCGGCCCGGGATCAGGGCCGCCGCGCGCATATCGAAAGGATCAGAAGTTCAGGGTGAAATGGTCGCCCATGTCGGGCTTGGCGCCGGTCAGGTTCGCCTTGGCCACCTCATAGAGGAAGCCCAACCCGCCGGTGGTGGTCCAGACCTCGGCGCTTTGGACGCGGAACTTCAGCAGGCGCACGTCGGGGTCGCGTTCGCCCTTCTCGAACCAGGACGAGGCGACGGCGTTCCAGATCTCGTCCAGCTTCTCGCGGTCGGTAGACAGTTCCAGCACGCCCTCGATCCGGGCCCAGAGCTTGCCCGAAGCGTCGCCCACCACATGCATGGCCTCGACCGGGCCGGCGCTGGCCTGGGCCACAAGGTCGGTGCCCTCGGCCGTGATGAACCACAGCGCGGCGGCGTCCGGATCGGCGTAATGGGACATGGGAACGAACTTCAGCTTGTCCGCCGTGCCAAGCATTCCGGCATTGATGTCGTCCAAACGTTTCCAGAAGGTGTCTTTTTCGGTGGACATGGGTCTCTCCGCTGTTTCAACACGCAAACACCGCGAGCCGACGTTGGTTCGTCGATATTGATAAATGTTAATCTCGAAACGGAGCCGAGCGATGGCCTTTCCCCAGCTTGATGCCCTGCGTGCCATGGGCGATCCGCAGAAGGCCGCCGAGATGGCCACCTATCACAAGGTGCCGCGCCCCTATCTGGGGGTTGCGGTTCCGGCCATCGACGGTCTGGTGCGCGGCTGGCGCGAGGAGCTGGACGTGCCGGGCCGGGTGGCGCTGGCAGCGGCGCTGTGGGACAGCGACGTGCACGAGGCGCGCGTGGCCGCCGCCAAGCTGCTGGTGCAGGCCCGGATCCGCCCCGACGACGCGGCCTGGCGCCTGATCGCGGGCTGGGTGCCGCAGTTCGACGGCTGGGCGGTGGCCGACCACGCGATGAAGGCGGGCGAACGCCGCCTGCTGGCCGATCCCCGCAGGCTGGACGAGGTCGAGGCCTGGCTGGAGCATCCGAACCTGTGGACCCGCCGTGCGGCGCTGGTCGGAACGCTGCCCTGGACCCACCTGCGCAACCCCAAGCCCGACGACCTGGCGCAGCGCGAGCGCATCCTGTCCTGGCTGGTGCGGCTGGCGCCGGACCGGGAAACCTTCATCCAGAAAGCCATCGGATGGTGGCTGCGCGAACTCTCCAAGCACGACCCGCAGCGTGTGCGCGACTGGCTTGCCGATCACGGCGCCACGCTGAAGCCCCTGGCGCGGCGCGAGGCGGCGCGCTGGCTGCCCGAGAACCGGAGCCGCCGGGGCGAGGCGGGGCAGGGCGGTCAGCCCTGATAAACCTCGAGGCTGGGCAGGTCCGTCAGGCTGATCCCCAGCAGTTGAAGCGCGGGCAGCGAGACCTGGCTGCCCCCGCTCGCCGGACCGCCCAGCGGGATCAGCCGCACCTTGGCCGACTTGCCATTCGCCGGGTTGACGATGCGCCCGTCGGATTCGGCGCGCACCAGCGGGGTCTTGATCCAGAACCCCGGCTGCGAGGGATCGCCCAGCGAGGCGATGGTCGTGCCGAGCAGCCGTCCGGAGGTGGCGGGGGCGGCCGCCTGGGCCCGTTCGGTCGCCGTGGTCGTGTTCAGCGCCGCCGCGCTGTGCGAGACCGGCACCCCGATGGTCGAGGCCGAGGTGCTTTTGCCCGGGGTGCGCGGCGCCGTGCCCTGCAGCACGGGTCCGGGAATCACCGGCTGGCCCGTGGCCGGGTCGATCATGCTCTCCATCACCGGCGCCTGCCGGTCGGTCTGGCGCGTCCCGGCGTTCTGCGTGCAGGCGGCCAGCATGGCCAGACCCAGCAGCCCAAGGATGCGCAAAGCCAAGGTCGTCATCCGGGAACCCCCCATCCTGTCATCTCCCGGATGCTAGCCTTGGGCCACGGGCCAAGTCCACCGCTACCCGCGTTTCTGGTTGATGGACTGTCAACGCTCGGCCGGCTTGTGCCGACGGCGCCTCACACCTATCTTTGCGGCATGGAAGCGCGCGCCCCCCTTGTCGATCCCTTCGCCCGGCCGATCAGCTATCTGCGGGTTTCGGTCACCGATCGCTGCGATTTCCGCTGCACCTATTGCATGGCCGAGCACATGCAGTTCCTGCCCAAGAAGGACCTGCTGACGCTTGAGGAACTGGACCGGCTGTGTTCGGCCTTCGTGTCCCTGGGCGTGCGCAAGCTGCGCGTCACCGGGGGCGAGCCGCTGGTGCGCCGCAACATCATGGAATTCTTTCGCGCCATGTCGCGTCACCTCGGCGCCGGGCTCGACGAACTGACGCTGACAACCAACGGCAGCCAGCTGGCCCGGTTCGCGGATGAACTGGCCGATTGCGGGGTGTGCCGGGTCAATGTCTCGCTGGATACGCTGGACGCGGATCGCTTTACCGCCGTGACGCGCTGGGGCCGTCTGGCGCAGGTGCTGGAGGGGATCGAGGCTGCCACCCGCGCCGGAATGCGCGTCAAGATCAACACCGTGGCGTTGAAGGGCTTCAACGAGGACGAGCTTTTCCCGCTCCTCGACTGGTGCGCGGACCAGGGCCACGACCTGACCTTCATCGAGGTCATGCCCATGGGTGAGATGGGCGAGGAGGCGCGGCTGGACCAGTATTGGGCGCTGTCCGATCTGCGCGCCCGCATCGCCACCCGCTACAGCGTCACGCCGCTGGCCGAACGCACCGGCGGTCCCGCCCGCTATGTCCGGCTAGAGGAAACCGGGCAGAAGGTCGGCTTCATCACGCCGCTGACGCATAATTTCTGCGAAAGCTGCAACCGTGTCCGCCTGACCTGCACCGGCGAGCTGTTCATGTGCCTGGGGCAGGAGGACCGCGCCGACCTGCGCGCGCCCCTGCGCGACAGCGCCGACGACGCCCCCCTGCGCGCCGCCATCCGCGAGGCGATCAGCCGCAAGCCCAAGGGGCACGACTTCGACTATTCCCGCCAGCACGTCGCAGGCACCGTCAGCCGGTTCATGAGCCATACCGGCGGCTAGAAGCGGCTCGGCGCGGCATCGGCCGGAAATGTTCCCCTGATGTTCTGTTAATGGTTGCCATTTCCGCGATCATGCCTATGTGATGCGCTTGGCGGAATCAGGACGGCACGATGGAACAGAAGTTCATCGAGGTTCGCGGCGCGCGCGAGCACAATCTGAAGAACGTGGACATGGACATTCCGCGCGACAGCCTGGTGGTCATCACCGGCCTGTCGGGCTCGGGCAAGTCCAGCCTCGCCTTCGACACGATCTATGCCGAAGGGCAGCGGCGCTATGTCGAAAGCCTGTCGGCCTATGCCCGGCAGTTCCTTGACATGATGGGCAAGCCGGACGTGGACCATATCACCGGCCTGTCGCCGGCGATCTCCATCGAGCAGAAGACCACCTCGAAGAACCCGCGCTCGACCGTCGGCACGGTGACCGAGATCTACGACTATCTGCGGCTGCTGTTCGCCCGCGCCGGCACGCCCTATTCGCCGGCGACCGGCCTGCCCATCGAGGCGCAGCAGGTGCAGGACATGGTCGACCGGGTGATGGAACTGCCCGAGGGCACGCGCGCCTATCTGCTGGCGCCCATCATCCGCGACCGCAAGGGCGAATACAAGAAAGAGTTCCTTGAACTGCGCAAGCAGGGCTTCCAGCGCGTCAAGGTGAATGGCGAATTCTATGAACTGGACGAGCCGCCGACGCTCGACAAGAAGTTCCGCCACAACATTGACGTGGTGGTGGACCGCATCGTCGTGCGCGAGGGTATGGAGACGCGGCTGGCCGACAGTTTCCGCACCGCGCTGGACCTGGCCGACGGCATCGCCCACCTGGAGACCGCTGGGGGTGAGGGAGAGCCCGAGCGCATTACCTTCTCCGAGAATTTCGCTTGCCCGGTCAGCGGCTTCACCATCCCGGAAATCGAGCCGCGGCTGTTTTCCTTCAACGCGCCCTTCGGGGCCTGCCCGGTCTGCGACGGCCTTGGGGCCGAGCTGTTCTTTGACGAACGCCTGATCGTGCCCGACCAGGGCCTGTCCATCGCGCAAGGCGCACTGGCGCCCTGGGCCAAGTCCAAGTCGGCCTATCTGACCCAGACCATCAACGCGCTGGCCAAGCATTACGCATTCGACCGCAAGACCCCGTGGAAGGACCTGCCCGAAGAGGTCCGCCGGATGTTCCTGCACGGTTCGGGACGCGAGGAGATCCCGTTTCGCTTCGACGACGCCGGCCGGGTCTATGAGGTCACGCGCAGCTTCGAGGGCATCATCCCGAACATGGAGCGCCGGCTGCGCGAAAGCGACAGCGCCTGGGTTCGCGAGGAATTCGAGAAGTACCAGAACAACCGCCCCTGCCACGCCTGCGAAGGCTACCGGCTGAAGCCCGAGGCGCTGGCGGTCAAGATCGCGGGCAGCCATATCGGGAATGTCACCGAACTGTCGATCCGCGAGGCCCTGGCCTGGGTCGAGGCCGCGCCGGGCCACCTGACCAAGCAGAAGAACGAGATCGCCGCCGCCATCCTCAAGGAAATCCGCGAGCGGTTGGGGTTCCTGGTGAACGTGGGCCTGGACTACCTGACGCTCAGCCGCGCCGCCGGCACGCTGTCAGGGGGCGAAAGCCAGCGCATCCGCCTGGCCAGCCAGATCGGCAGCGGCCTGACGGGCGTACTCTATGTACTGGACGAGCCCTCGATCGGGCTGCACCAGCGCGACAACGACCGCTTGCTTGATACGCTGAAGGGCCTGCGCGACCAGGGCAACTCGGTGATCGTGGTCGAACATGACGAGGACGCGATCCGTCACGCCGACTATGTCTTTGACATGGGGCCCGGGGCAGGGGTGCACGGCGGCGCGGTGGTGGCCAAGGGCACCCCGGCCGAGATCGCCGCCAATCCCGACAGCCTGACCGGGCAGTATCTTTCGGGCGCGCGCGAAATCGTCGTGCCCGAGGAACGGCGCGTCGGCAACGGCAAGGCGATCAAGGTGGTCGGGGCTACCGGCAACAACCTCAAGAACGTCACGGCCGAGTTTCCGCTGGGCAAGTTCGTCTGCGTCACCGGCGTCTCGGGCGGCGGCAAGTCGACGCTGACCATCGAGACGCTGTTCAAGACCGCCAGCCTGCGCCTGAACGGTGCCCGCCAGACCCCGGCGCCTTGCGAGACGATCAAGGGGCTGGAATTGCTCGACAAGGTCATCGACATCGACCAGCGGCCCATCGGGCGCACGCCGCGATCAAACCCCGCGACCTATACCGGCGCCTATACCCACATCCGCGACTGGTATGCCGGCCTGCCCGAGTCGAAGGCGCGCGGCTACAAGCCCGGGCGCTTCAGCTTCAACGTCAAGGGCGGCCGCTGCGAGGCCTGCCAGGGCGACGGCGTCATCAAGATCGAGATGCATTTCCTGCCCGACGTCTATGTCACCTGCGAGACCTGCAAGGGCAAGCGCTACAACCGCGAGACGCTTGAGGTGCAGTTCAAGGGCAAGTCCATCGCCGACGTGCTGGACATGACCGTCGAGGATGCGCAGGAGTTCTTCAAGGCGGTGCCCTCGATCCGCGACAAGATGGACGCGCTGGTCGAGGTGGGTCTGGGCTATATCAAGGTCGGCCAGCAGGCGACCACGCTGTCGGGTGGCGAGGCGCAGCGTGTGAAGCTGTCCAAGGAGCTCAGCCGCCGCGCAACCGGCAAGACGCTCTACATTCTCGACGAGCCGACGACGGGTCTGCATTTCGAGGATGTGCGCAAGCTTCTGGAGGTGCTGCACAGTCTGGTCGACCAGGGCAACACCGTGGTGGTGATCGAACATAACCTGGACGTCATCAAGACCGCCGACTGGATCATCGACATCGGCCCCGAAGGGGGTGACGGCGGCGGCCGCATCGTCGCATCGGGCACGCCCGAGGATGTGGCCGAGGTTCCCGAAAGCCATACCGGCCGCTATCTGGGCCCGATGTTGCAGGCCGCGCGCCGGCGCGCTGCGGCGGAATGACGTCCGCAATGGGGCTCTGGCCTCGGGTCGAGGGGGCCGGGATGGCGCTCGGGGGCATGGCGGTCGCGGGGTTCGCGTCGCCCGGCTGGCCCTGGTGGGGCTGGATGCTGGGGCTGATGGCGCCGGAACTGGCGATGGCAGGCCGCCTGCTGGGGAAAAGGGTCGGGGATGTCGTCCAGAACCTGGCCCATCTTTATGCCGCACCCTTCTTGTTGATGGTGCTGGGCGTGGCCGGCGGCAATGTCGGCTGGATCGCTGCGGCGGGCCTGTGGCTTGCCCATGTCGGGGCCGAGCGGGCGATGGGCTGGCGGCCCGGACTGCCGCCCTGGCCTCGCGGCGCCCGTTCGGAGGCGCGTCCCTGAAGTGGGCGATGCCGCCGCGTCGCTGGTTTTTTCGTTTTCTTGATGCTTGCCGTGCGGCTTATATACAATGATAGGCAAAGCCGCGCCTACCGTTGACCCTGCCTGCGGGCGGGGATAAACGGGCGGCAGCCAAACCCATCGCGGGGCGCCAACCGGGTTCCTGCGAGTCGAAGGGAGCCCAACTCCAGTGGAATACCTGCTGCAAGAATATCTGCCGATCCTGGTCTTTCTGGGAATGGCCTCGGCCCTGGCGATCGTGCTGATTCTGGCTGCGCTCGTCATCGCCATCCGCAATCCCGACCCGGAAAAGGTCAGCGCCTACGAATGCGGGTTCAACGCCTTCGACGATGCGCGGATGAAGTTCGACGTGCGATTCTATCTGGTGTCGATCCTGTTCATCATCTTCGACCTCGAGGTCGCGTTCCTGTTCCCCTGGGCGGTGGCCTTTGCAGGTCTGTCCGAGGTCGCCTTCTGGTCGATGATGGTTTTCCTGGGCGTCCTGACGGTGGGCTTTGCCTATGAATGGAAGAAGGGGGCGCTGGAATGGGCGTGATGACCGGAGCGAATACCGCCGGTGCCGACCGTGAATTCGCCACGGCCGAGCTGAACCGCGAGCTGCAGGACAAGGGCTTCCTGCTGACCACGACCGAGGACATCATCAACTGGGCCCGCAACGGCTCGCTGCACTGGATGACCTTCGGCCTGGCCTGCTGCGCGGTCGAGATGATGCAGACCTCGATGCCGCGCTATGACCTGGAACGCTTTGGCACCGCGCCGCGCGCCAGCCCGCGCCAGTCGGACCTGATGATCGTCGCGGGCACGCTGACCAACAAGATGGCGCCGGCGCTGCGCAAGGTCTATGACCAGATGCCCGAGCCGCGCTATGTCATCAGCATGGGCAGCTGCGCCAATGGCGGTGGCTATTACCATTACTCCTATTCCGTGGTGCGGGGTTGTGACCGCGTCGTGCCGGTCGACATCTATGTGCCCGGCTGCCCCCCCACCGCCGAGGCGCTGCTTTACGGCATCCTGCAACTTCAGCGCCGCATCCGGCGCACCGGCACGCTGGTGAGGTAAGGCCATGTCCGACGAAACCCTTCTGGAGCTGGCCGAGCATATCGCGATGCGCCGCGGCAACGACGTCGTGGAAACCAAGGTCGCCTTCGGCGAACTGACGGTGACGGCCACGCTGTCCTCGGTCGTGGGGCTGATCGAGTTCCTGCGCAGCGACGCGAGCTGCCGCTTTTCGACCCTGATCGACATCACCGCGGTCGATTATCCGAACCGGCCGGCGCGGTTCGATATCGTCTATCACCTGCTGTCGATGCACCAGAACCAGCGCATCCGGATCAAGGCCCAGGTCCGCGAGGATGAGATCGTGCCGTCGCTGACCGGCGTCTTTCCCGGCGCGGACTGGTACGAGCGCGAGGTTTTCGACATGTTCGGGATCCTGTTCTCGGGGCACCCGGACCTGCGGCGCATCCTGACCGACTACGGGTTCCGCGGCTATCCCCTGCGCAAGGACTTTCCGACCACCGGCTATGTCGAGGTGCGCTGGAACGACGTCGAAAAGCGCGTGATCTATGAGCCGGTGAACCTGGTGCAGGAATATCGTCAGTTCGACTTCCTGTCCCCGTGGGAGGGCGTGCGCTATGTCCTGCCGGGCGACGAGAAGGCGGCGGAGGCCAAGAAGTGACCGCAGCAACGCAGCACGGCAGCGCGCCACGCAACGGATTTGGGGGCTGACATGGACGGCGACATCCGCAAGAACAGCTATGACGACGGCTCGGTCGACGCCCTGACGGGTGAGCAGAGCATCCGGAACTTCAACATCAACTTCGGGCCCCAGCACCCGGCCGCCCACGGCGTGCTGCGCATGGTGCTGGAGTTGGACGGCGAGATCGTCGAACGCGCGGACCCCCACATCGGCCTGCTGCATCGCGGCACCGAGAAGCTGATGGAAAGCCGCACCTATCTGCAGAACCTGCCGTATTTCGACCGGCTGGATTACGTGGCGCCGATGAACCAGGAGCATGCCTGGTGCCTGGCAATCGAGCGGCTGACCGGCACCGTCGTGCCGCGCCGCGCCAGCCTGATCCGGGTGCTGTATTCGGAGATCGGCCGCATCCTGAACCACCTGATGGGCCTGACGACCGGGGCGCTGGACATCGGCGCGCTGACCCCGCCGCTGTGGGGCTTCGAGGCGCGCGAGCAGTTGATGGTGTTCTATGAGCGGGCTTCCGGCGCGCGCCTGCATGCGGCCTATTTCCGGCCCGGCGGGGTTCACCAGGATCTGTCCCCGGACCTGCTGGACGACATCGAGGAGTGGTGCGAGCAGTTCCCGAGGCTGGTTGACGATCTCAACACGCTTCTGACCGAAAACCGGATCGTCAAGCAGCGCCTGGTCGATATCGGCATCGTCTCGCCCGAAGACTGCCTGAACTGGGGCTATACCGGGGTCATGGTGCGCGGCTCGGGCCTTGCCTGGGATCTGCGGCGCAGCCAGCCCTATGAATGCTATGACGAATTCGACTTCCAGATCCCGGTCGGCAAGAACGGCGACTGCTATGACCGCTATCTGATCCGCATGCAGGAAATGCGGGAGTCGACCAGGATCATGAAGCAGGCCGTCCAGAAGCTGCGGGCCGAGCCCGCCGGCGACGTGCTGGCGCGCGGCAAGCTGACGCCGCCGCGCCGTGGCGACATGAAGCGCGACATGGAAAGCCTGATCCATCACTTCAAGCTTTACACCGAGGGCTTCCACGTCCCCACCGGCGAGGTCTATGCCGCCGTCGAGGCGCCCAAGGGCGAGTTCGGCGTCTATCTGGTCGCCGACGGCAGCAACAAGCCGTGGCGCGCCAAGCTGCGCGCGCCCGGCTTTGCGCATCTGCAATCCATCGACTGGATGTCCAAGGGTCACATGCTGGCCGACGTTCCGGCGATCATCGCCACCCTTGATATCGTTTTCGGAGAGGTTGACCGCTGATGCTGCGCCGTCTTGCCCCCATCCAGCCCGACTCGTTCGCGTTCACGCCCGCCAACCTGGAATGGGCGCGCGCCCAGATGACCAAGTTCCCGGAAGGCCGCCAGCAATCCGCGATCATCCCGCTGTTGTGGCGCGCCCAGGAACAGGAAGGCTGGCTGAGCCGGCCGGCCATCGAATATTGTGCCGAACTGCTGGGCATGGCCTATATCCGGGCGCTCGAGGTCGCGACCTTCTATTTCATGTTCCAGCTGCAGCCCGTCGGCAGCGTGGCCCATATCCAGATCTGCGGCACCACGACCTGCATGATCTGCGGGGCCGAGGAGCTGATGCAGGTCTGCAAGGAAAAGATCGCCTCGCATGCGTTTGAGTTGTCCGCAGACGGCCGGTTCAGCTGGGAAGAGGTCGAATGTCTGGGCGCCTGCACCAACGCGCCCATGGCCCAGATCGGCAAGGACTTCTACGAGGATCTGACCGCCGACAAGCTGGCCCGGCTGATCGACAGCCTGGCTGTGGGCGAGGTTCCGGTGCCGGGGCCGCAGAACGGCCGCTTCTCGTCCGAGCCGCTGGGCGGGCCGGTCGCGCTGGCCCATCTGAAGGGCACGGACGAACAGTACAACGCCAGCGTGGCGCGCGCCGTGCGGCTGAACGACACGATCAAGCGGATCGACGGAACCGAGGTTCCGGTCACCACGCCCTGGCGCTGGAAGGCCGAGACCGTGGCGGCCGATGATGGTATGAACGGTTAGGCGGTCGCCTGCGGGGTCAGGAAAGATGGAACGGTCGGTGTGCAACAGGAACTGCTGGATCTCGGGCGCGATCGTCGGGGTGCTGGTTCTGCTGTTCGCCTCGGGGATCGGTGATCTCGCCTGGGGCGGGGGGCTGTTCCTGGGCGTGGTGGCGGGCGGGCTGTTCGGCGCGCTGATGGTCTGGCTGGTCTGCAACGAACGTCCCGAACTTGCGGACGCCGGCAATCCGGGCGCCGGGCTGACGCGCACCGACTGGGAGCGCTCGGTCGCCGACCAGCAGCCCGATGCCCTGCTGGTGTCCTCGACCGGCCCCGAGGGCGTGACCTCGACCGCGCAGATGCCCATCGTCGCCGGCGCCATGCCGCGCGGGCCCGCCCCGGCCGAACGCGACGAGACCCCTTGATGCCGCGTGCGGCAGGGAATAACCCGCCCCCTGCGGCGGATGCGGGCCAGATGCGGCTGGTGGGCGCGGTGATTGCCGCCACCATGGTCGCCTGGCTTGGAGTGCAATGGCTGGGGGCCCATCTGGGCTGGCCCGCGAAATACGCCTTTCTCGCCGATCTTCTGGCGATTGGGGCCTTGATCTGGTCGCTGACGGTGACCTGGCGGATCTGGCGGCGGCGCAAGGCGTCTTCGCAGGGACAAGGATAGACGACGATGCTGAACGATCAGGACCGGATCTTCACCAACCTTTACGGCATGGGCGACCGCAGCCTGGCCGGCGCGAAAAAGCGCGGCCATTGGGACGGCACCGCCGGGATCATCCAGCGCGGCCGCGACGCGATCATCAACGAGATGAAGGCCTCGGGCCTGCGCGGCCGGGGCGGCGCGGGCTTTCCGACCGGCATGAAATGGTCCTTCATGCCCAAGGAATCCGACGGCCGCCCGTCCTACCTGGTCATCAACGCCGACGAATCCGAACCCGCGACCTGCAAGGACCGCGAAATCATGCGCCACGATCCGCATACGCTGATCGAAGGCGCGCTGATTGCCAGCTTCGCCATGGGCGCGCATGCCGCCTATATCTATATCCGCGGCGAGTTCATTCGCGAACGCGAGGCGCTGCAGGCCGCCATCGACGAATGCTATGACGACGGGCTTCTGGGCCGGAACGCCTGTGGCTCGGGCTGGGATTTCGACCTTTATCTGCATCACGGCGCCGGCGCCTATATCTGCGGCGAGGAAACCGCGCTGCTGGAAAGCCTGGAAGGCAAGAAAGGCATGCCCCGGATGAAGCCGCCGTTCCCGGCCGGGGCGGGGCTTTACGGCTGCCCGACCACGGTGAACAACGTCGAATCCATCGCGGTCGTGCCGACGATCCTGCGGCGCGGCGCCGAGTGGTTCGCGAGCTTCGGCCGCCCGAACAACGCCGGCGTCAAGCTGTTCGGCCTGACCGGCCACGTCAACACGCCCTGCGTGGTCGAAGAAGCCATGTCGATCCCGATGCGCGAGCTGATTGAAAAGCACGGAGGCGGCATCCGCGGCGGCTGGAAGAACCTCAAGGCGGTGATCCCCGGCGGCGCCTCCTGCCCGGTGCTGACGGCGGAGCAGTGCGAAAACGCCATCATGGACTATGACGGGATGCGCGAGCTGCGCTCCTCCTTCGGCACCGCCTGCATGATCGTGATGGACCAGCAGACCGACGTGGTGAAGGCGATCTGGCGGCTGTCGAAGTTCTTCAAGCACGAAAGCTGCGGCCAGTGCACGCCCTGCCGCGAGGGCACCGGCTGGATGATGCGGGTGATGGAGCGCCTGGTGCGCGGCGATGCCGAGGTCGAGGAAATCGACATGCTGTTCGATGTGACCAAGCAGGTCGAAGGCCACACCATCTGTGCGCTTGGCGACGCGGCCGCCTGGCCGATCCAGGGCCTGATCCGCAATTTCCGCGAAGAGATCGAGGACCGGATCAAGGCGAAACGGACCGGGCGCATGGGCGCCATGGCGGCGGAGTAAGGGCGGATGACGGCCACGACCCACATCATCGCGGCGCATCGGTCCCCTGCGGGGGATCGTTTCCGCATGGGCGGGTCACGGCTGGTTCAGCAGCAGGTAAACAGGCGGGCCGGCGTCCCCATGTTGTGGCAGAATGCCATGATACGGAGGTTTTTGCCATGAAGACACTTCTGCCCCTCGCGCTGATCGGCGCGGTGCTGGCCAGCCCGGCCGCCGCGCTGGAACCGCTCAGCCAGGAAAAATACATCAACGACCGGCTGATCGCGGCGCGCATTGCCGACCGCATCCGCCGGACCTGCCCGACCATCGACGGCCGCATCCTATATGCCTATGGCGAGGCGCGGAAGCTGAAGTCCTATGCCCAGAAGAAGGGCTATTCCAACGCTCAGATCGACGCCTTCCTGGACAACCGCCAGGAAAAGGATCGCATCTATGCCGTGGCCGAGGACTATCTGAAGCGCAAGGGCGCGCGCGCCGACGATCCGCAAAGCTTCTGCGCCGTCGGGCGCCAGGAAATTGCGAACAGATCCGTCATCGGCAGCCTGTTGGTGGCGAAATGAAAAAGTGGATGAACCGCATCGGGCTTGCGCTGATGGCCGCCTCGGCCGCCGCGATGATCGCCGCCGACGCCTTCGCGGGTGAGGCGTCGGACCCGTTCGCGCCGACCGCGCAAAAGTTCTACCTGCAATTCTCGATCTTTACGCCAGGCGATCTGGAATGCGACGCGACCGGGCAGGGGGTTCGCACCAAGCGCAGCCGCGGCATGACCGGGGCGCCGCTTTTGCGCATCACCGGCGCCGCGTCCCAGGCGCATATCGAATGCTGGCGCCCGGATGGCACGCGCTATACCACCGATGTGAACCGGCGCGTGCGCTATAGCGCCGCCGCCCCGGTCCGGGCGACGGTGATGTTCGTTCCCGAGGGCGACGCGATGAGCATCATGCTGGCGCCGCGGGAATCGGACCGCCTGGATTCCACGATCCTGCCCCGCGCCTTTGTCCGGGTGCGGCCATGACGGTGTGGGGCATGGGCATCGCAGCCAGACTGAGAAACCGGCCAGCCTTCGGCCAGCATTTGCATCTTGCCCAACCCGGCGGAGATCGTTCCGACCGGGCGTGCAGGGAATAAGGAAGACAAGATGGCGGATCTTCGCAAGCTCAAGATCGACGATGTGGTGATCGAGGTCGATCCGAACCTGACCCTGATCCAGGCCTGCGAACTGGCCGGGATCGAGGTGCCGCGCTTCTGCTATCACGAGCGCCTGTCGATCGCCGGCAACTGCCGCATGTGCCTGGTCGAGGTGGTGGGCGGCCCGCCCAAGCCGGCCGCGTCCTGCGCCATGCAGGTCAAGGACCTGCGCCCCGGCCCCGAAGGCGCACCTTCCGAGATCCGCACCAAGTCGCCCATGGTCAAGAAGGCCCGCGAGGGGGTGATGGAGTTCCTGCTCATCAACCACCCGCTGGATTGCCCGATCTGCGACCAGGGCGGGGAATGCGACCTGCAGGACCAGGCGATGGCCTATGGCATCGACTTTTCCCGCTATCGCGAACCCAAGCGCGCGTCCGAGGACCTGAACCTGGGTCCGCTGGTCGAAACCCACATGACGCGCTGCATCAGCTGCACCCGCTGCGTCCGCTTCACGACCGAGGTGGCGGGGATCACCCAGATGGGCCAGACCGGCCGGGGCGAGGACAGCGAGATCACCAGCTATCTGAACCAGACGCTGGAATCGAACATGCAGGGCAACATCATCGACCTGTGCCCGGTGGGCGCACTGGTCAGCAAGCCCTATGCCTTCACCGCCCGCCCATGGGAGCTGAGCAAGACCGAATCCATCGACGTGATGGACGCCCTGGGCTCGAACATCCGCGTCGACACCAAGGGGCGCGAGGTCATGCGCATCCTGCCGCGCAACCATGACGGCGTGAACGAGGAGTGGATCAGCGACAAGACCCGCTTCGTCTGGGACGGGCTGCGCCGGCAGCGCCTTGACCGGCCTTATATCCGCGAAAACGGCAAGCTGCGCCCGGCCTCCTGGCCCGAGGCGCTGGCGGCTGCGGCCTCGGCGATGACGGGGCGCGAGGTTGCGGGCCTGGTCGGCGACCTGGCCCCGGTCGAGGCGGCCTTCAGCCTGAAGCAACTGGTCGAGGGCCTGGGTGGCAAGGTGGAATGCCGCACCGATGGCGCACGGCTGCCGGCCGGCAACCGCTCGGCCTATGTCGGGACCGCGACGATCGCCGACATCGACTCGGCCAAGCGCATCCTGCTGATCGGCACCAACCCGCGCGAGGAAGCGCCGGTGCTGAACGCCCGCATCCGCAAGGCCTGGGCGCATGGCGCGCAGGTCGCGCTGGTGGGCGAGGCGGTCGACCTGACCTATGGTTACCACCATTTCGGCAATGACCGCGTCGCGCTGGCGAAGCTGCTGGACGACGATCTGTCGAACAAGGAGGGCACCCCCGGCATCGTCATCGTCGGCCAGGGCGCCCTGCGCGAGGCCGATGGCGAAGCGGTGCTCGCCAATGCCATGCGCATCTGCGAACTGGGCGACTGCAAGCTGCTGGTCCTGCACACCGCCGCGGCCCGCGTCGGTGCGATGGACGTGAGCGCCGTGACCGAGGGCGGGCTGACCGCCGCCATCGAGGGGGCCGAAGTCATCTACAACCTGGGCGCGGACGAGGTCGACATCGCCCCCGGCCCTGTGGTGATCTATCAGGGCAGCCACGGCGACCGCGGCGCGCATCGTGCCGACATCATCCTGCCCGGCGCCTGCTACACCGAGGAAAACGGGTTGTTCGTCAACACCGAGGGCCGGCCGCAACTGGCCATGCGCGCGAATTTCGCGCCAGGCGAGGGGAAAGAGAACTGGGCGATCCTGCGGGCGCTTTCGGCCGATCTGGGCGCCACTCTGCCCTGGGACAGCCTGGCGGGCCTGCGCCGGGCGCTGGTTCAGGCGGTGCCGCATCTGGCCCAGATCGACCGCGTGCCGGTCAATGAATGGCAGGCGCTGACCCGCCTTGACATGGGCAGCGCGAATTTCCGCCTTGCGATCAAGGATTTCTACCTGACGAACCCGATTGCGCGCTCGTCGCCCCTGATGGGCGAGCTTTCGGCAATGGCAGCAGAGCGCCGGGCGCCGGCGATGGCAGCGGAGTAACCACGGCATGAATCGCGTCCTTTCCAGACTGGTCGGGATCGGCGTCGCCTCGGCGATGCTGGCGGCCTGCGCACCGGCCGAGCCGCCGGCGCGTGACGACGGCCGTCCCAAGGACAAGCCCCAAGCCCTGAACGTCGCCGTGCTGCACAGCGACGCCGGTGCGCCGGGCAAGAAGGTGCTGTCCCGTGCGCGCATCTCGACCAAGTCGGGGGACATCCTGATTCTCGAGCCCGACGGCTCGGTGTCCGAGGTGGCGCTGGACACCCCTGGCGGACGCGACGCCTTTGCCGTGTCGGAAGCGGACCTGGCGATGCTGAACGAGAACCTGGGCCTGGACCTGGGCGGGGTCGCGCCGATGGGGCCCGTGGGGCGCCGCGGACCCACCGCGCAGGAAAAGGCGCTGGCCGCGTTCAAGGCGCGGACCCAGCCGCTGCGCCTGAACCTGCCGCCGACCTTCGAAGCCAAGCCCGAGGATTTCCGCGGCGCCGCCGTGCGCAGCTACGACAGCACCCTGCGGCGCGGGAACAGTCTGGTCGAAGTGACGGCAAATCTTAGCGGTGGGGTGGACGCCGGCACCGCCTTCGCCTATGCCACATGCGCGCTGGCCACTTGGGCGGAAAGCAAGGGCGCGACCTATGCGCGCCACGTCCGTACGCTGAGCGACAAGCGCAATGGCAAGATGATCGTCGGCTCGGTCTTTACCCTTTCGGAAAAGAAGCCGATGGGGCTGACGGTGATGACAACGAAAGACACCTTGCAGGAGTGCAAGGCGCGCGGCATTCCCGCGGCGTGACGGAAGGGATGACGGATCATGGCTGAATTCTGGGCAACGCCCTATGGTTTCGCGCTCAGCCTGCTGCTGCAGGGGCTGGCGGTCATCGCCTTTGTCATGGGGTCGCTGATCTTCATGGTCTACGGCGACCGCAAGATCTGGGCCGCGGTCCAGATGCGCCGGGGCCCGAACGTGGTCGGCCCCTGGGGCCTGCTGCAGACCTTTGCCGATGCGCTGAAATACATCGTCAAGGAAATCGTCATCCCGGCCGGCGCCGACAAGTTCATCTTCTTCCTGGCGCCGTTCCTGTCGATGATGCTGGCGCTGTTCGCCTTTGTCGTGATCCCCTTTGACGAAGGCTGGGTCATGGCGAACATCAACGTCGGCATCCTGTTCGTCTTCGCCGCCTCCTCGCTCGAGGTCTATGGTTCGATCATGGGCGGCTGGGCCTCGAACTCGAAATATCCCTTCCTGGCCTCGCTGCGCTCGGCTTCGCAGATGATCTCCTACGAGGTGTCGATGGGGCTGATCATCATCGGCATCATCATCTCGACCGGGTCGATGAACCTGACGCATATCGTGCACGCGCAGAAGGGCGACTGGGGCCTGTTGAACTGGTACTGGCTGCCGCACCTGCCGATGGTCGTGCTGTTCTTCGTCTCGGCGCTGGCGGAGACGAACCGTCCGCCCTTCGACCTGGCCGAGGCGGAATCCGAACTGGTCGCCGGCCACATGGTCGAATATTCATCCACGCCTTACCTTTTGTTCATGGCGGGCGAATATATCGCCATCTATCTGATGTGCGCGCTGCTGTCGCTTCTGTTCTTTGGTGGCTGGCTGTCGCCGGTGCCGTTCATCGCTGACGGCTGGTGGTGGATGGTCATCAAGATGTGGTTCTGGTTCTACATGTTCGCCATGGTCAAGGCGATCGTGCCCCGCTATCGCTACGATCAGCTGATGCGCATTGGCTGGAAAGTGTTCCTGCCCCTGTCGCTGGGCTGGGTCGTCCTGATCGCAATTCTTGCCCGCTACGAAGTGCTGGGCGGCTTCTGGGCCCGCTGGGCAATCGGAGGATAACCATGTATTCTAACAAGCTAGCCGAGGCTCTTGCCGCAGCCAGTGAGGCCGACAAGGTGGAACTGGCGCATTTCCTGGCCAACAACCTGGACAGCGCGGAACAGGCGCAGGACAGTGCCCGGATCCGGGACTATGTCGCCGCCTTCGACCGCTTTGCCGCCCCGAAGGAAGGGGAGCGTTTCTGATGGCCTTCGACTTCGCGCGGGCGACCAAATATTTCCTGATGTGGGACTTCATCAAGGGTTTCGGCCTGGGGATGCGCTATTTCGTGTCGCCCAAGCCGACGCTGAACTACCCCCACGAAAAGGGCCCGCTTTCCCCACGCTTCCGGGGCGAACACGCGCTGCGCCGCTACCCCAACGGCGAGGAACGCTGCATCGCCTGCAAGCTGTGCGAGGCGATCTGCCCGGCCCAGGCCATCACCATCGACGCCGAACCGCGCGAGGACGGCTCGCGCCGGACGACGCGCTATGACCTCGACATGACGAAATGCATCTACTGCGGCTTCTGCCAGGAAGCCTGCCCGGTCGATGCCATCGTCGAGGGGCCGAACTTCGAATACGCCACCGAGACCCGCGAAGAGCTGTTCTACGACAAGCAGAAGCTGCTGGACAACGGCGCTCGCTGGGAGGCAGAGATCGCCCGCAACCTTCAGATGGACGCCCCCTACCGATGAGTGATCCGTTCACCAAGCTTTTCGCGCAGATGCTGGCCCAGAGCCAGGAAATGGCGCGGGCGTGGAACCCCGCGCTCGAACATTTCGACATGCGTGCGCTGGAAAAGATGGTGCCGATCATGCCGGCCGACATGCTGGAGATGTGGTTCGGCAAGACCTTCAACCGCGAGGGGCTGGACGCCAAGACGCGCCTGCTGCTGACCATCGGCGCGATCACCGTCCAGGGTGCCCTGGCCGAGCCGCAGCTGCGCCTGACGATCCGCCAGGCCCTGTCGGCCGGTGCAACGAAACGCGAGATCGCCGAGACGATCTATCAGATGAGCATGTTCGGCGGGCTGCCCGCGATGCAGAAGGCGTTGGAAATCGCCCAAAGCGTCTATGCCGAGGAGGACGAGGAATGATGACCTTTGCATTCTACCTGTTCGCGATCTGCGCCTGCGTCGCGGGCTTCATGGTCGTGATCGGTCGAAACCCCGTCCACTCGGTCCTGTGGCTGATCCTGGCGTTCTTTTCCGCCTCGGGGCTGTTCATCCTGCAGGGCGCCGAATTCGTGGCGATGCTGCTGATCGTCGTCTATGTCGGCGCGGTGGCGGTGCTGTTCCTGTTCGTCGTGATGATGCTGGACGTGGACTTCGCCGAACTCAAGGGCGAACTGGCGCGCTACCTGCCGCTGGCGCTGGTGATCGCGGTCGTGCTGCTCGCGCAGCTTGGCATCGCCTTCTCCGGCTGGACCCCGGCCGAGACCGCGGCCGAGCTGCGCGTCGCCCCGGTGGTCGAGGGGGTCCAGAACACCGCGGGCCTTGGCCTGGTGCTTTACGACCGCTACCTGCTGATGTTCCAGATCTCGGGCCTGGTGCTGCTGGTCGCGATGATCGGCGCGATCCTTCTGACCATGCGCCACCGCCGGGACGTCAAGCGCCAGAACGTGCTGGAACAGATGTGGCGCGACCCGGCCAAGACGATGGAACTGCGGGACGTGAAACCCGGGCAGGGCCTTTGAACGCGGCCTGCTGACCGCGATAGCCATCGGGACCGCGACCGCGCGGTCCTTACAGCAAACGGATACTTCGGCGGGTGAAACAGCCCGGAGGGACAGGACGATGATCGGATTGACTCATTATCTAGTCGTGGGGGCGATCATGTTCGTCACCGGCATTTTCGGCATCTTCGTGAACCGAAAGAACGTCATCATCATCCTGATGTCGATCGAACTGATACTTCTGTCGGTGAACATCAACTTCGTGGCCTTTTCGGCGCATCTGGGCGACCTGGCAGGTCAGGTGTTCACCATGTTCATCCTGACCGTCGCCGCCGCCGAGGCCGCGATCGGCCTGGCGATCCTGGTCGTCTTCTTCCGAAACCGCGGCACCATCGCGGTGGAAGACGTCAACGTGATGAAGGGCTAAGACGGCATGGAAAAGATCGTCCTCTTTGCGCCCCTTGTGGGCTCGCTGCTGGCTGGCTTCGGCTGGCGCATGATCGGCGAAAAGGCCGCGCAGCTTCTGACCACGGGCATCCTGTTCCTCAGCTGCCTGCTCAGCTGGTACCTGTTCCTGTCCTTCGACGGGGTGACGCGGCACATCCCGGTGCTCGACTGGGTCGTAACCGGCGATTTCCATTCGGAATGGGCCATCCGCATCGACCGGCTGACCGTCATCATGCTGATCGTGGTCACCACGGTATCGGCGCTGGTCCACACCTATTCGCTGGGCTACATGGCCCATGACGAGAACTTCGGCCATCACGCGCATTACAAGGCGCGCTTCTTTGCCTATCTGTCCTTCTTCACTTTCGCCATGCTGATGCTGGTGACGGCGGACAACCTGCTGCAGATGTTCTTCGGCTGGGAAGGGGTGGGGGTCGCGTCCTACCTGCTGATCGGCTTCTACTACAAGAAACAGTCGGCGGGCGCGGCGGCGATGAAGGCGTTCATCGTGAACCGTGTCGGCGACTTCGGCTTCCTGCTGGGGATCTTCGGGCTCTACTGGGTGACCGGCACGATCCAGTTCGACGAGATCTTTGCCCAGGTCCCCGCCATGGCGACCGAGACCATGCATTTCCTGTGGCGCGACTGGAGCGTGACGAACCTGCTGGCTTTCCTGCTGTTCATCGGCGCGATGGGCAAGTCGGCGCAGCTGTTCCTGCACACCTGGCTGCCGGACGCGATGGAGGGCCCGACCCCGGTTTCGGCGCTGATCCATGCCGCAACCATGGTGACGGCGGGCGTGTTCCTGGTCTGCCGGATGTCGCCGCTGTATGAATTCGCGACCGAGACCAAGCATTTCATCGTCATCATCGGCGCGACCACGGCGTTCTTCGCCGCGACCGTGGGCCTGGTGCAGAACGACATCAAGCGCGTGATCGCCTATTCGACCTGTTCGCAGCTGGGCTACATGTTCGTCGCGGCCGGGGTGGGTGTCTATTCGGTGGCCATGTTCCACCTGCTGACGCATGCCTTCTTCAAGGCGATGCTGTTCCTGGGCGCCGGCTCGGTCATCCATGCGATGCACCACGAACAGGACATGCGGAACTATGGCGGGCTGCGGAAGCAGATTCCCCTGACCTTCTGGGCCATGATGATCGGAACCTTCGCCATCACCGGCGTGGGCATCCCGCTGACGCATATCGGCTTCGCCGGCTTCCTGTCCAAGGACGCGGTGATCGAAAGCGCCTATGTCGGCAGCACCTACGCCTTTGTGCTGCTGGTGGTCGCAGCCTGCTTCACCAGCTTCTATTCCTGGCGGCTGATCTTCATGACTTTCTACGGCAAGCCGCGGGGCGATCATCACGCGCATGACCATGCGCATGAAAGCCCGCCGGTGATGACCGTGCCGCTGGGCGTGCTGGCGATCGGGGCGATCTTCTCGGGCATGGTGTGGTACGGGCCGTTCTTCGGCGACCACCACAAGGTGGTGGAGTATTTCCACATCGCCGGCGCCGAGCATCACGCCGAGGGCGCGGCCGAAGGCCATGCCACGGCCGAGGCGCCCGTCCATGCCGAGCCTGCCACCACGACCGAGGCGATTGCAGCGACCGAAACCCCGGTGGCCGTAGACGGCCATGCCCAAGGGGCCCCTGCGGCCGTCGCGGCGCCGGTCGGGGGCGCGATCTACATGCACCCCGACAACCACGTCATGGACGAGGCGCACCACGCCCCCGCCTGGGTCAAGGTCTCGCCCTTCATCGCGATGCTGATCGGGTTTGGCACCGCCTGGCTGTTCTATATCCGCAGCCCCGACCTGCCGGTGCGGCTGGCCCGGGCGCAGCCGGCGCTGTACCAGTTCCTGCTGAACAAGTGGTATTTCGACGAGATCTACAATTTCATCTTCGTGCGTCCGGCGCTGTGGCTGGGTCGCTTCCTGTGGAAACGGGGCGACGGCTCGACCATCGACGGCACGATCAACGGGGTGGCGATGGGCGTGGTCCCCTGGCTGACCCGCGCCGCGGTCCGGGTGCAATCGGGCTATCTGTTCCACTATGCCTTCGCGATGGTCCTCGGCATCGTGGGCTTGCTGATCTGGGTGATGATGCGGGGCGCGCACTGACATGACGAACCTTCTTTCCATCATCACCTTCCTGCCCATCGTCGCGGCGGGGATCATGGCCCTGTTCCTGCGCGGCCAGGACGAGGCGGCGGCCCGCAATGCCAAGTGGCTTGCGCTGCTCACCACGACGGCCACCTTCCTGATCTCGCTCTTCGTGCTGTTCGGCTTCGATCCGGCCAACACCGGCTTCCAGTTCGTCGAGGATCATGCCTGGATCATGGGCCTGCGCTACAAGATGGGCGTGGACGGGATCTCGGTCCTGTTCGTGGCCCTGACCACCTTCATGATGCCCCTGACCATCCTCTCGACCTGGGAGGTCGAGGTGAAGGTCAAGGAATACATGATCGCCTTCCTGGTGCTGGAAGGGCTGATGATCGGCGTCTTCACCGCGCTGGACCTGGTGCTGTTCTACCTGTTCTTCGAGGCGGGGCTGATCCCCATGTTCCTGATCATCGGGATCTGGGGCGGCAAGGATCGCATCTATGCTTCCTTCAAGTTCTTCCTGTACACCTTCCTCGGCTCGGTCCTGATGCTGGTCGCGATGATCGCCATGTATCGCATGGCGGGCACCACCGACATTCCGACGCTGCTGACCTTCGATTTCCCGTCCGAGACGTTCCGCCTGCTGGGCATCAGCGTGATCGGCGGCATGCAGATGCTGCTGTTCCTGGCCTTCTTTGCCAGCTTCGCGGTCAAGATGCCGATGTGGCCGGTCCACACCTGGCTGCCCGACGCCCACGTCCAGGCGCCGACCGCCGGTTCGGTCCTGCTGGCTGCGGTGCTGCTGAAGATGGGCGGCTACGGCTTCCTGCGCTTCAGCCTGCCGATGTTCCCGGTCGCCTCGGACATCATGCAGCCGGTGGTGTTCTGGCTGTCGGCCATCGCCATCGTCTACACCTCGCTGGTGGCGCTGGTGCAGTCGGACATGAAGAAGGTCATCGCCTATTCGTCCGTCGCGCACATGGGCTATGTGACCATGGGGATCTTTGCGGCGAACCAGGTGGGTGTCGACGGCGCCATCTTCCAGATGCTGTCGCACGGCTTCATCTCGGGCGCGCTGTTCCTGTGCGTGGGTGTCATCTATGACCGGATGCACACGCGCGAGATCGACGCCTATGGCGGTCTGGTGAACCGGATGCCGGCCTATGCGGCGATCTTCATGTTCTTCACCATGGCCAACGTCGGCCTGCCGGGCACCTCGGGCTTCGTCGGCGAATTCCTGACGCTGATGGGGGCCTTCAAGGCCAACACCTGGGTCGCGCTGGTGGCGACGACCGGGGTGATCTTCTCGGCCGGCTATGCGCTGTGGCTTTACCGCCGCGTGACCTTCGGCGAACTGGTCAAGGAAAGCCTCAAGTCCATCACGGACCTGACCCCGCGCGAGAAGTGGATCTTCGTGCCCCTGGTCGCCATGACGCTGATCCTGGGCATCTATCCCCGGCTTGCGACCGACGTGACCGGACCGGCTGTCGCGAACCTGCTGAACCACTACAACCAGAGCCAGCCGGCGGTCGAAACCGCCGCGACTGCGGCCAGTCACTAAGGGGGCAAGGATGACCTCGCTCGATTTCTCGACCATTCTGCCCGAGGCGCTGCTGGCCCTTTACGCCCTGCTGGCGCTGCTGGCCGGGGCCTATCTGGGCAAGGACCGGCTGGCGTCCACGCTGCTCTGGGCGACGGTCGCGGCCTTTCTGATCGCCGCCGCGATGGTGGGGCTGGGGGGGCGCGACGACCTTGCGGCCTTCCACGGCATGTTCATCGACGACGGCTTCTCGCGCTTTGCCAAAGTGGTGATGCTGGTCGCGGCCAGCGCCGTCATGGCGATGAGCGCGGATTACATGCAGCGCCGCAACATGCTGCGGTTCGAGTTTCCGATCATCGTGACGCTGTCGGTCATCGGCATGATGCTGATGGTTTCGGCGGGCGATCTGCTGACGCTTTACATGGGGCTGGAGCTGCAGTCGCTGGCGCTTTACGTCGTCGCCGCCATGCGCCGCGACTCGGTGCGCTCGTCCGAGGCGGGGCTGAAGTATTTCGTCCTCGGCTCGCTCAGCTCGGGCATCCTGCTTTACGGCGCCTCGCTGGTCTACGGCTTTGCCGGCACCACCAGCTTTGCCGGCATCATCACCACGCTCAGCGCCGGCCACCTGTCGCTGGGCGTGCTGTTCGGGCTGGTCTTCATGCTGGTCGGTCTGGCTTTCAAGGTCTCGGCCGTGCCCTTCCACATGTGGACGCCCGACGTCTACGAAGGCTCGCCGACGCCCGTCACCGCCTTCTTTGCCACCGCGCCGAAGGTCGCGGCCATGGCGCTGATCGCGCGGCTGGTGTTCGACGCCTTCGGCCAAGCCGTCGGCGACTGGACCCAGATCATCGCGGCGCTTGCCGTCATGTCAATGTTCCTGGGCTCGATCGCCGGGATCGGGCAGACCAACGTCAAGCGCCTGATGGCCTATTCCTCGATCGCGCACATGGGATTCGCGCTGGTCGGGCTGGCCGCGGGCTCGGCGGTGGGCGTGCAGGCGATGCTGCTTTACATGACCATCTATGCGGTGATGAACGTCGGCAGCTTCGCCTTCATCCTGTCGCTGGAACGCGACGGCGTGCCGGTCACGGACCTCGCCTCGCTGAACCGCTTCGCCTGGTCCGAGCCCACCAAGGCGCTGGCCGTGCTGGTGCTGATGTTCAGCCTGGCGGGCGTGCCGCCGACGCTTGGCTTCTTTGCCAAGTTCGGTGTGCTGAACGCCGCAGTCGATGCCGGCCTAGGCTGGCTGGCGGTCGCGGGCGTGATCGCCTCGGTCATCGGGGCGTTCTATTACCTGCGGATCGTCTATTACATGTACTTCGGTGCCGAAGGGCAGGGCGTCACCTCGCGCATGGGCGCGGTGCAGTACCTGGCGCTGATGGTGCCGGCAGCGGCCATGGTGCTGGGGGCGGTCAGCATGTTCGGCGTCGATGCGGCGGCCGGACGCGCGGCGGAAACGCTGGTTGCGCCCGTGCTGGGCGATCAGCAGCCGGTTGCGCTGCCGCCGTCGGTCGAGCCCGTACCCGTTGAGTGATCCTTGGCCCGAGGGCGTGGCCCGGCATGTCCTGGCCCGCACCGACAGCACCAATACCGCGGGACTGCAACTGGCGCCGTCGCTGACCGGCCCGGTCTGGATCATGGCGCATGAACAGGTCGCGGGCCGGGGCCGGCGCGGGCGCGCCTGGGTCATGCCGGCGGGCAATTTCGCGGGCACGCTGGTCCTGCGCCCTGGCGGCGGACCGCAGGCGGCGGCGCAGCTTTCCTTCGTCGCCGCGCTGGCGTTGCATGATGCGCTGACCGATGCCTGCGGGCCGGCGGCGCGGCTGGCGATCAAATGGCCGAACGATGTGCTGCTGAACGGCGGCAAGGTTGCGGGCATCCTGCTGGAAAGCGCCGGCTCGGGCGGGCAGGTCACGGCCGTGGCGGTGGGCATCGGCGTGAACCTGGCCGCCGTTCCCGACACCGGCACGATCGAGCCCGGGGCCATCACCCCGGTTTCGGTCCTGGGCGAGACGGGGTTTCGCACCGCGCCCGAGGATTTCCTGGACCTGCTGGCCCCGGCCTTTGCCCGCTGGCTGGCGCAGCTTGAGACCTGGGGCTTCCCGCCGATCCGCAACGCCTGGCTGGCGCGCGCCGCCCGCCTGGGCGAGCCCATCGTCGCCCGCACCGGCAGGGCCCAGGCGCAGGGCATCTTCGAGGGTATCGACGACAGCGGCGCGCTGATCCTGAAAACCCCCGCCGGGCGCCAGGTGCTGCCCGCGGCGGACGTGTTCTTCGAGGGCTGACATGCTGCTTTGCATCGACACCGGCAACACCAACACCGTCTTTTCGGTCTGGGACGGGACGCAGTTCCGGGCGCTCTGGCGCATCGCGACCGACCATCGCCGCACCGCGGACGAATATTTCGTCTGGCTGTCCACGCTGATGTCGCTGCAAAAGCTGGACCTGCCGATCAGCGACTGCATCATCAGCTCGACCGTGCCGCGAGTCGTCTTCAACCTTCGGGTGCTCTGCAACCGCTATTTCGACACCCGCCCGCTGGTCGTGGGCAAGCCGGACTGCCTGCTGCCGACGGCGCCGCGGGTGGACCAGGGCACGGTCGTCGGGCCCGACCGGCTGGTGAATACGGTCGGCGCCTTCGACCGGCACGGGCCGGACCTGATCGTGGTGGATTTCGGCACCGCCACCACCTTCGACGTGGTGGACACGGACGGGGCCTATGTCGGCGGTGTCATCTCTCCGGGCGTGAACCTGTCGCTCGAGGCGCTGCACTCGGGCGCGGCCAGCCTGCCGCATGTCGACGTGACCATGCCGGGCAAGGTGATCGGCACCAACACCGTGGCCTGCATCCAGTCGGGCATCTTCTGGGGCTACATCGGCCTTGTGCAGGGCATCGTCGAAAAGATCCGCGAGGAACGGGGCCGCTCGATGAAGGTCATTGCCACCGGCGGGCTTGCCCCGCTATTCGATCAGGGGTCGGATCTGTTCGACGCGATCGACGACGACCTGACCATGCATGGTCTGCGTCTAATCCACGACTACAACAAGGAGATGGGCCATGGCTGAGCGCCTGATTTATCTGCCGCTGGGCGGCGCGGGCGAAATCGGCATGAACGCCTATGTCTACGGCTATGGCGAGCCGGGGCGCGAGCGCCTGATCGTCGTCGACCTGGGCGTGACCTTTGGCGACATGGACAGCGCGCCGGGGATCGACCTGATCATGGCCGATGTCGCCTGGCTCGAGACCAACCGCGACCGGATCGAGGCGATCTTCATCACCCACGGGCACGAGGATCACGTCGGCGCCCTGGGCCTGTTGTGGCCCAAGCTGCAAAAGCCCGTGCATTGCCGCCGCTTCACCGGCGCGCTGGCCCGGCTGAAGCTCGAAGAGATGGGCCAGCCTGCCGACGCGCTGCACATCCACGCCCCGCGCCCCGAGGTGGTGACCGCCGGTCCCTTCCAGGTGCAGTTCGTGCCGGTCAGCCATTCGATCCCGGAAAGCTCGGCCCTGATCATCGATACGCCGGCGGGGCGGATCGTGCACACGGGCGATTTCAAGCTGGACGGCACGCCCGTGGTGGGCGAGGCCTTCGACCCCATCATGTGGCACGAGATTGCGAACGAAGGGCAGGGCATCAAGGTTCTGACCTGCGATTCCACGAACGTCTTCACCCCACACCCCGGCCGATCCGAGGCGATCCTGGCCAATCCCCTGCTGGATTTCGTGACCAGCCAGAAGCAGATGGTGGTGGCGACGACCTTTGCCAGCAACCTCGCCCGGCTCAAGACGCTGGCCGATGCCGGCATCGCCTCGGGGCGCAGGATCTGCCTTCTGGGGCGCGCCATGCGCCGCATGGTGACGGTGGCCATCGAAACCGGCATCCTGACCAGCTTTCCCCCGGTCATCAGCCCCGAGGAAGCGGCCGAGATGCCGCGCGATAAGGTGATGCTGATCGTGACCGGCAGCCAGGGCGAACGCCGTGCCGCCAGCGCGCAGCTTTCGCGCGGCCGCTACCTGGGCATCCAACTGCGCGAAGGCGACAGCTTCCTGTTCTCGTCGCGCACCATCCCGGGCAACGAACGCGGCGTGATCCGCATCATGAACCAGCTTTCCGAACTGGGCGTGGACCTGTTCGATGCCGACGATGGCACCTATCACGTCTCGGGTCACGCGAACCGGCCCGACATCCAGGCGGTGCACGATCTGCTGAAGCCGCAGATCGTGATCCCGATGCATGGCGAACACATGCACCTGCGCGAACATGCCAAGCTGGCCGAGGGCAAGGGCATCGCCGCCGCCGTTGCCACCAACGGCACCATGCTGGACCTGTCCGGCGACAAGCCCCGCGTGGTGGACCAGATCGACACCGGCCGGCTGTATCTGGACGGCACCGTGCTGATCGGGGCGATGGACGGCATCGTGCGCGACCGCATCCGCATGGCGCTGAACGGACAGGCCATGGTCTCGGTCATCGTGGACGAGGACGACGCGCCGCTGCCCGACGCCTGGGTCGAGCTTTCGGGCCTGCCCGAGACAGGGCGCGCCGGCGTCCCCCTGGCCCGCAGCATCGAGGCCGAACTGGCCGAGTTCCTGGAACGCGCCGACGACCGCACCGTGCGCGACGACGACCGGCTGGAGGAGGCGATCCGCAAGATCACCCGCCAGGTCGCCATGGAGGAGATCGGCAAGAAACCCGAGGTCACCGTCATCATCTCGCGCCTCGCGGCGGAATGACTTGACCTCGAGGCGGGGGCCGGGCAAAGCCCCCGCATGACCGAGAAGACCGAATTCGACCCCAACCCGCCACGCCGCAACTTCTATGGTCGGCGCCATGGCAAGACCCTGCGCCAGTCGCAAAAGGGCTATCTCTCCGAGGATCTCGGAGAACTGCGCCCGCGCGGCATCACGGTGCAGGAAAACCCCGGCCGCACGCCTGTCGATCCCGCCACCATCTTCGGCGACGACCGGCCCGTGTGGCTGGAGGTCGGCTTCGGCGGGGGCGAGCACATGGTCCACATGGCCGCCCGCTATCCCGGCATCGGCATCATCGGCTGCGAGCCTTTCATCAACGGCGTGGCGATGCTTCTGGGCAAGATCCGCAACGCGGGCGTCAGCAATGTCAGCGTGCATCCGGGCGATGCGCGCGACCTGATGGACGTGCTGCCCGATGCCTCGATCAGCAAGGCGTTCCTGAACTATCCTGACCCCTGGCCCAAGGCGCGCCATCACCGCCGGCGGTTCGTCACGCCCGAACATCTGCTGCCGCTGGCGCGGGTGATGAAGACCGGGGCCGAGTTCCGCGTCGTCTCGGACATCCCCGACTATATCCGCCAGACGCTGGAGGAGGTGCCGCCCGCCGGCTTCGACCTGGTGGCCGAGGGGCCCGAGCCCTGGGAGGACTGGATCAGCACCCGCTATGAACAGAAGGCCCTGCGCGAGGGGCGGGCGCCGCATTACGTCACCTTCCGGCGCCGGGGCTGATCCGCCGCATTGCACCCGCGCCCCGTGACCGCTATCACCGCTGCGCGACACGCATGAAGGGGGCCCGCCATGTCACATTCCGCCGAACCGATGCCGATGACCGCGCGCCGCTCGGGCCCGCTTTCGGGCACGGCCAATGTGCCGGGCGACAAGTCGATCAGCCACCGCGCGCTGATCCTGGGGGCGCTCTCGGTGGGCGAGACCCATATCACTGGCCTGCTGGAGGGCCAGGACGTGCTGGACACGGCGAAGGCGATGCAGGCCTTCGGCGCAACGGTCGAGCGGCTGGGCACCGGCGAATGGAAGGTCAACGGCGTCGGCGTCGGCGGCTTTGCCGAGCCCGAGGGCGTGATCGACTGTGGCAATTCGGGAACCGGTGTGCGCCTGATCATGGGCGCCATGGCGACGACGCCGATCTCTGCCACCTTCACCGGCGACGCCAGCCTCTCGCGCCGCCCGATGGGCCGGGTCACCGATCCGCTGGAACTGTTCGGCGCCGAAATCACCGCGCGCGAAGGCAAGCGCCTGCCGGTGACGATCCGGGGCGCCGCCGATCCCGTGCCGGTCCGCTACAAGACGCCGGTCGCCAGCGCGCAGATCAAGTCGGCGGTGCTGCTGGCCGGGCTGAACGCGCCGGGTGAAACCGTAGTGATCGAATCCGAGCCGACGCGCGACCATACCGAGCGGATGCTGGCGGGGTTCGGCGCCACCATCACGACCGAGGTGACCGAGGAGGGCCGCGTCATCACCCTGGCGGGTCGGCCCGAATTGAAACCCCAGCCGGTTGCCGTGCCGCGCGATCCCTCCAGCGCCGCCTTTCCCGTGGCGGCGGCGCTGATCGTGCCGGGATCGGAAATCCGCGTGCCCGGCGTCAGCCGCAACCCGACCCGCGACGGGCTTTATGTCACGCTGCTGGAAATGGGCGCCGACATCACCTTCGAAAACCCGCGCGAGGAGGGGGGCGAGCCGGTCGCCGACCTGCTGGTGCGCCATTCCGCGCTGACGGGCGTGACCGTGCCCGCTGAACGCGCCGCCAGCATGATCGACGAATTCCCGATCCTCTCGGTCGTCGCCTGCTTTGCCCAAGGGGCGACAGTGATGCAGGGCGTCCATGAGCTGCGGGTCAAGGAAAGCGACCGGATTGACGCGATGGCCGTGGGGCTGCGCGCGAACGGCGCGGTGGTCGACGACACCCCCGACACCATGACCGTCCACGGCCAGGGCGGCCTGCCGGGCGGAGCATCCTGCGCCACCCACCTTGACCACCGGATCGCGATGTCCTTCCTGGTGGGGGGGCTCGCCTCGGACCAGGCGATCGCGGTGGATGACGGCAGCCCGATCGCCACCTCGTTCCCCGACTTCCTGCCGCTGATGCAGGGACTGGGCGCGGTCCTCGACTGAAGACTTGCGCCGGGGTCCGCACCCCGGCGCTTTCACCGTTTCCCAAATACCCATCAGCGACGGCTGCAACCGCGGCGGCTTCAGCCCGTCCTGCCCGCTTCGGGATAGCCAAGCAATGTCAGCGCCTCGCGGATCTCATCCAGGACGGCCGGGTCCTCGATGGTGGCGGGGGTCTTGAAGGGTTCGGCGTCGGCGATCTTGCCCATGGTCGCGCGCAGGATCTTGCCCGAGCGGGTCTTGGGCAGGCGGTTCACGACACAGGCGGACTTGAACGCGGCGACCGGGCCGATGCGGTCGCGGACCAGGGCCACCACGTCGCGCACGATCTGGTCGTGCGGCGTCTCGACTCCGGCCTTCAGGCACAGAAAGCCCAGCGGCGCCTGCCCCTTGAGCCTGTCCGAAACGCCGATCACCGCGCATTCGGCGACGGCGGGATGGCTGGCCAGCACCTCCTCCATCGCGCCGGTGGACAGGCGGTGGCCGGCGACGTTGATGACGTCATCGGTGCGGGCCATGATATAGAGATAACCGTCCTCGTCGACATAGCCCGCGTCGCCGGTTTCGTAATGGCCGGGGAAATGCTCGAGATAGCTCTTGCGGAACCGGTCCTCGGCGTTCCACAGCGTCGGCAGGGTGCCGGGCGGCAGCGGCAGCCGGATCGCGATGGCGCCCAGGGTGCCGGGCGGGACCGGATTGCCGCCCTCGTCCAGGACCTGCACGTCATAGCCCGGCATTGGTACCGAGGGGCTGCCGGGCTTGGTCGGCAGCACCTCGATCCCGATGGGATTGGCCGCGATGGCCCAGCCGGTCTCGGTCTGCCACCAGTGGTCGACCACCGGCACGCCCAGGTGCTTTTGCGCCCATTCCACGGTGTCGGGATCGGCGCGCTCGCCGGCCAGGAACAGCGCCTGCAGGTCGTGCAGCTTGTAGCGCTTGATCCATTCGCCATTCGGATCCTCGCGCCGGATGGCGCGCAGCGCGGTGGGCGCGGTGAAGAAGCTTTTGATCCGGTTGTTCTGGATCGTGCGCCAGAAGACGCCGGGGTGGGGCGTGCCCACGGGCTTGCCCTCGAACACCACGGTGGTCGCGCCGGCGATCAGCGGACCATAGCAGATATAGCTGTGGCCCACGACCCAGCCCACGTCGGACGCCGCCCAGAACCGGTCGCCGGCGCCGATGTTGTAGATGTTCGTCATCGACCACTGCAGCGCGACCAGATGGCCGGCGGTGTGGCGCACCACCCCCTTGGGCTGGCCGGTCGTGCCCGAGGTGTAAAGGATATAGGCCGGATGGTTGCCCTCGACCGGGACGCAATCGGCGGGCTTCACGCCGTATTGAAAGCCGTGCCAGGCAAAGTCGCGGCCTTCGACCAGCTTGGCGACCTCTTCCTCGCGCTGGAAGATGACGCAGAACTCGGGCTTGTGGGTGGCCTGGTCGATGGCGGCGTCCAGCAGGGGCTTGTAATGCACCACCCGGTTCGGTTCCAGCCCGCAGGAGGCCGCGATGATCGCCTTGGGCTGGCAATCGTCGATCCTGACGGCGAGTTCATGCGCCGCGAAGCCGCCGAACACGACCGAGTGGATGGCGCCCAGCCGCGCGCAGGCCAGCATCGCCTCGAGCGCTTCGGGAATCATCGGCATGTAGATGATGACGCGGTCGCCCTTTTCCACGCCGCGCATGCGCAGCGCCCCGGCCAAGGTGGCGACGCGCTTTTGCAACTGGGCATAGGTGATGCCCTTGGTCGACAGCGTGACCGGGCTTTCGTGCATGATCGCGACCTGGTTGCCGCGCCCGGCCAGGACATGGCGATCCACCGCGTTCCAGCAGGCGTTCACCATCCCGTCCGAAAACCATTCGTAGATCGGCGCGCGGTCGTCGAACAGCGCCTTCGACGGCTTTTCCACCCAGTCGATGGCCTCGGCGGCCTGCATCCAGAACCGCTCCGGATCGGCCTGCCAGTCGGCGTAAACCTCGCGATAGCCCATGTGTCCCTCCCCCGTCAGACAGGACGATCTAGGGCCGGGCAGGGCGATCCCGCAAGGATGTTAGCGGCAACCCAGGTCAGGATTATGCAGAAGGTTCCAGGCCTTGGGTCGGAGTTTTGCAAACAGGCGCCGCTTTGGCGACAGCCGCCAAGGCCGGATGCTGCTTTTGCAAAATGGAATGCTGCGGCGCGGCGGCAGGCCCCGCCGCGCCATGGCCGATTCGTCAGCCGTAGTGCCCGACCGGGGTGCCGGCCAGCACGCTCATGTTCAAAAGGCCCCGTGTGGTGATCGAGGGCGTCACGATATGCGCCTTGTTCCCCATCCCCATCAGGATCGGCCCGACCTCGAGCCCGTTCGCCTTGAGCTTCAGCGCGTTCCTGACGCCCGAGGCGGCGTCGGTTCCGCCGAAGATCAGGACGTTGGCGGCGCCCTCAAGCCGGCTGTGCGGCATCAGGCGTTCGCGGACCGCAGGGTCCAGCGCGGCATCGACGTGCATCTCGCCCTCGAAGGTGAAATCGACCTCGCGCGCTTTCAGGATGGCCATGGCCTCGCGCATCCGCTTGCCGGAGTCGGTATCGAGGTTGCCGAACTGCGAATGGCAGCACAGCGCGATCTTGGGCGCCAGGCCGAAGCGGCGGACATGGCGGGCGGCGCCGCAGGTGATCTCGGCGATCTGTTCGGGCGAGGGCACATGGTTCACCTGCGTGTCGGCGATGAACAGCGGCCCGTCCTCGAGGATCATCAGCGACAGCGCGCCCTGCGGCCGCAGCCCGTCGCGCGCCAGCACCTGGTTGATATAGTTCAGGTGCCAGGAATACTGGCCGAAGGTGCCGCAGATCAGGCTGTCGGCCTCGTCCCGATGAACCATCACGGCGCCGATGGCGGTGGTGTTGGTGCGCATGATCGCGCGCGCCACCTCGGGCGTCACGCCGCGCCGGGCCATCAGTTCGTGATAGGTGCCCCAGTAATCGCGATAGCGGGGGTCGTTTTCGGGGTTCACGATCTCGAAGTCGCGGCCGGGGCGGATCGGCAGGCCGGCGCGTTCGGCGCGCATCTCGATGACCTCGGGGCGGCCGATCAGGATCGGCGCATCGGTCGTTTCCTCAAGCATGGCGTTGGCCGCGCGCAGCACGCGTTCGTCCTCGCCCTCGGCGAAGACGATGCGGCGCTTGACCGTCGCCGCCGCTTCGAACACCGGGCGCATGATCAGGGCCGAGCGGAAGACCGAGCCGTCCAGCTTGCGCTTGTAGGCGTTGATATCCTCGAGCGGCCGGGTCGCGACGCCGGTTTCCATCGCGGCCTTGGCGACGGCGGTCGAGACCACGCCGATCAACCGGGGGTCGAAGGGCTTCGGGATCAGGTAGTCGGCGCCAAAGGTCAGCGTCTCGCCCCGATAGGCCATCGCCGCCTCGGCGCTGGTGGTGGCGCGGGCCAGCGCCGCGATCCCCTCGATGCAGGCCAGCTGCATCTCGTCGTTGATCGTGGTCGCGCCCACGTCCAGCGCGCCGCGGAAGATGAAGGGAAAGCACAGCACGTTGTTGACCTGGTTCGGATAGTCCGACCGGCCGGTGGCGATGATCGCGTCGGGCGCGACGGCGCGCACGTCCTCGGGCAGGATCTCGGGCGTGGGGTTCGCCAGGGCAAAGATGATCGGGCGCGGGGCCATCTTCGCGACCATCTCGGGCGTCAGCACGCCCGGACCGGACAGGCCCAGGAACAGGTCGGCGCCCGCGATCACCTGATCCAGGCTGCGCAGGTCGGTCGTCTGGGCGTATTCCGCCTTTTGCGGGGTCATCTGTTCGGTGCGGCCTTCGTAGACGAGGCCCGCGATGTCGCAAAGCCAGACGTTCTCGCGTTTCACGCCCAGCTTCAGCAGCATGTTCAGGCAGGCAATGCCGGCCGCGCCGCCGCCGGTCGAGACGACCTTGATCTGGTCGAACCGCTTGCCCGCGATGTGCAGCGCGTTGGTGGCCGCCGCGCCGACCACGATGGCGGTGCCGTGCTGGTCGTCGTGAAAGACCGGGATGTTCATCCGCTCGCGGCAGATCTTTTCGACGATGAAGCAGTCGGGGGCCTTGATGTCCTCAAGGTTGATGGCGCCAAAGCTGGGTTCCAGCGCGCAGACGATCTCGGCCAGCTTTTCGGGGTCGGGCTGGTCCAGTTCGATGTCGAAGCAGTCGATATTGGCGAATTTCTTGAAGAGCACCGCCTTGCCCTCCATCACCGGCTTGCTGGCCAGCGCGCCGATGTTGCCCAGGCCCAGGACGGCGGTGCCGTTCGAGACGACCGCCACCAGGTTCCCGCGCGCGGTATAGCGGGCGGCGGTCGCGGGATCGGCCTTGATTTCCAGGCAGGCCTCGGCGACGCCGGGGGAATAGGCGCGGCTCAGGTCGCGGCCGTTCGCAAGCGGTTTCGTGGCCCGCACCTCAAGCTTACCGGGGCGCGGAAATTCGTGATAATCCAGCGCCGCCTGCCGTGCGCTATCCTGCCTGCGTTCTTCCATCTGCCGACCTCCTCATAGATGGTTCAGCGTTAAACTAATTTTTCGACGGGGAACAGGGGCCTCGTTTCCGTCGGCGGACTTGCATCACCGGGGTGGGCCGGCGATGATGCGACGGCAGGGTAACAGCGGGGCGAAGGTCTGGCCAATGACGCTTCTGGATGCGGCGCGCGCGGTGCGGGAACGGGCCTATGTGCCCTATTCGAAATTCAAGGTGGGGGCGGCGGTGCGCGGGGCGTCCGGGGCCATCTATCACGGCTGCAACGTGGAAAACGTGGCCTATCCCGAAGGCACCTGCGCCGAGGCCGGAGCCATCGCCCTGATGGTCGCCAGCGGCGAGACCGAGCTGGTCGAGGTCGCGGTGATCGCCGACAGCCCCAGCCCCGTGCCCCCCTGCGGCGGCTGCCGGCAGAAACTGGCCGAATTCGGCCGCTCCGACACGCCGGTCCTGCTGGCGACGACCGCCGGCGCGACGCTGGCCACCACCATCGGCGAATTGCTGCCCGGTCGGTTTCAGGTCGCGCATATGTCGGGTCTGGAATGACGCCAGCCGATCCGCGCCCGGTGATCGCTGCCGTGCGGGACGGGCGGGGGCTGGACCCCGCCGACGCTGCCTTGGTCGCGCGAGGCCTGGCGCAGGGCGGGATGAGCGACGCGCAGGCCGGCGCCTTTGCCATGGCGGTGCTGCTGCGCGGCCTGGACGGTGCCGGGCGGCTGGCCCTGACTCTGGCCATGCGCGATTCCGGCCGGGTGCTGCGCTGGGACCTGCCGGGGCCGGTGCTGGACAAGCATTCCACCGGCGGCATCGGCGATACGGTCAGCCTGATCCTGGCGCCGGTGCTGGCGGCCTGCGGCGCCTATGTGCCGATGATCTCGGGGCGGGGCCTGGGTCACACGGGCGGCACGCTCGACAAGCTCGAGGCGATCCCCGGCTTTCGCTGCGACCTGCCCGAGGATGCGCTCCGTCGCGTCGTCGCGGATGCGGGCTGCGCCATCGTGGGCGCGGGCCCCGACCTGGCCCCGGCCGATGCCCGGCTGTACGCGGTCCGCGACGAAAGCGCGACGGTGGGCTCGGTCGATCTGATCGTGGCCTCGATCCTGTCGAAGAAGCTGGCGGCGGGGCTGGACGGGCTGGTCCTGGACGTCAAGCAGGGCAGCGGCGCCTTTCTGCGCAGCCCCGGTGCGGCGCGCGCCCTGGCCCAGGCGCTGGTCGATACCGCGACCGCCGCGGGCTGTCCCGCCCGGGCGCTGGTCACGGACATGGACCAGCCGCTGGCCCGCGCCGCCGGCAATGCATTGGAACTGCGCCAGGCGATTACCGCCCTGCGGGGCGGGTCGGGCGCGCTGCGCGACCTGTCGCTGGCCCTGTCGGACGCCTGCCTGTCCCTTGCGGGCCTGTCGGGCGCGGCCGAGGCGCTGGCCTCGGGCCATGCCGCCGAACGGTTCGCCCGCATGGTCGCGGCACAGGGCGGGCCCGCGGACCTGCTGGAGAACCCGGACCGCCACCTGCCGCCCGCGCCGGTGATCCGTCCCGTCCCCGCGCAGGGCCGCGTTGCCGCCATCGACACCGAGGCCCTGGGTCACGCCGTCGTCGCCCTGGGTGGCGGCCGGCTGCGCGCGGGCGACCGGATCGACCCGCGCGTGGGCCTCTCCGACCTGCTGCGCATCGGCGAGGAGGCGGGTGACGGCCGCCCGCTGGCCCGTGTCCATGCCGCGTCCGAGGCTGCGGCCGAGGCTGCCGTCGCGACCGTTCAGGTCGCCTATCTGCTGGGCGACGGACCCGCCGCCGGTCCCCTGGTCCAAAGCGAGGTCGCGCCCCGATGAATCCTGCAGAGTGCCGTGCCTTCCTGATCGTGATGGATTCCGTCGGCATCGGCGGCGCGCCCGATGCCGACCATTATTCCAACGCGGGCCTGCCCGACACGGGCGCGAACACGCTGGCCCATATCGCCGCCGCCCGGCCGCTCGCCATGCCGAACCTGGACGCCCTGGGCCTGGGCGCTGCGATCCGATTGGCCAGCGGGGCTGATGCGCCGGGCCTTGGCGTCGCGCCGCAGGGCCTGTGGGGCGTCGCGACCGAGGTGTCGCGCGGCAAGGACACGCCCTCGGGGCATTGGGAAATCGCGGGCGTGCCGGTGCCCTGGGACTGGCACTACTTTCCCGACACGCGCCCCAGCTTTCCCCCCGACTTGTCCGCCGCCATTGCCCGCGCGGCGGGGACCGGGGGCATCCTGGGCGACGAACACGCCTCGGGGACCGAGATCATCGAGCGGCTGGGGGCCGAGCATCTGCGGACCGGCTGGCCGATCTGCTACACCTCGCAGGATTCCGTGCTGCAGATCGCCGCGCATGAGGACGCCTTTGGGCTGGAGCGGCTTTACCGCCTGTGCCGGGACGTGGCGGCGCTGGTCCATCCGATGCGGGTGGGCCGCGTCATCGCCCGCCCCTTCGTCGGGACGGCGGGGGATTTCCGCCGCACGCCGAACCGCCGCGACTATGCCATCGCGCCGCCCGGAACGACGATCCTGGATGCGGCGCAGGCGGCGGGGCGCGCCACCCATGCCATCGGCAAGATCGGCGACATCTTTTCCCATCGCGGCATCGACCATCTGCACAAGGGCAAGTCGGACGCGGACTTGGCCGGGCATCTGATCCGCCTGGCCGACGAGGCCGAGCCCGGCAGCCTGACATTCGCCAATTTCGTGGAATTCGACAGCCTCTATGGCCATCGCCGCGACATCGCGGGCTATGCGGCGGCGCTGGAATGGTTCGATGGCGTGGCCGGCCAGGTCATGGCCCGGCTGCGGCCCGGCGATCTGGCGATCTTCACCGCCGACCACGGCAACGACCCCAGCTGGCGCGGCACCGACCACACCCGCGAACGCGTGCCGGTGCTGGGCTGGGGCTATGGCCTGCGCCCCGTCGGACTGGTCGGCTTTGCCGATATCGGCGCCTCGGTCGCCGCCCATCTTGGCCTGCCCCCCCTTGGTCCCGGAGTGTCCTTCCTGTGAAATCCCTGAAGAAGGTCGAGCTTCACCTGCATATCGAAGGCGCGGCGCCCCCCGCCTTCGTCCGCGGCCTGGCGGCGGAAAAGGGCCATGACCTGTCCGGGGTCTTCGACCATCGCGGCCAATACCGGCTGCGCCGGTTCAAGGATTTCCTCAAGGTCTACGATGCCGTCTCCGGCGTCATGGAAACCCCCGCCGACTATGCCCGGCTGCTGTCGGCCGTGCTGTCGGAATGCGGCGAACAGGGCGTGGTCTATGCCGAGCTTTTCGTCTCGCCCGAGTTCTGCGGCGGTGGCGACCTGTCCGCCTGGCGCGATTATCTGGGCGCGATGGAGGAGGTCGCCCGAACCTATGCCCTGTCGGGCGTCGAAAGCCGCGCCATCCTGACCTGCATCCGCCACCTTGGCCCCGACCGCGCCAAAAGGACGGCGATCTGCGCGGCCGAAACCGGCGGCGGCTGGGTCGCGGGCCTGGGCCTTGCGGGGGCCGAGGACGTGGGCGAGGCGCGCGACTATGCCTGGGCCTTTGATTGCGCACGCGAGGCGCAACTGGGCCTGACCGCCCATGCCGGCGAATTCTGCGGACCCGACAGCATCCGCGGCGCGCTGGAACTGGGCGTCAGCCGCATCAGCCACGGCATCCGTGCCGTCGAGGACCCGGCACTGGTGCGCTATCTGGCCGACAAGGGCGTGACGCTCGAGGTCTGCCCGGGCTCGAACATCGCGTTGCAGGTGGTGCGGGACTGGCAGACCCATCCCATCGCCCGGCTGGCGGACGCAGGCGTGCGCGTCACCGTCTCGACCGACGATCCGCCGTTCTTCCAGACCAGCCTGTCGCGGGAATATGACCGGCTTGCCGAAACCTTCGGCTGGGGCGAAAGCGAATTCCGGCAGATGAACCTTTGGGCCGTCGAGGCCGCTTTCTGCGACGAAGACACCCGGACCCGCCTGAAACAGGAGCTTGCATGACATCCCCCGACCCCCGCCACCTGACCGTCGTCGATCATCCCCTGGTCCAGCACAAGCTGACGCTGATGCGCGACAAGACCACCTCGACCGCCAGCTTCCGGCGCCTGCTGCGCGAAATCAGCCTGCTTCTGGCCTATGAGGTCACGCGCGAGCTGGAGATGACCACGATCACCGTCGAAACGCCGCTGACGACCATGCAGGCTCCGACGCTCGAGGGGAAAAAGCTGGCGCTGATCTCGATCCTGCGGGCCGGGAACGGGCTGATGGACGGCATCCTGGAACTGATCCCGGCGGCACGGGTGGGCTTCGTGGGCCTTTACCGCGACCCCGAGACGCTGCAGCCCGTGCAGTATTACTGCAAGGTTCCCAAGGAACTGGACGCGCGCATGACCATCGTGGTCGACCCGATGCTGGCCACCGGCAACTCCTCGGTCGCGGCCATCGACCTGCTCAAACGCGAAGGCGCGCGCAACCTGCGTTTCCTGTGCCTGCTGGCCGCGCCCGAAGGGGTCCGGCGGATGCGCGATGCCCATCCCGATGTGCCCATCGTCACCGCCGCGCTGGACGAGCGGCTGGACGACCACGGCTATATCGTGCCCGGCCTGGGCGATGCGGGGGACCGGATGTTCGGGACGCGTTAACGGCTTGTTCAGGCCGCTGCCCTATCAAGAACCGCGCAAGGCGATTCTGGGGGCTTTATGCGGGCGTTGCTGCTTTGGCTGGTTTTCTGGGTGGTCGCGCCGGCCGCCGCCGTCGCGCTGGACCAGGGTCCGGCCGAGCCGCCTCCGGCGGATTTCACCGGGCGGCAGTATATCGACAGCAGGGGGTGCGTCTTTCTGCGCGATGCCGAAGGCACCTGGACCGCGCGGCGGGCCCGCGACGGAACTGCGGTCTGCGGCTATCCTCCGACGCTGTCGGCGCGGGGGGCGGGCGGTCGGCCCCGGCTGCGCGCGCTCGACCCCGATGCGGGCAAGAGCCGTGCGCAACTGCTTGAGGAAAGGCTGGCCCGGGTCGTGACCGGGAACCTGCAGGCGGGCGAGCTGGCCAGCGACCCGCGCCCACTGGAAACGCTGCCCGACATGGGCCCCGAACCCGCGCCAGTGGCCCCCCTTGATGCCCTGAAATCGGCGCTGCACGCCGCCCCTATGGTGCGCGAGGAGATGAGCCGGGACATCGAGCCGAACCGCCGCCTGTGCCGGCTGCTGGGCTATGACGACGAACCTGCCCCGCAGAAAGAGGGGCTGGGCCACGATCCGACGCAGGGGTATTGCGGGGCGCTGCCGGCCTCGGACCTGTCGCGGCTGGCCTTTGCCCGCCCGGTCGGAGAGATTGCCGACCCCACCGCCACCGCTACCGCCGCCGGGACCGAGCCCGCGACCACCCCGCAGCCGCCCGTATCCCCCGTGGAAGCCAAGCGTGCCGACCTGCCGCCCGGATCGCCCACCGCGCGGGCGGCCGCCGCCGAAAAGCCGGCACCCGGACCGCGGGTTGCCGCGAAGCCGGGCCGCCGGCCCGCCCCCCCCGCCAAGGCGCAGGGGGCCGAGATGATCCCGGCGACCGCGCGTTACGTTCAGCTTGGCCGTTTCCCCGACCCCGCCCAGGCCGAGCGGGCCGCCCGGCGCGCCGCGGCCTTGGGCTATCCCGTCCTGCGCGGCACGGGGCGCGACAGCGCCACGCTGCTTGCCGGCCCCTTCGACACCCGCGAGGCCATCGTCCGCGCCCTGAACCGGCTGCGCCGGGCAGGCTTTGGCACGGCAGCGGCGCGCTAGGGTCGCGTCGCCATCGTGCGCCCGCGCCGTTTCGCCCGAGCGCATCAAGCGATTCCCGCGCCGGGGCATCGGCCTATTGATCGCAGATTTCCTGCAGGGCGATCCAGTCGCGGTCGCCCAGCACCGGCTTCGGCTCGGCGGTGCGGAAGGGGTCGGCCTCGATCAGGCCCAGGACCGCCTCTCCGGTCGGGTCCAGCGAGCGGGCATAGGGTTCGCTGGAGACGGAGGCGCGGGCGAAATAACCCAGCAGGGCCTCGTCGTCCGGACGCGGGGGCGGATCGGCCAGCAGCCGCGCGCCATAGCCCGACAGCGCGGCGGCGGGCAAGGTGCCCTTGGTCAGCAGGTGAAAGGTTGCGCGCGCCCCGGCATAGCGCAGGGCCTGCAGCAGCGGGTCCTGCGCATTGGCGGCCGCCTGGGCGGCCAGGATATGGCCGGCCGCGACCTCGGGCGTGACCTGGCCCTCGATCAGGTCCTCGCCGATGACGGTAACCGGGCCGGGCAGGCGGCGGGCGCCGCGCAGGGTCGCGGGCAGGATCGCGATGTCGGCGTCCGGACCGATCAGCCGCGCGGCCAGCTTGTGGCGGACCATGTCGCCCGCCGGGCGCGAACAGGCGCTGCCGGTCACCTTCTCGATGTCGGACAGGATCAGGCGCCCGATCTCGGCCCGCTGGGCGGGCGGCGCCACGTCGGCGGCATGGCGCACCAGCGCAGGCGGAACCCAGAACACCCCGGCCAGCACCATCGCCGCCGCCGCCGTCAGCATCAGAACGTTCCGCAGGCGCCCCGAGGGGGGCTTGCTCGCCTCGATCGCGCGGTGGACCTTGTCTATGGCCGAGATCATCAGCTCGTCCTCGACCTCCAGCCATTCCACATCCATCTCGCCCGGAGCATAGCGGGCGGGGTGGTCGCCGGGGTTCAGACGGGTGACGGCGGGCAGCGACCAATGCGCCAGCGGCGTATCGGTGCGCGGATCGCTCAGGATCAGCGTCGCATCCCCGAACGACACGATGACGTCGCGCAATGGGACATCCGGCCCGTCCTGCCACAGCCCCGTCGCCTCGAGTCGCTGATATTGCTCAAGCGCCGTCATCCTTGCGCCGCGTTCCCCCGCTGCCCGGACCCGCGCGCCGGCCGGGAAAGCCCGCCCCGCAAAGGGAGTGCCGCAGCCGAGCGTCCGTCCCGCCCTTCACTTTGAAAAAGACCGATCTTTGCCAGCTTGTCCAGTGCCGAACGCGTCCGGCACCGGGCAGAGCGCATGGGCCGTCAGGCGGTTTCCGGCACCGCCATGCCGCGTTCGCGCGCCAGGTCGCGGATGCGGTTCTGCAGCTTTTCAAAGGCCCGGACCTCGATCTGGCGGATCCGCTCGCGCGAGACGTTGTAGCGCGCGGACAGATCCTCCAGCGTCATCGGATCGTCGCGCAGGCGGCGCTCCATCAGGATGTCCTTTTCGCGGTCGTTCAGCACATCCATCGCCGCCATCAGCATCTCGCGGCGGGCCGACAGTTCGTCAGCCTCGGCAAAGGCCTCTGCCTGGTTGGCGCTGTCGTCCTCAAGCCAGTCCTGCCATTGCGCGGTCGATTCCCCGTCGCCCGAGCCCACCGTCGCGTTCAGCGAGGCATCGCCTCCCGACAGGCGGCGGTTCATGTCGATGACTTCCTGCTCGCTGACGTTCAGGTCGTTGGCGATCTGGGCGACGTTCTCGGGGCGCAGGTCGCCTTCCTCAAGCGCGCCCAGCTTGGATTTCGCCTTGCGCAGGTTGAAGAACAGCTTCTTCTGCGCGCTGGTTGTGCCCATCTTGACCAGCGACCAGGACCGCAGGATGTATTCCTGGATCGAGGCGCGGATCCACCACATCGCATAGGTCGCAAGCCGGAATCCGCGTTCCGGGTCAAAGCGCTTGACCGCCTGCATCAGGCCGACGTTCGCCTCGGAGATCACCTCGGCCTGGGGCAGGCCATAGCCGCGATAGCCCATGGCGATCTTGGCGGCCAGCCGCAGGTGGCTGGTCACGAGCTTCTGCGCCGCCTCGGGGTCCTGGTGGTCGGCCCAGGCCTTGGCCAGCATGTATTCCTCCTCTGGTTCCAGAAGAGGGAACTTGCGGATTTCCTGCAAGTAGCGGTTAAGGCCCTGTTCCGGGCTGGGGGCCGGAAGATTTTCGTAGCTTGCCATGATGTCTAACCCTGTCCCGCGCCTTGGGGGGTGTTCGAAAACGCGATCATCGCGCCGATGGTTCCGGGATGGAAGCCCCACCCCGCAACCGGGCCACCAGCGTGGCCATATCAGGGGGCAGGGGACTGGAAAAGGCCAGGCGCTCGCCGCTGACCGGATGCAGAAAGCCCAGTTCGGCGGCATGGAGCGCCTGGCGGGGAAAGGCTGCGATGGCTGCCGCCGCATCCGCCCCCAGCGCACGGAGCGAGGGCTTGCGGTTCCCGCCATAGGTCGGATCGCCCAGCAGCCCCAGCCCGGCATGGGCCATATGGACCCGGATCTGATGCGTGCGGCCGGTTTCCAGACGGCATTCGACCAGCATCGCCTGGGGCGGGGTGCCGAAGCTTTCCAGCATCCGCGCCCGCGTGACCGCATGGCGCCCGCGTTCGAAGCTGACGGCCTGGCGCTGGCGGTCGGTCGGGTGGCGGCCCAGCAGGGTGGCGATGCGCAGCGTGCCGCCCGGCTCGAAGCCCAGGCCGGGCAGGCCGCGCAGCCGCTGGTCGGCCGGGTCGATCACCCCATGCGCCAGCGCCAGATAGCGGCGATGCGCGGAGTGGTCGGCGAACTGGCGCGCCAGCCCCTGATGCGCGCGGTCGGTCTTGGCCACGACCAGCAGGCCCGACGTGTCCTTGTCGATGCGGTGCACGATGCCCGGCCGGGCCGCGCCGCCGATCCCCGACAGGCTGTCGGCGCAGTGCGCCAGCAGCGCGTTCACCAGCGTCCCCGAGGGCGCGCCGGGGGCGGGGTGGACGACCATGCCGGCGGGCTTGTCGACGACGATCAGGTCCGCGTCCTCATAGGCGATGGACAGCGGAATCGCCTCGGGCAGGGTTTCCAGCGTCTCGGGCGGGCCGATATGCACGCTGTAGGCGCCGGGCAAGGCGCGGGCCTTGCCGTCGGCGACGGGGCCGGCGGGGCCGGTGACCGCGCCATCGGCGATCAGCCGCGCCAGGCGCGAGCGCGACAGGGCCGCGTCCTCTGGCGCCAGGGCGGCAAGCGCCTTATCAAGCCGGTCGGACAGGCCTTCGGGAATATGGATAAGGATTTCAGGCATGGCGCGCGATGATAAGGCCGAAGCGGAGGTTGCGGAAGCGCTGCCGATGCTGCGCTGGCTGCGGATTCTGGTCACCGCGCTGGCCGTGGTGATGGGCCTGGGGATCATGGCCATCGTGGCGTTGCTGTGGCTGCGCCTGTCCACGCCCGTGCTGCCGGACCTGCCCGAAGCCATCACGCTGCCGGCGGGGGCCGCGCCCGCCGCCGTCACCTTCGCCCGCGACTGGATCGTGGTCGTGACCGAGGCGGGCGAGGTGCTGCTTTACGACCGCCAGGGCCAGCTGCGCGACAGGGTGGCGCCCTGACGGGGTCAGGCGCCGGGCTGGGCGGTGCCCTTCAGCGCCTCGATCTCGGCGCGCAGCTCGGCGTTTTCGGCCCGGGCCTTGATCGCCATCTCGCGCACCGCCTCGAATTCCTCGCGGGTGACGAAGTCGCGCTCGGCCAGCCAGCGGTCGATCCAGCTGTTGAAGGCGGTCTGCGCCTCGTCCTTGGCGCCCTGCGCCACGCCCATGGCATTGGTCATCAATTTCGAGAGATCGTCGAAGAAACGGTTGTTCGCGTTCATGGCGGGCCTTTCGGTTTCGGGTCCCGCCCTATATGGCCCTTGGGGCGCGGCGGTTCAATTGCCGACGGACCCCGCGCAGCCCCGGCCGGCACCCGCGAAACGAGGACCCCATGATCCCCTTCCCCCAGATTTCGCCCGAGATTTTCACCATCCATCTGTTCGGCCTGTCGTTTTCGCTGCGCTGGTATGCGCTGGCCTATCTGGTCGGGCTGATCGTCGGCTGGCGCATCATCGTGGGGCTGATGCGCCGCCCCGCGCTGTGGGGCGGGCGCACGCCGATGCGCCCCGAACAGGCCGAGGAACTGCTGACCTGGGTCGTCCTGGGCGTCGTCCTGGGCGGGCGGCTGGGCTTCGTGCTGTTCTATGAACCGGGCTATTACCTGGCCAATCCGGGCCAGATCCTGAAGCTGTGGCAGGGCGGCATGTCCTTTCACGGCGGCTTTCTGGGGGTCGTGGTCGCGGCCTGGATCTATTGCCGGCGCCATGGCGTGCCGGCGCTGGGACTGGCCGACGCGCTGGCGGTGGCCACGCCCATCGGGCTGGGGCTGGGCCGGGTGGCGAACTTCATCAACGCCGAGCTTTGGGGCCGTCCGACCGACCTGCCCTGGGGCGTGGTCTTTCCTGGCGAGGCGGCGCAGGATTGTCCCGGCGTTTCAGGGCTTTGCGCCCGCCACCCGAGCCAGCTCTACGAGGCGGGGCTGGAGGGCGTGGTGCTGGCCGCCGTCCTGTTCCTTCTGGTCCGGGGGGGCGCGCTGCGCCGGCCGGGGCTGGTGCTGGGCGTGTTCCTGGCGGGCTATGGCCTGTCGCGCTTTGTCGTCGAGTTCTTTCGCCAGGCCGACGCGCAGTTCATCACCGCGGGCAATCCGCTGGGCCATGTGATCGGCGGGCCGGTCTGGGGGCTCAGCATGGGCCAGCTTCTGTCCTTGCCCATGATCCTGATCGGATTGGGTTTCGTGCTGATGGCGCGGCGTCGCGCCGCCGTCGCATGACGCCCCTGGCGCGTCTGATCGCGGCGCGGATCCGGCTGTCGGGACCGCTGCGGCTGGACGAATACATGCGGCTGTGCCTGCTGCATCCCGAGCACGGCTATTACGCGACGCGCGATCCTTTCGGGGCGGCGGGCGACTTTACCACGGCGCCGGAAATCAGCCAGATGTTCGGGGAAATGCTGGGGCTGGCGCTGGCCCAGGCCTGGCTGGACCAAGGCCGGCCGGCACCCTTCACGCTGGCCGAGATCGGGCCGGGCCGGGGCACGCTGATGGCCGATGTCCTGCGCGCGATCCGCGTGGTGCCGGGCATGCGCGAAGCGGCCGAGGTGGTGCTGATCGAGGCCTCGCCCCATCTGCGCGGCGTCCAGCGCGACCGTCTGGGTCCGGTCACGCACTTGGAAAGTGCTTCAGATATTCCTGACAATCCGTTGTTTATGATAGCAAATGAGTTCTTCGACGCGCTTCCGATCCGGCAGGTCCAGCGCACGAAGGAAGGCTGGGCCGAGCGTATCGTGGCGCTGGACCCGCAGGGCCGCCTGGCGCTGGGCCTTGCCGCGCCCCAGCCGGGCCCAAACGCGCCCTTGGGCGAAGTGCGCGAGACCTGCCCCGAGGCGCTGCCCATCGTTGCGGAGATCGCGGGCCGGATCGCGGCGCATGGCGGCTGCGCGATCCTGCTGGATTACGGCACCTGGGACGGGCGCGGAGACACCTTTCAGGCGCTGCGCCGCCACCGCCCCGAAGGCGTTCTGGACAATCCCGGAGAGGCGGATCTGACGGCGCATGTCGATTTCAAGCCCTTGGCTTTGGCGGGGCAGGCGGCGGGCGCCCGGGTTTCGCGCATGATAGCACAGGGCGAATGGCTGTTGCGCCTTGGCATCGGGCAGCGGGCCGCGCGGCTAGCGGGCGCGGGCGACGCGGGCGCGATGGCCGCGCTTCATCGCTTGACCGCGCCCGAGGAAATGGGTCAGTTGTTCAAAGTTCTGGCGTTCTGGGCGCCCCAAGCCCCGGTGCCGCCCGGTTTCGAAGCTTTGGAGCCCAATGCAGACCGCGCTTGAAATCCTGACCCATCCGCTGCTGGCGCCGGTGCGCCACGGCTTTTTCACGCGGCGGGGCGGCGCCTCGTCCGGGCTGTTTTCCGGGCTGAACTGCGGCTTCGGCTCCAGCGATCAGGGCGAGATCGTCGCGATCAACCGGGGCCGGGTCGCCGACGCCATCGGCGTGCCGCATGACCGGCTGGCGACCGTCCACCAGACCCATTCGGCCGAGGTCGCCGTCCTGAAGGACGCGGCCCAAGCCCTTGATCTGGCGAAAGTTCGCGCCGATGCCATCGTCACCGACCAGCCGGGGGTCGCGCTGGCCGTGCTGACCGCCGATTGCCAGCCGATCCTGCTGGCGGATGCCGAGGCGGGCGTCATCGGTGCGGTGCATGCGGGCTGGCGCGGCGCGCTGTCGGGGGTGATCGAGGCGGCGGTGGGCGCCATGACGGACCTGGGCGCCACCCGCATCCGCGCGGTCATCGGTCCCTGCATCAGCCAGCGTGCCTATGAGGTCGGCGAGGAGTTCATGGATGAGGTCCTGGCCGAAGATCCTGATTACCAGAGGTTTTTCTCGGGCGGGCCGAACGGGAGGCCGATGTTCGACCTGCCGGGCTTCGGCCTGTCGCGGCTGCGCGACGCGGGCGTCGAGGCCGAGTGGACGCGGCATTGCACCTATTCCGACCCCGACTGCTTCTATTCCTATCGCCGCAGCACGCATCTGCACGAAGTCGATTACGGGCGGCTGATTTCCGTCATCGCGTTGTGACGGCTGCCGGGGCCGGGCGCGGTTCGGCAAGGGCTTGGTTTTGCTGAAAAACGGGCTGTGACCGGCGTACACCGTGCGTACACCGGGCGTGCACCGGACGGCGTCCGTCAGGTGCGCGCGCCCCAGACGCCCAGGTGCTGGCGGCACCAGGCAAAGCAGGCCGCGTTGGCGTCGCCCCGGCCGCGGCCCGACAGGACAAAGTCCAGCAGCGCGTCGCGGCGGGCATTGCGCTGTTCGGGCGGGTGCAGGCCGTCGGCGTTCAGCCAGATCCTGACCCCGTTCGCGGCCAGGCAGCCCGACAGCCAGGGATCGTCCACCGTCCACAACAGGTCGGGAATGTCGAAGGCGCGTTCGGGCAGGAAATCGGGCCGCAGCAGCGCGCCACCATAGCCTTTGAACACGTCGACATGGCCCGATCTGGTCCAGGGCAACGGCCGCCACCGGCCCAGCGACAGCGCGCGGCGCAGCCGATAGCGCCAGTCCTTGCGCCGGGGCGTGGCGCGGGGCAAGGGGGTGGCGTTGTGGTCGGGGACAAAGCGGCCGGCCTCGGCGATCACGCAGTTGGGGTGGGCGCGGCGCGCGGCCAGGAAACGCGCGGTCCATTCGCGGTCGTAAAGCCGGTCGTCGTCGCAGAGCAGCAGCTCGACCGGCTGCCCGGCCAAGTCGCGCACCGCCGGCAGGATCTTGGTCGCCGGGCCGAAGTCCTGGTCGCAGCGGTGGATCGCGACGCCGGCCGGCACCTGCGGCAGCGTTCCGTCCCAGTCAGGAAAGCGGCGATAGGCGCGCGGGATGTAAAGCCGCACCTGGTCGGGCGCCACCCTTTGGCGCAGGATCGAGGTCAGTGTCGGGCCAAGCCCGGAAAAACGCGGCGGGATCGAGGATAGCGTGACGATAAGCGGCAAGGAAACCAACCACAGGGAAAGACAAGGTAACGCGCACTAGCACGTGCTGGCTGACGGTTGGCTGACAAAGTGGGAGGCGTCACCCCAACGCCGCCGCCCGATCCTCGACGACGGTGAACGGCACGCCCGGCTCGTCCTTGGCGCAGCGGATGACCAGGGACGTCTTGACCGAGGCCACGTTCGGGGCGGCGGTCAGGCTTTCGGTCAGGAAGCGCTGGAAGCTTGGCAGGTCGGGGGCCACGCATTTCAGGATGAAGTCGATCTCGCCGTTCAGCATGTGGCATTCGCGGACCAGGGGCCAGCCGCGGGCCAGCGCCTCGAAGGCGGAAAGGTCGCGTTCGGACTGGCTGAGCAGGCGGACCATGGCAAAGACCTGCACCTCGAACCCCAGCTCGCGGGCGTCGATCTCGGCGTGGTAGCCGCGGATGTAGCCCGCCTCCTCGAGCGCGCGGACGCGGCGCAGGCAGGGCGGCGCCGAGATGCCGACGCGGCGCGCCAGTTCGACATTCGTCATCCGGCCATCCGCCTGCAGTTCCGCAAGGATCTTACGGTCGATGTCGTCCAGTCGATTGCCGCTCATTCATTCCTCTGGGGCCCTTCTGGGCCGAAAACCTTGCCGGACGCTATCTTGCCGGGCCTGTTTGCGCAATATTCTTTCCGCCCGCGCCGCGGATGCGGGGTGGATTGCATGAACGGGCGGGGGTGATTACCTAGGGCCCGCAACGAAAAAGGTCCAGATCCATGTCGCATGTGCCCGCCGAAATCGCCGACGCCGTCCTGCCCGCCCACACCCGGCTTTTGATCGTGGGCTCGGGGCCGGCCGGCTACACCGCCGCCGTCTATGCCGCGCGCGCCATGCTGGAGCCGGTGCTGATCCAGGGGATGCAGCCGGGCGGCCAGCTGACCATCACCACCGAGGTCGAGAACTGGCCGGGCGAGACGCAGGTGCAGGGCCCCGACCTGATGGTGCGGATGGAGGCCCATGCCAAGGCCATGGGGGCGCGCATCTTCGTCGACACGGTGGTGCGGCTGGACCTGAAGGCGCGGCCCTTCGTGGCCGAGCTCGACTCGGGCGCGCGGGTGACGGCGGATGCGGTGATCCTGGCGACCGGCGCGCAGGCCCGCTGGCTGGGGCTTGAGAGCGAGGAGAAGTTCAAGGGCTTCGGCGTCTCGGCCTGCGCGACCTGCGACGGGTTCTTCTATCGCGGGCGCGAGGTCGTGGTGCTGGGCGGCGGCAACACGGCCGTCGAGGAGGCGCTGTTCCTGACCAATTTCGCCAGCAAGGTGACGCTGATCCACCGCCGCGACAGCCTGCGGGCCGAGAAGATCCTGCAGGAGCGGCTGTTCCGGCATCCGAAGGTCGAGGTGCTGTGGAACCACCAGCTGGCCGAGGTCGAGGGCACGACCGCGCCCCTGGGCGTGACCGGCGTCCGGGTGCGGCATGTCGCCACGGGCGAGGAGCGGGTGGTTCCGGCGGACGGGGTCTTTGTCGCGATCGGCCATGCCCCGGCCTCGGAACTGGTGCGGGACCAGCTGGAGCTGCACAACGGCGGCTATGTGAAGGTCGAGCCGGGCAGCACGCGGACCTCGATTCCCGGCGTGTTCGCGGCGGGCGACCTGACCGACCACATCTATCGCCAGGCGGTCACCAGCGCGGGCATGGGCTGCATGGCGGCGCTGGATGCCGAGCGCTGGCTTGCCGAACATGCGATGGCGGGGGCGCCGAACCCAGAAGGGGCGGAAATTCCCGCTTGATGGGGGCGGGCGGGGATTTCGTTCCCTGCCGGACCGCCGCCGGGGAAAGCTGAACCGGGGCTGCCGGGACGGGCCGAAAGGCAGTTCCGGCCAACCCCCGGCAAGGCATGGCCGAAATGGGACAGAACCGGCAAAATTCACCGAACCTTCTGTTGAAACCCCAATCGCGCCCGGCTAAGGGGCAGCCCATGACCGGGCCGAAGCGCCCGCATGTATTGCGAACGAAGGGGGCCGCGCCCCTTCCCCAATGTCGAGTGAGCCGATGACCTTGCCGAACCTCGCCCCGATCCCGGAACTTTACGTCAGCGCCGAATCCGCGCAGAAGCTGAAGGCCGAGGCCGGCAACATGCTGTCCTGGGATCTGACCCCGCGCCAGATCTGCGACCTGGAGCTGCTGATGAACGGCGGCTTTCATCCGCTGAAGGGCTTCCTGACCCAGGCCGATTACGAAGGCGTCCTGGACAACATGCACCTGACCAGCGGCGCGCTGTGGCCGATGCCGATCAACCTGGACGTCAGCCAAGACTTCGCCGACAAGATCGAGCCGGGCCAGGACATCGCGCTGCGCGACCAGGAAGGCGTCATCCTGGCGATCCTGTCGGTCACCGACAAGTGGACCCCGAACAAGAGCCTTGAGGCCGAAAAGGTGTTCGGCGCCGACGACCTGGCGCATCCGTCCGTGAACTACCTGCACAACGTGGCGGGCCCGGTCTATCTGGGCGGTCCGGTGACCGGCATCCAGCCGCCGACGCATTACGATTTCCGCGGCCGCCGCGACACCCCGAACGAGCTGCGGGCCTATTTCCGCAAGCTGGGCTGGCGCCGCATCGTCGCGTTCCAGACCCGCAACCCGCTGCACCGCGCCCACCAGGAGCTGACCTTCCGCGCCGCGCGCGAAGCCCAGGCCAACCTGCTGATCCACCCGGTCGTCGGCATGACCAAGCCGGGCGACGTGGACCATTTCACCCGCGTGCGCTGCTATGAGGCGGTGCTGGACAAGTATCCGGCGGCGACCACCCACCTGTCGCTGCTGAACCTGGCGATGCGCATGGGCGGCCCGCGCGAGGCGGTCTGGCACGGCATCATCCGCCGCAACCACGGCCTGACCCACATGATCGTCGGCCGCGACCACGCCGGCCCCGGCAAGAACTCGCAAGGGCAGGACTTCTACGGTCCCTACGAGGCGCAGGAGCTGTTCCGCAAGCACCAGGACGAGATCGGCGTCGAAATGGTCGATTTCAAGCAGATGGTCTATGTCCAGGAGCGCGCGCAATACGAGCCCGCCGACGAGATCGAGGAGGGCGTGACCGTCCTGAACATCTCGGGCACCGAACTGCGCCGCCGCCTGCGCGAAGGGCTGGAAATCCCCGAGTGGTTCAGCTTCCCCGAGGTGGTCGAGCAGCTGCGCCGCACCTCGCCGCCGCGGGGCAAGCAGGGCTTCACGGTGTTCTTCACCGGGCTGTCGGGCTCGGGCAAGTCGACCATCGCCAACGCGCTGATGGTCAAGCTGATGGAACTGGGCGGGCGTCCGGTCACGCTGCTGGACGGCGACGTGGTGCGCAAGCACCTGTCCTCGGAGCTGGGCTTCAGCAAAGAGCACCGCGACATCAACATCAAGCGCATCGGCTATGTCGCGTCCGAGATCACCAAGAACGGCGGCATCGCGATCTGCGCCCCCATCGCGCCCTATACCGCGACGCGGCGCGCGGTGCGCGAGATGGTCGAGGCCGGCGGCGCCTTCATCGAGGTGCATGTCGCGACCAGCCTTGAGGAATGCGAGCGGCGCGACCGCAAGGGCCTCTACAAGCTGGCCCGCGAAGGCAAGATCAAGGAGTTCACCGGCATCTCGGACCCCTACGAGGAACCCGCGAACCCCGAACTGCGCATCCAGACCGAGGGCTATGACGTCGATCACGCCGCCCATCAGGTGCTGCTGAAGCTGGAGCAGATGGGCCTGATCGGCCTGCAGTGATCGCTGGGGTGTGAACGGCGGGGGCCGCTCGGGCGTTGACCGGGGCGGCCCCCTTTCTTATCGCGGACCGCGAGCCATGAGGTGACTGGGATGACCGAGCCTGTTCTGATCCTGACCATGAAATGGGGCACGCTCTACGGGGCCGAGGACGTGAACCGGCTGCATGCGCAGGTCCGCCGCCATCTGGCGCGGCCGCACCGCTTCGTCTGCTTCACCGACGACCCCGCCGGGCTGGATCCGGGGGTCGAGGCGATGCCGCTGCCGGAACTGGGCCTGCCCGAGGGCAGCACGGACACGCGCTGGCGCAAGCTTGCGCTGTTTCGCGCCGACCTGGGCGGGTTTGCAGGCGCGACGGCGCTGTTTCTGGACCTGGACCTGGTGGTGGTGGACGACCTGGGCCCGTTCTTCGACCTGCCGGGGGACTATTTCATTATCCGCGACGACGATCTGTTCCGCGCCAAGCCGCTGCGCCGCGTCAATCCGGCGCGCGACCGTTTCCTGCATTCGGTCGGCAACAGCTCGGTCTTTCGCTATGTTGTTGGCGCGCATGCCTACATTCTGGATGCTTATCTGGCCGACCCGAAGGCCGCGACCACGACGTACGAGATCAGCCAGCAGTTTCAAAGCGCGCAACTGGCCGCCCATGGCCATCTGCATTATTGGCCCAAGGGCTGGTGCGTCAGCTTCAAGAATGATTGCGTGCCCTATAACCTGCTGAGCTATTTCAAGGACCCAAGCCTGCCCGAGGGGGCCAAGATCGTGCTGTTCGCCGGCGCGCCGAAGATGGAGGATGTCTTTTCCGGGCGCGGCAGCACGTGGTATCGCCGGATCGGCAAGATCGACTGGCTGCGCCGGGCCTGGCAGGGATGATCTCGGATGCATTCCGGGCCTGGAAGCAGGCGCGCCGCGTCCGTGGCGCCGAGGCCGAGATCCTCGCCCGCAGCGGCACGCCCCGTCCGCATGGTTTGACGACGCCGCTGGTCATCAGCCTGACCAGCCATCCGCCGCGCTTTGCCCGGCTGCATCTGGTGCTGCGCTCGCTTCTTGCGCAAAGCGTGGCCGCCGACCGGGTGGTCTTGTGGTTGGATGACGGCGATGACGCGCGTTTGCCGGCCGAGGTGACCAACCTGCCCGTCGAGGTGCGGGTCTGTCCGGCCTGGCGCAGCTACAAGAAGATCGTGCCGGCGGTGCTGGCCTTTCCCGATGCCCATATCGTCACCGCCGATGACGACGTCTATTACGGACCCGACTGGCTGGCCGGGCTGGTGGCGCGTGCCGGCGCGGGCGTGGTGGCGCATCGGGCGCATCTGGTTGCGCTGCGGGACGGCCGCCCATCGGCCTATGGCGACTGGCAGCGCAACCTGACGCAGCCGCAGGCCGGGCCGCTGGTGTTCCCGACCGGCGTGGGCGGCGTGCTTTACGCGCCCGATGTGTTCCATTCCGATGTGACCGATGCCCGACTGTTCCAGGCGCTGGCGCCTTCGGCTGACGATGTCTGGCTTTACTGGATGCACCGGCTGTGTGGTTCGCGGCCGGAAAAGATCGGCCATCGCTTTCGCATCGTGGAATGGCCGGGCACGCAGGGACAGAACCTGCGAAGCACCAATCTGGCGGGCGACGGCAACGACCGTGCGGTCGCGGCAATGCTGGGACATTACGGCTGGCCCACAGGCTGACCGTGGTCCGCGCGCTTGAGGGCGAGCGCAGTCGCATTGATCCGTCTTCGTGCGCGGGACCTGGAACGAAAAAGCCGCGCAGCCGTCCTGACGGCGCGCGGCTTGCAGCTTGTCCGACCGGGGCGTCACAGGCCCTGGGACTGCACCTCGCGGCTTTCGCGCGAAACGGCGGTGCCGGCGGCCTGCATGTCGCGGCCGGCCCCCTGGACGGTCTCGCAGGCGGCCAGCGCCATGAGGGCAAGGATGGGCGACAGCTTCAGGATACGGTTCATCGTCAAGCTCCTGGTTTGGGTTGCCGGAACAACGTCTTGCCGGCCCTCGGGTTCCGGGCCGGGCTTAGGCTTTCGTTAAGGATTTGGCGCCATGCTGGGGCCATGCAGATCCTAAGCCTGATTCCCCTGTTGCTGCTTTGCGCCTGCGCCTTTCCGGCGCCGGGCTTCATTGGCGCCGTGCGCCACGATGTCACGCTGGACGGCATCCGCTTTGCCGTCTTTCACAAGGGCGCCGAGGCCGAGGTGATCCGCCTGGGCTATCTGTCGCGGGCCGCGCGCGCGCCGGTGCCGGAACTGATGATGCAGGCGGCAGCCCAGGCCACCGGCTGCCGCCCCGTCCCTGGCAGCCTGGTCACGCGCATTCCCGGCGACACCGGAGAGGCGCGGGTGACGCTGCGCTGCTGAGGATTTCTCGGGCCGTCCCGCCGCAGGTCAGCCCAGGAAATCGGCCACTGCGTCCGCCACCTCGGCCGGGCGGTCGGCGTGCAGCCAGTGCCCTGCGCCGGCCATGAACCGGATCCTGGCCTGCGGGAAGAAGGCGCGGATCGCCTCGACCTGCGGCTCGCGGCAATAGGTCGACTGCGCGCCGGCCAGGAACAGGGCGGGACCGTCGAAGCGGGCGCGCGGCGCCTCAGGCCAGCCGACCAGCAGGGGCATCTGGTCGCGCAGCGCGGGCAGGTTCAGCTTCCAGCGCGGGGGATCGGATTTCAGGTCCAGAGATTGCAGCAGGAAGGCGCGCACGCCGGGTTCGGCGACCTGCCGGGCCAGCCGGGCGTCGGCTTCCGAACGCAGGCGCAGGCCGCTCAGGTCCAGCGCCTCCATCGCGTCGATCAGGTCGGTCTGGCTGTGGTCGTAGCCATAGGGGGCGATGTCCAGGACGACCAGCCGACGCACCAGCGCTGGATGGGTCAGCGCCAGCATCATCGCGGCCTTGCCGCCCATCGAATGGCCCAGGACATCCGCCTGACCGCCCTGCGCCTCGATCATCTCGGCAAGGTCGCGGGCCAGGGCCGGGTAGGAGTGGTCTGGGTCCTGGGGGCTGTCGCCGTGGTTGCGCATGTCGACCGAGACCACGCGCCGCGTCGCCGCCAGCCTGCGGGCCAGCCCGCCCAGGTTCTTGCCCGATCCGAACAGCCCATGCGCCAGCAGCACCGGGGGCTGGTCCGAAGTCTCGCCCATCGTCGTCATGTTCAGCATCATGGCGCGACCCTAGCGCCACTGGCGAATGGGCGCCAGAGGGGGTAGGTTCAAAGTCGAAGGGGGACAGGCATGGGCATCGACGAGATCCGGCCGAAGGCCGACGAGGTGGCAAGCCTGATGGCGGCGCGCTTTGGCGGGCTCAAGCGCGGCCAGCAGGCCGATCTGGACAGCATGATGCGCAAGCGCGGCGGCGCCCTGCCGCGCCGGCTGCGGCGCGAGGCCCGGTTCATGGCCGAGGCCGACCGGCTGGCCGGCCATCCGCGCCTGGCCCGTCAGGTCGACCGGACCCGCTATGACCGCGCGCACCGGGCGCTGACCGCCTATCTGCGCCCGCTGGGGCAGGGCGCGCGGCTGCGCGGCCGCGCCGCGGGCATCGCAGCCAGCATCGTGATGGGGCTGATGCTGCTGGGCGCGCTGGTGGTCTGGCTGATGACCGCGCGCGGGCTGTTGCCGGGATAGGAAGCAGCGCCCGTACTGGCGCTTCACCGCGTCCGTTTGTCACGGATGCGTCCTCTGCGCCGGACAGGAGCGGAGGCTCTGTGTCACACGCCGCGTACCTGTGGGGCGCGCCACAATGCCGGTGCCGGTGTCACAGGGAGAGGATCGGCGGCAGGGCCGCCGCGGCTCATGGCCCCCTCAATGGGGGCGCATGAGGCGTTTTTCCGGGGTGTGGCGCGAACCCGGCGGGACCGCGCCGCACGGGGATCACATGCCGTTATACAGCGGGAAGCGGGCGCAGAGGGCCTCGACCTCGGATTTCACCTTGGCCTCGACCTCGGCATTGCCCTGCTCGCCATTGGCGGCCAGGCCATCGACGACCTCGACGATCCAGCGGGCGATCTGGCGGAACTCCTCCTCGCCGAAGCCGCGGGTGGTGCCGGCGGGGGCGCCCAGGCGGATGCCCGAGGTCACGAAGGGTTTTTCCGGGTCGAAGGGGACGCCGTTCTTGTTGCAGGTGATGTGGGCGCGGCCCAGCGCCGCCTCGGTCGCCTTGCCGGTCACGCCTTTCGGGCGCAGGTCCGCGAGGCACAGATGGTTGTCAGTGCCGCCCGACACGATGTCGATGCCGCCCTTCATCAGCTCGTCGGCCATGGCCTGGGCGTTCTTGACCACCTGCGCGGCATAGTCCTTGAACGAAGGCTCCAGCGCCTCCTTGAACGCCACCGCCTTGGCGGCGATCACATGCATCAGCGGGCCGCCCTGCAGGCCGGGGAACACCGCCGAGTTGATCTTTTTCGCGATGCCTTCGTCGTTCGTCAGCACCATGCCGCCGCGCGGGCCGCGCAGGGACTTGTGCGTGGTCGTCGTCACCACATGGGCGTGGGGCAGGGGCGAGGGGTGCTGGCCGCCCGCGACCAGGCCCGCGATATGGGCCATGTCGACCATCAGATAGGCGCCGACCTCATCGGCGATGGCGCGGAAGGCGGCCCAGTCCCAGACGCGGCTGTATGCGGTGCCGCCGGCGACGATCAGCTTGGGCTTGTGCTCCAGCGCCTTCTTGCGGATGTCGTCCATGTCCAGCAGTTGGTCTTGCTGGCGCACGCCGTAGCTGACGACGTTGAACCACTTGCCCGACATGTTCACCGGCGAGCCATGCGTCAGGTGCCCGCCCGAATTCAGGTCCAGGCCCATGAAGGTGTCGCCCGGCTGCAGAAGCGCCAGGAACACCGCCTGGTTCATCTGGCTGCCCGAGTTCGGCTGCACGTTGGCGAAGCCGCAGCCGAACAGCTTCTTCGCGCGCTCGATCGCCAGGTCTTCGACGATGTCGACATACTGGCAGCCGCCGTAGTAGCGCTTGCCCGGATAGCCTTCGGCGTATTTGTTGGTCAGGACCGAGCCCTGCGCCTCGAGCACCGCCTTGGAGACGATGTTTTCCGAGGCGATCAGTTCGATTTCCTCGCGCTGGCGGCCCAGTTCCTTGCGGATGGCGCCGAAGATTTCGGGGTCGCGGCTGTCCAGCGTCTCGGTGAAGAATCCGGTGTCGGTCATCTGGTCCTCATGCAAAAAGCGGCTTGCCGGCCTTCTAGCGCCTTTCCGCCCGCCCCGCTAGGACGGATGCGACGGCCGGGCGGAAGATTATCCCGTGCGCGGGGGGACTTGCGCCCGGCCCCGGGGCGGCCATGATGGCGGGCATGAAAATGCACTTCATCGCCAGCAGCACCGAAGCCGCCGTCACCGCCGCCGAACGGCTGTCGGAACGCTATGGCCATGTCCCCCTGCGCGAGGCCGAGGTGATCGTGGCGCTGGGCGGCGACGGGCTGATGCTGTCGGTGATGCACCAGAACCGCGGCCTGCCGGTCTATGGCATGAACCGGGGCACCGTGGGTTTCCTGATGAACAGCTATTCCGAGGCGGGGCTGCCCGCCCGCATTGCGGCGGCCGAGGAAACGGCGGTGAACCCGCTGGCGATGACCGCGGGCACCACGGACGGGCACGAACATTGCGCCCTGGCCATCAACGAGGTCAGCCTGTTGCGCGCGGGCCCCCAGGCGGCGCGGCTGCAGATCAGCGTGAACGGCAAGGTCAGGATGCAGGAGCTGGTCTGCGACGGCGCGCTGCTTTCGACGCCTGCCGGATCGACGGCCTATAACTATTCGGCGAACGGGCCGATCCTGCCTCTGGGCAGCGACGTGCTGGCGCTGACCGCGATTGCCGCCTTCCGCCCCCGGCGCTGGCGCGGCGCCATCCTGCCCAGCACCGCCACGCTGCGGTTCGACGTGCTGGAACCCGACAAGCGCCCGGTCATGGCCGACGCCGATTCGCGCGGCGTCGATTCCGTCCTGTGGGTCGAGATCCGCACCGAGACCTCGATCAGCCACCGGCTGCTGTTCGACCCCGGCCACGGGCTGGAGGAACGGCTGATGCGCGAACAATTCGTTTGAGGCTGGCGCCGGGCCGGGGTAAACGCCCCGCCATGAGCAACCAACCCGTCCTGCCCCCCGAAATCGCCCGCCGCCGGACCTTCGCGATCATCTCGCACCCGGACGCCGGCAAGACGACGCTGACCGAGAAGTTCCTGCTGTTCGGCGGCGCGATCCAGATGGCCGGCCAGGTCCGCGCCAAGGGCGAGGCGCGGCGCACGCGGTCGGACTTCATGAAGATGGAGCAGGACCGCGGCATCTCGGTCTCGGCCTCGGCGATGTCGTTCGAGTTCGGGCCCTATCGCTTCAACCTGGTCGATACCCCCGGCCACAGCGATTTTTCCGAGGACACCTATCGCACCCTGACCGCCGTGGACGCTGCGATCATGGTCATCGACGGGGCCAAGGGCGTCGAAAGCCAGACCCGCAAGCTGTTCGAGGTCTGCCGGCTGCGCGACCTGCCGATCCTGACCTTCTGCAACAAGATGGACCGCGAAAGCCGCGACACTTTCGAGATCATCGACGAGATCCAGGAGAACCTGGCCATCGACGTGGCCCCCGTGAGCTGGCCGATCGGCATGGGGCGCGACTTCATCGGTGCCTATGACCTGCTTAACGACCGGCTGGAGATCATGGACCGCGCGGACCGCAACAAGGTCGCGGAGACGGTGCAGATTTCGGGCCTGGACGACCCGAAGCTGGCCGAGCATGTCCCCGCCGACCTGCTGGAGAAGCTGCGCGACGAGCTTGAGATGGCGCGCGAGCTGCTGCCGGCCTTCGACCGCAAGTCCTTCCTGGAAGGGCACATGACGCCGATCTGGTTCGGCTCGGCCATCAACAGCTTCGGCGTCAAGGAATTGATGCAGGGCATCGGCGAGTTCGGTCCCGAGCCGCAGCCGCAGAACGCCGCCGAGCGCCAGATCAGCCCCGACGAGAAACCCGTGACCGGCTTTGTCTTCAAGGTGCAGGCGAACATGGACCCCAAGCACCGCGACCGGGTGGCCTTCGTGCGCCTCGCCTCGGGGCATTTCGAGCGGGGGATGAAGCTGCTGCACGTCCGGTCGAAAAAGCCGATGGCGGTGTCGAACCCGGTGCTGTTCCTGGCCGCCGACCGCGAGCTGGCCGAGGAGGCCTGGGCTGGCGACATCATCGGCATCCCGAACCACGGCCAACTGCGCATCGGCGACGCGCTGACCGAGGGCGAGGCGCTGCGCTTTACCGGTATCCCCAGTTTCGCGCCCGAACTGCTGCAGACCGTGCGCGCAGGCGATCCGATGAAGGCCAAGCATCTGGAAAAGGCGCTGATGCAATTCGCCGAGGAAGGCGCGGCCAAGGTCTTCAAGCCGATGATCGGTTCGGGCTTCATCGTCGGCGTGGTGGGCGCCTTGCAGTTCGAGGTGCTGGCGAGCCGGATCGAGATCGAATACGGCCTGCCCGTGCGGTTCGAAAGCAGCCAGTTCACCAGCGCGCGCTGGGTGGCGGGGCCCAAGGACAAGGTCGAGGCCTTCGCCCAGGCGAACAAGGGCCACATGGCGCAGGACCATGACGGCGACCTGGTCTATCTGACCCGGCTGCAATGGGACATCGACCGCGTCGGCCGCGACCACCCCGAGCTGCGGCTGACCGCCACCAAGGAAATGATGGTCTAGTACCAGTTCGGCACGAGATTGCCGTCCTGGTCCACCTCGTCGGTCCAGACCTCGAAATGCTTCAGCACATGGCCGCCGAAGGTGGTCAGCATGGGCGTGTCGGCCGCGTCGCGCCCGTGGCCGATCTTGATGCGGCCGATGCGCGGGCGGTTGTTGCGGGGATCGAAGGTCCACCAGCGGCCCGAGAGCCAGACCTCCATCCAGGCGCAGAAGTCCATCGGGTCGGGCGGCGCCGGAATGCCGATGTCGCCCAGGTGTCCAAAGACATAGCGCGCCGGAATGTTCAGGCACCGGCAGAAGGCGATGGCTAGGTGGGCATAGTCGCGGCACACCCCCAGCCCGCTGTCATAGGCGCCCTTGGCCGTGCGGAAGGTGTCGGCCTGGGGATAGCTGAAGCGCAGGTGCCCATGGACGAAATCGTTGACCGCCTGGACCCGGGCCCAGCCCGCCGGCACCTGGCCAAAATGATGCCAGGCCGCATCGTAAAGCAGGTCCGTCTCGCAATAGCGGGAGGGGGTCAGATAGTGCAGTGCCTCGTCCGGCAGCGAAGGGACGGGCATTTCCTGGGCGTCCGGGCAGACCGGGTCGAAAAGCCCATGATCGGCGATGGTCGCGTCGCTTTCCAGGGTGAAGTCCCCCGCGGGCGCGGTCATCCGCATCCGCAGGTTGCCGTAGATGTCGGTGTGAACCGAAAAGGGCACGCCCGGATCGGTGCGGAACACCTCGGGCGCGCGCAGGTCCAGGCGCCGCTCGGGCCGCGCGGTCATCAGCGTGACCAGCGGCAGCGGCTGATCCGAGCCTATGGTGATGCGATAGCCATAGCGGATCAGCATCAGGCCACAGTCACATCCAGCGAAATGTCGGCGTTCAGCACCTTGCTGACGGGGCAGTTCTTTTCGGCCTTGCGGGCGGCTTCCTCGATCACGCTGCGGTCGCCGTTGCCCGAGACGCGGGTTTCCAGATGGGCGGTCTTGATGGCGAAGCCGTCGCCTTCCTTGTCCAGCCCGATGGTCGATTTCGTCTCGATGGTCACATCGGTCACGCCCTCGCCAGCAAGGATCATGGACAGCGCCATGCTGAAGCAGGCGGCATGCGCCGCGCCGATCAGTTCCTCGGGATTGGTGCCGGGGGCGTCCTCGAACCGGGTCTTGAAGCCGTAGGGCTGGTCCTTGAGCGCGCCCGACTTGGTCGAGACCTGGCCCTGGCCGTCCTTGAGACCGCCCTGCCATTTCGCCGAGCCAAAGTTGGTGATCATGGGAAGCTCCTTGATGCATGCATTGCCCCAGACAACGCGGCATCCGGCGACCCGGTTCAATTCGCCGGCGTCAGCCCAGCAGGCGCTCGGCCTCGGCGATGGCATAGCGGTCGGTCATGCCGGCGACGTAGTCCAGCACGACGCGGGCACAGCCGGTCTCGTCGCCCGCCGCCTCGGCCGCGGCGCGCCAGTGGTCGGGCATCTTGGCGGGGTCGTGCAGGAACAGCGGGAACAGCCCGTTCAGCAGCGCCGTCACCCGGCTGCGTTCGACCACGACCGAGGGCGCGCGGTACATGCGCTGGAACAGGAACAGCTTGATCGCCTTGAGGTTCTGATAGAGCGGCTTGGAAAAGCGGATGATCGGCCCGTCCATGTCGCGGATGTCCTGCGCGCTGGTCGGGCGCAGGCTGGCCAGGCGGTTCTGGGCGACGGCGATCACGTCCTCGACCATGACGCCGAAGACGCGGCGCAGCGCCTCGTGCCGGCGGCGCATGGGGTCGAGGCCGGGGTGCAGGCGATCGACCTCGGCAAAGGCCTCGCCGATGACGGGCAGGGCGGCCAGGTCGTCCTCGGTGAAAAGCCCGGCGCGCAACCCGTCGTGCAGGTCGTGGTGGTTATAGGCCACGTCGTCGGCGACCGCGGCCACCTGCGCCTCGGCGCTGGCGTTGGTGTGCAGCTCCAGGTCCCATTCGGCATTCACCTCGGCCAAGGCATAGGGCAGCGGGCCCGTCACCGGACCATTGTGCTTGGCGATGCCTTCCAGGCTTTCCCAGGTCAGGTTCAGCCCGTCGAAATCGGCATAGTGCCGTTCCAGCCTGGTCACGATGCGCAGGGCCTGGGCGTTGTGGTCGAAACCGCCATAGGGCGCCATCAGGGCGGCCAGCGCGTCCTCTCCGGTATGGCCAAAGGGCGGGTGGCCCAGGTCGTGGGCCAGGGCCACCGTCTCGGCCAGGTCGGGGTTCAGTCCCAGCGCGCCCGCGATGGTGCGGGCGACCTGGGCCACCTCGATCGTGTGGGTCAGGCGGGTGCGGAAATAGTCGCCGCGATAGTCCTTGCCATCATGTTCGACGAACACCTGGGTCTTGTGCTTGAGCCGGCGAAAGGCGCTGGAGTGGATGATCCGGTCGCGGTCGCGCTGCCAGGGGCTGCGGAATGTCGACATCCGTTCCGGCCAGCGGCGGCCGCGGCTGGCTTCGGGCTGGCAGGCGAAGGGTGCCGTCATCAGGGTCCGTTCCTTGCGAGATTTCCCCCCGGACCCTATATTCCCCATCACACGACGGAAACGGGAACGCCCCATGAACAACGCCCTGAACCTGCCCCCCAAGGTGACAGACCGCGCCTTTGCGCGGCTGGCGGAAATCAACGGCCAAGGCCCCGCGCGGCCCTTGCGGGTCGCGGTGGCGGGCGGCGGCTGTTCGGGGTTTCAATACGACATCCGGCTGGACGACCCGGCCGAGGACGACTTGGTGCTGCGCGGCGCGGGCCAGGCGGTGGTGGTCGATCCGGTCTCGCTGCCGTTCCTGGCGGGAGCCGTGATCGACTTTGCCGACGAGCTGATCGGCGCGCGCTTCACCATCGACAACCCGAATGCCACCGCCTCTTGCGGCTGCGGGACCAGCTTCTCGATCTGATCTGGCCCTTTCCCGGCGCCCCCGCTAGGCTGCGGGCATGAAGATCGCGACATTCAACATCAACGGCGTCCGCGCCCGCATCGCAACCCTGCTGGACTGGCTGGCCGAGGCGCAGCCTGACGTCGTGGTGTTGCAGGAAATCAAGACGCAGGACGAGGCGTTTCCGGCCGAGCCCATCACGGATCTTGGCTACACCGTCGAGACCCACGGGCAAAAGGGCTTCAACGGCGTCGCGATCCTGTCGAAATATCCGCTCGAGGACGTGACCCGCGGCCTGCCGGGCGACGAGGCCGACGAACAGGCCCGCTATATCGAGGCGACGGTGATCGGCACCCGCGCCTTGCGCGTGGCCGGGCTCTACCTGCCCAACGGCAATCCGTTTCCCGGCCCCAAGTTCGACTACAAGCTGGCCTGGATGAAGCGTCTGCGCGCCCGCGCCAAGGCGCTTCGGGACAGCGAACTGCCCAGCGTCCTCTTGGGCGATTTCAATGTCATCCCGGAGCCCCGCGACGCCGCCCATCCCGAGCGCTGGACGGACGATGCGCTGTTCCAGCCCGAAAGCCGCGCCGCCCTGCGCCGCATCCTGAACGACGGCTGGGCCGACGGCATCCGGTTGCGCGATCCCGACAACCCGCGCGGCCCCTTCACCTTCTGGGATTACCAGGCCGGGGCCTGGCAGCGCGACAACGGCATCCGCATCGACCACATCCTGCTGTCGCCCCAGGCGGCCGATCTGCTGGTCGATATCGGCATCGACCGGGATGAGCGCGCCAAGGACAAGCCCAGCGACCATGTCCCGGTCTGGGCGGTGCTGGACGTCTGAGGGCTTCTTTCTTGTGAAAATATCCCGGGGGGACGCCTTCGTGCCCCCATCGAGGGGGCGCGAAGGCGTGGGGGGCAGCGCCCCCCGGCCAAGACCTCCACCCTAGCGGGGGTCGTTCAGGTCGCCGTCGCCTGGAACCTCGTCGTCGTCGCCAAAGCGGGCGTCGTCGGCGAACTCGTCTTCGCCCTCTCCCACGTATTTCGCGGAAAGCGCGATGGAATGGCCGTCATGGATCGGGTCCATCACCACGTCCGAGGGAATTTCGCCCGCCAGCCATTCGCGGATCTCGTCCTTGATCTCGGGGATCTCCTGGCCGGTCACTTCGGCCAGGTACTTGATGAAGGCGCGCTGGTTGCCGTCGATCTCGTCCAGATCCTCTTCGTCGACCTCGGGCCACTTCTCGGCAATCGCCTCATAGAAGGCGGACCAGTTGGACTGAACGTTGCTCCATCTCATCAGTAGCCCCCTCCGCCAAGGCCGCCCTGCACCATGCGAGAGGCCCCGGTGATGTCTTCGCCGACGCCGGCGACGGTGTTGCATCCGGCCAACGCCAGAAGGGCCGCAAGGGTTGCGAGTCTGATCACGTTCACTTCCTTTCCTCGTACCACCAGGTTTCCGGCATGAAGCCCGGCCAGTCCCCATATAGCGGCGTCTTCTCAGGGTAATGCAGGTCAGAGTTGTGGGCCAAGCGCGAAACGCGCGAAAAGCTGACCGGGATGACATAGCGTCCGGCGGTCAGGATGCGGTCCAGCGCGCGCACGGCGGCCTCATAGTCCTCTGCCGTGGCCGCCCGTCCCATTTCGGCGATCATCGCCTCGGCGGCGGGGGAATCCATGCCCATCCAGTTGCGCGTTCCGGGCTTCGTCACCCCGTCGCGGCCCCAGTACAGCATCTGTTCGTTGCCGGGCGACAGCGACAGCCCGCGTTCGTACCAGGTCATGTCGAACTGGTAGTTGTTCGTCCGCTCGACATATTGCGCGGCATCAAGCAGCGTCACGGTCGGCGTGATCCCCAGGTTGCGCAGCGACTGGACGAAGATGTCCACGATCTGGCGCATCTCGGCGTTCGAGCGCATGGCGCTGCCGGACTGGTTCAGCAGGATCTCGAAGCGGAAGGGCTGGCCTTGGGCGTTCTTCAGCACGCCGTCCTGCACGGTCCAGCCGGCTTGGGCCAGCAGCTCCAGCGCGGCGCGGATGCCCTCGCGGTCGATGGCGCGGGGGCCGCCCGGGGGCAGGGCATAGCCCTCGATCGTGCCGGGGGGCAGGTCGGCGGCGAACGGGGCCAGCAGCGCGGCCTCGCGGCCGGTGGCGGGGCCGGGACGCATCGCCAGGTCCGAGTTCGAGAAATAGCTGGTGATGCGCGGGTCGGTGCCGTCGGACAGGGTCATGTTGACGAAGCGGAAGTTGAAGGCCTCGATCAGCGCCTGCCGCACCCGCCAGTCGGCAAAGATCGGATTGCGCGTGTTCATCACCAGCCCCATGATTCCCGACGGCCGCTGGTTGGGGATCTCGGACTTGACGACCTTGCCTTCGCGGACGGCAGGAAAGGTGAAGTCGCGGTTCCAGCGCGCGGCGACCAGTTCGCGCCAGACATCGGTCTCGCCGGCCTTGAACGCCTCGAACATGGCAGAGGCGTCGCCGAAGTAGTCGTAGCGGATGACGTCCAGATTGTTCAGCCCGCGGTTCACCGGCAGGTCACGGCCCCAATAGTCCGGGTTGCGGCGGAAGCTGATCGAACGGCCGGGGTCCACCTTGTCGATGACATAGGGGCCTGATCCGATGGGCGCCATCAACCCCGACTGCGCGAAATCGCGGCCCTGCCACTGCGCCTTCTTCAGGATCGGGCGCATCCCCATCAGCATGGCCAGTTCGCGGTCGGGCGTGTTGAAGGTGAAGCGCACCGACCGCGGGCCGGTCTGCTCCATCCGCTCGACCTTGGCCCAGACGGCGGTATAGCGGGGGTGGCCCTTGGTCCCCAGCGTCTCATAGGACCACATCACGTCCTCGACGGTGACGGGGGTGCCGTCGGAAAAGCGTGCCTCGGGGCGCAGGGTGAATTCGACCCAGCTGCGCTCCGCGTCGGTTTCCACACGTTCCGCGAGAAGTCCGTACAGGGTGAAGGGTTCGTCCAACGAACGCATCATCAGCGGTTCGGCCACCAGGCCGGGCTGGGTGAACAGGGGCCAGACCGGGTTCCCCATCAGGATCCAGGGGTTGAGCGAGTCGAATCCCCCCGACTCGGACAGCCGAATCACCCCTCCCTTGGGGGCCTCCGGGTTAACATAGGGCAAGTGGGAAAAATCTGCGGCAAGGGCAGGTTCTCCATACATTGCAAGGGCATGGGTTGGTTCAGCAAGACTTGCTAGAGGCAGAGATGCCACACCCCCGGCGAGCAGAATTCCCCGCCAGATCGCGGAATCGTTAATAATTTTGAAGAATCGCATGCTCGAATGCCCTGATTTGCGGGTCGCTGATTTTGATTGGTTTCCAGATTAGCGATCCGTTCACCATGGTGCAAACTTACCCGTTGGACTCTGCGGAGGAAAAGCGTATAGATAACTCACTGCTCGATAGGTTTCTTGCCTGTATGAAACCTGCCTCATGACTTGCGCCCGCCTTGTGCGGGCGCTTTTTTTGCTGCTGCAGCACCTTGCACCGCAAGGAAATTCCCTGAAAAATCCAAAGGGATGCGCAATCAGGGGTTGAAATTTTCAAAAGCTGCAGCGAGGCGAGACTCACCTTGGGCGAGATTCGTTTCAGGCGGGAATAAGCCGCTTATGTCTGGATGATTGCGCCCATGTGAGCATCGTTTGGTGACTGCCTGACAGGCAGCGGCCGAATTGGCTTCATGCGCTCGGCGAAGAGCGGGCGTAAATCCGCCAGTAGCTGGGGGCTTATCCAGAGTATGTCGTGACGTTCAAAGGTGCGCATCTGTATGGGATAGGCAGAGCTGCCGATGAACGAGTGGACACCATGTGCCCGCTTGCAGGGCATCGTGAAAACCAGCGCTTGGCCTGGATCTAGAAAAAATCTAGAATGTCTGAATAAAACTGCAAAAGATAATTGAATTTTCTTTAAATCGCACTCTGTCAGTTCGGCTACAAAACAGACGAAATAACGCCCACAGGCTGTTGAAAGGGCATCAGAAAGCATAAAAACGCCCCCGGAATCCCAGGGGCGCTGCTTGAGGTCGGATCAGAAGTGATACGAGGCGCGGATCTGCACCAGGTCGCTGTCCAGGTCCAGACCGTCGATATCCTCGATGTCCGAAAAGTCGTTGCGGCTGTATTCGGCGCCAACCGTGAACTTGTCGGTCACCTTGAAATCCGCCCCGATGCCATAGGTCACGCCGGTTTCCGAGAGGTCGCTTGCCTTGGCGTGGGCGGCGCCCAGCGTCACGTAGGGCAGGAAGCGGCCCATGTCGTAACCGGCCCGGGCACGCAGGCGGTAAAGGTCGCCGTCGCCGTCCACATCGTCCAGATCGACCTTGTTGTAGTCGAATTCGCCACCCAGCACGAACTTGCCGAAGTCGTGCAGATAACCCGCGTGCAGGCCATAGCCGTCCGCATCGGTATCGAACGACTCGCCGGCATAGCTGAGTTCGAGGTTGCCCTTGCCGTATTGCAGACCGGCATAGAAGCCCGTCCAGTCGACCGAGACCGGCTCGGGCGCGGGGGTCACGACGACCGGGGTTTCGACGACCGGGGCGACGTAGCCGCCGGCGTGGGCGCCCGTCGCTGCTGCCGCCGTGGCGAGTGCTGCGTAGACTGCAAGTTTCATGGTATGTCCCATCATTCTTAGTTCCAGGGCGCTTGGATAAGCCTTGCCATCGGTGGGGAAAAGCCCTTTGCGATCACGCCCGTGGTGACAAATCTTCAACCTATCGAGAGCTGCCGTTTCCGCTTTGTTTCCGGCCATGACCAGCTTGTCACGGCCAGCGGATTTTCCCATGCTGCCGGTGCAGCATCAGATCAGGAGGATTGCGATGTTCGAGAAATTCCTTGCAGGCAAGACGGCGGTGGTCACGGGCTCGAATTCGGGAATCGGGCTGGGCATCGCCCATGAACTGGCCAAGGCCGGGGCCGATCTGGTGCTGAACAGCTTTACCGATACGCCCGAGGATCACGCCCTGGCGGACACGCTGGCGGCCCAGCATGGCGTAACGGTTCGCTATGTCCAGGCGGATATGTCGAAACCCGCCGAGTGCCGCGCGCTGATCGAGCGGGCCGGCGCCTGCGACATCCTGGTGAACAACGCGGGCATCCAGCATGTCGCCCCGATCCCCGAGTTCCCGGCCGAGAAATGGGACGCGATCATCGCCATCAACCTGAGCTCGGCCTTTCACACCACGGCCGCCGCGCTGCCCGTGATGCGCAAGGCGGGCTGGGGCCGGGTCGTCAACATCGCCTCGGCCCACGGGCTGACGGCCAGCCCCTTCAAGTCGGCCTATGTCGCGGCCAAGCACGGCATCGTCGGCCTGACCAAGGTCACGGCGCTGGAAACCGCGAAAGAGGCGATCACCTGCAACGCCATCTGCCCCGGCTATGTGCTGACGCCCATCGTCGAAAAGCAGATCCCGGACCAGATGAAGGCCAACAACATGACGCGCGAGGAGGTGCTGGAACGGGTCATCCTGGAACGCCAGCCGTCGCGCGAATTCGCCACGGTCGAGCAGCTGGGCGGTACCGCCGTCTTCCTGTGTTCGTCCGCGGCCGACCAGATCACCGGCACGACCATCTCGGTCGACGGCGGCTGGACGGCGCTTTAGCGCCGGACGAGTTCACGCAGGGTGGCGGTCGGGCCGTCACCCGGCAGCACCCGGCGGGCGATCTCGCGCCATTCGGCTTCGTCGAACTCGGGGAAGAAGGCGTCCGCAGCGTCGATGCGCAGGTCGACCTCGGTCAGCAGCAGCCGGTCGCTGATCGGCAGCATCTCGCGAAAGATCGCCTCGCCGCCGATGCCCGAGATGCGCGGGTAGCCCGCCGCTACCGCCAGGTCGACCGCCGCGCTGACGCTGGGCACGACATGATCCGTCAGGCCGGCGTCGCGCGACACCACGATGTTCATGCGGTTCTTCAGCGGCCTTGCGGGCAGGCTTTCCCAGGTCAGCCGGCCCATGATGATGGCGCTGCCCAGGGTCTCGCGCTGGAACAGGCGCATGTCCGCGGGGATATGCCAGGGGATGGTGTTGTCCTTGCCGATGGCGCCGTTCCGGGCGCGGGCGACGACCAGCGAGATCATCTTCTGTCCTTATACAGCGACCGGCGCCTTGATGGCCGGCAGGGGGTCATAGTCCAGGAACTGGAAATCCTCGAACCGGAAATCGAAGATCGAGTCGACCTTGCGCGCGATCCGCAGCCGGGGCAGGGGGCGCGGCTGGCGCGCCAGTTGCGTCTGCACCTGGTCCAGGTGGTTCAGGTAGATATGCGCATCGCCCATGGTGTGGATGAAGTCGCCCGCCTCGTATCCCGTCACATGGGCCAGCATATGCGTCAGCAGCGCATAGGAGGCGATGTTGAACGGCACCCCCAGGAACATGTCGGCCGAGCGCTGGTAAAGCTGCAGCGACAGCCGGCCGTCCTGCACCCGCACCTGCCACAGCGTATGGCAGGGCGGCAGGGCCATGCGGTCCACCTCTCCGGGGTTCCAGGCCGAGACGATCAGCCGGCGTGAATCGGGCGTCTTGCGGATGCGGTCCACCAGTTCGGCGATCTGATCCACCTCGCCCACCACCACGCGGCCATCGGCCTCGCGGATCGTCGGGAAATGGCGCCACTGATGGCCATAGACGGGCCCGAGGTCGCCGTTCGCGTCCGCCCATTCGTCCCAGATGCTGACGCCGTTCTGCTGCAGATAGCGGATGTTCGTGTCGCCCGACAGGAACCACAGCAGTTCGTGGACGATGGATTTCAGGTGCAGCTTTTTCGTCGTGACCAGCGGAAAGCCCTGATCCAGAGGATAGCGGCACTGCATCCCGAAATGCGAAATCGTGCCCGTCCCGGTGCGGTCGGTCGAGCGGCTGCCCTGGTCCAGCACCAGCCGCAAGGCGTCGAGATATTGGCGCATCAGCCCCCCTTTGTGCCGCCCCTCGTCCTTTCCATAAGCGCCGGGGCCAGCATGGGCAACAGGTCGACCGTCGACTGGACGAATTCCGCCGCAGGCCGGGCCAGCAGGCGGCGGCGCGCCTCGGCCAGGGATGCGGGGGGCAGGCGGTCCAGCAGGTCGGCCAGGGACGCTGGGTCGGGCCGGTCGATGACCCAGCCAAGGGCGTCCTGCGCGATGCGGCGCCCGGTCTGGGTGTCCGCCAGCGCGACCGAGGGGCAGCCGCACCAGCTTGCCTCATAGATGCGGTTCGGCAGCAGCCAGTCGGAGTTGGTGCCGCGCTGCCACATGTCCTGGGCCCAGACCAGGTCGCAGCCGGCATAGGCCCCGGGCAGGCCGGCGGGATAGGCATAGGAGCCGGTCCATTCGACATTCGCCCAGCGCGCGACCTCGGCCCGGAAGTCGGTCAGCGCGTGGTCGTGCAGCGCGCCGGAAAACCGCACCCGCAGCCGGTCGCCCATCAGGTCCGCCGTTTTCAGCAGCAGATCGACCGACGCCTGGCAGCGGATCGAGCCGACGAGGCCGATGGTCACCGGGCGGTCGGGGCGCGGTTCCGCGACAGGCCGGGACAGCCCCGCCGCCGGGTCCAGCCACAGCTTGTTTTCGACCAGCGCGACCGGGCCGCGATAGTGCTGGAGGGGGCGGAAATAATTCTCGGTGAAGCCCGGGGACGACACGACCAGCAGCGCGGCGCGCGACAGGACCTGGCGTTCGGTCGCGCGCATGACCTGACCCTTGCGGCCCGGCGCCGTCATCAGGTCGTGGATGTCGAGGCATTCATAGACCAGCGGCGGCTGCCTGCGGCCCGCGCGCAGGCAGGCCAGCCGTCGCGCCGCCAGCGCGATCAGCGCCAGATCGAGGTTGCGCGCGATCACCAGATCGGCACGCGCCAGTGCCCGCCATTCGGTCAGTGCGCGGCGGACCGCCGCGCCCAGGCCCAGGGCGCGGCCCTTGATGTCCTGGTGCCGGACAAGGCCCAGGTCGATGTTGCGCCATTCCGGCCGGAAATCGGCGCTGCCCTGCCGGCGCTGGCAAAAGGACGTGACCTCGCACCCCAGCGCGATCAGCGCCCGGATGCGGCGGATCTGGGATGCCTCGGCCACGTCGAAGCCAAAGACCGCGACCTTGAGGCCGCGCGCGGGGCGGTCGGGGATCATACCGGGTCGCGGCCGTAAAGCTGCGGCTGGGGCCGGTTCAGAAGGCCCGCGCAGACCCCGCGATGCAGTTGGCCGCGCAGGAACCAGAAATTGCGCTGTGTCTCGTCGTCCGCGTGGCGGCGTTCCTGAAGGCGGCACCACAGCGCCTTGGCGGTGGCTGTCGCCAGCAGGCGGGCCTTGGCGGCGGCACCGGGCGCGGTGACGATATGGGTCTGGCCCATGCGATAGCGCCGCACGGCCAGCCATTCCAGCGTCTGGCGCGTCGGCGGCACCGGCTCGGTCACCAGGGCCCTGGGAGCGGCGACATAGCGCAAGCCCATGTTGTAAAGGCGCAGGAAGAATTCCGTGTCCTCGCCCCCGGTCGTTCCCCGCCGCAGGTCATAGCGCTGATCCTGCCAGGCCGTGCCCGCCCACCGCAGCACGACATTGCCGCTGTTGCCGGTCTGGATCGGCGGCTTCATGCGTTCGGGGTGGGAGGAATGGAAATCCAGGGCCGAAACCCAGGCGGGCGCCTCGGGGGGGTAGATGGCCTGAACCTTGCCAAAGGCGCCGTCTGCCCCGGCGTCGCGGGCGGCCCGCAGGATCTCGGCCAGCCAGTCGGGATCGACCCATTCGTCGTCGTCAAGGCTGGCGACCCATTCGGCCCCGCCGGCACTTGCCGCGTCCAGGCAGGCGTTGCGCGCGACCGAGATGTTGCGGGCGGGCGCGTGGACATAAACCAGCGGAAAGGGCAGGGCGCGGCCGGCGTCCTCGACCAGGGCGCGGGCGCTGTCGGTGTCGTCGTTGTCCGCGACGACGAGGCGCAGCGACAGGCCCTCGGTGCCGCGCTGCTGGCCGATGCTTCGGATCGTCTCGACCACCTTGGGCCGGCGAAAGGTGCACATGACGATGTCAACGCGCATCGCGCAATCTCCTGTATGTCAAAAGTCCGCTTAGAAATCCGGCACCCCAGGGCAGGTGCATCGCGGCCAGCGCCGGTCCCGCCCAAAGCCCGCACAGGCTGCGATGCCGGATCGCCATGCCCGCCGAGGCCAGCGCCAGCACGCCAAGGTAAAGCGCGGGCCACGCCAGCCCCAGCGCGGTCAGGGACGCCCGGCCCCCCGCAAGCCCGATGACGGCCAGCGCCGCGCCCAGGGCGATCAGCGCCAGGTTCACCGCTGGCGCGATCTGGCGCAGGCGCGGGCGCATCCCGTGCTTGCAGACCGTGCGCGCCCGGCCCCGGCCATAGTTCCAGTATTGCCGCGCCAGCCGCGCGGGGCTGGGCCGCATCCAGTAATCCAGCCGCAGCTCGGCCGCGAGCCAGATGTGCCCGCCCGCGCGGCGCAGGCGGTGGTCCAGCTCGGCATCCTCGTTATGGCTGAAGCCGGCGTCATAGCCGCCGACGCGGCGGAACCAGTCCAGGTCCATGGCCGCGTGGTGGCCGTGGTCCACCGGGCCCGACGCGCGGCCGCCGCGATGGGCCGATCCGCCCGACCCCAGCGGCGTGTCCACGATCCAGGCGGCGGCTTTCTGGAAACAGCCGATCCCCCGCGAATCCATCGGCACCACGACCGAGGCGGCGCGCTTTTCCACCAGCAGTTCGGCCGCGCGCATCGCATAGCCGGGCGGGTACAGCGCATGGGCATCGGCCCGCAGCAGGATGCGGTGGCCGGGGCGTGCGCAGGACGTCACCGCGTGGTTGATGCCTGCCGATTGCAGCCGGCCCGGGTTGTCGATCAGCGTCAGGTTCGCGAACTCGGCCGCCAGGCGCTGCACGATGGCGCGGGTCCGGTCGGTGCTGCCGCCGTCGGCCACGACGACGCCGGCGCGGGCCAGGCGGGGGTCGCCCGCCAGAAGCGAGCGCAGGCAGGGCTCGATGGCGGCTTCCTCGTTCAGGGTGGGGACGACGATGAGCACCTCGTCGCCGGTCAGGCGCGTGTCGCGCAGCAGGGGGGCGGGGGCGTTCATGGCGCGACCTGTGCGCCGGGGCGGGCGCGGCTGCCGGCCAGGTGGCGCAGCGAGGTGAGGCTGGGGTCGATGCCCAGCCGGCGGCGGCACAGCAGGTTCATCACGGCAAGGCCAAGCCCGTGGCTTGCCACCGCCCCCGCCGCCGCGCCGGTGACACCGTAAAGCGCCCCCAGCGCCGGGACCGCGACAAGGCAGGCCAGCGCTCCGGTCAGGTTGCCGGCGAAATCCGCGCGTCCGCTGCCGCGCGACGCCAGGATCACCGAGGCGGGGCCGAAGGCCACCGACAGCGCCGGGATCAGCAGCAGGATCAACAGTGCCGGCCGGGCCGCCCGATATTCGGGGCCGAACCAGCCAAGCGCCATGGTGCCAAGGACCAGAACGATCACGACGCCCAGGGCCAGTCCCGCCAGCTTGATCGCGGCCGAACTGGCCAGAAGACGGTCGCGGCGCCGCGGCTGATCGGCGGCCATCGCCTGCGCGATGCGGGGGCTGAAGGCCACGTCCACGGCCACCACGCCGAAGTTGATGAAATTGACGATAGAGAAGGCGACCGCGAACAGGCTGACCTGCGCCCCGCCCAGGGCGAGGCCCGCCGTCGCGATCAGGATGGCCTTGCGATATTCCGTCATCACCAGCCCCGGCGTCAGCCACAGGCCCAGGCCCATCCATGCCCGCCATGCGCGGCTGTCGGACGGCGTGTCGCGCAGGAAGGCAAAATCCGCCCGCAGCAGGGCGTTCTGGATCAGGACGGTCAGCCCTTCGGACAGGGCGAACAGCACGACCACATGCCAGGGCTTCAGCGGGACCCCCGCTGCCCAGGCCAGGCTCAGACCCAGCGTCAGCACCAGCGGCCCGGTCAGCAGGCGCGGCAGCAGCCCCTTGCGCATCACGCCCAAGGCGGTCGCGTGGCGCGCCGTCAGGCGGGCCAGCGCGACCAGCACCATGGCCAGCGCCATGGCGGCCAGCATCTGCGGGTTCTCGGCGGGCAGCAGGCCGGTCGTCCAGGCCGCCGCTCCCAGCAGCGCCAGCAGCGGCAGGGTGAACAGCACCAGCCGCCGGTTGACGCGGATGAACCCCGCCGCCTGCGCCATGCGGCCATGTTCGCGCGCGGGCACGATGCAGCGCATGGCACCCGATTCCATGTTCAGCGTCATCAGGATCGAGGCAATCTGCGCCACCGATATGGCCTGCAGTGCCACCCCCGCCGCCTGCGGCGCCAGCAGCCGCACCAGAAGCAGCGTCCAGGCCAGGCTCAGTAGGTTGCTACCCACCCGGGCGACGATCAGCAAAAGCGAATCGACCAGGCCCGCGCGATGTTCACGCGAAGGGGGCGCCTTGGCGTCATCCATGATATAGTTTCCACGGACGCGCAAAGCAGGCGACCGCTCGCCCGGAACGGCTAGCTTCGCGCGCGTGTTCGTGGTTTGATTGAGGAATCATGATAGGCGCTCTTCTCATAGGTTTGATCGCGGGCACGGCGCTGGGCCTGTTCGTCGCGCTCTACTTCGGGGCGGGCTGGCTGGCGGCGCTTGTGACGGCGATCCTGTCGGCCAATCTGGTGGCGCTGACGGCGATGCTGCTGCTGAACGGCTGGCGCGACGCCAGGGAACGCCGGCAGGCCCGGGGCAAGCTTACTTCCCGTTAGCGCCCAGCACCACCAGAACCGTCCGCGCCAGGATGGTCATGTCCAGTCCCAGCGAATGGGAAATGGCATAGCTGCGGTCGATCCGAACGCGTTCCTCATACGAGATGTTGTTGCGTCCGCTGACCTGCCAGGGCCCGGTCAGGCCGGGACGCACCGCCATATAGGCGACGGCCGAATCGCGATAGCGCTCGACCAGTTCGGCGGCGGTCACGGGGCGCGGGCCGACCAGGCTCATGTCGCCGCGGATCACGTTCCAAAGCTGGGGCAGTTCGTCCAGGCTGGTACGGCGCAGAAAGTGGCCAAGCCGGGTGATGCGCGGATCATTGTCCAGCTTGTGGCTGGTCTGCCATTGCAGCCGCGCCACCGCATCCCGTTCCAGCAGGTCGCGCAGGCGCTGTTCGGCGTCGGGAACCATGGTGCGGAACTTGAGGCAGCGGAACGCCCGGCCATTCTGGCCGACGCGCGCGTGGCCAAAGAACATGCCCTTGCCCTGGCTGCCGACCGTCAGGGCGACTGCCAGAATAAGCGGCAGGAAAACGATCAGCAGGACGATAGCGCCCGTCACGTCCAGGACGCGTTTCCCCCGAGAGGCATAGAATCCCTGTCTGCGAAAGGACGTGGTGCCGCCAGTCAGGTGCAGATCTGCCGTGGGGCTAAGGGATTTCCGTGGGTTGGCGGAAATCTTAACGCGGTCATAGAACATGATTACAGACCATACAGGGGGCGCAGGAAAACTTTCCTATTCGCCCGTAAAACAACACACTTCCTCATCTAAAAACGCCACGCAGAATAGACTGTCAACGCAATAGCCGGTGACGGGCGGAAATTTGCCGGCTGGTCCGGAGCAGGGCTTTAAAGACTTGACGTGCAGCAACTGCCAAGCGAGTAGCTCGCGCACACGCCAAGCGTGTTCTGTCGGTCAAATGATTTTTGTCAAATAAACCAAATAAAACTTTCTGATTCTCAGCAGAAAACAGCGACGTTGAATCAACCATAAGGTGCGTATTTGTCCTTTTGGTGATAAGCGGATTTCTGCCGATTTCGGTGCATTCACCTTGAGCGCTGCGCAACTATCAGGCATGTGTCGCCTGACCTTTGAGACAGTTTACAATTTATTTATCCGGTCGCCTATCGACAGTCCTGCATGGATTACTAGGATGCCTCAGTGTAGGCGTAACTTTGCCCATTGGTGTATTTATGAGTATGGACGGCCTCTTTGCCGAGCGACCGGTGCGTGACGTGCCGCGGACCGCATTGACAGTTTTCGCACATCCCGACGATGCAGAGATTTCCTGCTTTGGACTGCTGTCCAAGTTGCGGCGGGAAGGCTGGCGCATCGTCATGGTGATCGCCACCCGGGGCGAGAACGGAGCCGACGTCACCTCGTGGGACAGGCTGACCGAGGCGCGCCGCGCCGCCGAAAGCATCGGGGCCGAACTGGTCTATGGCGATTTCTCGGACGGGCATGTTCAGGTCACGGGCGATCTGATCCATTGGGTCGAAGGGTTGCTGCAGACCTGGCGCCCCGACATCGTCCTGACCCATTTCACCGGCGAAAGCCGCACCAGCCACCAGGACCACGTCTCGGTCGAGGCGGCGGTGCAGATCGCCGTGCGCCGCGCCACCTGGCGTCCCATGCTGCTGCTGGCCGAGGGGATCGACCACGACATCACCTTCCGCCCGAACTGGTTCGTGGACATCACCCAGGACTACGAAACCAAGGTCGGCGCCATCGGCATGCACCAGTCGCAGTCCAACAAATACTACATGAAGCGCGAACATGTGGACGTGCGCGCCCGCCGCTGGGACATCAACTTTCCCCGCCCGGCCGACAGTGAATATGCCCCGCGCTATTGGGAAGCCTTTTTCCTGGTTCAGCACGTCATGTAAGCCGGTCCGCCGTCGGAACAGCGAAAGGCAGGCATATGCAGGCTGAAACACTCTCGGAGCGCGAGCGGCCCCGGGGCGCCGACGGGCGTCGGCCGCTGGTCGACTTCGTCGTGATCGGCGCCATGCGCGCCGGCACGACCATGCTGCACGACCTGTTGTCGGGGCATCCCCAGATCTCGATGGCGCGGATGAAGGAAACGGATTTCTTCGTCGCCGAAAAGAACCTGCCGCGCGGAACGGGCTGGTACGGCGCGCAGTTCGACCCTGCCCGGCCGATCCGGGGCGAGATTTCCCCGAACTATGCCAAGGCGATGGATTTCCCGGGCGTGCCCGAGCGGATCTTCGAGCATTGCCCCGGGGTGCGGCTGGTCTATGTGCTGCGCGATCCGGTTGCGCGCGCAGTGTCGCAATACGCCCATTCCTGGAACATGGGGGAATTGTCCGACACGCCCGAGCAGATGGCCCGCGGCCCCGAATATCCGCGGATCCTCGACGCCAGCCGCTATGCCCGCCAGATCGACAACTACCTGCGCCTGTTCGATCCGGGGCAGTTGCTGGTCGTCGACTTCGACGCCCTGCTGGCCGATCCGCAGGGGCAGGTGGACCGCATCCTGGCCCATGTCGGGGCCGAACCCATGGTCGTGCCGCCGCCCGCGCGCCAGAACGGCAACGACGAGCTGTCGCGCGTGCCCAAGCCGCTGCTGCGCCTGACGCAAAGCCGGCTGCGGCCGCTGCTGACGGCAGTGGCGGGCCCCGCCCTGCGCGGCCGTCTGCGCCGCCTGCTGGCGCGCGGCCCCGCCCGCGTGGCCCCCGCCTTTCCCGAGTCGCTGCTGCAACGCATGCGCGACGATCTGGCCGAGGACGCCCAGCGCCTGCGGCAGATGACCGGGCAGGAGTTCGCGCGATGGTCGATCTGACCGCCGGCGCGCTGGCCGGCGCCCGCCCCCTTGCCCGGATGCCGGGGCTGGGCCAGCGCCTGTTCTGGCGCGGGTACGACAGCGCGCTGTTGGGCCTGACGCTGATGGTCATGTCCGACATGCCGAACCGCTGGGGACTGGCCAGCGAAGTCTGGCTGATGGTCTATGGCCTGTTCGTGCTGCGCGCGGCCACGGTCTGGCGGGCCTTTTACCGCCAAGCCGCCCGCAACTGGACGCTGATGCTGTATCCCGGCGTCTGCCTGCTGTCGGTGATCTGGTCGGGCAGCCCCGTCACCTCGGCCGTGTCCGGGGTGCAGATGACGATGACGGTGCTGATCGCCATGTTCCTGGGCTGGCGCTTCGTGCCCCGGCAGCTTGTGGTCACGATCTGGGCGCTGCTGTCGCTGGCGGCCCTGGCCTCGCTGGGGAACTGGGCGACGGGCGTGTTCCAGCCGGTCTACAGCGACGTGGGCGGCCTCTTGGGGATCTATACCAGCAAGAACATGCTGGGCCATTATTCCCAGTTCGCGGCGCAGATCTCGCTGACGCTGATGCTGATGGGGCAGGGACAGGCGCCGCGGGCCGCGCGCTGGCTGGCGCCGCTGACGCTGGTGCTGTGCGTGCTGGCGGTGGTGCTGTCCAAGTCGATGACCGCGGTGCTGCTGCTGCCGCTTTACGGCGGGCTGACGCTTCTGCTCAACCGCAGGCGCCTGTCGCCGCTTCTGCGCCATGGCGCCATCGCGGCGCTGGTGCTGGCGCTGAGCCTGGGGCCGCTGGCCCTGGCGATGGCCGGCATCGACCCCGTGGCCGAGGTCCTGCGCGCCACCGGCAAGGACGCCACCCTGACCGGCCGGACCGAGCTTTGGTCCATCGCCTATGGGCTGGCGTCCCAGGCACCGCTGACGGGGCTGGGCTTTGGCGCCTTCTGGGCGATGGACCGCTATGACAGCCTGCATTTCGCGGTGATCCAGGCCGGGGCGACAGCGCCGTCGTTTCACAACTTCATCGCCGACGTGTCGGTGGGCACCGGCCTGATGGGCCTGGGCGCGATGTTCGCGCTGCTGGGCACGGTGCTGTCGCGGGCGCTGCGGCATTATCGCGCCTCGGGTTCGGCGCTGTCGGTCGGCTGCCTGATCCTGGTCCTGGTCCCGATGAACGTGGGCCTGCTTGAACCCTATCTGTACCGTCAGCACGAATTCATGCTGATGTGGCTGGTCATGCTGGGCGTCAGCATCCGGTCCCACCTGCCACCCTTTGTTGTGCCGGCGCCCGTGCGCCACGAGTCCCTTGATGTGAACGAGTCCCGATGAGAGAGCTTCCCCCCCTTGCCCGTTTCCGCCAGCGTTCGCGGCTGTATCTTGGCCGGTCGTTGCGCACGGTGGCGGGCCTGCGCCAGCCCTGCGTCTTCATGCACGTGCCCAAATGCGGCGGCACTTCGGTCAGTGAGGCGCTTTACGCGACCGTGCCCCTGCATCGCAAGATCGGGATTCTGGACAGTCCCTCGATCCGCTCGGCGCTGGCGATCCAGCACAGCGGCCAGGACGACCTGTCCTTTCACGACGAAGGCACGCGCGCCGATGACATCGCCGCATTCCGCGAAACGCTGCTGCTGATGCACATGGCGCATCGCGCGACGCTGATCCACGGCCACTTCCTGTTTTCCGAACGCGCCTGGCAGCATTTCGGCGACCGCTACCGCTATGTCACCATCCTGCGCGATCCGGTGGCGCGGACCGTCTCGAATTACCGCATGGACCGCCGGACGGGGACCTTCGCGGGCAGCTTCGACGACTATCTCTCCAGCGACCACGGCAGGCGGCAGGCGCTGCACAAGCTGCGCTATTTCAGTGGCATGGCGACCGTCGCCCCGCAGGACGAGCCCGAGGCGATGGAGCGTGCCCTGCGCAACATGGAGCGCTTCTCGCTGATCGGGTTCCTTGAGGATCTGGACGGGTTTTCGCGCGACTTCGCCGCGCTGTTCGGGGTCCGGCCCTGGATCCCGCATTACAACAGCGCCGGACAGGACAAGCCTTTCGCCATGACGACCGAGCAGCGCGACCGGCTGGCCGCCCTCAGCGCGCCCGACATCGAACTTTATGCCCATGCCCGGCGCATCGCCCCCACGCTGATGCAGCGCGAACCGAAAGGGAAAGCCGCATGATCCAGAACGATCGCCAATGGCGCCGCCTGCCCGAGCCGCAACGCGATGGCGCCGTGCCCAATGTGGACCTGGCCACGACCCTGCGCACCCTGACCAGCGGGCTGCGCCGCCAGTGGAAGCTGATCGCGGCCGTCACGCTGGGCATGGCGCTGCTGGCGCTGGCCTATGTGCTGACCGCGACGCCGCAATATACTGCGCGGGCCGCGCTGGTCGTGGACCCGCGCATCTCGAACTCGGTCAACGGGCCCGAGGCGCCGACGCTGCTGCTGTCGGACGCGCTGGTCGTGGACAGCGAAATCAAGGTGCTGGGCTCGCGCGATGTGACCTGGCGCGTGGCCAAGGCGCTGGGCCTGTTCGATCAGCCGCCCGAGGACGGCGGCCCCAGCCTGCCGCGCCAGGTGCTGAATGCCCTGCAGGGCCTGCTGGGCACCACCCCCGACGCCACCGCCCTGGATGAGACCGCCAGCCGCGTCAGCCGCGAAGAGGCGATCCGCCGCGAGATGATGGAAGGGTTCGAGATCACCCGCGACGGCGGCACCTATGTCATCGACGTGGCCTATACCTCCGAGGACCCGATCTTTGCCACCAATGCGGTGAACGCGCTGATCGAGCAGTATTTCAAGGCGGCCTCGGACGCCTCGCTGTCGGACACGCGGCGCATTCACGACTGGCTGGACCAGCGCGTGCAGGTGCTGGGGCAGGAAGTCAAGACCGCCGATGCCGCCGTCGCCGACTATCGCCAGCAGCACGACCTGTTTCCGATGGCCAGCGGTGCCTTGCCGTCCGAGGTCGAACTGTCGAACACCAACGACCGCCTGATCGCCCTGCGCCAGGACCTGATCGAGGCGCAGACCCGGCAGGACAAGATCAAGGGCATCGTCGCGTCGGATTCGGTGGGGGCGCTGCTGGACGGCACGCTGGGCGGCGATGTCGCCAGCCCCGCGCTGCGCGATTTCCAGACCCGCTATGCGGGCCTCGTGTCCGAGGAACATGACCTTGTGACCCGCTGGGGCGCGGGCAGCGACATGGTGGCGCGCAACCGCACGGACCAGGCGCGGCTGCGCGACGTGATGATGCAGGAGGCGGCGCAGATGGTGGACCGGCTGGGCACCCAGCAGGAAACCATCCGCCGCCAGATCGCCGCGACCGAGATGCAGATCGAGGAACTGCGCGCCCGGGCCAACAGCGACGCGCAGAAATCCATCCAGCTGGACGAGCTGGAGCGCGAGGCCCAGGCCAAGCGCGGGCTTTACCAGTCGATGTTGGCCGAGTTGATCACCTCGGCGCAGCGCGAGACGTTCCAGCGCTCGCCCGCCCGGGTGATCGCCCAGGCCGTGCCCCCGGACGAGGTGGCCTCGCCCAAGGCCACCCGCACGATGATCCTGGCGATCTTCGGCGGGCTGGTCCTGGGTTCGGCCATCGCCTTCCTGCGCGAGATCATGGACGATCGCCTGCTGCGCGGCTCGGACCTGCGCGAAGGGCTGGGGCTGCGCTATCTGGGCCTGCTGCCCGGCGTCCGGGCGGCGCAGGCCGTCAAGCCCAGCACCTTGCTGGTGCCCCAGCCCAGCGACGCGGTGCGGCGCGTGCTGCGGGGGCTGGTCGCCGAATTGCAGCAGCGCCGGCCCGAAAGCGGCGCGCTGGTCACGGGCATCGTCGCCTCGCGCCGGGGCGAGGGGCGGGCCCAGACCGCCGGCTGGCTTGCGGCCGAGCTTGCCGGCCATGACGCGCGCGTGGTGCTGATCTCGGTCGCGCCGGAACATGCGCGGCTGCTGGCGGGTCAGCCGGGGCAGGTGGTGCTGCCGGCGCTGAACGCGATGCCCGACGTCGCCACCATCGCCGGCCGGATCGCGGCCCAGGCCAAGCCCGGCCGCCCGGCCGTCGTCGCCATGCCCGAAGGCACGGCCGCCGACCTGCTGGTGATGGCGCAGTACCAGGCTTTGGCCGATCTGATCGCGGCGCTGCGCGACAAGGTGGACCACATCATCCTGGTCCTGCCCGCGCTGGCCGAAGCCTCCGAGGTGGAAATCGCCGCCGGGCTGGTCGACGGGGCAATCCTGACGCTGCGCTGGGGCGAGGATCGCGGCCCGCAACTGGCCGAGACGCTGGCCTCGAGCCGCGTGCTGCGTCCGCTGCTGCTGGGCGGGCTGTTCACGGCGGGCTCGGCCCGGGGGTTTGCGCGCTACAACGGCTAGGACACGCTGCGCCGGTCAAAGAAACGCCGCCGCGATGGCGCTGCGGGACGGTATTGCCGGCACCGCGGCGGCTGCTAAATATCCCGCAGGGCAGGAACGAATCCGGCCGGGCAGGGTTATTGGGCGCACGATGTCGTCCGGTGCCGGCCGGACCCGGACGACCGATCTTTGGGGGACAGGGTGATCACAGCAGACAGGCCGGCGGCTTGGCCCATCCGAGGCGGCCAGGCGGGCCAGATGATCCGGGACATCGACTGGGCGACGACCCCCCTGGGCGCGATGACGGACTGGCCGCAGACCCTGCGGATCAAGGTCAATTCCATCGTGAACTCGCCCATCCCGCAGGTGCTGATGTGGGGCCCCGAAGCGATCCTGCTGTACAACGACGGCTATATCGAGATCGCGGGCAGCTATCATCCGCGTGCCCTGGGCGGTCGCTGCGCCGATATCTGGCCCGAGATCTGGGACTGGAACAGCCGCATCCTGAAGCAGGGCTTCCAGGGTGAGGTGCAGGCCTTTCGCGAACAATCCCTGACGCTGAACCGCCGCGGGCATCCCGAGGAAGTCGTCTTCGACCTGTTCTATACGCCGATCTACGGCGACGACGGCCAGCAGGTCGAAGGGGTGCTGTGCACCGTGCTCGACATCACCGGCGCGGTCCGGGCGCGCACCGCGCTTGCCGAAAGCCGGGCCGAGCTGAGGACGCTGACCGACTCGCTGCCCATCCTGGTCGGCTTTCTGGACAGGAACCTGGTCTATCAGATGGCGAACAGCCGCTATCTGGACCTGTTCGGCAAGCACCCCGACAAGGTCGTGGGCCGGCATGTGTCCGAGATTGCCAGCGTCGAATACCTGGCCCGCCGAGAGCCCGACCTGCGCCGGGCACTGGCCGGCGAGACGGTGATATCGGATGCGCCGTTGACGCTGCCCGACGGCAGCCGGCGCACCTTCGAGGTGCGCTATATCCCGCGCCGCGATGCCGAAGGCGCGGTCCTGGGCCTTTACGTGATGATGCTGGACATCGAGGACCGCACCCGCACCGAAAACGACCTGCGCGACAGCAACGCCCGCTTTGCCGCCGCGGTCGAGGCGATCCATGGCGTGCTGTGGACCACCGGCCCGGACGGGCGGATGCAGGGCGAACAGCAGGGCTGGGCCTCTCTGACCGGGCAGGGCGCCGAGGAATATCAGGGTCACGGCTGGGCCGAGGCGGTCCATCCCGAGGACCGCGCGGCCACGCTGGAAAGCTGGGCGCAGGCCGTTGCCGCGCAAACGACCTATACCTGGGAACATCGGGTGCGGCGTCACGACGGCACCTGGCGCAACTTCGCGATCCGCGCCGTTCCGATCCGCGATGCCGATGGCCGGCTGCGCGAATGGGTGGGGGTGCACACCGACATCACCGAACAGCGCGTCGCCGAGGGCCAGTTGGTCGAGCGCGCCCGCGACCTGGAGCGGCAGGTTCGCCACCGCGAGCGGGCTGAGGAGCAGCTTCGCCAGCTGAACGAAGGCCTCGAGGCCCGCGTCGAAGCCGAGGTCGCCGAGCGCCGCAAGGCCGAAAGCGCCCTGCGCCAGGCCCAGAAGATGGAGGCGATCGGCCAGTTGACCGGCGGAATCGCGCATGACTTCAACAACCTGCTTCAGGTGGTGGCGGGGAACCTGCAACTTCTGGCGCGCGACGTGGTGGGCAATCCGCGATCCGAGCAGCGCGTCGCCAATGCGCTGGCGGGCGTCGCGCGCGGCTCGAAGCTCGCCAGCCAGCTTCTGGCCTTTGGCCGCCGCCAACCGCTCGAGCCCAGGGTGATCCATCTGGGCCGGCTGGTGGGCGGCATGGACGATCTGCTGCGCCGTTCACTGGGCGAGGGGGTCGAGGTCGAGGTCGTCACCTCGGGCGGGCTGTGGAACACCAGCGTCGATCCGGGGCAGGTGGAGAACGTGCTGCTGAACCTTGCGATCAACGCGCGTGACGCGATGGAGGGCCATGGCCGGCTGACCATCGAGGTCGCCAACGCCCATCTGGATCAGGCCTATGCCGATTGCCATGCCGAGGTCTCGGCCGGGCAGTATGTCATGCTGGCCGTGACCGACACCGGCAGCGGCATGGCGCCCGAGGTGCTGGAAAAGGCCTTCGACCCGTTCTTCTCGACCAAGCCCGAGGGCAAGGGCACGGGGCTGGGCCTGTCGATGGTCTATGGGTTCATCAAGCAGTCGGGTGGCCATGTCGCCATCTACAGCGAACCCGGGCAGGGGACGACGGTGCGGGTCTATCTGCCGCGCTCGATGGCAAGCGAGGACCGCGAAATCGCCGTCACCTCGGGCCCGGTCGAGGGCGGCACCGAAACCGTGCTGGTGGTCGAGGATGACGACGACGTGCGTCACACCGTCGTCGATCTGCTGACCGACCTGGGATATCGTGTCCTGACCGCCCGTGACCCGCAGGCGGGGCTGAACGTCATCGAAAGCGGCATGGCCATCGACGTGCTGTTCACCGACGTGGTGATGCCTGGTCCCGTCACCAGCCGGGAAATGGCGCGCCGGGCGCAGGAACGGATGCCCGGCATCGCGGTCCTGTTCACCTCGGGCTATACCGAAAACTCGATCGTGCATGGAGGACGGCTGGACCTGGGGGTCGAGCTTCTGTCGAAGCCCTACACGCGCGAGGCGCTGGCCCGGCGCTTGCGCCAGGTCCTGGCCAATGCCCGTCAGGCCCAGGCCGACCGGCGGGACGAGGCCCCTGCGCCCCTGTCCCTTGTCACGCCAGCCCCTGCGCCGTCTTCGTCCGAACGCCCCCTGCGCATCCTGCTGGTCGAGGACAATGTGCTGATCTGCGCCGACACCGCCATGATGCTTGAGGAAATGGGCCATGCCGTCATGCAGGCGGGCAGCGCCGGCAAGGCCCTGGCCCTGGCCGAGGGGCAGCCGCTTGACCTGCTGCTGACCGACCTCGGCCTGCCCGACATGCAGGGCGACGCGCTGGCGGCCCTTGTCCTGGAGCGGCACCCCGGCATCGCCCTGGTCTATGCCACCGGGGAAATGAGCATCCCGCCCGGCAGCCCCGCGCGCGCCGTCCTGCTGGCGAAACCCTATACCGAAGGCGACCTGCGCCGCGCCGTGGCCCAGGCGCTTCGGCGCCGGGACGAGACCTGAGCCCTAGTCGCGGGCCTGAAGGATCGTCGCGCCGCTGACCGCGCGGTGCCAGCGCATCCAGCGATAACGGCCGAACTGTTCATGCAGCGCACGGGCAGCTCCAGCACCCGCGCCGTCGCCCGCAGCCTCGCACAGGGCGATCAGCCGGCGGTGAAAATCGGCGCGGAATGGGGCAAGTGCGACCGCATCGCGCAGCAGGGCGATGGCCTGGGCCGTGTCGCCCGCGATCTCGGCCCCCTGGGCCGCGGCGGCGCAGGTTCTGGCGCAGCCGCGCAGATACAGCGGATGCTCCCGCGCCAGGGCCACGGCGGCCGCGCCTTCGCCCCGGCGCACCAGGTCGGCCAGCCTGGAAAAGAACTCCTGATAGGCCGGCACATCGGTCACGATGGCCACCAGCCCCTCCAGCCGGTCGATCGAGGCGGGCGACATCGCCACCCCGGTATGGCCGTCGCGGTCGATGTCGGGCACCGCGTCGTCGTCGCCGTTGTAATCGTGGTCGACGAAGAAATGCAGGTGATGCGCCCCCGAGGCGGCGGCGTGCATGTTGAAATCGCCAAGGCGATGGCGCGCGGTCTGAAGATGGCTCAGTTCGATGAAATGGCTGCCCGGCCGGGCATACAGCATGTTCGCAAAGCCCGCCCCGTGGGCCGAGACCAGCACCTCGGCCCGGTTGGCGATGCCGGCCTGCTCCCGGGGGCTCAGGTCCTCGAAATAGACGGTCTCGAAGCCGTGGCGCGACAGCATCGCCACCAGCTCGGCCTCGCCGGCCAGGCCGCGGTCCTTCGAGGCGCCCGGCTTGCGGCCGACATAGAACCGCGTCGCCGTGCTGCGGGTCGCGGCCAGGGTCAGGGCCGCCTCGCGGTGGCGGACGACATATTCGTCCAGGCTGTTGTTATACAGCGTCTTGTAATTCGCCAGCGTCGGCTCGCGCAGGTGCCCGGGCTGGTCGGGACTGCCCAGGCCGGCCTGGGGTTCGACATCGGGCATCATGGCCGGGGTCGACAGGTGATACAGATGGTTGGTGTTGAAGGGCAGGATGGCGCGGTCGAACTGCGTCCGGCGGGTTTCATATTCCACCCGGTCGGCAAGCTCGGGATAGAAATCCTCGACCAGCCTGCGGATGAAGGGCTTGAGGGGCCGGTTGCTGCCCGACAGCAGCAGGATCGGCCCCCGCAGACCATAGTCGCGATACATCTGCAGATAGATCAGCGTCTCGGTCGTGAAATGGTAGAAGTTGAAAAAGTTCCGCGCCTCGACCAGAAAGGGCAGGTCCTTGGCCGCCTCCCACCGGGCGGGGGACAGGACGGGCACCGATTTCTTGCGCGCCTTGCCGGCCAGCAGCCAGGCCTCGTGGGCGGGTTCGGTCACCTTGCGGCCCGCGATGCGCTTGATCGTGCGGGTCCGCATCCGCAGGGCCGAGGCGCCCGACAGCAGCACCCGGCCGCCGACAGTGGGGGTGCGACGCGAAAACTCGAACTGTTCGACAACGGCGGGGAAGGACTTGAAGCGCAGATAGCATTTCGCCCCGCGCGTGGCGCGATAGGTCGCGATGAACTGGTAAAGCTGAAGCCGCTGGTCGGGATGGTCGGATGCCACGACCGCCGACAGACTGGCCGCCGGCACCAGGTCGGGGGCGAGGTCATGGGGGGCGCCCTCGGAACCGGGCGCCAGGCGGAAGCCGCCGTCCAGCCCCGGGATCAGCACCGGCAGCAGGGGTCGGTCCTCGTCCGTCGTCGCGGTGGCGTGCTGGGGTGCCATCAAGGCCCTCCGTCCTGTCGCTTGCCCTGCCAGGGTGCCCCGGGGTGCCCCGGCGGCCTTGGCAACCGTTAACTAACATGACGGCGTCCGACGCGCCAGATTGCCGCCGGAACATTCGCAGGCCGTCGCGGCCAAGCCCTTGCAGGGCCAAGCCTTTGGCCGAAAAATCGAATTGGATGCAGGGCCGGGAAAAGGGGCCGGTGCGGACGCCCGGCCCTCCGATGCCGGCTCAGGCGTCCTGCGGGTCGTAAAGCCCGGCAAAGCGGTCGCGCAGCAGGTTCTTTTGCACCTTACCCATGGTGTTGCGGGGCAGTTCATCGACGAACATCACCCGCTTGGGCAGCTTGAAGCGGGCAAGCCGCGTCTCGAGCGGGTGCAGCACGTCCGCCTCGGTCAGGGGCAGGGTGCCGCTCGGGACGACAACCGCCGTCACGCCTTCGCCGAAATCGCGATGCGGCAGTCCGATCACCGCGCTTTCGGTGACGCCGGGCAGGGCGTCGATCTCGGTCTCGATTTCCTTGGGATAGACGTTGTAGCCGCCGGTGATGATGAGGTCCTTGCCGCGCCCCACGATGTGCAGATAGCCGCGTTCGTCGAACTTGCCCAGATCGCCGGTGATGAAGAAGCCGTTCTCGCGCAGTTCGGCGGCGGTCTTTTCCGGCATCTGCCAATAGCCCTTGAAGACGTTCGGGCCGCGCACCTCGATCATGCCGATTTCGCCCTGCGGCAGCTCAGTGCCGGTTTCGGGATCGGTCACGATGATCTGAACCCCCGGCAGGGGCATGCCCACGGTCCCTGCGACCCGGTCGCCGTCATAGGGGTTCGAGGCGTTCATGTTGGTTTCCGTCATCCCATAGCGTTCCAGGATGGCGTGGCCGGTGCGGGCCTGCCATTCGCGATGGGTTTCCGCCAGCAGGGGGGCCGAACCCGACACGAACAGCCGCATGTGCCGGGTGTTTTCCGCCGTCAGCATGTCGTCTTGCAGCAGCCGGACGTAAAAGGTCGGAACGCCCATCAGCACCGTGGCCCGGCCCATCAGTTCAAAGATGCGGTCCACGTCGAATTTCGGCAGGAAGATCATGCTGGCGCCGGAAAACAGCGTCACATTGGTCGCGACGAACAGCCCGTGCGTGTGAAAGATCGGCAGTGCGTGGATCAGCACGTCATCGGCCGAATAGCGCCAGGCCTGTTGCAGCGCGCGGGTGTTCGACACCAGGTTGCCATGCGTCAGCATCGCGCCCTTGCTGCGCCCGGTGGTGCCCGAGGTGTAAAGCAGCGCGGCCAGGTCGTTGGCCTGGCGCGGAACGGTGGCGAAATCGGGGCTTGCGGCATCCGCCGCGTCGGCCAGCGTACCCTTGCCGTCCGCACCCAGCGTGACCAGCGCCGCGCCCGCCTTTTCGGCGACCGGCGCCAGCACCTCGGCCCGGGACGGGTCGCAGACAAAGACGCGGGGGCGGGCGTCGCCCACGAAATAGTCGATCTCGGTCGGGGTATAGCCGGTGTTCAGCGGCAGGAACACCGCCCCCGCCCGCGCGGTGGCGAGATACAGGATGATCGCCTCGACCGACTTCTCGACCTGCACGGCCACCCGGTCGCCGGGCTGAACGCCAAGGCCGGTCAGCGCATTGGCCCAGCGGCCGGTCCGGGCCACCAGATCGGCGTAGGCGATGCGTTCGCCCGAAAGCGTCTCGATGGCGGTAGCCTGCGGGTCGGAAATGCCGCCTTGCAGGATGTCGAAAAGATTCTCGCTCATGGGGATTGTCCTTTGCTCAGGCGTTCGGTTGGGGAAGGGCGCGTTTCACGCTGTCCGAGGCGGCGACAGCGCCCCGTTCGGCAAAGCCCTCGTGATTGGCCTCGATCCGGCCCAGATCATACAGATAGTTGACCATCAGCCCGTGCGACTGCTTCAGCCCGTTGGCCGAAACGTCGCCGAGGAAGTTCAGGCGTTCCAGCCGGGCGCCATTGCCCAGGTGAAAGCGGGCGACCGGGTCGATCACCCGGCCCTTGGCGTCGCGCGCGGCCAGGAAATAGGTCGCGGCGGCCGCCAGCAGCGGTTCGCGCAGCGCCTCGGCGCGGGCCGGGTCCAGGTGCCAGCCGGGATCGTCCAGCGTCGCAAAGGCGATGCGCTGGTCGGGGCTGACCAGTTCCGAATTCTCGTCCTTGCGCTGGGCGGAAAGCCATGCGGCAAAGCCCGGAACCGGCGACAGGGTGACGAAGGTCTTGATCTCGGGCAGTTCGGCCTTGAGTTCCTCGACCACCTGCTTGATCAGGAAATTGCCGAAGCTGACGCCCGCCAGCCCACGCTGCGTGTTCGAGATGGAATAGAACACCGCCGTATCCGCCGCCTCGGCGGCGATGGGCTTGCGGTCCAGATCCAGCAGGCCCGCCACATTGTCCGGGATCTCGCGGGTCAGCGCGACCTCGACAAAGATCAGCGGCTCGTCGACCAGCTGGGGGTGAAAGAAGCCATAGCAGCGCCGGTCGGTCGGTTGCAGGCGGTTCCTCAGGTCGTCCCAGTTCCGGATGGCGTGCACCGCCTCATAGCGGATGATCTTTTCCAGGATGCTGGCCGGGGTGTTCCAGTCGATGTGGCGCAGCACCAGGAAACCGCGGTTGAACCAGGACGCGAACAGATGGGCGAAATCGCTGTCCACCCGGCGCAGCGCAGGATCGTCCCGCAGGTGGCGCAACAGTTCCTCGCGCATGCGGACCAGCGCGGTGGTGCCGCCGGGGGCCAGGTTCAGGCGGCGCAGCAGCTCCTGCCGGCGCGGCTCGCTGGCCGCGTGCAGCGCCTCGACCGCCTCGACACCTTCCGGGTCGCGTTCGACAGCGGCCAGGGCCCTGGCCACCGACGCGGGATCGGGGCCAAAGCGGTCGGCCAGGTTTTGCAGGAACGCCAGCCGCTGGCCCGGGTCGGCCCGGTCGAACGCGGCCAGCATCTCGCGGGCGATGGCGACGCCCGAGGCCTCGCCCCGCCGCGACAACAGCGCCTCGCCCAGTTCTGACAGGTCGGGCGCCTCGACCGCCGGGCTTTCGGCCCCGCTTCGTCCCCAAAGGCGGCGGGTACGGTCAGTCAGGGATTCGAACAGCTCGGCCAGAAAGGCGGGGCGGGGCGCGCGGCCTGGGTCGCGCTGGGTTTCGGGTTTCATGTCACGAGCCTCCGTTCGGATTGGACTGCCGGGATCAACCCGGCAGCAGGACAAAGATCAGCCACAGCACCACGGGCGCGAGCACCGTGACCAGCGCACCATAGCTCAGCAGCTGGCGGAAGAACGCCTGCCGGTCGACGCCGCGCGAATTGGCCAGCACCAGCGCGCCGTTGGTCGAGAAGGGGCTGACATCCACGATGGTCGATGCGACCGCCATGCCGGCGATGAAGCCGATGGCGCCGACGCCGGTGCCGGCCTGCAGGAAGGGCACCGCCAGCGGGATCAGCGACCCCAGCACCGCCGTGGACGAGGCAAAGGCCGACACCACCGCCCCGATGAAGAACAGCATCAAGGCCGCCAGCATGGGCGAGGCCATGCCCGCCACGCTGTCGCCCACAAAGTCGATGGTGCCCATGTGTTCGAGCACCGCGACATAGGTCGACACGCCGGTGATCAGCATGATCTCGGGCCAGGCGACCTGGGCCATGGCGCGTTTCTGCATGGTTGGCGCCCAGAGCGCCAGCCCAAGGCCGATGGTCAGCGCGACAAAGCCGATGTCCAGGTTGAAGGCCAGCACCAGCACCGCCAGCGCCAAAAGCCCCAGCAGCGTCACGATCTGATAAGGGGTGCCGTCGGGCTGGTCGCCTTCCTCGACCTCGGCGACCAGGCGGTTCGAGGTGCCGCCGCCTTCCTCGCCGATGCGGCGCGACAGGGCCTCGGCCTCGCTGTCGCCAAAGATCTGGGGGCCGGTGGCGGGGCGGGCGATTTCCACATGGGGGACGGCGACCGCCTCGACCGTGTCGCTGCGCATCTGCATCAGGCGCCGCCCGCCCAGCACCATGAACAGGATCAGCGCCACGCCGGCATTGACCAGGAAGCTGGCGGCGAAGGTGGTCATCTCCGACAGAGGCAGGCCGGCCTTCTGGACCACGCCGTTGGTGATGCCGCCATAGATGCTGATCGGCGAAAAGCCCCCGGCCTGCGCGCCATGGACCACCATCAGGCCCATCAGCAGGGGCGAGATGTGATAGCGGAATGCAAAGCCCAGCGCGATGGGCGCGACGATGGCGACAGCGCCGGGGCTGACTGCGCCCACGGCCGTCAGCATGGCGGAAATGCCGAACATGATCCACGGGATCGCGGCGATGCGGCCCTTGACCGCGCGCACCGCCATGCGCACCAGCCAGTCGATGGTGCCGTTGTTCTGGGCCAGGGCGAACAGCCAGGTGATGCCGACCAGGGTCAGGAACAGCCCGCCCGGAAAGCCCGCGATGATCTCCTTGGTGGTCTGGCCGGCCATCAGCGTGCCGACCAGGAAGGCGCCGACAAAGGCCAGCACGCCCATGTTGATGGGCCAGATCGTGGCGACGACGAACATCGCCATCAGGGCATAGATCGAAATCAGGTGTGGGGTCATGCGCGGCTCCTCTCCTTGCAAACCTCAGGGGGTGGGCCGGCCCTCCCAAGCCGGCGAATCCTCTTCTGGCTGTTATACGCTTGGCTTCGCCTGTTGTATATAACAGAGAGTGGCATGGATGAATCATGCGGAGCTGTCTATCTTTGAACCGCAAGGAGGGACCATGGCGACGATTCCGAACACGCTCCGCATCCGAAACGCACTGGAGAATGCCATCGTCCAGGGCATCTACGCCCCCGGCGCGCGCCTGGACCCCGAGGCGCTGGAGCGCGAATTCGACGTATCCCGCACCCCGATCCGCGAGGCGATCCACCAGCTGGAAGCCTCGGGCCTGGTGCGCGTCGTGCCCAAACGGGGCACCTTTGTCACCGAATGGAGCCCCAGCGAACTGGCCGAGCGCTTCGAGGTGATGGCCGAGGTCGAGGCGACCTGCGGCCGGCTGGCAGCACGCCGCATCACCGAGGCCGAACTGGAAGCGTTCGAGGCCGTTCATGCCGAATGCCGCCGCCTGGCCGAGGCGGGCGAGGTCGAGGCCTATTATGCCCGCAATTCCGACTTTCATCACTGCATCTATCGCGCCACCCACAACGCCTTCCTCGAGCAGGAGGCGTCGCGGCTGCATGCGATGCTGCAACCCTATCGCCGGATGCAGCTGCAGGTCAGGAACCGGATGGCCCGGTCCTTTGCCGAACATGACGCGGTGGTGGCGATGATCCGGGCCGGCGATGCCGATGGCGCGGCGCGGGCGCTGCGCGACCATGTCATCGTGCAGGGCGACCGTTTCCACGACCTGATCGCGGCGCTGCGGCCCACGGGCTAGGGCCTAGACGCGATCCAGCCAGGGCAGGGGGTCGGGCTGGATCATGTCCTGCACCGCCTCGATCCGCAGCAGGGCGCGGCGGCGCGAAATGCGCAGATGCGCGACCAGCGCCGCCTTGGCCCCGGCGATGTCGCCGGCCTTCAGCAGGCGCACGATTTCCAGATGCTCGCCCAGAAAGGGCTCGGTCCCGAACAGCTCCAGCGTCAGGGCATAAAGGAAGTGATGCGCGACCAGCAGCGCCTGGGGCAGGCCGATCGCCTGCATCAGAGCGCCGTTGCCGCAGTGGCCCAGCAACTCGACATGCAGCCGCTGTTCAAGCCGGTCCAGCACCGCGCCGTCCAGGGCGGCGCCGCGCTTGATCGCCTGGCGCAACTCGTCCTCCATCACGTCCAGAAAGCCGGGCGGCAGATGGGGCACGGCCTTTTCCATCGCCACCGGCTCGAGCAGCCAGCGCAGTTCGTAAAGCTCGTTCATGTGGTCGGCTGTCAGCGCCGGGGCGAGCCAGCGGCCGCTGTCGTCCTTGCGCACGATGCCGCGCTGCTGCAGGCGGCCCATCACGTCGCGGGCGACAGTGCGGCTGACGCCATGATGGCGGGCCAGCATCGCCTCGTTCACGCGCCAGCTTGCCAGCGAGGCATGCGAAATGATGGCAAGCTCGATCTCGGGGTAAAGCCGCTCCCAGGCGGGCTGCTGGGTCAGGACGGTCGGGGCGGCGGGGCGCGGGGTGGCGGAGGCGGGCGCACCCACCACCTCGAACCGCCCCGAGGGCGCGCGGCGCAGCATGCCTGCCCGGGCCAGTTCCTCAAGCGCGCGGCGGGCGGGGGCACGGCTGATGCCAAAGCGACGGGCGATGCCCAGTTGGGTCAGCGCCTCGCCCGCAGGCAGAAGCCCCTGGGCTATGTCCTGCGCCAGGGCTTCGCTGGCCTGGCGGTAAAGGGGGGGCGCAACAGAGGCTTGGTTCATCGGGCGATCCTTTGGGCCACGATGCCCAAGCGGCCCGACGAAAGCAATTGTGCCATCGGCAATCGATGTCTAGTGTGTGCACGGGACATCAAAGGGGGGCGCCATGTCTGAACAGCCGCGTATCGCATTGCAGGATCTGGAGCGTTTCAGCCGCTCGGCCTTTCTGGCGGCAGGCGCGGACGCGGCGACGGCCGATGCCGCGACGCGGGCGATGATGCACGGCACGACGCTGGGGGTGGATAGTCACGGAATCCGGCTTCTACCCCACTACATCAAGGCCTTGCAGGGCGGCCGGCTGAACCGGAACCCGGCGCTGCGCCAGGTGGGCGGTTTCGGCGCGGTCGAGGTCTGGGACGCCGATCACGCCCAGGGCGCGGTCGGGGCCTATCACGGCATGACCCGCGCGGTCGCCCTGGCGAACCAGTTCGGCCTGGGCGCGGTGTCGATCCGCAACTCCTCGCATTTCGGTCCCGCCGGGGCCTATGCGATCGAGGCGGCGCGGGCAGGGCTGATCGGCCTGACCTTTTGCAACTCGGACAGTTTCGTGCGGCTGCATGACGGTGCGATGCGCTTTCACGGCACCAATCCCATTGCCGTCGCCGTCCCCGCACCGGGGCAGGAGCCGTGGCTTCTGGACATGGCGACCAGTGCCATCCCCTATAACCGCGTTCAGCTTTATCAAAGCCTTGGGATCGAACTGCCCGAGGCGACGGCGTCCGATGCCCAGGGGGTCGATACGCGCGACGCAAGCCTTGCCGACATGCTGGCGCCCTTGGGCGGAGCCTTCGGCTTCAAGGGCGCAGCGCTGGCGGGGGTGGCGGAAATCTTCAGCGCGGTGCTGTCGGGCATGAAGCTCAGCTTCGACATTCCGCCCATGGGGGGCCCGGATTTCGCAACGCCGCGCGGCATGGGCGCCTTCGTCCTGGCCCTGAAGCCCGAGGCGTTCCTGGACCGCGAGGCGTTCGAGGCGGGAATGACGCGTTATCTGGACGTGCTGCGCCAATCCCCCGCGCGCGAGGGATGCCAGGTCATGGCGCCCGGCGACCGCGAATGGCGCGTGGCGGACGAACGGCGGCGGAACGGCGTGGTCCTGGACCCGGCGACGGCGCAGGGGTTCCGCGATCTGGCCGCGCACTACGGGCTGGCGGAACTGGCCTGACCAGATAATCGCCAAAGCGTGAAAATCTGCTTGACCGAATCCCTGCAAGCTTCTTATCGTCGTAATTGGTCAAACCAGTTGACCGCGTGCCGCGAGGAGGCGGCGCGCCCAGGGGGAAAGCCATGCAGACCGAGCCCAGGCCCCGCCGGCAATATCGGCAGGTGGCCGACCAGATCCTTGCGCTTGTCGCCCGGCAGGGCCTGGGCCCCGGCGCCCGGCTGCCGTCCGAACGCGACCTGGCCGAACAGCTCAGCGTGTCGCGCCCGTCGCTGCGCGAGGCGCTGATCGCGCTGGAGGTCGAGGGCCGGGTCGAGATTCGCATGGGCTCGGGCATCTATGTCCGGACCGGCGCTGCGGCCGCGCCCGAGCTTGAGGTCGAGGGGCCGATGGAGCTGCTCAGCGCGCGCTGCATCATCGAATCCGCCATCGCCGAAGAGGCTGCCCGCCATGTCACCCCGGCGGTGATTGCCCGTCTGGACGATCATCTGGCCGGCATGACGGCGGCCGTGCACGACCGGATGCAGGCCATCCGGCTTGATTGCGCCTTTCACGTCGAGATTGCCCAGGCCACGGGCAACGCGCTGCTGGCGAATTTCACCGCCACCACGTTCGAACGCCGCCTGACGCCGATCTTCGCCCGCTTCTCGGCCCATTTCGAGGGGCCGCGCACCTGGCGGCTGGCGATTTCGGAACATGGCGCGATCCGCGACGCCATCGCCGATGCCGATCCGGCCGCCGCGCGCGAGGCGATGCGCCACCATCTGACGGAATCGCAACGCCGATTTACCGAAAGCCTGCTGGTCGAGCCGGACTAGCAGACCACCGAAAGACGAACGATGCTCATGGGAGGATAAGCATGAAGTTCACCATCAAGACCATCCTGGGGGCGGCCGCGCTGATGGCCAGCGCCGCCGTGGCCCAGGCCCAGACCGCCCTGAAATGGGCCCATGTCTATGAGACGTCCGAGCCGTTCCACACCGAATCCGTCTGGGCGGCCGAGGAAATCGCCAAGCGCACCGACGGCCGCTACAAGATCGACGTGTTCCCGGCCTCGCAGCTGGGCAAGGAGGCGGACCTGAACCAGGGCCTGCGGCTTGGGACCGTGGACATCATCATCTCGGGCTCGAGCTTTGCGTCGCGCGACTACAAGCCGATCGGCGTGACCTACTATCCCTATATCTTCCGCGACCCCTCGCACCTGATCGCCTACACCAAAAGCGATGTCTTCAAGCGGCTTGCGCAGGGCTATGAGGAGGCCTCGGGCAACCACATCACCGCCGTGACCTATTACGGCACCCGCCACACCACGGCGAACAAGGAAATCAAGACCTGCGCCGACCTGAACGGCGTCAAGATGCGGGTGCCGGACGTGCCGGCCTATCTGGCGATGCCGCGCGCCTGCGGCGCCAACACCACCCCCATCGCCTTTGCCGAGGTCTATCTGGCCTTGCAGAACGGCACGGTGGACGCGCAGGAAAACCCGCTGACCACCATCGAGGCCAAGAAGTTCTACGAGGTGCAGAAGAACATCGCCCTGACCGGCCATATCGTCGACCACCTGAACACGGTCGTGTCCCAGACCCTGTGGGCCAGCCTGTCGGACGAGGACAAGCAGATCTTCTCGGAGGTGATGCTCGAGGCCGCCGAACGCGCCACCAAGATCGTCGAGGAGCGCGAGGCCGCGCTGGTCGACAAGTTCAAGGGCATGGGCCTGACCGTGACCGAGGTCGACAAGGCCGATTTCGAAAGGACGGTGCTGGAACAGCAGCCGGTCGAATCCTTCGGCTATAACCTCAAGGACTGGGAAGACATCCGCGCGGTGCAGTGATCCGCCGGCCCGGCGCCCCAGGGCGGGCACCGGGCCTTTCCCCGACAATCTGGAGCTAACGCAATGGCCGACCAAGATCACACGCTGCTGAGCGTGGAAGAGATGGCGCATGCCTTCGAGGACGACACCGGCCCGGTCGACCTGTCGCCCTATTCCGTCGAGGACTGGCTGACGCTGGCGGTCTTCTGGGGGATGGCGCTGTGCATCTTCCTGCAGTTCTTCACCCGCTATGCGCTGAACAACAGCCTGGCCTGGACCGAGGAGATCGCCGCGAACTGCCTGGTGGTCGTGGTGTTCCTGGGGGCCGCGATGTGCGTGCGCATGTGCCGCCACATCGCCGTCGACCTGCTTTACAACTTCATGTCCCGCCCTGTCCGCCGCCGCTTCGAGACCGCCGTCGACATCATCAGCATCGGCTTTTTCGGCTATATGGCCTGGCTGATGTGGCGCTATATCGGCATCGTCGGAAGCGAGCGCATGGTCACCGTCGACCTGCCGCGGGGCATCGTCTTCTACACCGTCTTCGTCGCCTTCGTCCTGATGCTGCTGCGCGGTGTGCAGAACTTCATCAAGGACATGCGGGGCGAAAAGACCTGCCGCGAAAACGCCGCCGATCATGGCGCGACCGGAGTCTGACCCATGCTGCTTCTGATCGGATCCTTCCTTCTGCTGATGGTCGTGGGCGTGCCCGTGGCCGTGTCCATGGCGGTGGCCTCGCTGGCCTATCTGCTGACCTACAATGTCGCGCCCGACATCATCGCCGCGCAGCGCATGATCGCGGGGGTCGAGAGCTTTCCGCTGATCGCGGTGCCCTTCTTCATCCTGGCGGGCAACCTGATGAACATCGCGGGCGTCACCGGCCGCATCTATCACTTTGCCCTGTCGCTGGTCGGCTGGATGAAAGGGGGCCTGGCGCAGGTCAACATCATCGGCTCGGTGGTGTTTTCGGGCATGTCGGGCACCGCGCTGGCCGACGCCGCCGGGATCGGCACCATCGAGATCAAGGCGATGAAGGACCACGGCTATCCGGTCGAGGCCGCGGTCGGCGTCACCGCCGCCTCGGCCACGCTGGGGCCGATCTTTCCGCCCTCGCTGCCCTTCGTGATCTACGGGATGATGGCCAATGCCTCGATCGGGGCGCTTTTCATGGCCGGGATCGTGCCCGGCGTGGTGATGACGCTGCTGATGATGGCGACGGTCTATGTCTTTGCCCGCGCCAAGGGCTGGGGCTCGGACACGCCCTTCGACCTGAAGGAACTGCTGGCCGCCACGCTCGAGGTGGTGATCGTGCTGTCCTTTCCGGTGGCGGTCTATATCCTGACGCTGCTGGGCCTGTCGGTCAATATTGCGGTGCTGATCGGGCTGGCCGCGCTGATCGGGCTGGACTGGTATTTCGACTGGCATGCGGTCATGGCGCTGATGGCGCCGGTGCTGCTGATCGGCGGCATGACCATGGGCTGGTTCACGCCGACCGAGGCCGCCGTCGCCGCCGTGCTATGGTCGCTGTTCCTGGGTCTGGTGCGCTATCGCACGATGACGCTGCGCAGCCTGGCCAAGGCCAGCTTCGACACGATCGAGACCACGGCCTCGGTCCTGTTCATCGTCACCGCGGCCTCGATCTTTGCCTGGCTTCTGACGGTCAGCCAGGCGGCGCAGCTGTTCTCGGACGCGATGTTCGCGCTGACCGACAACTGGTGGACCTTCCTGATCATCGTGAACGTCATCCTGCTGATCGTGGGGGCGTTCCTGGACACCATCGCCGCGATCTCGATCCTGGTGCCGATCCTGCTGCCGGTCGCGGCGCGCTATGGCATCGACCCGGTGCACCTGGGCCTGATCGTGACGCTGAACCTGATGATCGGCCTGCTGACGCCGCCGGTGGGGATGGTCCTGTTCGTGCTGTCGCGGATTTCCAGGATGTCGGTCGAGCGCACGGCGCTGGCCATCCTGCCCTGGATGATCCCGCTGTTCATCGCGCTGCTGCTGATCACCTTCATCCCCTCGATCAGCCTGTGGCTGCCGACCAAGCTGGGTCTGATCCGCTAGGGCAAGAAAACCGGCCCATGCGACTGCGGCTGCCGTCGCATGGGTATTTGGGCAACAAGGAAGGCTTTGGGCTATGCGCACGCGTGTGGCGCGTCTTTACGGCGCGCGGGACCTGAGGGTCGAGGAACAGGAGGTTGGCCGCCCCGGCCCGGGCGAGGTGCTGCTGGCGATGGCGGCGGGCGGGATCTGCGGATCGGACCTGCACTATTACCAGGACGGCGGCTTTGGTCCGGTCCGGGTGCGCGAGCCGATCATTTCAGGGCACGAGGCCTCGGGGCATGTGGTCGAGGCGGGTGCAGGGGTGGATCTGGCGCCAGGTACGCTGGTCGCGATCAGCCCGTCCCAGCCCTGCGGGAACTGCGACTATTGCCAAAAGGGCCTGCCGATCCATTGCCTGGACATGCATTTCATCGGCTCGGCCATGCGGCTGCCGCATGAACAGGGTATGTTCCGCGACCTGTTCGTGGTGCCGGCCCGGCAGGTCCATGCCTTTCCGGAGGGGGTAAGCGCCGCAGAGGCGGCCTGCGCCGAGCCGCTGGCGGTCTGCCTGCATGCCGTCGCGCAGGCCACCGAACTGCGGCCCGATCTGTCGGCATTGCGGGTCATGGTGACGGGGGCTGGACCCATCGGCCTGCTGGTGCTGGCCGCGCTGCGCCATGCCGGGGCGCGGGACGTGATCGTCACCGACCTGACCGATGCCGCGCTGGAACGCGCCCGTGCGATGGGGGCAGGGACCACGATCAACGTCGCCCGCGATGCCGCCGCGCTGGAGCCCTTGCAGGACGGCAAGGGGCAGGTCGATCTGATCTTTGACTGCTCGGCCGCGGGGCCCGCGCTGCGCACCGCCTTTGCCGCGATCCGGCCGCGCGGGCTGATCGTGCAGGTGGGTGTGACGGGCGATGTGACCATTCCGCTGAACGCGCTGGTCGGCAAGGAAATCACCTGGCGCGGCTCGCAACGGTTCCACCAGGAATTCGCCGAGGCCGTCCGCCTGATCGGCAGCCGTGCCATCGACGTGCGCCCGATCATCAGCCACAGCCTGCCGCTGGACCGCGCGCGCGAGGCCTTCGACCTGGCCGGCGACCGCAGCATCGCCTGCAAGGTGCAACTGACATTCGCAGGAGAAGACGCATGAGACACACCTGGCGCTGGTTCGGTCCGGTGGACAAGGTAAGCGTGCAGGACGCGGTGCAGGCCGGGGTGCAGGGCATCGTCACCGCCCTGCATCATGTGCCCACCGGCGCCGCCTGGACGGCCGAGGGCATCCGCCAGCGCCAGGACGAGGTGCGCGCCGGCGGGCTGGAATGGGAGGTGGTCGAAAGCATCCCCGTCAGCGAGGAGATCAAGACCCAGACCGGCGACTGGCGCGCCCATGTCGCCAATTGGCAGGAATCGTTGCGCCGGCTGTCGGACTGCGGCATCCGCACGGTCTGCTACAACTTCATGCCGGTGCTGGACTGGACCCGCACCGACCTGCGCTGGCCGACGCGCCAGGGCGCGCGGGCGATGCGGTTCGACCTGCCGGACTTCGTGGCCTTCGACATCCATATCCTGAAGCGCCCGGGCGCCGCCGAGGATTACCCCGAGGCTTTGGCCGCCGAGGCCGCGCGGCGTTTCGCCGACATGCCCGACAGTCGCATCGCCGAGCTTGGCCGCAACATCGGCGCGGGCCTGCCCGGCTCGGCCGACGGCTATACGCTGGACCAGCTGCTGGAGAAGCTGCGCAGCTATCAGGGCATCGACGCGAACCGGCTGCGCGGCCATCTGGTCGATTTCCTGGAACAGGTGGCGCCGGTGGCCGAGGAGGCGGGAATCAACATCTGCGCCCATCCCGACGACCCGCCGTGGCCGCTGCTGGGGCTGCCGCGCATCCTGTCCACCCGCGACGACTATGCCCATATGCTGGGGCAGGTCGATCTGCGGGCGAACGGGGTGACGCTGTGCTCGGGCTCGCTGGGGGCGCGGGGCGACAACGACCTGCCGGCGATGGCGCAGGAATTCGGACCGCGCATCCATTTCGTCCACCTGCGCAATGTCACGCGCGAGGCCGCGACGACGCCCTGTTCCTTCTATGAGGACGAGCATCTTGAGGGCGGTACCGACATGGTCGAACTGGTCGCCGCGCTTCTGGCCGAGGAGCGCCGCCGCAAGGCCGAAGGCCGCGCCGATCACCAGATCCCCATGCGTCCCGACCACGGGCAGGAAATCCTGGACGATCTGGCGCGGGGGGCGCAGCCGGGCTATCCGGCCATCGGGCGGCTCAAGGGCCTGGCGGAACTGCGCGGCATCGAACGCGCGCTGGGCCACCCCCGGCTGGGGGCCGCGGAGTTGGAGACGCAGGCATGAGGCTGTCGCAGGCGGATTGGCGCGGCTTTGACCGCGCGGCGCTGCGGCCGGGCATCCTGCACCTGGGCCTGGGTGCGTTTCACCGCGCGCATCAGGCGGTCCTGACCCAGGCCGCCGTCGAGGCCGAGCCTGGCCCCTGGGGCATCGTCGCGGTGAACCTGCGCTCGGCCCAGGTGGTGCGGGATCTGGCGGCGCAGGACGGGCTGTTTTCCGTTGTCACGCGGGGGGCGAATGGCGACAGCGCGCTGGTCGTGGGCGTGACCCGCGGCTGGCTGTGCGCGGCCGAAGCGTCCGATGCGGTGCTGGCGCATCTGGCCGACCCGGACATCCGGGTGGTCACGCTGACCGTGACGGAAAAGGCCTATGGCATCGACCCGGCGACGGGGGGGCTGGACCGGACCCACCCCTCGGTCGCGGCCGACCTCGCCCGGCCGGATCGCCCGACCGGTCCGCTGGGCTTCCTCGTCCAGGGCTTGCGGCGGCGGCGCGAGGCCGGCGTCGCGCCATTCACGGTGCTGTGCTGCGACAACCTGCCGGCGAACGGGCGCGTGCTGCGCCGGCTGGTTCTGGAACTGGCCGAGGCGCTGGACCCGGACCTTGCGCTGTGGATCGGCGCGAACGTGGCCTTTCCCAGCAGCATGGTCGACCGCATCGTGCCCGCCGCGACCGACGAAACCCGCGCCCGCGCGAGCGCCCTGATCGGGGCCGAGGATGTCCTGGCGGTCGAGACCGAGCCCTTTATCCAATGGGTGATCGAGGACCGCTTTCCGCAGGGCCGTCCTGCCTGGGACCGCGCCGGCGCGGTCATGGTCCAGGATGTCGAGCCCTACGAGAAGATGAAGCTGCGGCTGCTGAACGGCTCGCACACGCTGATCGCGCATCTGGGCATCCTGCACGGGCTGGATTACGTGCGGGACGTGATGGCGGTGCCCGAACTGGCGGCGCAGGTTCACGATCACATGAAGGCGGCGGCGGCGACGCTGGACCCGGTTCCCGGCATCGACCTTGATGCCTATATGGATCAGCTGATCGCCCGCTTTGCCAACCCGGCCATTGCCCATCGCACGATCCAGATCGCCATGGATTCGACCCAGAAGCTGCCCCAGCGCATCCTTGCCCCCGCCGTTCAGGCGCTGCCCCAAGGCGCTGACGCCTTTGCCCATGCGGTCGGCGTCTGGATCGCGGCGCTGGCGCATCGCGGACAGGCCGACGATCCGCGCGCGGCGGAACTGATGGCGGCGGTCGCGGCGATGCCCCAGGAGGATCCGTCGGCGCCCTTCTTCGCGCTGCCCGGGCTGTTTCCCGCGCCGCTGGTCGAAAGCCGGGCGTGGCGCGACCGGGTGAACGCGGCCATTCATGGTTTTCGAGGTCGGACATGATCCTGCAATTCGGCACCAGCCGCTTTCTGCAAGCCCATGTCGACCTGTTCCTGCACGAGGCGCGCGAGGCCGGGCAGGACGTGCCGCCGGTCACCGTGGTCCAGACCTCGGGCTCGGTCGAGAGGGCGGGCCGGGTGCGCGCCTTTGGGGCGGCCGAAGGCTATCCGGTCGTCATCCGCGGGCTCGAGGACGGCGCCCCGGTCGAACGCCGGGTGCAGGTCAAAAGCGTGACACGCGGCCTGTCGGTCGCTGCGGACTGGCCCGAGATCGTGCGGCTGTTCGTGCACGAGGTGCAGTTCGTCGTCTCGAACACCGGCGATGCGGGCTATGCGCTGGACCCGTCGGACACGGGGCTGGACGCGGCGGCGCCGGCGCGCAGCTTTCCGGCCAAGCTGGCCCAGCTTCTGCACGCCCGCTATGTCGGCAGCGGCGAGGCCCTGACCATCCTGCCCTGCGAGCTGGTGCAGGGGAACGGCCCGATCCTGCGCGGGCTGGTGCGGGACTGCGCGAAGGGCACCGCGCCGGGTTTCCTGGACTGGCTGGACGCGCGGGTGGTGTTTGCCAACACGCTGGTCGACCGCATCGTGTCCGAACCCATCGAGCCGGTGGGCGCGGTGGCCGAGCCCTATGCGTTGTGGGCCATCGAACGGGCGCCGGGGCTGGAACTGCCCTGCACCCATCCCGCCATCGTGCTGGCCGACAGCATCGAGCTGCACGAGCGGCTGAAGCTGCACATCCTGAACCTGGGCCACAGCTGGCTGGCGCAGGTCTGGCAGGATGAACACCGCCCGGCGGACGAGACCGTGCGCGAGATCCTGGCCGATCCCGGTGTGCGCGCGCGGCTGGATGCGCTTTACGAGGGTGAGGTGATCCCCGGCTTTGCCGCGAAGCGCATGGGCGCCGAGGCGCGCGATTATGTCGAAACCACCCTGGCGCGGTTCCTGAACCCCTATCTGGACCACCGCATCGCCGACATTGCCGGCAACCACGCGCTGAAGGTGCAGCGCCGTATGGCGGCCTTTCTGGACTGGACCGGCCAGCCCGCGCCGATGCTGTCGGCCATCATCGAAAAGGAACGCCGCATGAAGGCGCTGATCTGCAACGAACCGGGCAGCCTGTCGCTGATCGAACGGCCCGACCCCGCGCGGGGGGACGATGAGGTGCTGGTCCGCATCCGTCATGTCGGCATCTGCGGCACCGATTTTCACATCTTTGGTGGCAAGCATCCGTTCCTGGACTATCCCCGCGTCATGGGGCACGAGCTTTCGGGGACGGTCGAGGAGGCGCCCGAGGGTTCGGCGCTGAAAGCCGGCGACCCGGTCTATATCGTGCCTTACCTGTCCTGTGGCACCTGCCAGGCCTGCCGCAAGGGGCTGACCAACGCCTGCCGCAATATCAGGGTGCTTGGCGTTCATACGGACGGGGGCATGGCGGAACGGCTCTCGGTTTCCGTGCAGAACGTGATCCCGACGGGCGGCATCGCGCTTGAGGATGCCGCGATGATCGAGTTCCTGGCCATCGGCGCGCATGGCGTCAAACGTGGCGCCATCACCGACCGCGACCGGGTGCTGGTCACGGGCGCCGGCCCCATCGGCATGTCGGCGATCATCTTTGCCAAGGCGCGCGGCGCGCATGTCACGGTCATGGACATGCGCCGCGACCGGCTGGACTTTGCCACCGACCGGCTGGGCGCGGATGCGGGCCTGGTGGCGGGCGAGGGCGCCGGGGCCGAGATCGCCCGCATGACCGGGGGCGACGGGTTCGACGTGGTGATCGACGCGACCGGCCTGCCCGGGCCGATCGAGCAGGGCTTCGGCTTTCTGGCCCATGGCGCGCGCTATGTGCTGCTGTCGGTCGTGCCGCAAAGCATCACCTTTGCGGACCCCGAGTTCCACAAGCGCGAGGCGACGCTGATCGCCAGCCGCAACGCCCAGCCCGACGATTTCGCCGAGGTGGTGGCCCAGATGCGGGCCGGCCGCGTGCCGACGCGGGCGCTGAACACCCATCGCGGCCCGCTGGGCGATGCCGTGCACCTGTTCCAGACCTGGTCGCGCCCCGAGGCGGGCGTGATCAAGGCCATTCTTGATCTTTAGAAAGGAAGCGCAGCCATGTCCGAGACCACAGCCGCGCCCGCCACCACCGCCCCCCGCATCATCCGCCTGCGGCCGCAGGACGATGTGGTGATCGCCACCCGTCCCATCCCCGCCGGCACCCTGCTGGAGGAGGAAGGGATCACCACGCTGACCGACATTCCGCCCGGCCACAAGATCGCGACCCGCGCGATCGCCCAGGGCCAGCCGGTCCGGCGCTATAACCAGATCATCGGCCTTGCCTCGCAGGACATCGCGCCGGGCGACCATATCCATGTCCAGAACCTCGCCATGACCGACGTGCAGATGGACCATGCCATCGGCGCTGATGCCCATCCGACGCCCCGGGTGGAGCAGCCGGCGACGTTCATGGGCTATCGCCGGCCGGACGGGCGGGCGGCGACGCGGAACTATATCGGCATCATCTCATCGGTGAACTGCTCGGCCCGGGTGGTGCGCGCCATCGCCGACCATTTCCGCCGCGACATCCGGCCGGAGTCGCTGGCCGATTTCCCGAACGTGGACGGGGTCGTCGCGCTGACCCACGGGATCGGCTGCGCGGTGGACAGCAAAAGCGAATCCATGCGCATCGTGCGCCGCACCCTGTCGGGCTTTGCCACCCATCCGAACTTTGCCGCCGTGCTGTTCATCGGCTTGGGCTGCGAGACGAACCAGATCGCCGACATCATGCAGTCGCGCGGCCTGACCGAGGGCGCCAAGTTGAAGGCCTTCACCATCCAGGACCAGGGCGGCACGCAAAAGACCATCCAGCACGGCATCGCGCAGATCACCGCCATGCTGCCCGAGGCCAATGCCGTGGCGCGCGAGCCGATCCCGGTCAGCGAACTGGTCGTGGGGCTGCAATGCGGCGGCTCGGACGGCTATTCGGGGATCACCGCGAACCCGGCGCTGGGCCATGCGGTCGATATCCTGGTCAGCCATGGCGGCACGGCGATCCTGTCCGAGACGCCCGAGATCTATGGGGCGGAACACCTGCTGACGCGGCGCGCCGAGACGCGCGAGGTGGGCGAGAAGCTGATCGCCCGCATCGACTGGTGGAAGGAGCACACCGCCCGCAACGGCGCCGAAATGAACAACAACCCCTCGGCCGGAAACAAGGCGGGCGGGCTGACGACGATCCTGGAAAAATCCCTGGGCGCTGTCGCCAAGGCCGGCACCACCAACCTGCGCGGCGTCTATGAATATGCGGAGCCGGTGACGGAACACGGCATGGTCTTCATGGACAGCCCCGGCTATGACCCGGTCTCGGCCACGGGGCAGGTGGCGTCGGGGGCGAACCTGATCTGTTTCACCACCGGGCGCGGATCGGCCTTTGGCTGCGTGCCGGCGCCGTCGCTGAAATTCTCGACCAACACCGCAACCTGGCTGCGCCAGGAAGAGGACATGGACCTGAACTGCGGCAGCATCATCGACGGCGGCGCCACCATCGAGGGGTTGGGCGAGGTCATCTTCCAGATGATGATCGACTGCGCCTCGGGCAAGCCGTCCAAGAGCGAGCAGCACGGCTATGGCCAGGACGAATTCGTGCCCTGGCAGATCGGCGTCGTGACCTGATTGCCGGCCTTGGCATTCGGGTATTTGAAAAACGGTGAAAGGCCCTGGCGTCAGGCCGGCGCGGTCGAGCCGCGGGCGATCAACTCGCCCGACAGGACGACGGTGCGAAAGGGCTGGTCGGGGCGGGCGATGCGCGATTGCAGCATCACCATCGCCTCGCGCCCGAAGGCGTCGACGGGCTGGCGGATGACGGTGATGCCCGGGTCGACCAGCGAGGTCCAGGGTTCGTCGTCGAAGCCTGCGATGGCCAGATCGCGGGGGACACTGATCCCGAGGTCTCGGCACAGGCGCAGGGCCGCGCCGACGAACAGCCCGTTCGACAGGACCAGCGCATCGGGGCGTTCGGCGGCGATCAGGTCGGCCAGCGCCTTGCGCCCGGCCTCGGGGCTGGGGGCGGCGGTGGCGACGATGGGTTGCAGCCCGTGGTCCTGCATCCGGGCGCGAAACCCGTCGCGGCGTTCAAGCCCGGTGGCCGAGGTCGCGCCGAAGAGCCCCGCGATCCGCCGCCGGCCGGTCGCGACCAGATGGTCGACCAGCTGTCCGGTGGCGCCGATATTGTCCAGCACCACCGCATCGCGCCGTCCCCCGGCCAGCGCCCGGTCGACCAGGACCACGGGCACCTGAAACCCGGCGAGCGCCTTGGGTCCCAGGGCCCGCGTGGGCGCCAGGATCAGGCCGGCCACGCGTTCCTCGGCCATCAGGTCCAGATACATCGCCTCGCGCGCGGGGTCTTCGTCGGTGTTGCACAGAAAGACCCGCATCCCGGCGCGATAGGCTTCGTCCTCGACCGCGCGGGACAGCTGGGTGAAGAAGGGGTTGCGGATGTCGGCGACGACCAGACCCACGGTCATCGACTGCTGCGAGCGCAGCTGGCGCGCGGCCAGGTTCGGGCGATAGCCGGTGGCGGCCACCGCCGCCTCGACCTTGCGGCGCACCTCGGGGCTGACGGGCCCCTTGCCCAGGGCGCGCGACACCGTCGAGGGCGCCACCCCCGCGGCCCGGGCCACATCCTTGATCCCAACAGTCATTTTAGTGGAAACGTTGCTAGTCCTACCTGCGTGGAACCATTGCCCATCCCTGCGCTTATTGCAAGAAGTTTGGGCGAGTGCCGACATGATCGGCGCGTTTTTCGGCAAAATTTAGTGGAAACGTTTCCACTTTTCGGTTACGAATCGTCAACCTTAGGAGATTGGGAGGAACCAGTGTCCCTGATTCAGGAAGCGGGCCTTTTGCCCCGCGAACTTGTGCGCCTGGATGCCCGCGTCGCGGACAAGGCCGATGCGATTGCCCAGGCTGCCGCGCTGCTGGTGGCCGATGGCTGCGTCAAGCCCGGCTTCGGCGCCAGCATGGAGCGGCGCGAGGCCGCCTCGAACACCTATCTGGGCAAGGGGATCGCCATCCCCCATGGCATGGTCGAGGATCGCGACCTGATCCTGCGCGACGGCATCGCGGTCCTGCAGGTGCGGGACGGCGTCGAATGGAACGCAGGCCAGCGCGCGACGCTGATCGTGGCCATCGCCGCACGGTCGGACGCGCATATCGGCATCCTGCGCCGCCTGACGCGGCTGTTGCAGGACGATGCGCGGATCGCGGACCTTACTTCGACCGACGACGCGGGCCTGGTGGTCGCCGCCCTGTCGGGGGCCGAGGCCACGGCCCCGGCGGCCGAGCCGCAGGGCGATTTCGCCCAGGGCTTCGAGTGGACCTGCGATTACCCCAGCGGCCTGCACGCACGCCCCGCCACCGAATGGGCCGAGACGGCGCGCCGCTTTGCCGCCCGCATCCGGGTGCGCAACGGCGACGAGGCGGCGGATGCCCGCAACATGATCTCGCTGCTGCAGCTGGGGCTGAAGCCGGGCGACACCGTCACGGTTTCCGCCGAGGGCGCGGACGCGGCGGATGCGCTGTCGACCTTGCGCATCGTCATCACCGGCCTCAGCGCGCGCGAGAAAGCCGATGCGCAGAAGGCCGAGGAAAAGCGCCGCGCGACCGCGCAGGCCGGCGGCTGGACCGCGCCCGAGGGCGCCGATGTGGTCGAGGGGGTTGCCGCCTCGCCCGGGCTGGCCATCGGCCGGCTGCATCATCTTGAGGCGGGGCCCGTGCAGGTCCCGGACGAACCCATTGCGCTGGCGCCGGCCGCCGACCGGCTGCACGAGGCGCTGGCCCGCGCCCGCGAGCAGCTTGGTGCCCTGGCCGACGATACCGCCCGCCGCCTGGGCGAGGCCGACAGCGCCATCTTTCTGGCGCAGGCGGAATTGCTGAACGACCCGCAGCTGGTGACGCTGGCCTCGCAGAAGCTGGTCGAGGGGCATGGGCTTGCCTGGTCCTGGCACCAGGCGGTGCAGGAAACCGCGCAGGCGCTGCTGAAGGTCGGGAATCCGGTGCTGGCGGGGCGGGCGGTGGACCTGCGCGACGTGGGCAGCCGCGTGCTGGCCCTGATCGACCCGAGCCTGGCGAAACCCGCCCCGGCCGAGGTGCCGCAGGACGCGATCCTGGTGGCCGACGACCTGACGCCCACCGACACCGCCACGATGGACGCCGAGCGGGTCGCCGGGCTGGTGACGGCGCAGGGCGGGCCGACCTCGCACACGGCGATCCTGGCGCGCACGCTTGGCCTGCCCGCCGTGGTGGGGGCGGGTGCGGCGCTGTCGCGGCTGACCTCGGGTGCGCCTGCGATCATCGATGGCAGCGGTGGCCGGCTTTACCTGAACCCGTCCGAGGCGGACCTGGCCTCGGCCAGGGCCTGGATCGCGGAGGAGGAGGCCAAGCGCGCCCGTGCGGCCGAGGCCCGCGCGCTGCCCGCCCGTACCCGCGACGGGCACGAGGTCCAGATCGGCGCCAACATCAACCTGGCCGAGCAGGCGGCCTTCGCCATCGAGCAGGGCGCCGAGGGCGTCGGCCTGATGCGCACCGAGTTCCTGTTCCTCGAGCGCGGCGACAGCCCGACCGAGGAAGACCAGTATCGCGCCTATTCCGACATGGCGCGCGCCATGGGCGACCGCCCCCTGGTCATCCGCGCGCTGGACATCGGCGGGGACAAGCAAGTCAGCTATCTGGACCTCCCGCGCGAGGAGAACCCCTTCCTGGGCGTCCGGGGCGCGCGGCTGCTGCTGCGCCGGCCCGAGTTGCTGGTGCCGCAGGTGCGCGCGCTTTACTGCGCGGCCAGGGACGGCGCGCAGATTTCGGTCATGTTCCCGATGATCACCTCGGTCGCGGAACTGCTGGCGCTGCGCGAGACCTGCGACCGCATCCGGGCCGAGCTTGAGGCCCCGGCGATCCCCCTGGGGATCATGATCGAGGTGCCTTCGGCGGCGCTGCTGGCCGACCAGCTGGCGCAGCACGCCGACTTCTTCTCGATCGGGACCAACGACCTGACGCAATACGCGCTGGCGATCGACCGCCAGAACCCGGTGCTGGCGCCCGAAGCCGACAGCCTGCACCCGGCGGTGCTGAAGCTGATCGACCTGACGGTCAGGGGCGCCCATGCCCATGGCCGCTGGGTCGGCGTCTGCGGCGGCATCGCAGGCGACGCCTTTGGCGCCGCGTTGCTGGCGGGGCTGGGGGTGGACGAGCTGTCGATGACCCCGCGCGACATTCCGGCGGTCAAGGAGCGCATCCGCCAGTCGGACCTGTCGGACCTGCAGGGACTGGCGCAGCAGGCGCTGGCCGCGCGCGATGCCGTCGCGGTCCGGGCGCTGGCCCTTCCCCCCGTGCGCGAGGAGGATGCGGCATGATGATCCGCACCGTCGCGCTGAACCCCGCCATCGACCAGACCGTGATGGTCCCCCGGCTTGAGCCGGGCGAGGTCATCCGCGCCAGCGCCACCCGGCAGGACCCGGGCGGCAAGGCGGTCAACGTCGCCTCGTGCCTGGCCGACTGGGGCGTCAAGGTCGTGGTCACGGGCCTGCTGGGCCGGGACAATGCCGCAAGCTTCGAGCAGCTTTTCGCCGCCAAGGGCATCGCCGACCGGATGATCCGGGTGGCGGGCTCGACCCGGACCAACATCAAGATCCTGGAAGACGGCGGGCGCACCACCGACGTGAACCTGCCCGGCTTTGCCGCGCGGCCCGAGGATACCAAGGCCGTGTTCAACCAGTTGGACACCGTGGCGACCGGAGACCTGGTCGTCGTCTCGGGCAGCCAGCCCCGGGGCCTTGCGCCCGACACCACGGCGCGGCTGGTCGCGGATCTGGCGGGGCGGGGCGCGCGGGTGGTGCTGGACGTCTCGGGCGAGCCGCTGGCGCAGGCGCTTGCCGGTGCGGTCATGCCCCATGCCGTCAAGCCCAACCGGCACGAGCTTGAGGCGCTGGTCGGCCGCAGCCTGGCCGAGCCCACAGCCTTGCTGGCCGCGGCGCGGGACCTGCTGGACCGGGGCATCGCGCTGGTCACTGTTTCAATGGGGGCCGAAGGCGCGCTGTTCGTCACCCGCGCGGGGGCGCTGGTCGCCCGGCCGGCCGAGGTTGCGACCGGCAGTTCCGTCGGCGCGGGCGACGCGATGGTCGCGGGCCTGACGGCGGGGCTTGCCGAGGGGCTGGCCTTGCCCGACCTGGCGCGCCAGGCCACCGCATTCGCCGGGGCCAAGCTGCGCAACCCGGGCGCCCACCTGCCGCCGCAGGCCGAGGTGCGCGCCCTGGCCGCCCGGATCGCGACCGCGCCCGCCGCCGAATACGCGGCCGGCTGAAGAACACGGGCCCGCGCCAGTCCGCGGGCCGGGGGATCGTCGAGGCGCCCGGCGCGCCGGACAGGAGGAATGACATGCAAAAGATCATCGCCATCGTCGGCGGGGGCGAACGCGCCACCCATGCCGTGCTGGCACGCGAGGCCCTGAAGAAGGCGGCGCGGGCGCAGGGGACCGAGATCCTGGTCGAACTGCGGACCTCGGACGGGGTGCAGGACCCGCTGGATCCCGCCGCCGTCCAGCGCGCCGACCGGCTGCTGCTGGTGGGTGATGTGGCAGAGGACGCGGTGCCCGGCGGGTTGCCCCAGGTACGGGCCAGCATCGCCGAGGTGCTTGAGGATGCGGCCGCGGTGCTGGCCCGCGGCGCCGGCGCGACGGCGGCGGCCCCGGCGGCGGCGGCGGCCGGGCCGCTGAAGATCGTGGCGATCACCTCGTGCCCCACGGGCATCGCGCATACCTTCATGGCCGCCGAAGGCCTGCAAGAGGGCGCCAAGGCCCTGGGCCACCAGATCCGGGTCGAGACCCAGGGCTCGGTCGGCTCGCAGGATGCGCTGACCCCGGACGAGATCGCGGCGGCCGACCTGGTCATCATCGCCGCCGACCGGCAGGTGGAACTGTCGCGCTTTGCGGGCAAGAGGGTGTTCAATTCGCCCACCAAGCCCGCCATCAACGACGGTGCGGCGCTGATCCGCAAGGCCCAGGCCGAGGCGCGGGTCCAGGGCGGCACGGCCGGCCCGGCCGAGGAAAGCGCCCCCGCCCACAAGACCGGCGTCTACAAGCACCTGATGACCGGCGTCAGCTTCATGCTGCCCTTCGTGGTCGCGGGCGGGCTGCTGATCGCGCTGGCCTTCGCCCTGGGCGGGATCTACGTCTATGAGGACCAGTATGCCGGGACGCTGGGCTATACCCTGTTCCAGATCGGCGCCAAGGGGGCCTTTACCCTGATGGTACCGGCGTTGGCCGGCTATATCGCCTATTCCATCGCCGACCGGCCCGGCATCGCGCCCGGCATGACCGGGGGCGTCATCGCCGGCACCATCGGCGCGGGCTTTCTGGGCGGCATCCTGGCGGGCTTCATCGCGGGCTATGGCGTGCTGGCGCTGACCCGGATCATCAAGCTGCCGCGCACGCTGCAGGGGCTGATGCCGGTGCTGATCCTGCCGCTGCTGGGCACCGCGCTGACCGGCCTTCTGATGTTCTACGTCGTGGGCGCGCCCACCGCCCGGGTGCTGGCGGCGCTGACCGCCTGGCTGCAGGACATGCAGGGCAGTTCGGCGGCGATCCTGGGTCTGATCCTGGGCGGCATGATGGCCGTCGACATGGGCGGGCCGATCAACAAGGCGGCCTATGTCTTTGGCACCACGCTGATCGCCTCGAACGTGACCGAGCCTATGGCTGCGGTGATGTGCGCGGGCATGACGCCGCCCCTGGCGCTGGCCATCGCGAGCCGGCTGTTCCCCGCCCGCTTCACCGTCGAGGAGCGCGAGGCCGGCAACGCCGCCTTTGTCCTGGGCCTGGCCTTCGTCACCGAGGGCGCGATCCCCTTTGCCGCGCGCGATCCCCTTCGGGTTATTCCGTCGCTGATCGCGGGCTCGGCCGTGGCGGGCGCGGTCTGCATGGTCCTTGGCGTGCAACTCAAGGTGCCGCATGGCGGGATCTTCGTCCTGCCGATCCCCAATGCGGTGGTGAACCTGCCGGGCTTCTTCATCGCCATGGTGATCGGGACGGCCGTGTCGGTCGCGGCGCTGGCCGTGCTCAAGCGCCGGATCGAGGCGCCGGCAGCGGGCGTTCCGCAGCCCGCCTGAGCCGACCTGCCCGTCATGAGTATCGCCGCCCCTGGGACCGTCCCGGGGGCGGCTTTTTCTTGGCATCGGGGACGCCTGCGGTCGCCGTTGGCGGGGTATTTGGAGAACGGAGAAAGCGGCAGGCCGCGTGTCCTGCGTCCCGGGTGGGCGCGGGGCTTTGGAGGCTGTGCCATGAAAAGGCCGCGGCCCTTGGGGGTCGCGGCCTGATGTCGGGCGGCGGGGAGGAGCCGCCCGGACGACGCCGGGGCGTCAGTCGGCGCTGGCTTCGCCCAGGCGCAGGCCGGCGGGGGCGGGCTCCAGCGTGGTGACGGGGCGGACGGTGCCGGTCGCCTCGCCGTTCAGGGCGCGGTCCAGCTGCTCTCGGTCCAGCGCGCCGTGCCAGCGGCTGACGACGATGGTGGCGACCGCGTTGCCGATGAAGTTCGTCAGCGAGCGGCATTCCGACATGAAGCGGTCCACGCCCAGGATCAGCGCCATGCCGGCGACCGGGACGGTGGGAACGACCGACAGCGTCGCCGCCAGCGTGATGAAGCCCGCCCCGGTGACGCCCGCCGCGCCCTTGGAGGACAGCATGGCGACCAGCAGCAGCAGCACCTGCTGTTGCAGCGACAGGTCGGTGTTCGTTGCCTGGGCGATGAACAGTGCCGCCAGCGTCATGTAGATGTTGGTGCCGTCCAGGTTGAAGCTGTAGCCGGTCGGCACGACCAGGCCCACGACCGAGCGCTTGCAGCCGGCCTTCTCCATCTTCTCGATCAGCGAGGGCAGGGCGGATTCCGAGGATGAGGTGCCCAGCACCAGCAGCAGCTCTGCCTTGAGATAGGCGATCAGCTTGAAGATCGAGAACCCGTTGAGCATGCAGACGGTGCCCAGGATCACGACGACGAACAGCGCCGAGGTCAGGTAGAAGGTGCCGACCAGCGTGGCCAGGTTCACCACCGAGGCGATGCCGTACTTGCCGATGGTGAAGGCGAAGGCCCCGAAGGCGCCGATGGGCGCGGCCTTCATCAGGATGTCGACCATGCGGAAGACGACATGGCTGATCGCCTCGAACAGCGCGAGAACGGGCTTGCCCTTGTCGCCGATCAGGATCAGGCCGACGCCGAACAGGATGGCGACGAACAGGACCTGCAGGATGTTGCCCTCGACGAAGGCCGAGGTGATCGTGGACGGAATGATGTCCATGACGAAACCGATCAGCGAGGTCTCATGCGCCTTTTCGGTGTAGGTCGCGACCTTGCTGGCATCCAGGCTGGCCGGGTCGATGTTCATGCCCGAGCCAGGGTGGACGACGTTTGCGACGACCAGTCCGACGATCAGCGCCAGCGTCGAGAAGGTCAGGAAATAGGCAAAGGCCTTGCCCACGACCGAGCCCACGCCCTTGAGCGTGCCCATGCCCGCAAGGCCAGTGACGATGGTCAGGAAGATGACCGGGGCGATGATCATCTTGACCAGCTTGATGAAGGCGTCGCCCAGGGGCTTCAGCGCCTCGCCGGTCTGGGGATAGAGATGCCCGATCAGCGCGCCGGCCACGATGGCGACCAGCACCTGAAAGTAGAGATGGCGATAGAATGGACGGGATGCGTGCGCAGACGGCTGCGCCGACGTGTCGATATGCATGGAAGGCCTCCTCCGACCTCTGGTGTCAATTCCGTGACCGCCATGTTACGGCGTGGGCAGGTGCGGACCAAAAACCGGGCGCATAGCAGCAATGCGCTGTTTTCATGGGAAAAGCGGGGGCTACAGGGCACAGAATTGTGTGGTTTTCCGCACAGGCCCGGTCTGCTAGTGTGACATTCCACACAGGGGGCTGGGGCGACGCGGTGCAGCGCGGGGGCAGGAGCGAATCGCGACGGATGGGGGCCTGGCTGGCGCTGGCGACCTTGCTGTCGCTTGCGCTGCTGGCGGGGGTCTTTGCCCTGGCGCGCCGCAATGCCCTGGCCGACATGGCCCAGTCCCGCCAGGGCGAACTGCAGACCCGCGTTCAGGCGCTGGAAAGCGTGCTGTCGCGCCAGCGCGCCGTCGCCACGGTGCTGGCGGACGATGCGCTGGTGCGGACCGCCCTGGAACAGCCCATCGGTCCCTACCGGGACCGCGTCTCGGCCAAGCTGGACCGGCTGCGGGATGAAACCGACAGCGCCGTGATCTATCTGCTGGACCGCGCGGGCATCGCCATTGCCGCCTCGAACTGGGACGAGGCGCAAAGCTTTGTCGGCCAGGACTACAGCTTTCGCGACTATTTCAGCCAGGCGCTGCGCCAGGGCCAGGCGACGCAGTTCGCCCTGGGCACGGTCAGCAACCGTCCGGGCCTTTATCTGTCCCATGATGTCGTCTCGGGCGACCGCGACCTGGGCGTGGTCGTGGTCAAGGTCGAGTTCGACGCGCTCGAGGCCAACTGGGCGGCGGGCCCGGGCCTGACGTTGGTCCTGGACGCCCATGGGCAGATCATCCTGTCCGGTCGGCCGGCCCTGCGCTTTTCCCGCCCGGTGCCCGATCCGCGGACCGTGTCCAGCAGCGCGCCGGTTCCCGGGACCGACTGGACCATGACCATCGCCGAGCCCGTCGCGCCGGCGAATTTCGCGGCGGCGCTGGCTGCGGGCACGGCGGGCTTTGGGCTGATGCTGCTTTATGCGGGGGCGGGGCTTGCGCTGCGGGCGCGCCTGCGGGTGCGGGCCCGGGCCGAGGCCGAGCGCCGCTATCGCGCCGATCTGGAGCGCGCGGTGCAGGACCGCACCCGCGCGCTGATGGACGAGGCGCGCGAACGCCGCGCTGCCGAAATGCGGCTGGACCGGCTGCAGGCCGAGATGGTGCAGGCCAACAAGCTGGCCGCCCTGGGCCAGATCACCGCCGGCGTCGCGCATGAGGTGAACCAGCCCCTGGCGGCGATCCGGCTGATGGCGGAAAACGGCGCGGCGCTGTTGCCCCGCGACGCGGCGCCCGAGGTGGCGGGGAACCTGTCCAGCATCCTGCGCATGACCGACCGGATCGCCCGCATCACCGACCAGCTGCGCGGCTTTGCCCGCAAGGCCACCGGGCAGGTCGGGCCGGTCAGCCTGAAGGAGGCGGTCGATGCCGCGCTGCTGTTGACCGCCAGCCGCCGCACGGCCCAGCGCATTGCCCTGGACTTGCCTGCCATCGACCCCGGATTGCGCGTCATGGCCGAGACCGTGCGGCTGGAACAGATCCTGGTCAACCTGCTGCAAAACGCGCAGGAGGCGCTGGCCGACACGCCCGACCCCCGCATCGCCCTGTCGGTCGAACCGGGACCGAACAGCGTGCGCATCACCCTGTCCGACAACGGCCCCGGCATCGCGCCCGAGGCGCGGGCGCAGCTGTTCACGCCCTTTGCCACCTCGAAACCCAAGGGCCTGGGCCTGGGACTGGTCATCTCGCAGGAGATCGCGCGGGACTTCGGCGGCAGCCTGCGGGCGGGGCCGGCGACGGGCCAGGGCGCGAGCTTTGTTCTGGAATTGCCGAGGGCCGCATGACCGACACCCCCCGCCTTGTCCGCCTGGTCGATGACGACGAGGATCTGCGTCTGGCCCAGGTCCAGACCCTTCGGATCGCGGGTTTCGCGGTCGAGCCCTTTGCCAGCGCCGCCGAGGCGCTGGAGGGGATGACCGCCGACTATCCCGGCGTGGTGCTGAGCGATGTGCGCATGCCGGGGATGGACGGGCTGGAGCTGTTCGACCGGCTGCACGGCATCGATCCCGAACTGCCGGTGATCCTGCTGACCGGGCATGCGGACGTGCCGATGGCCGTCTCGGCGTTGAAGCAGGGGACCTATGACTTCCTGTCCAAGCCCATCGGCGCGGACGCCCTGCTGGCGGCCGTCGGCCGGGCCTGTCAGTCGCGCGCCCTGGTCATGGAAAACCGCGCGCTGCGGCGGCAGGCCCGGGACGAGGCCGCGCAAGACAGCCCGCTGATCGGGCAAAGCGCGGTCATGGCCCATCTGCGCGACAGCATCGACCGGCTGGCCCAGGCCGGGGGCGATCTGTGGCTGACAGGGCCGGGGGGCTCGGGCAAGACGACGGTGGCGCGGCTGATCCACCGTCAAAGCCCGCGCCGCGCCCGCGCCTTCGTCCATGTGCCCTGCGCCACGCTCGACGAGGCGCGGTTCGAGGCCGAGTTCCTGGGCACCGAGGCGCAGGGCCGCGCGCCGCGCAGTGCCGGGCTGCTGGAAAAGGCGCATCGCGGCACGCTTTATCTGGACGAGATCGACAGCCTGAACCCGGCGCTTCAGGCCCGCATCCTGGCGGTGATCGAGGCGGGCGAACTCTGGCCCGCAGGGGCGGCCGCGCCCCGCGCGCTGGATCTGCGGGTCATCGCCTCGACCCGCGACGACCCGGAACGGCTGGTGCGCGACGGGCGGCTGCGGGGCGATCTTTACTATCGCCTGTCCGGTGTGGTGCTGGCCCTGCCGCCCCTGGTCGAGCGGCGCGAGGATATTCCCGAACTGTTCCGCCATTTCCTGCTGGACGCCTGCCGGCGGCTGGACCTGCCGGCCCAGCCCGTGACGCCGCTGGTCAAGGCGCGGCTGGCCGGGCACGACTGGCCGGGCAACCTGCGCGAGTTGCGCCAGTTCGCAGAAAGCCATGCGCTGGGGCTGTCGCCCTTTGACGGCGCAGACGAGGCCGCGCCCGAACGGGGCCTGGCCGATCTGGTCGCGGAATACGAGGCCGGCCTGATCCGCGAGGCGCTGCGCCTGTCCGGCGGCCATGCCGGGCGCGCGATGGAACGGCTGCGCCTGCCGCGCAAGACCTTCTATGACAAGCTGACGCGCCACGGCATCAAGCCCGCCGAGTTCCGCGACGACGGCTGACGCGGTCGGGCTTGGCGTGGGCCCTTGCCCGCGCTAAACCGGATCTCCCCGAGGCAAGGAGCTTTCCGAATGGACGCCAACGACCGCATCGCCCGCACCATCGCCAGCGAGATCGGCGCCTCGGCCGCCCAGGTCACGGCGGCCGCGGCGCTGCTGGACGGGGGCGCGACCGTGCCCTTTGTCGCGCGCTATCGCAAGGAGGTGACGGGCGGCCTGGACGACACGCAGCTGCGCAGCCTGGCGGACCGTCTGTCCTATCTGCGCGACCTGGAATCGCGCCGCGCGGCAATCCTGGAATCCATCAAGGCGCAGGACAAGCTGACGCCCGAACTTGCCCGCGCCGTCGCGGGGGCGGAAACCAAGGCGGCGCTGGAGGACATCTATCTGCCCTTCAAGCCCAAGCGCCGCACCAAGGCGATGATCGCGCGCGAAAACGGGCTGGAGCCCCTGCTGCGGGCGATCCAGGAAAACTGCGCCGCCCAGCCCGAGACCCTGGCCGCCGGCTATCTGTCCGAGGCGGTGCCGGATGTTAAGGCCGCGCTGGATGGTGCCCGCGACATCCTGGTCGAGGAGCTTTCCGAGAACGCCGCCCTGCTGGGCCGGCTGCGCGACTTCATGCAGGCCCAGGCGGTGATCCGCGCCAAGGTTGTGCCGGGCAAGGAACAGGCCGGGGCCAAGTTCAGCGACTATTTCGACCACGCCGAGCCTTGGGCGAAAATTCCCGCGCACCGGGCGCTGGCGATCCTGCGCGGCGCCAAGGAGGAGGTGCTGACCGTCGAGATCGCGCCGCCGCCCGAAACCGGCGCCGCCCGGGCCGAGGGCATCGTCGCCGCCGCCCTGGGCAGGCTGGGCGAGGGGCCGGGCGATGCCTGGCTGCGCAAGGTGGCGGGCTGGTGCTGGCGTGTGCGCCTGTCGAACACGATGTATATCGACCTGATGACCGCGCTGCGCAGCCGCGCCCATGCCGAAGCGATCCGCGTCTTTGGCCGCAACCTCAAGGACCTGCTGCTGGCTTCGCCCGCCGGGCCGCGCCCGACCATCGGGCTGGACCCGGGCATCCGCACCGGGGTCAAGCTGGCGGCTGTGGATGCGACCGGCAAGCTGCTTGAAACGACGACGCTTTATCCCTTTCCGCCGAAATCCGACCTGCGCGGGGCCGAGGCAGCCTTGGCCGCGGTGATCCTCCGCCACAAGATCGAACTGATCGCCATCGGCAACGGCACCGCCAGCCGGGAAACCGAGCGCATGGTGGCCGATGTCCTGAAACGCCTGCCGCAGGGCGTCAAGGCGCCTGTCAAGGTGATCGTCAGCGAGGCGGGGGCCTCGGTCTATTCCGCCTCGGAACTGGCGGCGCGGGAATTCCCCGACCTGGACGTCAGCTTGCGCGGGGCGGTGTCCATCGCCCGGCGCCTGCAGGATCCGCTGGCCGAGCTGGTCAAGGTGCCGCCCGAATCGATCGGGGTCGGCCAATACCAGCACGACGTGGACCAGCGGCAACTGGCCAGGACGCTGGAAGCGGTTGTCGAGGATGCGGTGAACGCGGTGGGCGTGGACCTGAACACCGCCTCGGCCCCGCTGCTTGCGCATGTGGCGGGGCTGGGGCCGTCCCTGGCGCAGAACATCGTGGCCCATCGCGACGCGCAGGGGGCCTTCCCCTCGCGCGCAGCGCTGAAGAAGGTGGCGGGCCTTGGTCCCCGTGCCTTCGAGCAATGTGCGGGCTTTCTGCGCATCCAGGGCGGCAAGGAGCCGCTCGATGCCTCGGCAGTCCACCCCGAGGCGTATGGCGTCGCCCGCAAGATCGTGGCCGCCTGCGGGCGCGACATCCGCCAGATCATGGGCAACGGGGCCGCGTTGAAGGGCATCCGGCCCGAGGCTTTCGTGGACGAGTCGTTCGGCCTGCCCACCATCCGCGACATCCTGGCGGAACTGGAAAAGCCGGGCCGCGACCCGCGCCCAAGCTTTGCCACCGCGACCTTCGCCGAAGGGGTCGAGGACATCAAGGATCTGCGCCCCGGCATGGCGCTGGAAGGGACCGTCACCAATGTCGCGGCCTTCGGCGCCTTCGTGGACATCGGCGTGCATCAGGATGGGCTGGTCCATATCAGCCAACTGGCAGACCGTTTCGTGAAGGACCCGAACGAGGTCGTGAAGGTCGGAGATGTGGTCAAGGTCCGTGTGACCGAGGTCGACGTGGCGCGCAAGCGCATCGGCCTGACCATGCGCAAGGATGGCGGCGCGAGCGCCCGGGATGCGCAGGCCGAGCGTGGTCCCAAGGCGGCGCCGGCGCGGGGGCCGAAGTCGGCGGGGCCGGCAGGCGATCACCCTGGCGCGCTGGGGGCTGCGCTGATGAATGCGTTGCGCAAAGGATAGGGGGCTCTGCCCCCGCCGCGCGTGCCGCGCGACTCCCCCGGGGGTATTTGGGAAACGGTGAAAGCCTAAAGGGTCAGAAGGGCTGCGCAGAAGTCGGGATCGGTCAGGACGACTTCCCTGGTGCCGAGCTTGGCGGCGCGCTTCAGGGCGCGGGCGGTCTGGGCTTGGGCGAAGTCGACGGCTTGGGGCAGGGTGCGGCCGCGGCCGAGCCCGGCGGTGACGAGGCCCGCGAACAGGTCGCCCGTGCCGGCCATCGCCACCGGCAGGTGCGGCGTCGGGTGGCGGCTGAGTCCGGAGGAGTCATGGATGACGCTTTCCAGCATGCCCGGCCTTGTTTCGCGCAGGCGGCAGCCGGTCACGATCAGCCGCGCGCCGGACGCCATGCGCAGGGCCTGCGCCACGCGGGGGATATCGGCCAGTTCGGTGACCGGCTGGTCGGTCAGATAGGCGACCTCGAACGGATTGGGCGAGGCGATGTCGGCCAGCGGCAGCAGGCGGTCGCGGAAGATGTCGGCGATCTCGCGCGGGACATAGAGGCCCGGCAGTTCGTCCCCCATCACCGGGTCGCAATAATAGCACAGGCGGGGGTTCGCGGCCTTGGCGCGGGCGACGAAATCGGCCAAAAGGCCCGCGACCTCGACCGAACCGATGTAGCCCGAGAGCAGGAAATCGGCGTCCTGGGGCAGGCCGCGGTCCCACAACCCTTGCAGCAGGTCCGCGAAGAAATCGGCCGGCAGCGGCCGGCCGCGCAGGGTCGGGTAATCGGGCGTGTTGGAAAAGATCACCGTCGGCACCGGCGCGACCTCGATCCCCGCGGCGAGCATCGGGAACACGGCCGCCGAATTGCCGACATGGCCCATGACCACCTGGCTTTGGATCGAGATGACCAGCGTCATGGCGTGCCGTCCAGCCGCGGCGACCAATCCTCGACCCGGCCGCTGTCCAGTCGGCGCTGGGCATGGCGGCGCCAGCCCTCGGCCAGGATGTCCAGCGCGGCGATGGCCTGCAACTCGGCGCGATCCAGGCGGCTGATGTAAAGCGCGTGCCACAGCCGCTGCAGGGTCCAGTCGGCGGCCGGGCGGTCGATCAGGACCAATGCATCGCCCGAGGCGACCGGGCCAGGCTCCAGAACCCGGTAATACCAGCCGGTGCGACCCGTATCCTGCACGCGCCGCGCCATGTCGGGAACGCCGAACCGCTGCGACAGCTTCCAGCAGGGCTGGCGCCCCTGGCTGACCTGCACGAGGGCGCCGCCCAGGCGAAAGATGTCGCCCACGGCTACGCCGGCTTCAGTCAGCCCCGTTGCCGAGACGTTCTCGCCGAAGGCGCCCGGCGATTCCAGCAAGGGCAGCGGACCGAGCTCGCCGGTCCAGGTGGCGTAGTGGTCGCGCGGATAGTGGTGGACGGCCTTTTCCGGTCCACCATGCACCCGCCGGTCGGCCTGCTCATCCCCGGGAAAACCCTGGGGGCCCAGGATCAGCGGACCGGCGACCGGGTGCTTCGCGATCCCGCTGAGGCGGTCGCTGCCGGGCAGGGGGGCGGCCTTGCCGGTCAGAAGGGTGATCGTGGTCATGGCGCGGGATCAGAAGTCCCAATCCTCATCCTCAGTCGCGACCGCCTTGCCGATGACATAGCTCGACCCCGACCCCGAGAAGAAGTCGTGGTTTTCGCTGTCGGGCGAAAGCGCGGCCAGGATCGCCGGATTGACCTCGCAGGCCTGGGGCGGGAACAGCGCCTCGTAGCCCAGGTTCTGCAGAGCCTTGTTGGCGTTGTAGTGCAGGAAGGCCTTGACGTCCTCGGTCAGGCCGATGCCGTCGTAAAGCTCGGCGGTGTATTTCGCCTCGATGTCGTAAAGATCGAACATCAGCGCAAAGGCGAAGTCCTTGAGTTCCTGGCGCCGGGCCTCGTCCAGAGCCTCAAGCCCGCGCTGGTATTTGTAGCCGATGTAATAGCCATGCACCGCCTCGTCGCGGATGATCAGACGGATCAGGTCGGCGGTGTTGGTCAGCTTCGCGCGGCTCGACCAGTACATGGGCAGATAGAAGCCCGAATAGAACATGAAGCTTTCCAGGAACACCGAGGCGATCTTGCGCTTCAGCGGATCGGCGCCGGCCTTGTATTTCTCAAGCACCAGCCGCGCCTTGGCTTGCAGATGCGGGTTCTCCTCGGCCCAGCGGAAGGCCTCGTCGATTTCCTTGGTGCTGCACAGCGTCGAAAAGATCGACGAATAGCTGCGCGCGTGCACCGCCTCCATGAAGGCGATGTTCGAAAGCACCGCCTCTTCGTGCGGGGTCACGGCGTCGGGCATCATCGAGGGCGCGCCGACGGTGTTCTGGATCGTGTCAAGCAGCGTCAGCCCGGTAAAGACGCGGATGGTCAGCGTCTGCTCGGCCGGGCGCAGCGTGGCCCAGCTTTGCACGTCATTCGACAGCGGCACCTTTTCGGGCAGCCAGAAGTTCACCGTCAGGCGGTTCCAGACCTCCAGGTCCTTCTCGTCCTCAAGCCGGTTCCAGTTGATCGCCCGCACCGGGGGCCGCGTGATGTGATCCTTCATCCGAAGAACCTTTCTTTCTTGTCCAAATATCCCACGGGGGTCCGGGGGTGTGAAACCCCGGCTTACAGCGTGCAGGACACGCAGCCCTGCACCTCGGTCCCTTCCAGCGCCGTCTGGCGCAGGCGGATGTAGTAGATCGTCTTGATGCCCTGTTTCCAGGCGCGGATCTGGGCGCGGTTGATGTCGCGCGTCGTCGCCTCGGCCGGGAAGAACAGGGTCAGGGACAGGCCCTGGTCGACATGCTCGGTCGCGGCCGCATAGGTGTCGATGATCGCGTCCGGGCCGATCTCATAGGCGTCGCGATAGTACTCGAGGTTCTCGTTCGACATGAAGGGGGCGGGGTAATAGACCCGGCCGATCTTGCCTTCCTTGCGGATCTCGATCTTGGCGACGATGGGGTGGATCGAGCTGGTCGAATTGTTGATGTAGCTGATCGATCCGGTCGGCGGCACCGCCTGAAGGTTGCGGTTGTAAAGACCGTGCGTCATCACGTCGGCCTTCAGCGCGGCCCAGTCGTCGCGCGTGGGCAGGGTCACGTGCTGGAACACGCGCTCGATGTCGGGCAGGGTCGGCAGCCAGTCGCGGGTGGTGTACTTGTCAAAGAAGCTGCCGTCGGCATATTTCGACTTCTCGAAATCCTTGAACACCTGACCCTTTTCCCGCGCCAAGAGGTTCGAGGCGCGGATCGCGTGATAGGCGACCGCCGCGAAATAGACCGATGTGAACTCGACCCCCGCGGGGCTGCCGTAGTGGATATGCTCGCGCGCCAGGAAACCGTGCAGGTTCATCTGGCCAAGGCCCACGGCATGGGCCTCTTCATTGCCGCGCCGGATCGAGGGCACCGAGTCGATCGAGGACATTTCCGACACGGCGGTCAGGGCGCGGATCGCAGCCTCGACCGTCTCGCCGAAATCGGGCCCGTCCATCGTCGCCGCGATGTTGAGCGATCCGAGGTTGCAGGAAATATCCGTGCCCAGATGGGCGTAGGACAGATCCTCGTTATAGGTGCTGGCCTCGTTCACCTGCAGGATCTCGCTGCACAGGTTCGACATGCTGATCCGGCCATGCACGGGGTTGGCGCGGTTCACCGTGTCTTCGAACATGATATAGGGATAGCCGCTTTCGAACTGGATTTCGGCCAGGGTCTGGAAAAAGGCCCGGGCGTTGATCTTGCGCTTCTTGATGCGCTTGTCGTCGACCATCTCCTGGTATTTCTCGGTCACGGAGATTTCCGAGAAGGGCAGGCCATAGACCTTTTCCACGTCATGGGGCGAGAACAGGTACATGTCCTCGTTCCGCTTGGCCAGTTCGAAGGTCACGTCCGGTATGACGACGCCCAGCGACAGCGTCTTGATGCGGATCTTTTCGTCCGCGTTCTCGCGCTTGGTGTCCAGGAAGCGCAGGATGTCGGGATGGTGGGCGTTCAGATAGACCGCGCCCGCCCCCTGCCGCGCGCCCAGCTGGTTGGCATAGCTGAAGCTGTCCTCCAGCAGTTTCATCACCGGGATGACGCCCGAGGACTGGTTCTCGATCCCCTTGATGGGCGCGCCGGCCTCGCGGATGTTGGTCAGCATCAGCGCCACGCCGCCGCCGCGCTTGGACAGTTGCAGCGAAGAGTTGATGGCGCGGCCGATGGACTCCATGTTGTCCTCGACCCGGAGCAGGAAGCAGGAAATCAGTTCGCCGCGCGATTTCTTGCCCGCGTTCAGGAAGGTGGGCGTCGCGGGCTGGAAGCGGCCCGACAGCATCTCCTCCATGAAGCGCATGGCCAGAGCCTCGTCCCCGCGCGCCAGCGTCAGCGCGACCATGACCACCCGGTCCTCGTAGCGTTCCAGGTAGCGCTGCCCGTCGCGGGTCTTCAGCGTATAGCTGGTGTAATACTTGAACGCGCCCAGGAAGGTCGGAAAGCGGAACTTGCGCGCATAGGCGGCATCCCAGATCGCACGCTGGAAGTTGCGCGAATACTGGTCCAGCACCTGCGGCTCGTAATAGCCTTCGTCCACCAGATAGCGCAGCTTTTCGTCCAGGTTGTGGAAGAAGACCGTGTTCTGGTTCACGTGCTGCAGGAAATACTGATGCGCCGCCTTGCGGTCGGCCTCGAACCGGATCTTTCCATCCGAGTCGTAAAGGTTCAGCATCGCGTTCAGCGCGTGATAGTCCAGCTCGGCCTTTACGCCATCGTCAAGCATGTCTTACCCCAGAATTGGTCGAGGCCCACGCGCACGCGGGCTATGTCTTGGTCATTCCCCGCCAGCTCGAATCGATAAAGCAGCGGGACGTTGCATTTGTCGGCGATGATACGCCCGGCCAGGCCATAGGTCTGCCCGAAATTGCGGTTGCCCCCGGCGATGACGCCCCGGATCAGGGCGCGGCGCTCGGGGTTGTTCAGAAAGCGGATCACCTGCTTGGGAACCGCGCCCCGCCCCTCGCCATCGGCGTAGGTCGGGCAGATCAGCACATAAGGTCCGCCCGGCTGCGGCATCGGCTCGGACGGCGAAACGGGGATGCGCTGCGGCTTGCAGGCCGACCCCGGCGGGACCAGGCGCTGGACGAAACGCGCCGTGTTCCCCGACGCCGAGGAATAATAGATCAGCCCGCACATGCCCCGCACATCGTCAGGAAAGCCGCCCGATCATGTCGGGGCGGAACCCGGCCCAGTGCGAATCGCCAGCGACGACCACGGGGGCCTGACGATAACCCAGCGAGGTGACAAGCTGCATGGCCGCGTCATCCTCGGTCAGATCGACGATCTGATAGGCCAGCCCCTTGGCATCCAGCGCCCGCGTGGTCGCGGTGCACTGGACGCAGGCGGGTTTGGAATAGACGGTGATGGTCATGCCTCGGGTCCTTTTGATGCGTCTTCACGATTGCGCCTCCGCCGGCGGCAACCCGCAAGGACCAGGCCAGTCCAGTCGAGTCAACCACTTGCGGTTGCGGATCCGGCTCGTGCGGCCAGGGCCTGCCCGAGTCGGTCCGCATTTGCGTCTTCCTACCATATAATCATTCCGGCGCGGTTGTCACCACTATATCTGGTAGAAAAGAAGTGGAGCGCTTTCCGCTGGATATGGGTTATTCGCCACACGATCCTGCGCTTTTCAGGCTGATTGCGGTGCGGTTCTTATCGTCCGGGTTGTATTTGGCCGGCGGGGCGGGCGGCCTGTCTAGCCTCTTGCCCGGCAGGCGTCCATTGCCAAACGCGCCAGGCGACGCGTCGTTGCAATTCGGTCACCGCTTTCGCATCCTCGCAGCGTTCGGCACGATGCCGGAGGCCACAAGAAGGAGACCGCCGTGAAGCATCGGGTCGTCGTCGTCGGGGCCGGCTTTGCCGGGCTGCAGCTTGTCCAGGACCTGCGCGGCAGCGATTGCCAGATCACGCTGGTCGATCAGCGCAACCATCACCTGTTCCAGCCGCTGCTGTATCAGGTCGCGACCACGCTGCTGGCGACCTCGGAAATCGCGTGGCCGATCCGCCGGGTGCTGCGCGACCGCAAGGAGGTCACGACGCTGCTGGGCACGGTCGATGCCGTGGACCGCGCCCGGCGCGAGGTCCTGCTGCGCACCGGCCAGCGGCTGCCCTTCGACACCCTGGTCGTCGCGACGGGCGCCCGCCACGCCTATTTCGGCAAGGATGAATGGGAGGCGGACGCGCCCGGGCTGAAGACGCTCGAGGACGCGACCACGATCCGGCGCCGCCTGCTGCTGGCGTTCGAGCGCGCGGAACTGGCCCAGACCGAAGCCGAGCGGCAGGCGGAACTGACCTTCGCCGTGATCGGTGCCGGTCCGACCGGGGTCGAATTGGTCGGCATCATCGCCGAACTTGCCCATCGCATCCTGCCGCCCGAGTTCCGCCACATCGACACCCGCAAGGCCCGCGTCATGCTGATCGAGGCCGGGCCCCGCATCCTGCCTGCCTTTGGCGAACGGCTGTCGGACTATGCCCGCAAGGCGCTTGAGGGCCGCGGCGTCGAGGTGCTGACCGGCACGCCGGTGACCGACGTCTCGCCCGCCGGCATCGTGCTGGGCGACCAGCCGATCGCGGCGCGCACCGTCATCTGGGCGGCGGGCGTCCAGGCATCGCGGGCGCAAGGCTGGCTGGAGGCGCCGGCGGATCGCGCGGGCCGCGTCATGGTGACGCCCACGCTGACCTTGCCCGACGACCCGAACATCTTTGTCCTGGGCGATACCGCGCATGTCGAATCGGACGGCAAGCCGGTCCCGGGCGTGGCCCCAGCCGCCAAGCAGCAGGGGCGCCATGCGGCGCGCATCATCCGCGCCCGCCTGCGCGGCACGCCCGAGCCGGGACCCTTCCGCTATCGCCACATGGGCAACCTTGCCACCATCGGGCGCAATGCGGCGGTGATCGAATACGGCCGGTTCCAGCTGACGGGCTGGCTGGCCTGGTGGGTCTGGGGGATCGCACACATCTATTTCCTGATCGGCGCGCGCTCGCGCTTGATGGTGGCGCTGAGTTGGCTGTGGATCTTCCTGTCGGGGCAGAACTCGGCCCGGCTGATCACCCAGCGCGAGGCGGTGAAGGATCCCTGAGCGCCTTTGCGGTGCCATGGGAAATGCGGCCCCCGACCAGACAGGGCCGCGCGGCATCCCGCCGCCCCCGTTGTGATCATCGCCGCGGCGTGCAAATCTGCCCCGGAACGGACAGGAGGCCCGATATGAAAATCCGATATCTTCACACCATGGTTCGTGTGCTGGACCTGGACAAGACCATGGCGTTCTTTCGCCTGCTGGGCCTTGAGGAGACGCGGCGGATCGAGAACGAGAAGGGGCGCTTCACCCTTGTCTTCATGGCGCCGCCCGGCCAGCCCGAATGCCCGGTGGAACTGACGTGGAACTGGGACGGCGACGACGGGCTGCCGTCGGACAGCAGGCATTTCGGCCACCTGGCCTATAGCGTGGGCAATATCTACGACATGTGCCAAAGCCTGATGGATGCCGGGGTGACGATCAACCGTCCGCCGCGCGACGGTCACATGGCCTTTGTCCGCAGCCCCGACAACGTCTCGGTGGAACTGCTGCAGGAAGGCGAGGCCCTGCCGCCGCAGGAGCCTTGGGCCAGCATGGAAAACACCGGCCACTGGTAAGGCGTCCCGCCCCCTTCAGGAGCGCTCGGCGCCCCAAGAACACCCAGCTCGGCCGGCGCCTATGCTCCGGCCAGCGCAGTTCCGCCCGGGTCGCCTCATCCCAAGTCGCTCCCGCGCCCGCGGCTTTCACTGTTTCCAAAATACCCCGGGGTCCGGGGCAGGGCCCCGGCCCGGCCGCGCCACCGGCCCCAGGCGTGTCGGGCAAGAGACCAGCCGGCCGGACTCTAGTAGATGTACCGGATCTGCTCGATCCAGTAGCGCTCCACCCGGCGCCACTGCAGGTTGACCGCCTCGAGCGCAGGGTCGTCCAGAATGCCGGAAAGCTCCAGTTCCTCGGCGTGGCGGGCGAAAAGCTCCGCCACCCGGTCCCGGATCGCCTGGCCTTCGGGCGTCAGCCGCACCCGGACCGAGCGGCGGTCCATCTCGCAGCGCTCGTGGTGCACATAGCCCAGGTCGACCAGTTTCTTGAGATTGTAGCTGACGTTCGAGCCCTGGTACATCCCGCGCGACCGCAGCTCGCCCGCCGTCACCTCGGCCCCGCCCAGGTTATACAGCAGCAGCGCCTGCACGGGGTTCAGGTCCGACTGACCGAGCCGTTCGAATTCGTCCTTGACCAGATCCAGCAGCAGCCGGTGCAGGCGCTCCAGGATCTGCAGGCTTTCCAGATAGGCGTCGGCACGAGAGGAGCCGGGGACCGGTCGCAGGGCGGGCACCGGTCGGACGGGGCTGGGGCTTCGCTGGGGCATGGTCCGTTTCCGTTCAAGGTCTCTTTCCCCGACCATGAGCGAAAATCCCCAAGCTTCGGTTAATCCCCGCCGCAAAATTGCCTAAAAGTTTCAGGACTTGGGGGAAAGCCGGGCCATGGCAAAGCGCGCCACCCGGTCCAGCATCGGCGACAGCGCCTCGGGGCCCGGGCGGGCATCCCGCATCCGCGCGGTGATCCAGGGGTAAAGGTCCTGGTCGTTTTCGGCCAGCAGCGCCTCGTAAAGCGCCAGGTCGGCCGCATTCAGGCCCGCCAGTTCACTGTCGGCAAAGGGGCCCAGGATCAGGTCCATTTCCTTTGTGCCGCGGCGCCAGCTGCGCATCCGCAGCCGCTTCAGCCTTGCCTCGTGTTCGTCCATGCATTCCTCCGGCCCGCTCTCTTGCCTCGCCGTCGGGGCGGGCCTAAGACAAGGGCGCCCCAGCAGGAAGACTTCGATGCGCCTTTTGTCCCAGACGCTCGCCCGCGTCAAACCCTCGCCCACGGTGGCGATCACCGGCCGCGCCCGCGACCTGGCCGCCGAAGGCCGCGACATCATCAGCCTTTCGGCCGGTGAGCCCGACTTCGACACGCCCCTTCATATCCGCGAGGCGGGCAAGGCCGCAATCGACGCGGGCCATACCCGCTATACGGCGGTCGATGGCATTCCCGAACTCAAGCGCGCCATCTGCGCCAAGTTCGCCCGGGAAAACGGGCTCGACTATGGCCCCGCCCAGGTCACGGTCGGTACCGGCGGCAAGCAGATCCTGTACAATGCGCTGATGGCCACGCTGAACCCGGGCGACGAGGTGGTGATCCCGGCGCCCTACTGGGTCAGCTATCCCGACATGGTGCTGCTGGCCGGCGGCACGCCGGTCGTGATCGAAGGGGCGATGGCGAACGGCTATCGCATCACGCCCGAACAGCTCGAGGCCGCGATCACGCCGAAAACCAAATGGGTGATCCTGAACTCGCCGTCCAATCCGACGGGTGCCGGCTATGGCGAAAACCACATGCGCGGGCTGACCGATGTGCTGATGCGCCATCCGCATGTCTGGGTGCTCAGCGACGACATCTATGAACACCTGGTCTTTGACGACTTCCGCTTTGCCACGCCCGTGCAGGTCGAGCCGGGTCTTAAGGACCGCACCCTGACCATGAACGGCGTGTCGAAGGCCTACGCGATGACGGGCTGGCGCATCGGATATGGGGCAGGGCCCGTCGAACTGATCCGGGCCATGGGGACGCTGCAGTCGCAATCGACCTCGAATCCGTGTTCGATCAGCCAATATGCCGCGCTTGCCGCGCTCGAGGGGCCGCAGGACTACATCGCCGAAAGCCGCGCCGTGTTCCAGCGCCGCCGCGATCTGGTGGTTGATGGGCTGAACGCCTGTCCGGGCATCGAATGTCCGGTGCCGCAGGGGGCGTTCTATGTCTATCCCTCGATCAAGGCGCTGATCGGCAAGACTTCGGCTGGCGGCGCGTCGATCACGGATGACGAGGCGTTCGCCACGGCGCTGCTGGACGAAACCGGCGTCGCCGTGGTCTTTGGCGCGGCCTTCGGCCTGTCGCCGCATTTCCGCATTTCCTATGCGACCTCGGACGCGGTGCTGGCGGATGCCTGCGGGCGCATCCGCCGGTTCTGCGAAGGGCTCGGCTAGGCCTTTACCACAGATGCTTGCGCAGGGCCTCGCCCTCGACCCGCAGGTCGGGGGTGTCGATGGCCGTCACGCCGATGTCGCGCAGCAGATGCGAGGGCAGATGCGCCAGGGCCTTTCGGGTGGCGGGGTCATCAAGCGCGGCCATTCGGTCAGTGCATAGGCTGGACTTATCCTTGACCGAAAAGCCAAGGAGAGTCAGGATGCGATCAGCAAGCCCAAGGGGCCGCCGGACGGGTGCGTAATCATATGACATCATTCTCCTCCGCGATGCGCGCGGTTGCCAGATCATGCCACCATGCCCTTGTTCGCGCGGCTTGACCAACAAAGCCTTCGCACCGTTCCATAAGGCCGCCTTATGTCCCTTCCGCCGCTCGCCGCCTTGCGCGCTTTCGAGGCCGTCGCCCGTCACCTGAGCTTTACCCGCGCTGCCGAGGAGCTGGGCATGACCCAGGCCGGGGTCAGCTATCAGATTCGCCTGCTCGAGGAGCGGCTGGGCACCCCCCTGTTCCTGCGCAAGCCGCGCGAGATCGTGCTGACGGAAACCGGGGCGCTGTTTGCGCGGCCTACCATCGACGCCTTCGATCAGCTGCGCGAGGCCTATGCCGATCCGTCGGCGGATGCGGTGTCGACTCTGTCCATCTCGACGGTGCCGACCTTTGCGGGGGCGTGGCTCTCTCCGCGCCTGGGCAAGTTCCAGATGAACCATCCGAACCTGGCGGTGCGGCTTGAAACCAGCGACACCCTGGTCGATTTCGCGCGCGAGGATATCACCGTCGCCATCCGCGCGGGCGCGGGGGTCTGGCCGGGGCTCGAGGCGCATCACCTGATGGCGGTGGAATACACGCCCATGATCTCGCCCGAACTGGCCCGGCGGCATGTGCTGAGCGAGCCTGCCGATCTGCTCAAGCTGCCGCTTCTGGACCCGGGGGACGAGAACTGGGCGCTCTGGATGAAGACGGCGGGGGTCGAGCGCTGGGAGGATTACCGCAAGCCGGGGCTGACCATGTCCACCGACCTGCACGAGGCGCGGGCGGCGCTGGCCGGCTATGGCGTCGCATTGCTGCAACCGGACTTCTTTCGCTATGAACTGGCGACGGGCGGGCTGATCCAGCCCTTTCCCATCATCTCGCGCAGCGGCCGCGGGTTTTATCTGGCCTATCCCAAGGGGCGCCGCAATCGTCCGGCGGTGCGCAAGTTCCGCGCCTTTCTGCTGGACGAAATCGCCAGCGACCCCGGCTGAACCGGGGTCGCGCATTCCGGGGGTCAGGCGACGAAGACCGCCGGACGGGTCAGGGTTTCCGGGCGCAGGATGGCGTCCAGCCGTTCCTTGGGCAGCAGGCCCTTTTCCAGCACCAGTTCATAGACGCCGCGCCCTGTCAGATGCGCCTCGGTCGCGACCTCGGTCGCCGCCGCATAGCCGATGTAGGGGTTCAGTGCCGTGACGATCCCGATCGAGCGGCGCACGGTTTCCTTCAGCACCTCGCGGTTCGCGGTGATGCCGGTCACGCAGTTGTCCCGCAGGGTGGCGCAGCCCGCGACCAGGTGATCGACCGAACGGAACAGGCTGTAGGCGATCACGGGTTCAAAGGCGTTCAGTTGCAGCTGCCCGCCCTCGGCCGCCATGGTGATGGTCATGTCGTTGCCGATGACCTCGAAGCAGATCTGGTTGACGACCTCGGGGATGACCGGATTCACCTTGCCCGGCATGATCGAGGATCCGGCCTGCTTTGCGGGCAGGTTGATCTCGTTGAAGCCGGCGCGGGGGCCCGAGGACAGCAGTCGCAGATCGTTGCAGATCTTGGACAGCTTGACCGCGACCCGTTTGGTGACGCCCGAAACCTGGACGAAGGCCCCGGTATCCGAGGTCGCCTCGACCAGGTCGGGCGCGGTGATGACGGGAATGACGGTGATCTCGGCCAGCCGCGCGCGGACACGTTCGGCATAGTCGGGATGGGCGGTGATGCCGGTGCCGATGGCGGTGGCGCCCAGATTGATTTCGCAGACCAGGGCCGCGGCCTCGGCCAGGCGCAGTTCATCCTCGCCGATGGTGATGGCGAAGGCGTTGAACTCCTGCCCCAGGGTCATCGGGACGGCTTCCTGCAACTGGGTGCGGCCCATCTTGAGGATATCGCGGAACTCGCCGGCCTTGTCCTCGAACGCGCCGCGCAGCGAGGCAAGGGCGCCGATCAGCTTTTGCAGCCCCTTCCAGGCCGCCAGCCGCAGCGCCGTCGGATAGACGTCGTTGGTCGACTGGCTCATGTTCACATGCTCGTTCGGATGCAGGATCTGATACTGCCCCTTCTGATGGCCCATGATTTCAAGCGCGCGGTTGGCGATCACCTCGTTGGCGTTCATGTTGGTCGAGGTGCCGGCGCCGCCCTGGATCTGGTCCACGACGAACTGGTCGTGCAGCTTGCCCGCGCGGATTTCCTCGCAGGCGGCGACGATCGCGTCGCGACGCTCGGGCGACAGCAGGCCCAGATCGGCATTCGCCAGGGCGGCTGCCTGCTTGATCGCGGCAAGCGCACGCACCAGTTCGGGGATCTCGCCCACGGTGCGGCCGGAAATCGGGAAGTTCTCGACCGCGCGCAGGGTGTGAACACCCCAATAGGCATCGGCCGGCACCTCGCGGTCGCCAAGCAGGTCGTGTTCGATGCGGGTCTTCATCATGTCATTACCTCGGGCGCATGACCTGGAAACCCGCTGGCTGCGGGGATCGTTCCGGTCAGGCATGTTTCAGGATCGGATCGGGACGATTTTCATCCCTTGCGCCAGATATTTAGGGTCGGGGCGACATGAATGCCAATGCCGATTGCGGCTTGGTTATTCCGATTCTGCATAACCACCGCCGAGCTCGCGCGCGGCCTGCCAGACGCGGCCGGTGATGCCGCGTCCGCGCGCGGCGTTGCGATACAGGCGGATTTCCATGGGCAGTTCGGGGGCGACGATTTCCAGCCGTCCGTCCTGCAGTTCCGCTTCGACCAGCAGGCGGGGCAGCCAGACGACGCCATGACCGGCGACCGCCATGCTTTTCATCGCCTCGGCCATGCTGGCCTCGTCCGTGTGGGCGACATAGACCTTGGGTGCGCCGGGTTGGGCCAGCGCGATCCGGGCCATCGCGTTCAGGAAACTGCCGCGCGAGTATTTCAGCATGGGCATGCCTTCGGTCAGCCATTCCGCCGGCCAGCCGGGCCGTGCCACGGCCACCAGCGAGTCGCGGCCCACCACCAGATGCGGATAGCCTGAAGGATCCAGCGGGATGTTCACCTGCGGATGGGCATAGGTCAGAAAGAAGTCATAGCCGCCTTCGGTCAGCGCTTCGATGCAGCGGTCGAAGTTCTCGGGCTTGACGCGGCTGGTCATGGGCCCTGCCGCGGATTTCAGCCGCATCAGCCAGCCCGGCAGGAAGGTCACCGTCAGGCTGTGCAGCGCCAGAAAGCTGATCTCGCCCCCACGAGAGCGGGCATGATCGCGGAACTCGGCGCGGCGGGCATTGATCATGCGCACCGCTTCCTCGGCCGTTTCGCGAAACAGCATTCCTTCCGGCGTCAGCCGTACTGGATAGCTTTCGCGCGACAGAAGGTCGGTCCCCAGCCATTCCTCGAGCGCGCGAATGCGACGGGAAAAGGCGCTTTGCGTGACGCCCCGCAGCTCGGCCGAGCGTGAAAAGCTGTGCGTTTCCGCCAGCACCAGAAAGTCCTCGAGCCATTTGAAATCCATGGCACCCCCTGATGCGGCTTTAGCCCAGCCGCGGAGGGTGCGCCACAGAAACACGGTTGCGGCCGGTTTGCCGAGGCGCTATCAGTAATGTTATATTATAACATATGAGGACGCCATGCCCGCCAGCTCCGATCCCCGCCTGCCCGTCACGGTTCTTTCCGGCTTCCTTGGCGCGGGAAAGACGACCCTGCTGAACCATGTGCTGAACAATCGCGAGGGCAGGCGGGTGGCGGTCATCGTCAATGACATGTCCGAGGTGAATATCGACGCCGACCTCGTGCGAAGCGGCGCGGAACTGTCCCGGGCCGAGGAAAAGCTGGTCGAGATGACCAATGGCTGCATCTGCTGCACGCTGCGCGACGACCTGCTGTCAGAGGTTCGGCGGCTGGCCGAGGAGGGGCGCTTCGACTATCTGCTGATCGAGTCGACCGGAATCGCCGAGCCGCTGCCGGTGGCTGCCACCTTCGACTTCCGCGATGCGAATGGTGACAGCCTGTCGGACGTGGCGCGGCTGGACACGATGGTGACGGTGGTCGATGCCGCGAACCTCATGCGCGACTTTGCCAGTCACGATGCCCTGGCCGACCGCGGTGAAAGCCTGGGCGAGGAGGATGGCCGCACCCTGGTCGACCTGTTGACGGACCAGATCGAGTTCGCCGACGTGATCGTGCTGAACAAGGTGACGCAAGCCGGGCCGAAGGGGCTGGACCAAGCGCGCAAGATCGTCCGCGCCCTCAACCCCGACGCCCGGCTGGTCGAAACCGATTTCGCCCGCGTCCCGGCCTCGGCCATCTTTGGCACGGGTCTGTTCGACTTCGACCGGGCGCATCTGCATCCGATGTGGGCCAAGGAGCTTTACGGTTTCGCCGACCATGTCCCGGAAACCGAGGAGTACGGGATCACCTCATTCGTCTATCGCGCCCGCCGGCCGTTTCATCCGCAGCGCCTGCATGCCGTGCTGACGGGCGAATTGGCTGGCGTGATCCGTGCCAAGGGGCATTTCTGGATCGCCACCCGACCGGACTGGGCGGCCGAGTTCAGCCTGTCGGGGGCGCTTTCGAATGTGTCGCCCCTGGGGATCTGGTGGGCGGGACTCCCACGCGAACGCTGGCCCAGCCACCCCGATGCGCTGGCCGAGATGCGGCGCAACTGGGTCGAACCCTGGGGCGATCGCCGGCAGGAACTGGTCTTCATCGGCGCCGGCATGGATGCCGAGGCAATCAGCACCGCGCTGGACGAGGCCTTGGTGATGGCGGCCGACTATACACCGGGGGACTGGGTCGGCTTGCCCGATCCGTTCCCCCAGTGGGGCAATCGCCGGGTGGCATGACGATGCTGGCGAACCTTGCGACATCGCTGCGGCGGCGACGGACCGCGCCGATGGGCCATTACGACAGCCTGCCGGCCGAGCTGCGCCATTGGCTTGCGCAAGCTGCGCTGCCATGGAGCCCCGCCTCGGCCTTGCGCCTGTGGCGCCGGGCGATGCACAGGACAGGCTGCCCCTGCGCGGCCTGCGCCTGCCTTGACGCCGCCGAGGCACGGCTGCTGGCCCGGGACGCAGCCCAGGTCTGGGGTGCGGGCCATCCTGGCCAAGGCCATTTCGACAGCATCGGCAGGGCAGGGTGATTCCGGCCCAGTTTGCGCATCGTCATCTGCGCTTCACATTTTTTCTCATGTTTTTCATTTCAGTTCAGTGAGATATAACTTTCTTCCGAAAAACTGTCATTTTGGGGTTGCGGCGATCCGGCGTGATCCGTAAATACCGCTTCACCGGACGGCGGGAACGCTGGAAGGGGCGGGGAAGCGGGAGCGGAACCGAGACAATCTGGGAATGACTGACCGGGCGGGGCGTCGAGAGAATGGCGCTTCATCTGGGATTTTGTTTCCTCTGCTTTTTGACATTGCGAGATATCTGAAGGGATATGCGGGCGGTCTGGTCGTTTTTCGACTGAGTAGCTTGCATATCGGCCTGGTAGGCGTGAGCCGATGATCCAGGTGTCAGCTTCACTGTTTGTCGGCTCACGCGAGTGAGGACGATGAACAGAAGTATCCCCGCTTACCTGGCGGGGATGACAGATGTGCAAGGTTCGACGTCAAGGATACGGCTAACGCCGTTTCAACTTGAGAGTTTGATCCTGGCTCAGAACGAACGCTGGCGGCAGGCCTAACACATGCAAGTCGAGCGAGGACTTCGGTTCTAGCGGCGGACGGGTGAGTAACGCGTGGGAATGTGCCCTTCTCTACGGAATAGCCCTGGGAAACTGGGAGTAATACCGTATACGCCCTATTGGGGAAAGATTTATCGGAGAAGGATCAGCCCGCGTTGGATTAGGTAGTTGGTGGGGTAATGGCCTACCAAGCCGACGATCCATAGCTGGTTTGAGAGGATGATCAGCCACACTGGGACTGAGACACGGCCCAGACTCCTACGGGAGGCAGCAGTGGGGAATCTTAGACAATGGGG
>NZ_JHWH01000002.1:7500-124245 GCF_000622145.1 Paracoccus yeei ATCC BAA-599 | reverse complement strand
GTGGGCGTGGCAGGTCAGCGCGATATCCTCGGCCGAGGCGCCGAATTCCATCGCCACGCAGACCTCGTGGATCAACTCGCCCGCGCCGGGGCCGATGATGTGGCAGCCCAGCACCCGGTCGGTTTCGGCATCCGCGATCATCTTCACGAAACCCTCGGCCTGGAACAGGGCCTTGGCGCGCGCATTGCCCATGAAGGGGAACTTGCCGACCTTGATCTTGCGGCCGGTTTCCTTGGCGGCTTCCTCGGTCAGGCCGACGGATGCCACCTCGGGGGTGGTGTAGATCACGCCGGGGATCACGTCGTAATTCACATGCCCGTGCTTGCCGGCGATGACCTCGGCCACTGCCATGCCCTCGTCCTCGGCCTTGTGGGCCAGCATCGGGCCGGGCACCGCGTCGCCGATGGCGTAGATGCCCTTCACGCTGGTCTGCCAGTGGCCGTCCACCTTGACAAAGCCGCGCTCGGTCAGCTCGACCCCCACCTTGTCCAGGCCCAGACCCGCGACATAGGGGCGGCGGCCGGTGGCGACCAGAACCGTTTCCGCCTCGATCACGTGCTCGCTGTCGTCCTTGCGCAGGGTATAGGCGACCTTGGCGCCGTCCTGGCCGGTCGTGACGCCCGAGACCGCCGCGCCCAGCACGAATTTCAACCCCTGCTTGGTCAGGATCTTCTGGAACTGCTTTTGCACCTCGCCGTCCATGCCGGGCGTGATGATGTCCAGGAATTCGACCACCGTGACCTCGGCCCCAAGCCGCGCATAGACCGAGCCGAGCTCAAGCCCGATGACGCCCGCGCCGATCACCACCATGGATTTCGGGATCTGGGGCAGCGCCAGCGCGCCGGTGGAATCGACCACCACGCCGCCGGCATTGTCGACCTCGACGCCCTTCAGCGATGCGGGTTCGGACCCCGAGGCGATGACGATGTTCTTCGTCTCGTGCACCGTATCGCCGACCTTGACCTTGCCCGGCCCCTCGATCTCGGCCCAGCCCTTGATCCAGTCGATCTTGTTCTTCTTGAACAGGAACTCGATGCCCTTGGTGTTGCCGGCGACCGTCTCGGCCTTGTAGCCCTGCATCTTGGTCCAGTCGACGGTGACATGGGCGCCGGTCAGGCCCATCTTGTCGAAGTTCTCATGCGTCTCGTGCAGCAGGTGGCTGGCGTGCAGCAGCGCCTTGGACGGGATGCAGCCCACGTTCAGGCAGGTGCCGCCCAGGGTCTCGCGGCCCTCGACGCAGGCGACCTTCAGGCCCAGCTGGGCCGCGCGGATGGCGCAGACATAGCCCCCGGGGCCGGCCCCGATCACGATCAGGTCATAGGTGGACATTCAGGTCTCCTTGCAGCAGCACGGCGCCGTCCGCGCCGCTTCGGTTCAGGTCAGCAGGCTGGCGACGATCATCACCAGCGTCGAAAGAAAGCCCACCGCCCAGATCAGCGAACGCCAGGGCGACCAGCCCCAGGCATAGGCCGGAACGTAAAGCAGGCGGGCGAACAGATAGAGCCAGGCGCAGATCGCCGTGACCAGGCTGTCGGTGTCCGTGACCATCACCAAGAGCACGGCGATGGTAAACAGGATCAGCCCTTCGAAATGGTTGTCGACGGCGCGCCGCAGCCGCCCGGTCAGGGCCGAGAACTGCGGCTGGCTGTCGCGCGGGCTGGCGTTCCAGTCCAGCCCCACGTCCCGGTTCATCGCGGCCCCCGCAAGGCCGATCTGCGCCGCCTGCAGCAGCGCGGCCAGCGCCAGGGCCGTGGTTTCGGCAGCCATCAGACCGTCTCCACGAAGCGGTAATCCGCCCACAGGACGCCGGCCCGGCTGGTGAAGACACCGGCGGCGCCTTGCAGATAGTCCCGCGCCCGGGCGGCATCCGCCACCTGGTACAGCGCCCAAACATTGCGGTCGTCCTCGCGCCACAGCTGCAGCAGGGTCAGGCTGTTGTTGCCGCGATCCTCGGCGTCCTGGTCGAACTGGCTGCGAAAGGCGGCAAAATCCGCGACGGTATAGTGGGCGATCATCTGGGTCATGGCTTCACTCCTGGGGTCAGGCCGAGGGCCGGCCGGCACGGTCAGCAGGCGGGCCCTGGCGCGGCTCAACCAGACAGGCCGGAAAGAGTTGCGCCACCCCGAAGGGAAAGGGGCGGCGCCTGGCCGCCCCCGATGCAATCACAGGTCCATCAGCAGGCGGCGGGGATCCTCCAGCGCCTCTTTCACGCGGACCAGGAAGGTCACGGCGCCCTTGCCGTCGACAATGCGGTGGTCATAGCTCAGCGCCAGATACATCATCGGGCGGATGACGATCTGGCCGTTCACGACCACCGGGCGTTCCTGGATCTTGTGCATGCCCAGGATGCCCGACTGCGGCGGGTTCAGGATGGGCGAGGACATGAGCGAGCCATAGACCCCGCCGTTCGAGATGGTGAAGGTGCCGCCCTGCATTTCCGCCATGGTCAGCTTGCCGTCGCGGCCCTTGGCGCCCAGTTCGGCGATCTCCTTCTCGATCTGGGCGAAGCTCTTGCGGTCGGCGTCGCGCACCACAGGAACGACCAGGCCGTTCGGGGTGCCGACGGCGACGCCCATGTGGACGAAGTGCTTGTAGACCACATCGCCGCCGTCGATCTCGGCGTTGACCTCGGGGACTTCCTTCAGGGCGTGGCAGCAGGCCTTCACAAAGAAGGACATGAAGCCCAGCTTGACCTTGTGCTTCTTCTCGAACTGGTCCTTGTAGCTGTTGCGCAGGTCCATGACGCCCGACATGTCCACCTCGTTATAGGTGGTCAGCATGGCGGCGGTGTTTTGCGCGTCCTTGAGCCGGCGGGCGATGGTGGCGCGCAGGCGGGTCATCTTGACGCGCTCCTCGCGCGCGGCATCCTCGGCCGAACTCGGGGCGCGGGGCGCCGCAGCCGGGGCAGGGGCGGCCGAAGGCGCGGGCGCCGAACCGGCGCGGGCGACATCCTCCTTCATGACGCGGCCGTCGCGGCCGGTGCCCGTGACCGCGTCGCGGCTGACGCCGGCCTCGGCCATGGCCTTCTTGGCCGAGGGCGCGTCCTCGACATCGGCGCGGGGCTTCGGCGTCTCGGGACCGGCGCCGGGGGATTCCACCGCAGCGGCCTTCTTCGCCTCGGGCTCGGCCTTGGAGGGCGCGGGCGCCGCGCCGGCCGCGCCTTCGGTGATGATGGCAAGCCGGGCAGTCGCATCGACGGTCGCGCCTTCATCGGCCAGGATCTCGGCCAGCACGCCGGCGGCGGGGCTAGGCACCTCGACCGAAACCTTGTCGGTTTCCAGTTCGCACAGCATCTCGTCCTGGGCGACGCTGTCGCCGACCTTCTTGAACCAGGTGGCGACGGTGGCTTCGGTGACGCTTTCGCCCAGGGTGGGCACCATCACGTCGATGGATTTTCCGCTCATCTTCTTCTGTCCTTCCTGGGGCTTCGCGCCCGCATCGTGCTTGGGCAACATTTCCTCGGGGCCCGCGTTGCCGACCTCGGCGATCTGGGCCAGCAGGGCGTTCGGGGTGACGGTCTCGCCCTCGGGGGCGACGATCTCGGCCAGCTTGCCGGCGACGGGCGAGGGGACCTCGACCGTCACCTTGTCGGTTTCCAGCTCGCACAGCATCTCGTCGACTGCCACGCTGTCGCCCGGCTTCTTGAACCAGGTGGCGACGGTCGCCTCGGATACCGATTCCCCCAGCGCGGGGACGCGCACTTCCACGGCCATCGTCATGCCCCGATCGTGATGGCTTCGTTGACCAGCGCCTCTTGCTCAGCCTTGTGGCGCGAGGCAAGGCCGGTCGCCGGCGAGGCCGAGGCGGCGCGGCCCACATAGCGGGCGCGGCCGTGCTTGGCGCCGATGCGCGACAGCACCCATTCCAGGTTCGGCTCGACGAAGGTCCAGCCGCCCATGTTCTTGGGCTCTTCCTGGCACCAGACGATCTCGGCGTCCTTGAAGCGGTCAAGCTCCTTGGACATCGCCTGCGCGGGGAAGGGATAGAACTGTTCCAGGCGCATCAGATAGACGTTGTCGGCCCCGGCGGCGTCGCGTGCAGCCAGCAGGTCGTAATAGACCTTGCCCGAGCAGATCACCACGCGCCGGATCTCGCTGTCGGGCTTCAGCGTCAGCGAGGCGGTGCCGCGCTGCGCGTCGTCCCACAGCACCCGGTGAAAGGTCGAGCCGGTGGTGAACTCGTCCGCCGTCGAGACCGCCTGCGGGTGGCGCAGCAGCGATTTCGGCGTCATCAGGATCAGCGGCTTGCGGAACGGGCGCTTCAACTGGCGGCGCAGGATGTGGAAATAGTTCGCGGGTGTCGTGCAGTTCGCGACGATCCAGTTGTCCTCGGCCGACATCTGCAACCAGCGCTCAAGCCGGGCCGAGCTGTGTTCGGGGCCCTGACCCTCGAAGCCGTGGGGCATCATCACCACCAGGCCCGACATGCGCAGCCATTTCTTCTCGCCCGAGTTGATGAACTGGTCGAACATAATCTGCGCGCCATTGGCGAAGTCGCCGAACTGCGCCTCCCACAGGACCAGGCTGTTGGGTTCGGCCAGCGAATAGCCGTATTCAAAGCCCAGCACCGCATATTCCGACAGCATCGAGTCGATGACCTCGTAGCGCGCCTGCCCGCCCCGGATGTGGTTCAGCGGATAGTAGCGTTCCTCGGTGACCTGGTCGATGAAGGCCGAATGGCGTTGCGAGAAGGTGCCGCGGGTCGAATCCTGGCCCGCCAGGCGCACCGGATGCCCCTCGACCAGCAGCGAGCCGAAGGCCAGCGCCTCGCCCGTCGCCCAGTCGAAGCCCTTGCCGGTTTCGAACATCTGCTTCTTGGCTTCCAGCAGGCGGCCGACGGTCTTGTGCAACTCGAACCCTTCGGGCACGCGGGTCAGCGCGGTGCCAAGCTCGGCCAAGGTCTCGGGGCTGATGCCGGTGTTGCCGGCGTTGTATTCGGCGCCCTCGGCCTCGAGCCCCGACCACTTGCCGTCCAGCCAGTCGGCCTTGTTCGGCTTGAAGTTCTTGCCGACCTCGTATTCCTCGTTCAGATGGGCCTGGAACGCGGCCTTCATCTCTTCGATCTCGCCCTCGGGGACAAGGCCGTCGGCGACCAGGCGCTCGGTGTAAAGCTGCAGCGTGGTCTTGTGGCCCTTGATGGTCTTGTACATCGCCGGGTTGGTGAACATCGGCTCGTCGCCTTCGTTGTGACCGAAGCGGCGATAGCAGAAGATGTCGATGACGACGTCCTTCTGGAACTTCTGGCGGAACTCGGTCGCGACCTTGGCGGCATGGACCACGGCCTCCGGATCGTCGCCGTTGACGTGGAAGATCGGCGCCTCGACCATCAGGGCGATGTCGGTCGGATAGGGCGAGGTGCGGCTGAAATGCGGCGCCGTGGTAAAGCCGATCTGGTTGTTCACAACGATATGGATGGTGCCGCCGGTGCGGTGGCCGCGGATGCCCGAAAGCTGCAGGCATTCTGCCACGACCCCCTGGCCCGCAAAGGCCGCGTCGCCGTGCAGCAGGATCGGCAGGACCGAGGTGCGGTGCGTCTGGTCGGACAGCTGGTCCTGCTTGGCGCGGACCTTGCCCAGCACGACCGGGTTCACCGCCTCGAGGTGCGAGGGGTTCGCGGTCAGCGACAGGTGCACGGTGTTGTCGTCGAAGGTCCGGTCCGAGGAGGCGCCGAGGTGGTATTTCACGTCGCCCGAGCCGTCCACGTCGTCGGGCTTGTAGCTGCCGCCCTGGAATTCGTGGAAGATCGCCCGATAGGGCTTGTTCAGCACGTTCGCCAGCACCGACAGGCGGCCGCGGTGCGGCATGCCGATCACCACCTCCTTGACGCCAAGCGCGCCGCCACGCTTGATGATCTGCTCCATCGCGGGGATCAGCGCCTCGCCGCCGTCCAGGCCAAAGCGCTTGGTGCCCATGTACTTGACATGCAGGAACTTTTCAAAGCCCTCGGCCTCGACCAGCTTGTTCAGGATGGCGCGGCGCCCCTCGCGGGTGAAGGCGATCTCCTTGCCGTAACCCTCGATCCGCTCCTTCAGCCAGGCCGCTTCCTCGGGGTTCGAGATGTGCATGAACTGGATGGCGAAGGTGCCGCAATAGGTGCGCTTCATCAGATCCACGATCTGGCGGATCGAGGCGACCTGCAGGCCCAGCACGTTGTCGATGAAGATCGGCCGGTCCATGTCGGCGTCGGTGAAGCCGTAGGTTTCGGGCTTCAGTTCGCCGTGGTCGGGGATCTCGCGCATGCCCAGCGGGTCAAGGTCGGCATGCAGGTGGCCGCGGATGCGGAAGGCGCGGATCAGCATGATGGCGCGCACGCTGTCCAGCACCGCGCGCTTCAGCTGGTCGTCGCTCAGGCTGACGCCCTTTTCGGCGGCCTTGCCGGCGATCTTGTCCAGCGCCGCCTTGGCTTCGGCCTTGGGCAGCATCGGCCATTCGCCGGTCAGCGCCGAGGTGGTCTCGTCGCTGGGCGCGGGCGGCCAGTCGGCCCGGCGCCAGCTGGCGCCCTTGGCTTCGCGCGTGACGGTCGTCTCGTCATCGCCCAGGCTGCGGAAGAAGGCATCCCAGGCCGCGTCCACCGCCGAGGGGTCCTTGGCCCACTGGCCATAGAGCTGCTCGACATAGACCGCGTTCTGGCCCTGGAGAAAGCTGGAGTCGTGGAAGGTCGCGTTGGGGGATTGATCGTTCATTTCTGATCGTCCAGTTGCTTGCCGTCGCGCTCTGGCGGCTGGTGAAGGTGCAGAATGGCCATCTGCGGGTCGGCGGGTCGTGCGGGCGGGGTCATGGTCCGTCACGCACAAAGAATATCGATCTTGGCGGCACCCGGGTCGTCGAAGGGCGCATCCAGGGGCAGCCGCACGATCTGCGCGACGGCCCGGCGTTCCAGGGCGCAAAGCGCGCGGGCGGCCTGCTGGTCGGCGTCCGGCGGCGCATTGCCGGGGTGATAGATCAGCCGCCAGCCCGTGTCGTTGCGGTTGACGGTGCGCACCGCGTGCGGCGGCAGGCCGGTGGTCCGGTGCAGGTCGGTGCGGGCCGGCACTCCGCCGCGCAACACGTCCTCAGTCGGGCCACGGCCGCAGGCCGCGACCAGCAGCGCCGTCAGCAAAAGGACGCAAGCCGCGCCCCTGCGGGGGGGCGAGCCAAGGTCCGAACTGGCGATCCTGCGATCCAACACATCACCTGCGGTTGCTCTGTGGCCCCAAGGTAGGCAGGGGCCACAGCTAAGTCAAAAGTCCTACGAAGACGTTACCGTTCCCCCGAAAAGGGGGCGCGGCCTAGCGCCCGATGGCCTTCAGCACCGCTTCGCCCAGACCCGCCGGGCTGTCGGCGACGATGATTCCGGCCGATTTCATGGCCTCGATCTTGCTTTCCGCGTCGCCCTTGCCGCCCGAGACGATGGCGCCGGCATGGCCCATGCGGCGGCCCTTCGGCGCGGTGCGGCCCGCGATGAAGCCGGCGGTCGGCTTCCACTTGCCCTTGCGCTTCTGCTCGGCCAGGAACTCGGCGGCCTCTTCCTCGGCCGAGCCGCCGATCTCGCCGATCATGATGATCGACTCGGTCTCGGGGTCGTCCAGGAACATCTGCAGCACGTCGATATGCTCCATGCCCTTGATCGGGTCGCCGCCGATGCCGACGGCCGAGGACTGGCCCAGGCCCACGTCCGAGGTCTGCTTCACCGCCTCATAGGTCAGGGTGCCGGAACGCGACACGACGCCGACCGAGCCGCGCTTGAAGATGGAGCCCGGCATGATGCCGATCTTGCATTCGTCGGGGGTCATGATGCCGGGACAGTTCGGGCCGATCAGCCGCGACTGGCTGCCCTGCAGGGCGCGCTTGACCTTCATCATGTCAAGGACCGGGATGCCTTCGGTGATGCAGACGATCAGCGGGATTTCCGCGTCGATGGCTTCCAGGATCGAGTCGGCCGCGAAGGGCGGCGGGACATAGATCACGCTGGCGTTGGCGCCGGTTTTCGCCACGGCCTCGTGGACCGAGTTGAACACGGGCAGGCCCAGGTGCTCGGACCCGCCCTTGCCCGGCGTCACGCCGCCGACCATCTGGGTGCCGTAGGCGATCGCCTGTTCGGTGTGGAACGTCCCCTGCGAGCCGGTCAGGCCCTGGCAGATGACTTTGGTGTCTTTGTTGACGAGAACGGCCATAATGGCTCCCTCTAGTTCATATGTCGCATGCTGGTCGCGAGGCTCGCGACCATGGGGCTCAGTCGGCTTTTCTGATCGAGAAAGTGTTCGTTCCGTCGGATCTCGTTCCATAGAAATTCATCTTCACGCCATTGGCGACAAAGCTGAAACTGGACGGATTGCTGCTCGTGTTCTGGTAGCCTGCGGCCTCGAGGGCGCGCACCCAGACCTGGCCGGTCTCTTGCAGGCCGCCCATGGCAACACCGGAGATGCCGTCGTGGTCCGCGAAGCAACCTTTCCCGGGAACCAGCTTGATGCCCTCTTTGCTGAGAAGGCCCTTGCCGGCCGGTGCGAGATAGACTCCGGAACCGATCATGGCATTGCGCTGGGTATAGCCCAGTGCCCGGATCGCCGCGTAATTCGGCTGTTTGCCCGAAGCAGCGGCAATGCATTCCGGAATGAAGGTGTTCACCACCGGACGGTATTCACAGTCAAGCTTGCTGCTTTGCTCGGGAGACAGGCTCATCGAACAGGCGGCAAGCAGGACCGTAAGCGATGCAATGACGGAACGCCCTTTCATCTCAGCCCTTCACCGCCTTGACGATCTTCTGCGCCGCGTCCGACAGGTCGTCCGCCGCGATCACGTTCAGGCCGGATTCACCGATGATCTGTTTGCCCAGATCGACGTTGGTGCCCTCAAGCCGCACGACCAGCGGGACCTGCAGGCCGACTTCCTTCACGGCGGCGATGATGCCTTCCGCGATGATGTCGCAGCGCATGATGCCGCCGAAGATGTTGACCAGGATGCCTTTGACGTTCGGGTCCGAGGTGATGATCTTGAACGCCTCGGTGACCTTTTCCTTGGTGGCGCCGCCACCGACGTCAAGGAAGTTCGCGGGCTCGGCGCCGAACAGCTTGATGATGTCCATGGTCGCCATGGCCAGACCGGCGCCGTTCACCATGCAGCCGATCTCGCCGTCCAGCGCGATGTAGTTCAGGTCGAACTTCGAGGCGGCCAGTTCCTTCGGGTCTTCCTCGGTCTCGTCGCGCAGCGCCATGATGTCGGGCTGGCGATAAAGCGCGTTGTTGTCGAAGCCCATCTTGGCGTCGAGGCACTTGAGGTTGCCTTCCTTGGTCACGATCAGCGGGTTGATCTCCAGCATCTCCATGTCCTTCTCGATGAACATGCGATACAGGTTCTTGATCAGCGCCACGCATTGCTTGACCTGGCCGCCCGTCAGGCCCAGGGCAAAGGCCACGCGGCGGCCGTGGAAATCCGACAGCCCCGAGGCGGGGTCGACGCTGAAGCTGACGATCTTTTCGGGCGTCGAGGCCGCGACTTCCTCGATGTCCATGCCGCCTTCGGTCGAGGCGACGAAGCTGATGCGCGAGGTGCCGCGGTCGACCAGCAGCGCCAGATACAACTCGCGCTCGATGTCGCTGCCGTCCTCGATGTAGATGCGGTTGACCTGCTTGCCGGCCTCGCCGGTCTGGTGCGTGACCAGGGTGCGGCCCAGCATCTGGCGGGTCAGTTCCTCGGCCTCGGCCACGGATTTCGCCAGGCGGACGCCGCCCTTTTCACCGGCTGCGGCTTCCTTGAAATGGCCCTTGCCGCGGCCACCGGCGTGGATCTGCGCCTTGACGACCCAGAGCGGCCCGTCGAGTTCGCCGGCGGCGGACTTCGCCTCGTCGGCCTTGGTCACGACCCGGCCGTCCGAGACCGGCGCGCCGTAGTGACGCAGCAGCGCCTTGGCCTGGTATTCATGGATGTTCATGCTGTATCCCCGCAATTGTCGGTTGGCGGGCTTGTGGCATATCCGGGCGGGGGGCCAAAGCGATAAGCGCCGCAAAATGCATAAAAGGCGCGTGTTTTGCCGCTTTGTGATCACGCCCTTTCAGGCTGTGATCACAAAGCCTCGCACTGTTAACGCAAGCATTCCCGAACCGCGCTGTCCGCCACGAGTCGGCATGAAAAAGGCCCCGCGGCGGATGCCGCGGGGCCCTGTCCCGGAGCGGGTCTTGCGATCAGGCCAGGCTGGCGTCGATGCCCTTGCAGGCCGCGACCAGGCCCTTGACCGCATCGACCGACTTGTCGAACATCGCCTGTTCGTCGTCGTTCAGCGTGATGTCGATGACCTTTTCGATGCCGTTCGCGCCGATCACGGTCGGCACGCCGACATAAAGCCCGTCAAGGCCGTAGGCACCGTCCACATAGGCCGCGCAGGGCAGGACGCGCTTCTGGTCCTTCAGATAGGCCTCCGCCATCTCGATGGCCGAGGTGGCCGGGGCATAGAAGGCCGAGCCGGTCTTCAGCAGGCCGACGATCTCGGCGCCGCCGTCGCGGGTGCGCTGGATGATCGCGTCCAGCTTGTCCTGCGTGGTCCAGCCCATTTTGACCAGGTCGGGCAGCGGGATGCCCGCGACGGTCGAATAGCGGGCCAGCGGCACCATGGTGTCGCCATGGCCGCCCAGCACGAAGGCCGTCACGTCGCGCATCGAGACGCCGAATTCCAGCGACAGGAAATGGCGGAAGCGGGCCGAGTCGAGTACGCCGGCCATGCCGACGACCTTTTCATGCGGCAGGCCGCTGAACTCGCGCAGCGCCCAGACCATGGCGTCCAGCGGGTTGGTGATGCAGATGACAAAGGCGTTCGGGGCGTGCTGCTTGATGCCTTCGCCGACCGATTTCATGACCTTGAGGTTGATGCCCAGAAGATCGTCGCGGCTCATGCCCGGCTTGCGCGGGACGCCGGCGGTCACGATGCAGACGTCGGCGCCGGCGATGTCGGCATAGTCGTTGGCGCCCTTCATCACCGCGTCGAAGCCCTCGGACGGGCCCGATTGCGCGATGTCCAGCGCCTTGCCCTGGGGCGTGCCCTCGGCGATGTCGAACAGGACGACGTCGCCCAGTTCCTTCATCGCAGCCAGATGCGCCAGCGTGCCGCCGATCTGTCCCGCACCGATAAGTGCGATCTTGGGTCGGGCCATGGTCAACCTCCGATTTCCATGATGGTTCGGGCGGTGGGGTAGTCCCTTGGAATGGGAATCGCAAGCCTCGGACGCGGTGCGACGGGCGATTTCGCGGCGCCGCAGCACGGCTTGGCCCGCTTTTCCGGCAGGTTAGCGATAGCAGCCGCCGCTGGCCGATGCGATTGCAACCCGCCCGCCCTTGGCCTAGCCATGCCGCGCAAGGGGCGGGGGGACGCATGGGGCTGGATATCTGGGGCTGGACGCTGGCCATCGTCGCGGCCTTCGCGGTCGGGCTGGCCAAGGGCGGGCTGTCGATGGTGGGCGTGATCGCCGTGCCGCTGATGGCGCTTGTCATGTCACCGGTGCAGGCGGCGGGCATTCTGCTGCCGGTCTATGTCGCTTCGGACATCGGCGGGCTCGTGGCCTTTCGCCGCGACTTCGACCGGCGGGTGCTGGCAACGCTGCTGCCGGGCGCCGTCGCAGGCATCGGGCTGGGCTGGGCCACCGCCCATCTGGTCGAGGAACGCCACGTCGCCCTGATCGTCGGCATCATCGGACTGGCCTTCGCCCTGAACGCCCTGCTGCGGCCGCGCGCCGCCGCCCAGGCGCGGCCGCCCCGCCTGGGGGCAGGCACGTTCTGGGGGCTGGTGTCGGGCTATACCAGCTTTGTCAGCCATTCGGGCGCGCCGCCCTATCAGGTCTATGCCCAGCCGCTCCGGATAGAGCCGTTGACCTTTGCCGGCACCACCACGATCTTTTTCGCCATCTGCAATGCGGTCAAGCTGGTGCCCTATGCGTTGCTGGGCCAGCTTTCGGCGCATAACCTGACGGTCGCGGCGGTGCTGATGGTGCCGGGCGTCGCCGGGGTCGCCTGCGGGCTGTGGCTGATCCGGCGCATGTCCGCCGGGTTCTTCTATGGCTTCATCACCTGGGCCCTGGCGCTGGTGTCGGCCCGGCTGATCTGGTCGGCGCTTTAAAGGCCGGACTCGGGCGGTTCGGCCAGCATCTCCTGGATCCGGGCATTGACGATGCGCTGGGCGTTGAACTCGGCCCGGCCGATGGCGGGGTTCAGCCGCAGCCGCGCGATCCCCGCCGTCACCGCATCCGCAAAGCGCAGGATCGAATCGTCGCGCTCCTCGTTGCGGTTCATCCGGTCGTAGAATTCCTGGTTGTGGCGCTCGGCGCTTGGGCGGTCCGCCGGAGTCCAGCCCCGGCCGCGCAGTTTCTTTAGCGCGAAATGTTCGGGCGTGCGCACGACATAGTGGTTGATCTGCCCCATCCGCCAGCCGAAATCCCGCTGCCCCAGCATGCGGCTGCGGGGAAAGTCCTCGCCATCCAGCCAGCGGCGGGTGGGCGGATAGTCCGAACTCAGCGCCTCGCCCCGGCCGTTCAGGAAGCGGGCGGCGTCGTTGTCGGGCAGGGGCTTCAGCAGGGGCCGGTTGATGCCCACGTCGGCGAACCCCGCGACCCGGTCGGTCACCCGAAACAGCATCTTGATTTCCTGGTTGGGGTCGAAGCCCCGGGCCGAGGCGCCCGTGAAATCGGCCGAGATCAGCCGTCCCGGGAAAAGCCCGTTCCCGTTGTCGCCGAAGACCCGCCATTGCAGCAGGATGCCGTCGTGGTCGCCCACCCGCTCCAGCAGCGCCGGCAGCGTGCCGTCGCCCACGCGGATGTTCAGGAACTCGTCGGCGTCGATCCACAGCACCCAGTCGCCCGGACGCAGCACGCCCGCGCGGTTGGCATGGCGCGCCGCGTTGATCTGCGGCCCCACGCCGGGCGGAACGGTCAGCAGCCTGTGCTCCACCTCGCCGGCATCCGACAGGGCGTCCAGCAGTTCTGTCGTGCCGTCGTCTGAATCGTTGGAATAGATGACGATCCGGTCAAATCCGATCGCCTTGTGATAGGCGACCCACTCCAGCAGAAAGGGCGCCTCGTTCTTCATGGCGCTGAACAGGGTGAAACTCATTACATCGATCCTTGGAAAGCCCCCTCAACGTGACCAAACGGCGCGGCCGCTTGCAAAGTTGCCTTTTGGGTCAGTTCCTGGACCGGATCAGTTTCTTCTGCGCTGCGGCGAAAGGGTGCTTGCGATTCGCGACGTTTCCATGCAGCGTCGCGCAAGAATATTACGCGAGGCCCGCATGACCCGTCCCTATCGTTCCGTTCTGTACATCCCTGCGGCCAATGCCCGCGCCATGGAAAAGGCTCGGTCGCTGCCTGCCGACGCCATCATCTTCGACCTCGAGGACGCGGTGGCGCCTTCGGAAAAGGCTGCGGCGCGCGACCTTCTCAGCCAGGCGCTGCTGTCCGACTATGGGGCCCGGGCGCGGATCGTCCGCATCAACGGGCTGGACACGCAATGGGCCGAAGGCGACGCCCGCGCCTTTGCCCGCGGCGCCGACGCGGTGCTGATCCCCAAGGTCAGCCGCTCGGCCGACCTTGACCGGGTGGCGGACCTGGTGCCCGACACGCCGCTGTGGGCGATGATGGAAACGGCCGAGGGCATGCTGAACGCGGCCGAGATCGCGGCCCATCCCCGGCTGGCCGGCATGGTCATGGGCACCAACGACCTGGCCAAGGAACTGGGCGCGCGCTTTCGTCCCGACCGCCTGCCGATGATGGCCGGGCTGGGCCTGTGCCTGCTGGCCGCGCGGGCGCACAGGCGGGTCATCGTGGACGGGGTGTTCAACGCCTTCAAGGACGATGACGGGCTGCGCGCGGAATGCGAACAGGGCCGCGACATGGGGTTCGACGGCAAGACCCTGATCCACCCCGCCCAGCTTGCCGTGGCCAACGCGGTCTTTGCCCCGACCGAGGCCGAGATCGACCTGGCCCGGCGCCAGATCGCCGCCTTCGACGAGGCCAAGGCCCAGGGCAAGGGCGTCGCCGTGGTCGATGGCCGCATCGTCGAGAACCTGCACGTCGAAACCGCCCGCGCTGCGCTGGCCCGGGCCGAGGCGATTGCGAAGCTGGCCGGTTAGGGGCAGGCTGCCGTCGGAACATCCAGCAAGAGGATAGCCAGATGTTGATCCTGATCCTGGGCCTCGCCTTGTGGTGGGGCGCGCATTTCTTCAAGCGGCTCGCCCCCGCCCGCCGGGCCGAAATGGGCGACAAGGGCAAGGGCCTGGTCGCCGGTGCCCTGGCGGTCGCGGTCCTGCTGATGATCTGGGGCTACCGGATGGCGGACGGGCCCTATTGGTGGGGCGCCTCGGCGCCGCTCAAGGGGATCAACAACCTGCTGGTGCTGGCGGCCTTCTACCTGTTCGCGGCGGACGGGATGAAGACGCGGATCACCGCGCGGGTTCGCCATCCGCAACTGACGGGCTTTGCGCTGTGGGCCTTCGCGCATCTGCTGCCGAACGGCGACCTGCCCAGCTTTGTCCTGTTCGGCGGCCTGCTGGTCTGGGCGCTGGCGGAAATGGCGGTCATCAACCGCGCCCAGCCGCGCTGGACGCCGCCGGCCGGGCCTTTTCCCGTCCGCAAGGAAATCATGGCCGGGGTGGGTGCCGTCGTCCTGATGCTGGTCGTCGGACTGATCCACCGCTGGCTGGGCTACAACCCGTTTGGAGGCTGACATGCCAAGGATCTATCGCCTGCTGTCCGACGACGACACCTCGGCCTTTTGCCACAAGGTCAGCGAGGCGCTGTCCAGGGGCTGGGAACTGCACGGCGGCCCCGCCTATGCCTTCGACGCGGCGCGCGGGGTCATGCGCTGCGCCCAGGCCGTCACCAAGCAGATCGAGACCGACTATCACCCCGACATGAAGCTGGGACGCCAATGACCAAGACCAACGCCGGCCGCTTCTTCGAGGATTACCGCCTGGGCCAGGTGATCCGCCACGCCGTCCCCCGCACCCTGGCCGAGGGCGAGCGCGCGCTGTATCACGCGCTCTATCCGGCCCGGCATGCGCTGTATTCCAGCGATGAATTCGCCGCCGCCTGCGGGCTGGAAAGCAGCCCGATGGACGACCTGCTGGCGTTTCACATGGTCTTTGGCAAGACGGTGCCCGACATCAGCCTGAACGCGGTGGCGAACCTGGGCTATGCGCAGGGGCGCTGGCTGGCGCCGGTCTGGCCGGGCGATACGCTGCGGGCGGAATCGCAGGTGATCGGGCTGCGGCAGAACTCGAACGGCGCATCGGGGGTGGTCTGGGTGCACACCCGCGGCCTGAACCAGATGGACCAGGTGGTTCTGGACTATGTGCGCTGGGTCATGGTGCGCAAGCGCGACCCGGACGCGCCCGCGCCCGACGCCGTGGTGCCGGACCTGGCCCCCGCGGTTCCGCCCGAAGCGCTGATCGTCCCCGAAGGTCTGGACTTTACCGGCTATGACTTCGAACTGGCGGGCGAGCCGCACCGCTGGGGCGACTACGCCTTGGGCGAGATCATCGACCATGTGGACGGCGTCACCATCGAAGAGGCCGAGCACATGCTGGCCACCCGCCTGTGGCAGAACACCGCGAAGGTGCATTTCGACGCCACCTTCCGCGACGACGGCCGCCGGCTGATCTATGGCGGCCATGTCATCAGCATGGCCCGCGCGCTGTCCTTCAATGGCCTCGCCAATGCGCAGATGATCGTCGCGCTGAACGGTGGCGCCCACGCCAACCCCTGTTTCGCGGGCGACACCATCCGCGCCTGGTCCGAGGTGCTGGACAAGGCCCCGACCGGGGCGCCGGGGGTGGGGGCGATCCGGCTGCGACTGGTCGCACACAAGGGCGATGCGGGCGACCGCGCCCTGCGCGACGAGGGCGGCAAATACGCGCCGCAGGTGCTTCTGGACCTGGATTACTGGGCGTTGATGCCGCTTTGACAGCGCATTCGTGACGGAATCGCTTAGGTTTCTGCGTTGCGGCAATGCCATGCCGCGTGATACCGCAAACAGCGGCCAGCCTGTGATCACGGCGCGCGGTAGCGTGATCACAAAGGTCGAATTTTTGTGATATTCCCCCTTTCGTCTCGCCTCGGCCCGTGACAGATGCGACAAAACCACTAGAAGCAGACCCAATTTCTCGGCCAGCCCTCGCCGCCAGCCGCCCCAAGGATCGGGCTGAGCCGCCAGGGCCCCTGAACGCAGGAGAGCGCACCATGGCTGACGTCAACCGGGGCAACCGGCCGCTGTCACCGCATCTGCAGGTCTATCGCCTGCCCCTTGCCGCCGTCACTTCGATCATGACCCGGATCACCGGGCACGCGCTGGTCGCCGGCATCGTGCTGATCGTCTGGTGGCTGGTCGCCGCCGTCTCCTCGGGCGGGGCGTTCGCCGTCGCCGACTGGGTGGTGCGGTCCTGGCTGGGCTTCATCATCCTGACCGGCTCGATGTGGGCGCTGTGGTTCCATCTGCTGGCCGGCGTGCGTCACCTGCTTTACGACGCGGGCCACCTGCTGGGGATCAAGGAATCCGAACGGGCCAGCCAGGTCCTGATCGTGGGCTCGGTCGTGCTGGCGCTGCTGACCCTTGTCATCTTCTTCATGTTCTAAGGGGACCGCCATGCATTACATCACCCCCCGCAAGGCCGCCGAAGGGCTTGGCGCGGCGCATGAGGGCACGCAGGCGCACTGGGCGCTGACCATCTCCTCGGTCGCGCTGCTGATCCTGACGCCGCTGTTCATGATCACCATCGCGCGCGCCATCGGCCTGCCGCGCGAACTGGTGCTGGCCTATTTCGCCCGCCCGCTGCCGGCGCTGATCACGGCGCTGTTCGTCATCGTGGGCATGCTGCACTTCATCCGCGGCACGCGCATCATGATCGACGACTATTTCCGGGATACGACCCGCCGGGTCGCGATCATCCTTTCCGTCATCTTCGGCTGGGCGGTCATCGCCGCCGCCGTCTACGCGCTGGCCCGGATGGGCCTGGGCGCGATCGTCGTTCTCTGAGGTCCGCAATGGCAGCTTATACATACGAAACGCACGACTATGACGTGGTGGTCGTGGGCGCCGGCGGGGCCGGTCTGCGCGCGACGCTGGGCATGGCCGAACAGGGGCTGCGTACGGCCTGCGTGACCAAGGTGTTCCCGACCCGCAGCCACACCGTCGCCGCCCAGGGCGGCATCGCGGCATCGCTGTCGAACATGGGCCCGGACAACTGGCAGTGGCACATGTACGACACCGTCAAGGGCTCGGACTGGCTGGGCGACACCGACGCCATGGAATACCTGGCGCGCGAGGCCCCGAAGGCGGTCTACGAGCTGGAACATTACGGCGTGCCGTTTTCCCGGACCGAGGAGGGCAAGATCTATCAGCGCCCCTTCGGCGGCCATACCACGGAATTCGGAGAGGGCCCGCCGGTGCAGCGCACCTGCGCCGCCGCCGACCGCACCGGCCACGCCATCCTGCACACGCTTTATGGCCAGTCGCTGAAGGAAAAGGCCGAGTTCTTCATCGAATATTTCGCGCTGGACCTGATCGTCACGGACGGCGCCTGCACCGGCGTGGTCTGCTGGAAGCTCGATGACGGCACCATCCACGTCTTCAATGCCAAGATGGTGGTGCTGGCGACGGGCGGCTATGGCCGGGCCTATTTCAGCGCGACCAGCGCCCACACCTGCACCGGCGACGGCGGCGGCATGGTGGCGCGCGCCGGCCTTCCCCTGCAGGACATGGAATTCGTGCAGTTCCACCCGACCGGCATCTATGGCTCGGGCTGCCTGATCACCGAGGGCGCGCGGGGCGAGGGCGGCTACCTGACGAACTCGGAAGGCGAGCGCTTCATGGAGCGCTATGCCCCCACCTACAAGGATCTGGCGTCGCGCGACGTGGTCAGCCGCTGCATCACGCTGGAGATCCGCGAAGGCCGCGGCGTGGGTGAGCACAAGGACCACATGTTCCTGAACCTGCAGCACCTGCCGCCGGAAAGCCTGGCCGAGCGTCTGCCGGGGATTTCGGAATCCGCCCGCATCTTTGCCGGCGTCGATGTCACGCGCGAACCGATCCCGATCCTGCCGACCGTGCATTACAACATGGGCGGCATCCCCACCAACTATTGGGGCGAGGTGCTGAACCCGACCGAGGACGCGCCCGACGCCGTCTTCCCCGGCCTGATGGCGGTGGGCGAGGCGGGCTGCGCCAGCGTGCACGGCGCGAACCGGCTGGGCTCGAACTCGCTGATCGACCTGGTGGTGTTCGGGCGGGCCGCCGCGATCCGCGCCGGCAAGGTGATCGACCGCAAGGCGGCGATCCCCACGACCAACCGGGCCGAGGTGGACAAGGCGCTGGAGCGCTTCGACCGCATCCGCAACGCCAACGGCGGCACCCCCACGGCGGAACTGCGGCTGGAGATGCAGAAGACCATGCAGGCCGATGCCGCCGTCTTCCGCACCGACAAGACCCTGGCCGAGGGAGTCGAGAAGATGGAAGCCATCGCCGCGCGGATGAACGACATCAAGGTCACCGACCGCAGCCTGATCTGGAACAGCGACCTGATGGAGACGCTGGAGCTGACCAACCTGATGCCGAACGCGTTGGCGACCATCGTCGCGGCCGAGGCGCGCAAGGAAAGCCGCGGCGCCCATGCGCACGAGGACTGGCCCGAGCGGGATGACGCCAACTGGCGCAAGCACTCGCTTGCCTGGATCGAAGGCAACGATGTTAAACTGGCCTATCGGCCCGTCCACCTCGAGCCTTTGACCACGCAAGACGAGGGCGGGATCGATCTGAAAAAGATCGCACCCAAAGCGAGGGTTTATTGATGCGCCTTTCCCTGAGCCTGCCCCTGACCCTGACGGTTGCTGCCCTGGCCCTTTCGGGCTGCGTGCAGAACCCCGGCACGATGCCGCCGACGGCGATCGTGCCGCCGGTCGTCACCCCGAACCCCGATGCGGCCGTGCGCAGCTCGGCCCGGGTGGTCGTCAACCGCGAGATGGCCAAGCGCCTGCCGGGGGCGAATGTCGCGCCCTATACCGACTGCGTGCTGCAGAACGCGACCACGGCGGAACTGGCCGACATCGCGCAATCCGCCGACGCGAGCGGCGCCGTCGCCTCGGTCGTGGGCCGGCCGGCCACGACGCAGTGCATCGCCGGAGCCGCTGCAGCGGCCAAGCGGACGGTCTGATGCGGCGCGCGGGCGCCCCGGCGGTGCTGGCCCTGCTGGCGCTGGGGGCCTGCACGCCGCTGACGGTCGAACAGGCCGAACGGGCCTGTCTTGACAGCGCCCGCGACGCCACCGGTCCGCGCACCGAGATGGGCGTGGGCGTTGGCTCGCACGGGGCGCGCGGCGGTTTTGTCCGCGTGGGCGTCTCGTCGGATTATATCATGGGCCGCGATCCGGCCCAGGTGTTCCAGAACTGCGTGAAGCGCCGCTCGGGGCAGATGCCCAACCGACCGCTTTACGACCAACCGGGGTGGAGGGCGCGCTGACGCCCTTTGCCATTCAGCCTGCCGCATGACGGCCGATCGCCCGTGGCGGTCAGACCACCAGGAGTAACCCAATGGTCCAACTCAATCTTCCCAAGAACAGCCGCATGCGGGTCGGCAAGACCTGGCCGATGCCCCAAGGCGCCACGAACGTCCGCCGCTTCAACATCTATCGCTGGGACCCGGACACCGGGGAAAACCCGCGCATCGACACCTATTACGTCGACCTGGACAAGTGCGGGCCGATGGTGCTGGACGCGCTGATCAAGATCAAGAACGAGATCGATCCCACGCTGACCTTCCGCCGGTCCTGCCGCGAGGGGATCTGCGGCTCCTGCGCGATGAACATCGACGGCGGCAACCACCTGGCCTGCATCTTCGGCATCGACGAGGTGAAGGGCAAGGAGGTGAACATCTATCCCCTGCCGCACATGCCGGTGGTCAAGGACCTGATCCCCGACCTGACGCATTTCTATGCCCAGCACGCCAGCGTGAACCCCTATCTGATCACCGAGACGCCCACCCCCGACAAGGAGTGGCGTCAGTCGATCGAGGACCGCAAGAAGCTGGATGGGCTTTACGAATGCATCCTGTGCGCCTCGTGCTCGACATCCTGCCCGAGCTACTGGTGGAACGGCGACCGCTATCTGGGCCCGGCGGCCCTGCTGCACGCCTATCGCTGGCTGATCGACAGCCGCGACGAAGCCACGGGCGAGCGGCTGGACGCGCTGGAGGACCCGTTCAAGCTGTATCGCTGCCACACGATCATGAACTGCACGAACACCTGTCCCAAGGGGCTGAACCCGGCCAAGGCCATCGCCTCGATCAAGCACATGATGGTCGAGCGCATCGCCTGATCGCCGCGTGACCTGCACCGGCGTCATGGCCGGTATACCGTGACATGCCGCGCCGCAGGGTGGAATATTCTGCGGCGCGGCATTATCTTTTCCGCGGGGAGACAAACGACCGTTCCGACCCCGGAGAGAACCATGACGACCCTGAACGCGACCGAAAACCTTGCCGTGCTGAAGCGCTCCGCCGACAAGCCCGCAGCCGAGGCGCTGGCGGTGCTGGAGCAGATGTTCGGCTATTTCAGCTTTGAGCCGATGCCGCTTGAGCGTGCGGAAGAGCGCCTCGCGGCCTGAACCCGGCCTTGCCCCTTCGGGCCTTGCAGCGCGGCTTGACGGCCGCGCTTTCGTTTTTGCGAGAGCGTCCCGTGGCACGGTCGCATGGGTATTTGGGAAAACGGTGAAAGCCCGGCGGGCGCTTGCCGTCCCGCGCCCCTTGCGGCTAGCATTGCCGGCATGACCCATCGCATCCCTGTCGACGCCGCCGAGCGTCGTGCCGTCGCCCCGGTCGTCTGCTATCCGGCCGAGGCGCTTCCCGATCCGCAGCTGTTCCAACTGGCCGAGACCCGGCGCATGGCGCGCAAGACCGGCGAATGCCTGGTGCCGCCGCGCCGCGCCCGGTGTTTCCGCGTTCCCGCCGGGCATTTCTTTCGCATCACCTGCACCGAAGGGCCGCAGGTCGGCGACCTGAACCTGTGGTCCGCACATGATCCGTCCGAGCGGTTCTTTTCCGGCAAGACCCGGGCGCTGCACGGCACGCACCTGACGCGCGGCGACCGGATGTGGTCCTGCCTGCCGTTCCTGCGCCCGATGGCGACGGTGACCGAGGACACGCTGGAATGGTACGGGATCGACGAATACGGCGCCTCGGTCCATGACGTGATCGGCACGCGCTGCGACCCCTATACCCACAAGCTGCTGAGCGGCGGGGATTATCACCACTGCTGCCATTCGAACCTGACCAACGCCCTGGCCGAGGAACTGAACCGTCCCCCGGCCGAGGTCGAGGGGCTGGTCCACGACGTGCTGAACGTCTTCATGTGCACGGGCTTCAGCCGCGACACAGGGCAGTATCTGATGAAGGCGAGCCCGGTGCGGCCGGGCGACTATCTTGAACTGTTCGCCGAGATCGACCTGATCGGCGGGCTTTCGGCCTGCCCGGGCGGCGACTGCGGCGCCGAACATTCCAGCGACGCCGCCCCCTGCCACCCGCTGCTGGTCGAGATCTTTGCGCCCGCGGTCCCGACCGACCGGCCGGTGCCGCAGCCAAGTCCCTATCGCTGGCCCTAGAGCGCGATCGGCACCAGCACCTCGGGTTCGATCACCTGGACCCCGGGCAGGCCGTCCCGCAGCGCCTGGGCATCCTGTTCCAGCAGCGGGAAGGTCTTGTAGTGGCAGGGGATCACGGTCTTGAAATCGAAGTACTTCCGGGCCGCCCATGCCGCGCGCTTCATGTCCATGGTGAAATGGCCGCCGGCCGAGAGGATGCCGATGTCGGGCTGGTGGTATTCGCCCATCCAGCCCATGTCGGCCATGATGTCGGTGTCGCCCGAGACATAGATCACATGGCCTTCGCCCGCGATCATGTAGCCGGATTCGTGGCCGGCATAGATCGGGCCCTCGTTGCCTTCAAAGGACGAGCTGTGGCTGGCGTTCACCATGGTGACGCGCGCGCCGCCCAGGTCCACGGTGCCGCCCTTGTTGAAGCCGATTCCCTCGATCCCCTGGTGGGTCTGCCAGGTCGAGATCAGGTCGTAGATTCCCGCGACCGGGATCTTGAGGTCACGCGCGATGGACAGCGTGTCGCCGGTGTGGTCGCCGTGGCCGTGGGTCAGCAGGATGTGGGTCGCGCCACGGACGGCCTCGTCCCGGCGGTCGTCGGGAAAGACCGGGTTTCCCGACATCCAGGGGTCGATCAGGATCACCGCCTGTTCGATTTCAAGCCGAAAGCCGGAGTGGCCAAGCCACGTCAGTTTCATCGGGGCTCCTTTCCTTGTCGCGGGCATCCTGCCAAGCCGGGCGGCCTGGGTAAAGTTCCGCCGCATCCGCCGCTTGCCCCGCCGGGGCGCGGGCGGTAAACCGCCCCCAAGCGAAAGGAGCCCCCATGGCGATTACTCAGGATGAGGCCCGCAAGGTCGCGCATCTGGCGCGCATCGCGGTCGATGACGCGGACCTGCCGGCGCTGGCGCAGGAGCTGAACGGCATCCTGCACTTCATGGAGCAACTGAACGAGGTCGACGTGACCGGTGTCGAGCCGATGACCGGGGTCGAGCCGATGCGCCTGAAGCGGCGCGAGGATGTCGTGACCGACGGCGACATGCAGGACCTGATCCTGAAGAACGCGCCCGACGCGCGCGAGGGCTTCTTTGCCGTGCCGAAGGTGGTGGAATGAGCGAGCTGAACAGACTGACCATCGCCGAGGCCCGCGACGCGCTGGCGAAAGGCGAGACGACGGCCGTTGAGTTGACCGAGGCCTGCCTGTCGGCCATCGAGGGCTCGGCTGCGCTGAACGCCTTCGTCCACAACACGCCCGACCGGGCGCGCGAAATGGCCAGGGCGGCGGATGCCCGCATCAAGGCGGGCGAGGCCGCGCCGATGACCGGCATTCCGGTCGGCGTCAAGGACCTGTTCTGCGTCCGGGACGTGCCCTCGCAATCGGCCAGCCGCATCCTGGACGGGTTCCGGCCGCAATATGAATCGACCGTGACCGGGAACCTGTGGGGCCAGGGCGCGGTCATGCTGGGCAAGCTGAACCAGGACGAGTTCGGCATGGGGTCGTCGACCGAGAACAGCGTCTATGGCCCGACGGTGAACCCGTGGAAGCTGGACGACGGCGTGAACCGGACGGCGGGCGGTTCCTCGGGCGGGTCTGCGGCCGCGGTGGCGGCGGGCCTGTGCCTTGGGGCGGCGGCGACCGACACCGGCGGCTCGATCCGCCAGCCGGCGGCCTTCACCGGCACGGTGGGGCTGCGCCCGACCTATGGCCGGGTCAGCCGCTGGGGTGTCATCGCCTATGCCAGTTCGCTGGACCAGGCCGGGCCGATCGCCCGGACGGTGCGCGACGCCGCGATCATGCTGGGAGCCATGGCTTCGGTCGATCCCAAGGATTCGACCAGCGCCGACCGCCCGGTGCCGGATTACGAGGCGGCGCTGACCGGCGACATCCGCGGCAAGCGCATCGGCATTCCCAGGGAATACCGCATCGAGGGGCTGTCGGACGAAATCGACGCGCTCTGGTCGCGCACCGCCGACATGCTGCGGGACGCGGGCGCCGAGATCGTCGACATCAGCCTGCCCCATGCGCAATATGCGCTGCCGGCCTATTACGTCATCGCCCCGGCCGAGGCATCCTCGAACCTGGCGCGCTACGACGGCGTGCGCTATGGCCGCCGCGCCAAACTGGGCGCGGGCGACGGCGTGGTCGAGATGTATGAAAAGACCCGCGCCGAGGGCTTTGGCCCCGAGGTCAAGCGCCGCGTGATGATCGGCACCTATGTGCTGTCGGCGGGGTTCTACGACGCCTATTACAACCGCGCCCGCAAGGTCCGCGCCCTGATCAAGCAGGACTTCGACCGCGCCTATGCCGGCGGCATCGACGCGATCCTGGCGCCGACCACCCCCAGCGCCGCCTTTCCTCTGGGGTCGATGGACAAGGGCGATCCGGTCGAGATGTATCTGAACGACGTGTTCACGGTCACGCTGAACCTGGCCGGCTTGCCCGGCATCTCGGTTCCGGTGGCGCTGGACGCGCAGGGGCTGCCTCTTGGCATGCAACTGATCGGCCGCCCGTGGGAAGAGGGGGCGCTGTTGAACCTTGCGCAGGCGGTGGAGTCTGCGGCAGGCTTCGACGCGAAACCGTCGCGCTGGTGGTAGGCGGGCAAGCAGGGGCATGGCGATGCGCAAACTGACGATCCTTTCGGTGCTGGCACCGATCCTGGCCCTGGCCGCCTGTGCCGAGAATACCGGCTGGAATCCCAATTACAGCGCCATGCACAATGGCTCGCCCTATGCGAAATACCTGCAGACCCGGGAAGCGGCGCTGCAGGGGCAGGGCCCGGTGCCGCAGGTGATCCCGGTGCAGCTGCCGGCCGAGGCGCCCCAGGTCGTGCTGCCCAAGCGCCAGACCGGTGCGGTCCGAGTCGTCGCGGCCGAGGTGCCGGCCAATGCCCAGGTCGCGACGACCGGGCCTTATCCGGGCTCGACCCCGGTGCTGGTGCGCTATGCCCATCAGCAGCCGCAGAACCCCGGCGCGACGGTCTATCAGCGCACCGGCGGTTCGATCGCGCAGGCCGCGCACCTGTGCAGCAATTATCCGTCGCGCGATGCGGCGCAGCGGGCCTTCATCGCGTCGGGCGGGCCGCTGATCGACCCGCGCGGCATGGACCCGGACGGCGACGGCTATGTCTGCGGCTGGGATCCCAAGCCCTTCCGCGCGCCGCGCTGAGCCCGCGGCCTTGGGCCCGTCGCCCAATCACGGCGACCGGCGCGGGCAGCGGCCGGCGCTGATCGTGATCCATTATACCGGGATGGCCGATGCCGAATCGGCGCGCGCGCGGCTATGCGACCCCCTGGCCGAGGTCAGCGCGCATTGGCTGATCCGCGAGGACGGCCGCACCGAGGCGCTGGTCCCCGAGGATCGTCGCGCCTGGCACGCCGGCGCGGGGTCCTGGCAGGGGCGCGAGGACGTGAACTCTCGCAGCATCGGCATCGAGCTTGCCAATCCCGGCGACCGGCCCTTTCCCGATCCGCAGATGGCCGCGCTCGAGTCGCTGCTGCGCGGCATCATGGTCCGCTGGGACATCGGCCCGGCCGGGGTGATCGCCCATTCAGACATGGCGCCGGGCCGCAAGACCGATCCGGGGCCGCGATTCGACTGGCGGAGGCTGGCGCTGGGCGGCCTGTCCCTCTGGCCCGAGGGTCTGGGCGAGGACCGGCCGCTGGCTGACAGCCTGCCCCGGATCGGCTATCCCGACAGCCCGGCCGCATTGTCGGCCTTTCGCCTGCGGTTTCGGCCCTGGGCCACGGGGCCCGAGACGGAGGACGACCGCCGGGCCGCCGCCGCCCTGGCCTACAGCCTGGCGAACAGGGCAGAGAGCCTGGCCGCCTCGGCCTCCAGCCCGTAGGGCGGGTTCAGCACCACCATGCCCGAGCCGACCATGCCATGCCCTGGCCGGGCGGGGGGAAAGCGCACCTCGGAAAACAGCGCCTCGGGCTGGGACTGGCGCAGTGCGCGCACCATCGGCGCCTGGCGGTCGTCGGTCAGAACCGGATACCACAGCGCGATGATGCCCACGTTCCACTTCCGCGCCAGCAAGCCGATCTGGCGCGGCAGGGTGTCGTAATCGGCCTTGACCTCATAGCTGGGGTCGATCAGCAGCAGCCCCCGGCGCGGCGTGGGCGGGCAAAGCGCCTGCGCCATCTGCAAGCCGTCCTGCCGGTGCAGATGGGCGAAACCCGCGACACGGGCCAGCGCCTCGTGCTCGGCCGGGTGCAGCTCGGCCAGATGGGCGTTGTCCTCGGGGCGCAGGAAGTAACGGGCGATCAGCGGCGAGCCGGGATAGGCGTCGGGGCCATAAAGGCTGCGCGCCTGGTCCAGGGCGTGGCGGAGGGGATGGTCCGGAGACAGCCAGTCCTGCGCCAGCGCGCGGGTGATGCCGGCCGCCGCCTCGCCGGTCTTGCCGGCCTCGGGGCCGGACAGGTCGTACAGCCCGCGACCGGCGTGGGTTTCCAGATAGGTCAGCGGTTTCGGCTTGGCGGTCAGATAGGCCAGCATCCAGGCAAGCAGCGCGTGCTTGTGCAGGTCGGCCAGGTTTCCGGCGTGATAGGCGTGCTGATAGGACAACATGCCAGCGCCCTACACCGATGCCCCGCGAATGAAAAGCGGCGGCGCCCAGGGAGGAGGGGGGCACCGCCGCGCAACGCCGGCCCAGGGAGGAGGAGAGGCCGCGTATGGGTGCGGCAATGGCAGGGAGGAGGAGGCCATCACCGCAAGCTGACGATCCCGGGGAGGAGGAGAGGGACCGTCGCATTCCGTGCCGCCGCGTGGCGGCTGTTTTAGGCGGCACCCCCAGGGAGGAGGAGGGGGGTGCCGCCCGAACCGCAAGGCCCAGGGAGGAGGAGGGGCCCGGCGTATTGGTGGCGGCATCCCCAGGGAGGAGGAGGGGGAAGCCGCCTGAACTGCAGGACCCAATGGGAGGAGGGGGTCCCGCGGTATGGTTCGGCGGCATCCCGGGAGGAGGGAGGGGGAGCCGCCTGACTGCGTGGCCCAGGGAGGAGGAGGGGCCCCGCGGTATTCTGTCGGCGGCTTCCCCAGGGAGGAGGAGGGGGAAGCCGCCTGAACCGTAAGACCCAGGGAGGAGGAGGGGTCTTACCGTATCTGAGCGGCGGCATCCTCAGGGAGGAGGAGGGAGGATGCCGCCTGAACCCGGACCCCAGGGAGGAGGAGGGGGTCGGGTATTCCGTTCGTTACTTCGTGCCCCAGGCGGCTTCGTAGGCCACGCTGCGGATCATCGAGCGGCTGATGCCCAGGTCGGCCAGTTCGCGGCCGTTCAACTGGTTCAGCTCGCGGACGGTCTGGCGGTACAGCGCCCGGCGTGCGAAGTAGTCGCGCATGCCGGCGACCAGGGTGCCAACGCGGCCTTCGCCGATGTGGTTGCGGGCAGCGCCGTGGTTCAGGTCAAGAACAGCCATTTCATACACTCTTGCGTCTCGGTCAGCTTCGGGATGTCCGTCGCTTTGTTAGGGCCAACATGCGCTTTTCGCCGCAGTCGCACAATAGCGGGGGGCGCGATGCTGCTATGCAGAAACCGAATGGCTTTCTGGGAACCTGTCTCCAAGCCTTTAATAAGTCTTAATTTTTATAGGACCCTTGTAACTGTTCCTGTAAAACCGCGATAATCGGGCAATCTTTACGCGGGGAAACAATACCTTATTGCGCGGCGCGTCCTTTCCCTTGCCGATGCCGGTCTAAGTTGCGATGCTGCCGCGGCTTTGAAGGCGGGGACCAAATGGCGATATCACAGGAAAGTGTTCTTCTTGAACTGCGGCAGATCGCGGTTCCAGGGGGTGGGAATCTGGTCTCGGCGGACATGGTGCGCGCCCTTTCGGTCGAAAACGGCACGGTCCGATTCGTGATCGAGGCGGCCGACGCCGCGACGGCCCGCGCCCTGGCCCCTGTCGAGGCCGAGGCCGAGCGTCGCCTGAAGGCCCTGCCGGGGGTCGAGCGGGTGCAGATCGTGACGACCGCGCCCGCCGGCCCGCGCGGGCCCGCGCCCCAGGTCGCGGCGCGTTCAGGGGGCGATGCGCCCCCCAGCCTCAAGATCGGCCGCCACCCCACGCCGCAGGCGGGGCCGGCGCCGGTCCCGGGCGTGGCGCGGATCATTGCCATCGGCTCGGGCAAGGGAGGCGTCGGCAAGTCCACGCTGACCTCGAACCTGGCGGTGGCGCTGGCGCGGGCCGGGCGGCGGGTCGGGCTGCTGGATGCCGATATCTATGGCCCCTCGCAGCCGCGCATGCTGGGCCTGACCGGGCAGCGGCCCACCAGCGAGGGGCAGATGATCCAGCCCCTGCACGCCCATGGCGTCACCGTCATGTCGCTGGGCCTGATGATGAAGGAAGGCGAGGCGGTGGTGTGGCGCGGGCCCATGCTGATGGGCGCGCTGCAGCAGATGCTGACCCAGGTGAACTGGGGCGAGCTCGACGTGCTGCTGGTGGACCTGCCGCCGGGCACGGGGGACGTGCAGCTGTCGCTGTGCCAGAAGGCCCAGGTATCGGGGGCGATCATCGTGTCGACGCCGCAGGACGTGGCCCTGATCGACGCGCGCCGCGCCATCGACATGTTCGACAAGCTCAAGACCCCGGTGCTGGGCCTGGTTGAAAACATGTCGACCTATATCTGCCCCAACTGCGGGCACGAGGCGCATCTGTTCGGCCATGGCGGCGTCGCGGCCGAGGCGCGCCAGCTGGGCCTGCCGTTCCTGGGCGAGATTCCCCTGAATCTCGAGGTGCGGCTGGCGGGCGATGCCGGAACGCCGGTCGCGGCGCAGGGCGGGCCGGTGGCCGCCGCCTTCGACCGGCTGGCCGACCGCCTGATCGGCGGCGGCATGGCCTGAGGGTGGGATTCGAGGCCGGTTCCGGGAATTCACGGGACTGGCCACGGAACGCTGCGGGAATGGCCGGAATGGGAATCACCGCCGCGTGATCCTGCGTGAGCCTTTGCGCGACTCGAAGCCGAATCCTTTCCTCGAAAAAGCCGTGTGCCGGGGCCCATTGGGGCCCTTTTGCGTTCGCAGCGACGGTTTCAGGGAAAATGTGGGAAATTTGTCCCACCAACGATCACCCACCATATCTTGTGGTTGTGCGCGCCCGAATTCCAATAACTTCCATCAGTTAATGTTTGCTAGCGAAATGTTTCTCCTGTGTTCACGCGCGAAACGCCGCCTGCGCCCCAGGGCTGCGCCAACAAACCCATTGCGTCCCATGAATTCCCATGCCATCCCTTTGCTCACGGAAACGGGCTCAGGGGACGACAAGATCCCAAGGCGACAAGCAGGCTTCATACAGGCACCCGCTTTCCGAAAAATGCTTCTGTTCCGCGCGAGCAGCACCCCCCAGGTGGCGCGGAAACAGGGCCAATGATCCCCGAAACACGGGGCCCAGGAATGGGAACGAGGGCGGCGGATCGGGCAGTGGCAGCAGCCCGATCCGCCCTTTCCTTTTCGGAGAACCGAAAAGGTCGGGACAGTGGAAGGAGAGCGGGCCGTTGGCACGCCGGTTCAGAGGGTCGGAGGAGGTCAAGGTGGACGCGAAGGGTCGCGTTTCCATCCCTGCCAAGTTCCGCCGCGTCTTTGAATCCTGCGATCCCGACTGGGACACCGGCAAGCGCGCGCAACTGGTCATCGTCTACGGCACGCGAGACTGGAACTATCTGCAACTGTTCACCATGACCGCCATGGAAGAGATCGAGGACGGCATCTCGCGCATGCCGCGCGGCAGCGCCGCCCGCAACCTGCTGGAAAACATATACCAGGGCCATGCCGACGAGGCCGAGATCGACGGCGACGGCCGTCTGGTCCTGCCCCAGAAACTGCGGGAAAAGATCGGTCTCACAGACAGCGCCTTCTTCATTTCGGCGGGCGACAGCCTCAAGGTCTGGAACCCGGCCGCCTATGCGGATGAGGAACGCCGGCTAGAGGAACTGGTTCCCGAGTTCGAGCCGGGCGCCGATCCCCTGTCGCTGCTGACCCCTCCGGGCGGAGCCGAGGTCTGAATGGCGGCCGCGTCCGATCCCCATGTTCCCGTCCTGCTGGGCCCGCTGCTGCGGGCCGTCGCGCCTGTCGCGGGCGTCTGGGTGGACGGCACCTTCGGCGCGGGCGGCTATGCCCGGGCTCTGCTGGCGCAAGGCGCGCAGCGCGTCATCGGCATCGACCGCGATCCCAGCGTGTTCCGCATGGCGCGGGACCGGGCCGGAGAGTATGGCGACCGCCTGCGGCTGACCGAGGGGACCTTTTCCGACCTCGACCGCCTGGCCGGAGAGCCGGTCGACGGCGTGGTGCTGGACCTGGGCGTCAGCTCGATGCAGCTGGACCAGGCCGAGCGCGGCTTTTCCTTTCTGCGCGACGGGCCGCTCGACATGCGCATGGGTGGCGACGGTCCGACCGCCGCCGACCTGCTGAACAGTGCCCCCGAGGCGGTCATCGCCGACGTGCTGTATCTGTATGGCGAGGAGCGGGCCTCGCGCCGCATCGCGCGCGCCATCGTCGCCGCGCGCCCGCTGACCCGCACCGGCCAGCTGTCGGACATCGTCGCCGGCTGCCTGCCGCGCCCCAAGCCGGGGCAAAGCCACCCCTCGACCCGCGCCTTCCAGGCAATCCGCATCTGGGTCAATGACGAATTCGGTCAGCTGGTCGCGGGGCTTGCCGCCGCCGAACGCGCGCTGCGCCCGGGCGGCAAGCTGGCGGTCGTCAGCTTCCATTCGCTCGAGGATCGGATCGTCAAGCGCTTCATGCAGGCGCGCTCGAACAGCGCGGGCGGCGGCAGCCGCTATGCCCCCGAGGTCGAGCAGGACCAGCCCGCCTTCACGCTGCCCTTCCGCCGGGCGATCGGGCCGGACGATCAGGAACTGGCGGCGAACCCCCGGGCGCGCTCGGCCCTGCTGCGCGTCGGCATCCGCACCGATGCGCCGGCCGGCCGGGTCGATCCGCAGGCCCTGGGCCTGCCCCGGCTGGACAGGGGGGCGTGATGCGGTCCGTCCTGTACCTGCTGACGACGCTTGCCGTCATGGCCCTGGCCTTCTGGGCCTACCGCGAGAATTACCGCACCCAGGCCGCCCTGTCCGAGATGACCGCCGTGCAGCGCCAGATCGCCAACCTGCGCGAGGATCTGGGCGTCCTGCGCGCCGAATGGGCCTTTCTGAACCGGCCCGAGCGGCTGCGCGAACTGGTCAACCTGAACTTCGACAAGCTGCGGCTGGTGCCGTTCGGCGCAGACCAGTTCGTGGACGTGGGGCAGGTCGCCTTTCCGCCGCCCCGCGCCGCTGCCACCGCCGGGTTTGATCCGGCCAATCCGCCCATCGAACGCCCGGCGGGCTTTCCGCCGCTCAGACCACAGGAGACGACGCCATGATCCGCACCCCGCTGCGCCCGCTGGCCCGCATTCTTCGCGCGCGTGAGAAGGGCGAGAATCCCGATGCCATCGAGGCCGAGAACCGCGCCCAGCGGCATGCCCAGATCCAGGAACGCGCGCGCGGCCATGCCCAGCGTCGGCTGCTGTTCATGTCCTGCGCCTTTGCGGCGGCCTTCGCGGTGGTGGGCGTGCGCATGGGCGCCATGGCCGCCAGCCAGCCGGTCGAGCCGCGCGCCCAGATCAGCCGCGCCCAGATCATCTCGCAGCGCGCCGACATCACCGACCGCGAAGGCCGGGTGCTGGCGACGAACCTGCTGACCCATTCGCTTTATGCCCATCCCCGCCAGATGGTGGACCCCAAGGGCGCGGCCCAGAAGCTGGCGGCGATCTTTCCCGACCTGGACGTCGAGCGGCTGACGGCCGATTTCACCGGCAAGCGCAGCTTCCTGTGGATCAAGAAAAAGATCAGCCCCGAACAGATGCAGGCCGTCCATGACATCGGAGAGCCCGGCCTGCTGTTCGGCCCGCGCGAGATGCGGCTTTACCCCAACGGCCAGATCGCCAGCCACATCCTGGGCGGCGCCACCTTTGGCCGCGAGGATGTCGCCAGCGCCGAGGTGGTGGGTGTCGCGGGCGTCGAGAAGGCCTTCGACCGCTGGCTGCGCGATCCCGCGAACGACGGCGCGCCCCTGACCCTGTCGCTGGACCTGAGCGTTCAGGCCGCGATGGAGGAGGTGCTGTCGAACGGCATGAAGGTGATGAACGCCAAGGGCGCCACCGGCATCCTGATGGAGGTCAAGACCGGCGAGATCCTGGCCATGGCCAGCCTGCCCGATTTCGATCCGAACGACCGGCCGCGGCCGCTGCTCAAGGGCGATCCCTCGGACAGCCCGCTGTTCAACCGCGCGGTGCAGGGGCAGTACGAGCTGGGCTCGACCTTCAAGATCTTCCCGGTGGCGCAGGCCATCGACCTGAAGCTGGTCAGCCCCAACACGCTGATCAACGCCAAGGCGCCGATGAAGATCGGCAAGTATCTGATCAACGAATTCCGCAACCACAACTATGGCACGCTGACCGTCACCGATGTCATCGTGAAATCCTCGAACGTGGGCACGGTGCGGGTTGCGCAGCTGCTGGGGCCCGAACGCCAGCGCGACTTTCTTGAAAAGCTCGGCTTCTTCGAGCCGACCCTGATCGAGATGAGCGAGGCGCCGACCGGCAAGCCCCTGGTGCCGAAACGCTGGCCCGCCGTGACCTCGGCCACCGTGGCCTTCGGTCATGGCCTTGCCGCAAGCCCGCTGCACCTGGCCGCCGCCTATGCCACCGTCGCCAACGGCGGCAAGCGGGTGACGCCCACCCTGATCCACGACCGCGTCCGGCGCGAGGGCGAACAGGTGCTGTCGCCCCAGGCCGCGCGTACCGCCGTGCAACTGCTGCGCCAGGTCGTCGTGCGCGGCAGCGGCCGCAGCGCCAATGTCGAGGGCTACGAGGTCGCGGGCAAGACCGGCACCGCCGACAAGCCGCGCCCCTCGGGCGGGTATTACGGCAACAAGGTGGTGTCGACCTTCGCCTCGGTCTTCCCGGCCAGCGACCCGAAATATGTGCTGGTCCTGTCGCTGGACGAGCCGACCTCGGTCGCGGGCGGGGGGGAAAGCCGCACCGCCGGCATGACCGCCGCGCCCGTCGCGGGCGAAACCATCCGCCGCGTCGCGCCGCTGCTGGGCCTGCGCCCGATCACCGACAAGCCCTTGCCGATGGTTGATCGGCCCGCCGGCGATGCGCTAAAGCTCGTCTCGAACTGAAAAACGGGGTTCGCGTGACTGACAGGGCGATGCGGCTGTCCCTTCTGGGGCTAAGGGGGGACAAGGGGCGCGACCCCGAGGTGACGGGAGTAGCCACCGACTCGCGGCAAGTCCGGCCGGGCCATCTGTTCGCAGCGCTGCCCGGATCGGTCGCGCATGGCGGCGAATTCATCCAGTATGCCCTGCGTCAGGGCGCGGCGGCGGTGCTGACCGACCGCCAGGGGGCCGAGATCGCGGCCGGCGTCCTGGCCGGCTCGGACGCGGCGCTGGTTGTGGCCGAGGACCCGCGCGCGGCGCTTTCCGGCGCGGCGGCCCTCTGGTTTGCCGGCCAGCCCGAGGTGATGGTCGGCGTCACGGGCACGTCGGGCAAGACTTCGGTCGCCAGCTTCACCCGCCAGATCTGGCAGGCGCTGGGGCACAAGGCGATCAGCCTGGGCACCATGGGCGTTCAGGGCGACTATCAGGCGAAGCTGGCCCATACCACGCCCGACCCCCTGACCCTGCACCGCATCCTGGCCGAGGCGGCAAGCGCCGGCGTCACCCATGCGGCAATGGAGGCAAGCTCGCACGGGCTGGACCAGCGCCGGCTGGACGGGGTGCGGCTGCGCGCGGGGGCATTCACCAACTTCAGCCAGGACCACTTGGACTATCACAAGGATTTCGACGCCTATTTCGCGGCCAAGGCGCTGTTGTTCAACCATGTCCTGGACGAAGGCGCGGCCGCCGTCATCAACATCGACGACCCGCGCGGCCGCGAGATGGCGCGCATCGCCCGCGACCGCGGCCTGGTGCTGACCACCATCGGCAAGGCCGAGGGCGCCGACCTGCGCATCCTGGGCCAGCGCTACGACGCGACGGGCCAGGATCTGCGGTTTTCCTGGCAGGGCCAGGCGCATCTGGTCCGGCTGGCGCTGATCGGCGGCTTCCAGGTGGAAAACGTGCTGGCGGCGGCCGGCCTGGCCATCGCGGCTGGCGACCCCGCCGACCGCGTGATCGAGGCGCTGCCCGGCCTGACCACCGTGCGCGGCCGCATGGAGCTGGCCGCCATGCGCGAAAACGGCGCGGCGGTGTTCGTCGACTACAGCCACAAGCCCGGCGCGCTGGCCTCGGCCCTGCAATCGCTGCGCCCGCATGTGATGGGCCGCATCATCGTGGTCTTTGGCGCAGGCGGCGACCGCGACCGGCTGAAGCGCCCCCTGATGGGCGAGGCGGCGCGGCAATTCGCCGATGTCGTCTACGTCACCGACGACAACCCCCGGACCGAGGACCCGGCCGCGATCCGCGCCGAGATCATGGCCGGCGCCGGTCCCGAAGCCCATGAGGTGCCCGACCGGGCCGAGGCGATCCTGCGCGGCGTGGATGCCCTGCAGCCAGGCGACGCGCTGCTGATCGCCGGCAAGGGCCACGAGACCGGCCAGATCATCGGCAGCGATGTCTATCCCTTTGACGACGCGGAGCAAGCCTCGGTCGCCGTCGCCGCGCTGGATGGCAAGATATGACGCTTTGGACCTCGACTGACGCCGCCGCGGCCACGGCCGGGCGGGCGACCCGCGATTTCGCCGTCTCCGGCGTTTCCATCGACACCCGGACGCTGCAACCGGGCGATCTGTTCGTGGCCCTGCAGGCGGCGCGGGACGGGCATGACTTCGTGGCCCAGGCGCTGGACAAGGGCGCCGGCGCCGCCCTGGTCAGCCGCATCCCCGAGGGTGTCGCCCCCGACGCGCCCCTACTGGTCGTCCCCGACGTTCTGGCTGCGCTGGAGGCGCTGGGTCGCGCCGGCCGCGCCCGCATGCGGGGCCGCGTCATCGCCATCACCGGCTCGGTCGGCAAGACCTCGACCAAGGAAATGGCTCGTATCGCGCTGGCCGGGCAGGGCGTGATCCACGCCGCCGAGGCCAGCTACAACAATCATTGGGGCGTGCCGCTGACCCTGGCCCGGATGCCAGCCGACACCGATTTCGCCATCGTCGAGATCGGTATGAACCACCCCGGCGAAATCGAGCCGCTGGCCCGCCTGGCCCGCCCGCAGGTCGCCATGATCACCACCGTCGCCGCCGCCCATCTCGAGGCCTTCGGCGTGATCGAGGGCATCGCCCGCGAAAAGGGCGCGATCTTTGCCGGCCTGACCCAGCCCGGCACCGCCGTCGTCCCCGAGGACCTGCCCGTCACCCAACTGCTGCGCGACTGCGCCGATGCGGCGGGGGCCATCGTCATCGGCTTCGGCCAGCACGGCATGGCGCGGCCCGTCACCGCCGAGACGACCGACGGCGCCACCCGCGTCCGCGCCCGCGTGCTGGGCGAGACGGTGGATTTCACCCTGGCGACCGCTGGCACGCATTTCGTGATGAACGCGGTCGGGATTCTTGCCGCGCTGTCGGCCGCCGGGGCAGACGTGGCCCAGGCGGCGCGCGGCTTGTCCGACTGGCGCCCGCCCCTGGGGCGCGGCGCGGTCGAGGATCTGGGCGGCATCCGGCTGATCGACGACGCGTATAACTCGAACCCCACCTCGCTTGCGGCCGGTCTCGCGACGCTCGCGCGGCTGACCGGCGGGCGCCGTGTCGCCATCCTGGGCGACATGCTGGAACTCGGCCCGGACGAGGCCGCGATGCACGCCGGCATGGCCCAGGACCCGGCGATGGCCCAGGTCGATCTGGTCCACACCGCCGGTCCCCGGATGCGCGCCCTGCACCAGGCGCTGCCGGCCAGCCGGCGCGGCATCCACGCCGACAGCGCCGCCGCGCTTGCGGACCGGGTCGGCAACCTGGTCGCCCCGGGCGATATCGTGCTTGTGAAAGGCTCCAAGGGATCGCGCGTCTCGACCGTGGTTGACGCGCTGCGGCGGACGGGTCAAAGCACGGCGCCTGGCGAAAGGAATGCCTAATGCTCTACTGGCTCACGTCGCTCTCTGACGGCGGCGATTTCTTCAACCTGTTCCGCTACATCACCTTCCGCGCCGGGGGAGCCTTCTTCACCGCGCTGATCTTTGGCTTCTTCTTCGGCCGGCCGTTGATCGACCTGTTGCGCCGCAAGCAGAAAAAGGGCCAGCCGATCCGCGATGACGGGCCGCAGAACCATTTCTCCAAGGCCGGCACGCCGACCATGGGCGGGCTGCTGATCCTGGCCGCGCTGACCATCGGCACGACTCTCTGGGCGCGGCTCGACAACGGCTATGTCTGGATCGTGCTTCTCGTCACGCTGGGCTTTGCCGCGATCGGCTTTGCCGACGACTACGCCAAGGTCACCAAGCAGCACCACGCCGGCCTCTCGGGCCGGGTGCGGCTGCTGATCGGGCTCTGCATCGCGGCGCTTGCCGGGGCGGCGGCCGCCTGGCTGCACCCCGACGCGCTGTCGGGCCAGCTGGCGCTGCCCTTCTTCAAGGACGCGCTGATCAACCTGTCGATCCTCTATATCCCCTTTGCGGTCCTGGTGATCCTCGGCGCGGCCAATGCGGTCAACCTGACGGACGGGCTGGACGGCCTGGCCATCATGCCGGTCATGATCGCCGCCGCCACCTTTGCCGTCATCGCCTATATGGTCGGCAACGCCAATTTCGCGAATTACCTCGGCGTCCACTTCGTCCCCGGCACCGGCGAGCTTGCGGTCTTTGTCGCGGCGCTGATCGGCGGCGGCCTGGGCTTTCTGTGGTACAATGCCCCCCCGGCTGCGGTCTTCATGGGCGACACCGGCAGCCTGGCGCTCGGAGGCGCGCTGGGCGCCATCGCCGTCGTCACCAAGCATGAAATCGTGCTGGCCATCGTCGGCGGCCTCTTCGTGGTCGAGGCGCTTTCGGTCATCATCCAGGTCCTCTACTTCAAGCGCACCGGCAAGCGCGTCTTCCTGATGGCACCCATCCACCACCATTTCGAGAAGAAGGGCTGGGGCGAGGCGCAGATCGTCATCCGCTTCTGGATCATCGCGCTGATCCTGGCGCTGATCGGGCTCGCGACGCTCAAGCTGCGCTGATCCTTCACCGTTTGACAAATACCCTCGGGGGGTCCGGGGGGCGAAGCGCCCCCGGCCTTCCAAACCCAAGGAAGCACCATGATCCCGGTTCAAGGCGTTCAGAACCAGACCATCGCCGTCCTCGGCCTCGGCCGCTCGGGCCGGGCCACAGTGGCGGCGCTCGTCGCCGGGGGCGCTCGGGTCGTGGTCTGGGACGATGGCGCGGACACCCGCGCGCAGGCGGAACAGGACGGCATGACCGTCCTCGACCTGACCCGCGAGGCGCACTGGGACGGCATCGACGCGCTGATCACCAGCCCCGGCATCCCGCACCTTTACCCCCGGCCGCATCCCGTCATCGCCTGCGCCTACGACCTGGGCGTGCCGGTCGACAACGACATCGGGCTGTTCTTTCGCAGCTTCGCCACCCAGGGCTGGGACGCCTTCGACACTCCGCCGCGCGTCATCGCCGTCACCGGCTCGAACGGCAAGTCGACCACCACCGCGCTGATCCACCACATCCTGCAGGAAGCCGGCCGGCCCACACAGATGGGCGGCAACATCGGCACCGGCGTCCTGTCGCTCGACCCGCCCCATGACGGCGAGGTGATCGTCTTGGAACTGTCCAGCTACCAGACCGACCTGGCGCGCGCCCTGACACCCGACGTGGCGGTCTTCACGAACCTCTCGCCCGACCATCTTGACCGCCACGGCGGGCCGGGGGGCTATTTTGCCGCCAAGCGCCGGCTGTTCGCCGAGGGCGGCCCCGACCGCGCCGTGATCGGCGTCGACGAGGTCGAGGGCCGCTCCCTCGCCGGCCAGCTTGGCATGGGCCCCTCGGACGACCGGGTGATCCGCATCTCCTCGGGGCAAAAGCTGGAACGTTTCGGCTGGTCGGTCTTTGCCCGCAAGGGCTTCCTCGCCGAATGGCGCAAGGGCCGCCAGGTCGCCGCGATCGACCTGCGCGAGATCGCCGGCTTGCCGGGCGAGCACAACCACCAGAACGCCTGCGCCGCCTATGCCGCGACCCGCGCCATCGGCATCGCCCCGCGCGAGATCGAGCGCGCCTTCCACAGCTTCCAGGGCCTGCCGCACCGCAGCCAGCGCGTGGCCGAGATCAACGGCGTTGCCTGGGTCAACGACAGCAAGGCCACCAATGTGGACGCAGCCGCCAAGGCGCTGACGGCGTTCAGAAACATCCGCTGGATCGCCGGCGGCATGGGCAAGGAAGGCGGGATCGAGGCGCTGACCCCCTTCCTCGGCGCGGTGGTCAAGGCCTATCTGATCGGCCATTCCGGCCGCGATTTCGCCCTGCAACTGGGCCAGACCCCGCACGAGGTGCTGGAAACGATGGACCAGGCCGTCGCCCGCGCGGCGGCCGAGGCCCAGCCCGGCGAAACCGTCCTGCTGGCCCCCGCCGCCGCCAGCTTCGATCAATACCCGAACTTCGAAAAGCGCGGCGAGCACTTCACGGCGCTGGTCCGCGCGCTGCAGGACTGACGACCGCCGGCAGGGGCGCCTGCGCCCCTGGCGTCCGTCAGGCCGGATGCGCGCGCCGGTCCTTAGCGACTCCATGCCTCCTCGGACTGAGCCAGGCGAACGCCCGCGCTGCGGTCCGAAAGGTGCACCGCCGCTAGCGGATCAGCGATTCGACCTGCCAGATATCCTGCATATAGCCCCGGATCGTGCGGTCGGATGAGAAATAGCCCGACCGGGCGATGTTCAGCGTGGCCATCCGGTCCCAGTCCTCGCGGTCGCGATAGGCGGCGTCCACCCGGCGCTGGCAGGCGAAGTAATCGTCGAAATCCGAAGCCACCAGGAACGGGTCGTCGTTCCAGGTCCGGTCCAGCAGGGTGAAGTAATGCTCGGGCCGCCCGAACCTTCCTTCGGCGATCAGCTGCAGGGCGATCTTCATGTCCTCGCTTTTCTCGATCGCGGCGCGGCCGTGGCCGGGGCGGGCCTTTTCGGCAGCAGCCTCCTCGGTGGTCAGGCCGAACAGGAAGAAGTTCTCGGGCCCGACCAGGTCGCGGATTTCCACATTGGCCCCGTCGAGCGTGCCGATGGTCAGCGCCCCGTTCATCGTGAACTTCATGTTGCCGGTACCCGAGGCCTCTTTCCCCGCGGTCGAGATCTGTTCGGACAGGTCCGCCGCCGGGATCAGCTTTTCGGCCATCGAGACGTTGTAGTTCGGCGGATAGGCGATCTGCAGGTATTTCGCCGTCACCGGGTCCTGGTTGATCGTGGCCGCCACGTCGTTGATCAGGTGGATGACCGATTTCGCCATCCAGTAGCCCGGCGCCGCCTTGCCGCCGAAGATCTTCAGCCGGGGCATCCAGTCGCCGTTCGGTTCCTCATGGATGCGGTGCCACAGCGCGATGGCCTCCAGGATGTTCAGAAGCTGGCGCTTGTATTCGTGCATCCGCTTGACCTGCACGTCAAAGATCGCATCCGGGTCGGCCTTGATGCCCAGGCGCGCCAGCATCCCGTTCGACAGCGCCACCTTGTTCTGGCGCTTGGCGGCGCGCAGCTTGTCGCGAAAGCCCGCGTCCGTGGCATAGGGCGCCAGCATCGCCAGTTGGTCCAGATCGCCCGTCCAGCCGCTGCCGATGGTCTGGTCCAGCAGCCCCGCCAGCGGCGGGTTCGCCAGCCGCAGCCAGCGGCGGGGGGTGACGCCGTTGGTTTCGTTCACGATCCGCTCGGGGTGCAGGCGGTGCAGGTCGGCAAAGACGGTCGAGCGCACCAGGTCCGTGTGCAGCGCCGAGACGCCGTTCACCTTGCCCGCCATGATGAAGGCCAGTTCGCCCATCAGCACCTGGTCGTTCTGGACGATGCCGACATGCGAGGGGCGCGCCGTGTTGGCGCGATGCTCGGCGTCGATCATCTCGATGATCTGCAGGTGGCGCGGCAGCACATGGCCCATCAGCCAGGTCGACCAGCGCTCCAGCGCCTCGGGCAGCAGGGTGTGGTTGGTATAGTTCAGCGTCCGCCGCGCCAGGGCCAGCGCCTCGGGAAAGCCGAAGCCGTGTTCGTCCATCAAAAGCCGGATCAGTTCCGGCCCGGCGATGGCGGGGTGGGTGTCGTTCAACTGGATCGCCACCTTGTCGGGCAGGCTGGCCAGATCCTCTCCGTGTTCGGCGACAAAGCGGCGCAGGATGTCCTGAAGCGCGGCCGAGGTCAGGAAATATTCCTGCTTCAGCCGCAGCTCCTTGCCGCTTTCGGTGGTGTCGTCGGGGTAAAGGACGCGCGACAGGGTGCGGGCCAGCGCCTCGGGCTTGGCGGCCTCGGTGTGGTCGCCCGCGTTGAAGCGGTGCAGGTCGAACAGATGCGTGGGCTGCGCCCCCCACAGCCGCAGCGTGTTCGCCCATTCGCCCTTCCAGCCGATCACCGGCGTGTCATAGGCCCGCGCGATCACGCTTTCGCCCGGGCGCCACAGGCTTTGGCCGTCGACCGTTTCGACATGGCCCTTGAAGCCGATGGTATAGCTGTAGTCGATGCGCACGAATTCCCAGGGGTGGGGCTGGTTCAGCCAGTCCTCGGGCGCCTCGACCTGCTGGCCGCCCTCGAACCGCTGCGAAAACAGCCCGTGCTCATAGCGGATGCCGTAGCCATAGGCCGGCACCCCGAGGCTTGAGAGCGATTCCATGAAACAGGCCGCCAGCCGCCCAAGCCCCCCGTTCCCCAGGGCGGCATCGGGCTCGTCCTCGAGGATCGCCTGCTTGTCGAGCCCGAGGGACGCCAACGCCTCGTCCATCTGGCGGTCGAGGCCCAGATTGATGATCGCGTCGCCCAGGATGCGGCCGATCAGGAACTCCATCGACAGGTAATAGACCCGCTTGGCCTTTTGATCGCGCGAGGCGCGGTGCCCCGCCACCCAAGGCGTCACGATCAGGTCGCGGATCGTATAGCTGACCGCCAGGCGCCAGTCGAAGATGGTGGCGAATTCCGGGCCGCGGCCCTGGGTGTGGGTCAGGTGGTGCAGGATCTGGTCGGTCAGCATCTGCGCCGAAGGCACCGGGGTCGGGTCTGAGGTCATCATGGCTGGAACTCTGAGGATGGGGGCGGGGCGGAGGGGCACGGTTTCGTCATTCTCGGTGGTGCCGGGATTTGGCAGGCTTGGAAAGGCGGGGCATGGCTGGCGGCCCCGGGCGCCTGCCCGGATTTTCGCTCTCCTGCCCAGCGATCAGGCGGGGCGGGCGACAGGTGGGGGGATCAGCTTTCGGACAGGACAAAGACCACCACGCTTTCCGGGGGAATGGTTTCGATGCGGGCTGCGACGCGGTCCAGCACGCCGTCTTGGCTGGTGTCGAACTGGCGCCGCCAGGCGCCGCGGGTGGCCGTGGCGGGCAGGTGCACGCGGGTTTCGGGGCCGGCGTTCAGGACCAGAAACACGGCGCCGCGCAGCGCGGCATAGGCGGGCGTCCCCGAGGCCATGCGCATCTCGGCCGCGACCAGGCGCAGCTGGGGGTCGGTCCAGTCGCGCTCCTGCATGGCCTGGCCGTCGGCGCGGCGCCAGAACAGGTCGGGGATGCCGTCCTGTTCGCGCGGCTGGCTGTGCAGGAAGCGTTTCTGCCGCAGGATCGGATGGGCCTTGCGAAAGGCGATCAGCCGGCGACAGAAATCCAGGAACCCGGCGTCTGCCGCGTCCCAGTCGATCCAGCCGATGGGGTTGTCCTGGCAATAGGCGTTGTTGTTGCCGCCCTGGGAATTGCCCAGCTCGTCCCCCGCAAGGATCATCGGCGTGCCCTGGGACAGAAGCAGCGTGGCCATCAGGTTGCGGCGGCGGCGCGCGCGGCGGGCCAGGATCGCCGGGTCCTCGGTCGGACCCTCGACCCCGCAATTGTCGGACAGGTTGTGGTCGTGGCCGTCCCGGTTGCCCTCAAGGTTGGCGTCATTGTGCTTGCGGCTGTAGCTGACCGTATCCATCAGCGTGAAGCCGTCATGGGCCGAGATGAAGTTGACCGAACTGGTCGCCGCCCGCCCGTCGTGGTCGAAGCGCGCGGCCGAGCCCGCGATACGCTTGGCGATCTTGCCGACCAGCCCGGGATCGCCCCGCCAGAAGCCCCGCACCTGGTCGCGGAAATGGTCGTTCCATTCGGCGAAGGGGGCGGGATAGGCGCCCAGCTGATAGCCCCCCGGGCCCAGGTCCCATGGCTCGGCGATCAGCTTGACGCGGTTCAGCACCGGGTCCTGCCGCAGCGCCCGAAAGAACGAGCCGTCGCTGTCGAACACGCCGCGCGACCGCCCGAGCGCCGAGCACAGGTCGAAGCGGAACCCGTCGACGTGCATCACCTCGACCCAATAGCGCAGGCTGTCCATGACCAGCCGCAGGGTGAAGGGACTGTCCAGGTTCAGCACATTGCCGGTGCCCGCGTCGTTGACGTAGAACCGCCGGTCGTCCTGCAGGCGGTAATAGGCGGCGTTGTCGAGACCGCGAAAGCACAGCGTGGGACCAAGCTCGTTCCCTTCGGCGGTGTGGTTGTAGACCACGTCCAGGATCACCTCGATCCCGGCGCGGTGAAAGCGCGACACCATCTGCTGGAACTCGGCGATGTCGCCGTCGCGCAGATAGCGCGGCTCGGGCGCGAAAAAGCCATAGGACATGTAGCCCCAATAGTTGCGCAGCCGCCGTTCGACCAGGAAGGCGTCGTCGGCAAAGGCGTGGACGGGCAAAAGCTCGATCGCGGTGATGCCCAGCCGGTTCAGGTGATCCAGGATCGGGTCCGAGGCGAGCGCCAGAAAGGTGCCGGCGTCGGGGATGTCGCTGCGGGCGGCGGTCATGCCCTTGACATGCGCCTCATAGATCACGGTGTCGATCATCGGGTGGCGCAGGGGCGCGTCCGCACCCCAGGAAAACGCCGGATCGACCACCACCGAACGCGGCACGAACGGCGCGCTGTCGCGCGGATCGAAGCTGAGGTCGGCGGCAGGGTCGCGGGCGCGATAGCCCAGCAGCGCGTCGTGCTGGACCGGGCTGCCCGTCAGGCGCTTGGCATAGGGGTCGATCAGCAGCTTGTTGGGGTTGAAGCGGTGCCCCTGCGCGGGCACATAGGGCCCATCCACGCGATAGCCGTATTTCTGCCCCGGACGCAGCCCGGGGATATAGCCGTGCCAGACATGGCCGTCGCGTTCGGGCAGGTCCAGCCGGGTTTCCCTGCCGCGCGCGTCGAACAGGCACAGCTGGACCCGGCTGCCGTGCTGGGAAAACAGCGCGAAATTGACCCCCGCGCCATCGAAGCTGGCGCCAAGCGGCGCCGGATGGCCTGCGGTGATGGTGGGGTTGCGGTTCATTCCGGGGCGATCAGCCTGTCGTAAAGCCGGGCGTAGGCCGCGGCCGACTGGTCCCAGCCGACGGGTTGCGCCATGGCGTTGCGCTGAATCCGCGACCACACCCTGGGCTGGCTGTAAAGCCTGCACAGGTTGGCCAGCGCATTGCGCAGCGCCTCTGCCGTCACCGGGGCAAATTGCAGCCCGGTTGCCACGCCGCGCGCCAGGGCGGCGGGCGAGGCGTTGATGACCGTATCGGCCAGCCCCCCGGTCAGCGCGACCAGCGGCACGGTGCCATAGCGCAGCCCGTAAAGCTGGGTCAGGCCGCAGGGTTCGAACCGCGAGGGGACAAGGATCGCGTCGGCGCCCGCCATCATCCGGTGCGACAGCGCCTCGTCATAGCCGATGCGGACGGCGACGTTGGGCTGCTGCCAGGCCAGGTCGCGGAACGCATCCTCGAGCCAGCGCTCGCCCGAGCCCAGCAGCGCCAGCTGCCCGCCCCGTTCCAGAAGCACCGGCAACGCGTCGAGCACGAGGTCCAGCCCCTTCTGATGCGTCATGCGCGAGACGATGATGCACAGCGGGCCTTCGGCCGGGGGCAGGTCCAGTTCGTCCTGCAGCGCGGCCTTGTTCGCGCGCTTGCCCTGGGGCTGCGCATAGGGCTGGATCAGCGGGTCGGCGGCCGGATCCCAGGCCTGGGCGTCGATGCCGTTCAGGATGCCCGTCAGGCTGCCCCGGCGGGCGCGCATCATCCCGTCCATGCCCATGCCGAATTCGGGCGTCATCAGCTCCTCGGCGTAGCGCGGCGAGACGGTGGTCAGCACGTCCGCGCCGACAAGCCCCGCCTTGAGCGCCGAGACCTGGCCCCAGAATTCGTATCCGTCCGGGTGAAAGCGCCAGGGGTCCAGCCGCAGCGACGGGATGCGCTCGGGGCCGGTCGCGCCGTGAAAGGCGATGTTGTGGATGGTCAGCACGCTGCGCACGTCCCGCGTGCCCATGTAGGACAGGTATTCGGTCATGAACCCGGCCTGCCAGTCGTGCCCGTGCAAGACCTGGGGCCGCCAGTCCCCGGCCCCATGGGTCGCCACATGGGCCGCGATCCAGGACAGCGCGGCGAAGCGTTCGGGATTGTCGGGCCAGTCCTGGCCGCTGGGCGCCAGATAGGGCCCGCCGACCCGGTCGTAAAGGTGCGGCGCCTCGATCACCAGCAGGTCGAGCCCCGCCGCCGTACCCGCAAGCAACCGTCCAGGTCCCCCGAACAGGTCGTCGAAATCGGCCACCGGCTCGGCCCCGGACAGGGCGGTCATCACCGCCGGATATCCGGGCAGCAGCGTGCGCATCCGAACCCCTTCGGCCGCCAGCGCCGCGGGCAGGGCGCCTGCCACATCGGCAAGCCCCCCCGTCTTGATCAGGGGTGCGCATTCCGAGGCGACCGAAAGAACCTGCGTCATGAGAAACCCCTTTGTTGAAACACCGACCCGACGCGTCAGAGCAAAGCGCAGAAAGATGAATTCACGGTAAACGGCGATGCGCCGCCGGTTACAACTCTGCGGCGCGCCGGTCCAGCATGTCCTGGGTGATCAGCACGATGCCGCGTTCCGTGACGCGGAACCACTTGGCGTCTTCGGTCGGGTCCTCGCCCACGACCAGACCTTCGGGAATGACGACGCCGCGGTCGATCACCACGTTGCGCAGGTGCGCGCTGCGGTGGACCGTCACATAGGGCAGCACCACCGCGTGATCCAGCACCGCATAGCTGTTGGTGTGGACCTGCGTGAACAGCAGCGAATTGCGGATCTCGGTCCCCGAGACGATGCAGCCCCCCGACACCATGGACGAGATCGCCACCCCGCGCCGGCCCTTTTCGTCATGGATGAACTTGGCGGGGGGCGTCATCACCGCATTGGTCCAGATCGGCCAGTCGTGGTCCCACAGGTTCAGGTCGGGGGTAAAGTCGGTCAGGTCGATGTTGGCCTGCCAGAAGGCATCGACCGTGCCCACGTCCTTCCAATAGGCGGGGCCGCCCTCGGCGCGAACGCAGGAGATGTCGAAGCGGTGCGCCATCGCCTTGCCGTTCCTGACGATGTCCGGGATCAGGTCGTTGCCGAAATCGTGGCTGGAGTTCGGGTCCTGGGCATCCCGTAGCAACAGGTCGCGCAGATACGCCCAGTTGAAGACATAGATCCCCATCGAGGCCAGCGCATGGTCGGGATCGCCCGGCATGGCGGGCGGATCGGCCGGCTTTTCCAGGAACGAGGTGATGCGCCCGGTGTCGTCCACCGCCATCACGCCAAAGGCGGTGGCCTCCATCCGGGGAACGGTCAGGCAGCCGACGGTCACGTCCGCGCCGCTTTCGACATGCTCGCGCAGCATGATTTCGTAATCCATCTTGTAGATGTGATCGCCCGCCAGGATGACGATGTAATCCACGTCATAGCTGTCGACGATGTCGATGTTCTGGGTCACGGCGTCGGCGGTGCCGCGATACCAGTGTTCCTCGGACATGCGCTGGCTGGCAGGCAGGATGTCCAGGAATTCGTTGCGTTCCGGGCGAAAGAAGTTCCAGCCCCGCTGGACGTGCCGGATCAGGCTGTGGGCCTTGTATTGCGTGGCGACCGCGATCTTGCGGATGCCCGAGTTCATCGCGTTCGACAGCGCGAAGTCGATGATCCGCGTCTTGCCGCCGAAATAGACGGCAGGCTTGACCCGCCGGTCGGTCAGTTCGCGCAGGCGCGAGCCGCGCCCCCCGGCCAGCACGAAGGCCATGGCCCTGCGCGTCAGGCGTCGTTGTTCCACCATTGAAAGACCCTCCCTTGAACCCGGATCACCCTGTTTCCCCGGCCACCAGCACCACGACCGACAGCGGCGGCAGGGTCAGCGAGGCCGAGGCGGGCTGCCCGTCGAGCGGTCCGCCCTTTGCCTCGACACCGCCCAGGTTGCCCTGGCCGCTGCCGCCGTAAACGCTGGCGTCGGTGTTGATGGCCTCGCGCCAATGACCCGTGCGGGGCAGGCCGATGCGAAAGCCGTGGCGCGGCACCGGGGTCATGTTGCAGATGACCGCGACCGGGGCATCGCCCGTGTCCCCCAGGCGCAGCCAGGCCAGGATCGACTGGTCGGGATCGTTCCGAAGCCAGGCAAAGCCCTCGGGGTCGGCGTCCCCGACGTGCAGCGCGGGCGTTTCGCGGTAAAGCCGGTTCAGGTCGCGCACCAGGTCGCTGAGGCCGCGGTTCAGCGGCTTTTCGGCCGCCTGCCAGTTCAGCTCGCCATTGTGGTTCCATTCCTCGGGCTGGCCGAATTCGCAGCCCATGAAGATCAGCTTCTTGCCGGGATGGCACCACATGAAACCGTAATAGGCGCGCAGGTTCGCGAATTGCTGCCAGGCGTCGCCGGGCATCTTGCGCAGCATGCTGCCCTTGCCGTGGACCACCTCGTCATGGCTGATCGGCAGGATGAAATTCTCTGAAAACGCATAGACCATGCCAAAGGTCATCAGGTCGTGGTGGTATTTGCGGTGAATGGGCTCGCGCGCCATGTAGCGCAGCGTGTCGTTCATCCAGCCCATGTTCCACTTGTAGCCAAAGCCCAAGCCTCCGGTATCGACGGGGGCCGAGACCTTGGGAAAGCTGGTGCTTTCCTCGGCCACGGTCATGATGCCGGGCACCTCGCCATAGGTGGCGACGTTCATCTGCTGCAGAAAGGCGATCGCCTCGTAGTTCTCGCGGCCGCCGTCCTTGTTGGGCACCCATTCGCCGGCCCGGCGCGAATAGTCGCGATACAGCATCGACGCCACCGCATCCACCCGCAGTCCGTCGATGTGGTATTCCTTGAACCAGTACAGCGCATTGGCGATCAGGAAGTTCTGCACCTCGGTCCGGCCGTAGTTGTAGATCAAGGTGTTCCAGTCCTGGTGGAAGCCCTCGCGCGGGTCGGCATGTTCGTAAAGCGCGGTGCCGTCGAACCGCGCGAGCCCATGCGCGTCGGTCGGGAAATGCCCCGGCACCCAGTCCAGGATCACCCCCAGGCCCGCCCGGTGCGCCGCATCGACCAAGTCGCGGAATTCATGCGGGGGACCGAAGCGGATGGTGGGCGCGTAAAGCCCGACCGGCTGGTAGCCCCAGGACCCATCAAAGGGAAACTCGCTGACCGGCATCAGCTCGATATGGGTGAATCCCAGGTCGCGGACATAGGGGATCAGGTCGCGGGCCAGTTCCTTGTAGGACAGGAAGCGCCCGTCCTGGTCCAGCCGCCGCCGCCAGCTGCCCAGGTGCACCTCGTAAATGGAGACCGGGGCGCGGCGGTCCTGCGCGGCGGCACGGCGCTCGATCCAGTCGTCGTCATGCCAGCCGTAACCGCGGATGTCGCGCACCACGCTGGCCTTCTGCGGCGGGTGCTGGCTGCCGAACCCGACCGGATCGGCCTTGAGGATCACGTCGCCCTGCGCATCCAGGATCTCGTATTTGTAAAGCGCGCCCTCGGCCAGGTCGGGCAGGAAGATCTCCCATACGCCACTGCCGCCCAGACGGCGCATCGGATGCATGCGCCCGTCCCAGCGGTTGAAGTCCCCCACGACCGAAACGCGCCGGGCATTCGGCGCCCAGACCGCGAAATGCGTTCCCGGAACGCCCTGATGGGTCGTCACATGCGCCCCCAGGGCGTCCCACAGGCGGCGGTGCGTGCCTTCGCCGATCAGGTGCAGGTCGATATCGCCCAGGACCGGGCCGAATCGATAGGGGTCCTGGAACTGCCATTCGCGTCCGCTGCCTGCCCGTGCCTTCAGCACATAGTCCCCGGGCGGGATCGGGCCGCCGAACAGGTCGCCGCCCAGCCGGGGCAGGGGCGTCTCGGCCCCGTCCGTCATGGCCCAGAGCGCCGCCAGGTCCGGGTGGAACACCGTCAGCCACCGGCTGTCGCCGCGATCGTGGGGGCCCAGGATCTGGAAGGGTCGGTCGCAGCACCCCGATTGCAGTGCGGCCCGGTCGCTGTCCTTCAGTTGCAAGGCGGGGCTCCTCGTGCCGTTTCCATCACTCTAGCGCAGGTGCAGTTTCAGACAATCTCCGGTGCAACGTTTTACCGGCCTTTGCGGTTCAGGATCGGGCGTGGTTCAGTGAACCCGAATCCGGCGCAAAGGGGATCGGCATGCAGGAGTGGTGGCGCGACGCGGTGATCTATCAGATCTATCCGCGAAGCTTTCAGGACAGCAACGGCGACGGTATCGGGGACCTGCCCGGCATCACGCAACGGCTGGATCATGTGGCCGGGCTGGGGGCGGATGCGATCTGGCTGTCGCCGATCTTCACCTCGCCGATGAAGGACATGGGCTATGACGTGTCGGACTATACCGACATCGACCCGCTGTTCGGCACCCTGGCCGATTTCGACGCGCTGGTCGCGCGGGCCCATGAACTGGGGCTGAAGGTCATCATCGACCAGGTCATCAGCCATTCCAGCGACAAGCACCCGTGGTTCGTCGAAAGCCGGCGCGACCGCACCAACCCGCGCGCCGACTGGTATGTCTGGGCCGATCCCAAGCCCGACGGCACGCCGCCGAACAACTGGCCGTCGGTCTTCGGCGGCCCGGCCTGGGAATGGGAGCCGCGGCGGCGCCAGTATTACCTGCACAACTTCCTGATCGAGCAGCCCGACCTGAATCTGTGGAACCCCGAGGTGCAGGACGCGCTGCTGGCCGCCATGCGCTTCTGGCTGGAGCGCGGGGTGGACGGGTTCCGGCTGGATACGGTGAACTACTACTTCCATGACCGCCACCTGCGCGACAATCCCTTCAACCCCGACCATACGGCGCCGGACACCTACGGCTTCCAGATCCCGCTGTTTTCCAAGAACCAGCCGGAAAACCTGGCGTTCCTGCGGCGGCTGCGGGCCCAGACGGACGAATTCGACGGTCGCATGATGGTGGGCGAGGTCGGCGACGGCGGGCAGTCCGCGATCAACATCATGGCCGCCTATACCGAAGGCGCCGACCGGCTGCACATGTGCTATTCCTTCGAGATGCTCAGCCCCGACTTCACCGCCGGCCATTTCCGCAAGGTGATCGAGGGCGTGCGCGAAGGCGCGCCGCACGGCCACAGTTGCTGGAGCTTTTCCAACCACGACGTGATGCGCCATGTCACCCGCTGGGCGCCCCATGCCAAAAGCCCCGAGGCGCTGGCGCGCCAGGCCATCGCCATGCTTGCGTCCTTTCCCGGCACGGTCTGCCTGTATCAGGGCGAGGAACTGGGCCAGACCCAGACGGAGCTGGTCTATGAGGAACTGACCGACCCGCCTGCGCTGCGCTTCTGGCCCGAGATCAAGGGCCGCGACGGCTGCCGCACTCCCATGGTCTGGGAGGCGGCCGCCGCGAACGCCGGCTTTTCGTCGGGCGCGCCCTGGTTGCCCGTCAAACCCGAGCAGGCCGCCCGGGCGCTGGACGCCCAGGGCAACGACGGCGTGCTGGCCGCCTATCGCGCGACGCTGGCCTTCCGCAAGGGACAGCCCGCGCTGCGCTGGGGTGATGTGACGTTCCTGGACCTGCCCGAGCCCATCCTGGCCTTTCGCCGGATGCTCGATGGGTCCGAGATCACCTGCGTCTTCAACCTGTCCAAGGAACCCGTCTCGCTGCGGGTCAAGGGCAAGCCCAGCCTGATCGGGCCGGGGTCCGGCAGGATCGCGGGCTCGGTCCTGTCGCTGCCTCCGAACGGCTTTGCCTGGCTGGCGGGCGCGGGGGTCGTGCTGTCGGCGTGATGGGAGCGCCTGTTCTTGCCCCGAGGACGCAAGGCAGGCCACACGAGGGCAAGGGCTCTCGGCAGGGCGGGCGTTACGGTGAGACCTGGGGCATGGACCAAGCATTCCCCCGGCGGGGGATCTGGTCGTCCCGGCGTGTGGCGGCCTTGGCGGATGACTGCGGGTGCCGGCGTCCACGAGGCCAGGCGCCTGGACCTGGCGGCTGATGTGTGCTGGCAGGGGAGACCGTGCACGTCGCACGGCCTCCCCTTTGCTGGCTCAGAAGTCGAAGACGTGCGACAGCAGGATGGTGTCGCCGCCGCCAAAGTTCAGCAGCGTGCCCTGGCCGTTTTCAGAGACGGAATAGTGGCGCCCGCCCAGGTCTAGCCGGTCGATGCCGACGTCGAAGCCCAGCACCGTGTCGGCACCGTGGCCCGCGCGGAAAATCAGCGTGTCGGCATCGCCGTCGCCCGGCGCGGACATGCTGAAGAAGTCGCCATTGGCCGAGATCAGGTCGTTGCCACGCCCGCCGGTGATCGTGTCGCGGCCTTCGCCCCCTTCAAGGGTGTCGCGCCCCGCCGAACCGATCAGCACGTCGTTGCCCCAACGCGTGCCGGCATGGAAGCCGGCCGCGTTCAGGCCGATGTCCGCACCCGAGCCGTCGATCGTGTCCCGGCCTTCATGGGTCCAGACGGTTTCGAACGAATTGAAGCGGGCGGTTTCGGTGGTGCCGGTGAAGTCGATCGTGGCAGTGCCGTTCACGGCCGAGGTCATCTTGACCGAAACGCCCGTCCCGTCCCAGTCGTGCGCCCAAAGGTTCACCACGTCCGAGCCCGTGCCGCCATTTAGCACGTCGTTGCCATAGGCCAGGCCCTTGGTGCCCGAGTTGCCTTCGGCCGTGCCCTGACCCCAGCGGATGTTGTCATTGCCGGCGCCGCCGAAGATGGTGTCGTTGCCACGGGACCCGTTGATGAAGTCTTCGCCCGCACCGGCCCAGACGCGGTCGTTGCCTTCGCCGGGGTCAATGAAATCGCCCGCGCGCGTGCCGTTGACCTGATCGTTGCCGCCGCCGGTCCAGATCGAAAGGCCATAGCGGTCCAACGCCGCCTGGCCGGCGCGTACGATGTCGTTGCCATCTCCCAGGACCAGGCGCTCGATCCCGGTGAAGGTCAGGGTTTCGCTGCCGCGCATCACCTTCCCGTCCTCGGTCGAGGTCAGGTGGATGCGGGTTCCGGCATTGCTTTCGATGAACAGGCGGTCGCCGCCTGTCTTGGTGCCATAGACATTGGTGTCATAGGCTTCGCCCGTGTCGCCGCCGTGGATGGTGGCCGAACCGCCGCTGTAGTGGAATTCGTCCGCCCCACCAAGACCCCAGGTCACGAGCCGAGCGGCAATGGTGATGCTGTCATTACGTTCTGTAGGCATGTCGTCTCCAATACACATCCCGCCTTCGCGGGTGGCATTTGTCTAAGACGAGCGGTGTTAAATTACACTTAACGGGTTCCCGGCCCAGGGAGCAAAACTGGCGTGTTTATGCTTAAAATCCCGGATTCCGGCAGGTTCTTGCGCAGCCTCAATCATAGAATACAACAAAATCCGCCGATTGTCGGCAGGTTCCCGCCGGCGGCAATTTGTCTGATAACGCCAAGGAAGGGAGATGGTAGCGGAGGAGGGATTTGAACCCCCGACACAAGGATTATGATTCCTCTGCTCTAACCAGCTGAGCTACTCCGCCACGGGTGCGGGGTAACTACGGCGAGGCGTGGGAGGCGTCAAGGGGGTCTGCTACGCTTTTTCACCTTTCTTGGCCGCGCATCAGGTCCGGTGCTGCAATCGGCGCAGCGTCTCGGCCAGCATGTCCAGTTGCTCTTGCTGCTGTGCGATCAGGCGGGCAAGCTGATCGGTGCGAAGCTGGTCCAGCTTTTCGTGCAGCGCCATGATTTCAAGCTCGGCCTTCAGGTTCACCTCGTAGTCATGCGCGGCGGCGCGGCGGTCCTTTTCGGCCTGCCGGTTCTGGCTCATCATGATGATGGGGGCCTGAAGCGCGGCCAGCATCGACAGCATCAGGTTCAGGAAGATGAACGGATAGGGGTCCAGGGCGTGCCGCCCCATCGTCAGGTTCAGCGCGCACCAGACGGCCAGAAACAGAGCAAACAGGGCGATGAAGGTCCAGGATCCGCCAAAGCTGGCCACGCGGTCGGCCATGCGGGCGCCAAGGTCGTGGTCGCCGCCGTCCTCGGCGCCGACGTCTCGACTGATCGGCCGGCGGCTGCCGAGCCGGTCCAGCACGCGCCGTTCCGTCTCGGCCAGGGTGTCGATGTCGCGGCCAAGCCAGCGCGCGGCTGCGGCGGTGCTGCGGTGCGGGTCCTGCATGACGGGTCTCCTGCATGGTCTGGATGCAGAAGGCCCCGGCGATGCGGCGCTGGCAAGGCCTTGCGGTCAGCCCCGTGCGCGGACCACCTGCAGCAGCGGCATGACGTCGGACATATCGGGACCATGCGCCTGGCCGGTCAGCGCCTTGCGCAGCGGCATGAACAGCGCCTTGCCCTTGCGGCCGGTGGCCTGCTTGACCGCATTGGTGAATTCCCCCCAGGTCGCGTCGCTATAGGGCGGGGGCGGCAGCAGGGTCATCGCCTGGGCGATGAAATCGGCATCCTCGGGGTCGATCTGCGGCTCGGCCCCCTGCGAAAAGATCTGCCACCAGCCCGCAAGGTCGTCAAGCCGGGTGATGTTCTGCGACGCCACCCGCCAGAAGCGCTCGGCCAGGTCTGCAGGCACGCCCAGGGCCGCGATGCGCTCCTTGACCGCGTCGAAGGGCAGGGACTGGTTCGCCTCGCGCGTCAGCGGCCACAGATCCTCGGCGTCGAACTTGGTGGGCGAGGCGCCGAACTGCGACAGCTCGAAACCGGCGGCCAGCTCGTCCAGCGACATCTTCAGCTCGACCGGCTGCGAGGAGCCCAGCCGCGCCATCAGCGACAGCAGCGCCTGCGGGGCCACGCCATTTTCGCGCAGGTCCTTGATCGCCAGCACGCCCAGGCGTTTGGACAGCTCCTCACCCTGTGCGCCGGTCAGCAGGCTGTGGTGGGCAAAGGCCGGCGGCGTGGCGCCCAGCGCGCGGATGATCTGGATTTGCGTCGCGGTGTTCGTCACATGGTCGGCGCCGCGCACGATATGGGTGACGCCCATGTCGGCGTCATCGACCGAAGACGCGAAGGTATAAAGCACCTGCCCGTCGGCGCGGATCAGAACGGGGTCGGACACGGACGCCGCGTCGATGGAAATGTCGCCCAGGATGCCGTCCGGCCACTCGATCCGCTCCTGATCCAGCAGGAAGCGCCAATAGCCGTCCCGGCCCTCGGCCCGCAGACGCGCCTTGTCCTCGTCCGACAGGTTCAGCCCGGCGCGGTCGTAGACCGGCGGCTTGCCCATGTTCAGCTGCTTCTTGCGCTTCAGGTCCAGCTCGGTCGGGGTCTCGAACACCTCGTAAAGCCGGCCGGCGGCACGCAGCCCCTCGGCCGCCTCGGCATAGCGGTCCAGCCGGTCCGACTGGCGTTCGATCCGGTCCCAGGTCAGGCCCAGCCATTCCAGGTCGCGCTGGATGCCGTCCGCATATTCCTGCTTGGACCGCTCGCGGTCCGTATCGTCGAGGCGCAGGATGAAGGTACCGCCCGCCTTGCGCGCGATCAGATAGTTCATCAGCGCCGTGCGCAGGTTGCCGACATGGATGTGGCCGGTGGGCGAGGGGGCAAAGCGGGTGGTGGTCATGGATGGTCTCCTGTCGGCTTCGCTCTTTCACAAACGGCGGTTTTTGTCCATATCGGGGCCTAAGGACGAGGTGATGCGATGCTGGACTGGAAGACTGCCGAGGCACCCGACGCGGCCCTGATCGAGGAAATGGCGCGCGAGGCCATTGCCGCCCTGCCGCCGGAATTCGCCGGCCCCGCCGCGCAGGTCGTGCTGCGGGTCGAGGATTTCGCGGCCGAGGACGTGCTGGACGAGCTGGAGATCGACGACCCGCTGGACCTGACCGGCCTTTACGACGGGGTGCCGATGACCGAGAAATCGGCCAGCGAGCCGCAGCATTTCCCCGACACGGTCTGGTTGTTCCGCCGTGCCATCCTGGACGAATGGGCCGCGCGCGGCGACGTTACCCTGGGCGCGCTGGTGGGCCATGTCGTGGTCCATGAATTCGCCCATCATTTCGGCTGGTCGGACGACGATATCGCCGCCATCGATCGCTGGTGGGAATAACACGCGCCTAGGCGCGCGGCATTCCCGCCGGGCGGGCCGTGCGTTTCTGGGCGGCGATGCGGAAGGGCGCGTTCGGCGCGCCGTATCCCGCGTAATTCCCCTGACGCTGGACGATTTCCAGAAAGAATCCGTCCTCGCGCGGGGTGGAATACAGCTGGAAGAACTGGCCGCCCGCGTCCTCGTCATACATGACGTTGTGGCGGCGCAGCCGCTCGGTCAGCGCCGCGTCAAGGCCGAATCGGGCGGCCACGTCGTCGTAATAATTCGCGCCGATGCGCAGGGCCGGAAAGCCCAGCCCCTCCAGCGCCGCGGCGGTCGTGAAGATGTCGGCGCTGGCGAATGCGATGTGCTGGACCGACGAGCCCAGGCTTTCCTCGATGAAGCGGCCGGCCAGGGTGCGGCGCGCCTCGGCCCCGTTCAGGGTGACGCGCATCCCGCCCGAGCGGATGGCCAGCGACCGCACCAGCCCGTCGGGGTCGATCACGTCCACCATGGGCGATTTCTGCGCGTCGAAGATTTCGGTGTAGAACAGCGACGACGACAGCATCTCGTCATAGGGCATGGTCTGGCCCAGGTGGTCGATGCCGGTGATGCCGGCGCCCGCGACCTGCGGCTGGTCGATGCGGAAATCGACCTGCCAGATGTTGGCGAGGTCCGAGCGGCTGTCCAGGAACCGCATGACGCTGCCCGAGACGCCCCGGATGGCGGGAATCGACAGCTCGCCCGCGCCGACGTCCTGGGCATGGGGCTGTGCCAGCAGCGCGGTCGCGCGGGCATGCGCTGCCTGCGCGTCGGGCAGGTTCAGCCCGATTTCGGAAACGGTCGTGCCATGCGCCACGTAAGAGGTGCGGGCAAAGCCGCGCGGGTCGGTGTTGACCAGCACGTTCGCATCGCCCTGCCGCCACAGCGTCACGGCCTTGGAGACATGGCGCCCGGCGGGCTGGAAGCCCGTCGCGGCCAGCAGCGCACCCAGCGCCGGGGCCTCGTCCTCGCTGGTGGCGAACTCGATGAACTGGATGCCGCCGACCTGCTGAGGGGGCGGGAAATCGGGCAGGTCGGTTTGCAGCGCCGGCTCGGCGCGCCGGGCGCGGTCCTGCACCGCGATCAGGCTGCGGTGCCCGTCCAGCGCCACCAGCCGGGGCAGCCCCGCGCGGAACTGGTCGTTGAAGATTTCCAGGCTGAGCCAGCCGTCATAGCCCGTTGCCATGACCGCGCGCATGAAGCGGGTGACGTCCAGGTCGCCCTCGCCCGGCATGTTGCGGAAGTGGCGCGACCAGTACAGCAGGTCCATGTCGATGGCCGGCGCGTCCGCCATCTGCACGAAAAAGATCTTGTCGGCCGGGATCGCGCGAATGCTGTCGGGGTCGATCCGGCGCGCCAGCGTGTGAAAGCTGTCGAGGATCAGCCCGATGTTCGGATGGTCGGCGCGGCGCACGACCTCCCATGCGTCGCGGTGGTCGTTGACGAAGCGGCCCCAGCACAGCGCCTCGTACCCGACGCGGATGCCGTATTGGCGGGCAAGCTCGCCCAGGTCATGGAAGTCGGCGGCCATGCGGTCGATGCCGCCCATCGCCGCTGGGTGCAGCGAGGAACAGAACAGCACCAGATCGGTGCCCAGCTGGTTCATCAGCTCGAACTTGCGCGCAGCGCGGGCAAAGGCGCGCGAGCGGTGGGGCTCGGGCAGGCCCTCGAAGTCGCGGAAGGGCTGGAACAGGGTGATCTCTAGCCCCTGGTCGCGCACCATGCGCCCGACCTCGGCCGGGCTGAAGTCCGAGGCGATGAAATCCTGTTCGAAAATCTCGATCCCGTCAAAGCCGGCGGCGGCGATGGCGGTCAGCTTCTCGGTCAGGTTGCCCGACAAGGATACCGTTGCGATCGAGGTTTTCATGGGGGTCTCGTGGTCTGAAGATGCGGAGGCGAGAACACCACAGATCGCGGCGCGGGGAAAGATGAGTTGATTTGTTGCCTTTCTTTCAATAATGGAACATCATTCCATTAAATGGAGGCGCAATGCGGCGCGACTGCGATCTTCTGGTGCTGGGCTCGGGCGCGGCGGGGCTGTCGGCGGCGCTGACCGCCGCGCGGCTCGGGCTGCGCGTGGTCTTGGCCGAAAAGGCCGCGGTACTGGGCGGAACCAGCGCCTGGTCGGGCGGCTGGATCTGGTGCCCGGGCAACGCGCTGGCGGCCGAGGCCGGGATCGCCGATCCGCCGGGCGCGGCGCGGCGGTATCTGGCCGCCGCGCTGGGGCCGGATTTCGACGCCGCGCGGGTCGATGCGTTCCTGGAAAACGCGCCGCGCATGGTGGATTTCCTGCGCGATGCGGGGCTGGATTTCGAAAGCGGCAGCCGGATTCCCGACACCTATGGCCATCTGCCGGGGGCGGGGACGGGCGGACGTTCCGTCATCGCGGCGGCCTACGACGGGCGGCGGATGGGGGTGCTGATCGACCTGCTGCGCCCGCCGCTGCGCGAGACGAGCTTCTGGGGCATGACGATCCAGGCGGGGGCGGACCTGCGGGCCTTCCTGACGATGCGCCGCTCGGCCCGGTCGCTGGCGCATGTGACGATGCGCGTGGGGCGGCATCTGTGGGACCTGGCGCGGCATGGGCGGGCGATGCAGCTGCGCAACGGCCAGGCGCTGGTCGCGCGGCTGATGGTGGCGGCGCAGGACGCCGGCGTGGTGTTCCTGACGCAGGCCCCGGGGCAACAGCTTCTGGCCGACGCGGGCCGCGTCGCCGGGGCGGTGCTGGACACGCCCGACGGGCCGGTGCGGGTCCGCGCCGCGCGCGGGGTCGTGCTGGCGACCGGCGGTTGGCCGCATGACGGCGCGCGCCGCGCCGCGCAGTTCCCGCGCAACGACTGCCACGCCACCCTGGCCGTGCCGACCGCGCAGGGCGACGGCGTGCGCCTGGCCGAAGCGCTGGGCGCCGTGCAGGCCCCCGACCTGGCAAGCCCCGCCGCGCTGTGCCCGGTGTCCGAGGTGCCCTGGCCCGACGGCCGGCGCGGCGTCTTTCCCCATATCATCGAACGCGGCAAGCCGGGCCTGATCGCCGTGCTGCAGGACGGCCGGCGCTTTTGCAACGAACGGCTGGGCTATCACGACTATGTCACCGCGCTGCTGCCCGCGGTGCCCAAGGGGGCTGTGCCGCAATCCTGGCTGATCTGCACGCGCGCCTTTCAGCGCCGCTATGGGCTGGGCATCAGCCGGCCCGCGCCGGTCCCGGCCGGGCCCTGGATCCGGCGCGGCTATATCAAGACCGGCGACACGCCCGAGGCGCTGGCGCGGGCCTGCGGCATCGACCCCGCAGGGCTGGCTGCGACGCTTGCGGACTGGAACCGCCATGCGGCGCGGGGCGAGGATCCGGCGTTCGGGCGGGGCAGCACCCCTTACATGCGCCTGCAGGGCGACCCGGACGTGAAGCCCAATCCCTGCGTCGCGCCGATCGACCGCGGGCCCTATTATGCGGTGCGGGTGATCCCCGGCAGCTTCGGCACCTTTGCCGGGCTGCGAACGGATGCGCGCGCCCGGGTGCTGGACGGGCAGGGCGCGCCGATCCCCGGTCTTTATGCCGCAGGCTGCGACATGGCCAGCGTCATGGGCGGGCATTATCCGGCGGGGGGCATCAACCTGGGCCCCGCGCTGACCTTTGGCCATGTCGCCGCAAGGGACGCGGCGGGCCGGCCCGATTCGGAGGACGCATGACACGACCGATCTCGCTTGCCCATCTGACCGCCATCGAACTGTCGCCGCCCGAGCTGATCCACATGGCCGCGCGGCTGGGCTATGATGCCGTGGGGCTGCGGCTGATCCGGGTCACGCCCGATACGCCCGGCTATCCGCTGATGGCGGACCCCGCGCTGATGGCCGCGACGCGCGCGGCGCTGGACCGGACCGGGCTGCGCGTGCAGGACATCGAATTCGTCCGCATCACCCCCGGGCTCGATGTGGCCGCGCTGGGTCCCTTCCTTGAGGCCGGGGCGACCCTGGGGGCGCGGCAGGTGATCTGCGCGCCCTATGATCCCGACCTTGCCCGGCTGGCCGATACGCTCGGCACCCTTTCGGGCGCCTGCCGCGCGCGGGGCTTGCAGGCGGTTCTGGAGTTCTTTCCCTGGACCGCCGTGCCCGACCTCGCGACCGCGCTGCGCGTCGTCGAGGCGGCGGGACCCGAGGCCGGGCTGCTGGTCGATACGCTGCATTTCGACCGCTCGGCCAGCAGCATCGCCGATCTGGGCCGCGCGCTGCCCCGAATGCCCTTCCTGCACCTGTGCGACGCGCCCGTGGCGCCGCCCTACACGACCGAGGCGCTGTTCCACGCCGGCCGGGTCGAGCGCCTGCCCGCCGGCGAGGGCCAGATTCCCCTGTGCCCGATCCTGGACGCGCTGCCCCCGGATCTGCCCGTCGCGCTGGAGGTGCCGATGACCGCCCGCACCCGGGCCGAGGGCATCGAATCGGTCGCCCGCCATGTGCTGGAGCGCACCCGCGCCTTTCTGGCCGGGCTCAAGGAAGCCGCAACTCCCGGCTGAACAGGGCCTCGGGGACTGACGTCACGAAATCGCGTCAAAAAGCTTGCAACCTGCCGGGACTATTGGCTAAACCTGCGACACGTTGCGCATGGCCTTGCATCTATGCGCGGGTTTTGCATCAGGGCTCTGCTGTTCCTGAACCGGTGGCGTGCCTCGGGCATGGCGACGGGTCAGGTCGTGTCGATGCATCACCCTTGCGCAGGGCAGCGCGCTGCTGGCGACGGTTGCAGTGCCCCCGTCGCCAGCCATCCCCTTTTCTTGCCTTGGTCCTGTCCCGCGCCGCCGGATGCTGCATCGTGTCGCGGGCCTTGGGGGTTCCCCCGGACGGGGTTTTCTGGCAGCAGGGACGGGGAAGGGTCGGAGGCCGGGGCGCAGGCATGGCATCGCAGGGCAGAATGAAAATCGGATGCCGGGCGGGGCCGCAGCGTTGGCTGGCCCTGGTGCTGGTGCTGCCCTTTCTGCTGCTTGCCGCCTTCAAGCCGGGGACCATGCTGGCCGCCGATGCGCAGGGCCGGATCATGGTCCTGCTGTGCGGCGGCCACGGCCCGGTCGAGATGGCGGTGGGTCTGGACGGCACGCTGACGCCGGTTTCGGACCTGGGCCACGATCCCACCCCCGCCAAGGCGCCCTGCGGCTGGGCGCTGCACGGCCAGCCCGCGCTGACGGCGTCGGGCCCGGTGCTGCCTGTGCCCGTCCGTCTGTCGATCCGTTTGGCCGAGGCCGCGCCGGTCCTGTCGCCCGCGCTTGTGCACCCGCCCGGCCCCGCCTGGCCCCGGGGTCCGCCGCGCACCGCGTGACGGTTGCGTTCGCGCGCCCTTCGGGCGTGTGCCCCTTGTCCTTGCATGCGGAACGGATTCATGCGGAAACACATGTTCGGCGCCCTGGTGGGTGCCTCGATTGCGGCGATGGCGGGCCCGGCGCTGGCCCATGTCACGCTGGAGCGGGCCGAGGCGCCCGCCGGCTCGACCTACAAGGCGGTGCTGCGCATCGGCCACGGCTGCGACGGCAAGGCCACCCGGACCTTGCGCGTCCAGATCCCGGACGGCTTTTACAACGCCAAGCCGATGCCCAAGCCGGGCTGGCAGCTGGCGACCACGACGGGGCCTTATGCCCGGCCCTACGACAACCACGGCACCGCGATGACCGAGGGGGTGCGCGAGATCACCTGGTCGGGGGGCGAACTGCCCGACGACTGGTATGACGAATTCGTGCTGCGCGGCACCATCGGCCCCGAGGTCGCGCCGGGTGCCACGCTGTATTTCCCGACCGTGCAGGAATGCGACGGCGCCGCGGCGGAATGGACCGATGCCTCGGGCAACGCGGCGGCAGAGAACCCCGCGCCGGCCCTGCAGGTGACCGAGGCGGCGGACCACGGCGACGGGCACGCCCATGGCCATGGCCATGACGCGGCCGGTGCGGCCGTGCTGGGCGATCTGTCCATCGCCGGCGCCTCGGCCCGCGCCACGCCGCCCGGCGCCCCGGTCGGCGGCGTCGTGCTGGACGTGACCAACAAGGGCGCCGCGGACGACCGGCTGGTTTCGGCCAGCACCCCCGTGGCGGGGCGGGTCGAGATCCACGAGATGGCGATGGAGGGTGACATCATGCGGATGCGTCCCTTGCCGGACGGCTGGCCGGTGCCGGCGGGGCAGACAGCCTCGATGCAGGCGGGTGGCCAGCACCTGATGCTGATGGAACTGAAGGGACCGCTCGTCGAGGGCCAGGCGCTGCCCCTGACCCTGCGCTTTGAACACGCGGGCGAGGTTGCGCTGACCGTGCCGGTCGGGCCCGCCGGAGGAAAGGGGGCAAGCCATGCCGGGCACTGAGAACAGGGGCGGGCTGCGCCGCATCCGCTGGGCGCTTTGGGGGCTGGTGGTGCTGGCCGTGCTGGTCGTGGCCTGGATCCAGGTGATCGGCCCCCGGCTGTCGGCACTGCCCGACGCCGGCACGGCAAACCTGGGCCGGGGCGATTACCGGCTGGCCGCGACCGACGGCTCGGCCTTCACGCAGGACAGCCTCAAGGGGGCGCCCTCGGCGGTGTTCTTCGGCTTCACCAATTGCCCCGACGTCTGCCCGACCACCCTGGGCGACATCGCTGGCTGGCAGGAGGAGTTCGCCGCCAAGGGCAAGCCGCTGCGCGCCTATCTGGTGACGGTCGACCCCGAGCGCGACACGCCCGAGCGTCTGCGCGACTATGTCTCCTGGGTGCCCGGGGTGGTGGGCGTGACCGGCGCGCCTGACGAGGTCGCCAAGGCCGTCAAGGCGTTCCGCGTCTATGCCCGCAAGGTCCAGACCGAGGATGGCTACACGATGGACCATTCCGCCATGGTCCTGCTGTTCGACGCCGAGGGGCGCTATGCCGGCCTGGTCGGCTATCAGGAGGACCCCGCCCGCACCCGCGCCACGCTCGAGGCGCTGCTGGGGGCGTGATCCCAGGTGCCCGGGCCAGCCCCGGGCGCCTTCCCATGGGCCAGACATGAAAAAAACCGCCCCGAGGGGCGGTTCTTTTCAATGGCGGACCCGGAGCGATTCGAACGCCCGACCCCCAGATTCGTAGTCTGGTGCTCTATCCAGCTGAGCTACGGGTCCGCTGTGAGGCGGTTATCTAGAGACAGGCGCCGGGGGGTGCAAGGCCAAAAATGAGCCCGCGCGAAGAAAACTGCGCGGGGTCGAATTCCCGGCGGTCAGGCGGCGGGCGCCTCGGCGGGCAGGGGGATGCCGGCCAGTTCGCGCGGCAGGCGCAGGCAGAACTGGGTGCCCTCCTCGTCGCTGCGCAGCAGGTCGAGGCGGCCGCCATGGTTGCGCACCAGGTCCGCCGCGATGGCAAGGCCCAGGCCCGTGCCGCCCTTGCGCGAACCGCCCGAAAAGGGCTGGAACAGATAGTCGCGCGCCTTCTTCGGCAGGCCGGGGCCCGTGTCGCCGACCCGGATGAACCATTCGGCTTCGTCCTCGCCGGCGCCGATCTCGATGGTGCCCGGGCGGCGGGTTGCCTCGATCGCCTGGCGGGCGTTGCGCACCAGGTTCGACAGCACGCGGAACATCTGGTCGCGGTCGGCCCGCACCATCAGGCCGGGCGGCACGTCGGTCAGGAACTCGATCGGGGCGGCGCCGTCCTGGGCGGCGCCCTCGGCGGCCAGGGCCTCGGCCTCGGCCACCTCGGCGACCAGCGCCGCCAGGTTGAAGCGCGACAGCGACGGCGCGGGCTCCTCGGCCTTGCCGAAGGCCAGGGTGGTCTCGCACAGGTTCACCGCGCGGCTGATCGAATTGACCAGCTTGGGCGCGGCGCGGCGCACGGCGGGGTCGGCGCTGGTTTCCAGCCGGTCGGCGAAGATCTGCGCCGTGGTCAGGATGTTGCGCAGGTCGTGGCTGATGCGCGCCACGGCCTGACCAAGCTGGGCCAGCCGTTCCTTTTGCTTCAGCGACGACGTGACGGTGCGCTGCATGGCGGCCAGCGCCGTCTCGGCCTCGTTCAGTTCGCTCAGGCGCGCGGTGGGGGTGATGATCAGCCGCGCGTCCTCGGGCGCGCTGGCATAGGCGGTCATGTGGTTGATGACGCGCCGGATCGGCACCAGCAGCAGCCGCTGCGCCGCCACGTTCAGCAAAAACGCCGTCAGGATCGAGAAGGCGGCCGAAATCAACAGCAGGCGCAGGCCATAGTCGATCATCTCGGTGCGCAGCCGGGCGGTGTCCATGGTGATCTCGATCAGCTGGCCGGCCTGGTTGACCGGCGCGCCGATCACGCGGATCACGCGGTTCTGCGGGTCCATCAGCTGCGCCAGGGCATCGCGCGCCGAGGTCAGGAAGGGCTGGTCGCGCAGGTCGTAGGTGGCCGCGATGGGCCCGGGAATGGGCGAGGACAGCACCAGCTGGCGCACGTCGTTGCGCCGCAGCACCACGTTGAACACGCCCGCGTTCTCCAGCAGCTCCGATTCCAGGTCCGAGGCCAGCGATTCATCGGTCGCCAGCAGCGCGAGACTGGCGATCTGCGCGCGTTCCAGGCGCGATTCCAGGTAGTCCTGGCGATAATTCGCAAGCGAGGGCAGCAGAATCAGCAGTTCGGCCAGAATCACGAAGATCCCGGTCAGGACCGCAAAGCGCCCGGAGAGGGTATTCAGGGACATGGTGACCTTATGCAGTTCTTCTCCAGGGCCGTGCCTTTGCCAGACACATAAGGCGTTGCAGGCCGCAGTTCAAACATTCGTGACCGGCCCAGGGTTCCGTGCCGGGCCGCCGCGCCGGCTCGCGGCCGGTCCGGCGCCGGCATTTCCTTCACGGTCATGAACACGCGCAGCCCGGCGTGGTCAATGTGGTTGACTTGCGGGCGGGGCGGGACTATGCAGCGGGCCTCGAATAGACCGGCGCGTCTTGCGTGGGCCGATGGCCCATACCCCGTACGCGCCTTGACCCCGGAGTTTGAAGATGTCGAAACGCACTTTCCAGCCGTCGAACCTGGTTCGCGCCCGCCGTCACGGTTTCCGCGCGCGCATGGCGACCAAGGGCGGCCGCCGCGTTCTGAACGCCCGCCGCGCCAAGGGCCGCAAGGTTCTCAGCGCATAAGCGCCGACGCGCCACGGCGCGGGCCGACGCTGATGCCAGAGGCAGCCGAAAACGCCGCCGCTGACCGGAATGCTCAAGAGGGCGTGCCGGGCAGGGCGGCTTCCGGCATTTCCGGGGACGCCGGCCGGCCGAAGCTTGTCACCCTGCGTCAGCGGGCGGATTTCCTGCGCGCGGCCTCGGCCCGGCGGCAGGGAACGGCGGGCTTCCTGCTGCAGGCGCGCTATCGCGACGACGGGTCGGACGCGGTGCGGGTGGGCTTTACCTGCTCGAAGAAGATCGGCAATGCGGTGGCCCGCAACCGCGCCAAGCGCCGGCTGCGGGCCTTGGCGCGCGAGATCCTGCCCGCGCGGTCCCGACCCGGCTGGGACTATGTACTGGTCGGACGGCCCGAGGCCACCATCGCCCGCGACTTCGCCGAGCTGCGGGGCGATCTGGAACAGGCGCTGGCCCGGGTGCACGAGGCGCGTGCCGCCGCGTCGCGCAAGGGATCGCGGTCGTGACGCCGCTGGCCCATCTGCTGGCGCTGCCGGTCCGGGCCTATCGGCTGGCCGCAAGCCCTTGGGTTGGCCACGCCTGTCGGTTCCAGCCGACCTGCTCGGCCTATGCGCTCGAGGCGCTGGAGCGGCACGGCGGGTTGCGCGGCGCCTGGCTGACAACGCGCCGCCTGTGCCGCTGCCACCCCTGGGGCGGGCAGGGCTTCGACCCGGTGCCGGAACCCCGGGGCTGCGGGCGGGACTGACGCCCCGGCCATCCACGCCATCAGACCCCAAAGGATGCACCGATGCGGGACGACACCCACGACCAAGACGAGCCGGCCGAGGACATCCACCCGCTGTTTCGCGGCGCCCCGTCCTCGACCGAGTTCCGCAAGCTGAGAAAGCGCCTGGTGCGCGAGACCCGCGCCGCCATCGAGACCTATGCCATGGTGCGCCCTGGCGAGCGCTGGCTGGTCTGCCTGTCGGGCGGCAAGGACAGCTACACGCTGCTGGCCGTGCTGCACGAGTTGAAGTGGCGCGGCCTGTTGCCGGTCGATCTGCTGGCCTGCAACCTCGACCAGGGCCAGCCCGGCTTTCCCGCGACGGTCCTGCCCGAATTCCTGACCGAGCGCGGCGTGCCCCATCGCATCGAATACCAGGACACCTATTCCATCGTGAAGGAAAAGGTCCCCGAGGGGCGAACCTATTGCGCGCTGTGTTCGCGGCTGCGGCGCGGCAACCTGTACCGCATCGCGCGCGAGGAGGGGTGCCAGGCCGTCGTCCTCGGCCATCACCGTGACGACATCCTGGAAACCTTCTTCATGAACCTGTTCCACGGCGGCAGGCTGGCCTCGATGCCGCCCAAGCTGCTGAACGAGGACGGCGACCTGAACGTGCTGCGCCCGCTGGCCTTCGTGGCCGAGGCCGATTGCGACCGCTTTGCCCGCGCGATGAACTATCCGGTGATTCCCTGCGATCTGTGCGGCAGCCAGGAGGGGTTGCAGCGCATGCAGGTCAAGCGGCTGCTGGACGAATGGGAAAGCCGCAGCCCCGGCCGGCGCCAGGTGATGTTCCGGGCGCTGACCAATGTGCGCCCGTCGCATCTGCCGGACCCGGCACTGTTCGATTTCGCCGCCCTGACGCCCGATCGGTCGGATTTTAATGAAAAACTGGGCCGTGAAGTGCCGGTGCTGCGCGAACTTTAACGGAACGAAAAGCACCCCGCCGCTAGTCTCGGGTCAGGCAACATGATTCGGATCGGACTATGGCATACGGAATCAATGCGGCGGCCGCGCGCCTTCGGCGGCTGGTCGGCAAGGCGGGCGGAGTGGTGCCGCCGCCGGCGAAAACCCGGGCCGCCCTGGTCCTGCGCATCGAGAATGCCGAGATGCTGCGCGCCAGCCTGGGCCCCCGGGCGCTGGACCGGCTGGTCGAGGCGCTGGCCCTGCGCCTGACGGCCGAACTGCGCTTTGTGCCGCAGGCCCGCTTTCCGGGACAGACCGAACTTTACGGCTTGCTGGCGGTGCGGCGCAGTTCCGCCCTACCGGGCCATCTCGCGCAACTGGGCGCGATCTGCCGCAGCCCCGTGGACCTGGGCGAAATCCGGGTGACGCCGGTCGTCAACGCGGTCATCGTCAGCGATGACGGCGGGCGGGCCGGCCAGGCGGCGCTTTACGCCTTTGGCCGCGACGCGCTGGACGCCTGCAGCCCGCTGACGCAGGGCGGGCAGTTGCGCTTTGTCGAATATAGCCGAGAGGAACCGCCGCTTCGGGCCGAGCCGCTGTTTTCGCCCGACCAGGTACAGTGCCGCTTTCAGCCGCAGATATGCTGCGACACCGGGCGGGTGGTGGGGCTGTCGGTGCTGGCCGGGGTCGAGCATCCCGAACTGGGCCCGCTGGACCTGGCCGATTTCCAGACCCGCCTGTCCGACGAAGTGCTGGGTGCGGCGCAGCGCGCGGTGCTGCGCCAGGCGCTGAGCGCGCTGCGGGGCTGGGACCGGATGGGGCTGCAGGTGCCGGTGGTCACGCTGCCCCTGGGCGACCGCGTGCTGGCCGACCCCGCCTTCACCGAGGCGGTGCTGTGGGAACTCGACCGGCTGGAGCTGGAGCCCGCGCGGCTTGAGATCGAGGTGACCGAGCCCATCGGCCGCAGCGGCGGCCGGGCGCCGGTGGTCGAGAACCTGCAGCGGCTCTGCTCGAACGGGTGCCGGATCGCGATCGGCGATTTCGGCAGCGGCCAGGCGGGGCTGGACGACATCCGGCTGCTGGGCGTCTCGCGCGTGCGGGTCGGGCACGGCTTCACCGCGGGCTGCGACCGCCGGGTGGACCAGCAAAGGATGATCCTGGCGATCCTGGCCCTGGCCGAGCATCTGCGTCTGGCGACCCTGGCGGACGGCGTCGCCACCATCGACGAGAAATCCTTCCTGTCCCAGATCGGCTTCGGCGCGATCCAGGGCCGTGCCGTGGTTCCGCCACAGACGGCGCGCGAGATGGACGAGGTCCTGACCGCGCTGGAGACGAGCCTGCCGCCCCGGTTCGGCCTGAGCCGCCGGGCCTGAGGCGCGCGCCGGCCGGCGCCCCCGGGGCGCGGACCCTCGCGGCCTCTGTCCAGGGTGGGGAAGGGCCCTGCGCCATGTCGGCCTGCGGCAAATTCCCTTGACCTTTGGCGGTCGCTTCTGTTGAAGCGGCCCGAACCCCACGGGGTCGCAGACGACGAAGGACAGGTCCGGCATGGAAGACAACAACCGCAACCTCATTCTGGCGATGGTGCTTTCGGCCCTCGTCATCCTGGTCTGGTCGATCTTCTTCGCGCCGGAACCCGCGCCGCCCGCGCAACAAACCGCGCAGACACAGACGGTTCCGGGCCAGGCCACGCCGGATGCGCCGCCTGCGGCGAACGCGCCGACGCTCGGCACGGCCAGCGCCGATCCTTCGGCCGGGGCGCAGCGGCTGCGGGTCGAATCGCCCTCGCTCCGGGGCAGCATCTCGCTCGCCGGGGGCCGGATCGACGATCTGGAACTGACCGGCTATCACGAGACGCTGGATCCGAACTCGCCCTATGTCCGCCTGCTGTCGCCGACCGCCCAGCCCGGGATCAAGGCCGACGGCTCGCCCGTGGCGCCCGGCGGCAACCTGTCGGTCACGCTGCAAAAGCCCTATTATGCGGTCTACGGATGGATGCCCGGCCCGGGCACGGACCCCGCGCTGGTGCCGGGGCCGGCGACGGTCTGGCGGGTCGAATCCGGTGACGTGCTGGCGCCCGGCAAGCCGGTGACGCTGGCCTGGGACAACGGCGCGGGCCAGATCTTCCGCCGCACCTATGAACTGGACGACAAGTTCCTGTTCACCATCAGCCAGTCGCTGGAAAACACCGCCGCCACGCCGTTCTCGGCCGCGCCCTACGGGATTCTCGCGCGCCACGGCAGGCCCGACACGCAGAACTTCTTCGTCCTGCACGAAGGCGTCGTCGGCATGACCGACGGCCAGCTTCTGGAAAAGAAATACAAGGCCATCACCGAGCTTGCCGCGACGGGCGCCGAGGGGCCGGCCCTGCTGACCGACGTGGCCGAGAACGGCTGGATCGGCTTTACCGACAAGTACTGGATGACGACGCTGGCCCCCGCGCCCGGCTCGGCCTTTACCGCCGTGGTGAAATACGCCCCCGGCGCCGACATCTTCCAGACCGAGGCGCGGATGCCGATGCAGACCGTCGCCCCCGGCGCCACCGCGAGCAGTTCCAGCTATCTGTTCGCCGGCGCCAAGGTCTGGGAAACCATCCGCGGCTATCAGGAAAACCCCGGCATCGACCGCTTCGTCGATTCGATCGACTGGGGCTGGTTCTATTTCCTGACCAAGCCGATCTTCCGCCTGCTGCACTGGCTGCACGGCTTCATCGGCAACATGGGCTGGTCGATCATCGGCCTGACCTTCATCCTGAAGCTGCTGGTCTTTCCGCTGGCGCGCAAGTCCTACATCTCGATGGCCAAGATGAAGGAACTGCAGCCCCAGATGGAGGCGATCAAGGAGCGTGTCGGCGACGACCGGATGAAGTACCAGAAAGAGGTGATGGAGCTTTACAAGCGCGAGAAGGTGAACCCCGCCGCGGGCTGCCTGCCGGTGCTGCTGCAGATCCCGATCTTCTTCTCGCTCTACAAGGTGATCTTCGTCACCATCGAACTGCGCCACGCGCCCTGGATCGGCTGGATCCGCGACCTGTCGGCGCCGGATCCGTCCAGCCTGTGGAACCTGTTCGGCCTGCTGCCCTGGGCGACGCCGGGGCAGGGCAGCTTCCTGCACAGCTTCACCCTGCCGGCGCTGGCGATCGTCCTGGGCATCAGCATGTGGATGCAGCAAAAGCTGAACCCGGCCCCCGCCGATCCGGCGCAGAAGATGATCTTTGCCTGGATGCCCTGGATCTTCATGTTCATGCTGGGCGGCTTTGCCTCGGGTCTGGTGCTTTACTGGATCACCAACAACCTGATCACGATTGCCCAGCAGTACACGATCATGTCGATGCACGGCCACCGGCCCGACCTGTTCGGCAACATCCGCTCCAGCCTGCCGGCGCGCGGCAAGGCCGAGGCCAAGCCCGCCGGAAAGCCTGCCGCCAAGGGCGGCGACAAGCCCGGCGGCAAGGCGGGCAAATGACCGGCCGCATCGCCCGGATCCGGCGCCACCCGATCAAGTCCGTCGGCGGCGAGGATCTGGGCCGGGCCACCCTGCGCGCCGCGCAGCGCCTGGCCGGCGACCGGCAATGGGCGCTGCTGACCGAGGCCGGCGAACGCCACGCCGGGGACGGTCCGCGCCCGGCGCGCTGGCTGCCGAAATCCTGCTTCGTGCGTGGCGTGGCCTCGGCACCCCTGCAGGCCGTCGCGGGCGGCTGGGACGAGGATGCGGGCCAGCTGTCCCTGACCCATCCCGACCGCCCCCCGCTGCGGTTCGACCCCGAGACCGAAGGATCGCGCTTGGTCGAATGGATCGCGCCGCTGTGGCCCGCCGACAAGCCCGCACCCACGCGGCTGGTCCAGGGCCCGACCGGCTGGACCGACGTCAGCCAGCCCTGGCTGTCGATCCTGTCGCTGGCAAGCCTTCGCGACCTTGAAACCCGGCTGGGCCTGCCCCTGGGCGTCGAACGCTGGCGCGCGAACCTGTGGATCGACGGCTGGCAGCCTTGGGCCGAGCGTGACCTGATCGGCCGCATCCTGACCGTGGGCGGGGTCGAACTGCGCGTGACCGAGACCATTGGCCGCTGCGCCGCCACCAGCGCCGATACCGCGTCCGGCTGCATCGACATCGACATGCCGCAGGCGCTGCAGGCGCAGTTCGGCCATTCCGACTTCGGCATCTACGCCGAGGTCGTCACCGGCGGCGAGATCGCCCTGAACGACGAGATTTGCGCATGAAGGTGGCCTTTCCCGTCGCCCCCGAGCCCGATCCCGACACCGCCGAGGCGGCGCGCAAGCTGTTCGCGGGCCCGGTCGATTTCCTGAAGGGCGTGGTCGGCATGGACGGCCTGCCCCCCGCCGACCGGCCCGAGGTCTGCTTCGCCGGCCGCTCGAACGTCGGCAAGTCCAGCCTGATCAACGCGCTGACGGGGCGGAACGGGCTTGCCCGCGCCTCGAACACGCCGGGCCGCACGCAAGAGGTGAACTATTTCACCCTGGGCGACCGCGCCTATCTGGTCGACCTGCCGGGCTACGGCTTTGCCAAGGCCCCCGTCGCGGTGGTGGCGAAATGGCAGGCGCTGCTGAAATCCTATCTGTCGGGCCGCCCGACGCTGCGCCGGGCCTTCGCGCTGATCGACGCCCGCCACGGCGTCAAGGATGTCGACCACGAGATCATGAAGCTGCTGGACCGCGCCGCCGTGCCCTTCCAGGTGGTTCTGACCAAGGCCGACAAGATCGGCACCCAGGCGATGGAGACGACCGTGGCCCAGGTCGCCGAGGCCTTGCAGAAGCATCCCGCCGCCTATCCCGAACTTGTGATCACAAGCTCGGACAAGGGGCAGGGCATCGCAACCCTGCGCGCCATCATCGCGGGCCTGGACTGACGGGGCGGGCCCCCGCAGCCAGATCCCTGCCGGGAATGGACCTGCGGGCGCCTGCCGGACCCATCGCGGTGCCGCGCTGCGGGCGCCCCTTGCCGCGCCGGGCAGCCCATCCCGGATGGTCTGGACCTTGGCGCCGGTGCGGCCTAGGCTCGGCCGCGACGAACAGGGGCTCTCGATGAGAAAGCAAGACATGAACCGTGACTGGACCGCCACTGCCCGCACCCTATCCGAGGCGCTGCCCTATATGCAGCGCTATTCGGGCGCGGTCGTCGTGGTGAAATTCGGCGGCAATGCCATGGGCGACGACGAGGCGATGGCCGAATTCGCCCGCGACATCGTGCTGATGAAGCAGGTCGGCATCCACCCGGTCGTCTGCCACGGCGGCGGCCCCATGATCAACGAATTGCTGGGCAAGCTGGGCATCGAAAGCCATTTCGTGCGCGGCAAGCGCGTCACCACCCGCGAGACGGTCGAGGTGGTCGAGATGGTCCTGTCGGGCCTTGTCAACAAGCGCATCGTCCAGGCGATCAACGACGCCGGCGGGCGTGCGGTCGGCATCTCGGGCAAGGACGACGACCTGATGGTGTGCGAGGCGGACGACCCCGAACTGGGCTTCGTCGGCCGCCCGGTGGAAATGAACGTCCAGATCATCCGCGACCTCTACAATGCCGGGCTGATCCCGGTGATCGCCCCCGTCGCCACGGGGATGGAGGACAACGAGACCTTCAACGTCAACGGCGACACCGCCGCGGGCGCCATCGCCGGCGCGCTCAAGGCCGACCGGCTGCTGCTGCTGACCGACGTGGCGGGCGTCAAGAACGCCGAGGGCGAGGTGGTGACCGCGATGACCCCGGCCCAGGTCCGCGCCATGATCGAGGACGGCACCATCGCCGGCGGCATGATCCCCAAGACCGAAACCGCCCTGCAGGCCATCGACGAGGGCGTGCGCGCCGTCGTCATCCTGGACGGCCGGGTGCCGAACGCCACGCTGCTGGAGCTGTTCACCGAACATGGCGCCGGGTCGCTGATCCGCTCGACCGAGCCCCGGGTCAAGCCGCGCGGCCTGCGCCAGGGCGGCAGCGAGCTTTGAGGGCGCCCCCCACGCAAAGGCTTGCCGGCCAAAGGAAAGCTGTGGCAGGCTGCCGATACACCAACCCAAAGGCCGCAAAGGCGCGCGCATGACCCCCTCTGGACATTGCAGACTGATCCTGACCCGCCATGCGAAATCGTCCTGGGACGACGCCGCGCAGCCCGATCACGAACGGCCGCTGAACGACCGCGGCCGGCGCTCGGCCCGGGCGCTCGGCGACTGGCTGGCCAGCCGCGGCTACGAGCCCGAGGAGGTGCTGTGTTCGACCGCGCAGCGCACCCGCGAGACCTGGGAGCGGGTGGCGCTTGCGCCCCTCGAGGTGCGGCCCGCCTTGCGGTTCGAGCCGGGCCTCTACCACGCCACCCCCGAACAGATGCTGGCCATCCTGCGCACGGCGACCGCGCCCACGGTGATGATGCTGGGCCACAACCCCGGCATCGCGGCCTTTGCCGCCGCGCTGCCGGCGCGCGCGCCGATGGACCCGGATTTCCGCCGCTTTCCGACCGCCGCCACGCTGGTCGTGGATTTCCAGGCCGAGAGCTGGGCCCAGATCCAGCCGGGCCAGGGCAGCGTGCTGGATTTCGTCCGCATCGACGGCCGGGGATAGCGTGGCGGCCCCCGAAAAGCCGCCCATCGGACCCGCGACGCAGCTTTGCATGTCGCTGGCCGCCCGGCCGGGGTCCTTCGGATCGCGCTTTCACAACCGGCTTTACGAACGGCTCGGGCTGGATTTCATCTACAAGGCCTTCACCACCCGCGACCTGCCGGCGGCGATCGGCGGCATCCGGGCGCTGGGGGTGCGCGGCTGCGCGATCTCGATGCCCTTCAAGGAGGCGGTCATTCCCCTGCTGGACGGGCTGGCGCCCTCGGCCGCGGCCATCGACAGCGTGAACACCATCGTCAACGATGCCGGCCTTCTGACCGGGCACAACACCGATTACAGCGCCGTGGCCCAGCTTCTGGACCGGGCGGAGATCGATCCCGGCGCGCGGTTCCTGTTGCGCGGGTCGGGCGGAATGGCCAAGGCGGTGGCGGCGGCGCTGCGCGACCGGGGCCACCGCTCTGGCGTGATCGTGGCGCGCAACGCGGCGTCGGGGCCTCGGCTGGCGCAGCTTTACGGGTTCGACTGGGCCGAAAGCGACCGGGGGCTGACGGCGCCGCTGATCGTGAACGTCACCCCACTGGGCATGCAAGGCCCCGATGCCGAGGCGCTGGCCTTTTCGCCCCAGGCCATCGACGCGGCCCTGACGGTCTTCGACGTGGTGGCCCTGCCCGAGGAAACCCCGCTGATGCGCGCGGCGCAGGCGGCGGGCAAGCGCCGCATCTCGGGCGCCGAGGTGGCGGTGCTGCAGGCGCTTGAACAGTTCGTGCTGTACACCGGCATCCGCCCCGATCCCGATCAGCTGCGCGACGCCGCAGCCTTCGCACGCGCCGCCTGAAGCGGAGGAATTGACAAAAGGGGAAGTTGGCGGAGAGGGTGGCCGCCATTATATCGTGGCGACGTGTGGCGAGCGATAAAAATTAACAAAGTGAATACAACGTTTTAAAGCGCCTTCCCTGTTGCGCCCTGTTGCTATCTGTCGCGGGCTGTTGCCATATTTTGGGCAGGCAGTTGGGTAGATAGAATCGGGGTGGTGATGCCTAAGATCGCAAAGGAACTGAAGCCCGCAGCGGTGCAGGCGTTGCGCCATGGTGGTGGGGCCGGTCATGCCTTTCATGCAGTCGGCGGGGTGCAGGGATTGCTGTTGCAGATCACCGCGACGGGCGGGCGGTCCTGGATCATGCGCGCCAGGATGGCCGGGGGCCGCAAGCATTTCGGGCTTGGCAGCTATCCCGAGATTTCGCTTGCCGAGGCGCGGCGGCGCGCTGCTGACGTTCGGGACGCGATCAAGGCCGGGGCGGACCCTGCCGAGGCGTGGCGGATCGGCGCGGCGGCGCGTGACATGATGGCGAAAGGCTTTGCGCAAGGCGAAGCATGGGCAACGGCCCGCGATCAGCGTCAAACCGTCAAGGATGGAGCGTCCGAAGCGCGCAAGATGACGTTCGCAAAGGCTATGGACGAATATCTGAAAACAAAACTTACCGAATTCAGGAATGAAAAGCACCAAAAGCAATGGCGCAGCACGTTGGATAGTTACGCGGTGCCCATTATCGGCAAGCTGAACGTGGACGCGATCACGGTTCACGACATTGAACGAACGTTGAAACCGATCTGGGAAACCAAGACTGAAACCGCGTCCAGATTGCGCGGGCGGATTGAGAACGTTCTTGCTTGGGCAACGGTCAAGAAGCATCGGGTAGGCGACAATCCGGCGCGGTGGAAAGGAAATCTTGATGCGATCATGCCCAAACCATCCAAGGTTGCCGACACGGGAAACCAACCCGCATTGCAACTGACCGATGCGCAAGCATGGTGGAAAGCATTGCAGAGGCGCGAAGGAATCGCCGCGCGCGCTTTGGAATTTCTCACGCTTTGCGCCAGCCGCTCGGGCGAAATACGCGGCGCGCAATGGGATGAATTCGAGGGGCTGGATGGTGACGCGCCCATGTGGACGATACCGGCCAACCGCATGAAGGCGGGAAAGGAACATCGTGTGCCGCTATCGCCTGCCGCCGTTGCGATCCTGAACGCCCTGCCGCGCACCCCTGAATCGCCCTATGTGTTCCCCGCGCCGCGCGGTGGGATGCTGTCGGACATGACGCTTTCTGCGGTCATGCGCAGGATGCAGGACGCAGCCGAGGCGAAGGGCGAAAAGGGCTGGTTGGACCGCGTGAGCAAGCGTCCCGCCGTGCCGCACGGGCTGCGCAGCACGTTCCGCGATTGGACGGCGGAAAACGGCGTGGACTGCGACCTTGCCGAAATCGCCCTGGCTCACACGGTTGGCAGCGAGGTTGAGCGGGCGTATCGGCGCAGCGACATGCTTGCGCGGCGGCGCGCGCTCATGGCCGATTGGGCGGCGTTCCTGAATGGCTGACGACGAACGGGCACAGGTGGACGCGGCGCGGGCGCGCACGGGCTATAAGGGGCCGATCCCCGGCGCGTCCGAGGCGCTGCGCATGGCCCAGCGACATGGGGATTTCTCGGGCGTCAGGCTGCGCTTGCAACTCGGCATTCCGCTATCGCCCGACGAACTGGACGCGCTGGAACTGCTGGACCGTGGCGCGCCCGCCAAGCGCGGCCCGAAAGACCCGTCCACAGCGGCGGCTGAAACAGTGGTGTGCTGGCGGTGGCTGGTTGAACGGGACGGCATGTCGGGACCGGACGCCCGCAAGCTGCTGGCCGCGATCATGGGAACGACCGAAACCACGATCAAGGCTAGGCTGGCGCGCGCCGATGGTCTGGCAGGGAACATCGCGGATCGTTGCTTTGACGTTCACGCGCAACGGGGCGTCGTACCTGCGCTGTTGCGCGATAGGGACGCCGAAGGGCATTGCCTGCATTGCGTGGACAGGATCGGGCGCGCCACGCATGTTGAATGCAAGTGCAATCCCCCGTCGCGCCCAGCGTTCGCTGACACGCCCGAGGGTGCCACGGTCGCGGTGCTGCTGTCGTTTTGGCAAGGCCGTTGGGCAGTCTGAAACGGCAAACCGAAAAATTTTCGTTCATTATCAATCGTGCATGGCGGACGCTATCACCGCCGTCGGAAATACCGTTCCCGCAATATTGTGGCGCGGTGTCCAAATCTGGTCATATTTGGGGGCATCACTTGATCCAGCGAGGATGCACCATGAAACGATTTGTCAGCGTAAAGTTTCTGCAAGAACGATATGAATGTTCGCGCGAAACTATCTACAAATACATGCGCGATTACAACTTTCCAAAACAAATCAAATTAACGCCCGGCGCGGCACGATGGGATTTGGCGGAGGTTGAAGCGTGGGAAGCGCAACGAATCGCAGCGGAGTAAGAAAAACGCCCCGGCTGATGAAACCGGGGCGTTCTATGCTAGATGAAACCAAGGACAGTTATGCGCGAATAATCCGGGGCGTCAAGCATTATCTGCCTTGACCGTCTATATAGAGGCGCGCTATCGTGGAATCACCGCTGATTGAGAGATAGCCGAGGCGGGCGCTACTTTCCCGAAAGGGTCTGCCGCCCGGCACCTTGAAAAACCAGTGGTCGGGCCGATGGTGGATGCCTAGGATGGTCGCCGTAATGGGTTGGATGGCCCTAAATCGGAACATCGCGATTGGTTGGATGGCCGCGCGATCAACCAACGGGTTAGCGCCCGTTTCGTCTCCAATCACACAGCGGGATTCTTCCCAATGAATACTCATGTCACGACGCCCCATGCGGGCGAACAACCGAATATTGACTTAGCAAAGTGGTTTCTTTACGAACTTCTCGGACAAAACGCGCCCGTCACAATCCGGCTCGTTTGGCAAAAAGCCGAACAATTCAAACCGGCAGGCTCCCCGAACACTCATACTTTCCACAATCCAAGCGATGCCGATTGGTGGAACATTTCGTTTCTGAACGTTCAGGGCTATTCGGTCTTTTTCTTTGTCAACGAACTGGATGGATCGGGCGGCACAAGCGATCCGAACGTGGTTCGCATCCGCGCGAACTTTGTTGATCTGGACAACATCAGCACCGCGCGCGCGATGGCGGAAATGATGATTTCGGACCTGCGCCCGTCGCTGATCGTGCAATCCAGTCCCGAAAAATTCCACCTGTACTTGCGCACGTCGCCCCATGCGGACGGGGCAGTTTCCCGGCTGACGCAACAGAAGCTTGCCGCGCGCTATGACGGCGACAGGTCTATCTGCAACCCCGCGCGCATCATGCGCCTGCCGGGATTCCTGCATCAGAAGGGCGCGCCGTTCCTTGTGCCCTGGCAGGCGTTGCAGGGCGGGCAGCACTGGACGCCCGAGGCGCTGACAGCGGCCTTGCAGGGCGTGCAGGTGGCGCAGGAAGGGGCTGACGGCGCGCGCCAGCCGCTCGGAACACTGATGCAAGCCCCGTCGCGCCAATGGCTGCAAGCTGCGATGGACGCCATAGACCCGAACGACCTGGGCCGCGACGAATGGTCCCGCGTCTATTGGGCGTTCATGCAAGCGGGCTGGGGGGTCTGCCAGCCCGAGGAACTGCGGGTCATGCTGGACGCATGGTGCGCCCGCTATGTGCGCCCCTGGGCGTCAGGCAGCGGGCAGGGAAACGACCCGAACGACAACCACGGGCTATGGCTGAACGCGGAACGCCACGGCACCAGCACGGGCCTGCCGACGATCCTGCGCGCCGTGGGGGCCGAGGCGCGGCCCGCGCTTGAAGCCGAGTTGCGCCGGTTCGACCCGGCAGCGGCCTTTGGCGGAATGCGGATTGCATTGCCCGGACAGATTGAACCGAAACGGCGATTGGATTTCTTGGACCACGACACGTCCATGAACACCCACTGCAAACCCGTATCGCAAGAAGCATATCGCATAATTCGGGATGCGCAGTTGCCGATTGGGTTTGATGAATTCAAACGCAAAGTTGCGGTGCGCGCTCAATTACCTTGGGAAAAGATAACAGCAACCAAATATCCCCGAGATTGGACGGATACAGACGATGCTTTCTTGAAAGCATATATGCAATCCGCGCCGGGTATGGCCCGAATTGCAGACAATCAAGTTCGCAACGGCCTAGTGATGTATGTTGACCGCAACAAATTCAATCCTGTTGTTGACTATCTGAACGGATTGGGATGGGACGGGATGCCGCGACTGAATGAACTATTCACGCGATACTTTAATGCGGAAAATGCGGAATTCGCGCGACTGGTTGGACCGAAATTCCTGATTGGCATGGTTGCGCGTGCGATGCAGCCCGGATGCAAGCGCGATGAAATGATTATTCTAGAAGGTGAACAGGGCGCGATGAAATCAACTGCGCTCAACATTCTTGCAGGGGATGAATACTTTTCGGACGGTTTGCCGAACCTGCATGACAAAGACGCCATGCAGCACTTGCAAGGAATGTGGCTGATCGAAATTGGCGAACTATCGGCACTCCGCAAAAGTGAAATTGAGGACGTGAAACGGTTTGTCACATCACGAACCGACAAGTTCCGTCCCGCGTATGGCCGCAACGTTGTGGAAAGCCCGAGAACGTCTGTATTCGCAGGAACCACGAACAACGACACATATTTGAAAGACCCGACCGGGGCGCGGCGGTTCTGGCCCGTTGCCTGCGGGCACATAGACCTGGACGCCCTGCGCCGCGACAGGGACCAACTGTTTGCCGAGGCGGTCGCGCGCTATCGGGCCGGGGAACGCTGGTGGCTGGACGGTGACGCGGAACAGGCGCTTGCCCGAGGCGAGACGGAACAGCGGCAAGAACGGGACGCTTGGCACGATCAGGTGACGCGGTTTGCTGAAGGAGGGGCCGCGCTCGGCTTGCCGGTGACCATGCAAGACGTGATGGCGCAATGCCTGGGCTTGGAAAGCCCGAACCTGCAAGACCGGCGCACGACCGGGCGGATTGCGGACATTCTCCGCAGCGAAGGTTTCCGACGAAAGCGATTGGTTCGTGGCGGGCCGTGGGCCTATCTCAAAAAATAGCGAAATTTCCCGCTTCGGCGGGATTTTTCATGTCTTGGACCGCGCTGCACCCACTGCACCCACTAGCACTAGCGGGTTCCTAAGAGTCAGAATCCCGTATTATGTCGTATCTCAAAAATACGGTAACTGTCACTTATCGCTATATCCCTCTTATACATTCCAGTGGGTGCAGTGGGTGCAGTGGGTGTTGCTATTGATTTAAAACGAAGTTTCTGCGCCCACTAGAAGGCAGTCCAGTGGGTGCAGTGGGTGCACCGTCCATTGGTGAAGTTGTTATAAGTTGTAGTGCTGCGCCGTTCAGCATGTAGCCTTATTGTCGGCGCGCGGCATCGTCGCCTCTATACCGCGCAAGGCGTACAGGGCGCTTTCCGCCATGAAGGGAGTGATGCGGTTACCGACGCCGCCGTCCGCGATATCGTTGAGGCGGTCCAGGATCGCGGCATCGCTGATCGGCCAGCCGTCCCGCATGAGCGACAAGGCGACAAGCCCCACGGTGAAAGCGACCATATCGCGATTCTGCATGGTTCCCCATCCGATCAACTGACGAATGCGCACCGGCTTGCATAGCTGGTCGCCGGTTGTCTGTGCCCTGGCGCACATTCGAGCCAATGGCGGTCCTTGCCTCCGCCACGATCCGCGCGCCCGCGCAGCCCGCGTTGATCGGCGCGCCTGGGCATTCCGTGCCGCCTGCTATCCCGCCTATCCAATAGGCCACTGGCGCGCTGGGGCGGGCCGTTCGAAAGGGGCGCTCCATTACAATAGGTTTGCAATTTTGTCAAGTGGTCTTGTCAGTTTTTATTAATCGTGCTTTTATTTCCGATATAGCCAAGCTGATTCCAGGATAAAAACGATGAATACCCTTAGCACAATCAAACTATCTCGCGCTGTGAACGAGCGTGGAAACATTGTCACCGCAACCGTGCCCGATGGACGAATGGGCTCCCTGTTCGTGGCGAAAGAGATTGCCGACGATCCGAAACTTGGCCCTGCGTTCAAAATGATGGAATCAACCGTAACGGAATCGTCCGAAACGTTGGTTGCACGAAATGAGGACGGTTATCATGGCAAGGCACTTGAAACCGAACGTGATACGTTCCGAGCGAAAGTTACCCCTGCTTTCCATCATGCAATCAAAGTAACGCAGGACGCGCGCTCGAACTATCATGTTCGAGTTGTTCGGACCACCGAATTCAACCGAAACGCCGAACCTAACGCATATCTGCGTCACGACCTGCGCCAACATCTGATGAAGCACGACGCAGCGACCCGCATGAAGATTCTGCTTGATTCTAACTATGACATGGCTGTGGCCGCGCTTGAAATCGGAAACGATGTGATCGGCGTTGACCAACGAGTTTGGGACGATTTCCTAGATCACGCGCGCGCCCTTATTCACATCCGGAATGCGGGAATCGACGCATCGTCGGTTCGCAAATCTACCCCTGAATTCATCAGTGCAGCGGGGACTGACCCCGATGCTGCGATGGCCCAAGCGAAAGATGCCGTCAAACGTCTGCATGAAGACGGCGAAGTTCTGGACCTTGCTGAATCCTGTCTTAAGCACGTCGCAGCGTTTATTTCCCTTTTGGCTGACAAATCAGTCGAGGAAATTTTGCCGAAATGAAAAGCGTTGTCCTAACAGCGTCCGAAACTATCAGTGCGGCACAACTTGCCGCACTGACCGGACTGTATCCGCAAAAGGCATACTATCACCGAAAAACGCGCGGCTTTCCCGCATCGCAAAATGGAATCTATCCGACAAATAGGGTGATTGCGTGGCTCCGCGCGAATGGCTGGGAAGTCAGGATTGTTTAACATGACCGATTCCACAGATGACCACATGTCAAAGGCCGTGCGAAATCCTGATGGGACTTTTGCGCGTGGACCGGGGCGAGTTCGCGGCAGCAGGAACCGTGTATCGCGTGAGGCGCTTGAAAAAGTCAAACAACTGTCCGGACAAGCGTTCGAAAAATTAGAAGAAAATCTTCAGCGCGGCGACATGCGCGCTGTCGAGTACATTCTAAATCGGGTCTTGCCTGCTGGACGCGCGTTGGAAATTGATGCAAGCGCGGAAGGAATTCGCGATCATTTGGAGCATGGCGATTTTTCCGAATCTGAAGCCCTCGCCGTCGCAAGCGTGGTTGAAAAACTGCACCGCCTCGAACGCCTAGAAATCCTAGAAGAACGCTTAAACCAGTTGCAGGCATTGCTTGAAGGTGGGTCGGTTCAATGACTCGGGCAATCGCGAAGCTGCTGGGTCGGGCCGAGGCGGCGCTTGTCGCCGCGCGGCGGCGCGTGCGGCCCGACCCGTTAGCCGGCCTAAGCCCGGTGGCCCGCCGCATGGTCCAGGCTTGGTATGCGGCACGCAGTCCTGAACAGCAGTACGCCGCATGGCTCGACGAATCTCATATTCTCTCGGGTTCGGACGTGGATATTTACGAAATCCCCGAGAACTTATCATCACGACAACTTGCAGAGTTGTACGAAAAGGTTAAAGACAATGATTGATCGCGAACACGTCATTCAAACTCCGACTGGCCAGCGTGTGCTTTATGAATTCCAACATTCGTACTGCATCGTACGAACGGCACACGGCCCGGCCAAAGGCGATATTCCACACCAGAGACTAAATTTCCTCCGTGGAATTAATAAAGCCGGATCGTCGCGCCTCCACTTCGCGCCAGATGGAATATTCCTATCGCTTCGCCAACTGTTTGCGGCAATGTATAGCTGGGTATATCCCCGCAGCGCCGCAACATTGAAAGACGCGATGGACGCCCTTTTTTGGCACCCTGTTGCAGCGCATGACGCATTCGTTCACTTGTTTGCCACCGATAATGAGTTCTTGGCAAATATGTCTCGCATGGGCGGATATGATCGTGCGAATCGCGTAATTTATAATTTCATCAGAAAGTCAGAGGTGAATTGATGCGTCCCGGCGATGGCAGGGCAGACCGCGCGCTTTGGTGCGCGGTCATCGCCACGGCGCTGAACGACGCGCTGAAGGGCCGGGCCGGATCGCTCGATCAAGTGACCGCTGATCGGTGGTTTCGTTCCGGCCCGGATTTGCTGATCGTGTGCGAACTGGCAGGGCTGGACGGTCCCGCGTTGCGTCAGGCTTATCTGGCCGGATCGGTGCGGCCCGAGTTGATGCGCGCCGAACGTCGCCGCGACATGGAAGTTGCGGAATGAGCCTGCCGCTCGGGACCAAACGAACCACCGCTAAGGGACCGCGCATCATCGTGCCCGGAACCAAGATCGCCGCGCCGCCGATCTTGAAGCCGGGCGGTTAGGACGGGGGAACGCATCGGTGAAGGGGCGTGCCTGTGCAATCTGATCGTCCGCCAGTGTCCTTGCGGGGGCTAAAGCACGCCGAAGAAGCAGAATCAACGAGTCCTGACTCTAAGTGCCCGGGGGTCGCTTAACCTGCTGCTGTATCTTTGGCATCAAGTCCTTAATATTGAAGTTTGCCCAACACTTCTGCGACAAGTGGCTACCCTTCGGCGGGAAAGTGGCATGAACAACTTTGATTCCCTTAGTTTGCAGAAACTCTGCAACTGGAACGAAGTCACGGTCTGATGAAACCAAGACGGCAACGTCATAAGCGTTAGCCCAAGCAAGACTGATCATATCGGCGACAATTCGTGTATCTACACCTTTTTCTTCGGTGCCGCGCATGTCAGCTTTGCAAGCAGCGCATTCCGTCGCTTCAGTCTGGCACTGTGGGCACTTGGGATACCCCATCTTCTTTTGACGCTCCACAAGAACGACGTGCGTCCCAGGCATTCGGTCAAGCTTGTTGGTGAACCAGTTTTTCAGCTTCACATCTTGTTGCTTGTTCGGATCAAATGACCCGTAAACATGTATCGCTTCAAAGATAGGCCGGGCTGAGGGGTCAACCAAACGTGCAGCTTCAGCCGTGAACAGCGGCCCGACTGGTCCCCAATCCACCATGAAGGTGTTGTCTTCCCGACGAAGTGAGAGACTGAAGTTCCAGAAATCTACAAAAATTCTTACGCGGAGAGGGCCAGCTTGAGCGGGAACTTGTAACGTCATGGACTTTCACAAATGAATACGGGGACGCCTGAGCGCCCCCGGGGTCATTAAGTTCGGTTACCCGTGACCGACGATGCGGGCGGGTTTCCGACGGGTCGTTATGTGTGGATAGATATCATTCGCATCGCTCTAGTCAAGAGATGGTTGAATAGAATTTTACACTCAGTCCAACGTCGGAGCACACAGATAGCATGTTGCCAGCCGTGGCGAGGCGCATTGAATCCGGGTGGATAGGCGGGATGATGCGCGGTCTGGCCGATGGGCCGTTAAGATGCTGATTTTTATGGGAAATTTTAGCCAAATGGCGGAGAGGGTGGGATTCGAACCCACGGAACCCGTGAAGGCTCAACGGTTTTCGAGACCGCCCCGTTCGACCACTCCGGCACCTCTCCGCGCTTGGGTGGTGGCGGGGATTTAGACGGGGCGGGGTTGAAGCGCAAGGGGCTTTCCGCGAAAAAGCGGCGAAATCCGTCACACCCATGTCCCGCAGGTGCGCCATGCCGAAATCCGTCCTGATCCGCTCCGTTCCGGCGGGCGCGCGATGATCTTTCTGGTGGGGGCGCTGGCCCATCCCGTGCTGCGCATGCGGCTTGCGCCCGGCGCGGTCGAGGTCGAGGGGCTGCCCGGCCATGCGCTGCAGGGCGGGCAGGGCGCGGGCATCGCGCCGGACGGCTGGCCCGCGCTGGTCCCCGCCCAAGGGCGGGTGCCGCTGTGGCGGACCGACTGGACCCCGGCGCTGACCCGCTATGCGCACATCTTCGGCCTCGAGCCGGTGGCGGTCGCCGGGCGCGACATCCTGGGCGTCGCCGCCCGCGCGCGGGAAGGCGCCGGGCGCTGGGACCCCGAGCTTGCCGCCGCGCTGGCCGATCACCTGCTCGCGCTGCCGCCCGACCGGCCGGCCGGGGCGGTGCGGGCGCGGCTGCCCCTGATCGCGGCCTGGGTCGCCTCGACCCTGCGGGCGGCGCGCGACAGCCGCGACCTGCCGGCTCTGGGCCCGGCGGGGGACGACCGGCTGCAGGTGCTGGCGGTCGAGGAGCCCTATGCGGAATTCTTCTCGGTCCAGGAAATCATCCTGCGCCACCGCCGGCACCGGGGCGGCTGGACGCCCGAGGTGCTGCGCGCGGTCTTCGTCTCGGGCGATGCGGCGGTGGTGCTGCCTTGGGACCCGCTGCGCGACCGGGTGCTGCTGATCGACCAGTTCCGCGCCGGGCCCGCCGCGCGGGGCGACCGCCAGCCCTGGTTCTGGGAAGCCCCCGCCGGCCGCGTCGATCCGACCGAGACGCCCGAGCAGGCCGTGTTGCGCGAGGCCATCGAGGAAACCGGCCTGGCCATCGACCGCCTGATCCCCGGTCCCCACAACTATCCCAGCCCCGGCCTGCTGGCCGAGTTCCTGTATCTTTACGTCGGCATCGCCGATCTGCCCGACGACGTGGCGGGCTTCGGTGGCCTCGATACCGAGAACGAGGACATCCGCAGCCAGCTTCTTCCCCGCGCCGAACTGACGCGGATGGCGTTGGCGGGGCAGGTCAGGAACGGGCCCCTGCTATCGCTTGCGCTGTGGCTGGAACTGAACCAGCAGAAGATTCGCATGGAACTTGGGCAGGATAAGCCGGGTTTGATCCCCTGACCCCGGGCGGGGCGGGGTTGCCGCCCGCCGGCGCCCGCGTGTAAACCGGGGCGACCACTTCGCGAAAGGCCACGCCATGCGCATCTGCCCCGACCTCGCCTCTGCCATCGGCAACACGCCCCTGATCCGGCTGCGCCGCGCCTCCGAGGAAACGGGGTGCGAGATCCTGGGCAAGGCCGAGTTCATGAACCCCGGCCAGTCGGTCAAGGACCGCGCCGCGCTTTACATCATCCAGGACGCCGTGGCGCGGGGCGAGCTGAAGCCCGGCGGCACCATCGTCGAGGGCACTGCCGGCAACACCGGCATCGGCCTGGCCTTGGTCGGCGCCTCGATGGGCTTCCGCAGCGTCATCGTGATCCCGGAAACCCAAAGCCAAGAGAAAAAGGACATGCTGCGCCTGGCCGGGGCCGAACTGGTCGAGGTGCCGGCCCAGCCCTACAAGAACCCCAACAACTACGTCCGATACTCGGGCCGGCTGGCCGAGGAACTGGCCAGGACCGAGCCCAACGGCGCGATCTGGGCCAACCAGTTCGACAACACCGCGAACCGCCGCGCCCATCTGGAAACCACCGGGCCCGAGATCTGGGAACAGACCGGCGGCAAGGTCGACGGCTTCATCTGCGCGGTCGGCTCGGGCGGCACGCTGGCGGGCGTCGCCGACGCGCTGCAACCCAAGGGCGTCAAGATCGGCCTGGCCGACCCCGAGGGCGCGGCGCTTTACAGCTTCTACACCGAAGGGGTCTTCGAAAGCCCCGGCTCCTCCATCACCGAGGGCATCGGCCAGGGCCGCATCACCGCGAACCTGGAAGGCCTCACCCCCGATTTCGCCTATCGCATCCCCGATGCCGAGGCGCTGCCGGTGATCTTCGACCTCTTGGAACACGAAGGGCTGTGCCTGGGCGGCTCCTCGGGGATCAACGTCGCGGGGGCCATTCGCATGGCGCGCGACATGGGGCCCGGTCACACCATCGTGACGGTGCTGTGCGATTACGGCACGCGTTACCAGACCAAGCTGTTCAACCCCGACTTCCTGCACGCCAAGGGCCTGCCCGTGCCCCGCTGGATGGCGCGCAAACCCGCCGATCTGCCCGAGGTTTTCGAGGACTGATATCCCGCATGACACGTCTGAATGCTCTGGTCACGGCGCTGCTGCTGTGCCTGTCGATGGTTCTTGGAGGCGCCGCGCTGGCACAGGACCAGCCGCAGGCCCCGAATTACGACGCCTGGAACAAGCTGGCCGACCAGACCGAGGACATTCTGGAATCCGGCCAGGCCAATGATACCCGGCTGCAATCCATCCGCGAACAGGTCGTGCAGTGGCGCGACCGCTTCAAGGCGGCCGAAGGGACGAACAGCACCCGCATCGCGACGCTCAAGGACCAGATCGCCGCCTTGGGGCCAGCCCCTGCCGAAGGCCAGACCGAATCCGACGATATCGCCGCCCGCCGCAAGGAACTGAACGACCAGCTTTCCGAATTGCAGGCGCCGGGGCTGAAGGCGGTCGAGGCCTTTGGCCGCGCCGACGCGATCATCCAGCAGATCGACCAGACCATCCGGCAGCGCCAGACCTATGCGCTGATCCGGCAGACACCCTCGCCGCTGAACCCGGCGAACTGGGCGCCCGCCGTGACCGAGGCGGTGGATATCAGCAGGAATGTCGCGACCGAGGTCAGCGCCCGCTGGGACGACTACGGCTCGGGGCCGGATGGCCGGTCGCGGATGCTGGTGACGCTGGGCTTCCTGCTGGCGGCGCTGCTGCTGTTGTCGCGCGGGCGGCTCTGGGTCGATTCCCTGCCGCAACGCCTGTCGGCGCGGGCCAGCGAACGGTCGCGGGCCGCGGTGGTCTTTGCCGTCTCGCTCAGCCAGATCGCGATTCCGTTCTTCGGCGTGCTGCTGGCGACGGCGGCGCTGGTGTCGACGGGGCTGTTCAGCGACTGGGGCCGGCCGCTGCTGCTGTCCATCCCCGGCGCGGGCCTGTCGCTGTTCGGCGGCATCTGGCTGGTCGGGCGGCTGTTTCCCGAACCCGGGGCGGGCGGCTCGCTCCCGCTGCCCCTGAACGACGACACGCGGCGCCAGGCGGCGTTCCGCGCCTCGATGCTGGCCTTGGCGATGGCGCTGCACCAGCTGTTCTCGCGCTCGGTGCTGCCGCTGGCCGGGTTCCACAGCCAGAACGACAGCGAAACCGTGCCCCAGCGCCTCAGCGAGGCCTCGGCCGGGGTCTGGCACTTCCTGATGATCCTGCTGGGCGCCTTCTTCCTGTTCCAGCTGTGCAACATCCTGCGCCGCATCCGCCCGGTCGAGGGCGAGCCGCAGAACTATCGCATCCGCATCGTGGCCTTCCTGGGCATGGCCGGGCGGATCGTCGCGCTGGCCGCGCCGATCGCTGCGGCGGCGGGCTATGTGACCGGGGCCAACGCGGCGCTCTGGTCGTCGGTCATGACGCTGGGACTGGTCGGCCTGCTCATCATCCTGCAGGACTTCATCGCCGATCTTTACGCCATGGCCACCGGGGGCGACCAGTCGGCGCGCGACGCGCTGATGCCGGTGCTGGTCGGCTTTGCGCTGGTGGTGCTGTCGCTGCCGCTGTTCGCCCTGATCTGGGGCGCCCGGCCCAGCGACCTGGCCGAGGCATGGTCACGCGCGCAGCAGGGCTTCAGCTTTGGCGGCGTGCGCCTGTCGCCCATGGCGATGCTGACCTTCGTCATCGTCTTTGCCATCGGCTATTCGCTGACCAGCTTCGTGCAGGGCGCGTTCCGCAGCTCGATCCTGCCCAAGACGCGGCTGGACACGGGCGGGCAGAACGCGGTCGTGTCGATGATCGGCTATGTGGGCCTCGCGCTCGCGGCGGTCTTTGCCATCACCTCGGCCGGGATCGACCTGACCTCGCTGGCCTTCGTCGCGGGTGCGCTGTCGGTCGGCATCGGTTTCGGCATGCAGCAGGTGGTGTCGAACTTCGTCTCGGGCATCATCCTGCTGGTCGAGCGGCCCATCGCCGTCGGCGACTGGATCGAGGTCGGCGGCCAGCAGGGCGTCGTGAAAAAGATGGCGGTGCGCGCCACCCAGATCCAGACCTTCGACCGCACCCAGATCGTGGTGCCGAACTCGAACCTCATCACCCAGCCGGTGACGAACTGGACGCGCAACAACCTGTCGGGCCGCATCATCGTGCCGCTGACCGTGGGCGTTCCCACCGATCACCGGCTGGTCGCCCAGCTGCTGCGCGAGATCGCCGAGGATCAGCCCACCGTGCTGATCAACCCCGCCCCCGCCGTCCTTTTGCGCAGCATCACGCCCTCGGGGCAGAACTGGGAACTGCGGGCGATGCTGTCGGACATCAACGGCGGGGTGGGCGTGGTCTCGGAAATCAACCAGCAGATCCTGGACCGCTTCCCCGCGGCAGGCATCATCCTGCCGGGCAGCACGCGCGGGGCGCAGGACATCTTCCTGCACCCGGCCGAAAAACCCGCCGCCCCGGCCCCCGACGACCACAAGGGCGACGATGCGGCGGCCCCGGCCGCGCTGCCGGACCCGTCCGAGGATCTGGCCTCGAACGAGGGCGCGGCCTTCGGTCCCTCGGGCCAGCAGCCCGCCCGCGACCGGGGCTGACGCCCGGCACCGCGCCCGCCGTCCCCGGGCGCGGGTGAAGTCCGGGTTCGCGCTGGAAATTCCTGCCGAGGTATGGGCAAATGCCGCCAGTGATTTCGGCTGGACGGGGCAGGCCATGCAGATGACCATCGACGAGGCGCTGGCGCAGGGGGGCGCTGGTTCGTTCCAGCGCCGGCTTCTGGGCATCTTCGGGCTGGTCTGGGCGGCGGATGCGATGCAGGTCATCGCCATCGGCTTCACCGCCGCCTCGATCGCGGCCAGTTTCGGCCTGACCGTGCCGCAGGCGCTCCAGACCGGGACGCTGTTCTTCCTGGGCATGTTCGCGGGCGCGACCCTGTTCGGCCGCATCGCCGACCGGATCGGACGGCGCAACGTCCTGCTTCTGACGGTGGCCTGCGATGCGGTCTTTGGCCTGGCGTCGGTCTTCGCGACCGACTTCACCATGCTTGTGGCGCTGCGCTTCCTGACCGGGATGGCGGTGGGCGGCACGCTGCCCGTCGACTACGCCATGATGGCCGAATTCCTGCCGCCCCGGAACCGGGGCCGCTGGCTGGTCTGGCTGGAAGGCTTCTGGGCGCTGGGCACCATCGTCATCGCCCTGACCGCCTGGGCCGCGCACAGCCTGGGTGCCGAGGAGCCCTGGCGCTGGATCTTTGCCGTCGCCGCGCTGCCCGCGCTGATCGGGGTCTGGCTGCGCCTCTGGGTGCCGGAATCGCCCATGTATCTGCTGCGCAAGGGGGACGAGGCCGGGGCGCGCCGCGTGCTCGACCGGGTGCTGGCGGCGAATGGCGCGCCGGCGCTGCAGGCCGGCACCCGCCTGGTCGCGCCGGTGCTGCCCGGCACGGGCCAGGGGCTGTTCGGCCCCGAACTGCGCAACCGCAGCATCGCGATCTTTGCGACCTGGTTCTTGGTCTCGCTGTCCTATTACGGGGTGTTCGTCTGGCTGCCCTCGGAACTGGTCAAGGGCGGCATGGGCTTCGTGCGCGGCCACGGCTTCCTGGTGCTGCTGGCCTTGGCCCAGATCCCCGGCTATGCGCTGGCCGCCCACGGGGTCGAGGCCTGGGGCCGCAAGCTGACCCTGCAGGTTTTCCTGCTGCTCAGCGCGGTCGCCTGCTTCCTTTTCACCATCGCCGCCAGCCCCTGGCTGATCGCCGCCTCGCTCATGGTGATGAGCTTTGCACTGCTGGGCACCTGGGGCGCGCTTTACGCCTTCACGCCCGAGCTTTACCCGACCGGCCTGCGCGGCACCGGGATGGGCACGGCCAGCGCAGTCGCGCGGGTGGGCGGGCTTCTGGCGCCGTCGCTGCTGGCCAGCGTGGTCGCGCGCGGCTTCGGCGTCGCCATCGGGGTCTTTGCCGCGCTCCTGGTGCTGGCGGCGCTGATGACCCTGCTGATCCGGGCCGAGACGCGCAACCAGGCCATCGGCTAGGGCGCCGCCGCCCCTTGCCTTTCCCCCGCGCGAATGGCTAGTGCGGCGCCATGACCACCGTATCCGTCCTTTACGAGGCCCGCGTCCGCGCCGGCCAGCTGGAACCCGACGCGGCGCAGCGCGGCGTCCTGCCCGCGCTCGACCGCCTGGTGCGCGACCTGGGCGCGGCCGCCCCGCCGCCGCAGCCGCAGAAATCGGGCTGGTTCGGCAAGCTCCTGGGCGGGGGCGCGTCCGATCCCGCGCCGCCGGTCCGCGGCATCTACCTGTGGGGCGGCGTCGGTCGCGGCAAGTCCATGCTGATGGACCTGGTGGCCGAAGCCGCGCCCACCCCGCAAAAGCGGCGCGTGCATTTCCACGAATTCATGCAGGAAATCCAGGCCGGCCTGAACCGCGCCCGCCAGGCCGGCCAGCAGGACGCCGTGCGCCCCGTCGCCCTGGAGGTCGCCGCCACCACCCGGCTTTTGTGCTTTGACGAAATGCAGATCACCGACATCGCCGACGCGATGATCGTGGGCCGGCTGTTCCAGATCCTGTTCGAACAGGGCGTGACCATCGTCACCACCTCGAACCGCGTCCCCGAGGACCTGTACAAGAACGGCCTGAACCGCCAGCTGTTCCTGCCCTTCATCGCGCTGATCCGCGAGCGGCTTGAGGTGATCGAGCTGGCCAGCCCCACCGACCACCGCCAGGACCGGGACGAGGGCGCGCAGGTCTGGTTCTCGCCCGACGACAGCATCGCGCGCGGGGCGCTGGACGCGATCTGGACGCACGAGACGGGCGGCCAGCCGGAAACCCCGCTGGTCCTCGACATCAAGGGCCGCAAGGTCGAACTGCCCCGGCACGTCGGCCGCGCGGCGCGCGCCAGCTTCTGGGACCTCTGCGGCAGGCCGCTCGGGCCCGGCGACTACCTGACCATCGCCCAGGCGCTCGATGTGCTGCTGATCGACGCCATCCCGCGCCTGTCGCAATCGAACTACAACGAGGCCAAGCGTTTCGTCACCCTGATCGACGCGCTTTACGAGGCCCGCGTCCGGTTGATCGCCAGCGCCGCCGACGACCCTGAACGGCTGTATGCCGAGGGCGAGGGCGCCTTCGAATTCGAACGCACCGCCAGCCGCCTGCGCGAGATGCGCGACGCCGACTGGGGGCGCTAGGGGGCCGCCAGGCCTCAGCCGTTCTCGCGCAGCACCCGTCCCGCCAGGTAAAGCGAGCCGCAGATCAGGATGCGCGCGCCGGGATGGGCGGCGGCGATCCCCGCGACCGCCGCGCCCACATCGGGCGCCGTCGTGGCAGGCAGCCCCGCCTGCGCTGCAAAACCGGCGGTCTCCTCGGCGGGCAGGGTGTTCGGCTCGCCAGGAATGGCCACGGCGGTCAGGCTTTGCGCCACGCCCGCCAAGGGGCGCATGTAACCCAGCACGTCCTTGGTGTTCAGCATGCCGCAGACCAGATGCGTCGGCCGTGCGGGCATCGCGGCCAGGGTCGCGGCCACCGCCTCGCCCCCGGCCGGGTTGTGCCCGCCGTCCAGCCACAATTCGCACCCGCCCGCCGCCTCGACCAGCGGGCCGCGCACCAGGCGCTGCATCCGCGCGGGCCATTCGGCGCGGGTCACGGCGGCCACGGCCTCGGGTTCGCCAAAGCCCAACTCGCGCAGCGCGGCGATGGCGGTGCCGGCGTTCTGGAACTGGTGCGGCCCCGGCAGCACCGGTGGCGGCAGGTCCAAAAGCCCGCGCTGGTCGAAATAGACCAGCCGGCCGTGTTCGGCGTAAGCGTCCCAGTCCTGCCGCGCGATCAACAGGGGCGCGCCCAGCGCCTCGGCCCGCGCCTCGATCACCGCACGCGCGGGCGCCTCCTGCGGGCCGACGATCACCGGCACGCCGCGCTTGATGATCCCGGCCTTTTCGCCGGCGATCTCGGGCAGGGTCTCGCCCAGGTATTGCGTGTGGTCGATGCTGATCGGGGTGATGACGCTCAGCCGCGGGGCGGCGATCACGTTCGTCGCGTCCAGCCGCCCGCCCAGGCCCACCTCCAGCAGCGTGTAATCGGCCGCCACGCGCGAGAACGCCAGGAAGGCCGCCGCCGTTGTGATCTCGAAGAAGGTGATCGGCGCGCCGCCGTTCGCCGCCTCGCATTCCTCCAGCGTGGCGGCCAGATCCGCCTCGGCGATCAGCGCGCCCGCCAGCCGGATGCGTTCGTGAAACTGCGCCAGATGCGGCGAGGTATAGGCGTGGACCTGCTTGCCCGCCGCCTCCAGCCCCGCGCGGATCATCGCCTGGGTCGAGCCCTTGCCGTTCGTCCCGGCGATGTGGATGACCGGCGGGATGCGCCGTTCGGGGTGGTCCAGCGCCGCCAGCAGCCGTTCCATCCGGTCCAGCGACAGGTCGATGACCTTCGGGTGCAGCGCCATCAGCCGCGCCAGGATCGCGTCCGACGATGTCATCGCGCGGCTCAGGCCGGGTTCGCTTCGGCCGCCTCGGGGGCGGGGGCGGGGATCGGGCCGGGCGCGGGCAGGTCGCCCGCCACCGGCGCGGGCAGGTTGCCCACCATGCGCAGGATGCCGACCAGCTCCTCGCGCAGCTTCTTGCGATGGGTCACCCGGTCCAGCATGCCGTGCTCCAGCAGGTATTCGGCGCGCTGGAAGCCCTCGGGCAGCTTTTCGCGGATGGTCTGCTCGATCACGCGCGGCCCGGCGAAGCAGATCAGCGCATTGGGCTCGGCGATCTGGATGTCGCCCAGCATGGCATAGCTGGCGGTGACGCCGCCGGTCGTCGGATGGGTCAGCACGACGATATAGGGCAGGCCCGCTTCCTTCAGCATCTCGACGGCGACGGTGGTGCGGGGCATCTGCATCAGGGACAGGATGCCTTCCTGCATCCGCGCGCCGCCCGCAGCGGAAAACAGCACCAGCGGACGGCGCAGCGCCACCGCGCGCTCGGCGGCGGCGATGATGGCGTTGCCGACATACATGCCCATCGACCCGCCCATGAAGGAAAAGTCCTGCGCCGCCATGACGACGGGGGTGCGGCCCATCTCGCCCTCGGCGACCAGCATGGCCTCCTTCTCGCCGGTGGCCTTCTGCGCGGCCTTCATCCGGTCGGGATACTTCTTCTGGTCGCGGAACTGCAGCGGGTCGGCGACCGGCTCGGGGACCTTGACCTCGTTGAACACGCCGCCGTCGAACAGGGCGGCAAAGCGGGCGCGCGGGCTGATCGCCAGGTGGTGGTCGCAGTTGGTGCAGACGTTCAGGTTCTCGGCCAGTTCGCGGTGAAACAGCATGGTCCCGCATTCGGGGCACTTGGTCCACAGGTTCTCGGGCACTTCGCGGCGCGAGAACAGCGAATTGATGCGCGGACGCACATAGTTGGTGATCCAGTTCATCCGGGGGCCCCTTGCGGCTCAGGTCTGGCCCGTGACTTAGGCAAAACCGCGCGGAATTGCAATTCCACGCGGGCCGGGCTTTGATGCGCGGATGTGGACCCAAGCGCTCGTGTTCCTTCACTACGCCGTCGCCCTGGCCGTGTCCGTGCGGGTGCTTCTGCGTCCCCGGCTGGAACCCTCGGTCCGCCTGTCCTGGATCCTGGTGATCGAACTTGTGCCCCTGGTCGGGATCCTCGCCTATGTCCTGTTCGGAGAGATCCGGATGCGCGGCGCCGAGGTCGAGACCATGGCCAACGTCCGCTCGCGCCTGTCGGGCCTGTGGAAGCCCAGCCCCGAACTGGTGCGCCACGCCCCCGATTTCGCGGCCCCGATCATCGCGGCGAATCGCGCGACCACGGGCTTCGGCGCGGTCGCCGGCAACCGCGCGGCGCTGCTGGCCGAGGACGACAGCGCCATCGCCGACCTCGTGGCCGCCATCGACGGGGCGCGCGACCACGTCCACATGCTGTTCTACATCTGGCTCGACGATGCCTCGGGCCGGGCGGTGGCGCAGGCCGCGATCCGCGCCGCCGGGCGCGGCGTCAAGGTCCGCGCGGTGATCGATGCCTTCGGCTCGCGCGCGTTCAGCTACTCGGAAAGCTGGCGGGCGATGCGGGCGGGCGGCGTCGAATGCGTCGAGGCGCTGCCCCTGGGCCTGCCCATCGTCGGCGGGCTGTCCCAGCGCATGGACCTGCGCAACCACCGCAAGATCGTGGTGATCGACCATGCCATCGGCTTTACCGGCAGCCGCAACTGCGCCGACATGGCCTTCGCGATCAAGCCGCGCTTCGCCCCCTGGATCGACATCCTGTTGCGCATCGAGGGGCCGGTGGTGCGCCAGATGCAGGCCGTCTTCCTGCAGGACTGGATGAGCTATACCGGCGAGGACCTGGGCGACATGCTGCTGATGGTGCCCCCGGTTAACGCCCCGGGCGAGATCAGCCAGGTCGTGTCGACCGGCCCGGACGACCGCCAGGGGTCGCTCTCGGACTGCATGGTGACGATGATCCACGCCGCCCGCGACCGGCTGGTCATCACGACGCCCTATTACGTGCCCGACGCCTCGCTGGACACGGCGATCCGCACGGCGGCGCGGCGCGGGGTCGACGTGACCATGATCCTGCCCGCGAGGAACGACAGCCTGGTCGTGCAGGCCACCTCCGAGGGGTTCTACTACGGTCTCGTCTCGGCGGGGGTGAAACTCATGCTGTTCCACGGCGGGCTTCTGCATTCCAAGATCATCACCGTGGACGGCCGCATGGCGATGATCGGCAGCGCCAACATGGACCGCCGCAGCTTCGAGCTGAACTATGAAATGAACATGCTGTTCGTGGGCGACGACCTGACGGCGGTGCTGGACGCCCGCCAGATGACCTATATCGAGCGTGCCGAATCGATCACCATCGGCGAGATCCGCGCCTGGTCGGTGTGGCGCCGGCTGCGCAACAACCTGCTGGCGCTGGCCGCGCCCATCCTGTGACCCGGAAAGGGGGACCCCATGACACTGGCCCGGCAACCGATCACCCAGGGCGCGCACCGGCTGGAGCCCGAAACGCTGGCCGCGCGGCTGGCCGAACTGCCCGGCTGGACGCTGACCCCGGACGGCGACGCCATCCGCCGGACCTGGCGGCTGCGCGACTTCCGCCAGGCGGCGGCCCTGGCCAATGTCGTGGCCTGGCAGGCCGAGGCGGCCAACCACCACCCCGACATCGCCTTCGGCTGGGGCCATGCCAGCGTCGCCTTCACCACCCATTCCGCCAAGGGGGTGACGCTGAACGACCTGATCATGGCCGCCCGGCTGAACCTTGCCCTGCCCGACTAGGCGGCACCCGGCCCGGGCACCCGCGCTTTCGGCGCCGGCCCCCTTGCCCCGGTCGCGGGCTCGCCCTATCCAAATGGCAGACAGCCCAAGGGAAGCCTTTGCGATGACAGACAGCCGCCCCGACCGGACACGCCCCCAGCGCCCGCCGTCCGCAGCCGTCGCGCGCGGCTAGCCCCATGGCGATCCGTCCCCGCAGGTGGCTTGACCGCAGGGCCCGCGAACGCGCGCTCGCCCAATGGGCCGAGATGGCCGAAAGCGTCGAGTTCATGGGCCCCGGCCGCATCCGCGCCCTGACCGACGAGGCGCTGGCCCTGCGCGCCAGCCTGAACCGCTTCATGATGCGCGGCGACCGCAAGGCGGCGGTGTCGCGCGCGGCGCTGGGCGCGGTGCAGCTGCCCGGCGGCACCGACTGGCGCTGGCGTCCCGGCTTCATGGCCGGCCAGATCACGCCGCGCGGCATCGCCGCGCCCGAACCCGGCACGCGGCTGGGGGACCGGGCGGCGGTCTGGCACGACTGCGCCGAACGCACGCTGATCCTCGAACAGGTCCAGAACCCCCGCGCCACCGACCTGTCGCCCTACGGCCTGCGGCTCGAGGTCTTCGGCTTCACCGGCAGCTTCCTGTCGGTCTCGATCGACCTGCCGACCGACGCGCTCGAAGGGCTGACCCGCAACCACATCATCCGGCTGGAAACCACGCTGGCGGTGGAACGCCCGCTGCCCGTCTATGCCCGGCTGAACGTCGGCCACGGTCCCAACATCGACGAGATCCTGCAGCACCTGCGCGGGATGGAGGCCGGGCTGCAAAGCCAGCAGGTCGTCGAATTCGACCTGGCCTATACCGAGATGAACGAAAGGCGGCTGGAAAAGATCTGGCTCGACCTGATCTTCGAGGCGCCCGGCATGAACGCGGTGGACATGCGGGAACTGTTCCTCTCGCGCCACCTGCGCGCCGATTTCTAGGAGAGGCCGATGGACGAGTTCGAATCGCTGGGACTGAAAAGCGGCATCTGGCAGGGCGTCCTGCGCCGCGACACCGCCCCGGGCCGCCTGCTTCTGGTCCATCTGGGCAGCCGCGTGGCCGAGGCCCGCGTCACCCCCCAGGACGACGGCCACTGGCGCGTCGCCGCCGCGATCCCGGCGCAGAAGCTGTCGGACGGGGTGCAGACCTTCCTGCTGCTCGAGGACGCGGGCGAGGGGGCCGAGCCGCCGCTGGCGACCGCGCGCCACCTGGCCAGCCTCAGCCTGGTCGCCGGGGCGCCGCTGGAACAGGACCTGCGCGCCGAGATCGACCTGATGCGCAGCGAACTCGACCTGGTGAAACGGGAACTGCGCCGCGTCGCCGCCCGGCAGGACCAGGCACGGCAGGACCAGGCTCAGCCCGACCAGTAGTCATAGGCGCCGACCTCGGCAAAGCCCAGCTTGTCATAGGCCGCGCGGGCGGCGGTGTTGGCGCGCCCCACGGCCAGCGCCAGCCGGTCCGCGCCGACCGACAGCGCCCAGTCGGCGGCCGCGCCCAGCAGCCATCCGGCCATGCCCTGCCGGCGAAAGGCGGGGGCGACCTCGATGGCATGGATCATTGCCACCGGCCCGTCCGCCGCGACGAAGGCCGCGCCGGCCGCGCGGTCGTGCAGGCGCCCCAGCAGGGCGGCGCGGGGCAGGGCGACGCGCTCCATCACCGCCTGGCGCGCCGCACCGATCCCGCCGGCGGCCCACAGGTCGCGCTGGATCGCCAGCGGCGGCCAGGTCGCGAAGGCGGTCATCCCCGGCAGCTGCCCGGCCAGCGCCGCGCAGCCGCAGACCATGATCGCGGTCGGCGTATGGGGGCGATAGCCGCGCGCCGCCAGCGCGTCCCGCAGCGCGGTGTCGCCCAGGGCCACGCGGAACAGCGGCGCCTGGTCCCAGCCCCGGTGCACCGCCTCGGCCGCGGCGATGTCGGCCGCGCTCCAGCCCGGGCCCAGCGCCCGGCTCGACCCGACCCGGCCCCCGGCCCCCAGGCCCCGGCCCGTGCGCAGCGCGCCGCTGTCCCGCGTCTCGGCGGCGGGCCAGGTGGTTTCGAAGGCGCGCGCCAGGTCCGGGGCGATGTCCGGGTCTGGGGTCACAGGTCCAGCCTCTGGCGCAGCACGGCCATGGCCTCGGCCACGCGGGCCGCGTCCAGGCCCCGCACCACCAGGTTGGTGCCCCAGCCGGTCGGGTCCTGGAACGGATAGGAGCCCAGCGACAGGTCGGGATAAGCCTCGGCCACCGCCTTCAGGTCCTCGGCCACGTCGCTTTCGCCGCGCCGCACCTCGACCGATTGCGACTGCACCGGGCGCCCGCCTGGCAGGCGCGGCACCAGCCAGGCGACCATGGCGCGGAACACCTCGGGGACGCCCGCCATGACATGGGTATTGCCGATGGAAAAGCCCGGCGCGGCCGACACCGCATTGTCGATCAGCGTCGCGCCGACGGGGATGCGCGCCATGCGCAGGCGGTTCTCGGTCATCTCCAGCCCCAGCCAGTCGTAGCGCGCCTGCAGCATGGCGCGGGCCTCGGCGTTCACCTCGACCGGGGTGCCGTGGGCCACGCCCACCGCGTCGGCGGTGATGTCGTCATGCGTGGGCCCGATGCCGCCCGACGTGAACAGCAGGTCATAGGCTCCGCCCAGCGACTTGTCGAAGGCCCGGATCGCGGCGACGATCTGGTCCTGGTCGTCGGCGACCACCCGGATCTCGCGCAGGTCGAACCCGGTCGCGGACAAGACGCCCGCCAGGTGGTGGGCATTGCCCTCGCGCGTGCGGCCGGACAGGATTTCGTCCCCGATGACAAGGATGGCGGCGGTGGGATTGTCGGATTGCATGGCACGCTCCTCGCGGCGCTGGTTCTCGGCCCAAAGGTATAGGCCCGCGCGCGGGGCTGGAACAAGTGGCCGCGCGGGACTATCTGTGGCTCAAGCAATGACGAGGATCCGATGAACGACGCACGCCAGACCCGCGAGGGCATCCGTATTCATGAGCCTCAGGATTTCGAGGGCATGCGCGCGGCCGGCCGCGTCGCGGCGCAGATCCTGGACGAGGTGGGGCCCATGGTCCAGCCCGGCGCCACCACCGGCGCGCTCGACGACTTCATCCGCGCCCGGGTGACGGAACTCGGCACGACCAGCGCCACCATCGGCTATCGCGGCTATCAGCACGCCAGCTGCATCAGCGTGAACCATGTCGTCTGCCACGGCATCCCCGGCGACAAGATCCTGGCCGAGGGCGACATCCTGAACATCGACGTGACGGTGATCCTGGACGGCTGGTACGGCGACAGCTCGCGCATGTATGTGGCCGGAAAGCCCAGCGTCAAGGCCAAGCGCCTGATCCAGGTGACGCATGACGCGCTGATGAAAGGGATCGAGGCGGTGCGCCCCGGCGCCACCTTCGGCGACATCGGCTGGGCGATCCAGAGCTATGTCGAGGCCAACCGCATGTCGGTGGTGCGCGACTTCTGCGGCCACGGGCTGGGCCGCACCTTCCACGCGCCGCCCAACGTCCTGCACTTCGGCCGCCCCGGCAAGGGGCCCGTGCTGGAGGAAGGCATGTTCTTCACCATCGAGCCGATGGTGAACCTCGGCCGCCCCGAAACCAAGATCCTGGCCGACGACTGGACGGCGGTGACGCGCGACAAGTCGCTCTCGGCCCAGTTCGAACATTCGATCGGCGTGACCGCCAGCGGTGCCGACATCTTCACCCTGTCGCCCAGCGGCGTCTTCTACCCCGACCTGGATGGCTAGGCGCCGGTCGCCGGCCCCGCTGCCCTGCCAGCCTCGGGCGTGGGCAAGAATGGGTATTTGAAAAACGGTGAAGGACCAGGCGCCGTCCTGTGTGTTCGGCGCGGCGAACATGGTGCGCGCCGCATCGGGCTTTCACCGTTTTCCCAAATACCCATGCGGCGGCCGCAACCCGCGGCAGCGCCCACCGCGGTGCACATCCTGTGTACGCCCGGTGTACACCCCGTGCACCGTCGGAACAGCGGAAAACCTCAGGTTTTCCGGCGGATGGTGTCGCCCGGGATGAAGGTCGGCGCCAGGGCGATCACCCCCCCTTCGGGCGGCGCCTCCTTGCCCGCGACGATGCGGGCGGCGCGCCGGCCGATATCGACGCGCCGCGCGTCGGTGGTGGCCAGCCGCATCGGCAGCCCGTCCAGCAGATCGACCCCGTTGAAGCCCGCCAGTCCCAGCCGGCCGGGGATGTCCAGCCCGCGCTCAAGGCACCACAAAAGCCCGCCCGCGCCGATCATGTCATTGGAATAGTAAAGGAAATCCAGGTCTGGCTCGCGCGTCAGGATGCGCTCGGTCAACTCGCGTCCCTTGCTCAGGGACGACCCGCCCTGGTAATATTCCCGCGCCGCCAGTTGCACGCCCAATTCGCCCAGCCGCGCCTCGAACCCGGCCAGGCGCTTGCGCGCGCGGTGGTCCTCGGGCATGTGCGTGCCGATGAAGCCGATGCGCCGATAGCCCGCGCCGAAGATCTCGTCCGCGATCTCGCTCCCAGCCCGGCGGTGCGAGATTCCGACAGCCGTATCAATGGGTTCGCCGTCCACGTCCATGATCTCGACGACCGGCAGACCGGCGTTGTCCAGCATCGCCCGCGCCGCCCGGCTGTGCTCCAGCCCGGCCAGGATCACCCCCGAGGGCCGCCAGCTGAGCATGTCGTAAAGCACCGCGTCCTCGCGCGAGGGGCTGTAGTTCGTCACCCCCACCACGGGCTGCAGGCCGGTATCGTCCAGTTCCGCCGAGATGCCGCCCAGGACCTCGGGAAAGACCATGTTCGACAGCGACGGGATCACCACCGCGACCAGGTTGACGCGCTGGCTGGCCAACCCGCCCGCGATCTTGTTCGGGACATAGCCCAGCGTCCGCGCGGCCGTCAGCACCTTCTCGCGTGTCGCGGCCGAGACATCGCCCCGGTTGCGCAGCACGCGGCTGACGGTCATCTCGGAAACCCCGGAAGCTTCCGAGACATCGCGCAAGGTCAAGGGGCGGCGGGGTCTTTTCGTTGTCATCGGGATTCCGGTCGGCGTCATGTTACCGTTACCGCACCTGCCCCTGCGCGGCAAGCTTGCCAATCCCGCCGCCAAAGGGCAAAAGAGGCGCGGCGGCCCCGTGGCTCAACTGGATAGAGCAGCCCCCTCCTAAGGGGCAGGTTACAGGTTCAAGTCCTGTCGGGGTCACCAGGCGTCCTTTTCTCCTTGCGCCGCGATCAAACCGGCAGGCCGGCCACCGCCCGCGCCTCGGGCGTCAGATAGGGGAAATGGCGCTCGACGGCCTTGGTGGCGGCCTCGTCGTCGATCAGGTTCATCTTCTGGCGCCGGATCCGGCCTTCGTCCAGCGTCGTGTCGTTCATCCCGTTGTGGGTGACAAGCGACATGTGCCCCGGGATCGAGATCGAGGTGAACCGCTCGGCCATCCCGTAATGGCCAAAGCCGAAGATGCTGGCGCTGGGGTGGAACAACGCCACGCCCGCGCTGAAGAACGGTGATCGCCACTGATAGACGCCGGCGTGATCGCCGCCGACCGAACAGAACAGCACGTCGCGGAAGCTGGCGGCAAAGGGAAAGGCGTTGGGCACGATCCCTCCGGCCGCCTGGCGCATGCGGCGGATATAGACGTTGCACAGCGCGTCGTCGTCATCCAGCCGGAACTGCAGGGTCTGGCGATAGTCGATTCCCAACTCCTTGAACACCTGGCCTTGGGCGATGCCGGCATGGATGACGGGGAAAAAGCGCAGCACCACCTGGGGCACGGCCGCGCAAAGCGCCGCAAGCCGGTCGCGATAGGGCTGCGGCATCAGTTCCGAGGCCAGCACGACGAAGGTGAAGTCGGGATCAGTCTGCGCCCGGATCGAGGGCAGGGTCAGGTGCTCGAAGGTGGTGAACCGCCGTTCCAGCCGCTCGGGCGCAAAGATCGAAGCCTTGCGCGCCTCGACCGCCTCGGCGTTCTCGTCGGCCTTGTCTGGCGGAATGGTCCTGAAGGCGGCCCAGTCGCCGCGGCCCAGCAGCGAAAAGCGGCAGATGCCGACGATTTGCAAGAAATAGCCCTCCGATCCGCAACCGGGGCGGGATTTCCCCGGGCGGGTCGAGTTAAGGCAAGCCTGCGTAGCAAGGCAATGGCGAAGGACGGATTTTTCCGGTCATTCCTCGGCGGGCTGGTTGCGCGCGCGCTCTTGCCGCCACAGGTCGGGGGTCGTCCCCTCGGTTTCGCGAAAGACGCGGATCAGGTGCGAGGCGTCGCAGAAACCCGTTTCCTCGGCGATGCGGGTAACGGTGCGGTCGGTGCGGGCCAGCAGCATCCGCGCCTGCGCCAGCCGGATGCGCGCCGAAGCATCCGCCGGAGGCAGGCCCAGGTCCGCGTTGAAATGGCGTTCCAGCTTGCGCCGGCCCACGCCCAGGTCGCGCGCGATGCGGGCGATGGGCAGGGGCGCATGCAGGTTCTGCTGCATCGCCAGCAGGGCGCGGCGCACCAGAGGATCGCGGGCATTCAGTTCCAGCGGCAGGCCGGGCTGGGGGCGGTCGCCCTCCATCGGCTCGTCGATCATCAGGATCGACAGCGCCTTGCGCGCGGCCGCCCGGCCCAGATGGCGGTCGATCAGGAAGGCCGCCAGATGTGCTGCGCTGACGCCCCCCGAACAGGACAGCCGGTCGCGGTCGACGACGAAGATCTGGTCCGAGACCGGGCGCATCCGGTCGAATTCGGCCAGGAAATCCTGGTGATGGAACCAGCTGACGCAGCAGCGATAGCCGTCCATCAGCCCCAGCCGCGCCAGGGCGAAGACCCCGGTGCACAGCCCGCCCAGCCCCACCTTGGCCGCCGCCTCCTTTTGCAGGAAGGCGTTCTGTTCCGGCGACAGCCCGCCGCCGCCGTCGATCAGCCCGCCCACGGTGATGATATAGTCGAAGCGGCCCGGATCGCCCAGCCGCTCGTCCGGCTCGATCCGCATGCCGCAGGACGACTGCACGGGCGCAAGGTCATGGGACAGGATCGCCCAGCGGCACCGGATCGGGCGCGAGCCGTCGCCGTCGTCGGCCGCCAGCCGCAGCACGTCGACGAACGTGGCAAAGGCCGACAGCGTGAAGCGCGGCGCCAGCAGAAAGCCGATGCGCAGGCGCGGGGCGGAGGCTTGGGCCTTGCCGGAGGCGGGGATGTCGGATGGATCGGGCATGACGCGAATCAACGATGATTTATGTCGCGATCATGACAGGTGTTGCCCCGCCACGCCATAGGCACGCGCGGCCCGGCGGGCCGCGCGGTTCGACAGGCTTCCCGGATGGTCCGGGGCGTTACAGCGGATGGTCGCCGGTGGCGTCGATCACCCGCGTGGGCAGGCCAAGCTCGCCCAGCAGTTCCAGGAAGGGACGGGCGGGCAGGTCCTCGACATTGGCCATCTTCCTGACGTCCCAGGGTCCGCGCGCGATCAGGATGGCGGCGGCGACCGGGGGAACGCCCGCGGTATAGCTGATGCCCTGGCTGCCCACTTCCTGATAGGCTTCCTTGTGGTCGGCGACGTTGTAGATGAAGACCTCGCCCGGCTTGCCGTCGCGGGTGCCCTTGACCAGATCGCCGATGCAGGTCTTGCCCTGATAGTCGGGCGCCAGGCTTGCCGGGTCGGGCAGCACGGCCTTGACCACCTTCAGCGGCACGACCTCGAGCCCCTCGGCGGTTTTCACCGGCTGTTCGGAGAGAAGCCCGAGGTTCTGCAGGACGGTAAAGACATTGATGTAATGGTCGCCGAAGCCCATCCAGAAGCGCACGTCGGCGTCCTTGTAGCGGGCCGACAGGCTGTGCACCTCGTCATGGCCCGACAGATAGGCGGTCTGCTTGCCGACCACGGGCAAGTCCCATTCGCGGCCGACCTCGAACATCCTGTTTTCCTGCCAGGCGCCATTCTGCCAGGAATAGACCGTGCCGGTGAATTCGCGGAAGTTGATCTCGGGGTCGAAGTTGGTGGCAAAATAGCGGCCGTGGCTACCGGCGTTGATGTCGACGATGTCGATCGAGTCGATCTTGTCGAAATACTCGTCCTCGGCCAGACGGGCATAGGCATTGACCACGCCGGGGTCGAAGCCCGCGCCCAGGATCGCGGTGATCCCGGCCTTGGCCACGTCCTCGCGCCGCTTCCATTCGTAATTGCCGTACCAGGGCGGGGTTTCGCAGACTTTCTTGGGGTCCTCGTGGATGGCGGTGTCGATATAGGCCGCGCCCGCGTCGATGCAGCCCTGCAGCACCGTCATGTTGACGAAGGCCGAGCCCACGTTGATGACGATGCCCGCGTCGATCTTGCGGATCAGCGCGGCGACGGCGGCGCTGTCCATGGCGTCCAGCGGATGGGCGGTGAATGCGACCGAATGGCCCTTGTCACGGATGCTCGCGGCGATCTGCTCGGCCTTGGAGACAGTGCGGCTGGCGATATGCAGCGTTCCGAATTCGCGGGCGTTCTGCGCCAGCTTATGCGCGACCACCTGCGCGACGCCGCCGGCGCCGATGATGAGCACGTTCTTGGGCAATTCGATCTCCTTTTCGGGCAGGGAAGGGGGGCGCCTGTCAGGACAGGCTGGCCTTGTAATCGTCATAGCCGAAGCGGCGCGCCTCGCGGATCGTGCCGTTTTCGTCCCGGATCGCGATTGCGGGCATGGCGACGCCGTTGAACCAGTTCTTCTTGACCATCGTGTAGCCCGCGGCATCCGCGATGCTGATGCGGTCGCCGACCTTCAGGGGGGCGGGAAAGCGCGCCTCGCCGAAGATGTCGCCGGCCAGGCAGGTCTTGCCCGCGACCTGATAGGCGTGCTCGCCCTCCTGCGGCAGCTTGGCGGTTTCGCGATAGATCAGCAGGTCCAGCATATGCGCCTCGATGGAACTGTCCACGATGGCCACGTCCTTGCCGTTGTGGATCAGGTCCAGCACCGTGACTTCCAGGCTGGCGGCCTTGGTGATGCTGGCCTCGCCCGGTTCCAGGTAAAGCTGGACGCCGAACCGCTCCTGAAAGGCGCGCAGCCGCGCGGCCAGCCGGTCCAGCGGATAGTCGTCGCCGGTAAAGTGGATGCCGCCGCCCAGCGATACCCAGTCGAGCTTTTCCAGGAAGTCCCCGAACTCGGCCTCGATCCGCGACAGCTGCGCATCGAACAGGTCGAAGTCGCGGTTTTCGCAGTTGTAGTGGATCATCACGCCGTTGATGCGGTCGAGCGCGGATTCCAGACGCGGCAGGTCCCATTCCCCCAGGCGCGAGAAGGGGCGCGCCGGGTCGGCCAGGTCGAAGCCGCTGGTCGAAAAGCGCGGGTTCAGCCGCAGGCCCATGGCGATGCCGCGATCCCTGGCGCGGGCGCCGAACCGATCCAGCTGGCCCAGCGAGTTGAAGATGATCTTGTCGGCGTAACCCAGCGCCTCGTCGATCTCGTGATCGGCCCAGGCGACGGAATAGGCATGGGTCTCGCCGCCGAACTCCTCGTGTCCCAGCCGCAGTTCGTACAGGCTGGACGAGGTGGTGCCGTCCATGAACGGCCGCATGACGTCGAAGACCGACCAGGTCGCGAAGCATTTCAGCGCCAGCAGGCATTTGGCGCCGGACTGCTGGCGCAGGGTCTGGATGCGTTCCATGTTCACCCGCAGCCGCGCCAGGTCGATCAGGTAATGGGGCGTTTGCAGATCGGGCATGGCGGTCCTCGTAAGGGGGCGGGGCGGATGAAGTGGCTCATTTAGGGGCACCTTGCGGATTTCGCAAGGAATGGTGACGTGACCATGACGGCCCGGACGGATGGCGGGCGGGTCGGGGGCGTGCTGCGGATCAGCCGGATATCGCCGGAGATGCCGGCGGGGTCGGCGCCGCGCCGCCTGCACGGGAACAACCGGCTTGAACCGACTCGGCCGATCTGGCTAGCGGGGCCGCATGACACAAGATGCACATATCAGACCTCATGCCCGCAGGATCGCCGCCGCCGCCGTGCTGGCGCTTGCCGGCCTTGTTCACCCGGCCCTGGCCCAGGACGGCGCGGTCACGCTGACCAGCACCGTGGTCGAGGATTCCGACGACAACCGCTTCTTCATGCGCACCGGCGGCATCGCCCGCGACGATGTGGCGTATGAGGGGCTGGTGCCTGGCCGGACCTATACCCTGGTCGCGCAGCTTTATCACATAGGCGAGCAGCGGCTGGTGGGCGAGCCCGCCTTTGCCGAACTGACGCCCGAGGCGGCCAGCGGCAAGACCAGCCTTCTGTTCCCGGTGCCGCAGAACCGCACCCGCTACAATATCGACTATGCCGTCTACCTGACGCTTTACGACGGCAAGGTCGATGCCGCGAACCTGGCCGATGCCACGCCCATCGCCCAGATCCGCGACACCGAAAGCGCGGCGACGGTGGTGCAGGTCCACGCGATCCAGCGCATCGCGGTGACCGCCAAGGACGCCGCGGACGGCGACCGGGCGCTGCCGGGCGAGGGCGGCAGGATCGTGGCCGAGGTGACATACGAAAACCTGGTCGAGGGCTATCCCTACACCCTGTGGGGCGAGCTGATGAAGACCAGCGGCCAGTCGACCGGGATCTATGCCGCCATCCCGGAATACAAGCCCGAGGGCAAGAACGGCACCGTGACCTTGGAATTCACTGTTCCCGAAGGGTTCGAGGGTGTCGCGCTGATGCCCTCGGTCGGGCTTTATCACCAGAAGCGCGTGGCGATCGGCCAGAATGGCATCCTGTCGATCCTGCCCGATGCGCCCAATCCGGTGATGATCGCCTCTGACCCGAACCTGAACGTCCCGGAAAAGACCGTCGCCATCGGCACGCTGTTCGAAGACCTGCCCGAACAATAGGATTGCCGCGCGCCCCCCACGGGGGGGCGCGGCCTAGTCGTCCACGATGGACAGGATCTTGGGCAGGGCGGGGCAGGGCAGCAACTGGTTCTTGGCCACGTCCGCCAGGGTGTGGTTGTGCAGGAACACATAGACATGCGCCGACAGCCCCTCCCACAGCCGGTTCGACAGGGTCTGCGCGCGCGAGCCCGAGATCCCGCCCGAGGCCCCCGCGCCGATGTGCAGCGCGCTGACGGTTTCGTCCACCGCGCCCAGGATGTCGGCCACGCGGATCGTTTCGGGGGCCCGCGCCAGGCGATAGCCGCCGCCGGGGCCGCGCACCGATTCCACCAGCCCGGCGCGCCGCAGCCGCACGAACAGCTGTTCAAGATAGGGCAGCGAGATGTCCTGGCGCTTGGAAATCTCGGCCAGCGAGGTCAGGTCGTCGCCCTTGGCGATGGCCAGATCGACCAGCGCGACCATTGCATAGCGGCCCTTTGTGGACAGTTTCATCCCGGTCTCCCTTGTTGACGCAAGACAGGGATCAAGCTAATCCGCCAGCGCCGTGCATGACTGCGTCTTGCCGGTGCCCGGTCTTGCCTGATTCAGCCGCGCTTCCCAGATTGACGATCTAGAGCCCAGCCGCCACAGGGTCAAGAAACCCGAGTTTCAAAGGAAGCCCATGCCCGAACTGATTTTCCCCGGTCCCGACGGTCGTCTCGAGGGGCGTTACCACGCGCAGGCCAATCCCGACGCGCCCATCGCCATCGTGCTGCACCCGCATCCGCAATACGGCGGGACGATGAACAACCGGGTCGTCTATAACCTGCACTATGCCTTTCACCGCATGGGTTTCACCGTCATGCGGTTCAACTTTCGCGGCGTGGGCCGAAGCCAGGGCGAATTCGACCAGGGCATCGGCGAACTCAGCGACGCCGCCTCGGCGCTGGATTACCTGCAGGCGATGAACCCCAACAGCAAGCATTGCTGGGTCGCGGGCTTTTCCTTCGGCGCCTGGATCGGCATGCAGCTGCTGATGCGCCGCCCGGAAATCACCGGCTTCATCAGCGTGGCGCCGCCGGCGAACATGTACGATTTCAGCTTCCTTGCGCCGTGCCCGTCCTCGGGGCTGATCATCAACGGCACCGCCGACCGCGTGGCGCCGCCCAAGGACACCCACACCCTGGTCGGCAAGCTGCGCGAGCAGAAGGGCATCACCATTACCCACGAGGAGATCGAGGGCGCGGACCATTTCTTCCGCGACGACGAGGTGCACATGAAGCCGATGATCGACAAGGTGCAGACCTATGTCCGCCGCCGGCTGACCGAAAGCACGCGCTAGGCCATGTCGGACCTGACGGCTCGCTTCGCCTTCCTGACCGAGGCCGACCGGCTGAAGTCGGTCGAGCGGGCGAACGTGCTGATGGACCTGTCGCGGCCCGAGAACAGCGCCGAGCACAGCTGGCACGTCGCGCTTTACGCGCTGGTCTTCGGCGGCTCGGACCGGGCCATCGCGATGATCCTGCTGCACGATCTGGTCGAGATCGACTGCGGCGACCACCCGATCCACCTGGACCACGACGCGGCCGCGGTCGAGGCGGCGGAACGTGCCGCCGCCTGCCGCCTGTTCGGCCTGCTGCCGGATGGCGCGCGCCTGCTGGCGCTGTGGCAGGAGTTCGAGGCCGCCCTGACCCCCGACGCCCGTTTCGCCAAGCGCATGGACCACGTCCAGCCGTTGTTCCAGGTCCTGTCCGCGCCCCGGCCGCTGCCCGGCCATCTGGGCATCGCCCGCGACAACATGACGCGCGGCCGCTGCGCCCGGCTGTGGCAGGAGTGGCCCGAGGCGATGGCGGCGGGGCAGGGGATGCTGGACGGCACCCCTCCGCCCGACGGTCTGGCAGGCCGCCTGGCCTTTCTGGCCGAGGCCGACCGGCTGAAGTCGGTGCTGCGCGCCAGTACGCTTTGCGACGGCTCCCGCCGGGAAAACAGCGCCGAACACAGCTGGCACCTGGCGCTTTACGCGCTAGTCATGGCGCCCGTCGCGGGGCCCGAGGTGGACATCGGCCGGGTCATCCGCATGCTGATCCTGCACGATCTGGTCGAGATCGACGCGGGCGACGTGCCGATCCATGCGCTGAACGGCGCCGCGCTCCATGGCGCGGCCCAACTGGCCGCCGAGGAGGCCGCCGCCGAACGGCTGTTCGGCCTGCTGCCCCAGCCGCTGAAAGCCGAGCTGCATGCGCTTTGGGCCGAGTTCGAGGCGAACGAGACCCCGGATGCGGTCTTTGCCAAGTCTCTGGACCGGGCCCAGCCGGTCATGCAGAACATCGCCTGCGGCGGCGGCTCCTGGATCGAATACCGCGTGACCTATGAGCAGCTGGTCGAGCGCGTGGGCCTGCGCATCCAGCGGGGCGCACCGACCCTGTGGACCTGGCTGGACGAAAGCGCGCGGGGGTTTTTCGCCCGGTAGGCCGGGGACTGTATGCAATCGCATACCAGCCTTTCCTTTGGCGTTCTTTCTCGCTATAGGGCGGTCAGCCGAATCCTAACCGAAGGGACCACCCATGTCGAAGATCAAGGTAGAGAACCCCGTCGTCGAACTCGACGGCGACGAGATGACCCGGATCATCTGGGACTTCATCAAGCAAAAGCTGATCCTTCCCTATCTGGACATCGACCTGAAATACTACGACCTGGGCATCGAGGAGCGCGACCGCACCAACGACCAGATCACCGTGGACGCGGCCAACGCCATCAAGCAGTACGGCGTCGGCGTGAAATGCGCCACCATCACCCCCGATGAGCAGCGGGTCGAGGAATTCGGCCTGAAGCAGATGTGGAAATCGCCCAACGGTACCATCCGCAACATCCTGGGCGGCGTCATCTTCCGTGAGCCGATCATCTGCAAGAACGTGCCGCGCCTGGTTCCCGGCTGGACCCAGCCCATCGTCGTCGGCCGCCACGCCTTCGGCGACCAGTACCGCGCGACCGATTTCCGCTTCCCCGGCAAGGGCACGCTGACGCTGAAATTCGTCGGCGAGGATGGCGAGGTGATCGAGCGCGAGGTGTTCCAGTCGCCCGGTTCCGGCGTCGTCATGGGCATGTACAACCTGGACCAGTCGATCATCGACTTTGCCCGGTCGTCCATGAACTATGGCCTGATGAAGGGCTGGCCGGTCTATCTGTCCACCAAGAACACCATCCTGAAAGCCTATGACGGCCGCTTCAAGGACCTGTTCCAGAAGGTCTATGAGGAAGAGTTCCAGGACAAGTTCAAGGCCGCCGGCATCCATTACGAACACCGGCTGATCGACGACATGGTGGCCAGCGCGCTGAAATGGTCGGGCGGCTATGTCTGGGCCTGCAAGAACTACGATGGCGACGTGCAGTCGGACACCGTCGCGCAGGGTTTCGGCTCGCTCGGGCTGATGACCTCGGTGCTGATGACGCCGGACGGGAAGACCGTCGAGGCCGAGGCCGCGCACGGCACCGTGACGCGCCATTACCGCGAGCACCAGAAGGGCAACCAGACCTCGACCAACTCGATCGCGTCGATCTTTGCCTGGACCGGCGGCCTCAAGCACCGCGCGAAGCTGGACGGCAACGAGGCGCTGAAGACCTTCGCCGAGACGCTGGAGCGCGTGACCGTGCAGACCGTCGAGGACGGCTACATGACCAAGGACCTGGCGCTGCTGGTCGGGCCCGACCAGAAGTGGCTGACCACCATGGGGTATCTGGAAAAGGTCGACGAATACCTGAACAAGGCGCTGGCCTGATCGCTTTCAGGGGCAGGCGCGGGGCCGGGGGAAACCTCGGCCCCTTCCTTTTGTGCGAACGATAGCCCGGCGTTACGGGTGGGACGCGGCCTCGGTCTTCCTCGTTGCAAAATACCCATGCGGCAGTGCCGCTGGCGCGCTCGCATGGGTATTTGGAAAACAGTGAAAGCCGATGTCGCGCGCGTGCCCGTCGGGTTCCGCGCGTTCAAGGCGGCTTAACATGCGGGCGGTCCTGGAGTAAGGGAAGCACGAGCAAAACGGAGTGTCCGCCATGAAAGCCGCCGTCATCACCTTTCCCGGTTCGAATTGCGACCGCGACCTGGCCGTCGCGCTGACGCAGGCGGGGGCGGATGTGGCGCGGGTCTGGCACAAGGACACGGCCCTGCCCCAAGGGGTGGATCTGGTCGCGGTGCCGGGCGGTTTTTCCTTTGGCGACTATCTGCGCTGCGGCGCCATCGCTGCCCATTCGCCCATCGCGCCGGCGATCCGCGACCATGCCGCGCGGGGCGGCTTCGTGCTGGGCATCTGCAACGGCTTCCAGGTCCTGACCGAACTGGGCCTGCTGCCGGGGGCGCTGATGCGCAACTCGGAACTGAAGTTCATCTGCCGCGAGGTCGGGCTGACCGTCACCAGCGCGAGCAGCCCCTATACCCGGGCCTATGCCCCGGGCGAGCATATCCGCCTGCCGGTGGCGCATCACGACGGCAATTACCAGATCGATCCCGAGGGGCTGGCCGCGCTGAAGGACCAGGACCGGATCGCCTTTGCCTATGCACCGGCGATCAACGGCTCGGTTCTGGACATCGCCGGCGTACTGTCGGAAAACCGCCGCGTGCTGGGCATGATGCCCCATCCCGAGCGGGCGGCCGAGCCGGCCCATGGCGGGACGGATGGCGCACGGCTTTTTGCCTCGGTCGTGCAAGAGCTTGCCACCGCCTGACTTGAGCGGGAGCCCTTCGCGCACTAGACTGAATCGTCGCCCGACAAGGCGATGCCGGAGGGATATGCACGAGATCGACCAGTCCAGCGGTTCAGCCGCCGCCAGCCGCGAAGGCCGGGCGGGCCGATGGGGTCTGCGCGGCATCATCGGGGCCCTGCTGGTGCTGGCGGTGGGCACCATCTGGTTCACCAACGGCTGGCTGACGGCGCGGTTTTCGGAAAACACCCGGGTTCGGACGGAACTGCGTTCGGCGCTGTATACGGGCAACCTGCTGTCGGAACTGCAGCGCACTTCGGTCGTGCCCCAACTGCTGGCGCGCGACCCGGCGCTGATTTCGGCACTGATGGCCAAGGATTTCTCGGGCACCTCGGCGCGGCTGATCTCGGCCCAGAAGGAAATCGGCGCGGCCTCGATCCGGCTTTTGGATGCCTCGGGGCGCACGGTGGGGTCGACCGATCGCAACCTGATCGGCACGAACTATGTGCAAGAGCCGTTCTATGTCGAATCGCTGCGGTCCAAGGACACGGTCTTTACCGTCTCGCCTTCACCGCAGGGCGCCTATGAATTCGCCTATTCCCGGGCGGTGGTGGCGGACGGGCGCACGCTGGGCGTGGTCGTCGTCGGCGCGGACCTGACGCGGCTGGTGCGGTCCTGGGCGGGCATTTCCGACGCCATCGCCGTCACCGACAGCGAGGGGCAGATCATCCTGTCCACCGAACCGCGCTGGCGGGGCTTGACCGTTCCCGAGGCGCTGGCGGTGCGTTCCGCCCCCTCGGCCATCGCGCGGGCCTTTCAGGTGACGGCCGACTGGGCCTCGCCCCCGGCCGACGCCTATGTGCAGGGCAAGGCGGTGATGCAGGCCGAGACGCGCATCCCGTTCCGCGGCTGGAAGATGATCGCCTTTACCACCTACGAGTCGGTGCGCGAGCGGGTGAATGCGGTGCTGGCGCTGGTCATCATGGGCTTCGCCATCCTGCTGGCGGCCGTGTTCTACCTGCTGTCGCGCCGCGCCCGGGTGGAATCGGCGGCGTATATGCGCGAATCGGCCGACCTGCGCGCCCTGAACCAGCGCCTGACGCGCGAGATCGCCGAACGCGAGCGGGTCCAGCGCGAGCTGCGCGTGGCCGAGCAGACCGTGCAGCAATCCAGCAAGCTGGCCGCGCTGGGCGAGATGTCTGCCGGCGTCAGCCACGAACTGAACCAGCCCCTGGCCGCGATGAAGACCTATCTGGCGGGCGCGCGGCTGCTCTTGCAGCGCGGCCGGGCCGAGGAGGCGCTGTCGAGCTTCCAGCGCATCGACGACCTGGTCGAGCGGATGGGGGCGATCACCCGGCAGCTGAAGTCCTATGCGCGGAAGGGCGGCGAGGCCTTCGAGCCGGTAGACCTGCGCGCCGCCCTGTCCAGCGCGCTGGTGATGATGGAGCCACAGCTGCGCGGCCGCACGATCCGGCTGCAGCGCAATATCCCGCGCTATCCGGTCATGGTCTATTGCGACCGCATCCGGCTGGAGCAGGTCATCATCAACCTGCTGCGCAACGCGATCGACGCCATCAAGGGCGTCCGCGAACCGGCAATCGAGATCACGGTCAGTTCGGGCTCTCACGCATTCTTGTCTGTTCGGGACAATGGTCCGGGCGTATCCGACCTGGAACGGCTGTTCGAGCCCTTCTTCACGACCAAGAAACCCGGCGAGGGTACGGGCTTGGGGCTGGCGATCTCGTCCGGGATCGCGGCCGATTTCGGAGGACGCCTGACCGCGCACAACGCGGAGGACGAGCGGGGCCGCGGGGCCGTATTCGAACTTGAGCTGCCGCTGCATGATCCGGGCCGACGGGCCGGAACGCAGCTGGCGGCGGAATAAGGAAAGGTAGGCGCGCATGAGCCGCACGATGAAGATTGCCGTTGTTGACGATGAACCCGACATGCGCGAATCGATCAGCCAGTGGCTGGCGCTTTCGGGCTTCGACACTGAGACATTCGCCAGCGCCGACGACGCGCTGAAGGTGATCGGCGCGGACTGGCCGGGGGTCATCATTTCGGACATCCGCATGCCGGGGACGGACGGGATGGCCTTCCTCAAGCGCCTGATGGGGATCGATTCGGGTCTGCCGGTCATCATGATCACCGGCCATGGCGACGTGCCGATGGCGGTCGAGGCCATGCGGATCGGCGCAATGGACTTCATGGAGAAGCCCTTCAACCCCGAACGGCTGACCGAGCTGGTCAAGAAGGCCAGCCAGGCCCGGCGCATGACGCTGGACAACCGCGCCCTGCGCCGCGACCTGTCGGAAGGCCAGCAGGTCATGTCCAAGCTGATCGGTGCAAGCCCGGTGATGGAGCGGCTGCGCGAGGATATCCTGGACCTGGGCCAGGCGGACGGCCATGTCCTGATCGACGGCGAGACCGGGACCGGCAAGACGCTGGTGGCGCACGCCCTGCATGCCGTGGGGCCGCGCGCGTCCAAGAAATTCGTGCCGATCTCCTGCGCCGCCTACAACGACGAGGTTCTGGCGGCGAAGCTGTTCGGCCCGGTCGAGAACGGGCTGCCTGCGGTCGAGGAAGCGCGCGGGGGCACGCTGTGCCTCGAGGACATCGAGGCGCTGTCCGACGGGCTTCAGGCGCGGCTGCTGGCTTTCATCGCCGAGCAGGGCAGCCCGGCCGAAACCCGGATCATCGCCATTTCCAATGCCCGGGGCGAAGGCCGCAAGGCCGAGGATTCGCTGCGCCCCGACCTGTTCTATCGCCTGACCGCGCTGAAGATCACCCTGCCGCCGCTGCGTTCGCGCGGCGAGGACATCCTGGCGCTGTTCACCCGCATGACCGAGCAGTTTTCCGAGGAATACGGCTGCGAGCCGCCCCAGGTCACGGCGCAGGAGGCCGCGCAGCTGTTGCAGGCGCCCTGGCCCGGGAACGTGCGGCAGCTGATCAACGTGGCCGAGCGGGCAGTGTTGCAGAACCGGCGCGGCTCGGGCTCCATCGCCTCGTTGCTGATGGCGGACGGCGAGGATACGCAGGAAGCCACCACGACCGAGGGCAAGCCCTTGAAGGAATACGTCGAAAGCTTCGAGAAGATGCTGATCGACAACACCATGCGCCGCCACAAGGGCAGCATCGCCGCCGTGATGGACGAGCTTTGCCTGCCGCGCCGGACGCTGAACGAGAAGATGGCGAAATACGGGCTGAGCCGCAGCGATTACTTGTAAGGACCCCCGCCCGGGCCGAGGCGTTGAGGCGAATCGGTTTTCATGATAATATTCCAATGAATTTATGGAGGTTATCGTGTGCCGGATTTTTCCCGCTTTGGCCTTCCTATTGGCGCTTTTGCCAGGGTGCCGCTATGAAAGCACGGCCGATCTTAGAAGCTCTGTAACTCCTTATCGGGTAACCGGAGCATTTCCCGAGGGCAATTACCTGTTCCAGACCAAGGATCAGAGCAAGTTGCTGAAACTGACCGTCCAGAAAGACATGGCCCATCTGAGTTTTCAGGATCAGGGCAGAAGTCCGGTGACGGCAACAATTGTCAGCTTGCTTGGGTCGGACAGCTTTCCCAAGTCCCACTACGTCGCCATGGCCATGGGCGGCAAAACCGACAAGGGACAGAGGTATCACTATTATCCGTTCAACTTCAACGATAAGCACATCAAATGGATAAAGCCTGCGACGGAGACCGAGGTCTATGGACTTGCCGATCTGGCTGAGCATATGACGAAAGCGCAGCGGGATGACATCGGGTTGAGTTTTCATCTGGTGCCCGAACAGCATCGCGGCAGTGTCCAGGCCCGCTTTGACGCCTGGCGCGAAAGCACGGCAAGCAAATCCACGACGCCAGAGACCTCGCGGACACCGCCGCCGCAGGTCCAGACCGCGCCGACCGTTCGAGGATATTCCGTGGGCGACGGGGTTTTCGTGCAAGGCTTTCTGAGCGACTCGCCCTCGATCATCCAGGAGATCGACGAGGCCAACGGCCGGGTCAAGGTCATGCGCTATGAGGACGGGATTACCGAATGGGTCAGCAGTGATCGAATCATTTCCCGAGGTCAATCGACGGTCAACAACGTTGGCCGTACCGTGGGAACGATCGGGGTAATCGTCTGTATGGTCAGCCCCGAGACCTGCAAGCCTGAGCCCAAATAACGGCCTTGTCGTCCCGGTCTGTCGGACGCCTTTGCGGGATCGACCGAAAAATCGATTGTAACTGCGTGGTCTTCCCCGCTATCTTCGCCCCAAGGGGCGGCCTGTCGCAATTCATGGTTGTTCGTCCCCGCCAGTTTCGCAGCGTGTCAGCCGGTCACGGCCCGAACAGGGGTGACGGCGGGTGCGCGGAAAAATCAGCGCCCATGCCCCCCGGGGCCTCTGGGCATTCGTATCGCCGTCCGGGGCGCAGGTGCTGCGCTTTGGGCCAAGAAAGGTAAACAGACGCGATGGATCGCGCAGCGCAGCTTGATCGGGAACGGCACCGGGGAAGATTTCCCGATGCCGCGATTGCTGCTGTCAGCGTGCCGCGTCGCGTTCTTACAATGAGCAGCGGGATCATGGCGCCGCCCATGCGCGGACCCGGCCTGCTGCCCGGAAATCGGAAACATGTCAAAAAAAATGCTGATCGACGCCACGCATGCCGAGGAAACTCGGGTTGTCGTGGTCGATGGAACCAAAGTCGAAGAGTTTGACTTCGAGACGGTCAACAAGCGGCAGCTTGCGGGCAACATCTATCTGGCCAAGGTGACGCGGGTCGAACCCTCGCTGCAGGCGGCCTTCGTGGATTACGGCGGCAACCGCCACGGCTTCCTGGCCTTTGCCGAAATCCACCCGGATTACTACCAGATCCCCGCCGCCGACCGTAAGGCGTTGCTGGAGGAAGAGCGTCAGGCCGCCGCCGCCGAGAATGACGAGGCCGAAAAGCCCAAGCGTGGCCAGCGCCGCCGCAAGGGGCCCAAGCCCGCCGTCGCCGATGCGGGCGACGCGGTGGTGTCCGAGGATATCGCGGGCATGGCCATCGTCGATCCGACCGAAGGCGACGGCGGGCCTGCCGAGAGCTTCCACCCCGAGCCCGAGGCGGGAGCCATCGCACCCGATGCCGCCTTGCCCGAGGCTGCGTCCGAGCCCGCCCCCGAGGAGGAGCACGCCGACGAGGAAGCAGCCGAGGACGACGGCATCGAATCCGTCGCCGAGGAGGATGTGGCCGAGGAGATCAGCGCGCCGAAGCGCCAGCCCCGCGCGCGCCGCTACAAGATCCAGGAAGTCATCAAGGTCCGGCAGATCATGCTGGTCCAGGTCGTCAAGGAAGAGCGCGGCAACAAGGGCGCGGCCCTGACCACCTACCTGTCGCTGGCCGGCCGCTATTGCGTGCTGATGCCCAACACGGCGCGCGGCGGCGGCATCAGCCGCAAGATCACCAATGCCGCCGACCGCAAGAAGCTGAAGGAAATCGCGTCCGAGCTGGAGGTGCCGGAAGGCGCCGGGCTGATCATCCGCACCGCCGGCAGCCAGCGCACCCGGACCGAGATCCGCCGCGACTATGAATACCTGATGCGGCTGTGGGAGCAGATCCGCGAACTGACCTTCAAGTCCATCGCCCCTGCGCCGGTCTATGAGGAAGGCGACCTGATCAAGCGCACGATCCGCGACATCTACTCGAAGGAAATCGAGGAGGTTCTGGTCGAGGGCGAGCGCGGCTATCGCACGGCCAAGGACTTCATGAAGATGATCATGCCGTCCCACGCCAAGAACGTGAAGCACTACCAGGACCAGATGCCGCTGTTCGCGCGCTACCAGGTGGAAAGCTATCTGGCGGGCATGTTCAACCCGGTCGTGCAGCTGAAGTCGGGCGGCTACATCGTCATCGGCGTGACCGAGGCGCTGGTCGCCATCGACGTGAACTCGGGCCGGGCCACCAAGGAAGGCTCGATCGAGGACACGGCGCTGAAGACGAACCTGGAGGCCGCCGATGAGGTGGCGCGCCAGTTGCGCCTGCGCGATCTGGCCGGGCTGATCGTCATCGACTTCATCGACATGGAGGAGCGGCGCAACAACGCCGCCGTCGAGAAGCGCTTCAAGGACAAGCTCAAGACCGACCGGGCGCGGATCCAGGTCGGCCGCATCTCGGGCTTTGGCCTGATGGAGATGTCGCGCCAGCGCCTGCGTCCGGGCATGCTAGAATCGACCACGCAGCCCTGCGCGCATTGCCACGGCACCGGGCTGATCCGCTCGGACGACAGCATGGCGCTGACCATCCTGCGCGCCATCGAGGAAGAGGGCACCCGCAAGCGGTCGCGCGAAGTGCTGGTCAAGGCGCCGGTCGCCGTCGCGAACTTCCTGATGAACGCCAAGCGCGAGCATATCGCCGGCATCGAGACGCGCTATGGCATGTCGGTGCGGGTCGAGGCGGACCCGTCGCTGATCTCGCCCGACTATGCCATCGAGAAGTTCAAGACCGCGACACGGAACGTGCCCGAGGTGACGCATCCCGTCGTTTCGGTCGATGCACGGCTGATGGCCCAGATCGACGAGGAGGACACGTCCGAGGATGAGGACGAGGACCTGACCGCCGAAGTCGAGGATGCCGCGGCGGACGAGTCCGGCGCTGCGGGCGATGACGCCCAGTCCGAGGAGCTGCGCGGCGACCGCGACGAGGGTGGCGAGAACGGCAAGCGTCGTCGTCGCCGCCGTCGCCGTCGCAATGGCCGCAATGGCGAAGCCGAAGGGCAGGGGGGTGACGAATCCGCCGAAACCGACGCGCCCGAGGTTGCCGAGGGAGAAGCCGAGGCCGAGGAGCAGGCCGCACCCGAAGCGTCGCCCGAGAGCGACGAGCAGGGCGCCGGTTCGCGCCGCCGCCGGTCGCGCCGCCGCAAGGGCGAGCAGGCCGAGGTTGCCGCGGAACCCGCCGCGCCTGTCGATCTGACCGACCTGCCGATTGCCGACGTGCAGCCCGAGCAGGAGGAGGTCTTGGCAGAGGTTGCGGAAGCTGAGCCTGCGCCCGCGCCGGAACCGGACGCTGAGGCCGTGCCCGCCGAGCCGATGGCCGTGGCCGAAGAGGCGCCCGCCCCCGTCGAGGCGACCCCTGAGCCGATGGCTGTCGAGCCTGAAAGCGCCGAGCCCGAGGTGGCGGAAAGCGTCGAGCCCGCCGCGCCGCAGCCCGAGCCGGAACCCGCGATGACCGCCGAGGAGTCGTCACGGCCCAAGCGGCGCGGCTGGTGGTCGCAGGGCTGATTGTCGCAGATGACACAAGATTGAGGCGCGGGGTCTTTCCCGCGCCTTTTTCATGGCGCAATCTGCGCGGCATGTTGGGAATCGAGCTTGCAGACGCCGCCTTCCTGCCCGCCGCGATGGTTGCGCTGCTGGCTGGCATCCTGTCCTTTCTGTCGCCCTGCGTCCTGCCGGTCGTCCCCCCCTATCTGGCCTATATGACCGGAGTCGGGGTCGGCGGTCTGCGCGCGGGCGAACGCAGCGCGGTGGTTCCGGCGCTGTTCTTCATCCTGGGGCTCTCGACCGTCTTTCTGCTGATGGGCATGGCGGCCTCGGCCTTCGGGCGGGTGTTCCTGCAATGGCAGGAGTGGCTCGCGCGCGGTGCGGGACTGGTCGTGATCGTAATGGGGCTGCATTTCCTGCGCCTGATCCGCATCCCGTTTCTGGATGGCGAGGCGCGGATCGACGCGGGCGACAAGGGGGGCAGTTCCCTTGGGGCCTATCTGCTGGGCCTGGCCTTCGCCTTTGGCTGGACCCCCTGCATCGGCCCCCAGCTTGGCATGATCCTGTCGCTGGCAGCGACGGGGGCCGAGGCGCAGCGGGGCGCCGCGCTGCTGGCGGTCTATGCCTTGGGCCTGGGCATCCCGTTCCTGCTGTCCGCCATCTTCGTCAACCGGGCAATCGGGCTGATGAACCGCATCAAGCCGCATCTGAAGCTGATCGAACGCATCATGGGCGCGCTGCTGGTGGTGGTGGGCCTTGCGCTGCTGACCGGGGCCTTCCCCAGCTTTGCCTATTGGCTGCTGGAAACCTTTCCCTGGCTGGCCGCCCTGGGCTGATCCGGGACCGGGCTCTTGCGCTTTCCAGGCGCGGCCGCCACTCTGCCCGCCGCAGGGCAGGGGAGGGCGACATGGGTCTGGCGATGGATGCGGCGGCGCTGAACGGATTTCTGGA
>NZ_JHWH01000002.1:0-2500 GCF_000622145.1 Paracoccus yeei ATCC BAA-599 | reverse complement strand
GTGTAGGCGCAGCGAAAGCGAGTCTTAAATGGGCGCATGAGTCAGACGGATCAGACCCGAAACCAGATGATCTAGGCATGAGCAGGATGAAGGTTGGGTAACACCAACTGGAGGTCCGAACCCACACCTGTTGAAAAAGGTCGGGATGACTTGTGCCTAGGGGTGAAAGGCCAATCAAATCTGGAGATAGCTGGTTCTCCGCGAAAGCTATTTAGGTAGCGCCTCGGACGTATCCTCTCGGGGGTAGAGCACTGCATGGATGATGGGGGCCCACAGCCTTACTGAGTCTAAGCAAACTCCGAATACCGAGAAGGACTATCCGGGAGACACACGGCGGGTGCTAACGTCCGTCGTGGAGAGGGAAACAACCCTGACCAACAGCTAAGGCCCCCAATTCGTGGCTAAGTGGGAAAGCATGTGAGACTTCCAAAACAACCAGGAGGTTGGCTTAGAAGCAGCCATCCTTTAAAGATAGCGTAACAGCTCACTGGTCTAATCAAGAGGTCTTGCGGCGAAGATGTAACGGGGCTCAAGCCACGAGCCGAAGCTTTGGGTGTGCATTTATGCACGCGGTAGCGGAGCGTTCTGTGATAGAGAACGCTGCCTCTTTTGCTCGTCAGGGCAACGGAGGCAATGTTCTGACTGTGAAGCCGGGCTGTAAGGCATCCGGTGGAGTGATCAGAAGCGAGAATGTTGACATGAGTAGCGACAAACAGGGTGAGAGACCCTGTCGCCGAAAGTCCAAGGGTTCCTGCTTAAAGCTAATCTGAGCAGGGTAAGCCGGCCCCTAAGGCGAGGCCGAAAGGCGTAGTCGATGGGAACCAGGTTAATATTCCTGGGCCAGGAGATGGTGACGGATCGCAGGTGTAGTTCCTCCTTATCGGATTGGAGGGGCTGCTGAGCGGTTCCTGGAAATAGCCCTCCACAAGACCGTACCCTAAACCGACACAGGTGGACTGGTAGAGAATACCAAGGCGCTTGAGAGAACCACATTTAAGGAACTCGGCAAAATACCTCCGTAAGTTCGCGAGAAGGAGGCCCGATTGGTGCGCAAGCATCGGTCGGGGGCACAAACCAGGGGGTGGCGACTGTTTACTAAAAACACAGGGCTCTGCGAAGCCGTAAGGCGACGTATAGGGTCTGACGCCTGCCCGGTGCCGGAAGGTTAAAAGGAGAGGTGCAAGCCTTGAATTGAAGCCCCGGTAAACGGCGGCCGTAACTATAACGGTCCTAAGGTAGCGAAATTCCTTGTCGGGTAAGTTCCGACCTGCACGAATGGCGTAACGACTTCCCCGCTGTCTCAAATGTGGACTCAGCGAAATTGAACTGTCTGTGAAGATGCAGACTTCCCGCGGTTAGACGGAAAGACCCCATGCACCTTTACTATAGCTTCGCACTGGCATCAGGATTGCGATGTGCAGGATAGGTGGTAGGCATTGAAGCGGGGACGCCAGTTCCCGTGGAGCCATCCTTGAGATACCACCCTTCGCACTCTTGATGTCTAACCGCGGCCCGTTATCCGGGTCCGGGACCCTGCGTGGTGGGTAGTTTGACTGGGGCGGTCGCCTCCCAAAGAGTAACGGAGGCGCGCGAAGGTTGGCTCAGAGCGGTCGGAAATCGCTCGTTGAGTGCAATGGCAGAAGCCAGCCTGACTGCAAGACTGACAAGTCGAGCAGAGACGAAAGTCGGCCATAGTGATCCGGTGGTCCCGAGTGGAAGGGCCATCGCTCAACGGATAAAAGGTACGCTGGGGATAACAGGCTGATGATGCCCAAGAGTCCATATCGACGGCATCGTTTGGCACCTCGATGTCGGCTCATCTCATCCTGGGGCTGGAGCAGGTCCCAAGGGTATGGCTGTTCGCCATTTAAAGAGGTACGTGAGCTGGGTTTAGAACGTCGTGAGACAGTTCGGTCCCTATCTGCCGTGGGTGTAGGATACTTGAGAGGAGTTGCCCCTAGTACGAGAGGACCGGGGTGAACGTTCCACTGGTGGACCAGTTGTCGTGCCAACGGCAGTGCTGGGTAGCTATGAACGGACAGGATAAACGCTGAAGGCATCTAAGCGTGAAGCCCCCCTCAAAACAAGGTATCCCTTGAGAGCCGTGGAAGACCACCACGTCGATAGGCCGGAGATGTAAGCGCAGCAATGCGTTCAGTTGACCGGTACTAATGGCTCGATTGGCTTGATTTGATCCGGAAGAAGACAGACCTTCTTCCAAAAGCATCCTTGGACAACTTCATCCTGCGGGATAACGCCGATCTCGCTCCTTTTCCGGTCTGGTGGCCAAAGCACGAGCAAAACACCCGATCCCATCCCGAACTCGGCCGTTAAGTGCCGTCGCGCCAATGGTACTGCGTCAAAAGACGTGGGAGAGTAGGTCACCGCCAGACCTGAAAAGAAGCGAAAACATCTCTCAGAACGATGAAAGCAACGCAAAGCGATGCAACGGACGCGGGGTAGAGCAGCCCGGTAGCTCGTCAGGCTCATAACCTGAAGG
>NZ_JHWH01000001.1:99677-461727 GCF_000622145.1 Paracoccus yeei ATCC BAA-599 | reverse complement strand
CGTTCTTCTGGCGCTTCACAAAGGGCTTCACATAGGCCGGCGGGATGAGCCGCACCTCATGGCCCAGCTTCCCGATCTCACGACCCCAGAAATGGGCGCCACCGCACGCCTCCATCACGACGACGCAGGATGGTAGCTGGCTGAAGAACGCCAGCACCTGGTCCCGCCGAAGCTTCTTGCGCAGCACCGCTCGCCCAGAAGCGTCGGCCCCGTGAAGCTGAAACACATGCTTCGCAAGATCGAGCCCGATCGTGGTAATCTCCGACATGACCTCTCCCCTCTGTGGATCGTCCCAGACCCACCCTGGCACAGCGAAGCCGTCGGGGGGGCGGTCACATCATCAGAGCCTCTTGTCTCCCTCGTTCATATACCGATAGGTGTAGTCCTGATGGCCTTGAGCGAGAATATCGACCAGTTCATCAACACCAAGGACATCAAGACCAGTTTCTGAACAGTCCTTGAAGAGCTTGCGAAGGTTATGCCCATATTTCCGCACCGACTCTGAAGCCTCAACGTCCGGGATGCCCGCCTCCCGCTTCTTCTGGAGCATCCATGCCTTGAGATATAGTTCGACCGAAAACCCGGTCAGCATCATCATAGACAGCAGCGTTAGGTATTTCCTGGGTTCGTCGTTCCAGTCAGGGCTGCGGGTGATCATCATGCAAGACTGAAAATACCCTTTTGCCGTGTGATACCTGTGTATTGCCTCTGACATAACGTTCTCCGGGATGCGATTTGCACAATAATGCACATCGAGATCAACGCCAAGACCTTGACCTTCGCCGCCTCTGCGGCAGTCAAGGTCGCCGGCCGCAGATCAGCGGCTGCACCTGTCCACCAACACGTCCTCCTTGAAGTTGACGCCGCTGGCCTGACGATGACTGAGTTGGATGCCCGGAGACCTACCTCTCCACTATCGCCGGGTCGGTCTCAGACGAAGGTTACCGACCAGAGAAGCAGATCACTTGCTCAAAGAACAAGACCGCGCTCCGGCGGTGCATCCCGTATACGCAAAACTGCTTGACTGGGACGATCCCGTTACCGAGGGTCCTGACCATGAGGGCCGGGTGCCAAACAAAACGCTATGTCAGCCATCTCTGGCAGCAGGTTCTGGGCACGGGGAACCACGCGTCCAGGACGAAGCTTCACGAGCAGTTCGGGCAGCTTGGAAGTCGCGGCGTCGACTTGGCGATGGGGGCCTGCGCTCAGCACAGCGAGAGGACCGCCGAATCCCATCGGACGCGCGCGTTCCAGATGCTGGCCATCGACAAGTCGCATGCGGACATGATGGGCGAGATCACCGACGCGGAATGGAAGGAGTTTTTCGCTTGAAGATTCGGTCCAGGAGACGCGGCAACCGATGACCGGCGACCGACTTCGCTTTGGCGACGATGTGCCAGATGTCCCGGTGTCCCCAAAGTGTCCCCAAATACTATTCCGTGACCTAATCGAACGATGCGGAAACCTTAGGGCGCTGTTTTTGCTTGATTAAAAATGGTGCCCGGAGGCGGATTCGAACCACCGACACGCGGATTTTCAATCCGCTGCTCTACCAACTGAGCTATCCGGGCGCCGTGCCATTTTGCTTTCGGCTGGCGGGTAACTAGGCCAGTCGCGCGCCCGTGTCCAGAGCGAAAAACAGAAATTTCATTCGTCCGGATCGGCATCGGGAACAGGCTCAGCCGGGATGCGGTAATCGCCGCGCAGCCAGTGCGCGAGGTCCACGTCGGCGCAGCGGCGCGAGCAGAACGGTCGATAGCGGGGGACCGCCGGCTTGCCGCAGATCGGGCAGGTCATCGCTGCGCCCCCGCGATACGGGACAGGGGCAGGCGGTCGCGCTTGCGGCTGATCTCGTAAAGACCCATCGCGGTCCAGCCGATCAGAACCGTCTCGGCGGGTTCGGCCTTGAAGGCGGCGCGCAGGATCTGGTCCAGCGTGCCGCGGTCGCGCTTGGGCATGGGGGCGAAATCGACCACGATCTGCCCGCCCAGGCCGCGCAGTCGCAACTGGCGCGGCAGATCGCGGGCAAGCGCGATATTAGCCTTGAGCCCGGCGGCCGGCGAGTGGTCGGAACCGGTGTTTACGTCCACAGCGACAAGCGCGCGCAGGGCCTCGATCTCGGCCCAAGCGCCGCCGCCCAGATCGACGCGGGGCGACAGCATCGCCTCGGCGGCCTCGGCGGCGCCGGTCAGGGCGAAGGCATTCGGCCCGTCCTCGACGCCGTCGGGGGGAGGCTCGGCCCAATCGCGCCAGGCCTGCTCGGCCGGGTCGGGCGCGTCGAGCAGCAGTTCGGGCTGCCCCTCGGCATCGGCGGCGACGGCCAGGGCGAGGTCCAGCAGGCTGCGCAGTTCCTGTTCGATCTCCTCGGGGTCGGACTGGGCCGCCACGCTGCGAAAGACGATGCCCGGCGGCTCGGCCACACCGTCAAGCGCCGCAGCACCCAAGGCTTCCAGACTGGCGCGCAAGGCCCCATCGCGGATCCGGCGCGAGACGTTCACCCCCGGCGCGCCGGGGGTCACGATGACATGTCGGCCGCGGAAGTTCAGCCTGCAGGAGACCGGGACGGCCTTGCCCGGCTCGGCGCTGCCGCCGATCTGGACGATGATCGACTGGCCCTCGCGCAGGCCCGAGCGGTCGCGCAGATAGCCGCGCTCGCCCTCGGGCAGGCGCAGAAAGACGCCGCCCTGGCCCTTGACCAGCCGGTCCACCTTGGCGCGGCAGATGGCGCCGGGGGCCAGCGGGGCCACGGCGGCGGTGTCCAGGATCAGGTCCTGCAACTGGCCGTCCTGCATCAGGGCCGCGGCATCCAGGCCAAAGACTTGGCCGATGACGATCTGGCGTCCCTTCATGGTGCATTCTCCGTGATGCCCGCATGGGCCAGCAGCATTGCGGTTTCCGCCAGCGGCAGGCCTACGACGGCGCTGTATGATCCCTGCATCCACAGCACGAAGGCCCCGGCGCGGCCCTGGATGCCATAGCCGCCAGCCTTGCCCCGCCATTCGCCCGAGGCGACATAGCCCTCGATCTCGGGCGTCGAGAGGGGGCGCAGGCGGATCGTGGTTTCCACCAGGCGTTCGTGCAGGCGACCGGCATGGGCCAGGGCGACGGCGGTCAGCACGCGGTGGCGGCGGCCGGACAGCAGGTGCAGGAAACTGCGCGCCTCCTCCGCGTCGGCGGGCTTGCCAAGGATGCGGCGCCCGGCCACGACCGAGGTGTCTGCGCACAGAACGACGCCATCGGCCCGGCCGGCCAGCGCCTCGGCCTTTTCGCGGGCCATGCGGCGGGTATAGGCGCGGGCGGATTCCTGGCGGCGCGGCGTTTCGTCGATATCGGCGGGCATCACCGCATCGGGGCGGATGCCGATCTGGCCCAGCAACTCCAGCCGCCGCGGGCTGGCCGAGCCGAGCACCAGCCGCGGCCGAACGCCGGAAACCCCGCTGGCATCGAGGTCCGGGCGGGGGGCGTTCAGGTCATTCATGGTCATGCCTTGGCCGGTCCTGCATCCGCAGCGCCTGCGGACGCGCAGGGCTTACTTGAAGCGATAATTGATCCTGCCCTTGGTCAGGTCATAGGTGTTCATTTCCACCTGAACCTTGTCGCCGGCCAGAACGCGGATGCGGTTCTTGCGCATCTTTCCTGCCATATGTGCGATGATCTCATGGCCGTTCTCTAGCTCGACCCGGAATGTCGCATTGGGCAGGAGTTCCTTCACGACGCCGGGAAATTCGAGCATTTCTTCCTTGGCCATGTCTTCTCCTGTAGGGGTGACCCGCACCTTGGCGGGCGCAAGCTACATGCGTCGCGCCGCCCGATTTTTCAAGGGGAAACTGACATCGGCCCGGTCGTCCGGGCGGTTTTCACGGCTTTTCGGGGGCGGCAGAGGCGCCCCGGCGGCCGACCGGCAGTCAAGCGCAGGGCCAGTCGGCTGTCAATGGGCGGCCTGCCGCGGCGGCGCGGCAGAGACGCTTTCGGGGCGAAAGGGATCGGGTTCGGCCAGGTCGGCCAGCGGCGGTTCGGCCCCCGGGGCGGGCGGGGTTCCCGCGGACCGGGCCGCGCCCGTCCGCAGCCGGATGGCGTGAAACCCCTCGGCCTCGCCCAGGCGGCCGGTGGCCAGCAACTGGCCGGTCGCGGTTTCGATCCGCGCCTCGTCCAGGGCATGCGCGGGCAGGGGGATCAGCGACCCCGGCGCCAGTGCCTGCAAGGCCCGCAGCGTCAGGGTCCGGCGGCAGAGCACGCCCACGACAGGGACCGGCGCCTGCAGGACGGCGTCGGCCAGCGTCGGCGCGGGCAAGGTCGATTCGGGCAGGGGGGCGGGCGGCACCGGCTCGGGGCTTGCCGCAAGCATCCGCGTGGTGCCCCCGGGACGCTGCGGCGCGGGTACCGCCAGCAGGATATGGCCGTCGCGCTGGCCGCCGCTGCCCATGCGAAAGCGGATGGACAGGCGCGTCATCTGGGTGTCCTCAAGCATCAGGGCTAGGGGGCGCGGATCGTCCAGATAGGTTGCGTATCGGTAATGGCCAAAGGGCGGCGCATCGGCGCGCGCTGCGAATTCGCGCCCCAGTTCCGCCAACAGTCCATTGATGAAATCGGCCGAGATCGCGGCATCCGTCCGCGTCGGACGCCGGGGCGCGGGGGCGCGGGCCGTGACCCGGCCCAGGGCCTGCATTTCGATCAGGGCGGCCAGGAACGACGGGCACAGCGCCATCACCCCCAGCAGGTCGCGCCCGCCTTCGATAACGCCCAGAAGCGCGCGTTCGGGCAGCAGCTCGGCCAGTTCGGAAACGGAAATGGTGTCATATTGCACGCTTTCGACATAGACCGGCAAGCGGTGCGCGCGTTCGGCGGCGCGCCCCAGCGCCACGCCCGCCGCCCGTTCCAGGCTGACCTCTTGCGCGGCTTGCAGGGAGGCCGCGGACTGGCGCAGCGGTGCGCGCCCCTGTTCCCCAAGGGCGATCATCCGGCGCAGGACCTGTCCGGCCTGTGCGCCCTCCGTGACCGCCTGTTCCCGCTCTGCGCTGTCCATACCACGCCCGAATCGCACCTGTCCTGCGGCGAGGATTGCAGAGACTGGTTGCGAAAAGGTTTATCCGGCTGCATTCGCAGCATTTTCCCCCGCAGCCCCGGTCCGCGCGGGCGGTCTTGGCGGCAGGGAGATGCGAAAGGCCGCGCCGCCCTGTCCGGGCAGATAGGCGATGGAGCCGCCCAGGAACTGCATGATCTCGCGGCAGATCGCCAGCCCCAGCCCGGCGCCCCCGGCCCGCGCCGGATCGTCCAGCCGGGCGAATTTCTCGAAGATCAGCGCCTCGTGCTCGGGGGGGATTCCGGCGCCGTTGTCGGCGATGTCGATTTCGATGCGGCCGTCGCGCAGGCGCCGCGTCTCGATCCGGATCTCGGGGGCAGGGGCGTCGCAGTACTTGCGCGCGTTCGCCAGCACATTGATCAGCACCTGCAGCAGCCGGTCGGGGTCGGTGATCAGCATCAGATGCTCGGCCGGGATGTCGCGCAGCAGCACCGGGCCGCGCCCCGCGTCTCCGGCGCGCGAGGCGGCCAGCGCCCGTTCGATCAGGTCGTGCAGGTTCACCACGGCGGGCGTCAGCCGCGCGCGCCCGCCTTCCAGAACGGCAAGGTCCAGCAGGTCGTCGACCAGCCGGGTCAGCCGTCCGGTCTCTGCGTGGATGATCCCGGCAAAGCGGGCGCGGTCGGGGGCGGGCACATCGGGCTCCATCAGGATCTCGGAAAAGGCCCGGATCGAGGTCATGGGTGTGCGCAATTCGTGGCTGATCTGGCCCAGAAAGGCGTCCTTCTGGGCCGAAAGAGCGGTCAGCTTGTCGTTGGTTTCCTGCAGCTTGCGGGCGGTGCGGGCCAGTTCCTCGGTCGCCGTCTCAAGCCGCAGCTTGTCGGCGCGGGCGCGGCTGGCCTCGCCCGCGACATCCATCAGGTCGGCCACCGTGACCGGGCCCCGGCCCGCGACCTGCGCCATCAGCGCGACGGCGGTGGCCGCGCCCACGGTGCCGGCGATCTGGCGTTCGAAATCGGACAGGAAGCGCGGCGTCAGGTCGGGCAGATAGCCGGACTTGCCCTGGTCCTCGGCCGCGGCGCGAAAGATCTCCAAGGCGCGCTCGCTGCCCCAAAGCCGCCCCGCCAGCGCCAGCAGCGATTCCGCCCGCCCCTGGCCGGCCCCGTCACTGGGCGAGCCGTCGGGCGCGATGGCATGGACAAAGGACAGGCCCTGCATCCGCTCGACCGGGTTCGGAAAGTCGATCAGCGACACCAGCACGGTCAGCGCAAGATTGACCCCCAGCGCCAGCAGGACCGAACCGGCAAAGGGGTCGATGCCCTGCGGCAGGCGCGGCGGCGCGGTCAGCCCGAGCGAGGGCAGGAACACCATCCCCAGCCACACCGCCGCGCCCGCGACGATCCCCGCCACGGCCCCGCGCCGGGTGGCGCCGCGCCAGCACAGGCCCGCGATCAGCGCCGGCAGGACCTGCGCCATGCCCGAAAAGGCCACGATGCCCATGACCGCCAGGGCCGAGGTGCCGCCCGACAACCGCAGATAGGTCCAGCCCGCCCCGATGATGCACAGGATGGCCAGCCGCCGCGCGTTCAGCATCAGCGCGCGCAGGTCCTCGCGCGCGGCGCCGGGCTGGGCGCCGGCCCCCAGCCCGCCCCGGCGCAGCCACAGCCACAGGGGCACCAGCCAATGGTTGGCCATCATGGTCGACAGCGCGATGGCGCTGACCACCACCATCGACATGGCCGAGGAAAACCCCCCGAGGAAGACAAACCCCGCCAGCGCGTCCTGCCCCTGCGACAGGGGCAGGGCCAGCACATGCAGGTCGGGGTTCGAGCCCTGGGGCAGCAGGTCCTGGCCCACCACCGCGATGGGCAGGACCAGGAAGGTCATCGCGAACAGATACAGCGGAAAGGCCCAGCCCGCCTGGCGCAGCCGGTCGTCGTCGCTGGCCTCGACCACCAGCACCTGGAACATGCGCGGCAGCACGATCACCGCCGCGGCCGACAGCGTGATCAGCACGAACCAGCGGTCGGGGCGGATCATCCAGCCCTCGCCCTCCGGCCGTGCGGCCATGCGGTCGATGCGGGCCAGGATGTCCGCGGGTCCGTCGGCCAGGCCCCACAGCACATAGGCGCCGACCGCGACAAAGGCCGTAAGCTTGACCACCGCCTCGACGGCGATGGCCATGACGACGCCGTGGTGGCGTTCGTCGGCGGCAAGGTTGCGGGTCCCGAACAGGATGGCGAAGGCCGCAAGCCCGACCGCCGTCCACAGCGGGATCGAGCCCGGCAGCGGCCGCCCCGGCTCGGCAAAGGCCGACAGCGCCATGGACACCGATTGCAGTTGCAGCGCGATATAGGGCGTCGCCGCGCAGACCGCGATCAGCGTGACCAGCGCCGCCAGTCCCGGCGACTTGCCGTAGCGGCTGGAGATCAGGTCCGCGATCGAGGTCACGCGGTGCATCCGCGCCACCCGGACCAGATGGCGCAAGCCCCACCAGGCGCCGGCAAAGACGATGCCGGGGCCCAGATAGATCGTCATGAACTCCAGCCCCGAGCGGCTGGCGTAGCCGACGGCGCCATAGAAGGTCCAGGCCGAGCAATAGACCGACAGCGACAGGGTATAGATCACCGGGCGTTCCATCCAGCGCCAGCGCCCCGCGGCGGCGGCGCGGTCGGCGGCATGGGCCAGAAGGAACATCAGCGCCACATAGGCGGTGGCGGCAAGGCCAAGCGTCTCAGGCGTCATCCTCGTCCTCCGGCGCGGCGCGGGCGGGACCGATGGCGTGGTGCAGCGCGGCGGTGACGGCGATGGTCGCGATCCAGCCCAAGGCCAGCCACAGGGTGCCGGTGGCAAAGCTGAAATGGTGCGGCAGCCAGACCGGCGGCACCAGCACCACCAGCGCCAGGGCAAAGGGCAGCATCCGCGTCGCGTCGATCAGCCGCCGCCTGCGATAGGCGGCGCGGTCCAGGAACAGGCGTCGGGTGCGCAGCCGCATCCTCAGGCCGGACCCAGGATCGAGGGTTCGTGCCGCGCCGGGCAGGCCGGGCGCGGGCAGATCCGGCAGGCCGGGCCCACGGGCAGGGCGGGGCGCGCATCCGCGGCGGCGGGCGCGGGCAGCAGCAGCATCTGCGCCCGGCTCAGCGCCGGCCCGTCGAACCCCATGGGCAGCAGCCGCTCGGCCACGGCCCAGGCGAGATAGCGGCTGCCGCCCGGCGTCTCGATCAGGCGGGCGACGGGCAGCTGCGGCTGGGCCAGAGCCTCGAACAGCGGCCACAGCGCGCAGCCCTCGCCGGGGCGGGGCAGTTCGAACCCCGGGGGCGCATAGCGAAACAGCGGCGCGCCCGAGCCGTCGCAGATCACCAGCCCCGCATCCGCCCAGGGGCCGGGGCGCAGCACGCCCAGCCGGCGCAGCACCAGGTCGAGCGGCCAGCCGCCGCGCAGCGCCAACAGGCCCGGATCGGGTGCCGCTGTGTCTTCGGCCAGGGCGGCCAGCGCGGCATCGGGCAGGGCGGCGCGGTCGCGGGCCTGCGCCGCAAGCACCCCCCGCGCCATCGCCCGCGCCGCGTCCGAGGCCAGCTCCGCCGCCTCGGTCGGGTCGGACTGGCCGGCGGCGGCCCAGGCCTCGACCTCTTCCTGGGGCGACATGGGCACGGCGTCGTCCTCGAACGTGTCCAGATAGGCCACCAGCGACTGCGCGGTGCGCGACAGGCGCTGGCTGTCGGCGTCGAGATTGCCGTGGAAGCGGTCGCGCCATTCCGGTTCGATGTCCGGCGTCTCGGCCAGGATCGAGGCGGTCGAGCGCACCGCCGTCACCGCCGACTGGATCTCGTGCAGCGTCGCCAGCAGATAGGGGTCGCGCGTCATCCGGTCCGACAGCGCCACCAGCCGCCGTTCCAGCGCATCGGCCCGCCGGACCGAGGCCGAGAGCGCCCCCGCCCAACCCGGAAAGCGCGCCGCGAATTCGGCGATCTGGTCCAGTTCCACCGGCAGGGACTGGCCCGCGACCAGCGCCGCCGCCTCGCGCAGGCCCGAGATCAGGATCTCCTCGCGGTCCGAGGCCAGTTCGCGGGCGTCGATCTCCAGCGCTTCGGCCAGGCGCGACAGCAGCGCCTCGCCCACGGGGCGGCGGTTGTGTTCGATCAGGTTCAGATAGGCGGCCGAGATGTCGGCGTGCCGCGCCACCTCGGTCTGGCGGCGGCCCAGCGACAGGCGCCGTTCGCGGATGCGGGTGCCGATCAGCGGCCGTTTGGCCGCCTGCCGGACCGAGGGAAGGCGCGACGGCGGGCGCGGGGGATGAGCCATTCTAGCCCCTCGCCATGCCCGGACCATCCGGCCCGGGGCCCGATGCCGCCCTGAACGCGATCTGTCGACGGCTGTGAACCATCAGCTTTCCCTGCCGCCATCGGGCGGGCTCCCCCTGGACCAGATTAAGGCGGCCGGGGGATCGCGGCAAGCATCCGCGTGTCAGGCGGCGGCCTGCGGGCCGGTGGCGGGCTCGGGCCGGCCCAGCAGGCGCCGGACCAGGACGAAGAACAGCGGCACGAACAGCACGCCCAGCACGGTGGCCGCGATGGTGCCGCCAAGGACCGTCGCGCCGATGGTGTTGCGCCCGTTCGCCCCCGCGCCGGCCGACAGGACCAGCGGCAGCACGCCCAGCGAGAACGCGACCGAGGTCATCATGATCGGGCGGAAACGCTGGCGCGCGGCCTCGGTCACGGCCTCGTACAGGGGCTTGCCGTGCTGCTCGGCCTGTTCGCGCGCGAATTCGACGATCAGGATGGCGTTCTTGCCGGTCAGGCCGATCACCGTCAGCAGCCCGACCTGAAAGAACACGCCGTTGTCGAAACCGCCCAGCCAGGCCCCGACCAGCGCCCCCAGAACCCCGATGGGCATGGCCAGCATCACCGCAAAGGGGATCGACCAGCTTTCGTAAAGCGCGGCCAGGCACAGGAACACGACGGCCAGGGACAGCCCGTATAGCAGCGTGGTCTGGTTGCCGGCCGCCTGCTCCTCAAGTGACAGGCCCGTCCAAGCCACGTCGAAGCCCGTGGGCAGCTTGCCGGCCAGTTCCTCGACGGCGGCCATCCCCTCGCCCGAGGAGACGCCGGGCGCGGGACTGCCCTGGATCTGCATCGCGGGTACGCCGTTATAGCGGTAAAGCCCCTGCGGCCCATAGCTCCACCGTCCTTCGGCAAAGTTCGAGAAGGGCACCAGCCCGCCGGAACTGTTCCGCACCCGCCATTTGTCGATGTCGGTCGGCACCGACCGCGTCGGCGCGTCGCCCTGGACATAGACGCGCTTGATCCGGCCCCGGTCGATGAAGTCGTTCACATAGCGCCCCGCCCAGGCGACCGACAGCAGGCTGCCCACGTCGGTCGCGCTGACCCCCATGGCGCCCGCCTTGCGCCAGTCGATGTCCAGGTTGTATTGCGCCGCGTCCTCGAGCCCGTTCGGTCGGGCCGAGCCGATGCGCGGGTCCTGTCCCGACATGCCGAGCATCTGGTTGCGCGCCTCGAGCAGCTGTTCGTGCGTCTGGCCGCCCCGCGCCTGCAGGTAGAAGTCGAAGCCCGAGACGTTGCCAAGCTCGATCACCGAGGGTGGAACGATGGGAAACACCATCGCATCGCGGATGCCCATCAGCGCGGGAAAGGCGCGGCCGGCTATGGCCTGCACGGACTGGGCCGCATCGGGACGCTCGTCCCAGTCCTTCAGCCGCAGGAACGCGATGCCCATGTTCTGGCCTGCGCCCGCGAAGCTGAAGCCCGCGACGCCGAACATGGATTCGATGTTGTCGCCCTCGGCCTCGTTGAAATAGGTCTGGATCTGGTCGATGACGGCGTTGGTCCGTTCCGTCGTGGCGCCGGTGGGCCCCTGGATCAGGACGAACATGATGCCCTGATCCTCGTCCGGCAGGAACCCGGTTGGCGTGCGCAGGAACAGAAACACCATCGCCGCGCCGATGCCCAGATAGATCAGCATCATGCGCAGCGGCCGGCGGATGATCCAGCCCACCCAAGAACTGTAGCCGTGCATCGTCCGGTCGAAGCCGCGGTTGAACAGACCGAAGAAGCCCCGCGTCTTGTGCCCGTGTTCGTTGCGCAGAAGCGTCGCGCAAAGCGCCGGCGTCAGGGTCAGCGCCACCACGACCGAAAGCCCCATGGCGCTGGCGATGGTGATGGCGAACTGCTTGTAGATCACCCCGGTCGAGCCGCCGAAGAAGGCCATCGGCACGAAGACCGCCGACAGGACCAGCGCGATGCCGATCAGCGCGCCGGTGATCTGGCCCATGGATTTCTTGGTCGCCTCGCGCGGCTCGAGGTCCTCCTCCTCCATGATCCGCTCGACGTTCTCGACCACGACGATGGCGTCGTCGACCAGAAGGCCGATGGCCAGCACCATGGCCAGCATGGTCAGCGTGTTGATGGTGAACCCCAGCGCCGCCAGCACGCCGAAGGTGCCCAGCAGCACCACCGGCACGGCCAGCGTGGGGATCAGCGTCGCGCGCCAGTTCTGCAGGAACAGCAGCATGACGAAGAACACCAGCACGATGGCCTCGACCAGCGTCTTGACCACCTCCTCGATCGAGATCAGCACGAAGGGCGTGGTGTCATAGGGGATCACATAGCTGACCCCTTCGGGGAAGAACTTGGCGAACTCGGCCATCCGGGCCTTGACCCTCTCGGCCGTGTCCAGCGCGTTCGCGCCCGAGGCCAGGCTGATCGCGATCCCGGCCGAGGGCTTGCCGTTGTAGCGCGCCTCGGTCATGTAGCCCTCGGCCCCGATCTGGACCCGCGCCACGTCCTTGAGCAGGATCAGGCCGCCGTCCGCCTCGGCCCGCAGCACGATCTGTTCGAAGTCTTCGGGCGTGGACAGCAGGGACTGCGCGGTGATCGTCGCGTTCAGCATCTGCCCCTTGGGCGCGGGCTGGCTGCCGAAGCTGCCGGCCGAGATCTGGGCGTTTTCCGCCGCGACGGCGTTGACCACGTCGCCCGGCGTCAGTTCATAGGCGGCCAGTTTCGACGGGTCCAGCCAGATCCGCATGGCATATTGCGCGCCGAACACCTGGACCGAGCCCACGCCCTCGACCCGGCTGAGGTCGTTGACCAGGTTCGAGATCAGGTAGTCGGACAGGTCCACCTGTTCCAGCCGCCCGTCGTCCGAGATCAGCGCCACCACCATCAGGAAGCCCGAGGAGGATTTCTCGACCGTGACGCCCTGGCGCTGCACGGTTTCCGGCAGCAGGGCGGTGGCCTGGGCCAGCTTGTTCTGCACCTGGACCTGGGCGATGTCGGGGTCGGTCCCCGTCTCGAAGGTCAGTTCGGTCTGCGAGGTTCCGGCCGAGCTTGAACTCGAGCTGAAATAGCGCAGCCCGTCCAGGCCGGTCATCTGCTGTTCGATGACCTGGGTCACGGTATTGGCGACCGTATCGGCCGAGGCGCCCGGATAGGTCGCCCGGATCGTGACCGAGGGCGGCGCGATCTGGGGATATTGCGCGACGGGCAGGGTCAGGATCGACATGAGCCCGATCCCCATGATGAGGATCGAGATGACCCAGGCAAACACCGGACGGTCGATGAAAAAGCGAGCCATTCTAGGTTCCTGTCCGAAATGCCCCGAAACGGGGTCAGCCGTTCGATGCCTTGGGTTCGGTCGTCTGTTCGCCGGCGGGGGCCGGCTGGTCCTGCCCGCCCTGCGGCCCGTCGGGCGCCGCCCCGGGGGCGGGCGCCTCGGGGGCAGGCTGGACGGGGGCAGGCTGGGCGGGGGCGGACTGGTCGGGGGCGGGCTCGTCCCCTTCTGCCCCGGCGGCGGGCTGGGCCTGATCCTGCGCCTGCTGGCCGGCGGGGGCCGCGGGCCGGGTTCCCGCCGCCTGGCGTTCCTCGGGCACGACGGGCATGCCGGGGCCGATCTTCTGGACGCCCTCGACGATCAGCCGGTCGCCGTCCGACAGACCTTTCGTCACGATCCAGCTGTTTCCGTGGTCCTGCAGGATCGTCAGGTCGCGTTGCTCGACCTGGTTCTGGGCGTTGACGACCAGGGCGATCGGCTGGCCCCGGCGGTCGCGGCTGACGCCTTCCTGCGGCGCCAGGATCGCATTATGCGCGGTGCGCTGCTGGACCACGGCCTGCACATACATTCCGGGCAGCAGGATGCTTTCCGGGTTGGGAAAGGACAGCCGCAGCGTGATGACGCCGGTGGTTTCGTTCACGAAGGGCTCGGCCGCGGTCAGCGTGCCGGCGATCCCGTATTCGGTGCCGTCGGCCAGGCGCAGCGTGACCTGCTGGCCCGGCCGCTCGATCTCGGCGTCCTGGACGGCGGCCATGTCGCGGCGCCAGCGCACGACCTCGGCCGCGGACTGGGTCACGTCGACATGCACCGGGTCCAGCGCGCGGATCACCGCCAGCGGCGTCGCCTGCCCGGCGGTCACCAGCGCGCCCTGGCTGACCTGGGCCAGGCCGATCTCTCCGTCCAGCTCGGCGCGGATGGTGGTGCGGTCCAGTTCGATCCGGGCGGTCTGCAACTGCGCCTCGGCGACCTTGACGGCGGCTTCGGCTGCGTCCCGCGCGGCGATGGCGGTGTCCGAGGTGCTTTCGCTGGCCACCCGGCGGTCGCGCAGGGCGCCGGCGCGCTCGGCCTCGCGCCGGGCATTGTCGGCCTGGGCGCGCGCCTGTGCGACGGCGGCCTCGGCTTGGGCCACGGCGGCTTCGTAGGTGGTCTTGTCGATGCGGAACAGCGGATCGCCCACCTTGACCCGGCGCCCTTCGTCGAACAGGCGTTCGGTCACGATGCCATTGACCTGGGGCCGCACCTCGGCCTCGGCCGAGGCGGTGACGCGGCCGGGCAGGGTGGTCGTCACCGGCACGTCCTCGACGTGCAGCGTCACCACCGTGACGGTGGGTGGCGGTGCCTCGGCCTGCTGCTGGGCCAGGGCCGGGGAAAGGCCCGCCAGCCCGGCAAGAAACATCGACAAGGCAATGCGGCGCGAAAGCGCGGACATGATGTGCTCCGGGGCATGTGCTGACCTGTTGTCGCATAACGACCCCTCAAGGCGGAAATATCAATGCCGCATCCCAGCCGGCGCGCGCAAAAAATCCCCCTGGTTGTCGATTGGGCACGCCCAGGGCCGCGCCGGGGCGGCGCAGATTGCACTTGCAGGGCGGACGGCGAGCCGGTAATCAAGCCGGGCCGCGGGTGTAGCTCAATGGTAGAGCCGCAGCTTCCCAAGCTGAAGACGAGGGTTCGATTCCCTTCACCCGCTCCAGTTCCCCACCGTCCCCTTGAACGCCGCGCCTTAGCGCAGGCCCATCTCTGCCAGCGCGCGTGCGATGTCGGGGGGCAGGCTGGGTTCGTCCTCGCGCCCGGCGGGCAGGTCGGGGGGCGCGTCGCCCGCCGTCAGGTAGCGCCAGCCCTGAAAGGCGCGGCGCGGCACGGCCGCGACGCGGACCAGCCCGGGTTCCAGGATCAGGGCGCAGCGGCGGATGCCGTCGGCGCCGGTCACCTCCTCCAGCCCGATCAGGCGCTGGCGGGCCTGCATGATGCCCTTGAACACCCAATAGATCGAGCCGCCCGCCAGCAGCTCGTCCTGGCGCTTGGGCCACATCCGGGTGACATGGCGTGCCGGGCCGCCCTGCCAATGGTTGCGTTGCCACTGGTCCAGCGCGGCCGGGGTATCGCAGCCGACGCACAGTTTCATCAGGTTCAAAGGTCCGCTCATGCGCCCGATATAGCCACTCGCCGCCGTTCTGCAACGCCGCGACCTTGCGTCCCGTGGGTCCGGGGGGTAGGTCCGGGGGGCTCCATACAAGAGGTTTTCGATGTCCGCCCCGGTTCAGCCCCCCCTGGCCAGGCAACCCCTGCCCGAATTCATCGCAATGATGGCGCTGGTCTTTGCGGTCATCGCTTTTTCCATCGACTCGATGCTGCCCGCGCTGCCGCAGATCGCCCAGACCCTGACTCCCGAGAACGTGAACCGCGCCCAGCTTGTGCTGACCGCCTTCATGGCGGGCATGGGGGTGGGGCTGTTCGTTGCGGGGCCGCTGTCGGACACCTTCGGGCGCAAGCCCGTCATCACCCTGGGCTTTGCCATCTATGCGCTGGCCTCCATCGCCGCCGTCTTTGCGCAGTCGCTGGAAATGCTGCTGGTCGCGCGCTTCGTCCAGGGGCTGGGCGCCGCCGGGCCGCGGATCGTGTCGCTGGCACTGGTGCGCGACCTGTACCAGGGGCGCGAGATGGCGCGGATCACCAGCTTTGTCATGATGATCTTCATCCTGGTCCCGGCCGTGGCGCCCTCGGTCGGGGCCGTCGTCATCCATCTGGTCGGCTGGCGCGGTGTCTTCGGGTCCTTCGTGCTGCTGGCGCTGGTCGGCTCGCTTTGGGTGAACCTGCGCCAGCCCGAGACGCTGCCCCCCGCCCGCCGCCGGCCGATGAACCTTGCCAGCCTGATGGCCTCGGCCCGCGAGGTGCTGGGCCACCGCCAGGTGCAGCTGGTCACGGTCATCATGACGCTGGGTTTCGGCCAGATGTTCGCGCTGCTGAGTTCCGCCCAGCAACTGTTCGCCGAGACCTATGGCAAGGGCGACCAGTTTCCCCTGTGGTTCGCCGGCATGGCGCTGCTGGCGGGAACGGGGACCGTCCTGAACGCGCGCTATGTGGTGCGGCTGGGCATGCGGCGCATCGTCAAAAGCGCCTATGCGATGCAGGTGGTGGTGTCGGGGACGATGCTGGTCCTGATCTGGGGCGACCTGCTGCCCGAGCCGCTGCGCTTTCCCGCCTTCTTCTTCTGGGCGGTCAGCGTGTTCTTCATGGCGGGCGTGACCTTCGGCAACCTGAACGCGATGGCGCTGCAGCACATGGGCCATGTGGCGGGGATGGCGGCCTCGGTCGTGGCGGCGGTCTCGACCATCGGGGCGGTGCTGATCGCCGCGCCGGTGGGCCAGTTGTACGACGGCACCGCGCTGCCCATGGTCCTGGCCACGCTGGCCTGCTCGGGCCTGGCGCTGCTGCTGATGCGCCGCGTGGACGAGGTCTAAGGCCATGGCCGGGGTTATTATCCGCGACGCCGATGAGGCCGACATGCCCGCCGTCTGCGCCATCTACAACCACGCCGTCGCCTGCACGACGGCGATCTGGAACGACCGCACCGTGGACCCGGCCGACCGGCTGGCCTGGTGGCAGGGGCGCAAGCAGGCCGGCTATCCGCTGCTGGTCGCGGTCGATGCGTCGGGCGCGGTGATGGGCTATGCCTCGTTCGGCGACTGGCGCGCCTTCGACGGCTTTCGCCACACGGTCGAACATTCGGTCTATGTCGCCCCCGACCGGCAGGGCGCCGGCGTCGGCCGCGCGCTGATGGTGGCGCTGATCGACCGCGCGCGGGCCCTGGGCAAGCACGTCATGGTCGCGGGGGTCGAGGCCGGCAACCAGGGCTCGATCCGGCTGCATCTGGGGCTGGGGTTCCGCCAGGTCGGGCTGATGCCGCAGGTGGGGGCCAAGTTCGGCCGCTGGCTGGACCTTGCATTCCTGCAACTGGTGCTGGACGACCGCGCCGCGCCGGATGCCTGATGCCGGGGAAAACCCGATGCCGGGGATGCTGGCAGCCCGTAGGGGAGTCGAACCCCTCTTTTCAGGTTGAAAACCTGACGTCCTAACCGATAGACGAACGGGCCAGCGTGTCGCCATGCGACGGGCGGGGTTTAGGCCAGCACGGCCGCCCCCGCAAGGGGGTCCGCACCATTCTTCTGTGGGTAAATCGCAAGCCCGCGCGGCAAAAGAAAAGCGCCGCAAATCCGGCGGGGATTTCGGCGCGGCGCCTGATCCTGTCAGGCGAAAGTGGCAGCCCGTAGGGGAGTCGAACCCCTCTTTTCAGGTTGAAAACCTGACGTCCTAACCGATAGACGAACGGGCCACTGCGTTCCGCAAGGCTTGGTGCCCGGCGGCGTGGAGCGGTGTTTAGGCGAGGTGCCGGGTCCGCGCAAGCGGAAAAATCGCCCGCCGGCCAAGTTTTTTCGCACCCGCTCAGCCCGCCGGAGCGGCGTCGTCCAGGCGCAGCCGCACGCGTTCGCGGCCGCCCCATTGCGACAGCTCCAGCTTGCCCGCCAGGTGAAAGCGCGGGCCCCGCGCGCCCAGCAGGGCAGGGCCCAAGGGACCCGACATGGCGCCCCAGGCGACGGCATCGACGGGCGGGCTGCCCGGGCTGCGAAAGCGCAGGCGCAGGTGGCTGTCGCCCATGGTGGCGGCGCTGTCGATCAGCTGGTCGGCAAAGGCGAAGCGCGGCGCGGGCGCGGCCTGGCCATAGGGGCCGGCGCGCTCCAGCATCTGCATCAGTTCGACCGTGGCGCCCGCCGGGTCCAGCAGGCCCGAGATGCGCAGCTCATGCGCGCCGCTGCGGTCGGCCAGTTCGCGGGCCAGCAGTTCGGACAGCCGCTGCATGGCGGCGGGGATCGCCGCTTCCTCGACCGTCAGCCCGGCGGCCATGGCGTGACCGCCGCCCTTCAGCAGCAGCCCCTCGGCCGCCAGGCGATGGATGGCGCGGCCCAGGTCCACCCCCGGAACCGACCGGGCCGAGCCCTTGCCGATGCCGTTCTCCACCCCGATCACCACCGAGGGCAGGTTGGTCGCCTCTTTCAGGCGGGCGGCGACGATGCCGACCACGCCCGGGTGCCAGCCCGCGCCGGCGGCCCAGGCGACCAGGCCGGGGTCGCGCGCCTCGACCTGGGCCAGGGCGGCCTCGCGCACGGCGGCCTCGATGGCGCGGCGGTCGCGGTTCAGCTGGTCCAGCTCCTCGGCATAGCGGATCGCGCGGGCGGGATCGGTGCAGGCCAGGCATTGCGCGCCCAGGTCGGCGCGCCCCACGCGCCCGCCCGCGTTGATCCGCGGTCCCAGAAGGAAGCCCAGGTGAAAGGCGCTGGGGGCGGCGTCCATGCGCGCCACATCGGCCAGGGCGACCAGCCCGGGCCGTTCGCGCCGGGCCATGATTGCCAGGCCCTGCCGGACAAAGGCCCGGTTGACGCCGACCAGCGGCGCCACGTCCGCCACCGTCGCCAGCGCCACGAGGTCCAGAAGGCAGATCAGGTCGGGCTGCGGCAGGCCGCGTTCGCGCAGCAGGCGGTTGCACTGCACCAGCGTCAGGAACACCACGCCGGCGGCGCAGAGATGGCCCAGGCTGCCATCCTCGTCCATGCGGTTGGGGTTCACCACGGCGACGGCGGGGGGCAGCGTCTCGATGCCCTGGTGATGGTCCAGGACGATCACGTCGCAGGTGGCGGCGGCCAGGGCATCAAAGCTCAGCGTGCCGCAATCGACGCAGACGATCAGGTCATGGCCCGCCGAAAGCCCGGCGATGGCCGGGGCATTCGGGCCATACCCCTCGTCGATGCGGTCGGGGATGTAGAGGGTCGCGTCGCGCCCCTGACGGCGCAGCCAGTCGATCAGCAGCGCGGCCGAGGCGCCGCCGTCCACGTCGTAATCGGCAAAGATGGCGATGCGCTGGCCGGCCTGCACGGCAGCGACGATCCGTTCGGCGGCCGGCGCCATGTCGCGCAGGGTCAGCGGATCGGGCAGCAGGTCGCGCAGCCGCGGTTCCAGATAGGCGGCGCAGTCGTGCGGCTCGACCCCGCGCGAGGCGAGGACGCGGCTGACGGGCAGGGGCAGGCGGCTGTCCTGGGCCAGCGCCTCGGCCGCGCGCTCGAGCCCGGGTTCGGGCCCGCGCCACAGCCGGCCGGTCAGCGAGGAGGAGACGGAAAGAAAAGCGGTCATGGGGCTTCATCCCCCATGACCGCCCGCGGTTCAAGCGGTCTGCGCCGTCACTTCACGGGGTTGCGATAGATCATGCGCCGGACCGACCCGGTCTTGGAGCGCATCAGGATCGTCTCGGTCGTCAGATAGCCCGGCTCGCGCTTGACCCCGGCCACGATCGAGCCGTTGGTGACGCCGGTCGCGGCAAAGATCACGTCGCCGGTCACAAGCTCGTCGCGCGAATAGATGCGGTCCAGGTCGTTGATCCCCGCCTTCTTCGCGCGGCCCTTCTCGTCCTCGTTGCGGAACAAGAGCTTGCCCCACATCTGCCCGCCCATGCACTTCAGCGCGCTGGCGGCCAGGACGCCCTCAGGTGCGCCGCCCGAGCCCATGTACATGTCGATGCCGGTCAGCTCGGCCTCGGCGCAGTGGATGACGCCGGCGACGTCGCCGTCGGTGATCAGCCGAATCGCCGCGCCGGTCGAGCGGACCTCGGCGATCAGGTCCTCGTGCCGGGGCCGTTCCAGGATGCAGACGGTGATGTCGCTGTCCTTGACGCCGCGGGCATCGGCCAGCGCGCGCACGCGTTCGGCCGGCGCCATGTCCAGGCTGACCACGTCCTTGTCATAGCCCGGGCCGATCGCCAGCTTTTCCATGTAGACGTCGGGGGCGTGCAGCAGCGTGCCGCGCGGTGCCATGGCGATCACGGTCAGCGCGTTCGGCATGTCCTTGGCGGTCAGCGTGGTGCCCTCGAGCGGGTCCAGCGCGATGTCGACCTCGGGACCGTTGCCGGTGCCGACCTCCTCGCCGATATACAGCATCGGCGCCTCGTCGCGCTCGCCCTCGCCGATGACGACGACGCCCTTGATGTCCAGCATGTTCAGCTGGTCGCGCATGGCGTTGACTGCGGCCTGGTCGGCCGCCTTCTCGTCGCCGCGCCCGATCAGGCGGGCCGAGGCATGGGCCGCAGCCTCGCTGACGCGGGCCAGGCCCAGAGACAACATGCGGTCATTGAAATCCTTGGGCGGGGTCATCGTCAAAGTCCTTGTTCTACAGTTATTCGGCTAATACGCGGGGCGGTTTCAGCGGGCAAGACTGGGGGCGCTAACGGCTCATCTTTCGGCCAGTTCCATGGCAAGCGCATGAATGCGCGGCACGATGTCGCCCAAAGTGCGATGAACCAGCCGATGCCTGGCGACCCGGTCCAGCCCGACAAAGGCGGGGCTGGCCATGCGGATGCGGAAATGCGTCTCGCCGCCCTCGCGCCAGCCGCCATGGCCGCGGTGGCTCTCGCTTTCGTCCAGGATCTCCAGCCGGGTCGGATGCAGCGCCTGCAGCCGTGCGGTCATCTCGTCCACGATCATTCCAATGCCCCTTTCATGTCGCTCGAAATAGCCTAAACTGCGCGTCCCGATAAGGACAAGGCAGTCAGATGAGCAACCGCGACCCGTTCGGATTCGACATTTCCGCCGCCTCGGACAAGAAGCGCAAGGCCAAGGGCCGGCGCGGAATGTCGGGTGCTTTCGAGACGTCGACCCGCCGTTGCGACAAGGAGGGCTGCAACCAGCCTGGCCAGTACCGGGCGCCGAAATCGCCGCGCAACCTGGACGACTATTACTGGTTCTGCAAGGATCACGTCCGCGAATACAACCTGAACTGGAACTATTTCCAGGGCCAGTCCGAGGCCGAGTTCCAGCAGTTCCTGGACAATGCGACGGTCTGGGAGCGTCCGACCAAGCCCTTTGGCCGTGCTGCGCAGGAACAGAAATGGGCCCGCCACGGTATCGACGACCCGCTTGAGATCCTGGGCGCCAACGGCACCAACCCCGAGACGCGCCGCACCGCGACCCGCAAGCTGCCGCCGACCGAACGCAAGGCGCTGGAAATCCTGGAAGCCAAGGACAGCTGGACCCGCGCCGAGATCCGCAAGCAGTACAAGTCCCTGGTCAAGGACTTGCACCCGGACATGAACGGCGGCGACCGTTCGGACGAGGATCGCCTGCAGGAAGTCGTCTGGGCCTGGGACCAGATCAAGGACAGCCGCAGCTTCAAGGAATAAAAAAAGGGGGGGCTTTGCCCCCCGCGCGTTCCGCGCTCCCCCCAGGATATTTGGACAAGAAAGAAGCACCTTGCGTGTTGGCGCCGCCTGGAGCTTCTTTCTTGCCTAAGTATCCCACGGGGGACCGGGGGTGTGAAACCCCCGGCTGCGGCCTTACAACTCGCGTTTCAGCGCATCGGCGAGATCGGTGCGTTCCCACGAAAAGCCGCCGTCGGCCTCGGGGGCGCGGCCGAAATGGCCATAGGCGGCGGTGCGGCGATAGATCGGGCGGCAGAGGTCCAGATGCTCGCGGATACCGCGCGGCGTCAGGTCCATCGCGCGCGAGACGGCGCGTTCGATCTCGGCCTCGGGCACTTCCGAGGTGCCGAAGGTGTCGGCATAGATCGACAGCGGCTTGGCGACGCCGATGGCATAGGAAAGCTGGATCACGCAGCGTTTCGCGAGGCCCGCCGCGACCACGTTCTTGGCGAGATAGCGCGCGGCATAGGCGGCCGAGCGGTCGACCTTGGTCGGGTCCTTGCCCGAGAAGGCGCCGCCGCCGTGCGGGGCCGCGCCGCCATAGGTGTCGACGATGATCTTGCGGCCGGTCAGGCCGGCGTCACCGTCCGGGCCGCCGATGACGAAGGTGCCGGTCGGGTTCACCCACCATTCGGTCCGCTCGGTCAGCCAGCCGGCGGGCAGGATCTCGCGGATATAGGGCTCGACGATGGCGCGGATGTCGTCCGAGCTTTGCGATTCGTCGCGGTGCTGGTGCGAGAGCACCAGGCTCGTCACCTCAACCGGCTTGCCGTCTTCGTAGCGCAGCGACAGCTGCGACTTCGCGTCCGGGCCCAGCATCGGCTCGGCGCCGGATTTGCGCGCCTCGGCCAGGCGGCGCAGGATGGCATGGGCATACTGGATCGGCGCCGGCATCAGTTCGGGCGTCTCGTCCACGGCATAGCCGAACATGATGCCCTGGTCGCCCGCCCCGTCGCGGTCCACGCCCTGGCTGATATGGGCGGATTGTTCGTGCAGGTAGTTGTGGACGTGGCAGGTGTTCCAGTGGAACTTCTCCTGCTCGTAGCCGATGTCGCGGATGGTGTCGCGCGCGATCTGGGTCACGCGGCCCATGTATTCGCCCAGTTTCTTCTGGTCGGTCAGCCCGATTTCGCCACCGATCACCACGGTTCCGGTGGTGGCGAAGCTTTCGCAGGCGACGCGGGCGGCCGGGTCTTCGGCCAGAAGCGCGTCCAGCACCGCGTCCGAGATCTGGTCGCACAATTTGTCGGGGTGCCCCTCGGACACGGATTCCGAGGTGAACACGTAGTTCTGTCTGGCCATGAGAAGTGCTCCGTTGGATTACGCCGCCACGCCAGGAAGCCGTTGTGACGGTCAGAGGCAGCGATAGATCACGCCCCGGTTGTCGTCAACCGCCGCCGCATCGCGACCAGAACGGCCGCGGCGGCAGCCAGCACCGCGGGCCAGTCGCCAAGGCGCGACCAGGGCGTCGGGGGCAGGGCGCCGGGCAGGGCTGCGTCGATGCGGCCGGCGCGGTTCAGCCCCAGTTCGGCGCGTACCTGGCCCCGCGCGTCGATCACCGCCGAAACGCCCGTATTGGCCGCCCGCATCAGCGGCAGGCCGGATTCGATGGCCCGCAGCCGGGCCTGCGCCAGGTGCTGCCAAGGCCCCGAGACCGTGCCGAACCAGGCGTCGTTCGTGACCTGCAGCAGCCATTGCGGCCGGTCGGGCCCGGTCAGCAGGTGGCGCGAGAACACCGCCTCATAGCAGATCAGCGGCTGGAAGGCGGGCAGGCCGGGCAGGGTCATGGCCTTGGGACCGGGGCCGGGCGAATAGCCGAAGCCGTGCTGCGCGGCAAAGGCCCGCACCCCCAGCCGCGCCATGACATCGCCCCAGGGCGTGTATTCGCCGAAGGGGACCAGGTGGAACTTGTCATAGACCGGGCCCGTGCCTTGCGCGCTGAAGGCGGTCAGGCTGTTGAAGTAGCGCTCGCCCTCGGACCGCTGGATGCCCAGGATCACCGGCGCGCCGGCATAGGCCGCGATGTCCTGGGGGGCTGTGCCCGCCTGGTCCAGCAGGAAGTTCACCGCCGTTTCCGGCCAGATTACGGCATCGGGCGCGGGCCGGTCCGGGTCACGGGCGGCCGACAGGTCCAGCAGGCGGCGAAAGAAGACCTCGGACCAATAGGGATCCCATTTCAGCGCCTGGGTCGCATCGGGCTGGATCAGCCGCAGCCGGATGGGCGTGTCGGACGGCAGGGGGCCCGCCAGGCGCGCGAGGCCGGCGCTGAAGGCCAGGGCGATCAGCAGGGCGGAAAGCGTGGCCCCCGGCAGCACGGCGCGCCAGCCGGTGCCCCGCCGAAAGACCAGGGGCAGGGCCGCCGCCGTCATGGTCAGGGCCGAAAGGCCGATGCTGCCGAAAGTGGCGGCGGTCTGCCCGGCGGGCGTCGCGATCCAGATATGGCCGGTCAGCGCCCAGGGCAGACCGGTGAAGATCCAGCCGCGCAGCCAGTCCGACAGGACGACCAGCCCGGCAAAGGCCACGCCCTGCCGGGGAAATCCCGGTGCCAGACGGCCCGCGATCCAGCCCGGGACCGCCCAGAAGAGCGCCCCGCCGAATGCCATCAGGAACAGCGCAAAGGGGGCCATCCAGCCATAGACTTCGGGCTCGACCAAGAAAGGCTCGACGATCCAGGACATGGCCAGCGCGAAATGGCCAAAGCCCGCCGCCAGCGCGTGCCAGGCGGCGGCGCGCGCATCCCGGGCGGCGGCCACGCGCCAGCAGAGCAGGGCCAGGGCAAGGACGGTCAGGAACCACAGGTTCCAGGGCGCCTGCCCCAGCGCGGCCAGCACCCCGAGCCCCAGGTCCGCCAGCAGGGCGGCCGGCCTGGGCCGGCGGCGCGGGCCGGCGCTCCGGGGGGCAGGGGCGGTCATGAGGACGCCTTAGACCTCGGCCCGGTCGCCGTTGCCGGTAGCGTCGGATTGCGGCTCGGCCTGACGGTCGGCCTCCGCCTCGGCCTGAGGCTCGGCCTTTGCCGTCTTGGCGCGCGGCTTGCGCGGGGCACGGGGCTTGGCCGGCTTCTTTTCGGGCGCAGGCTCGTCGGTCGCTGCGGCATCGGCCGCCGGGGCCTCGGTCGCAGCCTTGGCGCGCGACTTGCGGCGCGGCTTTTCGACCGGAGCCTCGGCCGGCGCGGCCTCTGCCGCCTCCGCCGGGGCTGCGGGTGCCTCGGGCGCGGCCTCGACCGGGGTTTCGACGGCCTTGGCCTTGGGCGTGCGCGGCTTGCGCTTGCGCACGGGCTTTTCGGCGGCGGGCGTCTCGGCCTCGGCAGCAGCGGCGGGACCCTCGGCCGGGGCGGCTTCGGGGGCCGTTTCGGCCGGCGCCTCGATCTGCGTCGGAGCCTCGGCTTGCGCCGGCACCACGGCCTCGGGCTCCGCGACCACGGGTTCGGGGCGCGGTGCGGCGACGGGGGCAGGCGCCCCGGCCGGGCGTTCGGCGGGCTCGGGACGCGGCGCCGCCTGAACCTCTGCCTGTTCCTCGGGTTCGATGAAGCGCGGGCGGAAGCTGCGGGTCATGAACTCGGGCAGGTGATCGCCCATGCCCATCACCGGATGGCGGTCGCCCCGGTCCCCGCGGTCGCGCCGGTCCTCGCGCCGCTCGCCGCCACGGTCATGGCGTTCGCGGCGTTCGTCGCGGCGATCCTCGCGCGCGGGGCGGCTTTCGGCGGGTCTTACCTCGGCGCGGGCCTCGGGGGCGGGGGCGGCGTGCTGTTCGGCATCGTCGCGGCGGCCCCGGCGTTCGCCCCTGTCGCGGTCGCGGTCGCGGTCGCGTTCACGCTCGCGCCCACGGCCCCTGCCTTCCTTCTCTCGAGGCGGGCGAGGGGCGTCCTGGGCGGCGCTGGACAGGGAAAAGCCTTCGGGGACCGAAGCCCGGGGCAGGGCCTGTTTCACCAGAGATTCGATGGCGGTCAGGTATTTCTCGTCCGCCGGCGTCGCGATCGATATCGCCGTGCCCTGGCGCCCGGCCCGGCCGGTGCGGCCGATGCGGTGAACGTAATCCTCGGCATGGCTCGGCAGGTCGAAGTTGATGACATGGCTGACCGCCGGGATGTCCAGGCCCCGCGCCGCCACGTCGGATGCGATCAGGAAGCGCAGCGTGCCTTCGCGGAACCCGTCCAGCGTCGCCATGCGGTGGCGCTGGTCCAGGTCGCCGTGGATCGGCGCGGCATCGAAACCATGCGCCTTCAGCGACTTGGCGACGATGTCCACCTCGGTCTTGCGGTTGCAGAAGATGATGGCGTTCTTCAGGCCCTCGCCCTCGGCCCGGATCAGGGCGCGCAGCAACTCGCGTTTCTGCTTGGCGGTCTGGTCCTTGCGGGTGGGGGTGATCTCGACCAGCTTCTGGGTGATCGTCTCGCTGGTGGTGGCCTGGCGGGCCACCTCGATCCGTTCCGGCGAGTGCAGGAAGGTGTCGGTGATGCGTTCGATTTCCGGCGCCATGGTGGCGCTGAAGAACAGCGTCTGGCGCGTGAACGGGGTCAGCTGGAAGATGCGCTCGATATCCGGGATGAAGCCCATGTCGAGCATCCTGTCGGCCTCATCGACCACCATGATCTGCACGCCGGTCAGCAAGAGCTTGCCGCGTTCGAAATGATCGAGCAGTTGGCATAGATGTCGAAATTCTCGGCCACCTGGGCGGCCAGTTCGCGCGTCGGGCACAGGACCAGCGAACGCGGCATCCGCGCGCGGGCGCGGCCTCGGCCCAGCAGGGTAATCATCGGTAGGGTGAAGCTTGCGGTCTTGCCGGTGCCGGTCTGGGCGATGCCCAGCACGTCGCGCCCTTCCAGCGCGGGGGGAATCGCCCCGGACTGGATCGGGGTGGGCGTTTCATAGCCCGCCTCGGCAATGGCCTGCAAAACCTTGGGGTCGAGCTTCAGATCGGAAAACTTGGTCATTCAGGGCTTTCGTGTAAAGGCGCGGAGATGCCCGCGCTGGTCCTTTGCGTCTGTCGCCACCGCTGGGCCCGGGATCAGATCGGGGACCGTCAACGGCAGTCAGGGACGCAATTTCCGCACGCCCCCCGCCTTGCCTGCCGGATGCAGACGCAGGGGCCATAACGGAAAACCCGGCCTGCGTCAATCTGATCGCCATTTTCTGCTTGCAATTCCGTTGCGACGTTCGGGCCCCTGTGGTTGACGGCGCCCTTGGCCAGCGGCTATCCCGCAGCGATCATTGGGATGGAAGCCATGAACCTCTTTTCGGATATCCGCGCGCTGGTGATCGACGCGCTGGCGCAGATGGAACGGCAGGGCGACCTGCCTGCGGGCCTCGACACCGCGAACGTGACGGTCGAGCCGCCCCGCGACCCGGCGCATGGGGACATGGCGACCAATGCCGCGATGGTGTTGGCCAAGCCCGCCGGGAAAAAGCCGCGCGACATCGCCGAGGCGTTGGCCGCACGGCTGGCAACCGACCCGCGGATCACCTCGGCCGAGGTCGCCGGGCCGGGCTTTCTGAACCTGCGGCTGACATCCGACGAATGGCGCGCCGTGATCCGCGCGGCGCTGGCGCAGGGCGCCGACTATGGCCGCTCGGACATGGGCGCCGGGGTCAGGGTCAACGTGGAATTCGTTAGCGCCAACCCGACCGGGCCCATGCATGTCGGTCATACCCGCGGCGCGGTCTTTGGCGACGCGCTGGCGGCGCTGCTGGATTTCTCGGGCCACGACGTGACGCGCGAATATTACATCAACGACGGCGGCGCGCAGGTCGATGTGCTGGCGCGCTCGGCCTATGAACGCTACCGCGAGGCCAACGGTCTGGAGCCCGCGATCCGCGAGGGCCTTTATCCCGGCGACTACCTGATCCCGGTGGGCGAGGCGCTGAAGGCGAAATACGGCGACAGCCTGATCGACCGGCCCGAATCGGAATGGCTGGCCGAGGTGCGCGAATTCGCCACCCAGGCGATGATGGAGATGATCCGCGACGATCTGGCGCTGCTCAACGTCCACATGAACGTGTTCTCCAGCGAAAAGGCGCTTTACGGCACCGGCCGTATCGAGGCCGCCATCGACCGGCTGCGCCAGGCCGGCTTGATCTACGAGGGCGTGCTGGAACCCCCCAAGGGCAAGACCCCCGAGGATTGGGAGCCGCGCCAGCAGACCCTGTTCCGGTCCACCGCGCACGGCGACGACGTGGACAGGCCGGTCAAGAAATCGGACGGCAGCTGGACCTACTTCGCCCCCGACATCGCCTATCACTGGGACAAGATCGACCGCGGTTTCGACCAGTTGATCGACGTGTTCGGGGCCGATCACGGCGGTTACGTCAAGCGCATGCAGGCGGCGGTCAAGGCGCTGTCGGACGGGCGCGTGCCGCTGGACGTCAAGCTGATCCAGCTGGTGAAGCTGTTCAAGAACGGCGAGCCCTTCAAGATGTCCAAGCGCGCCGGCACCTTCGTCACCCTGCGCGACGTGGTGGAGCAGGCGGGCGCCGACGTGACGCGGTTCCACATGCTGACGCGAAAGAACGACGCCGCGCTGGATTTCGACTTCGCCCGTGTGCTGGAGCAGTCCAAGGACAACCCGGTCTGGTATGTGCAATACGCCAGCGCGCGGGTGAACTCGGTCCTGAAGAAGGCGGCCGAGGGCGGCGTGGACGTGTCGGATGCGGCGTTGGCCCAGGCCGATCTGTCGCGGCTGGATCACCCGGCCGAGCTGGCGCTGGCCGCCCGCGTCGCCGAATGGCCCCGCACGGTGGAAATCGCGGCCCGCGCGCACGAACCCCACCGGATCGCGTTTTTCCTCTATGACATCGCCTCGGACCTGCATTCGCTGTGGAACCGCGGCAATGAGGAAACCGGGCTGCGCTTCGTCCAGGACGGCGATCCGGCCACCACGGCGGCGAAAATCGCGCTGGTCCGGGCCGTTGGCGTTGTCATTTCGGCTGGTCTTGGTATCTTGGGGGTAACTCCGGCGAAAGAGATGCGCTGACAACAGCCGCCAGGCCGGGGATGGCAGTGGGCAACAACAGATCCGGGCGAACCGGCGGGCAGGCAGGAATGGCAGTGGTAGATTTCCGCTCGGGCGGGTTTCAAGGCGCGCAGGCTCAGCGGCATGCGCAGGATTATCCCTATGGCCAGGACCCGCAGGGCGGGGACCATGAGGAATGGCAGGACGCAGGCTGGGACGATCCCCGCGTGGCGGGCCACGATCCCATCCTGGCCGAGCCGGTGTCGCTGGGCCAGCGCCTGTCGCGGCTGACGCATTACCTGGGCGCGCTGACCTCGGTCGGGCTGATCGTGGTGCTGGGCGTCTGGGGCTTCAAGCTGGTCGTGCGCGACGTGTCCGGCGTGCCGGTGATCCGCGCCGTCCAGGGCGAGGCGCGCACCGCGCCCGACAACCCGGGGGGTGAATTGACCGACCGCGCGGGCCTGGCCGTCAACACGGTCGCGGCCGGCGCCAAGCCCGGCGCCATCGACCAGGTGGCGATCGCCCCGCCCACCACCCGGCTTGAGGATCAGGACGTGCCCATGGGCGTCTTGGGCGCCACGGCGCAGGTGCCCTCGCGCGCGGTCGAATTGCCGCTGGTCGATCCCGCCGCCCGCGTCATCGCCACGCCGGACGGCGAGGCGGCGGCCATCGCGGAATCGACGATCGAACCCGATTCGGTGGAAAGCGCCGCCATTTCCGACACCCCCGCCGCGCCCGAGGCGCCGGTGAACGAGGCGCTGACCGACCTGTCCGGGCAAGAGCCTCAGGATAACGCCATCAGCCAGGCGCTGGCCGAGGCGCAGGACGCGCCGCCGCCCGCCGTGGCGCAGTCCGCCCGCCCCGCGCCGCGTCCGCGCCGCCTGGCCGCAACCGCCGCCTCTGCCCCGGCGCCCGCCGTGGCCGCCGAGCGTCCGGCGGCCCCCGCCGGCCGCCCCGAGACCGCCCCCGCCGCCAAGGCAGCCGAGGCCGCGCCGGCCAAGGTCGCCTCGGGCTCGGCCATGGTCCAGATCGGCGCCTTCGACAGCGACGCGCTGGCCAAGGGCGAATGGGAGCGCGTGTCGGGCAAGTTCGGCGCGCTGTTCTCGGGCAAGGCGCGCGTCGTGCAAGAGGCGAAAAGCGGCGGCCGCACCTTCTGGCGGCTGCGCGCCGGCGGCTTTGCGTCCAAGGACGAGGCGCGGCGTTTCTGCGCGGCGCTGATCGCCGAAGGCGTGGACTGCATCCCGGCGACCGCCAAGTAATGCCCTCGGCGACGATCCTCGGCGGCATCGCCGGGCCCGATCTGACGGCGGCCGAGCGGGATTTCTTTCGCGCGGCCGACCCCTGGGGGTTCATCCTGTTCGGGCGCAACATCGACACGCCCGACCGGCTGCGCCGCCTGACCGCCGACCTGCGCGACACGCTGGGCCGCGACGTGCCGATCCTGATCGACCAGGAGGGCGGGCGCGTCCAGCGCATGCGGGCGCCCCACTGGACCGAGTTCCGCCCGCTGCTGGAGCAGGCCGCCCTGGGCGAGCGCGCTGTCTGGCTGCATCACCGCCTGCTGGGACAGGAGTTGCGCGCCATGGGCATCGACGCGAACTGCGCGCCGGTGCTGGACCTGGCCACGGAGGACACCCACCCCTTCCTGCGCAACCGCTGCCTTGGCTCGGACCCCGAGACCGTGGCCCGACTGGGCCGCGTTGCGGCCGAGGCGCTGCTGGAGGCTGGCGTCCTGCCTATCGTCAAGCACATGCCCGGCCATGGCCGCGCCCAGGTGGACAGCCACAAGGACCTGCCCGTGGTCGACGCGTCCCTGCCCGAGCTTGAAGCCAGCGATTTCGTCCCGTTCCGCGCGCTGGCCGACATGCCGATGGCGATGACCGCGCATATCCGCTTTTCGGCGGTGGACGCGGCGCCCGCCACCGCCTCGGCCCCGATGGTGGGGGTCATCCGGCATGTGATCGGCTTTGACGGGCTGCTGATGTCGGACGACATCGGCATGCAGGCCCTGTCGGGCGACATGGCCGAGCGCGCGGGCGCGAGCATCGCGGCAGGCTGCGACCTGGTCCTGTCCTGCAACGAAACCCCCGCCCAGATGGAGGCGATCGTCGCCGCCGCCGGCCCGATGACCCAGGCGGCGCTGCGCCGCGCCGATCATGCCCTGTCGCTGCGCCGTGCGCCCCAGCCCGCCCAGGTCGAGGAACTGCGCGCCGAGCTGCGGCGGCTGGGCGGGATTGCGGCCTGAGATTGACAGGCCGGGGCGCATGGCGGATTCTGGGCCGATCCGCGCGGCAGGAGCGGCGATGACCAAGGTGCCCTATCTGACCCCCGTGCCCCCCGCCGTGCCCGCGCCTGCGGACCGGACGGCCCAGGAGTCGCCGGCGGATGTCGCCGGCCGCCTGGCCGAGGAGGTGCTGGTCGTCGATGTGCTTGGGTTCGAAGGGCCGCTGGACCTGCTGCTGACGCTCGCGCGCCTGCAGAAGGTCGACCTGCTGCGGGTTTCGGTCCTGGATCTGGCGAACCAGTATCTTGCCTTCGTCGAGCGCGCCCGGGCGCTGCGGATCGAGCTTGCGGCGGATTACCTGGTGATGGCGGCCTGGCTGGCCTATCTGAAGTCGCGCCTGCTGCTGCCGCCCGACCCAGAGGCCGAGGGCCCGAGCGCCGAGGACATGGCCGCCCACCTGGCGTTTCAGCTTGAACGGCTGGGTGCCATGCGCGAGGCCGCGGCCCGTCTGATGGCGCGCGACCGGCTGGGCCACCAGCGCTTTGCGCGCGGCGCGCCCGAAACCGTCACCCGCAAGCGCCGCATCGAATGGCAGGCCGGGCTGATCGACCTGATGCGGGCCTATGCCCGGCTGAAGACGCGCGACGAATTCCGCCCCTATGCTTTCGACCGCCGCGACGTGCTGAGCATGGAGCAGGCGCTGGACCGGCTGCGCGGGCTGATCGGCCATGCCGGCGACTGGACCGAACTGGCCGCCTTTCTGCCCGAAGGCTGGGCGGACGACGGGCCGCGCCGCCGCTCGGCCACGGCGGCGACCTTCGCGGCGGCGCTGGAACTGGCGCGCCAGGGCCGCATCGAGCTGCACCAGAAGGGCACCTTTGCGCCCATCGCCATCCGCAGGCGCCCGCAATGACCTGGACCCCGGGCCAGGTTTCGCGCCTTGCGCCTTCGCCTCCGCTTTACGAGCAGGAGCGGATGGTCGAGGCGATCCTGTTCGCCTCGGCCCGGCCGATGACCCTGCGCGAGATCGGCCAGCGCCTGCCCGCCGGCTGCGACGCGGGCGAAGCGCTGCGGCTGCTGCGCGCGCGCTATGAGGGGCGGGGCGTGCACCTGGCGCGGGTGGGTGACGCCTGGGCCTTTCGCACCGCCGCCGACCTTGCCTTCCTGATGCAGGAGGAGGCGGTCGAGACCCGCCGCCTGTCCCGCGCCGCGACCGAGACGCTGGCGATCATCGCCTATCACCAGCCCGTCACCCGCGCCGAGATCGAGGAGATCCGCGGCGTCGCCGTCAGCCGGGGCACGCTGGACCAGCTGATCGAACTGGAATGGGTGCGGCTGGGCCGCCGCCGCCAGACGCCCGGCCGGCCGGTGACCTTCGTGGTGACCGAGACCTTCCTGGACCATTTCGGCCTGGAAAGCGCGCGCGACCTGCCGGGGCTGGCCGAACTGCGCGCGGCGGGGCTGCTGGAGTCGCGGCCGGCCGTCGAGGGGGCCGGGCAGCTGTTCCCCGGCCGCTTGGACGAGGACGCGGAGGACGGCGAGGGCGACGGCGACACCGGACCCGCCCCGGATCTGTTCGAGGACGAATGAGGCGCATGAGGAGCCGCAGATGAACATCAATCGATTCGTTGCCATGCTGACCCGCATCGTCAGCGGCAAGCTGCTGAACTGGGGGCTGAACAAGGGCATCCGCAAGATGAACTCGGACGCCTCGGGCCGGCAGAGCCCGCAGCAGCGCAGCCGCGAAAAGCAGGCGCGCCAGGCGGTGAAGCGCGCCCGGCAGGCGGCGCGCATCACGCGGCGGATGAAGTAGGGGGGGCTCTGCCCCCGCCGCGCGTGCCGCGCGACTCCCCCGGGATATTTGGGCAAGAAAGAAGCCGGGGCGTCAGGCGAACTGCTTGGCGAGCTTGAGCCCCTGGCCCTGATAGTTCGAGGCGATGCCCGCGCCGTAAAGCCGGTCCGGGCGCGCGGCCATGCGTTCGTAGACCAGCCGGCCGACGACCTGGCCATGTTCCAGCGCAAAGGGCGCCTCGTGGCAGCGCACCTCGAGCACACCGCGCGCGCCGGTGCCGGCCGCGCCATGGCCGAAGCCGGGGTCGAAGAAGCCCGCGTAATGCACCCGGAATTCGCCCACCATCGCCAGATAGGGCGCCATTTCGGCGGCGTAGTCGGGCGGGATCGCCACGGCCTCGCGGCTGACGAGGATGTAGAAGGCGCCGGGGTCCAGGATCAGCTGGCCGTCCGTGGTGCGCAGTTCGTCCCAGAAGTCGCGCGCCCGATAGGCGCCGATGCGGTCGAGGTCGATGACGCCGCTGTGCGGTCGGGCGCGATAGCCGACCAGGTCGCCCGTCTCGGGGCGCAGGTCCACGGAAAAGCCAAGACCCTCGTCGATCAGGGCCTGGCCCGTCACCAGGGGCTCGCGCCGGTGCAGGTCGCGCAGGTCGTCGTCGGACAGCACGGCCTGGCCCTGGCGCAGGCGCAGCTGGTTCAGCCGCATGCCCGGCCGTACCAGAACGGAAAAGCTGCGCGGGCAGATCTCGGCATAGATCGGGCCGTCGTAGCCGGGGGGCAGGCGGTCGAACTCGGTCCCTTCGTCGGTCACCAGCCGGGTCAGCAGGTCCAGCCGCCCGGTCGAGCTTTTGGCATTGGCGACCGCGTCGAGGCCCTGGGGCAGGGACAGGCGTTCGATCAGCGGCACCAGGTAGACGCAGCCCTTTTCCAGCACCGCGCCGCCCGTCAGGTCCATGCGGTGCATTTCAAAGTCCGACAGCCGGTCGCTGACCCTGCGGCCGCGTCCCGCCAGGAACGACGCCCGCAGCCGCCAGGCCGTGGTTCCCAGCCGCAGGTCCAGGCTGGCGGGCTGGATCTGTCCGGGCAGGATCGGGACCTCGGCCCTTATGGCGCCGCTGTCGATCAGCCGGTGCAGCGACGAGTCAGGCAGGACACCGTTCACATGAATCCCTTTCGGCAAAAGGAAACGCCCACCCCCAGGCGGGGATGGGCGTTTTCGGAATGGTCGGGCCGGAGAGATTCGAACTCTCGGCCTTCCGCCCCCCAGACGGACGCGCTAACCAGGCTGCGCCACGGCCCGACACGGGGGCCATATAGAGCGAAGCGGCCGGGCAGCACAAGGGGCAGAGGACGGATTTCTGGGGATAATGTCGATCTGTCGTCAAGTGTCGCCGCTGCCCTAGCCGCGTGCCTGGCGCAGCCGGTCGCGCAGCGGGGCGATGCCCGGCGGCAGAGGGGTTCCCGAGGCACGCGCCCGATGCAGGAAGGCGGCGCTGGCGCAAAGCCGGCCCAGCCAGTCGGCGGCAGGCGAGGGGGGCTGATCGTCCCCAGCCTGCTGTGCGCTGCCCGCGGTGAACGGGTCGTGCACCGCGCCGTCCTGAGCAGCGGCGGCCTGGAATTCGCCCCGGATTTCGCCCAGGCGCCGCGCGCCGATCTGGCGCAGCTTGCTGCCTCGGTCCGAGGCGATCAGCCGCCGGGCACCGCGGATGCTGAGACCTTCCTCGCGCAGCACCTGGCACAGGCCGGCGATCAGGCGCAGATCCTCGGGGCGGTAATAGCGGCGGCCGTCGCTGCGCTTGACCGGCGAGATCTGGCTGAACTGGGTTTCCCAGTAGCGCAGGACATGGGGCGCCACGCCCACCAGCCGGGCCACTTCTCCGATCGAGCGGAAGGCGTCGGGCGACTTGTCCATCAGCTGCCGCGCTTGTTCCCGGCGGCCACGCGGTCCTTCATCAGGTGCGAGGGCCGAAAGGACAGCACACGCCGCGGCGTGATCGGCACTTCCTCTCCGGTCTTGGGGTTGCGGCCGATGCGTTCGTTCTTGTCGCGCACCGAGAAGGTGCCGAAGGACGAGATCTTGACCTGTTCTCCCCGCACCAGCGCATCGGAGATATGGCCAAGCACGCTTTCGACCAGTTGGGCGGATTCGTGTCGCGAAAGTCCGACCTCGCGAAAGACAGCCTCGGCCAGATCCATCCGGGTCAGGGTATTGTCGCTCATCTGGAAAACCTCGCTCTTGGGCTAAGGATGATCTTTTTTGTCCCGACCTGTCAACAACCCGGCAGTGATTCAGGTTCCGATGGGAGCAATTTTCCATCGACTTATTCGCATCTTACCGGCGAGTCTTTGACAGCAGGGAAAACGCGCCTATCTTTGGGACAGCACAAGGGGGTCAGGCGGATGGCTGGCGGTTGGGCGCGCGACGACGCGGTGAACGATCAGATCGAGGTTTCGACGCAGGAGGCGATCGAGCGGATGCGGCTGCGCGCCGTCGGGCGCGGCCTTCGCGAAAGCGCCACCGAATGCGACGAATGCGGCGAGCCGATCCCCGAGGCTCGGCGCCAGGCCATTCCGGGCGTGCGCCTGTGCGTGGAATGCCAGTCGGGGCGCGACAGGGCATGGAAGCCCGCAGGCGGGATCAACCGGCGGGGATCGAAGGATTCGCAGCTGCGCTAGGTCACCAGCGCAGGACGGCCGAGCCCCAGACCAGCCCGCCGCCGATGGCTTCCGCCACCAGCACCTGGCCCGGTTCGAACCGGCCCTGCGCATTGGCGACCGACAGCGCCAGCGGGATCGAGGCGGCCGAGGTATTGCCGTGGTCGGCGACGGTCAGCACGACCTTTTCCATCGGCAGGTGCATGCGGCGGGCCGTCGCCTCGATGATGCGCAGGTTCGCCTGGTGCGGCACCAGCCAGTCGACCTGGTCCTGGGACAGCCCGGCCTTGTCGAGGGCGCGGTGCGCCGTATCGGCCAGCTTTTCGACGGCATGGCGAAAGACCAGGTTCCCCTGCATCCGCAGGTGGCCCGCGGTCCCGGTCGAGGCGACGCCGCCATCGACATACAGAAGGTCGCGATACTGGCCGTCGCTGTTGAGATCGGTCGAGAGCAGCCCGCGGTCGGCCGAGGTGCCCTGGCCTTCGTGCGCCTCCAGCAGGACGGCGCCGGCGCCGTCGCCGAACAGCACGCAGGTCGCACGGTCGGTCCAGTCCATGATGCGGCTGAAGGTCTCGGCGCCGATGACCAGGACGCGCTCGGCCTGGCCCGCGCGGATCATGGCGTCGGCATTGGCCAGCGCATAGATGAAGCCCGCGCAGACCGCCTGCACGTCGAAGGCAAAGCCGTGGCGGTTGCCAAGCCCGGCCTGGACCATGGTCGCGACCGAGGGGAAGGTGAAATCGGGGGTCGAGGTCGCCACGACGATGGCATCGACCTGCCCCGGCTCGACCCCGGCATCGGCCAGGGCGGCACGGGCCGCGGCGATGCCCAGGTCGCTGGTGCGCTGACCCTCGGCCGCGAAATGGCGCCGCTCGATCCCGGTGCGGGTGCGGATCCATTCGTCGGTCGTGTCCAGCTTGTCCTCGAACCAGCTGTTTTCCACCACGCGTTCGGGCAGGTAATGGCCGGTTCCCCGGACGATCGCACGCCGCATCACGATGCCCCCTTGCTGATGAGTTCGCCGCCCGCTTCGGGGCCCAGGGACTGGGCCACGCGCGCGGCCAGCCGGTCCTGAAAGCCCGATTGCGCCAGCTGGAAGGCCAGCTTGATCGCGGCCGAGACGCCGGTGGCATCGGCCGAGCCGTGCGATTTCACGACCGTGCCGTTCAGGCCCAGAAAGACGCCGCCGTTCACGCGCCGCGGGTCGATGCGCTTTTGCAGCCGCTTGAGGGAGGTCATCGCCAGCAGGGCCGCGAACTTGGACATGACGGAATTGCCGAAGGCATCCTTGAGGAAATCGGCGATCAGCTTGGCCGTGCCTTCGCCGGTCTTCAATGCCACATTGCCGGTAAACCCGTCCGTCACGATCACATCCACGCGCGCCGAGGGCAGGTCGCCCCCCTCGACAAAGCCGATGTAGTCGAAATTCGCCACCTGGGCGGCGGGGCCGATCAACTCGTGCGCCTGTTTCAGCTCGGCGCGGCCCTTGTGCTCCTCGGTGCCGACGTTCAGCAGGCCGACGCGCGGGCGCGCCAGGCCCAGGCCGTTGCGGGCATAGGAGGCGCCCATCAGCGCGTAGGTCAGCAGGTCCTGGGCATCGGCGCGGATGTCGGCGCCCACATCCAGCATGACGTTGAAGCCCTGCGGATTGCGCGACGGCCAGAGGCAGGCGATGGCCGGCCGGTTCACGCCCGGCAGCTTGCGCAGGCGCAGCATCGACAGCGCCATCAGCGCGCCGGTGTTGCCGCAGGAGACGGCGACGGTCGCCTCGCCGTTGCGGACCGATTCGACGGTGGACCACATCGAGGTGCCTTCGCCCTTGCGCAGCACCTGGCTGGGCTTGTCGCCCATCGTGACGACGCCCTGGGCGTCGCGGATGTCGCAACGCGCGGCGAGCCCGCTGCGGCGGGCGATCATGCGTTCAAGCTCGGCCCGCGGACCGTGGACGATGAACCGGATGTCGGGGTTCTTGTCCGCGCTTTCGGCGATGCCCGCGACGACGGCGGCGGGACCGCGGTCGCCGCCCATCGCGTCAACGGATATCACCACGCTGCCCCTGGATGCGGGGGCGCGCGGGCTGGTCGTGGGTTCCGACAGGGGCATGTCCGCGGTCGGTCCGCTTATGCCGCGTCGTCGTCCAGGTCGACTTCGTTCGCCTGAGCCACGACTTCGCGGCCGTCATAGTGACCGCAGGACGGGCAGACGTGGTGCGGGCGTTTCAGTTCGCCGCAGTTGCTGCATTCGTTCGGGTTTCCGGCAACCAGGGCGTCGTGCGAACGGCGCATGTTGCGGCGGGACCGGGTGACTCGGTTCTGAGGGACGGCCATGTCTCAACCTCAAGGGGTTCGGGGGGCAACCGGCAGGCGGCCCCGGATTCTGATTTCGGTTCTGGGGCGGGCATAGGCCAATGGAGCGTCGGCCGCAAGGCGCGAAACACGGTTGCGCGCGGGGGGCCTTCGGTCCGGGTCTCCCCGCCGGTCGAATGAGGGCGGCAAAATAGCGCGTTTCCGCCGTTTGGCAAGGGCAATCTGGCGCGCCTGCCGTAATTCCCCGGGAAAAGAAAGCGGCGCGGGCGCGCCGCTGCCTCCGGCGGGGATATTTGGGCAAGAAAGAAGCGCGGGGGCCTTACCGGCCCAGCTTGGCGTGCACCTCGTCCAGATCGACCTCGGCCAGCGGGTACTTGTTGTCGGGGTTGTCGAAGTCATAGCGGAACAGCTTGAAGTCGCGCTTGTAGATTTCCCAGACCAGATGGCGCGACAGGTCGTCGAAATAGTCGCTGACCTTGTGGGCGCGCTTGGGGCCGTGGCCTTCGGATTCGTTGAACCGGGGCACGTCGTTCACGTCCACCTTGACCGGCGTGTCGGCCGCGTCCAGCACCTTCTGCATGCCCTCGTTGAACTTCTCGGTGAAGAAGATCTGGTCATAGCGCCCGCCGTTCGCAATGAAGGTCGCGATATGGCCGGACATCGAGGACCAGTGGATGTCGGGCTCCATCGGCCGGCGCCAGCGGATGGTGTCGCGCGCAAACAGCAGGAAGCGGCGGAAGCTGGCGATCTGGTCGAAGTCGAAGTTGTTTTCCGGGCTGCCCACGTCCACGCCGTAGCGCTGGATCAGCTGCGGCACCAGGTTGCCGCGATAGCGCTTGCCGTTGCGCTGGATGCCCGCGATCTTGTCGAAAAAGGACGACAGGATGCGCGCATAGGGGTTGCGCACGCAGGTGAAGGTCAGGGACCTGCGGGCCCTGACGCTGTCCTCGATCGCCTTCTGGCTTTCATCCTGGTTCCACTTGTGCAGGCCCGATGTGGAATCGTGGATGTCCCCGTCGAAATACCGCCCGTGGTCCGAGTAGAACATGATCTGGCCGATCGACGAGCAGGCGCATTTGGGGACGACGCGATAGACCATGCTTTCGCTTTCCGTCATCCAGGTTCCGGGGAATCCCATGTCTTGTTCCTTTTGAGCGGCGGGTCGGGTTGCCGGCCTTGCCAAAATCGTTAGAGACAGAAAGCAAATCGCCCGGCGAGATTCAACCGCATGAAGAACGCCGGGCCGGATGGCGACAGGATGACCACATAGATGGCGCGCATTGCCTTTATTCTGCTCTGTCACAAGGATCCCAAGGGGGTCATTGCGCAGGCCAGACGGCTGACGGCGTCGGGCGATTACGTGGCGATCCATTTCGACGCCCGCGCCAATCCCAAGGATTTCGAGGCGATCCGACGCGGCGTTGCCGACAACCCGGGCGTGGTCTTTGCCGCCCGGCGGTGGAAATGCGGCTGGGGCGAGTGGTCGCTGGTCGGCGCCACGCTGGAGGCGGTGCGCGCCGCGGTCAAGGCCTTTCCCCAGGCCACGCATTTCTACATGCTGTCGGGCGACTGCATGCCGATCAAGTCGGCGGAATACGCCCATGCCTTCCTGGATGCCGAGGACTGCGACTATATCGAGAACTTCGATTTCTTCGAATCGGACTGGATCAAGACCGGCTTCAAGGAAGAGCGGCTGATCTATCGCCACTGGTTCAACGAACGCACGCGCCCCAAGTGGTTCTATGCCAGCTACGAACTGCAGAAGCGCTTCAAGATCACCCGGCAGGTCCCCGCCGACATCCAGGTGATGATCGGGTCGCAATGGTGGTGCCTGCGCCGCCAGACCGTCGAGAAGGTGCTGGATTTCTGCGCCAGCCGCCCCGACGTGATGCGGTTCTTCGCCACCACCTGGATCCCCGACGAGACCTTCTTTCAGACCATCGTGCCCCATGTCGTGCCGCGCAAGGAACTGCGGGCGCGAACCCTGACCTATCTGGTCTTCACCGACTACGGCATGCCGGTGACCTTCTACAACGACCACTACGACCTGCTGATGGGGCAGAACTATCTGTTCGCCCGCAAGATCTCGCCCGAGGCGATTCGGCTGCGCGAAAGGCTGGGGGCGCTTTGGGCGGCGACGGGGGTGCATTTCCCGATCTCGAACGAGGCGACGGGGCTGTTCCGGTTCCTGACCGCCCGCGGCCGGGTGGGGCGCCGGTTCGCCCCGCGCTTCTGGGAGGTGGACGGCAGCCTTGGCCGGCAGAATTCGCTGCGGCTGGTGGTGTCCAAGAAATGGCATGTCGCCAAGCGGCTGGCGCATTCGATCCGCGACCTGACCGACATCCCCGCCGTGGACTATCTGTTCAACGAGGCCGAGGCCAACCTGCCCGACCTGGGCGGGGTCGAGACGACGCTGGAAAAGCGCGAGCGGCACCGCCGGGCGCTGCTGAAGCTGCTGTTCGAGCAGTTCGAATCGAACCGGCTGGTGATCTGCCTGGACCCGTCGGCGCTGCACCTGATCCAGGACCTGATGGGCGACAAGGCCGATACCCGCATCCTGCTGATCGACGCCCGCTTCGACGAGGACTACATCCGCGGCCACATCGGGCGCGTGGGCCTGGCCGGGCCGCAAACACCCTCGGAGGTGATCGACCGGCTGATCCCGACCGTCCGCGCCGATCTCGAGCACGAGGCCGAGCGGCTGCGCGACGCGGGATTTGCGCAGTTCCACGCGATCGCGCCCTGGAACTCGGTCGAGGAGAATGCGGTGCAGCTGGCCCGGTTCCTGGACGTGCTGCCCCAGACCGCCGAGCAGATCGCCGGCACCGATTTCCTGTTCAGCGACTGAGGAGCGCCTGATGCCCGCCTATGATCCCGAAAACATCTTCGCCCGTATCCTGCGCGGCGAGATCCCCAACAAGACCGTGCTGGAGACCGAGCACACGCTGGCCTTTCACGACATCGCGCCCAAGGCGCCGGTGCATGTGCTGGTGATCCCCAAGGGGGCCTATGTCAGCTACGACGATTTCGCGGCCAACGCGCCTGATGCCGAGATCGTGGATTTCCACCGCGCCGTTGCCCGGCTGGTGCGCGACCTGGGGTGCGATCTGGACGCGGGGCAGGGCTACCGCGCGATCACCAACGCCGGACCTCACGGCTTGCAGGAGGTGCCGCATTTCCACCTGCACATCCTGGCCGGCCGGCCGATCGGCCCGATGGTGGTGCCCGGCCTGGCCTAGGGGTATCTGGCCTAGCGCCGCCCCGTCATCTGGACGAACACGTCCTCGAGATCCGGGGTCTCGACCGCGATATCCCGGATCGGCAGGCCCGCCGCGCGCAGCGCGTCGATCAGCGCATCCGAGGGCAGCCGCGAGGGCGCATAGCTGATCGCCAGCCGCCCGTCGGGGCGGCGCTCGGCCCGCGCCTCGGGCGGCAGGGCGGGCAGGGCGAGGGCCTCTCCGGTGTCGACGACCAGCGTCTTGGAATCGGCCCGGCCGAGCAGGGTGCGGGTTTCCTCGGAAAGCAGCAACTCGCCCCGGTCGATGATGGCGATGCGGTCGCACATGTCTTGGGCTTCCTCGAGGTAATGGGTGGTCAGGATGATGGTCATGCCCTGTTCGTTCAGCCGCCGCACATTGCGCCACAGCATGTCGCGCAGCTGGATGTCGACGCCGGCCGTGGGCTCGTCCAGCACCAGGACCTGGGGGCGGTGGACCAGCGCCTTGGCCAGCAGCAGCCGCCGCTTCATGCCGCCCGACAGGTGGCGTGAATAGCTTTCGGCCTGCTCGGTCAGGCCGACCAGCTCCAGCAACTCGTCCGTCCAGCGTTCGCGCCTGGGAACGCCGTAAAGCCCGGCCTGCACCTCGAGGCTGGCGCGGGGCGACAGGAACGGGTCGATGTTCAGTTCCTGCGGCATGACGCCGATGGCGGCGCGGGACTGGCGCGGGTTCACGTCCTGGTCGAAGCCCCAGATCGTGACCTTGCCCGCCGTCTTGCGTACGAGGCCCGCCAGGATGTTGATGGTGGTGGACTTGCCCGCCCCGTTCGGGCCCAGCAGGCCAAAGATCGAGCCGGCCGGAATTGACAGGTCCAGCCCCTTCAGCGCCTGTTTCGGGGCCTGCCCGCCGGCGCCCGCATAGGTCTTGGTCAGACCGCGGATTTCGATTGCATTCGCGGCGGCGTTGGGGTTCTGGGGGGCTGGCATCGCGCCTCGGCTGTCATTATGATCGCCGCCGGTTTAACCCCGTTTGTCGTCAGAGCTCAAGGAACTGCCATGACCCTTCCGGCCCCCGAGATCCAGACCGTCACCACCTGGAAGGTGAGTTGCGAGGGCGACGAGGCGCGCGGCCTTGGCCATCCGCGGGTCTGGCTGGCCATTCCGCAGGATATCGGCTGGGTCGATTGCGGCTATTGCGACAAGCGCTTCGTCATCGACCGCGAACACGCGCAGGACGATCACTGACGCCTTGTGCCCCGCAGCAGCGCCGGCGCCTCCGGCGGGGGTATTTGGGAAACAGTGAAAGCCCGGGCCGGGCTTGGCCCCGGCGTCGCTTCGTGGCAGAAGGGCCCCTGTCTGATCGAAGGAAGGGGCGCTTATGGACGGGGTTTTCGGCAAGGGCCACCATCTGCATCTGATCGACGGCTCGGCCTTCATCTTTCGGGCCTATCACGCCTTGCCGCCACTGACGCGCCGCTCGGACGGGCTGCCCATCGGGGCGGTGGCCGGGTTCTGCAACATGTTGTGGAAATATGTGCAGGAGGCGAGGGGGGCTGATGCGCCGACCCATGCGGCGGTGATCTTCGACCACAGTTCCAAGACCTTCCGCAACGAGATCTACCCGCTTTACAAGGCCAATCGCCCCGAGCCGCCCGAGGATCTGCGCCCGCAGTTCCCGCTGACGCGCGAGGCCACGCGGGCCTTCAACATCGCCTGCATCGAGACCGAGGGCTATGAGGCCGACGACATCATAGCCGCCCTGTCCTGCCGGGCGCGAGACGCGGGCGGGCGCGTCACCATCATCAGCAGCGACAAGGACCTGATGCAGCTGGTCGGCGACGGAGTCGAGATGCTGGACCCGATCAAGGGCAAGGCCATCGGTCCCGAGGAGGTGCGCGAGAAGTTCGGCGTCGGCCCCGACCGTGTGGTCGACATCCAGGCGCTGGCGGGCGACGCCATCGACAACGTTCCGGGCGCCCCCGGCATCGGCATCAAGACCGCCGCGCAGCTGATCGAGGAATACGGCGACCTTGAGACCCTGTTGGAGCGGGCGAGCGAGATCAAGCAGCCCAAGCGTCGTCAGACCCTGATCGACCATGCCGAGCAGATCCGCATTTCCAAGCGGCTGGTGCAGCTTGACTGCGACACGCCCCTGGAGTTCGGGTTGGAGACGCTGGAGGTCAAGGCGCCCGATCCCGAGGCGCTGGTCGAATTCCTGACCCGCATGGAGTTCCGCACCCTGACGAACCGGGTGGCCGAGCGGTTCGGCGCGGCGGCCCCGCCTGTCGCCGAGACTGTGGCGGCGACCGCCCCCGCGGCGGCGGCCCTGCCGCCGGTGGATCGCAGCCTTTACGAGGTGATCCGGGACGAGGCGGCGCTGGCGCGCTGGCTGGAGGAGATCGCCGAGAAGGGCGTGGTGGCCTTCGACACCGAAACCACGGGCCTGGACGAGATGCGGGCGGACCTGGTCGGCATCTCGCTGTGCACGGGGCCGGGACGGGCGGCCTATCTGCCGCTGGGCCATGTCGGCGAGGGCGCGACGGGCGATCTGTTCGGCGGCCCGGTCCTGGTGGCGGGGCAGATGGACGCCTATCGCGCGCTCGCGATGCTGAAGCCGATGCTGGAGGACGATGCCACGCTGAAGATCGGCCAGAACATCAAGTACGATGTCAAGATCATGGCCCGGCACGGCATCCGGGTCGCGCCGGTCGACGACACCATGCTGATGTCCTATGCGCTGAATGCGGGCACCCACAACCACGGCATGGACGAACTGGCCGAGACCTACCTGGGTCACAAATGCGTGCCGATCAAGGAACTGATCGGTTCGGGCAAGGCGCAGATCGGCTTTCAGCAGGTGCCGGTCGACAAGGCCGCTGACTATGCCGCCGAGGATGCCGAGGTGACATGGCGGCTGTGGCACCGCTTTCGCCCCGAACTGTCGCGCGAACGGGTGGCCACCGCCTATGAGGTGATGGAGCGGCCCATGGTCCAGGTCCTGGCCGACATGGAGATGGCCGGCATCCGCATCGACGCCGACCACCTGCGCCGCATGTCCGGCGCCTTTGCCCAGAAGATGGCCGCGCTGGAGGCCGAGATCCATGACCTGGCCGGCGGTCCCTTCAACGTCGGCAGTCCCAAGCAGCTGGGCGAGATCCTGTTCGACCGCATGGGCCTGGCCGGCGGCAAGCAGGGCAAGACCGGCGCCTTTTCGACCAGCGCCGAGGTGCTGGAGGATCTGGCCGCCGAGGGCCACGACCTGCCCGCGCGCGTGCTGGACTGGCGCGCGATCAGCAAGCTGAAATCGACCTATACGGACGCGCTGCCCCTGCATGTGAACCCCGAGACCGGGCGCGTCCACACCAGCTATTCCATCGCCGGGGCGCAGACCGGGCGGCTGGCCTCGACCGAGCCGAACCTGCAGAACATCCCGGTCCGGACCGACGAAGGGCGGCGCATCCGCGAAGCCTTTGTCGCAAGCCCGGGGCACCGGCTGGTGAGTCTGGATTACAGCCAGATCGAATTGCGCATCCTGGCGCATGTGGCGCAGATCCCGGCCTTGCGCCAGGCGTTCCGCGACGGCATCGACATCCATGCCATGACCGCCAGCCAGATGTTCGGCGTGCCGGTCGAGGGCATGGACCCGATGATCCGCCGCCGCGCCAAGGCGATCAACTTCGGCGTGATCTATGGCATTTCGGGCTTTGGCCTGGCGCGCAACCTGCGCATCCCGCGCGCCGAAGCGCAGGCCTTCATCGACACCTATTTCGAGCGTTTCCCGGAAATCCGCGCCTATATGGACCGCACCGTGGCCGAGGCCAAGCAGGACGGCCATGTGCGCACCCTGTTCGGGCGGCGCATCAACACGCCGGGCATCAACCAGAGCGGCCCGGCCGCGGGGGGTGCGCGCCGCGCCGCGATCAACGCGCCGATCCAGGGCGCGGCGGCCGACGTCATCCGACGCGCCATGATCCGGATGCCGGAGGCCATCCGCGACCTGCCGGCGCGGATGCTGCTGCAGGTCCATGACGAACTGGTCTTTGAGGTCGAGGAGGCTGCGGTGCCCGAACTGGTCGCGCGCGCCCGCGCGGTGATGGAGGGTGCGGCCGATCCCGCCGTGCGCCTGGACGTGCCGCTGATCGTCGATGCGGGCGTCGGCGCGAGCTGGGCCGAGGCGCATTGAACCCGAGCGGCGGTGCTGGTGGCGCCGCCGCATGGGTATTTGGCCAACAAGGAAACCCGTCAGATCGCCGAGGAATGGCCCGATACCGCCATCTCGTAGCCGTCGAGCATGCGCGCGATCATGCGCGTCAGCGGGCGGCCGGCGGGCAGGATGGCGAGTCCGTCTTTGTCCAGGTGCACCATGGCGCCGAAATGGCGTGCGACCGGGGCGAGGACCTGGGCCAGGGTTTCGGGCGTGAAGCCGTGGTCGCGGACGAATTCGCCGGCGTCGATGCGGAAATCGCACATCAGGGCCTCGATCATGCGGGCGCGCCAGTTGTCCTCGGCCGAAAACGCATGGCCCCGCACGGTCGAGAAGTGCCCGGCGCGCACCCGGGCGACATGGGCCCCGGTCGCGGGGGCGTTCTGCGCATAACCCTGCGGAAAGCGCGAGATGGACGAGGCACCGAGCCCGATCAGAACCTGCGCGCGATCGTCGGTATAGCCCTGGAAATTGCGCTTGAGCCGGCCCAGGCGCTGGGCGATCTGTAGCCCGTCGCCGGGGCGGGCGAAGTGGTCGATGCCGATTTCGTCATAGCCGTCGGCCAGGAAAAGCTGGCGGGCGACCTCGAACAGCTGCAGCCGGTCCTGGGGCTCGGGCAGCGCCTCGGCCGGGATCATGACCTGGCGCCGGGCCATCCAGGGCACATGGGCATAGCCGTAAAGCGCCACCCGGTCGGGCGACAGCGCCAGCAGCTTCTGCACCGAATCCGCGATGCGATGGGTGTCCTGGTGGGGCAGGCCATAAAGGATGTCGGCGTTCAGGCTGGCGATGCCGCGGTCGCGGATCATGTCGACGGCGCGGCGCGTCACCTCGAAGCTTTGCTCGCGCCCGATGACGCGCTGGATTTCGGGGTCGAAGTCCTGCACCCCGATCGAGGCGCGGTTGAGCCCGGCCTGCGCCAGAGCGTCCAGGCGGGCCTCGTCGATCTCGTTCGGGTCGATCTCGACCGAGAATTCGGCGTCCTCGGCCAGGGGGAAGGCAGTCAGCACCGCATCGGCCAGGCGCGCGATCGCGTCGGCGGGCAGAAGCGTCGGCGTGCCCCCGCCCCAGTGCAGGCGCGACAGCCGCACGCCCGGCGCCAGCGCGGCCTTGAGCAGCGCGATTTCGCGGATCAGGTCCTCGGCATAGGCGCGGACCGGATCCTCGGACTGGGTGCCTTGCGTGCGGCAGGCGCAGAACCAGCACAGCCTGCGGCAAAACGGCACATGCAGGTAAAGCGAGATCTGCCCCCCCGCGGGCACGGCGGTCAGCCAGTCGCGGAACTGGGCCTCTCCGACGGCGGGGCTGAAATGCGGGGCGGTGGGATAGCTCGTGTAGCGCGGGACGCGTGCGTCGAACAATCCAAGCCGTTCAAGTTGCGATTGCTGTTCCATGCCCCTATGTTTGACAGGACAAGCGCGCAAACACATTGACCCAGATCAAGCCCATGCCAGCCGACGCCATGCTGACCGCCGCGCAACAAGCGTGCGAGATCTGCCCGATCAGGTATCGGGCAGTCTGTGCCCATTGCGAGGCGGACGAACTGGCCGAGCTTGAGGGCATCAAGTATTACCGCCGTTTCGAGGCGGGACAGGTCATCGTCTGGGCGGGCGACCGCATGGATTTCGTGGGCTCGGTCGTCAGCGGCATGGCGGGGCTGACCCAGCAGCTGGAGGACGGGCGCACGCAGATGGTGGGCCTGCTGCTGCCCAGCGATTTCCTGGGCCGGCCCGGCCGCGAACGGGCGGCCTATACCGTCACCGCGACCAGCGACCTGCTGCTGTGCTGCTTCCGGCGCAAGCCCTTCGAGGCCCTTCTGGTCGAAACCCCCCGAATCGCCACCCGCCTGCTGGAGATGACGCTGGACGAACTGGATGCGGCGCGCGACTGGCTGCTGCTTCTGGGTCGCAAGTCGGCGCGGGAAAAGATCGCCTCGCTGCTGGTGATCCTGGCGCGGCGGGAAGCCGCGCTGATCAAGCGCCCGGCCGAAGGGCGCATCAGCATCGAACTGCCCCTGACGCGCGAGGCGATGGCCGACTATCTGGGCCTGACGCTGGAAACCGTCAGCCGGCACATGAGCGCGCTGAAGCGCGAGGGCGTGATCGTCCTGGAAGGCAAGCGGCGGGTCGTCATCCCGGCCTTCCGCGACCTGGTCGCGGAAAGCGGCGATGATTCGGACGGCGGCATTCCCAGCTAGGACCCTCCGCCACCCCGCGCCCGGTCAGCGCGCCATCAGCACCGGCACCTTGGCCTTTTCCAGCATGTTGCGCGTGGCCCCGCCCAGGATCGCCTGGCGAAAGCGCGAATGGCCATAGGCGCCCATCACCACCATGTCGGCCCCGATCTCGGTCGCGCGACGGTTCAGGATGTCCGAAATCTGCGGCATGGTGCGCGCCAGCACCGCGATTTCGGCCTTGACGCCGTGGCGGGTCAGCATCTGGCACAGCGCGCCGCCGGGATCCGACCGCTCGGGCCCGCTGGGCGAGGGGTCGACCACGGTGATTTCCACCGCATCGGCTGCCTGCAGCAGGGGCAGGGCGCGGCGGACGGCGGCCATCGCCTCGTTCGACTGGTTCCAGGCGATCAGGATCTTGCGGCCGAAGGGTTCGGCCAGTTCGCCGGGCACGATCAGCACCGGGGCCGTGCCCTCGAACAGCGCGGCCTCGGTGATCGCCTCGGCATCGGGCGAGACGTCTTTGCCATAGGGACGGTTCAGCACCACGAGGTCGCAATAGCGCGCCCGCATCCCCACCAGGGTCGAAAGCCCACCCAGCTGGGCCACGGCGCTGTCGACCGACCAGCGGATGTCCTCGGGTGTCAGCCGCTCGCGGATCCGCTCCTCGAGTTCGGCGGCCGAGGCGATGGCCTTGTCGATCGCCTCCTGGAAGACATAGGCCGAAGCGCCCGCATAGTAATAGCCGCTTTGCGTGTGATCGACGCCCAGGCAGAACACCTCCAGATGGGCATCCTCGCGCCGGGTGACGGCGACGGCGGCATCAAGCTGGCCGTGCTGCATGTCGTTGGTCAGGACGGTGAGGATGGATTTGTAGCCCATTTCCTTTTCCTTTCTTCATCGTGGCGGACCGCGTCCGGGTCGTTGCGACAGGGCGCGTTCGGGGCATCGCGGTCAAGCGCGTCGTGGCGGGGGCCGGCTTTGCGCCGCATCGCGGGGCCCGTCCCATGCGACGATCCTACGCCTATTTCCCGCAGACGGGTTGATGCAGATCAAGGTATCGTGATTCCGTGAGAGGCTAGAAGGGAAAGGCCAAAACCCGGCCTCGGGCGCGAATCCGCGTGCATGGACCGATTTCGGCAATGGAAGAAGGGACACGAACGTAATGTTGGACACCATCAAGCTGATCGCGCTGGGCGTGATCGCGGTCCTGGCCGCGATTGCCGCCAACCAGGCGCGACCCGATGATCCGGCCTACCTGGTCAACGCCTTGATAGTCATGCTGGTCGCAGGCTTCATGTTCGTGCGGGTGCTGCGCCAGATGGGCAACGAACAGCCGGCGCTGGAGCCGGCCCCGCAGACCGAATACTTCGACGGCGTCGTCCGTGCCGGGGTGATCGCCACGTCCTTCTGGGGCGTGGTCGGGTTCCTGGTCGGCGTGGTCATCGCCTTTCAGCTGGCCTTTCCGGCGCTGAACCTCAGCGACCTGACGCATGGCTATACAAACTTCGGCAAGCTGCGGCCGCTGCATACCTCGGCGGTGATCTTCGCCTTTGGCGGCAACGCGCTGATCTGCACCAGCTTCTATGTGGTGCAGCGCACCTCGGCCGCCAGGCTGTGGGGCGGCAATGCGGCCTGGTTCGTGTTCTGGGGCTACAACCTGTTCATCGTGCTGGCGGCGACCGGCTATATCCTGGGCGCCACCCAGTCCAAGGAATATGCCGAGCCGGAATGGTATGTGGACTGGTGGCTGACCATCGTCTGGGTCGTCTATCTGGCGGTGTTCCTGGGCACGATCTTCAAGCGCAAGGAACCCCACATCTATGTGGCGAACTGGTTCTACCTGTCCTTCATCGTGACCATTGCGATGCTGCACATCGTCAACAACCTGTCGGTCCCGGTCAGCGTCTTCGGCTCGAAGTCGGTGCAGGTGTTCTCGGGCGTGCAGGATGCGATGACGCAGTGGTGGTACGGCCACAACGCGGTGGGCTTCTTCCTGACGGCGGGCTTCCTGGGCATGATGTATTACTTCATCCCCAAGCAGGCCGAGCGCCCGGTCTACAGCTACAAGCTGTCGATCATCCACTTCTGGGCGCTGATCTTCATGTATATCTGGGCCGGCCCGCACCACCTGCACTATACCGCGCTGCCCGACTGGGCGACGACGCTGGGCATGGTGTTCTCGGTCATGCTGTGGATGCCCAGCTGGGGCGGCATGATCAACGGGCTGATGACGCTGTCGGGCGCCTGGGACAAGCTGCGCACCGACCCGGTGATCCGCATGATGGTCGTGGCCGTGGGCTTTTACGGCATGGCGACCTTCGAGGGGCCGATGATGTCGATCAAGGCCGTCAACAGCCTGTCGCACTATACCGACTGGACCATCGGCCACGTCCATTCCGGCGCACTGGGCTGGAACGGCATGATCACCTTCGGCGCGCTCTACTACCTGACGCCGCGGCTTTGGGGGCGTGAACGGCTGTATTCCAATGCCCTGGTCAGCTGGCACTTCTGGCTCGCGACCATCGGGCTGGTGCTTTACGCGGCCTCGATGTGGGTGTCGGGCATCATGGAAGGGCTGATGTGGCGCGAGGTCGACGCCCAGGGCTTCCTGGTCAACGCCTTCGCCGACACCGTGGCCGCCAAGTTCCCGATGAACGTGGTCCGTGGCCTGGGCGGCGTGCTGTACCTGACCGGCGCGATCATCATGTGCTACAACCTGTGGGCCACCGTCGCCAAGCAACCCAAGACCGCAACGACCGCCGTCGCGGTTCCGGCAGAGTAAGGGCGCATCATGGCCATCCTTGAAAAGCACAAGATCCTTGAAAAGAACGCCACGCTGCTGCTGGTCTTTTCCTTCCTGGTCGTGACCATCGGCGGCATCGTCGAAATCGCGCCGCTGTTCTATCTGCAGAACACCATCGAGAAGGTGACGGGCGTGCGGCCCTATACGCCGCTGGAACTGAAGGGCCGCGACGTCTACGTCCGCGAGGGCTGCTATGTCTGCCACAGCCAGATGATCCGCCCCATGCGGGACGAGGTCGAACGCTATGGCCACTACAGCCTGGCGGCCGAGTCGATGTACGACCACCCGTTCCAGTGGGGGTCCAAGCGCACCGGGCCGGACCTGGCCCGGGTGGGCGGGCGCTATTCGGACGAATGGCACATCGACCACCTGACGAACCCGCAGGCGGTGGTGCCGGAATCGATCATGCCCGCCTATGGCCACCTGCGCGACCGTGTCATCGACCCGTCGAACATGCGCGATCGGGTGGCGACGGATGCCATGGTCGGCGTGCCCTATTCGGACGAGATGGTGGCCAACGCCATCGCCGATTTCCGGGCGCAGGCCGATCCGGACGCGGACGCCTCGGGCCTGCAGGAACGCTATCCAGGCGCTCAGCAGCGCAATTTCGACCGCCGCCCCGGCGTGACCGAGATGGACGCCCTGATCGCCTATCTGCAGGTCCTCGGCACGATGGTCGATTTCTCGACCTTCGAACCCGATCCCAACCGATAGGAGGCGGGGATGGACACCTATTCCCTGCTGCGCGAACTGGCCGACAGCTGGGTGCTGCTGACCCTGGTGCTGTTCTTTGTCGGCTCGTGCCTGTTTGCCCTGCGGCCGGGCTCGCGCCCGCTGCACCGGGACGCCGCCGAAAGCATCTTCCGCAATGAGACGAGGCCCGCAGACCCGGGTCAGAAGGAAGCCGAGTGATGTCCGACAAAGACGAACACACGAGCCCCCGGAACCCCGACAACCGCATCGAACTCGAGCGGATGGCGGCCGACGACGAAAACAAGGCCCAGATCCTGAAGCATCCGCCCGAGGGGCCCGAGGGCGAGCCGCTGCACCGCCCGGCCGATGTCCACACCCGGGTCGTGCGCGACCGCAAGGGCGTGCGCCACAAGGTCGAGGTGCCCTCGACCGGCCACAGCTGGGACGGGATCGAGGAATACGACAACCCCCTGCCGCGCTGGTGGCTGTGGACGTTCTACGCCACCATCGTCTGGGCCGTGGGCTATCTGTTCTTTTACCCGGCGATCCCGATGCTGAACCACGCGACGCAGGGCCTGCTGGGCACCAGCTATCGAAAGGAGGTCGCGGCCGAAATCCAGCGCTTCAACGACGCCAACGCGCCGATCCAGGCCAAGCTGGTCGAAACCCCGCTGGACCAGATCGCCGCCGACCCGGAGCTGGCGAACTACACCGCCAACGCCGGGGCCGCGATCTTCCGTACCTGGTGCGCGCAGTGCCACGGCTCGGGCGCCGGCGGCGCGGTGGGCTATCCTTCGCTTCTGGACAACGACTGGCTTTGGGGCGGCACGCTGGACGACATCCACACCACCATCCAGCACGGCATCCGCGATCCCAACGACGAGGAGGCGCGCTATTCGGAAATGCCGCGCTTCGGCGCCGACGGGTTGCTGGACCGCACCCAGATCCGGCAGGTCGTGAACCATGTCCTGGCGCTGTCCGGCCAGCCGCATGACGCCGCGCTGGCCGCCGAAGGGGCCACGGTCTTTGCCGACAACTGCACCGCCTGTCATGGCGAGGACGGCAAGGGCGACCGCACCCAGGGTGCGCCCGACCTGACGGACGCGGTCTGGCTTTACGGCTCGGACCCGGCGACGATCACCCGGATCGTGCACGACGGCCCCTTCGGCGTCATGCCTTCCTGGTCCAGCCGCCTGTCCGAGGCCGACATCCGCGCCGTCGCCGCCTATGTCCACAGCCTTGGCGGCGGCGAATGACACCGAGATCCGCGGCCGGGCGACCGGCCGTGGTGGACACCGGCCCTCCCCTCCTGTTCGCGCGTTTCCTGGGAAGGGCCGGTGTTTCCTAACGTCGGGGCACGGCCGCGGTTTCCGCAGGCCGTGCCCTTGGCATTCGCTGCGACAATCCGGCCCATCCCGGCGGGCGCTTGCGGTGATTATCTGGGGCTTGACACAGATCAAGGCGGTCCGGCCCCGCCGCGCCTAGACCTGTTCCCGCGCAACAGGAGCCAATCATGTCGAAAGCCGACATCGACCCGCCACAACTATACGCCGCCCGAGAGCCCATTTTCCCCCGCCGTGTGCAGGGCTGGTTTCGCAACCTGAAATGGATCATCATGGCGGTGACGCTGGGGATCTATTACGTCACCCCCTGGATCCGCTGGGACCGCGGCCCGAACCTGCCCGACCAGGCGGTTCTGGTGGACCTGGCGAACCGCCGCTTCTTCTTCTTCTGGATCGAGATCTGGCCGCACGAATTCTATTTCGTCGCGGGCCTTCTGGTCATGGCGGGGCTGGGGCTGTTCCTGTTCACCTCGGCGCTGGGTCGGGTCTGGTGCGGCTATACCTGCCCGCAGACCGTCTGGACCGACCTGTTCATCCTGACCGAGCGCTGGGTCGAAGGCGACCGCAACGCGCGCGTGCGTCTGTGGAACGCCCCTTGGGACGCGCGCAAGCTGCGGCTGCGGCTGACGAAATGGGCGATCTGGCTGGTCATCGCGCTGCTGACCGGCGGGGCCTGGGTGTTCTATTTCACCGACGCGCCGACGCTGCTGGGCAACCTGCTGACCGGGCAGGCCCATCCGGTGGCCTATATCACCATGGCCATCCTGACCGCCACGACCTTCCTGTTCGGCGGCTTCGCGCGCGAACAGATCTGCATCTATGCCTGCCCCTGGCCGCGCATCCAGGCCGCCATGATGGATGAAGACACGCTGACCGTCGCCTATCGCGAATGGCGGGGCGAGCCGCGCGGCAAAAGCAACGTCAAGCGCCGCAGCCGGGCCGAGGCCGTCGCGGCCGAGGCGACAAGCCATGCCGCCGGCCCCGCCGTCGGCCGCAAGTATCCGCCCACCCCCTATCCCGGTGTGCCGACCGGCGTTGACGGCCCGATCCCGTCCGATTCGCCCGGCGACTGCATCGACTGCCTGGCCTGCGTGAACGTCTGCCCCATGGGCATCGACATCCGCGACGGCCAGCAGATGGAATGCATCACCTGCGCGCTGTGCATCGACGCCTGCGACGACGTGATGGCCAAGATCGGCAAGCCGCGCGGGCTGATCGATTACATGGCGCTCAGCGACGAGGCGGCCGAGCGCGCCGGCAAGCCGCCCCGGCCCGTCATGCGCCACATCCTGCGGCCCCGCACGCTGCTGTATTTCACCCTCTGGGCCGGCATCGGCATCGCGCTGATTGCCGCGCTGTTCCTGCGCTCGCCCATCGACCTGAACGTGACGCCGGTCCGCAATCCGCTCTATGTCACCATGGCCGACGGCGCGATCCGCAACACCTATGCCCTGCGCCTGCGCAACAAGCAGGGCGAGGCGCGCGAATTCACGGTCCAGGTGCTCGACGACCAGGGCAACCCGCCCCAGGGCGTGACCGTGACGCTGGAGGGCCAGCCGCAGGCGCGCATTCCCGTCGCCCCCGACGCGACCCAGACGCAGCGGCTTTACCTGACCGCCGCGCCCGGCACGGCCCTGGCCGAGGGCGGGCAGGCCGAACTGACCCTGTGGGTCGAGGATCTGGGCGACGGCACCCGCGCCCATGTCGACACCGTCTTTCACGGAAGGAGCGAGAAATGACCCGTCCCCTGACCGGCAAGCATGTGCTGGCGATCACCCTGGTGGCCTTTGGCGTCATCATCGGCGTGAACGTGCTGATGGCGGTCAAGGCGGTGGGAACCTTCCCGGGGCTCGAGGTCGCCAACAGCTATGTCGCCTCGCAGGATTTCGACCGCGAGCGCGCGGCCCAGGCGGCGCTGGACTGGACGGTGACGCCTGACTACGACGGCAAGGAACTGGCCCTGGCGATCCGCGACCGCCAGGGCAATCCCGCGCCGATCAAGGACCTGCAGGTCACGGTCGGGCGGCCGACCTATGTGGCCGACGACCAGCATCCGCAGATGACCTACCAAGGCGGGCTTTACGTCGCGCCCTTGACGTTGAAGCCCGGGCTCTGGAACATCCACCTGACGGCGACCGCCTGGGACGGGACGCAGTTCCGCCAGCGCCTCGACCATTATCACGGCAGCCGGGTGAAGTGATGACCGACGCCTCGTATGACACCCGGATTTCGGCCTGCCCGGCCTGCGACGCGGCGCCGCTTGCGCAGCGCGTGGCGGGGCAGGGGTGCGTGGTCGACATCATCCTGTCGCTGCCCACCATCCATTGCGCGACCTGCATCACCGATGTCGAGCGCGCGCTGACCGCCCATCCGGGCGTCAAGGCGGCGCGGGTGAACCTGACACAGCGCCGGGTGACGGTCGACGCACCCGGCCTTGCCGCCCAGGACCTGATCCCGGTGGTCGAGGCCATCGGCTACGAGGCGCACGAACTGGATCCGGCGGCGCTGTCGGCGGGCGCGGCCGACCGCCAGGGCCGCGACATCCTGATGCGCATCGGCGTGTCGGGCTTTGCCATGATGAACATCATGATCCTGTCGATCGCGGTCTGGTCGGGGGCCGAGGACGCGACCCGCGACCTGTTCCACATGATTTCCGGCGCCATCGCCCTGCCGACCGTCGCCTTTGCCGGCCAGCCGTTCTTTTCCAGCGCCTGGCGCGCGCTCAGGGCCGGGCGGCTGGGCATGGACGTGCCGATCTCGCTTGCGCTGATCCTGGCCTCGGCGATCTCGGTCTATGAAACGATGCACTCCGGCCATCACGCCTATTTCGATGCGGCGGTGATGCTGTGCTTTTTCCTGCTGGTCGGGCGCTACCTGGACTACCGCACCCGCGCGGTAGCGCGCTCGGCGGCCGAGGAACTGACCGCGCTCGAGGTGCCGCGCGCCTTCCTGCTGACGCCGGCGGGCGACCAGCCGGTCCCGGTCGCCGACCTGCGCCCGGGCGACCTGATCCGCGTCCGTCCCGGCGCGCGCATTCCCGGCGATGGCGAGGTGGCCGAGGGCGAAAGCGAGATCGACCGCTCGCTGCTGACCGGCGAAAGCATCCCGGTTCCGGCGGCGCCGGGACTGGCGCTGTCGGCGGGCGAGGTCAACCTGACCGGCCCCCTGGTCCTGCGGGTGACGGCGGCGGGGCGCGATTCGTCGCTGTCGCGCCTGACCGCGCTGGTCGCCGCGGCGGAAACCGCGCGGGGACGCTATACCGGCCTCGCCGAGCGCGCCTCGCGGCTTTATTCGCCGCTGGTGCATCTGATGGCGTTTTCCAGCTTCCTTGGCTGGTTCTGGGCCACCCGCGACCTGCGGCTGGCGGTCAATATCGCGGCGGCCGTGCTGATCATCACCTGCCCCTGCGCCCTGGGGCTGGCGGTGCCGGCCGTCGTCACCACCGCATCGGGACGCCTGTTCCGGCGCGGCATGCTGATCAAGGACGGCACCGCCCTGGAACGCCTGGCCGAGGTCGATACCGTCGTCTTCGACAAGACCGGGACACTGACGATGGGGGTGCCGCAGCTGGTGTCCCAGGTCCCGCCCGAGGCGCGGGGCGTGGCGCTGGCGCTGGCGCAGGGCTCGGGCCACCCGCTGTCGCAGGCCTTGGCGCAGGCCATGGTGCAGGCCGGCGTCCAGCCCGCCCCGGTCGAGGCCCTGCGCGAGGTGCCGGGCCAAGGGGTCGAGGGCACGCATCAAGGCCACCGCGTCCGGCTGGGGCGCGCGGACTGGCTGGGCGCCGATCACGGCTCGGCGGCGGTTTCGGCAAGCTGGCTGTCCCTGGGCCAGGGCGCGCCGATCCGGCTGGAATTCACCGACCGCCTGCGCCCCGGAGCCGAGGAGACGGTGCGCCGGATCCTGGCCTCCGGACGGCGGGTGCTGCTGCTGTCGGGGGATGCGGCGCCGGTCGTGGCAGACATCGCGGCGCGGCTCGGGATCGCCGACTGGCGCGCGGGCGTCACCCCGGCCGAAAAGGCCGAGGCGGTGCAGGCCCTGACCGCGCAGGGCGGCCGGGTCCTGATGGTGGGCGACGGGCTGAACGACACCGCCGCGCTCAGCGCCGCCCATGTCTCGATCTCGCCCGCCTCGGCGTTGGACGCGGCGCGGGTCGCATCTGATATCGTGACGCTGGGCAGCGACCTGTCGTCGGTGGCCGAGGCGCTGGGGGTCGCGCGCGCCGCCACCCGCCGCATCCGCGAGAACTTCGCCATCTCGATCCTTTACAACATCGTCGCGGTGCCGTTCGCCATCGCGGGCTTCGCCACGCCGCTGATGGCCGCGCTGGCCATGTCGCTCAGCTCGATCAGCGTGACCCTGAACGCGCTGCGGCTGCGCTGAACACAGGAAGGGACGCCCATGGAGATCCTTGCCATCCTGATCCCCGTCTCGCTGGGGCTTGGCGGGCTGGGCCTGCTGGCCTTTGTCTGGGCGCTGAACGGACGCCAGTACGACGATCCCAAGGGCGACGCGGAACGCATCCTCAGCAACGAATGGGACGACCGGCCCAAGCCCTGACAGCGCGACCGGGCGGGGCAGGGAAGCGCGCGGCTCCGCACAAGAAAAAACCCGGCCGAAGCCGGGTTCAGAAGCGCCTTTGGTCAGGATCTATTGCCCGATGACGGTGCAGTCCTGTTGGCGTGCCGCCAGGCGGTCGCAGGTCAGTTCCGCCATCTGGCGGGACATGCCTTCGAAATTCGCCTGGAATCCGCGGCGCGTGTCAGCGACGCGGCTGACCGCGTTCCCCAGCGCTGCGCTGTCTTGCAGGGCGGTGCGCAGCAAAAGCTGCTCGGCCTCGTGGCGCGAACGGTAAAGGCCCAGCGAAACCCCATAGCCGCGCCCGCCGGTCGAGCGGGACACGATCTGCGGCGCGGGCTCTTCCGCCGTTTCGGGGGCCAGCGAGGCCAGGATGATCGCGTCGCCGCGCGGCGCGGGCGGCGGCGTTTCGGTCAGCGCCATCTGCGGGGCCGCCGGGGCAACCTGATCCAGCAGGAACAGCGAGGGCACGTCCGCGGCGGGCGCAAGGCTGGCCGATTCGTCGCGGCGCGGTGCGGGCACCGGGCGCTTGGCCGCGATGGTGCCGGCGTCGCTGCCCGAATCGCCCTCGGGGCGGCCGGTGGGTCGGGCCGAGGAGATGCCCAGGTCGTCGCTGCCCTTGGTCGAGGCCGAGGCGACGGCTGCGGGCTTGCGGGCCGGGCGGCCGCTGGCGGAGGCGCCGGCATCGGCCTGCGCCCGGTTGACGGCTGCCGCGATCGCCGCCGGCGTGACCAGCCCCGCCGTCGAGGCGCGCGCCGCAGGCCGGCTCGAGGCGGAGAGCTGCACCAGGGGCGCGGGCTGCGCCGGAACCGCGCGTGCGACCTGGACGGTGCGCCGCACCGCCTTGCGCTCGGCCACCAGGGCCGGCGCCGCAGGTTTCACCTCACGCACACGGGTGGGGGCCTTTCCAAATCCTGCGTCCAGCAACTGGGCCATGACCGCGTTGCGATGCGCCGTGGAATTGCCGCCCAGCACCGTCGCGATGATGCGCTTGGAGCCGCGCTTGGCCGAGGCCGTCAGGTTGAAGCCGGCCGCGCGGGTATAGCCGGTCTTGATGCCGTCCGCGCCTTCGTAGCTGTCCAGGAAGCGCTTGTTCGTGCTGGAGACGGTGGCGATTCCCGCATCCGCCGTACGGCGCGAGAAGATCGAGTAGTATTGCGGGAAATCATAGAACAGCCGCCGCCCCAGCAGCGACATGTCGCGCGCGCTGGAGTAATGCCCCTCGACCGTCAGGCCGTTGGCGTTGCGGAAGTTCGTGTTGCGCATCCCCAGAGCGCGGGCCATCGCGGTCATCTGGGCTGCGAACTTGGGCTCGGAGCCGGCCAGCCCCTCGCCGATGGTGGTGGCCGCGTCATTGGCCGACTTCACCGCGGCGGCGCGGATCAGATAGCGCAATTCGATCCGCTGCCCCGGCTTCAGCCCCAGGCGGGACGGCGGTTGGGACGCGGCGTGCTGGGACACGAGAAACTTGCTGTCCAGCCGAACCTGACCACGCTCGATGGCCGTGAAGGCCATGTAAAGCGTCATCATCTTGGTCAGCGAGGCAGGATGCAGCCGCGTGTCGGCATTCTGCGAATACATTTCCTGGCCGGTTCGCGCATCCATAACGAAGGCTGCGAATGGTGCGGCGGCAACCGCCATGGGCATGGCCCAGGCGAATAGGACCATAAGGCCCAAACGGACGTTTCTGGCGATGCTGGTCACTGTCCCGGTCTCTTCTGCCTCTGAGGGTCCATTCATTTTGCGGACCCTTCGTTAATGAACAGACAATATCACGGATGCGGCATGACGGAAACCATAACTTTGGCAAGTTTCGCCGGAATTCTGCCTGAGGTTGTGAAATGCGCGCCGGGCAGCTGCGGGGCGGATTCGGCGACGGGGGCTTACATCAGGGGCAAAAGCCCCTATATTCAGGCCCTGATCCTTTCCCCAGGCGATGCAGGCGACGTGACCAGACCGCAGATGACCCAACGACCCGGCGACCGCGAGGATGTCGATCTGGCGGTCAAGACCAAGCCCCGCACGCAGCGTCCTCCGCTTTACAAGGTCCTGCTGCTGAACGACGATTTCACTCCCATGGAATTCGTCGTGCATGTGCTTGAGCGGCTGTTCAACATGACCCGTGCCCAGGCGATCGAGATCATGCTGACCGTCCACCGCAAGGGCGTGGCGGTCGTCGGCGTGTTTTCGCACGAGATCGCCGAAACCAAGGTGGCCCAGGTGATGGAACTTGCGCGCCGCCAGCAGCATCCGCTGCAATGCACCATGGAAAAAGAGTAGACATTGGCTGGTTCCCGACTGGAGCTTGTTTTCGGCGATACCCCGCCGGAGGGGCGGCTGCTGCTGATTGGCGCAGGCGCGGCAAGCGATCTTGACCGTTTCGATCCGGCGCGCACGCAGGTCGTGCAGCGCCTTTTCCCCGAATTTGCGGCGCTGAAGGCGCGCGGCCTGGCCCCGGCGACGGCGCCCGAGGGCGATTTTGACGCGGCGGTGGTCTTTCTGCCCCGCGCCCGGGCCGAGGCGCGCGCCCGCATCGCCCAGGCGGCGGCGCATCTTGCCCCCGGCGCCGCGCTGTGGGTGGACGGGCAAAAGACCGACGGGGTGGACAGCGTGCTGAAGGAAGTGCGCGCCCTGGCCCCGGTCGATGGCATCCAGTCCCGCGCGCATGGCAAGATCTTTCGCGTGACGCTGCCCGAACCCGGCTGGCTGCCCGCCGGCTGGGCCGCGCAGGATCATCAGGCGGCGCCCGGCTTCGTGACGCGGCCGGGGGTCTTTTCGGCGGATGGGCCCGACCCGGCCTCGGTCGAGCTGGCCGCGCATCTGCCCGACAAGCTGCCGACCCGCATGGTCGATCTGGGGGCCGGCTGGGGCTGGCTGTCGGCGCAGGTCCTGGCCCATCCGGGCGTCGAGGTGCTTCACCTGGTCGAGGCCGATGCCGTGGCCCTGGACTGCGCCCGGCGCAATGTCACCGATCCCCGCGCGCGGTTCCACTGGGCCGATGCGCTGGATTTCCGCCTGTCCGAGCCGGTGAACGGCGTGGTGATGAACCCGCCCTTCCACGATGGCCGCGCCGCCGATCCCCGGCTGGGTGCCGGGTTCATCCGCGCCGCCGCCGGGCTTTTGACCGGGGCGGGGCGGCTCTGGATGGTCGCCAACCGGCACCTGCCCTATGAACAGGCGCTGCGCGAGCATTTCGGTGATGTGGCCGAGATCGGCGGCGACACCCGCTTCAAGATCCTGACCGCCACCGGCGCCCGCAGGCCCGGCGCCAAAGCCGCGAAAGGACGCCGCGCATGAGCCTGTCGATCCAGGGCAAGACCGCCATCGTGACCGGCGCCGCGCGCGGCATCGGCCTGGCCATCGCCCGCCATTTCCAGGAGGCGGGGGCGAATGTCGTCTTTGCCGACAGCGACGAATCCGCGCTCGAGGCCGAGCTGGGCGACGGCTTTTCCGCCTCCGACGGGCCGGTGCGCGCCTTTGCGGGCGACCTGACGCAGAAGCTGACGCTGGCGAACCTGGTGTCGGCCAGCATCGACGCCTTCGAGCGCATCGACATCCTGGTGAACGCCCACCGCGCCGTGCAGCCCTGCGATCCCCTGTCGCTGAGCGACGATCTTCTGGGCGACATGCTGCGCCAGAACATGATCTCGGGGCTGAAGCTGTCGCAGATGGTCGCCCGCCGCATGGTGGCCCAGGCCGAGGCGCGCGAGGACGAGGCGCCCGTGCAGAACGGCGCCATCGTCAATGTCCATTCGCTGGCCGCCGACCGGCCCCAGCCCGACATGCTGGCCTATTCCATCGCCAGCGCCGCCCAGGCCCAGGCCACCCGGTCGCTGGCCGTGGCACTGGCGCGGCACCGCATCCGGGTGAACGGGGTGGCATTCGCCTCGATCATGTCGAACCGCTTGCAGGACAGCCTGCGCGAGGACCCGAGCCTGCGCGAAAAGCTGGTCGCGGCGACGCCCCTGGGGCGCATCGCCGGGGCGGACGAACTGGCCGATGCGGTGCAGTTCCTGGCCAGCGACGGCGCGGCCTTCGTCACCGGGCAGATCCTGCGCGTGGACGGCGGGCGCAGCCTGGGCCATCCGCTGGCGCCGGGCGTGTTCTAGCCCTTGTCCTCGGGATAGGCGGCCTTGCAGGCGTCGACCGCCGCCGCCGCCGGACGCGCCAGTTGCGCCTTGCGGGCGGCCAGGTTGTCGCGCTTGCGCGTCTCGGACGCCGGGTCGATCGGCACGCGGTAGCGTTCGGTGTCGATGACATTGCGCGCGCAGGACCGATAGACGATGCTCCGCCCCCCCTTGCGGTCGGTCACCACGACGGGGCAGGTGTCCCATTCGGTCCGCATGTATTCGCGTTCCTCCCAGGCGTAACCGCGGGCCAGATTGGCCTCGACCTCGCTCAGCAGGCGCGCGACGGTGCGGTATTCGCTGGTGTTCCGGCTGATGCAGCGTTCCTGGGGCGTGCCGCAGGCGGCCAGGATCAGAACGGGCAGAAGGCCAAGCGCGATGTTGCGGGTCATGGTCGGCTTCTCTAGTTGTTTCAACCAGCATAAGGCCGCAGCAGGGCGCGGCGCAATTCACGAATGCAGGGAAGAACGGCAATGCAGATGCAGGCAGAGCGGGACGAGGCGGCGGCATGGTTCAGGACGCTGCGCGACCGCATCGTGGCCGCCTTCGAGGGGCTCGAGGATGCCGGCCCCGGCCCGGCCGCCCCCGGCCGGTTCGAACTGCGCGAGACGCGGCGCGGCGCCGATGGCGGCGGCGGCATCATGTCGGTGATGCGCGGCGGGCGCGTGTTCGAGAAGGTGGGCGTGAACTGGTCGGCCGTCCATGGCGAACTGGCCCCCGCGGCGCAGACGGCGATGGCCGCGCGCGGCGTGCCCGGCGTGGCCGAAGACCCGCGCTTCTGGGCTTCGGGGATCAGCCTGGTCGCGCATATGCAGAACCCGCACGCCCCGGCGGTCCACATGAACACCCGCATGTTCTGGACCCCTTCCGCCTGGTGGTTCGGCGGCGGCGCCGACCTGAACCCCTGCCTGGAATACCAGGGGGATACGGCCCATTTCCATGCCGCGCTGCGCAGCGCCTGCGATGCGCACGGGGCCGATTACTACGACCGCTTCAAGGCCTGGGCGGACGAATATTTCTTCATCCCGCACCGGGGCCGGGCGCGCGGCGTCGGCGGCATCTTCTATGACGATCTGAACACCGGCGACTGGCAGGCCGATTTCGCCTTCACCAGGGCCGTGGGCGAGGCGTTCCTGCCCGCCTTCCTGCCGCTGGCGCAGGCGCGCATGGCGACCCCCTGGGGCGAGGCCGAGCGCGAGGCGCAGCTGATCCATCGCGGGCTTTATGCGGAATACAACCTCGTCTACGACCGCGGCACCAAGTTCGGCCTGGCCACCGGCCACGACCCCGAAGCCGTGCTGATGAGCCTGCCGCCCGTGGCGAAATGGCCATGATTCCCGAACTGTATCTGCTGCGCCATGGCGAGACCGAATGGAACGTGCAGGGCCGCCTGCAGGGCCGGCTGGATTCGCCGCTGACCGAACGCGGGCAGGAGCAGGCCCGCAGGCAGGCCGAATTGCTGGCGGCGCTGCCGCCGATGGCCGCCTGGGCCAGCCCGGCGGGGCGGGCGGTGGCGACCGCGCGCATCGCGCTGGCCGGGCGGCCCTTTCGCCAGGACTGGCGGCTGGTGGAAATCGACCTTGGCCCGCAGAACGGGGCGACGCTGGCGGACCTGCGCCAGGCGCATCCGCAGGCGTTCACCGCCGGGGGGATCGGCTGGTACGACCGCCTGCCGGGGGCCGAGGGCTTTGCCGCCCTGCGCGCCCGCGTCGCGGCTTTCCTGGCCGAGCTTGACCAGCCGGCGGTCATCGTGACGCATGGCATCACGCTGCACATGATCCGGCTGGTAGCGATGGACCTGCCGCTTGCGGCGCTGGGACGGCTGCCGGTGGTCCAGGGCGCGCTGCACCATGTCCACCAGGGGCGGCATCAGGTGATTTCCTGAACCGCCCGTTCCGCGTTCAGGCTGCTGCGCACGGGGCGGGCGGGGCTGCCCGCCACGGTGGCGCCCGGCGGCACGTCGCGGGTGACGACCGCGCCCGCGCCGACGATCGCGCCCGCGCCGATGGTCACGCCCGGCACCACGATGGCGCCGCCGCCGATCCAGACATCGTCGCCGATGCTGATCGGACGACCCCATTCCTGGCCCTTGGAGCGGCGGGCGACATCGCGCGGCCGATCCTCGGTCAGCAGCTGCACGGCGGTGCCGAACTGGCAGCGCGCGCCGATGCGGATTTCGCAGATGTCCATGAAAAAGCAGCCGTAGTTGACGAAGCAACCGGGCCCGAAATGGATGTTCTTGCCGTAATCGACGTGAAAGGGCGCGCGGATCACCGCGCCGTTCCAACTGCCCAGCAGCTGCGTCAGGGTGCGGGCGCGGGTCTTGTCGCCGATGATCGTGGCGTTGTAGTCGCGCATCAATCCCTGGGCCACGCGGCGCAGGGCAACCAGTTCGCCAGCGCCGGGGTCATAGGGCCGCCCGGCCAGCATGTCCTCGCGCGCGCTCAAATGAACCCCAATTCAAGGCGGGCTTCCTCGGACATCATGTCCATGCCCCATTGCGGCTGGAAGGTCATCTCGACATCGACCTGGCCGACACCGGGAATGGCGCCAACGGCATCGGCGACCCAGCCCGGCATCTCGCCCGCGACGGGACAGCCGGGGGCGGTCAGCGTCATGACGATGCGGACGGCGTTGGCCTGGTCGATGGCGATGGTATAGATCAGCCCCAGATCAAAGATGTTGACCGGAATCTCGGGGTCATAGACCGTCCGGCACGCTTCGACGACGCTGTCGTAAAGCGGATGCTCGGTCGTCGAAGGGGCGATGAGGGGGTCGCCCTCCTGCAAGTTCTCGGGGGTCATGCACCGCGTCCTGTAAATGTCCTGCGACTATATAGGACCGGGGGGCGCTGGGGTCCAGCCCGCAGGGCCGGAAGGCCCGGCGCCCACCCGTCAGAAGCGGAAATTCAGATGCCGCGCGACGCCGATGCTGAAGGTCGGCTGGTTGCTTTCGTGCACGATGGGCGAATCGGCCGCGTCGCCCAGCAGGCGGCTGTAGGTGAAGCGGCCCATCAGCAACGTGTCGGGCAGGAATTCATAGCGCGCCTCGACCGACAGGCGCGCGGCATAGATGCCGCCGCCGGCGTCATAGGGCGCATAGCCGCTGGACAGCGATTCGCCCTCGCTGACGCCGAAATAGGTGTCGGTGAACTCGCCATTGCCGAAGCGAAGCTCGGCCGCCGTGGTCAGGGTCAGCTTGTCCTGCGGCTGGTTGCGGAACCGCGCGCCCAGTTCGCCGGTCACGCCGTGGTGCCCGCCCAGGCCCTTGCGCACCGCGCCATAGCCGGTCACGTCGCCCATGACATAGTTCAGCCGCACACCCAGTTCGCCCGCCGCGCTGATGTCGTCCATGCCCGTCAGGTCGTCGTGGTCGCCGGCGTCGCGCTTGCCGTGGTAGTCCAGCGACGGCAGGATCGAGAGGCCCTGCTTTTCGCCGGTGGCGTCGTTGATCTGGCCGTTGCGCAGGATGATCCAGGGCGAGGTGCCATAGTCGTCCGCGCCCATGTAGTCGGGCCCGAACGTCGCGCCGATGCCCCCGTCGAAGGACAGCGACCGAATCTCGCCCAGCGACTGCGCACCGGCCCCGGTGGCAAGGCTGGCAAGCGTCACGGCTGCAAGGGCAAGGGGTCTGAGCATGGCGAATCCCGTCTGTTTGGGCGACCCTTGGACCAAAGCGGCCGGCCGGGCAAGCGTCATCGGGCGCGCTGCGGGCGAAAAGCGCGAACTGTTGCCTTTACGCGCGCTCGGCCGCCTCCAGCCGCTCCAGCGCCTCCATCCACAGGCTTTCGGCGCGCAGCATCGCCTCGGATGCCTCGGCGTGCTTGCGGCCGAAGGCTTCGGCCTTTTGCGCGTCGTCATAGGTCGCAGGATCGGCCATGATGGCGTCGAGCTTTTCCAGCATGGCCGACAGCTTCTCGACCCGCTCCTCGGCGCGGCGGGCCTCGGCGCGCAGCTCCAGGATCTGGTCGCGCGAGGGGCGCTTCACCACCGGCTTTTCGGGCTTTGGCGGCGCGGGCTTTTCCTCGCCCGCAAGCAGCATCCGGCGGTAATCGTCCAGATCGCCCTGCCAGGGGCTGACGCCGCCCTGATCGACCAGCCACAGCCGGTCGGCGACCAGGTTCAGCAGGTGCATGTCATGGCTGACCAGCACCACGGCGCCGGTATAGTCGTTCAGCGCCTCGGTCAGCGCCTCGCGCGATTCGATGTCCAGGTGGTTCGTCGGCTCGTCCAGGATCAGCAGGTGTGGCGCGTCGATCGTGGCCAGCAGCAGGGACAACCGCGCCTTTTGCCCGCCGGAAAGCTGGCGCACCTTCGTCTCGGCCTGCGCCTCCATCAGGCCAAAGCCGGCCAGGCGCGCGCGCAGCCGGGGCGGTGCCTCGTCCGGGCGCAGGCGGCGGACATGGGCCAGGGGCGTCTCGTCCAGCTCAAGCTCATCGACCTGGTGCTGGGCGAAATAGCCGATGCGCAGCTTGCCGGATCGGGCGATCCGCCCCTCCATCGGTTCCAGCCGGTCGGCCAGCAGTTTCGACAGCGTCGATTTGCCCTGGCCGTTGCGGCCCAGAAGCGCGATGCGGTCGTCCTGGTCGATGCGCAGGTTCAGCCGGTGCAGCACCACCCGGTCGCCATAGCCGACCGAGACCCCGTCCAGCGAGACGATGGGCGGCGGCAGTTGGTCGGGCTGCGGGAAGGTGAAGCGGTGGAATTTCGCTTCCTCGGGGGCGGTGATCGGCTCCATCCTGGCCAGCATCTTGATGCGGGCCTGTGCCTGCACGGCCTTGCTGGCCTTGGCGCGGAAACGATCGACGAAGCTTTGCAGATGGGCGCGCCGGGCCTCCTGCTTCTTGGCCTCGGCGGCCTGCAGGGCGCGCTTTTCGGCGCGGGTGCGCGCGAAGATGTCGTAGCCGCCCGAATAGAGCACCAGCTTGCGGTTTTCGAGGTGCAGGATATGGCCCACGGCGCGATTGAGTAGGTCGCGGTCGTGGCTGATGACGATGACGGTATGCGGATAGCGCTGCAGATAGCTTTCCAGCCAGAGCGCGCCTTCCAGGTCCAGGTAGTTCGTCGGTTCGTCGAGCAACAGCAGGTCGGGCTGCGAGAAGAGCACCCCCGCCAGCGCGACGCGCATGCGCCAGCCGCCGGAATAGTCGCTGGTCGGCCGCGCCTGATCCTCGGTCGAAAAGCCCAGGCCGCGCAGGATGGTCGCGGCGCGGGCCTCGGCCGACCAGGCGTCGATGTCCGCAAGGCGCGTCTGGATGTCCGCGATGCGGTGGGCGTCGGTCGCATGGGCGGATTCCGCCAGCAGGGCCGCGCGCTCCTCATCCGCGGCCAGCACGGTGTCGAGGACGCTGGTGGCAGTGCCCGGCGCCTCTTGCGCGACGCCGCCGATGCGGGCGCGGGGCGGCAGGTCGATCGTGCCGCCATCAAGCCCAAGCTCGCCCCGGATCAGCTTGAAGAGCGTCGTCTTGCCGGCGCCGTTCGGCCCGACAAGGCCGACCTTGTGGCCGTCGGGGATGGTGGCGCTGGCCTGTTCGAACAGGGGCCGGCCGGCGATGGAATAGGATATGTCGTCGATGCGCAGCATGGTCCCCGCATGGACGAAGCGGGGGCGGGCGTCAATCCTGTGTCATGGCATGAGACCGGGCGCGGGGCCCGTGCGCGCGGGGGGTGGGCCCGGCTTTTCAAGCGCGGCGGCCCGTGCTAACCGGGCGCGGATTTCCGCGCCATCGCGGCCGGAACAGCAAAGGACACCGACATGGCCACCGAACGCACGCTTTCCATCATCAAGCCCGACGCCACCAAGCGCAACCTGACCGGCAAGATCAACGCCAAGTTCGAGGAAGCCGGACTGCGCATCGTCGCGCAGAAACGCATCCGCCTGACGCTGGACCAGGCCGGCCAGTTCTATGCCGAGCACAAGGAACGTCCGTTCTATGGCGAACTGACCGAGTTCATGACCTCGGAGCCGGTCGTGGTGCAGGTGCTGGAGGGCGAAGGCGCCATCGCGAAGAACCGCGAAGTCATGGGCGCGACCAATCCCGCCAATGCAGACGAGGGCACCATCCGCAAGGAATTCGCCCTGTCGGTCGGCGAGAACTCGGTCCACGGCTCGGACAGCCCCGAGGCCGCGGCGCGCGAGATCGCCTTCTTCTTCTCGGGTCTTGAACTGGTCGGCTGATCGGTTCGCCTGGATCCTCAAGGGGCGTCCGTCGAAAGGCGGGCGCCCTTTTTCATGGGCCGGGCACCCGTCGCGCGCGTCACATGGGTATTTGGACAACAAGGAAGGCGGGCGATCCGTTAGGGCGTCGCCCGCGCGGGGCGTCAGCCGAGGCCCAGCTTGCCGCGCAGGGTGGCCAGATCCTCGGCCAGGGTGTTGACCTTGGCGGAGAGGAGGTTGCGGTCCTGGTCGGTCAGCTTTTCATAGGAGACGTAGCCTTCGCCGTCCTGGTATTTCACCAGCACCTCGTCGACCGCCTTGAAGTTGCCGTCGACCTTGGCGACGAAGTCGGCGTCCTGCTTTTCGACCAGAGGCCGCAGGAGGTCGAAGATCTTGCGCGAGCCTTCGAAGTTCGCGTCGAAATCCCACAGGTCGGTGCGGGAATAGCGGTCTTCCTCGCCCGAGATCTTGGTGGCGGCGACTTCCTCCATCAGCGCGGCGGCGCCGCCGACGACGACTTCGGGCGGGAAGGTCAGGGCGTTGATGCGGTCGTTCAGCGCGGTCACGTCGGCCATCAGCCGGTCGGCGTATTCGCCCAGGCCGTCGGTCGAGCCCTGGCTCCACAGCCCGTATTCGATGCGGTGAAAGCCGGTGAAGGCGGGGTCCTGTTCGGCTTTTTCGTAATCGTCGGCGCGGGCGTCGATCGAGACGTCGAGATCCGAGAAGAGTTCGGCGATGGGTTCGATCTTTTCATAGCTGGTGCGGGTGGGCGCGAAGAGCGCCTTGGCCTTGTCCAGTTCGCCCGCCTTGATCGCCTGGGTGAAGGCGGTCGTGTCCTCGACCAGCTTGGCGGTGTTTTCGGCCACGTACAGCTTGTAGTCCGACAGCGGCCCCACGAGGTCCAGCGAGGGGTCGGCGGCCCCCGCCATGCCCGCCCAGCCGCCAAGGGCCAGGGCCAGCGCCGTGGTTTTCAGGTAAGTTCCGGTCATCGTCACGCTCCATCCATGTCGATTGATGCTTTGGCTGGGCGGGCGCCGGCCTGCCTGGCTGCCTTGATGAGGCCCGAGCCGAGGTAGTCCCCCGGACCCGCCACGCCCGGCGGGGCAAAGAAATAGCCCCCGCCGATCGGCTTGATGTATTCCTCGAGCGGCTCGCCGTTCAGGCGGTTCTGCACGGCGATGAAGCCCTGTTCCAGGTCGGCCTGCCAGGAGATGAAGATCAGCCCCTGGTCGAGCTGGCCGTTCGGCAGCGCGCCGCGCGTATAGTTGAAGGGACGGCGCAGCATCAGGTTGCGCTGGCTGTCCGGGGTGCGCGGGTTCGCCAGCCGGATGTGGCTGTCGAGCCGCGTCCGTTCGCCCGAGGGATCGGCGGCATAGTCGGGCAGGTCGTGTTCGCTGGCCCCGGGCCCCCCGTCCAGCGGGGCGCCGCTGTCCTTGACGCGGCCGAAGATGCGTTCCTGTTCGCGCAGGGGCGTGCGGTCCCAGCGCTCGACCAGGTTGCGGATGATGCGCACCGCCTGGTAGCTGCCGCCGTGGGTCCAGGCGGGTTCGTCCGCCGCATGGGTCCAGACGATGCGCGCCATGGCCGCCGCGTCGGTGGAATCGGGATTGGCCGAGCCGTCGCGAAAGCCCAGGAAGTTGCGCGCGCTGGGGGTGGAGCCGTCCGGCCCCGGCGGCACCGGCGGCACCGAGCCCTCGATCATCCAGCGCAGGACCAGGTATTGCGACATCGACTTCACGATGTCGCGCAGCGCGTGGATGTTGCTGTCCTGTAGGTTGGCGCAGAATTGCAGCGCGATGTCGCCGTGGCACCATTCCGCGTCCAGCGCGTCGTTCGGAAACCGGGTCATGCGTTGCAGCCGCGCGGGTTGCAGCGCCGCCAGCTCCGGCCGGGCCTGAAAGAAGCTGGTGCCAAGCCCAAGGGTGATGGTCTGGCTGTCGGGCGCGACGACCGGGCCCAGCAGGCCGGAATCGGCCGGGGGCAGCTTGGGATCGCGCTGGGGCACCGGCCCGCCCTGGGTCAGAAAGGCGGCGCGCTGGGTCAGCAGGCGCAGCATCGCCTCGACCTCGTCGAGCGAGGAGGCCACCACGTCGAAGGCCGCGACCAGCCCGGCCGCGGGGCGCGGCGTCACGATGCCGGCCTGGTGGGGGCCGAAGAAGGGCACCGAGCGCGCGGCCTCGGCGGCGTGGCCGGGGGGCGCGTCCTCGACATTGGGGCGGGGCGGGGCCTCGGCCAGCGCGCGCGACGACATCAGGCCGATGCCGCCCAGGCCCAGGGCCATCAGCAGGCGGCGGCGGTCGGGTGCGGGCGGCGCGGTCATGTCAGTTCATCCCTATCACGGGCGCCAGCCGGTCCAGCGCGTCGGCGAGCCGGGTGAAGTCCTGGACCAGGGCCTGGCGCTGATCGTCGGTCACCTCGGACCAGGGGCGGGCTTGCAGCGCGGCGACGTCGTCGCGTGCGCGCTGCAGGTCGGCGGCGATCCGGGCATCAAGCGCGGGGTCGACGCCCGCCACCACCGGGCTTAGCAGCGCGGTCAGCTTGCCGATCCCGTCGAGGCTGGCGGCAAGCTCGGCCGCGTCGGTCCTTGCATAGGCGTTCTCGCCCTGCGGCAAATGCGCCTGGGCGATCTGGCGCGCCATGGCGCCGGGCAGGGCGGTCAGCAACGCGGGGTCGGGCGGGGTTTCGCGCAGCTGCGCCGCCAGCGTGCCCAGGTCGGCCACCAGCCGTTCCGCCACCGGCGCAAGGCCCGCGGTGCTGCCTTGGTCCCAAAGCCCGTATTCGATGCGGTGAAAGCCGGTAAAGCCCGGGTCGCCTTCGCGGCCGGCCAGATAGGCGGCGCGCGGGTCGATGGCGTTTTCCAGGTCCGACAGGCGATAGGCCAGCGGCTCGACCCGGCGATAGGGCAGGCGGGCGGCTTCCCAGGCCGCGCGCGCGCCGTCCAGATCGCCGCGGGCGATGGCGTCCTGCAGGGCCTGCGCGGCCTTGACGGCGGCATTGCCCTGCATGGCCAGATAGACCCGGTATTCCGACAGCGGGCCCAGGAACTTGCGCAGCGTCACCTCGGACGCCGCGGCGCTGGCCTCGTCCGAGGCGGTGACGGTCAGCGTCCCGCGCGGGTTCGACAGCAGGCCGCAGGTCATCTCGTACCGGCCGGGGGACAGCGCGACCTCCAGCGTGGCGCTGAAACCGGGGGCGATGTTTTCGCGCTCGGCCACGACCATGACGCCGGACAGGATCTCCCATTCGATGGGGCGGTCGCCGTCGTTCACGATCTGGAAGCTGCGCCGACCGCCCGGCACGGTGATCTGGTTCGGGCGGCAGGCGGCGGCGTCCACCGTGACCAGCTGGTCCGCCGTCGTTTCGGGGCGGCGCTGCGAGGCGGCCCAGAAGGCAGCGGCCCCCGCGACGGCCAGCACCGCGGCGCCCAGGACGGCGGCGCCCAGCCAGCGTGACGGCGCCCGGGTCATTTGCGCACCATCGCGGCAGCCTGCGGCGCGGGCGTCGCGGGGCGCAGGAACAGCGTCAGCGTCACCGCCAGGAACCCGGCCCAGGCGATGAATTCGCCCAGCGATGGCGCCTCGCGATAACCCAGCATCCCCGACAGCACGGTGCCGAGCGGGCTGGATTCGGGCAGGCTGCGACCCAGGTCCCAGACCGGCGCCAGCAGGATGTTCCACAGCCCCGCCTCGTGCAGCGCGCGGATCGAGCCGGCGAAGAGGCCCGCGGCGACGAAGATCACGAAGATGCCGGTCCAGCGGAAAAAGCGCCTCAGGTCCAGCCGCAGCGCGCCGGCATAGATGCCCCAGCCGGCGCCGGCCGCCACCAGCAGCCCCAGCGCGGCCCCGATCGGGGCGCTGGCGTCCCGGCTTTGCTGAAAGATCGCCAGCAGGAAGAAGACCGCCTCCAGCCCTTCGCGCGCGACGGCCAGAAAGACCATGCCGATCAGCCCCCAGGCGCCCGCGCGGCCGCGCGGAGCCAGGGCCTGGTCGACCGAGGCGTGCAGCTCTGCCCGGATCGAGCGCGCCGCGCGCTTCATCCAGAAGACCATCCCCACCAGCACGGCGACGGCGACAAACCCGATCAGCGCCTCGAACAGCTCCTGCATGCGTTGCGGGAATTGCGCCTGCGCGAGCTGCAGGCCGGCCCCGGCGAACAGCGCAAGCGCCACGGCCAGGAACACGCCGACCCAGATCGCGGGCAGCCATTCGCCCCGCCCGGTCTGGCGCAGGTATCCGGCAATGATGCCGACGATCAGGGCGGCTTCCAGCCCCTCGCGCAGCATGATCAGAAACGGTGCAAGCATCGGCCCCCCCAGCAATGTCGTGGTGCGGTCGGGCGTCAGACGTCAGACGGGCATCGCGGCAGCCGGCCGCCCCGGCCGGCAAGGCTAGTCATGGCCAGTTGTATCAGGATTTGTCAATCCTTAGAAAAAGACTGTGCCTTGGCGCGGGCAGGATCATCCCCTCCCGTGCGGCTCGTCCCAGTCGATCACGGGGTTGATCGGGATGATGCGGTGCGGATTGATGGTCGCGTGGCTGTAGTGATAGTGCCGCACGATATGGTCGAAGTTCACCGTTTCGGCCACGCCCGGCCATTGGTAAAGCTCGCGCGTCCAGGCCCAGAGGTTCGGATATTCGCGCAACCATGCGCGATTGCACTTGAAATGCGTGTGATAGACGGGATCGAAGCGGACCATGGTGGTGAACAGGCGCCAGTCGGCCTCGGTGATGCGCGCGCCGGTCAGATAGCGGTTTTCGCCCAGCAGGCCTTCCAGCCAGTCGAGCGCGTCGAACAGCGGGTGCACCGCCTCGTCATAGGCGGCCTGGCTGGTGGCGAAGCCGGCCTTGTAGACGCCGTTGTTCACCGCGTCATAGACCCTGGCGTTGATCGCGTCGATCCGTTCCAGCGCGTCGCCGGGGCAATAGTCGTCGCGGTTCCCGGTCAGCCCGTCGAAGGCCGAATTGAACATGCGGATGATCTCGGCGCTTTCGTTGCTGACGATGGTGCCGCGATGCTTGTCCCACAGGACCGGCACCGTGACCCGCCCCGAGGCGTCGGGATTGGCCCGCAGGTAGAGGTCGCGCAGGAACGGCAGGCCGAACAGCCGGTCGCCGGTGGCCGCGGGAAAGTCGGTCGAAAAGGTCCAGCCATCCGACAGCATGTCGGGGTGGACCACGGAGACGTCGATATGGTCCGAAAGGCCCTTCAGCGCGCGAAAGATCAGCGCGCGGTGCGCCCAGGGACAGGCCAGCGAGACATAAAGGTGATAGCGCCCGCTTTCCGCCGCGAAGCCGCCCTGGCCCGAGGGGCCGGGGCTGCCGTCGGGCGTCACCCAGTTCCGCCAGGCGGTGGTCGTGCGCTGGAACCGCCCGCCGGTGCTTTCGGTGTCGTACCATGCGTCGTGCCAGACGCCGTCGACCAACTGTCCCATGCCTTGCCCTCCTGCTGCCCTGGTCCCAAGCATGACCGGGCCCGGCGGCAGGGGCAACCGCTACTCGCGGCTTAGCGCCACCACCGGGTCCAGCCGGGCCGCCGCCCGCGCGGGCAGGAAGCCGAAGGTGATGCCGATCAGCGTCGAGCTGAAAAAGGCGACCAGGATCGACAGGGTCGAAAAGCTCAGCCGCATGCTGTCCGACAGCCAGCCGATCAGCGCCCCGGTTCCCAGCGCGGCGGCGATGCCCAGGACCCCGCCGACCAGGCAGACCAGCACCGCCTCGGTCAGGAACTGGTTGACGATGTCCGCGCGCCGCGCGCCGACCGCGATCCTGACGCCGATCTCGCGCGTGCGCTCGGTTACGGACACCAGCATGATGTTCATGACCCCGATGCCCCCCACGATCAGCGAGATCAGCGCGATCATCGCGACCAGAACGGTCAGCGTCCGCGTGGTCGAGGTCAGCGTCTGCCGGATCGTGTCGCTGTTCGACAGGAAGAAGTCGCGCGTGCCGTGGCGGGCCAGCAGCAGGGCGTCGATTTCGGCCTGGGCGGTCTGCATGTCGTAATCGTCCGCGACCTGCACGCCGATGCTGTTGAGGTGGCTTTGCCCCGTCACCCGCGCCATCGAGGTGGTGTAGGGGATGAAGACGTTCAGGTTGTCGGGGCCGAAGGTCGCGCCGCTGGCCTCGACCACGCCGATGACGCGGACCGGCACACGGCCCAGCATCAGCACCTGGCCCAGCGGGTCGCTGCCGGGAAAGAAGGTGTCGCGCGTGTCACCGTCGATCACCGCGACCTGGGCGATCTGGGCGATGTCGCGCGCGTCGAACACGTCGCCCGCCACCGTCCTGTAGGCGTGGACCTGGAAATAGTCGCCGCTGACCCCGTTGATCTGGGCCGATGCCTCGGTGTTGCCGTGGATCACGGTGGCCGAGCTTTGCACGGCGGGCGATACGCCCCGGGCATAGGGCTGGACCGCGATCATCGCCGCGTCCGAGGGCACCAGCGTGCGGATGCGCCCCGATCCGGGCCGGCCAAAGCCCAGGCCCGCCCGCACGGTGATGGTGTTGGTCCCCAGCGTGCTGATGTCCTGCAAGACCTTTTCCTGGCTGCCGGTCCCCAGCGCCACCACCAGCACGACCGAGGCGATGCCGATGATGATGCCCAGCATGGTCAGGAAGCTGCGCATGCGGTGCGCGGCCATGGCCTTCAGCGCCATGCGCAGCGTCTCGGCCCCCCGGCGCAGGGCGGCGGCGGGGCCCGACTGCGGCCGGGGCGGCGGGGCGGGGCGGGGCGGCGGCGCCGCCGGGGGCGTGCCGCCGCTGTCGCGCAGGATGCGGCCGTCGCTGATCTCGATCACGCGATGCGCGTGGGCGGCGACGGCGGGGTCGTGCGTCACCATGACGATGGTGTGGCCGCGCGCGTTCAGGTCCAGCAGCAGCTGGATCAGGTCGGCGCCGCTCTTGCTGTCCAGCGCGCCGGTCGGTTCGTCGGCCAGGATGACCTCGCCGCCGTTCATCAGCGCCCGCGCGACCGAGACGCGCTGCTGCTGGCCGCCCGACAGCTCGCTCGGGCGGTGGTCCAGCCGGCTGTCCAGCCCCAGTTGCGTCAGCAGATCGATCGCGCGGGCCCGCCTGCGTCCGCCCGCGACCCCGGCATAGACGGCCGGCACCTCGACGTTCTCGGCCGCGTCCAGGTCCGGCAAAAGCTGGTAGCGCTGGAAGATGAAGCCGAAATGGTCGCGCCGCAGCCGCGCCAGGTCGTCCGGCGCCAGCCGGCCCACGTCCTGCCCGTCGAACGCGTAGCGTCCCGAACTGGGCCGGTCCAGGCAGCCCAGGATGTTCATCAGCGTGGACTTGCCCGACCCGGAGCTGCCGATGATCGCGACCATCTCGCCGGGCCAGATGTCGATGTCCACGTCGCGCAGGACGGTGATCGTCTCGTCCCCCGCCTGAAAGCTGCGGGTGATGCCGCGGGCCGAGATCAGAGGCTTCAGCGCGCCCATGTCAGAACCCCATCGGCGGGCCCATCCGCCGGCCGCCGCTTCGCCCGCTGGCGCCCGTGCCCGTGCCCGTGCCCGTGCCGCTGGCGATCGCGACGCCGCCGGTCACGACCTGTTCGCCCTCGCTCAGGCCCGAGCGGATCTCGGCCCAGACCTTGTCGTTCAGCCCGACCTCGACCCGGCGGGTTTCGATGGTGCCCGTGGCGGGGTTCCAGACCTGGACGGATTGCCCCTGCAGGGCCGCTGCCGGCACCCGCAGCACGTCCTGCGCCCGGTCCAGCGTGATCGTCACCTGCGTCGTCATGCCGATGCGCAGGACATGGCCGGGGTTCTCGACCTCGAGAAGGCCGTTGTAATAGATCGCGCTGTCGGTCGAGATGGTGTCCGATGTCTTGATCTCGCTCGGCGCGGGCTCGATGCCGCGCAGGGTCGCCTGAAACGCCCGGTCGGGCTCGCCCAGGATGGTGAAGCTGACCTCTTGGCCCGGCTTCACGCGCACCACGTCGGCTTCGGAGATCTCGGCCTTGACCAGCATCCGGTCCAGCTTGGCGAGCTTCACGATGGTCGGCGCGCTCTGGATCGAGTTGATGGTCTGGCCCGCCTCGACCACGACGGCGACCACGGTGCCGTCGGTCGGGGCGGTGATGCGGGTGCGCTCCAGGCTGATCTTGGCGGTCGACAGGCTGACCTCGGCGCGCGCCTTCTGGGCCTCCAGCGCCTCGAGCTCGGCCACGGCCACATCGACCTCGGCCGTCGCCGTCTCGACCGTCTCGCGCGAGGAATAGTTGCTGGTGCCCAGCTTCTTCTGCCGCTCCAGCACCTGGCGGGCGCGGGTCAGGCCGGCGGTCTTGGCGGCGATCTGGGCCTCGATATTGGCCAGGTCCGCCTCGGCCTGGCGCACCTCGTTCTGCTGGTCCAGGCTGTCCATCTGGGCGATCAGGTCGCCCTCGCGGACCTCCTGGCCCAGGGTCACGGGCAGCGTCTCGATCCGGCCCGAGGCGCGGGCGCCGACGCTGACCAGTTGGCTCGCCTCGATCTGGCCCGAGGCCAGGACCGTCACGGTCACATCGCCGCGCGAGACTTCGGCCGTCGCCGGGCGCTGCATCGTCTCGCCCTGCGCGCCCCTGAACCACCAGCCCCCCGCCAGAAGCAGCAGCAGGGCAATCAGAACAAGAATGGTTCGCGGTCGCATGGGCACTCACTTTGTCGTCCCGCCCGCTTTAGGCGATCGAACCCAAACGACAGGTAAACGGTGCTGCCCTGTCGGAACGGAAAAGGGGCCTTGCGGCCCCTTTCCTGCCTCAGGCGATCTCGACCAGCAGATCCTTTGCGTCGATCTGTTCGCCTGGTCTGACGTGGAGGGCCTGGACCACGCCTTCGCGGTCGGCGTGCAGGCCGGTTTCCATCTTCATGGCCTCGATGGTCAGCAGCAGGTCGCCGGGGTTGACCTTCTGGCCCTGGGCGACCGCGACCGAGGCGACGACGCCCGGCATCGGCGCACCGATATGGCCGTCGTTGGCGGGGTCGGCCTTGGGGCGGGCGGCGGTCTGGGACTTGACCAGCCGGTTCGGCACCCGGATCACGCGCGGCTGGCCGTTCAGTTCGAAGAACACCTTGACCTCGCCCTTGTCGTCGGTGTCGCCGATGGTCTGCAGCCGGATCTCCAGCGTCTTGCCGGGATCGATCTCGGCCGAGATCTCCTCGCCCGGCTCCATGCCGTAGAAGAAGGTCCGCGTCGGCAGGGTGCGCACCGGGCCATAGACCTCGTGGCGCGCGCGGTAATCGGTAAAGACCTTGGGATACATCAGATAGCCGTTCAGGTCCTCGTCATCGACCCCGCCCTCGAGTTCCGCGTTCAGCTTCGCGCGCGCGGCCTCGATATCGACCGGGGGCATGCTGGCGCCGGGGCGGGTGGTCAGGGGCGCCTCGCCCTTCAGCACCTTCCTTTGCAGCGCCTCGGGCCAGCCGCCCGGGGGCTGACCGAGATTGCCGCGCATCATGTCCACGACGCTGTCGGGGAAGGCCACCTCGACGGCCGGATCCTCGACCTGGGCGCGCGTCAGGCCCTGCGCCACCATCATCAGCGCCATGTCGCCCACCACCTTGGAACTGGGCGTGACCTTGACGATGTCGCCGAACATGCGGTTCACCTCGGCATAGGTCTGGGCGACCTCGTGCCAGCGATCCTCAAGCCCCAGGCTGCGGGCCTGGGCCTTGAGGTTGGTGAACTGGCCCCCCGGCATCTCGTGCAGCCAGACCTCGGAGGCGGGGGCCTGCAGGCCGCTCTCGAAGGCGGCGTATTGCTCGCGCACCGCCTCCCAGTAGTTCGAGATCTCGCGGATGGCGGCGATGTCGAGGCCGGTGTCGCGGTCGGTGTGGCGCAGCGCCTCGACCACCGAGCCCAGGCAGGGCTGCGAGGTATTGCCCGAGAACGCGTCCATGGCGCAGTCCACGGCATCGACGCCGGCGGCGCTGGCGGCCAGCACCGTGGCCCCGGCGATGCCGCCGGTGTCATGGGTGTGGAAGTGGACCGGCAGGCCGATCTCGTCCTTCAGCGCCTTGATGAGGATGCTGGCCGAGGCGGGCTTCAGAAGCCCCGCCATGTCCTTCAGCCCCAGCACATGCGCGCCCGCGCCCTGCAGTTCGCGGGCCATGCCCAGATAGTAGTGCAGGTCGTATTTCGACCGGTCCGGGTCCAGCAGGTCGCCGGTATAGCAGATCGTGCCTTCGCAGATCTTGCCGGCCTCGATCACCGCGTCCATGGCGACGCGCATGTTCGGGGTCCAGTTCAGGCTGTCGAACACGCGGAACACGTCGACGCCCGACTTCGCCGCCTGCGCGACAAAGCCCTGCACCACATTGTCGGGGTAATTGGTATAGCCCACGCCATTGCTGGCGCGCAGCAGCATCTGCGTCATCAGGTTCGGCATCGCCTTGCGGATGTCGCGCAGCCGCTGCCAGGGACATTCCTGCAAGAAGCGATAGGCGACGTCGAAGGTCGCGCCGCCCCAGCATTCGACGCTGAAGAGGCCCGGCAGGTTCGCGGCATAGGCCGGCGCGACCCGGATCATGTCGATCGAGCGCATCCGCGTCGCCAGCAGCGACTGGTGCCCGTCGCGCATCGAGGTGTCGGTGATCAGCAACCGCTTCTGCGCCAGCATCCAGTCGGCCACCGCCTTCGGCCCCTGTTCCTCCAGCAACTGGCGCGTGCCGGCAGCGGGCTCGGCCCGGGGCTTCGGCGGCACCGGCGGGCGCGCCTCGGCCGGGGGCTGGGCCCGGCCCGCGGTCTCGGGGTGGCCGTTCACGCTGATGTCGGCGATATAGGTCAGGATCTTGGTCGCGCGGTCGCGCCGCTTGTCGAAGCGGAACAGGTCCTCGGTCGTGTCGATGAACTTGGTGGTGTAGCTGTCGTCCAGGAAGGTCGGATGCTTCAGCAGGTTGATGACGAATTCGATATTCGTCGCCACCCCCCGCACCCGGAATTCGCGCAAGGCCCGGTCCATCCGCGCGATGGCCTTTTCCGGGGTCTGGGCGTGGGCCGTCACCTTCACCAGCAGGCTGTCGTAATAGCGGGTGATGACGCCGCCGGAATAGGCGGTGCCGCCGTCCAGGCGGATGCCGTTGCCGGTCGCGCTGCGATAGGCGGTGATGCGGCCATAGTCGGGGATGAAGTTGTTCAGCGGGTCCTCGGTCGTGACCCGGCATTGCAGGGCGTGGCCGTTCAGGTGCACGTCCGCCTGGCTGGCGACGCCGGTCGCCTCGGCCAGGGTCGCGCCCTCGGCGATCAGGATCTGGGACTGGACGATGTCGATGCCGGTGACCTCCTCGGTCACGGTATGCTCGACCTGGACGCGCGGGTTGACCTCGATGAAGTAGAACTGCTCGCTGTCCATATCCATCAGGAACTCGACGGTGCCGGCGTTCTGATAGCCGACGGCGCGGCCGATCTTCAGCGCCAGTTCGCAGACCTCGGTGCGCTGTTCGGCGGTCAGATAGGGGGCGGGGGCGCGCTCGACCACCTTCTGATTGCGGCGCTGCACGGTGCAGTCGCGTTCATAAAGATGGTAAAGCCCGCCGTGGCTGTCGCCCAGAAGCTGCACCTCGACGTGGCGGGCGCGCAGGATCATCTTTTCGAGATACCCTTCGCCGTTGCCGAACGCCGCCTCGGCCTCGCGCCGGCCCTCGCGCACCTTCTCGGGCAACTCGTCCGGCCCCATGATCGGCCGCATGCCGCGCCCGCCGCCGCCCCAGCTGGCCTTCAGCATCAGCGGATAGCCGATCTGGGCGGCATCGCGCCTGATGGCCTCCATGTCGTCGCCCAAGACCTCGGTCGCCGGGATGACCGGCACGCCCGCCTGGATCGCCACGCGCCGGGCGCTGGCCTTGTCGCCCAGCGCGCGCATGGTGTCGGCGCTGGGGCCGATGAAGGTGATCCCCGCTTGCGTGCAGGCATCCACGAAATCGGGGTTTTCGCTGAGCAGCCCATAGCCCGGATGGATCGCGTCGGCGCCCGATTCCTTGGCCACCCGGATGATCTCGGGGATCGAGAGATAGGCCGCCACCGGCCCCAGCCCCTCGCCGATGCGATAAGCCTCGTCCGCCTTGAAGCGGTGCAGGCCCAGCTTGTCCTCCTCGGCATAGACCGCGACCGTCCGCTTGCCCAGCTCGTTCGCCGCCCGCATCACACGGATCGCAATCTCCCCACGGTTCGCAATCAAGATCTTGTTGAACATGTGTCCCCCGATGTTCAGCCCGGCCGGCATGGTAGTGTCGCTGCATTGCAGCGCAAGTGTCTAACTGCACTGCAGCGCAAGTGGCTAAGACGTGCCGGGCGGCACAGTGCCATGGCCGCGCCTTTCGCGGAAGAAGTCCTGCAGCAGCCGGCGCGATTCTTCTGCATGGATGCCGTCGACGACCTCGGGGCGGTGGTGGCATTGCGGGTGATCGAACACCCGTGCGCCATGCCGCACCCCGCCCATCCGGGGGTCCTCGGCCCCGTAATACAGCACCGCGATCCGCGCGGCCGAGATGGCGGCGGCGCACATCGGGCAGGGCTCCAGCGTGACCCACAGCCGCGCGCCGGGCAGGCGTTCCGACCCCAGGGCCGCGCAGGCTTCGCGAATCGCCAGGATCTCGGCATGGGCGGTCGGGTCGGACAGCGCCCGGGTGCGGTTGCCGGCCCGCGCCAGCACGCGGCCATCGGCGCCGACCAGAACGGCACCGACCGGCACCTCGCCCCGCAGGGCGGCGGCGCGCGCCTGATCCAGCGCCTCGGGCATATGGGTCGCGAAGGCCATGGGGGTTTCTGGCCCGCCTGAGCCCGGCGCGCAAGAACCGCTTTCCTTGTGCGGGCGTTGGGCCTAGAGGTGCAGCCTTTGCCACCGCAGCGATGCGCAGGAGATCGCCATGACCGACAAGACCGAACCCCAACCCCAGACCGACCGCATCGCCAAGGTGATGGCCCGCGCCGGCGTCGCCAGCCGCCGCGAGGCCGAGCGCATGATCCTGGAGGGCCGCGTCGCCGTGAACGGCACGCGCATCGAAAGCCCCGCGCTGGACGTGGGCCCAGGCGACCGCGTCACGGTCGACGGCAAGCCGCTCGAGGCGCCGCAGGAAACCCGGCTGTGGCTGTATTACAAGCCCCTGGGGCTGGTGACCTCGGAAAGCGACGAAAAGGGCCGCCAGACCGTGTTCGACGCCCTGCCGCGCGACCTGCCGCGGGTGATGACCGTGGGCCGGCTGGACCTGAACTCCGAAGGGCTGCTGCTGCTGACCAACGACGGCGAGCTGAAGCGTCGCCTGGAACTGCCGGCGACCGGCTGGCTGCGGCGCTATCGGGTGCGGGTGAACGGCCAGCCCAACGACCTGACCTTTGGCCCCCTGCGCCGCGGCGCCACCATCGAGGGCGAGGAATTCGCCCCCATGGAGATCAGCCTGGACAGCCAGCAGGGCGCGAACGCCTGGCTGACCGTCGGCATCCGCGAGGGCAAGAACCGCGAGATCCGCCGCGCCATGGCCCATGTCGGGCTGATCGTGAACCGGCTGATCCGCATCGGCTACGGTCCCTTCAAGCTGACGGGGCTTGAGCCGAACGAGGTGCGCGAGATCAAGCGCAAGGTGCTGCGCGACCAGCTTGGCGGGCTGCTGACGGGCGAGGTGGACGAAAAGCCCCGCGATTTCCGCGAACGTGGCGCGGGCCGGGACGACCGCGACGGCGACCGCCCGCGCCGCCCCTCGGCGGGACGGGCCGAGGGGGAGCGCAAGCCCTTTGCCCGGCGGGATGACGGCGACCGCAAGCCCTTCGCCAAGCGCGAGGATGGCGAGCGGAAGCCCTTTGCCCGGCGCGAGGATGGCGATCGCAAGCCGTTTGCCAAGCGCGAGGATGGCGAGCGCAAGCCCTTTGCCAAGCGCGAGGGCGACCGTCCCTTTGCACGACGCGACGGCGACCGCCCCTTCGCCAAGCGCGAGGACGGCGAGAAGCCTTTCGCCCGGCGCGATGGTGGGAAACCCTTTGCCAAGCGTGATGACGGTGACCGCAAACCCTTTGCCAAGCGCGAGGGGGGCAAGTCCTTTGCGCGGCGCGAGGATGGCGACCGGCCCTTTGCGCGCCGCGAGGACGGCGACCGCAAGCCCTATGCCAAGCGCGAGGATGGCGAGCGCAAGCCGTTTGCCAAGCGCGAGGGCGGCAAACCCTTTGCCCGGCGCGAGGATGGCGACCGTAAACCTTTTGCCAAGCGCGAGGGCGACCGGCCGTTTTCCAAGCGCGAGGAGGGCGACCGGCCCTTTGCCCGCCGTGAGGAGGGGGATCGCAAGCCCTTCGCCAAGCGCGAGGGCGGCAAGCCCTTTGGCAAGCCGCAGGGGCGCCCCGAGCGGGCGGGCGGGGATCGGCCCGGCGGCAAGCCCTTCGGCAAGCCCGGCGCCCGCACCGGCAAGCCGGGTCCGCGTCCGGGGCCGAAGCCCGGCCCGCGCAGCGAGCGCGGCCCCGGCAAGGGACCCCGCAAGGGCTGATCCCGGACCAACGAAAAGGAAAAGGGCGCGGGGGGAGGCCGCGCCCTTTTTTCGTCGGGAAAGGCTGTCGTCCCGTCGAGAGAGAGAAGGGGGAGGAGAAGCAGGAAAGGCTTACTTCGTCAGGATCAGCTTGCCCGCGCGGGTGATGCGCAGGTTATAGACCTGATCGCCCAGAACGATCAGGGCCTGGTTGCCGCCGGCGGTCAGCACCTCGGCGTCGTGTTCGGGCAGGCGCTGAAGAGCGGTCACGCCGGGGCGGGCAAATTCTGCGGGGCGGGTCGCGGTCATGTCCATGTCCTTGTTGGTGTTCTGTCGCGGTAGAGACAATCTGCCAGCTTGTTTTCGCGATGTCAAAGAAAAATACTCGGGTATTATTAGAAAGAGGCTTTTCGTCCTTTTTCAGCGCCTTGGAGCGTGCGGCCTGAACGGAAGACGTGAAAAAGGCGGATGCCGCTTGCGGCACCCGCCCATCCCGCCCGCCGGAGGGGGCGTCGGGATCTATGGCGCGGTCAGGCAATCCGCCAGGGCCGTGCCGATCCCGCGCAGCACCTGGGCATAGAGCCCCGCGCCGGGCGGCAGCCGGGTGCCTTCGGGATCAAGCGCCGCGCCCAGGCGTGCGCCGGTGCCTTCGACCGCGACCTGCAACAGCTTCGGATCGTGGTTCGCCTCGGGAAAGGCGCAGGTGGCATGCGAATCGCGGATGCGGTCCTGCACCTCGCTCAGCCGGGCAGCCGATGGCGCCGCCGCGTCCCCCAGACTGACCGCAATCGCCGGGTTCAGGCCGAAGTGCCCGGTGAAATAGCCGTAGGCGTCGTGAAAGACCACGAAGGTCTTGCCCTGCGCCGGCTGCAACTGCGCCTGCAACTCCTGCTCAAGCGCGGCAAGCGCCTGCGCGCCGGCCGCGGCGTTGGCGCGATAGGTCTGGGCATTCTCGGGGTCGTGCCGGGCTAGGGCCTCGGCAATGGCCGTCAGCCATGCCCGGCCGTTTTCCGGGTCGAGCCAGGCGTGGGGGTCGGTTCCGGTATGGTCGTGGCCCTCATGGTCGTGGCCGTGGCCCTCATGGTCATGGTCATGGTCATGCTCCTCGTGCCCGTGGTCATCATGCGCGTGCGCGTCATGCCCACCCTCGGCGGCATAGGACTGGCGCTGCGTCTCGGGCAGGGCCAGCAGCGCCAGCGCGGTGCCGCGCGCCAGCCCTTCGGCGGGGGATTGCAGCCAGGGGGTCAGTTCGGGCCCGACCCAGACCAGCAGGTCCGCGTCCTGCAGCTTGCGCGCCTGGCTGGGGCGCAGTTGATAGTGATGCGGGTCGGCGCCCGCCTCGGTCAGAACCTCGGGCGCGCCAAGGTCCCCCATGACCTGCGCCACCAGCGCGCCGGTGACGGCGGTGTCGGTCACGATCCGGGGCGGGGCCGCCAGGGCGGGCAGGGCCGACAGCGCAAGCGCGGCAAGGGCGGGCGGCAAAAGACGAAGATGGGACATGAAGCGAAGGCCAATGCTATTGCGGAAACGCTCCGGTTATTTATGTTATATCGTAACCCGTCAAGAAAAATGTGATAGTATAACATATGAGCCCCGATTCCCCCAACGGCGCGGCACCCGACCCGTTCCACGCCCATGACCACGCCCATTGCTCTGAGACCGTGCTGCGCCGGGCCGAGGAGCAGGCCCGCGCCGAAGGCGTCCGCCTGACCCCGGTGCGCCGCCGCGTGCTGGAGATCCTGCTGGAATCGCACCGCGCGCTGGGGGCCTATGACGTGCTGGAACGGCTGTCCGCCGAGGGCTACGGCAAGCAACCCCCCGTCGCCTATCGCGCGCTGGATTTCCTGGTCGAACAGGGGCTGGCGCATCGGGTGCGGCGGCTGAACGCCTATGCGGCCTGCGTCTCGGACCAGCGCGACCATTCGCCGGCCTTCCTGATCTGCCGGCAATGCGAAACCGTGGCCGAGGCCGAAAGCCCCGAACTGCGCGAGGCATTGGCCGGGCTTTGCGCCGCGAACGGCTTTGCCCCGGAACGCCGCACGGTGGAACTGCTGGGGCTGTGCAGCCGCTGCGCGGGCGACGCGGCATGACCACCGCCCTGATCCGGGCGACGGACCTGACCGTCAGCCATCCGGGCGCCGACCTGCCGGTGCTGTCGCATGTGGACATGCACATCGACCCGGCCGAGATCGTGACGGTCGTGGGCCCCAACGGCTCGGGCAAGTCGACGCTGGTGCGGGCGATGCTGGGGCAGGTGGCGCTGGCCAGCGGCCGGGTCGAACGGCTGCGCGGCCTGCGCATCGGCTATGTCCCCCAGCGCGTCCATATCGAACGCGCCATGCCCATGACCGTGCGCCGCTTCCTGTCGCTGCCGATCCGCGTCACCGACGCCCAGGCCGCCGCCGTGCTGGAATGGACGGGCGTTCCGGGGCTTGAGGGGCGCCAGATCGTGTCGCTGTCGGGCGGGCAGTTCCAGCGCGTCCTGCTGGCCCGGGCGCTGCTGAACCACCCCCAGCTGCTGGTGCTGGACGAGCCGACGCAGGGGCTGGACCAGCCCGGCATCGTCGCCTTCTACAAGCTGATCGAGGAGGTGCGCGCCGAAACCGGCGCCGCCGTCCTGATGGTCAGCCACGACCTGCTGGTGGTCATGCGCGCCTCCGACCGGGTGGTCTGCCTGAACGGCCATGTCTGTTGCGAGGGCACGCCCCAGGTGGTCAGCGCGGCCCCGGCCTATCGTGCCCTCTTTGGCGCGGACTCGCAGGGCACGCTGGCGCTTTACCGCCATCACCACGATCACGACCACGACCATGTGACGGATCATGTCCACGGCCCGGACTGCGGCCACGACCATCACCATCATCACTGAGGCACCGATGCTTGACGATTTCCTGACCCGCGCGGTCCTTGCGGGGCTTGGGCTGGTCCTGGCGACGGGAACGCTGGGCTCCTTCGTGGTGTGGCGGCGCATGGCCTATTTCGGCGATTCGACCGCCCATGCGGCGATCCTGGGCGTGTCGCTGAGCTTTGCCTTTGCGCTGCCCTATTACCTTGGCACGCTGGTGGTGGCGATCGCCGTGGCGCTGATCGTCGCCGCGCTCAGCGGGCGGGGGCAGGCGGTCGATACGGTGCTGGGCGTGATCGCCCATTCCGCGCTGGCCTTCGGCCTGCTGGCGGCCAGCTTCATCCCGACGCTGCGCGCCAGCCTGGACAGCTATCTGTTCGGCGACATCCTGGCGGTGACGCGGGCCGACCTGGCCTGGATCTGGGGCGGGGCTGCGCTGGTCCTGGGGCTTCTGGCCTGGCGCTGGCAGCGGCTGGTCACCGCCTCGGTGAACGAGGAACTGGCGCTCGCCTCGGGCATCGACCCGCGCCGCGAGCGGTTCATTTTGTCCATTGCCCTGGCGATCGTCGTCGCAATCGCGATTCGAATGGTCGGGGCACTGCTGATTTCCGCGCTGCTGATCATTCCCGCCGCGGCGGCGCGGGGATTCAGCAGAACGCCCGAGCAGATGGCGGGTTCCGCCACCCTGATCGGAGCGATGGCCGTCCTGGGCGGGCTTTGGGCCAGCCTGCATTTCGACACGCCGGCCGGACCGTCCATCGTGGCGATCTCGGCGGTATTTTATGCAATATCCTTAGGGTTTTACCAGCGCGCGAAAGGGTGATCGGCGGGGCAGGGGACTGCCGAAACGGGCTGGTGTGCGGGCGGCATCTCGCCTATCGTTAAACGTGTTGGCGAATATGCAACAGTCGCGCTCGCCAACGCCAAAGCCGCTTTCAAGACCGCTTTCCAAGTCATTGGCTTTATGCGACTGTCTCAACGATGCTGCTGGAAACGGCAGCCTTCAAAGTACTGAACGGAGCATGATCATGACCAAATTCGCTACCTTCGCCCTGGCAATGGGCCTGACGGCCTCCTCCGCTCTCGCCGGTGGCTACGTTGCCCCCGTCGTGGACGTCGAGCCCGTCGTTGTCGACGAGAAGCCCGCTTCGTCGAACGCTGGCCTCGTCGTTCCGGCTCTGCTGCTGCTGGGCGTCATCGCTGCCGTCGCTTCGGATGACGACGACGACGACGATTCGACCGAGTGATCTTCCACCAGGAAGCTTCGGCAAGGAAGGGCTGGCCCACGGGCCAGCCCTTTCGCATTCAAGGGGGCACCGTCTAGCCAGCTTGGCGCCTTTAACTGACGCCCTTCGCTTGGCGGAACGGAAAAGGCCCGCATCGTTGCGGGCCTTTCTGCAGTCCTGGCGCCCTCTGTCAGGGGCGCAGTTCCTGGATGGTCACATAGCCCAGGTTCGGCCCGATCCACTGGCGCGACACGGTGATGCGCCCGCCTTGGACCAGATAGTTGTTCTGGAACTTCAGGGGGCCGTTTACGCAGCTTTCCAGCATGACGCCGGGCTTGGGGCCGGCCCCGATCTGGCAGTCCAGCCTCAGCGGGCGCTCAAGCCCGTCGCCGGTCCAATAGCGCATCACTCGGCGCGCCTGGCCGCTCCGGCCAGCCTGGATCAGCGCCACGGACTGCTCTGCCTCGGCCACGGAAAGGTCGTGGCCCAGGCCGCGTGTGCCCGCCAGCATGCCGTCGCGCAGGATCAGCGCCTGTTCGTTCGGCGTCATATAGGTGCGCTGGCCGGCATTCTGGCCGGTCATCGCCATGACCTGCGTCGTGCCGCTGCTTTCCAGCCCGACCAGGATCAACGGCCCAGAGTTCACGCGCAGCGCCGTCGCCGCCATCTGCGCGGGGTCGGCAGGTTGGGCGGGCTGGGCACCGGCCTTGCGCGCATCGACGCTCTGGCGCGCCGCCTGAGCCAGCTTGCCCGCGATCGAGTCGCCGCTGCCCCCCATGTTGCCGCAGGCGGCCAGCAGGGCCAGCGCAGTGGCGCCGATCGAAAAGCGCATCATTGTTCCGATCATCGCCAGAACCTCCCCCAACCTTGGTAAAGCTGGCCCGACTGGCTTTCCCGGACCTTGTCGTAAAGCCGGCCATCCACGCGCAGGCGCGCGCCGCCATCGCGCGACAGCGACCGGATGTCGCCGCCGACACGGCGCAAGGACGGATCGCCGGTGCCCCAACCCAGCGGGATCGACAGGCTGACGCCCTTGTCAAACGAGCCCTCGCCGAAATCCTCTTCGCTCATGTCGGTCTTGGTCACCCAGGCGCCGACCCGCCAGCCGTTGGCGAACTGGCGCGACACGGTCAGGGTCGCGCCCTTGTCGCCGGCTAGGTACTGCCCGACGTCCAACTGCGCGGCGATGCCGTTCTGGAACTCGTAATAGGCCGAGAGATGGCCGGTGGTGACCTCGTAATCTCGCAGGCCGAAGGCGTCGCGGAAGTCGCGCTTGCGCACACGGTTGATCTCGGCGCCCAGGGCAAGCTGCGAATTGGTCGGATACCACAGCGCCTCGGCGCTGACACCCGCATAAGCGCGCTCGATCAGGCCGACCGTCAGCCGCGTATAGACCGCCTCCACCGGCTTGGCGTAATAGCTGAGCGTCAGGCGGGGGATGGTCGGGCTCTTGTTGCCCGAGTACATCCGGCTGTCCGAACGCACGCGCGGCACGCCGTTCTCGTCATAATCGGTATCCAGATCCTCGTATTCGTCCGGGTCCATGCCACCCGGCCCTTCCTGCTTGGTGGTGCCCAGCACGCGCTGGCGCACCGATCCGGCCAGGACCAGGCCCGGAGTCATTTCGTATTCCGCCACCGCCTCGGCGCCCAGTTCATAGCGGAACGGCTCGTCCGGGTCGAAAAGCGAGGTCGAGACATAGGGCTTCAGCGCCCAACGGAAGCGCGGAAACTCGCCTGGCGCCCGCACCAGATTGCCGGGCCGCGGATCGGCGTCGCTGACCACGGCGACGCTGGCGATCCGGCCCGCCTCGCTGTTTTCCAGCCGTTCGACATCCGACCGGCGCAGCGTGACCGACGAGGTCGGCAGGCCGTCCTCCGACGATGTGATGACGAAGGTCTCGACCGAAGGCGGCAGCGCGCGGGTCATCAGCCGCGCGGTGCGCCCCACGGCCTCGGCCTGCTGGATATAGCGGTTGTTGCGGATGCGCACCTCGGCCCGGTTCGCGTCCAGCGCCATGGATTCCAGCATCTGGCCTTCCTTGGCCAGCGCGTCGCCCAGCGCCTTCTGGATCGCGGGCTGCGCGGTCGGATCGGCCGACCAGGCCCCCGACCAGCCGTCGGGATCGGCGGCGGGCGCCGGGCGCGGCCGGACCGGCGCCGGCGCCTTCTCCAGCCCCGACGGGAACGGAGACTGCCGCGGATCCATGGCGACGCTGAACTGCAGGCCGAAATGCTGGCCGCCCAGCACGAAGGCGCCCAGCTCATAGTTCTCGCCGAACTTGTACGAGACGCCCAGATTGATGTGGTTCTTCAGTTCGTCCTTGTCGTCCAGCCAGACGGCACGGCGGCATTCATTGGCATTGCCGGTCTCGCAGCTGTAGTCGTCGCCGGAATATTCGGCCGAGAGTGCCAGCTTGTCGGTCGCCTGCCAGGTGGCGCTGACGAAGGGCGCGGCCTCGCCCCGGAACCATTGATCGACATTGGGCTTGCCGCCTTCGCCCGTGTCGGGCGGCTCGCGGTCGCCAAAGGGGCTGCCGATGCCGCCGGAACTGGCCATCCGGCCCCAGCCCAGACCGGCGCTGACGCGCAGGCGCGGCGTGATGGTCTTGGTCGCGACGATGTATTCGCTGCTGTAAAAGCCGGTCCCCATGAAGTCCTGCAAGCCGATGGCCACCGCAGGCCGCCAGCCGGACTCGGCCTCGTCCAGGATCTGATAGCGCAGGTCGAAGCTGCGGTCCCAGACATAGCCGCGCCGTTCGTCCGACGTCAGCACCCCGTCCGAATCCGGTCGGATGTCGAACCGGCTATAGCGCAGCGCCACGGTCAGCCGGGGCAGGACCTGAAAGACCAGCGTGTTGCGCCGCGCCAGGTCGGAGTAGCTCAGCGTGGCGCCCAGGGTTGCATCGGGCAGCATCTCGGCGGTGGGGGTGTCCACGGCGCCGGGCAGGCCATAGCTGTTCATCACGGTGCCGATCATCGGATCGGTGCGCGCGGGCTGGGCCCCCAGGCTGAGAAGCAGCGCCGCCGGAACGGTCGAGGCCAGCAGGCGGCGGGTCAGGGTCGAATGGGCGCGCATCGGCGGGTCCTCTCAGGCTAGCGGGCGACCCGCGCGCAGGGCGCGCGGGCCGAAGGGGCGTCACTCTGCGGCGGGCGGGGTTTCGGGCAGGACGACCGACGGCGCGGGCACCGGGTCCGCGGCCGGCGCGGGTTCGGCCGGGGCTGCCTCGGGCGCGGAGGTCGCGGGTGTGGTCGCGGCAGGCGCGGGTGTGGTCGCCGCAGGCTTGGCCGGGGCCGGCGTTTCGGCCGCCGGCGGCGTCGCGGGCTCAGCGGCCGGCGCCGGCGTCGATTCCGGCGTCGATGCGGGCTCGGTCGCGGGCGCCGCTGCCGGGGCGGGGGTCGCCGCCGGGGCGGGCGCCGACGCCGGCGTGGCCGGTTTCGCCGCCGGCGTCGCGGGCTTGGCCGCGGCCTTGGGCTTGGGCGCGGCGGATGCGGCCTTCACCTGGGCCTTGGGCATGGTGTCGGTCGGCGCGGCGCAGCCGGTCATGCTCTGGCTTCCGACCTTCAGCCGGGCGCTGAACGGGGCCTTGCCGCTGCCGGTGTCGCATTCGGCGGCGCGGATGTTCAGCGAAAACACCTGGCCGTTCATGCTGCCGACGAATTCGACGCCCCGGCCATAGGTCATGCGCCGCACCGTCACCCCGACCGACTTCGCGCCCGCGCGCTCCAGCACGGCGGTCTTGTCGGACGCGGTCGCCACCCAGCCGTTGCCGGCGGCGCGGAACATGGCGGTCTGCATGGTGCTCGCCTCGGCGGTCGAGACGGGGATCGCCTCGGCCCCGGTTTCGATCGGCTGGTCCAGCGGCGACACGGTGGGCGGGCCGGAATGGGCCGGCGCCTCGGGCTCGGATTGCTGGAAGGGCAACTGTCCGCAGGCGGTCAGGGCCACCGTCATCGACAGCACGGCGAAAGCCGAACGGAAATTCATCTGCTCTGTCCCGGTTCCTTGGGTTTTCCTTATGCCCACTGGCTACAGGAACCCCCGGTGTTGGGCAAGCGCCGCGCGCCATGTGCGACACTGCCGTGGCAGGACTGTGGCAAGGTTTCGCCCCGGGATCCGGCCGCCCACAGGTTTTCACTGTTTTTCAAATACCCGAACGCCGCGCCCGCCACGGGCGCCGCGCTTCAGCAGTTCGGGACGTTGACCGCCAGCCCGCCCAGCGAGGTTTCCTTGTACTTGTGGCTCATGTCCTCGCCGGTCTGGCGCATGGTCTCGATGGCCGAATCCAGCGGCACGAAATGCTGGCCGTCGCCGCGCAGCGCCAGGCTCGCCGCCGAGACCGCCTTGATCGCGCCCAGCCCGTTCCGTTCGATGCAGGGCACCTGCACTAGCCCGCGCACGGGGTCGCAGGTCATGCCCAGGTGATGCTCCAGCGCGATCTCGGCCGCGTTCTCGACCTGCTCGGGCGTGCCGCCCAGCACCGCGCAGAGCCCCGCCGCCGCCATGGCCGAGGCGCTGCCCACCTCGGCCTGGCAGCCGCATTCCGCGCCCGAGATGCTGGCGTTGTGCTTGATCAGCCCGCCGATGGCGCTGGCCGTCAGCAGGAAATCGTCCAACTGGCGCTCGCTGGCCCCCGGCACATGGTCCAGCCAATAGCGGATGACGGCCGGCACCACGCCCGCCGCGCCATTGGTCGGCGCGGTCACGACCTGGCCGCCGGCGGCGTTCTCCTCGTTCACGGCCATGGCATAGATCGACATCCAGTCGTTGATGACATGGGGCGCGGTCAGGTTCATGCCGGCCTCGGCCTTCAGCGCCTCATGGATGCCGGCGGCGCGGCGGCGGATCGACAGCCCGCCCGGCAGGGTGCCGCCGGTCGCAAGGCCGCGGTCCATGCAGTCGCGCATCACCTGCCAGATCCGCCGGATGCCGCTGGAAATCTGCGCATCCGAGCGATGCGCGCGTTCGTTTTCCCGCTTCATGGCCGCGATGGACTTGCCCGATTTCGCGGCCATCTCCAGCATCTCGGCGGCGCTGGCGAAGGGATAGGGGACGCGGGGCGCGTCGTCGCTGCGCGTGTCGCTGCCCTTGGCGGCCAGCTCGGCCTCGGTCATCACGAAGCCGCCGCCGATGGAATAATAGATCTCCTGAAAGATCACGTCGCCCTGGGCGTCGGTCGCCATCAGGATCATGCCGTTCGCATGGCCGGGCAGGGCGCGGTCGAAATCGAAGATCAGGTCGCGGCCTGGATCGAAGGCCAGATCGCCCAAGCCTTCGGGCGACAGGACCAGGGTCTGGCGGTTCAGCTCCAGCGCGGCTTCGGCGGCCTGGGCATCCATGGTTTCGGGCAGGAATCCCGCCAGGCCCAGGATGGTGGCGCGGTCGGTCGCGTGGCCCTTGCCGGTAAAGGCCAGGCTGCCGTGCAGGCTGGCGCGCAGCCCGTGCGCGCGGAAGGGCTGGGCGCGCAGCGCGTCCAGGAACCGCCCGCCCGCCACCATCGGCCCCATGGTGTGGGACGAGGACGGGCCGACCCCGATCTTGAAGATGTCGAACACCGACAGAAACATGGTGCGCCCCTTATCCTTTTCTTGCCCATCAGGTAATGCCCCGGACCCCCGGATGCCAGTGCCGCTGCGACGGGCGGTCGGCAACTTCGCGACAGGGCGGAAAACCGTTTCTGATGGAAAATGCGCCATTCTGCCCCTAATTAAGGCAGAACCGGGGCGGTTGCCTCCGCCTTTCCGGCAGGCAGTCGCCTCTTTCTTTCGCATCCCCGCGCCGCGTCCTACGAGGTTCCCATGAGATTGCCCGAACCGATCATCCTTGGCGACATGCGGCTTGGCCCCCCGGTGTTTCTGGCGCCGATGGCCGGCATTACCGATCTGGCCTTCCGTCGCGCGGTCGCGCGCCATGGCGGCGCGGGACTGATGGTCAGCGAGATGGTCGCCTCGACCGAGATGGTGACGCCCAATCCCTCGGTTCGGGCCTCGACCCGCGCGGCCGTCCGCGCCAAGGCGCTGACCGAGGGTGCGTCCCCCGTCAGCGTCCAGATCGCCGGGCGCGAGGCGGTCGCGATGGCCGAGACGGCGCGGATCGTGGCGGACATGGGGGCGCGCGCCATCGACATCAACATGGGCTGCCCGGCGCGCAAGGTGACGGGCGGGCTGTCGGGCGCGGCGCTGATGCGCGACCTGGACCACGCCCTGGACCTGGTCGAGGCGGTTGTGGGGGCGGTCCCGGACCTGCCGGTCACGCTGAAGATGCGGCTGGGCTGGGACGACGGCTGCCTGAACGCGCCCCAGCTTGCGGCGCGCGCCTCGGCCGCGGGGGTCAGGATGCTGACCGTCCATGGCCGGACGCGGGCGCAGTTCTATACCGGCCGCGCCGACTGGGCGGCGATCCGGGCGGTGGCGAACCTGCCCGGCCGGCCCCCGCTGGTCGCCAATGGCGACGTGGTCGATGCGGCCAGCGCCCGCGCGGCCCTGGCGCAGTCGGGGGCCGATGCGGTGATGGTCGGGCGTGGCGCGCAGGGCGCGCCCTGGCGCCCCGCACAGATCGCCCATGCGCTGTGGGGCACGCCCGCGCCGGTGGTGCCGCAGGGCGCTGCGCTGGCCGATGCGGTGGCCCGGCATTACGACGACATCCTGTCGCTTTACGGCAGCGAATTGGGCCTGCGCGTCGCCCGCAAGCACCTGGGCTGGTATGCCGAGGCGAACGGCGCGCCGAACCGGGCCGAACTGATGCGTGCGCCCACCCCCGGGGCCGCGCTCGCCGCCATCCGCGCGGGCTTTGCCGATGCCGCGCCTCAGGGGTCCTGCGCATGAGGTTTCGCGTGCCCGTCAAGCCCGACCCCCGTCCCGCGCACGACCTGCCCCCGGACTTCGTTCCGGCCGAGGTCGGGCCGAACTGGTCGGCCCTGCCGCTGCCCGCCATCATCCTGGACGCGCGCGGCCGCGTCGCCGCCATCAACGATCTGGCCGAGGCGTTCCTGAACGTCTCGCGCCGCTCGGCCCTGGGCCAGCCGATCGAGGGGGCCGAGATGCGCAAGCGCCTGCGCATCCTGCCCTCGCTGGCCGAGATTCTGGACCGCGTGCGCGAGGGGCGCGATGCGCTGAACCATTCCTCGGTCCGGTTCGAGATCGGCGACCAGCTGGGCGGCCACACCGACCGCATCGCCACGATCCATGCCGGCGCGGTGCCCAGCCCCGCCGGCGGCGTCGGCATCCTGATCGCGCCCAGCGACAGCGCGGGGCGGCTGGGGCAGGCGCGGGCGGTGCGCTCGGCCGCGCGCTCGGCCATCGGCATGGCCGAGATGCTGGCGCATGAGATCAAGAACCCCCTGGCCGGCATCCGCGGCGCCGCGCAGCTGATCGGCATGAACCTGGCGCCCGAGGACCGCGACCTGGCCGACCTGATCGTCGCCGAATCGCGCCGCATCGTCGAGCTGCTGGACCAGGTCGAACGCTTCGGCGACACCTCGGCCCCCAAGCTGACCGAGCTGAACATCCACGACGTGCTGGAGCGGGTGCGCCGCTCGGCCGCGGTGGGGTTCGGCAAGGGGCTCAAGATCGTGCCCGACTACGACCCCTCGCTGCCGACGGCGCTGGCGGACGGCGACCAGCTGGTGCAGGTCTGCCTGAACCTGGTCAAGAACGCGGCCGAGGCGATCGGGCGTGCCGGCCGCGACACCGGCACCATCCGCATCCGCAGCTTCTACGACGGCACCCTGCGCCTGGCCCCCACCGAAGCCGAGCCGCAGGGCCGCAGCCTGCCCCTGCAGATCGAGATCGAGGACGACGGCCCCGGCATCCCCGAAGCCATCGCCGACCAGGTGTTCGAGCCCTTCGTGTCCGGGCGCGAGAACGGCACCGGGCTGGGGCTGGCGCTGGTGTCCAAGATCATCACCGACCACGGCGCCTGGATCGGGGTGGACAGCCGCCCCGGGCGCACCGTTTTCCGCATCTCACTTCCCAAAGCCTGAGGTTTCCCCATGGACGGCACCGTTCTGATCGCTGACGACGACCGCACCATCCGCACCGTCCTGACCCAGGCCCTGACCCGGGCGGGGTGCCGGGTCCACGCCACCGGCTCGCTGGCGCAGCTTCTGCGCTGGGTCGAGGAGGGGCGCGGCGATCTGGTCATCACCGACGTGATGATGCCCGACGGCAACGGCATCGACATGATCCCCCAGATCCGCAAGCTGCGCCCCGACCTGCCGGTGATCGTGATCTCGGCCCAGAACACCATCGTGACCGCGATCCGCGCGACCGAGGCCGCGGCCTTCGACTATCTGCCCAAGCCCTTCGACCTGCCCGACCTGATGGTACGCGCGGGCCAGGCCCTGTCGCGCCGCGCGCGCCGCTCGGACCCGGTGCCGGCGGGCATCCCCTCGCCCGAGGCGGCGGCCGACCCGGCGCTGCCGCTGATCGGCCACGCGCCCGCGATGCAGAACCTGTTCCGCATGGTGGCGCGCGTGCTGAACGCCGACCTGCCGGTGATGATCGCGGGCGAGGCGGGGGTGGGCAAGACCGTGGTGGCGCGGTCCTTTCACGACCTGTCGGACCGGCGCAACGCGGGCTTTGCCGTGCTGACCTCGGCCGACCTGTCCGAGGAGGCCATCGCGCGGGCGGGCGAACGCGCCGCCGGCGGCACCCTGCTGATCGAGGATCCGGCCGGTTTCGGCGCCGCCGCCCAGGCCCGGCTGATCGGCCTGATCGAGGCCTGGGAGGTCGGCCCCGGCCGCAACCAGATGCCGCGCCTGGTCTCGACCACCGGGCCCGAGCCGCAGGCCGATGTCGCCGCGGGGCGGCTGCGGGCGGACCTGTATTACCGGCTCGCCGGGGTGACGATCACCGTGCCGCCGCTGCGCTCGCGCGTGGACGACATTCCGCCGCTGGCCCGCCACCTGCTGGCCCGCGCCGCCTCGCAGGGGTTGCCGGCGCGCAGCCTGTCCGAGGGCGCGACCGCGCTGATCCGCGCCTATCCGTTCCCCGGCAACGTGCGCGAACTGGAAAACCTGATGCGCCGGCTGGCCCTGACTGCCGCCGGGACCGAGATCACCGAGGCCGAGGCCCGCGCCGCCCTGTCCGAATCCATCCCCATGGCCGCGCCCGCAGGCGCCAGCCCCGCGCCGGTCCCGCGCATGCCCGCCCCGGCCAATTCCCCGGTGCCCGCGGCCGGCCCGGCGTCGGGCGCACCCGGCGCCGCCGCCGTGGCCGAGCCCGCGAACGCCCGGCTGGCGCAATCGGTCGAAATGCACCTGCAGCGCTATTTCGACCTGCACGGCGACCAGTTGCCGCCCCCCGGCCTTTACGACCGGATTCTGCGCGAGATTGAAAAGCCTCTGCTGGAAATCGCGCTGGACGCGACCGGCGGCAACCAGTTGAGATGCGCCGATCTTTTGGGAATAAACCGCAATACGCTGCGCAAGAAGCTGACCGACCTGAATATCGAGGTGACACGGCGCCGCAAGCTGATGTAAAACGGCCACAGATGGCCCCACGTTCGTTACGCAGCGGCCACAGAACGGCCGCGGCACAGCGGCGAAACCGCGAGGTGGGGCAAGTTGGCGGAAACGCTGTCCAAAAGCACGTGGAAACGCGTGGCACGACTGCGCAGGCTGCGATTCTGGCGCAATGCGGGCACGCTGAGTCTGGCGGTGCTGGGCCCGGTGCTGGCCGGGCTGACCTTCGCCGTGATGGGGCCCCTTGCGGGGGCGACCTCGGGCGGGACGCTGCTGCGGCTGGTGCTGCTGGCGGACCTGCTTTACCTGATCGTGCTGACCGGCCTGGTGGTCGCGCGCATGGCCCGCATCGTCGCCGCGCGGCGCAAGTCGGCGGCAGGGTCGCGGCTGCACATGCGGCTGGTGGGCGTCTTCGCCACCATCGCGCTGGTGCCCACGGTGCTGGTCGCGCTGTTCGCCGGCGTCACCGTCAACATCGGGCTCGAGGGCTGGTTCTCGAACCAGGTCCGGCAGGTCGTCTCAAGCTCGCTCGCCGCGGCCGAGGCCTATCAGGACGAACACCGCCGCGACCTGACGAACGACGCGCGCCTGCTGGCCGGGGCCCTGACCCAGGCGGCGCGGCAGAACCCCATGATCGACGACGGCGCGCTGCGCCTGCTGCTGGGGCAGGGCCAGGCGCTGATCCAGCGCGGCCTGCGCGAGGCCTATGTGGTCGACGGGCGCGGCATCATCCGCGCGCGCGGCGAACGCAGCTATCAGTTCTGGTACGAACAGCCCACGGCGCAGGACTTCGACCGCTCGCGCGCCGAGGGGCTGGTGCTGATCGAGGACTGGCCGAACAACGAATTCCGCGCCCTGTTGCCGCTGGCGCCGCTGGCCGACCGATACCTTTATGTCACCCGCGACGTGGACGGCAACCTGCTGAGCCTGCTGGACGACACCCGCCAGACCGTCGGCCGCTACCAGACGCTGGAACAGGAACGCGGCCGGCTGCTGCTGGAATTCTCGCTGCTGTATCTGGGCTTTGCGCTGCTTCTGGTGGCGGCGGCGATGTGGCTGGGCCTGTGGTTCGCCGACCGCCTGTCGCGCCCCATCGGGCGGCTGGCCGAGGCGTCCGAACAGGTCGGGCGCGGCAACCTGGACCTGCAGATCCCCGAACCCGACACCGGCGACGAAATCCAGACCCTGGGCCAAAGCTTCAACCGCATGACCCGCCAGCTGAAGCAGCAGCGCCAGGAGCTGGTCGAAAGCTATCGCGCCGCCGACGACCAGCGGCGGCTGTTCGATTCGGTGCTGTCCTCGGTGACGGCCGGGGTCATCGGGCTGGACGCGGCGGGGGAAATCGACTTCCTGAACCGCTCGGCCACCCGGCTGGTGGGGCTGGACCCCGCCACCGCGCACGACCAGCTTCTGTCCGAGGTGGTGCCCGAGTTCGCGCCGCTCTTCGACAAGCTGCACCAGTCGGTGAACGAATGGGTGCAGGACGAAATCCGGCTGTCGCGCGACGGCCGTGTCGAAAGCCTGCTGGTGCGCATGGCGATCCGACGCGGCGCGGCGGGGGGCTTGGAAGGCTATGTCGTCGCGCTGGACGACGTGACGGACCTGGTCTCGGCCCAGCGCATGGCGGCCTGGGGCGATGTCGCCCGCCGCGTCGCGCATGAAATCAAGAACCCGCTGACCCCGATCCAGCTTTCGGCCGAACGGCTCCGGCGCAAGTTCACCCCGCTGGTCGGCGGCGAAGCCGAGGCGCTGGAGCAGATGACCGGCGTCATCATCCGCCAGACCAACGACCTGCGCCGGATCGTGGACGAATTTTCCCGCTTTGCCCGCATGCCCGAGCCCGACCGCAAGGAAACTGACATCGCGGGCCTTCTGCGCGAGGCCGAGCTGATGCAGCGCGACGCGCTGGGCGGCGCGCTGGTGTCGCAGATCCCCGAGGGGCCGGTGATCGTCGATGCCGATCCCGGCATGATGCGCCAGGTCTTCACCAACCTTCTGAAGAACGCGGGCGAGGCCATCGACGAAAAGCGCGAGGACCCGCCCCAGGGCTGGCAGCCCCAGGTCCGCATCGAACTGGCCGAGGCGCCCGATGTCGTCACCATCCGCATCACCGACAACGGTCCCGGCCTGCCCGAGGACCGCTCGCGCCTGTTCGAGCCCTACGTGACCATGAAGCGGGGCGGCACCGGCCTCGGGCTGCCCATCGTCAAGAAGATCGTCGAGGAGCACGGCGGCAGCCTGACGCTGGCCGACGCCCCCGGCCAGGCCGGCGCCATGGCCGAAATCCGTCTGCCGCGCGAACGCCAGCCCGTGCGCCTGTCCGCGCGACGCCATAAACCCGAGCAGGAAACAGTGAAATGAGTGACATTCTGATTGTCGACGACGAAAAGGACATCCGCGAGCTGATCTCGGACATCCTGCGCGACGAAGGCTTCTCGACCCGGCTTGCGGCCAATTCCGACCAGGCCGTGGCCGAGCTGAACCTGGCCGAGCCGGCGCTGATGGTGCTCGACATCTGGCTGAAGGACAGCCGGATGGACGGGATCGACATCCTCAAGCAGGTCAAGCGCAACAACCCCGAGGTTCCGGTGGTCATCATCTCGGGGCATGGCAACATCGAGATCGCGGTCGCGGCGATCAAGCAGGGCGCCTATGACTTCATCGAGAAGCCCTTCAACATCGACCAGCTTCTGGTGGTGATCCGCCGCGCCATGGAAACCGCCCGGCTGCGGCGCGAGAACTCGACCCTGAAGCGCGGCGAAAGCCGCTCGACCGAGATGCTGGGCCAGTCCGCGCCGCTGCGCCGGCTGCGCGAGCAGCTGGACAAGGTGTCGAAATCGAACGGTCGCGTCATGCTGACCGGAGAGCCGGGGGCGGGCAAGGAAATGGCCGCGCGCTACATCCACGCCCACAGCCCGCGCGCGCGCGCGCCCTTCATCACCGTCTCCTGCGCCACGATCGAACCCGACCACATGGAAGAGGTGCTGTTCGGCCGCGAAAGCCCCGAACGGGGGGTCGAGCCCGGGCTTCTGGAGCAGGCGCATGGCGGCGTGATCTATTTCGACGAGGTCGCCGACATGCCGCTGGGCACGCAGCCCAAGATCCTGCGCGTGCTGACCGAACAGCAGTTCCAGCGCTCGGGCGGCACGGACAAGGTGCGGGTGGACCTGCGGGTGATCTCCTCGACCAACCGCGACCTCGCGGTGGAAATCGCCTCGGGCCGGTTCCGCCAGGAACTCTACGACCGGCTGAACGTGGTGCCGGTGGCGGTGCCTTCGCTGGCCGAGCGGCGCGAGGACATCGCCCTGCTGGCTAGTCATTTCATCGAGCAGTTCCACGAACAGCAGGGCCTGCCGCTGCGCCGCCTGCCCGAGGAAACCATCGCCGCCCTGCAGGCGATGGCCTGGCCGGGCAACATCCGCCAGCTGCGCAACGTGGTCGAGCGGGTGCTGATCCTGGGCGACGGCACCGGCCCGATCCAGCCGTCGGAACTGGAATCCCAGGGCGGCGGCAACGGCGCGGGCGAGGCGCTGGCGCTTGGCCCCCAGATCACCAGCCTGGCGCTGCGCGAGGCGCGCGAACTGTTCGAACGCGAATACCTGCTGGCCCAGATCAACCGCTTCGGCGGGAACATCAGCCGCACGGCGCAATTCGTCGGCATGGAACGCTCGGCCCTGCACCGCAAGCTGAAATCCCTGGGCGTGGTCGGCGGGATGCGTGTCGAGGAGGAAATGATGGGCAAGTGACGGCGCAGGTTGCAGCGTCGCATGGGTATTTGGAAAACGGTGAATGACAGGCGTTGCGCCCCGGACAACCGGGAGCCCTGCAGGAGTTCCCGGGCGGCCCGGGGCGCTTTCACCGTTTGCGGTCATCGGCTCCCCAGCCTGTACCGCATTGCCTTGCTACATCGCCGATCTTAACAAATGGCTAATCCTTCACCGCTTTCCAAATACCCATGCAACCGTGCAGCCCGGGCCGCCGATGCCCGGGTGGACACGGCATTTTCCCTGTATCCGCCGGGGCTCGTGCGCGTTAGGATCGCCCTTCACCAGGGGCAGGAACCGGGACGGACATGAAGATCATCATCTGCGGGGCGGGGCAGGTCGGCTGGCATATCGCGCGCCATCTGTCGGGCGAACGCAATGACGTGACCGTCATCGACACCAATGCCGAACTGATCCGAAGGGCGACCGACGCGCTGGACGTCCAGGGCGTCACGGGCTTTGCCAGCCATCCCGACGTGCTGGATCGGGCAGGCGCGCGCGACGCCGACCTGATCATCGCCGCGACCCATTCGGACGAGGTGAACATGGTCACCTGCCAAGTGGCCCATTCCGTCTTTCAGGTGCCCAGAAAGATCGCGCGGCTGCGTTCCCCGGCCTATCTGGACGCGATCTGGTCGGACCTCTACCGCACCGACCACCTGCCCATCGACGTGGTCATCAGCCCCGAACGCGAGGTGGCGCGCTCGGCCCTGCAGCGGCTTTCGGCGCCCTCGACCTTCGACGCCGAGACCTTCCTGACCGGGCGGCTGCAGCTTCTGGGCATCTCGCTGGATCTCGACAGCCCGGTGCTGAACACCCCGCTGCGCCAGTTGAACGAGATGTTCTCCAGCCTTTCGGCCATCGTCGCCGGGGTGCGGCGCGGCGGCCGGCTGTTCGCGCCCGAACCGGGCGACCAGCTGTTCGACGGCGACCAGGTCTATGTCTTTACTCTGACCGAGGACGTGCGCCGCACGCTCGAGATCTTTGGCAAGCCGCATGAAAAGCAGGAAAGCGTCGTCATCATCGGCGCCGGCAACGTGGGCCTTGCCGTGGCCCAGGCGCTGGAGGCCCGGCCCGAGCGGGTGCGGCTGAAGCTGATCGAGCGCAACCGCGAACGGGCCGAGGACGCCGCCGATGCGCTGAATCGCACCATCGTCCTGCATGGCGACGGGCTTTCGGCCGAACTGCTGGAGGAAGCCGCCGTGCCGCGCGCCGATGCGGTCCTGGCGATCACCGACGACGACAAGACCAACATCCTTGCCGCCGTGCGCGCCAAGCAGGCGGGGGCGGGGCTGGTCATCTCGCTGGTGAACGATCCGACGCTGATGTCGCTGATGGAGCCCCTGGACATCGACGCCTTCATCAACCCGCGCGCCAGCACCGTCTCGACCATCCTGCGCCACATCCGGCACGGGCGGGTGCGCGACATCTATTCGGTGGGCGACGCCGAGGCCGAGGTGATCGAGGCGCAGGTGCTGTCGACCTCGCCCCTGGCCGGGCGGCCGATCCGCGACATCGAGTTTCCCGGCGGCGCGCTTCTGGGCGCCGTCCAGAAGGGCGAGCGCGTGGTCAAGCCCACCGGCGATCTGCGCATCGAAGAGGGCGACATCATCGTGATCTTTGCCCTTGCCGCCGATATCCCCGAGGTCGAGCGCCTGTTGCAGGTCTCGATCGACTTCTTCTAGGGCGCGCGCGGGATGGGCCTGCTGCTGCGCCTGCCCTTGCTGGTGATCCTGGCCGGTTTCGCGGCGCTGGCGATGCTGGTCCCTGGGCTTTACGCCCATGCGCTGGAACAGCACGGGATCGGCGCGGATTTCCTGGGCTGCGCGGGGCTGTTCCTGATCCTGGCCGGGATCGTCGCGCTGGCCACCGCCGACCGGCCCGACCAGTCGCGGCCGCGCAGCGTCCTGCTGACCATGCTGGGGGCGATGACGGTGCTGCCGGCGATGATGGCAGTGCCTTTCGTGCTGTCCCTGCCCGACACCGGCTTCTTCAACGCCTGGTGGGAGATGATCTCGTGCCTGACCACCACGGGCGCCTCGCTTTACGCGGCCGAGCTGCTGCCCGCGCCGCTGCACCTGTGGCGGGCGCTGGTCGGCTGGCTGGGCGGGCTGTTCATCCTGGTCGCCGCCGTCGCCCTGCTGGCCCCCCTGCGGGTCGGCGGGTTCGAGATCATGTCCTTGCCCTATGGCCGGCGCGAGCATTTCCAGCGCCTGCCGCGCTCGGCCGACATGTCGCCCGTGGTCACCCACCTGTCGGCGCCCGCCTTCCAGACGGAGCTGATCGACCCGGTCAGCCGCGCCGTCCGGTCGTTCTGGCAGGTCTTTCCGATCTATGCCGGGCTGACGCTGGCCATGTGGGTGTTGCTGCTGATGCTGGGGGAATCGGGCCTGGTCGCGTTGACGCGCGCCATGGGCACGCTGTCGACCAGCGGCATCAGCCCGGTGGGCGGCCCCGCCGTCCAGTCCAGCGGCATCGCGGGCGAGGCGGTGATCTTCCTGTTCCTGATTCCGGCCCTGTCGCGGCGGTTCTGGCCGGGGGGGATGGAGCTGAAGACCGCGCAAAGCTGGACCGGCGACCCCGAGCTGCGCATCGCTGCCGGCATGGTGCTGCTGGTCGCGCTGACGCTGTTCGCGCGCCATTTCCTGGGCGCCATCGGCGTGTCGCCGACCGGCGCCCGGGGGGTGCTGGAAACGCTGGACAATGCGCTGTCGGCGGCCTGGGGCGGCATCTTCAACGGGCTCAGCTATCTGACGACGACGGGCTGGAACTCGGTCGAATGGCAGGGCGCGCGCAACTGGTCGGGGCTCAGCTCGCCCGGGCTGATCCTGGCGGGGCTTGCGATGATGGGGGGCGGGGTCGCGACCACGGCCGGCGGCGTCAAGCTGCTCAGGGTCTATGCCCTGGCCCGCCATTCCCAGCGCGAGCTGGAAAAGATCGTGCATCCGAACTCGGTCGGGGGTGGCGGTCTGATGGCGCGCCGCCTGCGCAACGAGGGCGCCTATCTGGCCTTCATCTTCTTCATGCTGTTCGCAAGCTCGATCGCGGTGGTCATCATGCTGATCTCGCTGCAGGGGATCGAGTTCGACAGCGCCACCATCCTGTCGATTGCCGCGCTGACCAACACCGGGCCCCTGGCCGGCGCGATCCCGATGGTGCCGACCTTCCAGGGCTCGGCCGGTCTTGCCGGCGCGCCGTGGGAGGGGTGGGCCGGCCTGCCCGGACTGACCAAGGCGATCCTAGCTGGCGCCATGATCGCCGGCCGGGTCGAGACGCTGGCCATCCTGGCGCTGCTGTCGCCCGAATACTGGCGGCGATAGTGGGACGGATGCCACGCCTCCGCGGCTTGGCCGATCATCGGCTTGCATGCGTCTGTCCGCTCGCCTAAGTCTTGAAAACCCGCGATAAGAACAAGGTGCATCGAATGGCCGGCGACAAACAGAATCTTCAGGACGCTTTTCTGAACCACGTCCGCAAGGGCAAGGTTCCGGTGACGATCTTTCTTATCAACGGCGTGAAACTGCAGGGCGTGATCACCTGGTTTGACAATTTCTGCGTGCTGTTGCGCCGCGACGGCCAGTCGCAGCTGGTCTACAAGCACGCGATCTCGACCATCATGCCGGGCCAGCCGATCAGCCTTTACGAAGGCGAGGACTGATTGGCCGAAACCACGGAAACGCGGGACCGCCCGACGCGGGCCTATGTGATCCACCCGGACCTGGGCAACGCCCGCACGCGCCGGTCCCCGGAACTGGCGCTTGAGGAAGCCGTGGCCCTGGCCCATGCGCTGCCCGCCATCGACGTGACCGGGGCCGAGGTGGCCCGCCTGCGCAATCCCGACCCCGGCATGCTGTTTTCCAAGGGCAAGCGCGAGGAGATCGGCCAGCACATCAAGGCCGCCGCCGAGGGTGAGGGGGCGGAGCTGGTGCTTATCGACGGGCCGGTGACGCCCGTGCAGCAGCGCAACCTGGAAAAGGAATGGGACGTCAAGATCCTGGACCGGACCGGGCTGATCCTGGAAATCTTCGCCGACCGCGCGCAAACGCGCGAAGGCGTGCTGCAGGTCGAACTGGCCGCTCTGGCCTATCAGCGCACGCGGCTGGTCCGGGCCTGGACGCACCTCGAACGCCAGCGCGGCGGGCTTGGCTTCGTCGGCGGCCCTGGCGAGACCCAGATCGAGGCCGACCGCCGCGCCATCGACGAACAGGTGATCCGCCTGCGCCGGCAACTGGAACGGGTGGTCAAGACGCGCGAGCTGCACCGCAAGGCCCGCGCCAAGGTGCCCTATCCGATCGTGGCACTGGTGGGCTACACCAACGCCGGCAAATCCACGCTGTTCAACCGGCTGACCGGGGCCGAGGTCATGGCCAGGGACCAGTTGTTCGCCACGCTCGACCCGACCATGCGCCAGATGGTGCTGCCGGGCGGGCGCCGGGTGATCCTGTCCGACACCGTGGGCTTCATCAGCGACCTGCCCCATGAGCTGGTCGCCGCCTTCCGCGCCACGCTGGAAGAGGTGCTGGCGGCCGACCTGATCCTGCATGTGCGCGACATCTCGCACCCCGAGACCGAGGAGCAGGCCGGCGATGTCGGCGAGATCCTGGAATCGCTGGGCGTCGAGGAGGACGTGCCGCTGATCGAGGTCTGGAACAAGATCGACGCGCTTTCCGGCGAAACCCGCTCGGCCCTGCGCCGGCACGATGCGCGGACCGAAGGGGTGCAGGCGATCTCGGCGCTGTCGGGCGAGGGGCTCGAGGACCTGCTGCTGGCCGTCGAAACCCGCCTGGCCGAGGTCCTGGACGAACCGCGGGACGAGGCCGTGCTGATCCTGCCCTCCGACGACGGCCGCCGCCGCGCCTGGCTGCATCGCCAGGGCATCGTGGCCTCCGAAGAAATGGGCGACAAGGGCGTGCGCCTGCTGGTGCGCTGGACCGCGCGGCAGAAGGCGGCCTACGAGGCGCTCTGACCCCGGCCGCAGCGCCGATCGCCCGGTCGCATGGGTATTTGAAAAACGGTGAATGACAGATGTTGCGCGCCGACCCGCCGCTGCCGTCCTTTGGCGCCTTAGCGCTTCCTTGTTGCCGAAATACCCCTGGGGGAGTCGCGGCACGCGACGGGGGCGGAGCCCCCTTTTGCTAAGGCTGCATCGTGTCCAGTTCCCGCGCCCAAGGCGGGTCGGCCCCGGGGCGCGAGACGGTGATCGCCGCGGCTCGGGTGCCCAGGGTCAGGGCCTGGCCCAGCGTCTCGGGGTCAAGGGATGCGATCCCCTTGCGGGTCAGCGCGCCCGCGCGATGAAGCGCGGCCAGCACGCCCGCGTTGAACGTGTCGCCCGCGCCGATGGTGTCGGCCACCTCGACCCGGGTGGCGGGCGCGCTGATCGGGGCGTGGCGGGAATGGGCTGTCGCGCCCTCGGCCCCGCCGGTCTGCAGCACGGCCTGCGCGCCCTTGTCCAGAAGCGCTGCGGCCGCTTCGGCAAAACTCGCGCCGGGCATCAGCCAGTCGAGGTCGTCGGCAGACAGCTTGACGATGTCGGCCAGCGCCAGCAGCCGGTCCAGCCGGGCGCGATAAGCGGCCTCGTCCTGGATGAAGAAGGGGCGTATGTTCGGGTCCAGCATCACCGGCACGCGCGGGGCAAGCCGTTCGGCCAGCGCCTCGATCGCCGCGCCGCACGGGTCGGGAACCAGGCTGATGCCGCCGATGAACAGGGCCGAGACCTCGGGCGGGATCTCGGGCAGGTCTGCAGGGGACAGCATCCGCCCGGCCGAGCCCTCGTCGTAAAAGGCATAGCGCGCCTCGCCCCCGGTCAGGGTGACGAAGGCAAGCGTGGTCAGCCGGTCCGACCGCGGGCACAGCGTCGTGTCCACCCCCGCCTCGGCCAGTGGCCGCAGCAGGTCCTGGCCGAACCCATCGCGCGAGATCGGCCACAGATAGGCCGTGGGCATGCCCAGCCGCCCCAGCGCGATGGCGGTGTTATAGACCGCTCCGCCGGCCAGCGGGCGATAGCGGCCCGCCTCGGGCACCATGTCGATCAGCGATTCGCCTGCACACAGGATCACGGTTGCCTCCTCAATGGTGCGCTGTCGGCGCGGTATTCGGAACCGTCGGTGACGGTGATGTCGGGCGCCAGCGTGCCGGCGCCGAAGCGGACATAGTTGCCCCGTTCGTTCAGCCACAGCAGTCCCAGAAGCACCAGCAGCGCCAGGACCACGGCCAGCGCGATCTTCCAGACCGACCAGGGCCGTTCGCCCTGCACCCGGCCCGACTGGCCGTTGACGACGAAGCGATAGCTTTTGCCGTTGTAGCGATAGGCGGCGGTCCAGACCGGCAGCAGGACATGCTTGAACGTCTCGTTCGCATGGCGGGTCTGGATGCTGGCGATCTGCTGTTCGTTGCCGCCGATGGCGCGGCGCACGTCCATCGCGATCACCCCGGCCATTTCCTGGCGCGCGATCTCGTGCCCCGAGGCCAGGGGGATCGTATAGCCCTCGGCCAAGAAGCCGGCCAGATATTCGGGCGTATAGGGCACCAGATGCGACAGGTCCCAGGGCGCCAGGGCATCGGTGATGCGGCGCGGCAGCGAGGCGGCGGCCAGCACCAGCACATCGTCGAAGTTGCGCGAGACCCGGCCCGATACCGGCGTCCAGCGGGTGCGGCGGACCTGCTGGGCGACCTGCTGGCGCTGGCCGTTCACCTCGCGCGTGACCCAGACGGTTTCGTAATACCAGTCGCCCCGCGCGCCCGCATAGGCCGAGGTGGTATCGGCGTCGAAGGTCCAGAACGGGGAATAGATGCCGCTCATCCGCTTGCCGCGCCGGGCATAGGCGGTCAGGCCCGAGGGGGCGAACCACAGGCCCGAAAGCCAGCTTTCCAGCGCGGCCTTGGCCTGGGCCTCGGTGATGACAAAGGGCAGCACGCCCTGCGGCTTGATCTGGCGCGTGGCGCCGGTGTCGGTGACGACGGGCGTTGCGCAGAACGGGCAGGCCGAGGCGTGGCGGTCGCTGGTGATTTCCACCTTGGCGCCGCAGTTCGGGCAGGACAGCGTGCGCACCGTCTCGGTCAGGTCGCTGGCGGCGTCGAGCGTCAGGCCGCGCTCCAGCGGGATCTCGGGCAGGTCGGACTTGTGGCTGGCATCCCACTGGATCGCCCGCCCGGTCGAGGGGTCGGCCAGGATCGCGGCCTCGCCCCAGGGGCCGCCCGCGCCCTGGCGCGACGGCGCGCGCGCCGGGCCCGGGCCGATCTGCTGTTCGTGCCCGCAATAGGGACAGACCAGGCGCTGCTCTCCGGGCGAGAATTGCAGGCTCGCCCCGCAGTTTTCGCAAGGATAGCGGTATTCGGACGGGGGTGTCGGCATCGCCCGCGCTTAGCCCGCGCCCGGCAGCGGGGGCGGCGCGGGGGCGAGAAGCGGGGCCAGTTCGGCGATGTCGCGGGCCGGTTTCCAGCCGTCCTGGCCCGGCGTCCAGACCAGCGTGTCGCCCGAAAGCCGCCCTTCCTGCGCCAGCCGGGACAGGGCGGCGCGGCCGTGGGGGCCCTGCGCCTGTCCGTCCAGCGCGACATGCCACAGGGTTTCGGGCCGAAGCGGCGGCGGCGTCTGGACCGGCGGCGGCGCGGTGGGTTGCGGGGCCGCCTGCGGGATCGCGCCCCAGGGGCCGCTGCGTCCCGCCATGGCGACGCCCAGGCCCGCGCCCAGCCCGGCGCCGATGCCCGCGCCCATGCCGCCCGGCTGGTTCGAGGCGTTCAGCATCGCCTCGGACGCGGCATATTGGCCGAAGCGGTCCAGATCGCCCACGATCCCCATCGAGATGCGCTTGTCGAGCATCTTTTCGACCTCGTCGGGCAGGCTGATGTTTTCGATATAGAATTCGGGGATGGTCAGGCCGTATTCGGCGACCGTCGGGCCGATCGCCTTGGCGACCATCTGGCCGAACTGGCCGGTGTTCGCCGCCATGTCCAGAACCGGGATGCCCGACCCGGCGATCATGCGCGAGAACTCCTGCACGATGACGTTGCGCAGCTGGAAGCTGATCTCGTCGCGGGTGAATTCGCCATCGGTGCCGACGATTTCGGTCATGAACTTGCCGGGATCGGTCACGCGCATCGAATAGGTGCCGAAGGCGCGGATGCGGACCGGGCCGAATTCGGGGTCGCGCGCGATGACCGGGTTCTTGGTGCCCCATTTCAGGTCGTTGAAGCGCGTCGTGTTGACGAAATAGATTTCCGACTTGAAGGGGCTGCGAAAGCCGTGGTCCCAGTGCTGCAACCGGGTCAGCACCGGCATGTTGTTGGTTTCCAGCATGTAAAGGCCGGGCTGGAACACGTCGGCCAGCTGGCCTTCGTGGATGAAGACGGCGGCCTGGCCTTCGCGCACGGTCAGCTTGGCGCCATATTTGATGGCCCGGCCCACGGTCGGAAAGCGGTAAACCATCGTGTCGCGCGAGTCATCGGTCCATTCGATGATCTCGATGAACTCGCCGCCAAGGATGTCGAACAGGGACATGGGCCTGCCTTTCGCAAGATTGCGCCATTCCCGCAAGATAGTGCCGCGCCGGGCGGCCGCGTCAAGCGCTGGTCGCCAGAAGTTCGCGCGCGATCTGCAGGACGATGGGGCGGGCCTCGGCCTCGGTCATGCCGGGGCGCAGGCGGGAATCGTAAAGGATCTTCAGCAGCAGCTCGTCATGACGGGTCAGATAGGCGAATTCCTCGTCGTCGTTGAAGATCGAGGGGCGGACCTGCCGGCTGTCGTTGGCCAGGCCCAGCCCCTGGGCCAGTTCCTCGTGCACGCAGGACCGGCGCAGGCGGGGCGGGGTTTCGGACCGGATCAGCGCCACCGCCTGGGCATAGGTCGGGGAATTCCCCCGCGAATAGGCAAAGACCGTGCAATAGTTCTGCGGCGAAAGCTCGCTTAACGCGCGCACGTCGCTGGCGGGGATGCCGGGGACCAGCGCGTTCAGGCGCGGGCCGATGGCGCGGCGCTCGTCCTCGGACAGGATCATCACGGTGAAATTGCCGCTGGTGCCGGTCAGCGCGACGGGATGGCCGGTCGCCGCCTGCAGCCGGGCGGCATAGCCGGCGATTTCGGCGCGGTCACGGTCGCGCTGGGCAGGGGCCACGGAATCGCCGAACTCGATGCGGAGGGCGACGGGCTGGGTCCAGCGGCGCAGCGGCGCCGGGGTCGACTGCGACACCAGGCTGTCGCCCCGGCGGGTGTATTCGTCGTGCAGCGCGATCTGGACGAAATCCTCGGTCAGGCGCTCGGGCGTCAGGGCGATGTCGCTGCCGTCGTCGGTGCGCAGCTTGCCGCGCGCGACCAGGGTGCGTTCGACTTCGGCCAGATAGCTGCGCATGTTGGCGCTGGCCGGGGTTTCGGCGGCGCGCGCGGCCGTCGCATTGGCGGCGCGGGCGCGTTCGGCGCGTTCGCGGCGCAGCACGGCCTGGTCCACCGGCGGCCGGTCCGGGCGCGGCAGGGGCGCCGTGGCCTGGATCGGCGGCGCGGTTTCGAGAGAGCGGGTGTCGGTCGAACAGGCCGCCAGCGCCGCGAGGGCCGCGACGCAGGCAAGGCGCAGGACAGGGGCAGGGGTCGGGGTCACGGGGTCGCGTTCGGGATCTGGCCCCGCTCTTGACCCGTGCGGGTCGAGGCGAGGGTGTTGCGGAGCTGGGTTTCCATCGCCTGCAGGTCCTGTTCGGCGGCGGCGCGGCGCGCCTTGCCTTCGCTGGCGATGCGCAGGCTGTCTTCGATGGTGGCGATCAGTTCGGCGTTGGCGGCCTTGACGCTTTCGATGTCGAAGACGCCGCGCTCGACCTGGGTGCGGATGGTGGCATTCGCCTCGCGCAGGTTGCGGGCGTTCGCCGTCAGCAGGTCGTTGGTCAGGTCGTTGGCTTCCTTGACCGCGCGGGCGGCCTCGGCGCTGCGGCGGATGGTGACGGCCTGCGCGAGCTGCGTTTCCCACAGCGGCACGGTGTTCACCAGTGTCGAATTGATCTTGGTGATCAGGGATTTGTCGTTTTCCTGCACCAGCCGGATCGAGGGCAGGGACTGCATCGTGACCTGCCGCGTCAGCTTGAGGTCGTGAACACGCCGTTCCAGGTCGTCGCGGGCCGAGCGCAGGTCGCGCAGGTCCTGCGCGGCCATGACCTTGTCGCCTTCGGCGGCGGCGGCGACGGCGGCCTCCTTGGCCGGGACCTCCTCGCGGTCGATCTGGGCGAGCTTTTCCTCTCCGGCGGCGATGTAAAGCGCCAGTTCGTCGTAAAAGGCCAGGGTGCGTTCATACAGCAGGTCGAGCGACTTGATGTCCTTCAGCAGCCGGTGCTGGTGGGCGTCCAGGTCCGCCGTGATGCGGTCGATCTGGGTCTGGACCTGTTCGTAATTGGCCACGAACTTGGCAAAGGGCGCGGCCCGGCCGGTCAGCCGTTCCCACAGGCTGCGTTCGCGGCGCACGTCCAGTTCGCTGACCGAAAAGCCGCGGATCGTGGTCACGATCTCGCGCAGCGACTCGCCCGCGGGGCCGACGTCCTTGTTCTTGACGTCCGCCAGCATGGCCTGGCTGATTTCCTGCAACTCGTTCTGCGCGCGGGCGCCGAAATGCACGATCGAGGCGGTGTCGCGGATGTCGATCTCGGCGACACGCTTGCGGATTTCCTCGGCCACCGGCGGGGGCGCGTCGGCCAGGGTGGGGGCGGCGGGTGGCTCGGGCAGGACCACGGCGGTCACGCTTTCGATGGCGTCGGTGGCGGCGGCCGCGCTGGCCTGGGTCTTGTCGGTCATCCGGGTCGTCCTTTGATCGGGGCGGGACCGCCGCAGAATAGGAGGATTCCGGCCGGGTTCAACGCCGCAAGCGGGGGTCCGCCGCTTTGATGCGCGACTGTTGCGCCCCTGCCCGGCGCCGGGCGGGCCCGGGCCGGAACGGTCGCGCCCGGCTTGGCGTTGCGCGTGGGCCGGGGGGCGTGTAGAACCTGCCGGATTACGTCAGGGTTAAGGAGCGGCCTATGCGCAGAGTTGTCGTCACCGGGCTTGGGATGGTTACGCCGCTGGCCTCGGGGGTCGAAGAGACCTGGAAGCGCCTTTTGGCGGGGGAATCCGGGGCCGGGCCGATCACGCGGTTCGACACCAGCGGCGTTGCGACGAAATACGCCTGCGAACTGCCGCTGGGCGATGGCACGAACGGCACGTTCAATCCCGACGACTGGATGGAGCCCAAGGACCGGCGCAAGGTCGACGACTTCATCCTGTACGGCATGGCCGCCGCCGAACAGGCGGTCAAGGATTCGGGCTGGGTGCCCGCCAACGAGGACGAGCGCGAGCGCACCGGCGTCATGATCGGCTCGGGCATCGGCGGGCTGTCCTCGATCGCCGACACGGCCGTGCTGATCAAGGAACGCGGGGCCAAGCGGGTCTCGCCCTTCTTCATTCCCGGCGCGCTGATCAACCTGGTGTCGGGGCAGGTCAGCATCCGGTTCGGCTTCAAGGGGCCGAACCATGCGGTCGTCACGGCCTGTTCCACGGGCGCCCATGCCATCGGCGACGCGGCGCGGCTGATCGCGCTGGGGGATGCCGACGTGATGGTCGCGGGCGGCGCCGAAAGCCCGATCTGCGAGATCGGCGTCGCGGGCTTCAACGCCTGCAAGGCGCTGTCGACCAGGCGCGAGGACGATCCCAAGGCCGCGAGCCGCCCCTGGGACGAGGACCGAGACGGTTTCGTCATGGGCGAGGGCGCGGGCATCGTCATCCTTGAGGAATACGAGCACGCCAAGGCGCGCGGCGCCAAGATCTATGCCGAGGTGCTGGGTTACGGCATGTCGGGCGACGCCTATCACATCACCGCCCCTAGCGAGGATGGCGATGGCGGTTTCCGCAGCATGACCAATGCCTTGAAGCGGGCGAACCTGTCGCCCGCCGATATCGACTACATCAACGCGCACGGCACCTCGACCATGGCCGACGTGATCGAACTGGGCGCGGTCGAGCGGATGCTGGGCAATGCGGCGGGGAACGTGGTCATGTCCTCGACCAAGTCGAGCATCGGGCACCTGCTGGGCGCGGCGGGCGCAGTCGAGGCGATCTTCTGCATCCTGGCGATCCGCGACCAGATCTGCCCGCCGACCATCAACCTGGACAATCCGTCGCGCGAGACGCCCATCGACCTGGCCGCCAATGCCGCCGTGCGCCGCAAGGTGGATTATGTGCTGTCCAACAGCTTCGGCTTTGGCGGCACCAACGCAAGCCTGGTGATGGGGCGGGCGGCCGAATGATCTGGCGCCACGTCGCGTCGAACTTCCTGACGCTGCTGATCGTCATCCTGATCGCCGTGGCGGCGGCGGTGGCCTGGGCCAAGCACCAATACACTGCCCCCGGGCCCAGCGCCGTCGCATCCTGCGTGCGCGTGCCGCCGGGCGCAAGCCTGAGCGCGGTCAGCGAAAGCCTGGCGGCGCAGGGCGTGGTGTCGAACGCCTATATCTTTCGCGCGGGCGCCGATTACGCGGGCAAGTCGCGCGACCTGAAATACGGATCGTACCTGATGCCGCCGGGCGCGAGCATGGCCGACGTGGTCGCCGCGATCACCGCCGGCGGGCCCAGCACCTGCGGGACCGAGATCGTGTTCCGCATCGGCGTGCGCGAGAACTCGGTCATCCTGCGCGACACCGATGCCGCCACGGGCCAGATGGCCGAGCAGGCGAAATACATCCCCGGCGAGCCGGTGCCGGCGCCGATCCAGGCTGCCGAGGCGCGGCCCGACGCGCGGCTGCGCATCGCGGTGGCCGAGGGCGTCACCAGTTGGCAGGTGGTCGAGGGGCTGAAGCAGGCCGGCTTCCTGGCCGGCGAGGTCGCGGACCTTCCCGAGGAGGGGAGCCTGGCCCCCGACACCTATGACGTGCAGAAGGGCGCCGACCGCGCCACGCTGCTGGCCGAAATGGCGCGGCGGCAGGCGAATTTCCTGGCCCAGGCCTGGGAGGCGCGCGAGACCGGGCTGCCCTATCGGACGCCGCAGGAGGCGCTGATCATGGCCTCGATCATCGAGAAGGAAACGGCGGTCCCGGACGAGCGGCGGCTGGTCGCCAGCGTCTTTGTCAACCGCCTGCGCCAGGGCATGCGGCTGGAGACGGACCCGACCGTGATCTATGGCATTACCCAAGGCAAGGGCGTGCTGGATCGCGGCATCCGCGGGTCCGAGCTGCGGCGGCGCACGCCTTACAACACCTATCAGATCGCGGGCCTGCCGCCGACGCCGATCGCGAATCCGGGGCGCGCCTCGATCGAGGCGGCGCTGGACCCGGACGATTCGGACTATGTGTTCTTCGTGGCCGACGGCAGCGGCGGGCACGCCTTTGCCCGCACGCTGGAGGAGCACAACCAGAACGTTCGGCGCTGGCGCGAGATCGAACGGCAGCGCGGGCAGGCCATGTCGCCGGTCCAGGGCGACTAGATTCGGGGTGTCACAGGGGCGATGCCGCCCCTGTTGCGTGGCCGCGCGCTGGGGTGTTGCGTGGCAAAGTTCATTGTTTCTGAACGGAAATTAACAGAAGGTTTCGCAACCTGTGGTTTTTCGTTGACTGTGCGAACGCTCCAAGGTAGAACTTATCCATGCTGGGAGAGATGGGCAAGCGGCCGGGTCGAGGGACCGAGGCCGCTTTTTTCATGTCTCGCTCGTGCGGACAGGCACACGAGGGCAAGGCGTATCAGGAATGACAGTAAACTTCGATCCGGGGCAGGAGCCACCGGAAGGACCGTTCGCGTCGGTCGCCGAGGAGGCGACCGAGATGGACGTGCTGGACATCGCCGACGGGCTGTTCCGGTCCTATGCCGCCGATCTGACCCGCTTGCGGGAAAAGATCGAGGCGGGGGACGCAGGTGATCTGAAAGAGTCCGGCAATCTGGTGCGCTCTCTGCGGGAGGCGACCAAGATGGTGCTGGAGGAAAGGGGCAAGGTTGACAAGCTACGCAAGGATGCTGCCGGACAGGTCGGTGCAGGCGCACTCGACCTTGTCGCGGCACGAGATGAAATCGGGCGCCGCCTGGCTTGCCTGCGCCGAACCGGAGGAGGTTGACGCCTTCCTGGAGGGGTTGAGCAGCAATGCGCTGGCGGCGCTGCCGTGGCTGTTCGAGTTCTGGGCGCTGCCGCACCAGTTGCCGCCCGAGGGCGACTGGAAGACCTGGGTCATCATGGGCGGGCGCGGCGCGGGCAAGACCCGCGCCGGGTCCGAATGGGTGCGGTCCCAGGTCGAGGGGGCGACGCCGGATGCGCCGGGCCGCGCGCATCGCGTGGCGCTGGTCAGCGAGACCTTCGACCAGGCGCGGGACGTGATGGTCTTTGGCGAGTCGGGGATTCTGGCCTGTTCGCCCCCGGACCGGCGTCCGGTCTGGGAGGCGGGGCGGCGGCGGCTGGTCTGGCCCAATGGCGCGACCGCGCAGGTCTATTCGGCGCACGAGCCCGAGGCCCTGCGCGGGCCGCAGTTCGATGCCGCCTGGGTCGACGAACTGGCCAAGTGGAAAAAGGCCGAGGACAGCTGGGACATGCTGCAATTCGCGCTGCGTCTGGGCGAGCATCCCCAGCAGGTCGTCACCACGACGCCGCGCAATGTGGGGGTGCTGAAGCGGATTCTGGGCAATGCCTCGACCGTCACCACCCATGCGCCTACCGACGCCAACCGCGCCTATCTGGCCGAGAGCTTCCTGGCCGAGGTCGAAAGCCGCTATGCCGGCACGCGGCTGGGCCGGCAGGAGCTGGAGGGGCTGCTGCTGGAGGACGTCGAGGGGGCGCTGTGGACGACCGCGATGGTCGAGCGCTGCCGGGTGGACCGGGCGCCGAAACTGTCGCGCGTGGTCGTGGCGGTCGATCCGGCGGTGACGGCGGGTGCCGCGTCCGATGAATGCGGGATCGTGGTCGCGGGCGTTCTGGCCGAGGGGCCGGTGACGGAATGGCGGGCCTATGTGCTGGAGGACGCCACCGTCCGGGGCGGGCCAACGGACTGGGCGCGCGCCGCGATTGCCGCGATGGACCGGCACGGCGCCGAGCGGCTGGTGGCCGAGGTCAACCAGGGCGGCGATCTGGTCGAGAGCGTGATCCGCCAGATCGACCCGCTGGTGCCGTTCCGGGCCCTGCGCGCCGGCCGCGGCAAGGGGCTGCGGGCCGAGCCGGTCGCGGCGCTTTACGAGCAGGGGCGTGTGCATCACCTGCGCGGCCTTGGCGCGCTGGAGGACCAGATGTGCCGCATGAGCGTCGCCGGATACGAGGGCAAGGGTTCGCCCGACCGGCTGGATGCGCTGGTCTGGGCCATCCACGAGCTGATGATCGAGCCGGCGGCGTCCTATCGGCGGCCTTCGGTGCGGGGTTTGTAGCGCCGGACCGGGGCTCTGCCCCGGGCCCCGGGATATTTAGGCAAGAAAGAAGGGCCTTTCTGGTCCGCGAAGGGTCGCCGTTGGCGGCCCTTTTTCAATGGGATTTCAGGAGAGACCGATGGCATTTCCCTGGTTCGGGCGAGCGGCTGCGCCCGCCGTCGAAGTCGAGAAAAAGGCGAGCGCCGCGGGCAAGGTGGTGGCGCTGGCGGCGGGCTCGGGGCGGGTGGTCTGGTCGCCGCGCGACACGGTCAGCCTGACCAATGCCGGGTTTGCCGGCAATCCGGTCGGGTTCCGCGCCGTGCGGCTGATCGCCGAGGCCGCCGCCGCCGTGCCGCTTTTGTGCCAGGACCGCGAGCGGCGCTATGACACGCACCCGGTGCTGGACCTGTTGCGGCGGCCCAACATCGGCCAGGGCCGGGCCGAGCTGTTCGAGGCGCTTTATGGCCAGATCCTGCTGAGCGGCAACGGCTATCTGGAGGCGGTGGGCGAGGGCGCCAAGGGGCTGCCGGGGGAATTGCACGTCCTGCGCTCGGACCGGATGGCGGTGGTGCCGGGGCCGGATGGCTGGCCCTCGGCCTATGAATATTCGGTGGGCGGGCGCAAGTTCCGCTTCGACATGGTGGGCAGTCCCGACCCGATCTGCCACATCAAGAGCTTCCACCCGCTGGACGACCATTACGGCCTGTCGCCTATGCAGGCGGCGGCGGTGGCGGTGGATGTGCACAACAGCGCGTCAAGCTGGTCCAAGGCGCTGCTGGACAACGCGGCCCGGCCGAGCGGCGCGATCGTCTACAAGGGGGCGGACGGGCAGGGCAGCCTGTCGCCCGACCAGTACGACCGGCTGGTGAGCGAGATGGAGATGCATCACCAGGGCGCGCGGAACGCCGGGCGGCCGATGCTGCTGGAGGGGGGGCTGGACTGGAAGCCGATGGGGTTCAGCCCCAGCGACATGGAGTTCCACGAGACCAAGCTGGCGGCGGCGCGGGAGATCGCCCAGGCCTTCGGCGTGCCGCCGATGCTGATGGGCATTCCGGGCGAGGCGACCTATGCCAATTACGCCGAGGCGCACCGGGCATTCTATCGCCTGACCGTGCTGCCGCTGGTGTCGCGGGTCGCGAGCGCCGTCGCCTGGTGGCTGTCCGAGCATCTGGGGGCCGAGATCGACCTGCGCGCCGACCCCGACCAGGTGCCCGCCCTGGCCGAGGAGCGCGACGGGCAGTGGAAGCGGATCGGCGAGGCGCTGTTTCTGACCGATGCCGAGAAGCGGGCCGCGCTGGGCCTGCCGCCGGTGGCGGAGGAATAGATGGAGGGCTCGCGTTTCGTGAAGGAGCCCTTCGGCTGGCACGACCAGCGCTTCGACACGCAGGAGCGGATCATGGCGCTGCAGTTCGGGCAGGTCGAGCGGCGGCTGGAGCGGATCGAGTCGCTGATCGAGGGGCTGGAGCGGCGGTTGTGGATGACGGTCTATGGCGTCGTCGCGGTGATCCTGACCCAGGCGGTGCAGTCGATCCTGACCTTTACCCCGAAAGGAGGCTGACGTGAATTCAAAGGATTACGGGTTGGAACTGAAGTTCGCCCCGGGTTCGGCGCTGGTGTCGGACGGCACCCGGCTGGAGGGCTACGCAAGCCTGTTCGGGCTGACCGACCAGGGCGGCGATATCGTCCAGAAGGGCGCCTATGCGGCCAGCCTGAAGCGGCTGGCGGCGCGGGGCGACAAGGTGCGGATGCTGTGGCAGCACGACCCGGCCAAGCCCATCGGCGTCTGGGACGAGATCCGCGAGGACGAGAAGGGCCTGTGGGTCAAGGGCCGCTTGCTGCCCGAGATCGGGCAGGCCCGCGAGGCCGCCGCGCTGATTGCGGCGGGCGCCATCGACGGGCTGTCGATCGGCTATCGCACGATTTCCGCCGAGCGCGACGCCAAGGGGCGGCGGCTGCTGACCGAGGTCGAGCTGTGGGAGGTGTCGCTGGTGACCTTCCCGATGCTCGCCGAGGCCAAGGTCGGGCGCAAGTCCGATGGCGCGTTGGAGCTGGCGGCGGCCTTTCGGGCCGCGGCGCAGGCGCTGCGCGCCGAGTGAATTTCACCAGATGGAGGGGACGATGACCGAGGTGAAAGCCGCGGCCGGGGCGGACATGCCCGGCGACCTGGGGGCCGAGATGCTGGGGTTCGTCAACGAACTCAAGGCATTCCGTTCCGATATTCAGAAACGACTGGAAGCACAGGAAGATCGCATGACCATGCTGGACCGCAAGACCCTTTCCCGCGCCCGCGCCCCTCTGTCGGTCGAGGCCGATGCGGGCGCGCCGCACCAGAAGGCGTTCGACGCCTATGTGCGCCACGGCGACGACGGCGCGCTGCGCGGGCTGCCGCTGGAGGGCAAGGCCATGACCTCGACCTCGGACGCGGGGTTCCTGGCGGCGCCGACGGTGGCGCTGCAGGTGCAGGAGGCGCTGAACAGCATGGCCTCGCTGCGCCGGGTGGCCAATGTCGTCACCGTGGAATCGGCCAATTTCGAGATGCTGGTCGACATGGGCGACATCGCCAGCGGCTGGGCGACCGAGGCCGCGGCCCAGGCCGAGACCGGCACCGGGGCGGTGACCCGCGTGGTGATCCCGGTCCACGAGCTGTCGGCCATGCCGAAGGCCAGCCAGCGCCTGCTGGACGACGCGGCCTTCGACGTGGAAAGCTGGCTGGCCGGCCGGATCGCCGACAAGTTCATCCGCGCCGAGGCGACCGCCTTCATCAGCGGCGACGGCACCAACAAGCCCAAGGGTTTCCTGACCCATGCCCGCGCCGCGAACGCCACCGCGACCAATGTGCAGATCGGCACCATCGCCTCGGGCGCGACGGGCGATTTCGCGGCGACCAACCCTGCGAACGCGCTGATTGACCTGGTCTATGCGCTGGGCGCGCAATACCGGGCCAATGCGACCTTCGTCATGAACTCGAAGACCGCCGCCGCCGTGCGCAAGATGCGCGACACGGACGGCCGCTTCCTGTGGGCCGACAGCCTGGCGATGGGCCAGCCGCCGCAGCTGCTGGGCTATCCGGTGCTGCTGTGCGAGGACATGCCCGATATCGCCAACGGCTCGGCCTCGATCGCGTTCGGTGACTTCAAGTCGGGCTATACCATCGTCGAGCGTCCCGACCTGCGGGTGCTGCGCGACCCCTTCTCGGCCAAGCCGCATGTGCTGTTCTATGCCACCAAGCGCGTCGGTGGCGGCGTCACCGACGCCCGCGCCATCAAGCTGATGGTCTTCGGCTGATCCACGGCCGAAGCGGGGGCCGCGCGGCCAGTGTCCGCTTTACCGGCAAAGCTGTCCGCGCGCGCATGGGCGGACACGCGCGGCCCCCTTTTTCGTCTGAATGGAACGCAGCGACCGTGCGAACGGAGGTTCGAAGATGATGCTTGTGGAATTGACGGCGCCGGCGCTGGCGGCGTTGCCGGTCGCGGGGCTGCGCGAGCACCTGCGGCTGGGATCGGGTTTCGAGATGGCCCAGGACGAGGCCGAGACGTTGGCGCTGGCGGGCTTTCTGCGCGCTGCCATCGCCACGATCGAGGCGCGCACCGGCAAGGTGCTGCTGGCGCGGCAGTTCCGGCTGCGGCTGGAGGACTGGCGCGACCCGGCGGGTCAGCCGCTGCCGCTGGCGCCCGTCAATGGCATCGAGCGGGTCGAGATGGACGATGGCGCGGGCGAGGTTACGCTGGTCGATCCCGGGGTCTATCGGCTGGCGCCGGACATGCAGCGGCCGATGCTGCTGCCCCGGGGCGGCTGGCTGCCGGTGGTGCCGGAGGCGGGGTTCGTGACCGTGACCTTTGCCGCGGGTTTTGGCCCGGCCTGGGATTCGGTGCCGGCCGATCTGGCGCAGGCGGTCCTGATGCTGGCTGCGCGCTATCACGAGGACCGGGTGTTCGAGGGCACGCAAGCGGCGATGCCCTTCAGTGTCGGCGCGCTGATCGAGCGCTGGCGCTCGGTCCGGGTGCTGGGGGGGCGCGGTGCTTCGCGCGGTCGGGCATGAGCCTGCCGCGTCTGACTGTGCCGCTGATCCTGGAATCTCCGGTCCGGGCGGCAGACGGCATGGGCGGCTTTGCGCTGTCCTGGCAGCCGATCGGACGGATCTGGGCGGAAATGCGGTCGGGTGCGGGGGCTGAACGGTTCGCCGAGGTGGGGGCACAAAGCGTCGTCAACTGGCGGATCACCGTCCGGGCGGCGGCTGCCGGCGACCCGCGCCGCCCGCGCCCCGAGCAGCGGCTGCGGCTGGGCGCGGGCCCCGCCGAGCGCCGCTTTCGCATCGAAGCCGTAGCCGAGAGCGACCGATCCGGCCGCTACCTGGTTTGTATCGCCAAAGAGGAGTCCCTGGCATGAGCTATGCCGCGACGGCCGCGCTGCAAGCGGCAGTCTATCAGGTGCTGCGCGAGGACGACGCCCTGCACGCGCTGGTCGGCGACGCGATCTATGACGCGATGCCGGTGGCGGCGCCGGCGGGCACCTATGTCTCGCTTGGGCCTGAAGAGGTCCGCGACGCGGGCGACATGACGGCCGCCGGATCGCAGCATGATTTCGTCGTCTCGGTCCTGTCGGGATCGGACGATGCAAACGGATTCAGTGCGGTCAAGGCGGCCGCCGTGGCGGTGTCGGACGCGCTGGAGACGGCGCGGATCGGGCTGGCGCGGGGCCGACTGGCGGGGCTTTGGTTCCTGCGCGCCAAGGCGCGCCGGGCGGAAAACGGCGCGGGGCGGCGGGTCGACCTGACCTTTCGCGCCCGCATTGACCTTGGTTGAGGAGAAACGACATGGCGGTGCAGAACGGGCGCGATCTGCTGATCAAGATGGACATGACCGGGGACGGTCTGTTCGAGACCATCGCGGGACTGCGGGCATCCCGTATCAGCTTCAACGCCGAGACGGTCGACGTGACCAGCATCGAAAGCGAGGGGCGCTGGCGTGAGCTGCTGGGCGGCGCGGGCGTGCGGTCGGCCACGATCTCGGGCTCGGGGGTGTTTCGGGACGGCACCACGGACGAACGCGCGCGGCAGGTCTTTTTCGACGGCGAGGTTCCCGAGTTCCAGGTGGTGATCCCCGATTTCGGCACGGTGCAGGGGCCGTTCCAGATCACCAGCCTTGAATATTCCGGCAGCTACAATGGCGAGGCGACCTATGAAGTTTCCATGGCAAGCGCGGGCGTGCTCAGCTTCAACACGCTCTGACATGGCCAATCCTTTGGCGGGAGAGGTCGAGGTCGTGTTGGACGGGGTGCCCCATGTCGGCAAGCTGACCCTGGGCGCCCTGTCCGAGCTTGAGGCCGAACTGGGCGCGGAAAGCATGATCGCCCTGGTCGAGCGGTTCGAGAGCGGGCGATTTTCCACCCGCGACGTGATGGCGGTGCTGGTCGCGGGGCTGCGCGGGGCCGGCTGGAGCGGGGATATCGCCGCGCTGGGCGCCTGCGACATCCGGGGCGGTCCGGTGGCCGCGGCCCACACGGCAGCCGCGATGCTGGCGCGGGCGTTTCGCATCGAGGGCGCATGAGGCCCCGGGGGCTGGACTGGCCGGGGTTGATGAAGGTCGGCATGGGGCCGGCGCGGCTGGGCGGGCTGGGGCTGACACCCGCGGCCTTCTGGGCGCTGACCCCGGCCGAACTGGCCCTGATGCTGGGGATCGAAGGGGGCGGCGGCGCGATGACGCGCGACCGGCTGGCCGAGCTGGTGGCGCGCTATCCCGACCGGCCCGCGCCCAAGCAGAACTGATTGTCGAAAGGAGGCGCCGGTCATGGCGAGCAAGGACGGGTTCGGCGGTCTGGCCGACGCAGGGGACGGCACGCTGGGCCGCAGTCTGGACGACAGCGGCCGGGTGACGGCCGCCTTTGAACAGGAACTGTCGCGGCTGCGCGAGTCGATGCTTTACACCAACCGAGAGGTCGGCTCGCTGACCAGCGGGATCGGCAGCGGGCTGCGCCGCGCCTTCAACGGGCTGGTGTTCGACGGCATGAAGCTGAGCGACGCCTTGTCCACCGTGGCGCGCAGCATGGCCGACAGCGCCTTTTCGGTTGCCATGCGGCCGATTCAGCAGGCCTTGGCGGGCGCGATCTCGCAAGGGGTGACGGGGCTGGTGTCGGGGGCGATGCCCTTTGCCGACGGCGGCAGCTTTTCGCAGGGGCGGGTGATGCCCTTTGCCAAGGGGGGCGTGGTCAGCCAGCCCACCTATTTCCCGATGCGCGGCGCGACCGGGTTGATGGGCGAGGCGGGGCCCGAGGCGATCATGCCCTTGCGGCGCGGGGCCGACGGCAAGCTGGGGGTTGCGGCGGCGGGTGGCGGAGGCCGGGCGGTCAACGTCACGTTCAACGTCTCGACCCCCGATGTGGGCGGGTTCGCCCGCAGCCAAAGCCAGATCGCGGCCCGGTTCGGCCGGATGCTGGCGCGCGGCGACAGGAACGGGTGACGACAGATGGCATTTCACGAGATCAGGTTTCCCGCCAGCCTTTCCTTCGGGTCGGTGGGCGGGCCCGAACGGCGCACGGAGATCGTCGCGCTGACCAACGGGCATGAGGAGCGGTCGAGCCCCTGGGCCCATTCGCGGCGCCGCTATGACGCGGGCATGGGCCTGCGGTCGCTGGACGACGTGTCGCTGCTGATCGCCTTTTTCGAGGCGCGCGCCGGTCAGTTGCACGGGTTCCGCTGGAAGGACTGGTCGGATTACAAATCCTCGGCCCCCAGCGTGGCGCCGGCGTTCGGCGACCAGGTCTTGGGCCGGGGCGACGGGGTGCGGACGGCGTTCGAGCTGCGCAAGGCCTATCGTTCGGGGCCGGCGGGCTATTGGCGGCCCATCGCGAAGCCGGTCGAGGGCACGGTCCTGGCCGGGATCGGGGACGTGGAACTGGCCGCAGGGCGAGATTTCACTGTCGATACCGTGACGGGCACCGTGCATTTCGCCGTGCCGCCCGAGGCCGGGGCCGCAGTCTCGGCCGGGTTCGAGTTCGACGTGCCGGTGCGGTTTGATACCGACCGGATTTCGGTTTCGGTGGCGTCGTTCCATGCGGGCGACCTGCCCGATGTTCCTGTGATCGAGGTGCGGCTGTGAAGGGCGAGACGATTGCGCGGGCCTGGGCCGTGACGCGCCGGGATGGGTTGGTCCTGGGCTTTACCGACCACGACCGGATGCTGGCCTTCGGGGGGATCACCTTTCGCCCCGACACCGGGCTGAGCGCCGCGGCCGTCGTGCAGGGCGCGGGCCTGTCGGTCGACAATACAGAGGCGAGCGGCGCCCTGTCGGACGATGCGATCACCGAGGTCGATATCATGGCGGGCCGGTGGGACGCCGCCGAGGTACGGTTGTGGGAGGTCGACTGGGCCAATACGGCGAACCGAGTCCTGGTCTTTCGCGGCCACCTGGGCGAGGTCAGCCGCAGCGGCCGGTCGTTCCGCGCCGAGTTGCGGGGCCTGTCCGAACCGCTGAACCGCACGCAGGGCCGGGTCTATCATCCGCGCTGCTCGGCCCAGCTGGGCGACGGCCAGTGCCGTTTCGACCTGGGTGCCGAAGGCTACAGCGCCCAAGGCGTCGTCCGCGCCCATGAGGAAGGCGAGCGCCTGACCTTGGGCGGCATCGCGAACCACGAGGCCGGCTGGTTCGAGCGTGGTCGCCTGATCGTGCTGAGCGGCGCGGCCGCCGGGCTGGAGGGGCTGGTCAAGAGCGATCTGGCCGGCCCCGGCGGACGCGAGATCGCGCTGTGGGCGGCCTTGGGCATCGCCCCGGCCGCGGGCGATCAGGTGAAGCTGGTGGCGGGTTGCGACAAGCGGGCCGCGACCTGCCGGCTGAAGTTCCTGAACTATGCCAATTTCCGGGGCTTTCCGCATCTGCCGCCCGAGGACTGGCTGATCGCCCCGCAGGTCGGGTCATGAGCCAGCGCATCGTTGCGGCGGCGCGGGGCTGGATCGGCACGCCCTATGTGCACCAGGCCTCGGTCAAGGGGGCGGGGACCGACTGCCTGGGGCTGGTGCGGGGCATCTGGCGCGAGCTTTACGGTCCCGAGCCCGAGGCGCTGCCCGCCTATACCCCCGACTGGGGCGAGGCGGGGGCGCAGGAGTTGCTGCTGGGCGGGGCGGGGCGCTTGTTGCTGCCCGCGGGTCCCGAGGCGGCGGGCGATGTGCTGATCTTTCGCATGAGATCGGGCGCCATCGCCAAGCACATGGGTATTCTGGCTGAAACCGGGGCCGGGGCGAGCTTTGTGCATGCCTACGACCGGCATGGCGTCGTCGAAAGCCCGCTTTCGGCGCCGTGGCGGGCAAAGATCGCGGGCAGGTTCCGGTTTCCGCCCCTGACATGAGAGAAGGAAGGCGCAATGGCGACGATTCTGCTGGCGGCGGCCGGTGCATCCATCGGTGCGGGCTTTGGCGGCACCGTTCTGGGCCTGTCGGGCGCCGTCATCGGCCGGGCCGTGGGGGCGACCCTGGGCCGGGTGATCGACCAGAAGCTGCTGGGCTCTGGCTCGAAGGCGGTCGAGACGGGGCGGGTGGACCGGATGCGGATCCAGACCGCGGGCGAGGGCACGCCGATCCCGCGGATCTGGGGGCAGATGCGCGTGCCCGGCCATGCGATCTGGGCCGGCCCCTTGGTCGAGGTGCGCCGCACCCAGGGTGGCGGCGGCAAGGGGTCCAGCCCCAGCGTCACCGAGATCAGCTATCGGCTGAGCTTTGCGCTGGCCCTGTGCGAGGGTCCGATCCTGGGGGTGGGCCGGGTCTGGGCGGATGGCGAGGAAATCTCGCCCGACGATCTGAACATGCGGGTCTATCTTGGGGACGAGGCGCAGTTGCCCGACCACGCCATCGTCGCGCAGGAAGGCGACGAGGCGCCAGCCTATCGCGGCATCGCCTATGTCGTGCTGGAGGACCTGGGGCTTGAGCGCTGGGGCAACCGTGTGCCGCAGCTGTCGTTCGAGGTGACGCGCCGCGCCAAGGAGGGGCGGGGGCTGTCGCGCGAGGTGCGGGCCGTCGCCATGATCCCTGGCACGGGAGAATATTCTCTGGCGACCACGCCGGTCAGCTATGACCTGGGTCTGGGCGAAACGCAGGTCATCAACCGCAACACGCCGATTGCGGGAACGGATTTCCGCGCCTCGTTGCGTATCCTGGGGCGCGAACTGCCGAATGTGGGTTCGGTGTCGCTGGTCGTGTCCTGGTTCGGCGACGACCTGAGGGTGAACCATTGCACGGTGCGGCCGAAGGTCGAGGACAAGTCCCGCGACGGGCAGGGCATGGCCTGGCGCGCCGGCGGCATCGGCCGCGATGCGGCGGTCGAGGTCGCACGGGTCGGCGGGCGTCCGATCTATGGCGGAACGCCGGCCGACGGATCGGTCATCGAGGCGCTGCGGGCGCTTGCGGCCAGTGGGCGGAAGGCGGTCTTTTATCCCTTCATCCTGATGGAGCAGCTGGCAGGGAACGGCCGGGCCGACCCTTGGACCGGCGCGGCCGACCAGCCCGTGATGCCTTGGCGCGGCCGTATCACGACGAGCATCGCGGCGGACCGCGCGGGCAGCCCCGCAGGCACCGCCGCCGCCGAGGATGAGGTTGCGGCGTTCTTCGGAACAGCCAGGGCGAGCGACTTTTCGCGCGAGGGGGACGAGATCCGCTATTCCGGTCCCGACGAGTGGTCCTATCGGCGGTTCATCCTGCATTACGCGCATCTTTGCGCGGCGGCGGGGGGGATCGATGCCTTCCTGATCGGCTCCGAGATGGTGGGGCTGACCCAGATCCAGGGGGCGGATCATCGCTTTCCGGCAGTCGAGCAGTTGATCCGCCTGGCGGCCGACGTGCGCGCGATCCTGGGGGATGCGGTCAAGATCGGCTATGCGTCGGACTGGTCGGAGTATTTCGGCTATCACCCCGGCAACGGGGATGTGTTCTTTCATCTGGACCCGCTGTGGGGCGACGACAACATCGACTTCGTGGGCATCGACAACTACATGCCGCTGTCGGACTGGCGCGAGGGCGAGAATCATCTGGATGCCGCCTGGGGCCGGATCGACAATCCGGCCTATTTGCGGGCGAACGTCGCGGGGGGCGAGGGCTTCGACTGGTATTATGCCCGCGACGTCGACCGTGAGATGCAGATCCGCACGCCGATCAGCGACGGACTTTACCATGAGCACTGGATCTGGCGCTACAAGGACATCCGCGGCTGGTGGGCGAACGAGCATCGCAACCGCGTCGGCGGACAGCGCAGCGCGCGGCCCACGGCCTGGGTGCCGCGCTCGAAACCCGTATGGTTCACCGAGATGGGCTGCGCGGCGCTGGACAAGGGCACAAACCAGCCCAACAAGTTCCTGGACGCGATGAGCTCGGAATCCAGGTTGCCCTGGTTTTCGGACGGGAGGCGGGACGATCTGGTGCAGGCGGCCTATGTCCGGGCGATGACCGAGTATTGGGGCGATCCGGCGAACAATCCCCTGCGCGAGGCGGGCGAGCGGATCGGGGCCGGGCGCATGATCGACATGAGCCGCGCCCATGTCTGGTGCTGGGACTCGCGGCCGTTCCCCGCCTTTCCGGCGCGGACCGACCTGTGGTCGGACGGACCTGCCTGGGAACGCGGGCATTGGCTGAACGGTCGCGCCGGGGCCGTGCCCCTGGCGGACGTGGTGGCCGAGATCTGCGCTGCCGCCGGCGTCGCGGCCTATGACACCCAGGGGCTGGCGGGTCTGGTGCGGGGCTATGCGCTGACCGGCTCGGAAACCGGGCGGGCGGCCTTGCAGCCGTTGATGCTGGCCTATGCCTTCGACGCGCTTGAGCGGGACGGGGTGCTGCGCTTTGTCATGCGCGATGCGCGGGTGGATGCCAGCCTTGGGCCCGACGACATGGCGACGACCGATGAGTTGGCCCAGGTCGAGATCGGCCGTGCTGCCGAGGCGGAGGTCCCCGGCCGTGTCCGGCTGACCCATGTCGAGGCGGGCGGCGACTATGCCGTGCGCACCGCCGAGACGACCATGCCGGGGGGCGAGTTCCTTGCCGTATCGGACAGCGAACTGCCGATGGCGTTGACTCGCGCCGAGGGGCTGGCCATGGCCGAGCGCTGGATTTCGGAATCGGTGATTGCCCGCGACACGGCGCGCTTTGCGCTGCCGCCCTCGCTGGGTCATCTGGGACCGGGGGACGTGGTGGCGCTGGTCGAGCCAAGGGCGGGCGCGCGCCGCTGGCGCATCGACCGGGTCGAGCGGGCAGGCGCGATGACCGTGGATGCAGTGCGCGTCGAGCCCGGCGTCTATCGTCCGGCGCGGGTGATCGAGGGCCAGAGCGTCGCCCGGGCCTTCAGCCCGCCGATCCCGGTCTGGCCGGTGTTTCTGGACCTGCCGCTGCTGCGGGGCGACGAAGTGCCCCATGCGCCGCATCTGGCGGTCACGGCCACGCCCTGGCCGGGCGCCGCCGCCGTCTGGGTTTCGGCCCAGCAGGCGGGCGGCTATGCGCTGAACACGACGGTGCCCGCGGCCTCGATCATGGGGGTGACGCTGGCACCGTTGGCGGCGGCACGGCCGGGGGTCTGGGACCGGGGTCCGGCGCTGCGCATCCGGGTCAAGGGCGGCGCGCTGGAGTCCGCGACCGAGACCGCCTTGATGAGCGGGGCGAACCTGCTGGCCTTGGGCGACGGCTCGGCCGAGGGGTGGGAGCTGCTGCAGTTCCGGGACGCGCGGCTGGTTTCCCCGGGGGTGTGGGACATCGCGACCCGGCTGCGAGGGCAGGCGGGCACGGATGCCTTCATGCCCGAGGTCTGGCCGGCCGGCAGCACGGTCGTGCTGGTGGACGGGTCGGCGCGGCAGGTGGACCTGGCGCCCTCGGCCTTGAACCAGATGCGGCACTGGCGGATCGGGCCGGCGACGCGGGCAGTGGATGATGCCAGCTATCGCCATGTGGCGCTGGCGTTTCGGGGCGCTGGGCTGCGGCCGCTGTCGCCCTGCCACCTGTCGGTTCGCGGCAGCACCGTCACCTGGGTCCGCCGTACCCGCGTCCAGGGCGACGGCTGGGAGGGCGCCGACGTTCCCCTGGGCGAGGCGCAGGAGCGCTACAGCGCAAGCGTGGTGCGCGATGGCGCCGTGCTGGCCCAGGCTCTGGTCGGCGAGCCGCGCTGGGCCGTGCCGGCCGATGTCTGGAGTTCGGCGAAGGCGGGCGGCGCCTTTGAAATCAGGATTGCCCAACTGTCCGACACGTTCGGCGCCGGGCCCCAAGCAAGGATGAGGATCGATGGCTGAGAACGCGACCGCGAACATGGACCTGCCGCTGCTGATGCCGGCGCAGGCGCAAAAGCATGTCACCGTCAACGACGCGCTGCTGCGGCTGGATGGTCAGGTCGACCTGGTGCTGCAAAGCCTGACCCGCACCACGCCGCCCGAGGTGGTGGCCGACGGGCTGTGCTGGGCGGTGCCACAGGGCGCGGTCAACGCCTGGGAGGGACAGGCCGGCAAGGTTGCCATCGGGGCGAACGGGGGCTGGGTCTTTTTCCGGCCCCGCTTTGGCAAGCGCGCCCTGGTCGCCGACACCGGCGTGCCCGCCATCCACAACGGCACGACCTGGGTCGAGGGCGCGGTCAGCCTGGGCCAGCACGGTTCGGGCCTGATCGTGCGCCAGATGGCCGAGGACGTGACGCTGGGGGTGGGAAACACCTTTACCACCACGATGGTGGTGCCCGCCGGCGCAATGGTCGTCGGCGTGACCGCGCGGGTCCTGACGGCGATCACCGGGTCGCTGACCAGCTGGACCCTGGGCGATACTGCCGTTCCGAACCGCTTCAACGAAAACCTGGGCAAGGCTGCGAATTCCTGGGTTCGGGGCATGCTGGGCTCTCCCGTCACCTATTGGCAGCCGACCGCTTTGCGGCTGGGTGCTGCGGGTGGCCAGTTCGCCGGCGGCCGGGTGCGGGTGGTCCTGCACTGGTGGGAGTTGCGCGTCCCCGATTGAGCGGGGCTTTCCGCGTCTGTCGGTTTCCGATAAGAAGGAGGGATACGGAAGCTGACGGACGCGCTGTTATGAACCTTCAAAAGGACCTGATCGAAAAGCTGCCCGAGGACGCGCGCGCGGACTCGATGGGCGCGGTCTGGACCCGAATCCAGCGCGAAGCCCGCATCGCGGTGCGCGACGAGCCGCTGCTGGGGGCGCTGATCCATGCCGGCCTTCTGCACCATGCGACCTTTGCGGCCGCTCTGGCCTATCGCTTTTCGCTGAAGCTCGCCTCGCGCGAGATGAGCGAGCAGATCCTGCGGGAGATCGCGGACGACGCCTTCGGCCGGGCGCCCGAACTGGCACAGGCGGCCATGGCCGACCTGCTGGCGGTCTATGAGCGGGACCCGGCGACGCATCGGCTGATGCAGCCGATCCTGTTCTTCAAGGGCTTCCAGGCGCTGCAGGCCTATCGCATCGGCCATTGGCTGTGGCAGCAGGGTCGCAGCGACATGGCCTATTTCGTGCAGATGCGCTGTTCCGAGGTGTTCGGCGTTGACATCCACCCGGCCGCCCGCATCGGCACCGGGGTGATGATCGACCATGCCCATTCCATTGTCATCGGCGAGACGGCGGTGGTCGGCAACGACGTCTCGATGCTGCATTCCGTGACGCTGGGCGGCACCGGCAAGGAGGATGGCGACCGCCATCCCAAGATCGGCAATGGCGTGATGATCGGCGCCGGGGCCAAGGTCCTGGGCAATATCCACGTCGGGCATCATTCGCGCATTGCCGCAGGCTCGGTCGTGCTGAGCGACGTGCCGCCCTGCAAGACCGTCGCGGGGGTGCCCGCGCGGATCGTGGGCGACGCGGGCTGCACCGATCCGTCGAACACGATGAACCAGCTTTTGGGCCACGAAGGGCTGTTCTAGCCCCTTACAGCCAGTCGTCGATGCCGCTGCCTGTCAGTTCGGGCAGGGTCATGCGCTGCCGCGTCAGGCGGTCGTCGAGTTCCTGCGCGATGCGGGCAGCCAGCGCGAACCCCTGATAGATCAGCGCCGAATAGATCTGGACGGCCGAGGCGCCCGCGCGCAGCTTTTCCCACGCCTGGTCGGTCGAGCCGATGCCGCCGACCCCGATCAGCGGCACCCGCCCCGCCGTCTGGCGGGCGAGCCGCGCGAGGATGCGGGTCGAGCGGTCGAACAAGGGCGCACCCGACAGCCCGCCGGCCTGCTGGGCGTGGGTGGGGTCGATGCCGTCGCGCGACAGGGTGGTGTTGGTTGCGATGATCGCATCGACCGGCGCTGCCGTGGCCACGCTTGCGATCTGGGCCAGGGCCTCGTCATCGAGGTCGGGGGCGATCTTGACGAAGACCGGCGGGCGGTTCGGCAGGGCATCGCGCGCGCGGATCACCCCGTCCAGCAGGGCTGCGAGCGCATCGGCGCCCTGAAGATCGCGCAGCTTTTCGGTATTCGGCGACGAGACGTTGACCGTCAGGAAATCGGCCGCAGCGCCCGCGGTGCGCACGACCGAGGCGAAATCCGCGCTGCGGTCCGGGCTGTCCTTGTTCGCGCCGATGTTCAACCCGACCGGAATGCCTGCGGGCCGCGCCGCAAGGCGCGCGGCAATCGCCTGCGCTCCGTCATTGTTGAAGCCGAAGCGGTTGATGATGGCGCGATCCTGCGTCAGCCGGAACAGCCGGGGCTTGGGGTTGCCGGGCTGGGGCCGGGGGGTCGCGGCGCCAACCTCGACAAAGCCGAAGCCCGCCCGCATCAGCGCGGGCACCGCGCGGGCGTTCTTGTCATAGCCCGCCGCCAGTCCGACCGGATTCGGCAGGTCCAGCCCCGCAATCGTCAGCCGCAGCCTGTCCGAGGTGACGGGCCCGCCGTTCAGCGGCACAAGGCCGCGTTTCAGCGCCCGGATTGAAAGGTCATGCGCGGTTTCAGGCGGCAAACGGTGCAGCGCCTGAAGGCCGAGGGACTCGATCAGGGTCATTCCAGATCTCCGATGTCATGACCTTGGGGCCCGAGCGGGATGGTGCGCGACCACAGCACGTCCGAGGCGCGAAGTTCGCGATAGAGGTGGGGGAACAGCTGGCCCCCGCGCGAAGGCTCCCACCGCAGCGCGTCCAGGGCTTCGGTCCGGACCGCCAGCAGGTGCAGGTCGGTCTCTCCCGCGAAGTGCCGGGCCAGCGTGCCGGGAACCTGATCCCCGGTGGACAGGTGGATATAGCCGTCGGCCAGGTCGACCGGGGCGCCGTCCGTCCGGCCGGCGGTCTGGAACGCCTGGAATTCGGCGGGGCGCAGGATCTTGTAGGCAAGCATGGCGCGGTTCTGCGACGCCGGCCGGCTTGCGTCAAGCGTGAACCTTTTTCGACAGGCATGATGACCTGTTGACCGTCCGGCGCCGATCCCGGAAGCTGGCCCCCGATCCATCATCGGCGGCGGAGAGCAGGGATGAAAGCTTGGCTATTGGCGACGGCGGCGGTCGTTCTGGGCGCAGGTGCCGCGCAGGCGGACTATACGCTGCATGTGCTGCACATCAACGATTTCCACAGCCGGGTCGAGCCGATCAACGAGCATGACAGCACCTGCGACGACGAGGCGGACGCCAAGGGCGAATGTTTCGGCGGCGTCGCGCGGCTGGCCGCCAAGATCGCCGAGCTGCGCGACGGTCTGCGCGCCGAGGGGCAGAACGTCATCGTCCTGGACGCCGGCGACCAGTATCAGGGCAGCCTGTTCTATACGACCTACAAGGGCAAGGACACGGTCGAGTTCATGAATGCCATCGGCTTTGACGCGATGGCAGTCGGCAATCACGAGTTCGACGACGGTCCCGCCGGGTTGCAGCTGCTGGCCGAGGGCGTGAAATTCCCGGTGATCTCGGGGAACCTGGACGTCTCGCAATCGCCCGAACTGCACGGCAAGGTCGGCGGCACGGTGACGCTGGACGTGGGCGGCGACAAGGTCGGCATCGTCTCGGCCCTGGCGATGGACACGCCCGAGACATCCTCGCCCGGCGACAAGGTGATCTTCCAGGACGACCTGGACAGCCTCAAGGCCGATGCGCAGGAGCTGACGGATGCGGGCGTCACCAAGATCATCGCCCTGACCCATGAAGGCTATCGCCGCGACCAGGAGATCGCGGCCCAGGTTCCGGGCATCGACGCGGTGATCGGCGGGCACAGCCACACGCTGCTTGGACAGATGGAGGGCGCCGAGGGGCCCTATCCCACCATGGTCAAGGGTGCGGACGGGGCGGAGGTTCCTGTCGCGACGGCCTATGCCTATGGCAAGTATCTGGGCCATCTGGTGCTGACTTTCGACGACTCGGGTCGGCTGACTAGGGCCGAAGGGCAGCCAATCCTGCTGGACAGCTCGGTCGCGCCCGATGCGCGCATCGCCGCCCGCGTCAAGGATCTGGCCGCCCCCATCGAGCAGCTGAAGCAGAAGCGCGTGGCCGAGTTGAAGGCGCCCGTCGACGGCAGCCGCGACACCTGCCGCCAACGCGAGTGCGAGATGGGCAATGTCGTCACCGAAGCGATGCTGGACCGCGTCAAGGGCCAAGGCATCACCATTGCCATCGAGAACGGCGGGGGGCTGCGCGCCTCGCTTCCGGCGGGACCGGTCACGATGGGCGATGTGCTGGCGGTGCTGCCGTTCCAGAACACGCTGTCGACCTTTCAGGTCAGCGGCGCCGACATCATTGCTGCCCTGGAAAACGGCGCCAGCCAGTATGAGGACAAGGCCGGGCGCTTTGCCCAGGTCGCCGGGCTGAAATACACGGTCGATCCCGCGGCCGAGGCGGGCGCGCGCATATCGGATGTGCTGGTGCGCGAGGGCGAGGCATGGGTGCCCATCGACCGCGCCAAGACCTATGGCGTCGTCTCGAACAACTACATGCGGATGGGCGGGGACGGCTACAAGGTCTTTGCCAGCAATGCGCAGGCGGCCTATGACTTCGGGCCCGATCTGGCCGATGTGCTGGCCGAATACCTGGCGCGGCAGGGCCGGGAGTTCGTCCCGGTGCTGGATGGGCGCATCACCGTGAAATGACGCAGGCGGCCGGGCCCGACCCGGCCGCTTTCGCATGTCCGGGGTCAGTCCGGCGATTGGGTCTCGGGCAGTTCGGTCATCAGGAAACGTTCGAAGTCGTCGAGGTCCACCGGCTCGAAATGGCCGAAGCCCTGCATCCAGACCGAGGCGGCGCGCAGCCCGTCGGGATCGAGCTTGCACCAGATGATCCGGCCCCGCCGTTCCTGCCGGATCAGCCCGGCCGTCGCCAGCACGGCAAGGTGCTTGGAGATCGCGGCGAGGCTGACCTGAAAGGGCGCTGCGACGTCGGTCACGGCCATGTCGTCCTCGAGCAGCATGGCCAGGATCGCGCGCCGCGTCGGATCGGCCAGCGCGGCGAAGATGGTGTCGAGATTGGGGTCGGGGCCAGTCATCCGCCTTGTTTAACCGATGGGTTGAATAAGCGCCACCGCGCAGATCGCCCGCAATCCCAATGCACTGCACACCAATCTCCCTGAAATTCCATTCATATACAGCCGGTTAACTATTCTCCCGCGCGGCTTGACTTGGGTGGCGTCAGCCCCTATCACCGCGCCAACCGATAACGGGGGTGTGAGCCTTGGGCCAGGATCCGGACCAGCAGGACGCGCGTGCCCGGGACGCGGAGCGGCTGCGCCAGCTGGAAGCCCGTCTGGGCGAACGGACGGGAACAGGGCCCGCATCGCGCGGGGAAGAGCATTTCAGCCAGGCGAACATGGCCTGGCGCATGGTGACGGAACTGGTGGCCGGGTTGGGCATCGGGTTCGGGATCGGCTTTGGACTGGACTATGTGTTCGGGACCACGCCGTTCCTGATGATCGTCTTCGTGCTGTTCGGCCTGGCCGCCGGCATCAAGACGATGCTGCGCACCGCGAACGAGATAGGGAAGGAACCCGGGGCGCGCCCAAGCGGCAATCCCGGCGATGACAAGGGTGAATGACGATGGCCGTGACCGAAGAAGAAGTTGAAGGGCTGGTTTTCCATCCCATGGACCAGTTCATCGTCAAGCCGCTGTTCGGCGGCACCGAGGTGCACTGGTACACGCCCACCAACGCGACGCTGTGGATGGCGCTGGCCGCCCTGTGCATCACCGGCCTGCTGGTGTTCGGCACCCGCGGCCGCGCCATCGTTCCGAACCGCATCCAGTCCATCGCCGAACTGCTTTACGGCATGGTCCGCAAGATGGTCGAGGATGTGACCGGCAAGGACGGGCTGAAATACTTCCCCTATGTGATGACGCTGTTCTGCTTCATCCTGTTCGCGAACTTTCTGGCCCTGCTGCCGAAAAGCTTCTCGCCCACATCCCATATCGCGGTGACGGCGGTGCTGGCGCTGCTGGTCTTTGTCGGCGTGACGGTGCTGGGCTTTGTCAAGAATGGCGCCCATTTCCTGGGCCTGTTCTGGGTCAGCTCAGCGCCGCTGGCGCTGCGCCCGGTCCTGGCCGTGATCGAGCTGATCTCGTATTTCGTGCGTCCGGTCAGCCACTCGATCCGACTTGCCGGCAACATCATGGCCGGCCACGCGGTGATCAAGGTGTTCGCGGCCTTTGCCGCCGTCGCGGCCCTGGCGCCGGTCTCGGTGCTGGCCATCGTCGCGGTCTACGGGCTCGAGGTGCTGGTCGCCCTCATTCAGGCCTATGTGTTTACCATCCTGACCTGCGTCTATCTGAAGGACGCCCTGCATCCGGCGCACTGAGCGCCGGAGCGGATCAGGACAACCGAAAAACCCTTTCCAAGCCTCAAGGAGCATGAACATGGAAAATCTGGGTCAACTGGGACAGTACCTCGGCGCCGGTCTGGCTTGCATCGGCATGGCCGGTGCCGCCATCGGGGTGGGCAATGTCGCCGGCAACTACCTGTCGGGCGCGCTGCGCAACCCGTCGGCCGCCGCTTCGCAGACCGCGACGCTGTTCATCGGCATGGCCTTTGCCGAAGCCCTGGGGATCTTCTCGTTCCTGGTCGCTCTGCTGCTGCTGTTCGCAGTCTGATCCTTTGCCATCCTTGCGGTTGGGTGGGGGCGTGACGCGCCCACCCGATTGTGAAACGACCGGCATGGGGTAGGATATGTTCAGCCTGTTGCAACAGACCGCGCCCGTCGTGGTCGAAGAAACTGAAACGGTGATCATCACCGAAACCGCCCCCGATGCAGCGCATGGCGTGGCGGTGCATGGCGCCGATGCGGCCCATGCGGCGGGTCATGCCGCCAGCGCGCCGGGCATGCCGCAGCTGGATATCACCACCTTCGGCAACCAGATCTTCTGGCTGCTGGTGGTGCTGGGCGTGATCTATTGGGTGCTGTCGCGCGTGGCCCTGCCGCGCATCGGCGGCGTCATCAGCGATCGTCAGGGCGCCATCACCGGCGATCTGATGGCAGCCGAGGAATTCAAGCAGAAGGCCAAGGACGCGGAAGCCGCCTATGACAAGGCGCTGGCCGACGCCCGGGCCGAGGCGAACAAGATCGTCGCCGCCAACAAGGCCGAGATCCAGAAGGAACTGGACGCGGCCATCGCCCATGCCGATGCCGAGATCGCCGCGCGTGCGACCGAATCCGAAAAGCGCATCGGTCAGATCCGCGCCTCGGCGGTCGAGGACGCCCGGACCGTCGCCCGCGACGTGACCGAGGCCTTGGTGCAGAACTTTGGCGGCCAGGCCGATCCGGCGCTGGTGAACCAGGTGGTGGACCAGCGTCTGAAGGGGGTCCTGCAATGAAACGTCTGAGCGTTCTTTTTGCCCTGATGATGGCCAGCCCCGCGCTGGCCGCGACGGGGCCGTTCTTCTCGCTGCGCAACACGGACTTCATCGTCACGCTGGCCTTCCTGGTCTTCGTGGGCATCCTGGTCTATTTCCGGGTGCCGCAGCTGGTGGGCGGCCTGCTGGACAAGCGCGCCGAAGGCATCCGCAACGACCTGGCCGAAGCCCGCCGCCTGCGCGAGGAAGCGCAGGAGATCTATGCGAGCTACGAGCGTCGGCAGCGCGAGGTCAAGTCGCAGGCCGACGAGATCGTGGCCAATGCCAAGCGCGAAGCCACGCTGGAAGCCGAGAAAGCCAAGAAGGCGTTGCAGGTCTCGATCGAACGCCGGCTGAAGGCGGCCGAGGACCAGATCGCGGGCGCCGAGGCCGACGCCGTGCGCGCCGTGCGCGACCGTGCGATCCAGACCGCCATCGCAGCGGCGACCGAGATCCTGGGCCAACAGGCCACGGCCGACCAGCGCAGCGCCGGAATCGACCGCGCGATTGCCGAGGTCGAGCGCCGGTTGAACTGACGCCACCGAATAACGAGAAGGGGGAACCGCGCGCGGCAACCCCCGGACAGTGAGCGGCCCCCGCGACGGAAACGTCCGGGGGCCTTTCCTTTTGCGGCGGCCGGGAAGGCGCAACGGAAAAGGCCGGCGGCTTTCGCCACCGGCCCCTGGTCCTGCACCCAAGGCTCGGGTCAGTTGGTCGGGATGATCTGGATTTCCACGCGGCGGTTCTGCGCGCGCCCCGCAGCCGTGTCGTTCGAGGCGACGGGCTGGGTCGCGCCGCGCCCCGTGGTGGCGATGCGGTTCGACGAGACGCCCCCGGCGGACAGGATGCCCGCAACCGACCGCGCGCGGCGTTCCGACAGGTCCTGGTTGTAGGCGGCCGATCCGGTGCTGTCGGTATGGCCGATCACCTGGATGCGGCTGTTCGGATACTGGGTCAGGTTGCGGGCGATGATGTACAGGTCGTTCTGCCCGCGCGCGCCGACGGCGGCCGAATCCGTGGCGAACAGCGTCGATTCCGGCATGACCACCGACAGATGGGTGCCGCGGTTCACGACCTGGATGTTGGGGTTGTTCAGCGACTGCTGCAGGGCGCGCTGCTGCTGGTCCAGGATCGAGCCGCCGACCGCGCCCGCGGTCGCGCCGATGAGCGCACCCTTGACGGCGTTCGAGCGGCTTTCGCCCGCGCCGATCAGCCCGCCCACGACTGCGCCCGCGATGGCGCCTTGCTGCGTGCGGCTAAGCTGGGATCCTCCGGGTCCGGTCCCGGCGGGTTCGGTGGGGGTGCAGGCGCCGATGGCGAGCACGCCGGCCGAGGCGAGAAGCAGCGAAATACGGGTCTTCATGGTTTCACCTTTCTGGATGGGGCGATCTGCTGTCGCCTGTCCTTACGACGCGGCCGGGCCAAGCAAGGGTCCGGCGGCTGATGCCCAAACGTGGGCAGAATGGCACGGGTTCCTGCGCAACTCCACAGAAATACGCGGGAAATCCGGCACGACCAGTCACAACGAGGGGATGGCGCGGGGTCCGATAGCCGCGCCTTCGCGGGCCAGCAGCGCGCGCTTGACCGCCTCGCCCCAGTGATAGCCGCCGATGCTGCCGTCGGTGCGGGTGACCCGGTGGCAGGGGACGGCCCAGCTGACCGGGTTCTGCCCAACTGCGGTGCCCACGGCCCGCAGCGCGCGCGGCCGGCCGATGCGGTGGGCCAGCATGGCATAGCTGATGACCTGGCCCGGGGGCACCTCCAGCAGCGCCTGCCAGACCAGCATCTGAAAACCCGTGCCCGACAGGCGGACGGTGATGTCGCCCTGGCCCTGCCGCAGCGCCTGGATGGCCGGGGCCATGGCCTCGGGTGCCGCGACCAGGCGGGCGCGGGGCCAGCGGGCGCCCAGATCGGCCAGAACCGCGTCCGGCGTCCCTTCGGCCGCAAAGCCCAGCCCCCACAGCGCCCCGCCCGCGCCCAGGGCGACGACCGGGCCCAGGGGCGAATCAAAGCAGCCGTGACACAGGACCTCGGCCTCGGCGGGCTGGCGGGTCAGGGTGACGCGCAAGGCGGATGACGGCTCGGGCGCAAGGGCGAGGATTGTCCGGGTCATGGTGTTCCTCCTGTCCCGGTCAGACTAGCAGCGCGGGCGACGGAATCCAGTGGCTTGCGTCGAAGGGCAGGGCGGTGCATCAGTCGGCCATGGCTCGCCCCGCTTCGCCCCGCATCCCTGCCGCCTTGCCCTATGCCGCGCAGATCGAGATCTTTTCGCGCCTGCGCGAGGCCAATCCGCATCCGGTGACGGAACTGGAATACACCAACGCCTTCACCCTGCTGGTCGCGGTGGCGCTGTCGGCGCAGGCGACCGACGTGGGCGTGAACAAGGCGACGAAGACCCTGTTCCAGCGCGTCGCCACCCCGCAGCAGATGCTGGACCTGGGCGTCGACGGCCTGACCGAGCATATCAGGACCATCAGCCTTTACCGCCAGAAGGCCAAGAACGTGATCGCCCTGTCGCGCATCCTGGTCGAGGTTTACGGCGGCGAGGTGCCGCAGTCGCGCGCCGCGCTGATGACCCTGCCGGGCGTCGGCCGCAAGACCGCCAACGTGGTCCTGAACAGCGTCTTCGACTTTCCCGCGCAGGCGGTCGACACCCATATCTTCCGTGTCGGCAACCGCACCCGCATCGCGCCCGGCCGCGACGTCGAGGCGGTCGAGCGCGCCATCGAGGACAATGTCCCCGTCCCCTTCCAGCAGAATGCGCATCACTGGCTGATCCTGCACGGCCGCTACATCTGCCAGGCGCGCCGCCCGCGCTGCGCTATCTGCCCCATCGAAGACCTCTGCCCCTATGAGGAGAAGACCGCATGACCACCCCCTATGTGATCGGGATCGGCAACGCCGTGATGGATGTGATCGCGCCGACCTCGGATGTGACGCTGGCACGGCTGGGGGTGGAAAAGGGCATCATGCAGCTGATCGACCGCGAGCGGTCCGAGTTCCTGATGGCCGCGCAATCCGCCGATCCGCAGGCCGGGAAGGCGCGGCTGGTGCCGGGCGGTTCGGTCGCGAACACGCTGGCGGGGCTGGGGATGATGGGGCTGCGCACCGCCTTCATCGGCAAGGTGGCGGGCGATCCGCTGGGCCTGTCCTATGCCGAGCAGACCGAGGCGCAGGGCACCGTCTTCGTCAATCCGCCGGTGGCCGGGGAGGTGGCGCCGACCTCGCGTTCGATCATCTTCGTGACGCCGGACGGCGAGCGGTCGATGAACACCTATCTAGGGATTTCCGGCGAACTCGGGCCCGAGGACGTGAACCCCGCCACCTTCAGCGGCTGCGACTGGCTGTTCCTGGAGGGGTACCTCTTCGACAAGGACGCCGGCAAGGCGGCGTTCCTGAAGGCCGCCGAGGCCTGCCACGCCGCCGGCGGGCAGGCGGGCATCGCGCTCTCCGATCCGTTCTGCGTCGACCGCCACCGCGAAGGCTTTCGCCGTCTGGTCGCCGGGCCGATGGATTATGTCATCGGCAACGTCCATGAATGGCAATCGCTCTATCAGGTGACGGATCTGGAACAGGCGCTGCAGATGGCCCGCGCCGATTGCGGCACGGTGATTTGCACCCGCTCGGGCGAGGATGCGATCCTGATCCGGGGCGAGGAACGGGTGACGGCCCCGGTGCATCGCGTCGTCCCCGTGGATGCCACCGGCGCCGGCGACCAGTTCGCGGCCGGGCTGATCCTGGGCCTTGCGCGTGGCCTGCCGCTGGCGGTGGCCGGACGCATGGGCTGCATCGCGGCGGCCGAGGTGATTTCCCATGTCGGGCCTCGGCCCGAAAGCGACCTGCTGGTGGCCTTCCGCGCCGAAGGGCTGATCTAGGCGCTTGTGGCGCCGTTGCATGGGTATTTGAACAACAAGGAAGCACGGGCGCCGCTTCCTATGTTTCCTTGTTGTCCAAATACCCATGCGGGCCGTGCAGACAAGACCGCCGCGGCAGTCTTGTCCCTTGCCTTACGTCAGGCGGCCTGCTTGCCGGTGCTGACGCGGCCATAGAAGCTTTCGCCCTTGGCAGCCATGTCCTTGAGCAGTTGCGGCGCGGCGAAGCGGGGACCGAATTTGCGCGCCAGCCCTTCGGCGATCTCGACGGCGCGCGCGGCGCCCAGCATGTCGAGCCAGCCGAAGGGGCCGCCGGTCCAGGGCGCGAAGCCCCAGCCGAGGATGGCGCCGACATCGCCTTCGCGGATGTCCTCGAGTACGCCGTCCTGCAGGGCCCGGACCGCCTCGAGCGACTGGGCGAACATCAGGCGGTGCTGAAGCTCGGTCAGGTCGGGCTGCTGGTCGGCTTCGGGCCATTCGGTGGCAAGACCTGGCCAGAGGCCCTGGCGCTTGGCCCCCTCGTCATAGTCGTAGAAGCCGGCCTTGGCCTTGCGGCCCAGCCGGCCCAGGTCGGCCAGCCTGAAGATTACCGCGTCCACCGCATCGTCCGGGTAGGCATCGCCCATTGCCGCCCGCGTCGCCTTGGCGATCTTGACGCCGAGGTCGATCGAAGTCTCGTCCACCAGCTGCAGCGGACCCAGCGGCATGCCCATCAGCTTGGCGGCATTCTCGACCAGGGTGGGGCTGACGCCCTCGGCCACCATGCGGATGCCTTCGTTGATATAGGGGATGATGCAGCGGTTGGCGTAGAAGAACCGCGCGTCATTGACCACGATGGGCGTCTTACGGATCTGGCGCACGAAGTCGAGCGCCTTGGCGACGGCGCGGGGGCCGGTCCGTTTCCCCTTGATGATCTCGACCAAGGCCATCTTGTCGACGGGCGAGAAGAAGTGGATGCCGACGAACTGGTCCGGGCGGCTGCTGGCGCGGGCCAGGTCGCTGATCGGCAGGGTCGAGGTGTTGGTCGCGAAGATCGCGTCGGCGGAGATCGTCGCCTCGGCCCTGGCGGTCACCTCGGCCTTGATCTTCGGGTCCTCGAACACGGCCTCGACCACCAGGTCGCAGCCGGCCAGCGCGGCGTAATCGGTCGTCGCGGTGATGCGGGCCAGGACCTCGGCCTTTTTCTCCTCGGTCGCCTTGCGGCGGCTGATCGCCTTGTCCAGCAGGTCGGCCGAATGGGCCTTGCCCCGGTCGGCGGCGTCCTGGGCGGCGTCGATCAGCACGACCTCGATCCCGGCCATGGCCGAGACATAGGCGATGCCCGCCCCCATCATGCCGGCGCCGAGGATGCCCAGCTTCCTGACCCTCTGGTCGGGCGCCTCGGGACGGTTCGCGCCTTTCTCCAGCGCCTCCTTGTTGATGAACAGGCTCCGGATCATTGCCGTGCTGGAGGGGTTCATCAGCACGTTCGTGAACCAGCGCGCCTCGATCTTCAGCGCGGTGTCGAAGGGCACCATGGCGCCTTCATAGACCGCCGAAAGCAGGGCCTTGGCCGCCGGATAGACGCCCAGCGTCTTGCCATGCACCATGGCGCTGGCGCCAAGGAAGGTCATGAAGCCCGCCGGGTGATAGGGTTCGCCGCCCGGCATCTTGTAGCCCTTGGCGTCCCAGGGCTTCACCAGATCGGCGTCGCCGGCTTGCAGCACCCATGCGCGCGCGGCGGCGACCGGGTCGGCCGCGACCTCGTCGATCAGGCCCGCCGCCCTGGCCCTGGCCGGGTCGCTCAGCTTGCCTTCCAGCAGGAAGGGGGCCGCGCCCATCGCGCCCAGTTTGCGCACCAGTCGGGTGGTGCCGCCGCCGCCGGGAAAGATGCCGACCATGATCTCGGGCAGCCCGATCTTGGCCTTGGGATTCTCGGCGGCAAAGATGCGATGCGTGGCCAGCGGCAGCTCCAGCCCGATCCCCAGCGCCGTGCCGGGCAGGGCCGAGGCGATGGGCTTGCCGCCCGTCTTGGTCTTGGGGTCCATGCCGGCCAGCTCGATCTTGCGCAGCGCGTGGTGCAGCCCCATGATGCCGTCGAACACCGCCTGCGCGCCGCCGTCCTTCATCGCGGCGATCACGTTCAGGTCCATGCCGGCGGCAAAGTCCTTCTTGCCCGAGGTGATGACGATGCCCTTGACCGCATCGTCTGCAAGCGCCTCGTCGATCAGCGCATCGAGTTCCGCCGCGCCGTCGAGCGACAGCACGTTCATCGACTTGCCCGGCACATCCCAGGTGATGACGGCGACGCCGTCGGCGTCCTTCTGCATGGTGAAGTCGGTCATTCTGTCTCTCCCTTGGGCGCGAGGTCGCGGGGGCCGGTCCAGTCGCTGCCGTCGTGATAGGTAAAGCGGGCCTTGCCGTCCTGGATGACGAGCTTCAGGTCCACGTCCGAATAGGTGGCGGTTTCCGCCGGGGCCTTGCTGCCCACGATCAGGAAGCGCGCCGGCTGGTCCGAGCGGTTGACGAAGCGGTGGCCGTTCGGCACGCCGGCCTTCCAGGCGGCGCAGTCGCCGGCGACCATGGGGAACTCGCCCTCGTCCTCGATCAGGACCAGCGTGCCGGAAAGGACCATGGCGAATTCGTCCTCGCGCAGGTGCCAGTGCCTGAGCGAGGCGACCGCCCCCGGCTCCAGCGTCACGATGTTGACGCCGAACTGCGTCAGCCCGGCCAGTTCGCCCAGCCGCAGCGACGAGCGGCCGGCCATTTGCGCCGCGTAGGGTGGGGGATAGATCGACCCGGTCTTGATCGGCGCGGCCGACAGGTCAAGCTTCGGCATGTCACACCCGCTCGATGATCGTGGCCGCGCCCATGCCGGAGGCGATGCAGAGCGTCGCCAGGCCGACTGTCTTGTCCTGCCGCTCGAGTTCGTCGAGCAGCGTGCCGATGATGATCGCGCCGGTTGCGCCCAGCGGATGACCCATGGCAATGGCGCCGCCGTTCACGTTGACGATGCCCGGGTCGACCTGGAACGCCTGCATGAAGCGCAGAACGACCGAGGCGAAGGCCTCGTTCACCTCGATGAGGTCGATGTCGCTGATCGACATGCCGCTGTCGCGCAGGATCTTTTCGGTGACGGGGACCGGGCCGGTCAGCATGATGGTCGGGTCGGTGCCGATCTTGGCGGTGGCGCGAATGCGGGCGCGGGGCGTCAGCCCGTGGGCCTTGCCGAATTCCGCGTCGCCGATCAGCACCGCCGCCGCCCCGTCCACGATGCCGGAGCTGTTTCCGGCATGGTGGATGTGGTCGATGGCGGGCAGGTGCGGGTATTTCAGCAGCGCCACCTTGTCAAAACCGGGCATCGACTCGCCCATGTCCTTGAAGGCGGGCTTCAGTCTGGCCAGATCCTCCAGCGTCGTGCCGGGGCGCAGGTATTCGTCGCGCTCAAGGATGGTCAGCCCGTTCTGGTCCAGAACCGGGACGATGGATTTCGCAAAGCGGTCCTCGGCCCAGGCCTGCGCGGCGCGGCGCTGGCTTTCGACGGCCAGCTTGTCTGCATCCTCGCGGGTGAAACCGTATTCGGTGGCGATGATGTCGGCGCTGATGCCCTGCGGCACGAAGTAGGTCGGAAAGGTCAGGCTCGGGTCGACCGCGATGGCGGCGCCGTCGCTGCCCATGGCGACGCGGCCCATCATCTCGACGCCCCCTGCGATATAGGCAGACCCGGCGCCGGCGCGCACCTGGTTCGCGGCCAGGTTCACCGCCTCCATGCCGCTGGCGCAGAAGCGGTTGATCGAAAGGCCGGGGATCGATTCGTCCAGGTCCGAGGCCAGCACGGCCGAGCGGGCAAGGCAGCCGCCCTGTTCCTTGACCTGGGTGACATTGCCCCAGATCACGTCCTCGACCGCGTGGCCTTCCAGGCCGTTGCGGGCCTTGACCGCGTTCAGAAGCCGCGCCGACAGCGCAACCGAGGTGACCTCGTGCAGGCTGCCATCGGGACGGCCCTTGCCGCGCGGCGTGCGGGCGGTGTCATAGATGAATGCGTCGGTCATGCGTCCTCCTTCGCGGCCCGGTCCGAAGGGTTGCCGGGCATCAGGTCATAGGGGTGTTTCCAGCCCGGCAGCGCCTGAATGCGCGCCAGCCAGGCGTCGACATGGGGCCAGTCGGCCCGTTCGAAGCCGAAGGGCTCGGGGTAGAAAAGATAGGAGCAGCAGGAAAGATCGGCGATGGTCGCGCTTTCGACCGCAAGCCAGTTGCGGGTGGCAAGATGCCCGTCCAGCGTCTTCAGCGCCGCCCGCGCCCGCCCCTGCATCCAGCCGATCACCTCGGCAGGGCGCTTTTCGAGCGCCAGGAAGTTCATCAGGAAGCGCAGCGTTCCGAATTGTGCCGAACCCTTGTGGTTGTCCCAGAACAGCCAGCGCAGGATCTCCTCTCGGTCGCCTTCCATGAAGCGTCCGGTCCGTTGGGCCAGGTGCAGCAGGATGACGCCGGACTGGGTCAGGGTGCGGCCATCCTCGACAAGGACCGGCGCCTCGGCCATCTCGTTCAGGGCACGGTAATCGGGGCTGCGCGTGGCACCCCCGAAGAAGTCCACGAAGACCGGCTGCCAGGGATAGCCGGTCAGCTGCATCATCAACGCCACCTTGTAGGAGTGGCCGGATTCTCCGAAACAGTGAAGCTGGGCGGTCATCGCGGGATCCTTTTCTGCGGCACTATCGCGGCTTGAGGCGCCGCATGGGTATTTAGACAACAAGGAAGACGTTAGCGCATTCTTAACCTTCGAAGCGTAGTCATGGTCTTGCGGTACAGGCTGGGGAGCCGATGACCGCCAACGAGGAAGCCGCCCCGATCATCTGGCGACAACCTGTCCTGCCTGAACAGCGGGGGTGGTCGGGGCGCACACCTTGCGGGCTTCCTTGTTGTTCAAATACCCATGCGACCTTTCCTTCTCGCGTGCCCGCCGGGGCCTTTCAGAACAGCGCCGCGTCCAGTGCCATCACGGGCCTGGCGCCCGAGCGGATGCGCGCCAGGTGCATCGCCGTCGCCGGCAGCTGGCGGGCCATGTAGTAGCGTCCCGTGGCAAGCTTGGCATGATAGAAGTCCTGCTCGGTCCGGCCCTCGGCCAGAGCCGCCTGGGCGGCCGCCGCCATGCGCAGCCACATCAGACCCAACGCCACATGGCCGAACAGGTGCATGAAGTCATAGGAGCCCGCCAGCGCCGCGTCGGGATCCTTCATGCCTTGCTCCATGAAGAACATGGCTGCCGCCTGCAGGTCCTTGGAGGCGGCCTTCAGCGGCTCGCAGAAGCTGGCGCGCAGGTCGTCATCGCCCTCATGTGCCTTGATGTCCGCCTTGACGGCTTCGAAGAAGGCCATGATCGGGCGGCCGCCCTCGGCCGCCAGCTTGCGGCCGACCAGGTCCAGCGCCTGGACGCCGTTCGCGCCTTCGTAGATCATGGCGATGCGGGTGTCGCGGACGAACTGGGACATGCCCTGTTCCTCGATATAGCCATGGCCGCCAAAGACCTGCTGCGCCTGCACGGCCGTCTCGAACCCCTTGTCGGTCAGGAAGCCCTTGACCACCGGGGTCAGCAACGACACCAGCCCTTCGGCCTCGGCGTCCTGCGCGCGGTGGCTCCGGTCGATCAGGCTGGCGCACCAGGTGGCCAAGGCGCGGGCGCCCTCGACGAAGCTTTTCTGGTCCATCAGGTTGCGGCGGATGTCGGGATGCACGATCAGCGGATCGGCCGGCCCCGAGGGATTGGCCTCGGCTGTCGCGGCGCGGCCCTGCAGCCGGTCCCGGGCATAGGCGGCGGCGGCCTGATAGGCGGCCTCGGCCACGGCATAGCCCTGCAGGCCGACGCCGATCCGTGCCTCGTTCATCATGGTGAACATGGCCTTCATGCCCTTGTGAAGCTCGCCCAGCAGCCAGCCCTGCGCGCCGTCATAGTTCATGACGCAGGTGGCATTGCCGTGGATGCCCATCTTTTCCTCGATCTTGCCGACCGAAAGCGCGTTGCGCTCGCCCAGGCTGCCGTCCGGGTTCACCAGGAACTTGGGCACGATGAACAGCGAGATGCCGCGCGTGCCTTCGCCCCCGCCGGGCGCCTTGGCCAGGACCAGATGGATGACGTTCTCTGCCATGTTGTGATCGCCGGCCGAGATGAAGATCTTCTGCCCCGTGATCCGGTAGCTGCCATCCGCCTGCGGCTCGGCCCTGGTGCGCAGCAGTCCCAGGTCGGTGCCGGCATGGGGTTCGGTCAGGTTCATGGTGCCGGTCCATTCGCAGCTGACCATGCGGGGCAGGTAGGTCGCCTTCTGCTGCTCGGTGCCGTGGACGTGGATCGCCGAATAGGCGCCATGGGTCAGGCCCTGGTACATGGCGAAGGCCATGTTCGCGCCGCTGAAGAATTCGCCCGCCGACAGGCCCATGACATAGGGCATGCCCTGGCCACCGTATTCGGGATCGCAGTCGAGGGCCGTCCACCCGCCTTCGCGCATCGCGTCGAAGGCGGCCTTGAACCCCTCTGGCGTGCGCACGACGCCGTTTTCCAGCCGGCAACCCTGACGGTCGCCCACCGCGTTCAGCGGCGCCAGAACCTCGGCTGCCAGCTTGCCCGCCGCCTCCAGCACGGCCTGGGTGAAGTCGCGGTCCAGGTCTTCGTAGCCCGGGACGGGCTGCGCCGAGACGTTCAGCACGTCATGCAGCACGAACTGGATATCGCGCACGGGGGCGGTATAGGTCGTCATGGTTCCTCCGGGTCGTCGGGCCGTCAGGCGCCGGATTTCAGGTTTGCCAGCCAGGTCTCGCCCTGGGCGATCTGCTGGCGCAATTCCTCGATGGCCCCGGCCAGGTCGCGGTGCTGGCGCTCCATGTCGGCCAGCCGTTCGCGCGCCGTCACAAGCGTGGCCCGGGTCTGGGTCACGTTGCGTTCGGCCGGGTCGTACAGTTCAAGAAGCTGGCGGATCTGTTCCAGCGAAAAGCCGAAGCGCTTGCCGCGCAGGATCAGCGTCAGCCGGGCGCGGTCGCGCCGGGAATACAGCCGGTGCTGCCCCTGGCGCTGGGGAAAAATCAGCTCGCGCGATTCGTAGAAGCGCAACGTGCGCGGGGTCACGTCATAGGCGTCGCACATCTGGCGGATGGTCAGCAGATCGTCGCCCATGGCTGTCCTTTCCCGTCCTCCTCGCTGGCACTCCCAGGACGGAATATAGGGCAAGTTGACGTTCGCGTAAGGGACGACGTTGCGTCAGCCCTGGCTGCCGTCCTGGGGCATGTCGCGCAGCAGCGCCGCGGTCTCGTCCTTAAGCGCGCGCAGGTCGGCGATGGCCTGGTCGATCTCGTCGCGCTGCTGGGCCAGCACCTCGAGCTGGCGCGTCGCCAGGTCGATCCAGACGCGATACTGTTCGCGTGTGCCCTTTTCGCCATAGATCAGCAGCCATTGCCGGATGTCCTCCAGCGAAAAGCCGAAGCGCCGGCCGCGCAGGATCAGCTTCATCCGGGCGATCTCGCGCGGGCCGTAAAAGCGCGAGCGGCCTTCCTTGCGCGGGCTCAGAAGCTCGATGTATTCATAGTATCGCAGGGTGCGGGGGGTCACGTCGAACCGGGCGCACATCTCCTTGAAACTGATGAATTCGCTGTCAGCCATGCAATGAACCTGTTCAAAGTCGATAAAGCCTAACGTGGCGTCGCATCAAACTCAACCATCGGCGCGGCGCCGCCTCTTGTGACACAACCCCATGGCCGTTAGCCTGTTCCCACCACAAGCGGAGGGCAGGATGCTTGAGCCAGAGGACGCCGGCGCCGACCAGCGCCGACGCATCGCGCGCCAGTTCATCGAGGCGATCCCCCATGCCCGGGCGCTGGGGATGCGGCTTGACGACCTGGGACCGGGCCGGGCGGCAATCAGCCTGCCCTGGAACGCCGATCTGGTGGGCGATCCGCGCAGCGGCGTGATCCATGGCGGCGTGATCTCGACCCTGATGGACACCTGCAGCGGCGCAGCCGTGATGGCGCACCCGGACGGGCCGCCCGCCACCGCCACCATCGACCTGCGGATCGACTACATGCGGCCGGCGACGCCGCGCCAGGGCATCACCGCGCGGGCCGAATGCTATCACGTCACGCGCTCGGTCGCCTTCGTGCGCGCCTGGGCCACGGACGACGACGACAGCCGGCCTGTGGCCTCGGCCACCGGCGCCTTCACCTTCGAGCGCTAGATGACGGATCGCAACGAACCCCTGGCCGCGATCAAGTCGCGGCGCAACGCCACGCTCAGCGCGCTGTTTGCGGGCGTGCCCTACATCCGCTGGCTGGGCATCCGGTTCGACCGCCGGGGGGACGAGCTGACGGCCATCCTGCCCTTCGACGGCAAGCTGATCGGCAATCCCATGCTGCCCGCGCTGCACGGCGGCGTGACGGCCGCCTTCCTCGAGGTCGCGGCCATCGTCGAGCTGACCTGGAGCGCGATCTGGGAGGACATGGAGGCCGGCCGCATCGCCCCCGATCCCGCGCGCCCCGAAACGATGCCCCATCTGCCCAAGACCATCGACTTCACGGTGGACTACCTGCGCCCGGGCCTGCCGCGCGACGCCTATGCGCGGGCGCGGGTGGTGCGCTCGGGGCGGCGCTACGCCAGCGTCCAGGTCGAGGCCTGGCAGGACCAGCGCGCGCGCCTGTTCGCGCAGGCCACGGGCCATTTCCTGATGCCGCAGGACGACTGAGCCCGGATCAGGCGGCGTCCTCGGGCGCGCTGCGCCCGGCATTGCGGATCAGCGCCTCGACCAGCGGCGGGTGGGGCTCGCGCCGTGCGGTGACCAGCCCGACCATATGGCCCTCGCCGCTGAGGTCGCGGGCCGAAACGCCCTGCGGCAGCGGCAGGCCGCGCGCCAGGCTGCGCGGCAGGATCGCGGCCCAGTCGCCGGTCGCCACATGCGACAGGATCGCCAGCATCGAGGTCGATTCGACTCGCGGCATGGCATCGGCCCCGGCCTCGACCAGATGGCGCGTGACGATGCGGCGGTTCTGCATGTCGGGGGTCAGCAGGCACAGCGGGCGCCGCGCCGCCTCGGCCCAGCCGACCGGGCCCCTGTCCTCGTCGCGCGAAATCAGGCAATAGGTCTCGCGGTACAGCGGCAGGACCTGCACCCGGCCCAGGGGCTCGCTGTCCAGATAGGTCACGCCCGCGTCCAGTTCCAGCGCCTCGATCTGGTCGCGGATCTCGTCCGAGGAACGCGACAGGATCGACACGCCCGCGTTCGGATGGCGCTTGAGAAAGGGGCCGGTCAGTTCGGCGATGCGCGGCATGGCGGTCGGGATCACCCCCAGCCGCAGCAGGCCCGACACGCCGCGCCGCCGCGCTTCCATCTCGGATTGCATGGCGCGGGCGTCGCCGACGATGCGCCGGGCCCAGTCCAGCACGCGCTCGCCCTCGGGCGTCAGCCCCTGATAGCGCGAGCCGCGCCGCACCAGCTGCACGCCCAGCTGCTCCTCCAGCGCCTTTATGGCGGATGACAGGCTGGGCTGGGTGATGCCCAGCGCCTCGGCGGCGCGGCCGAAATGCTCTTCGCGCGCCAGCACCATGAACATGGACAGCTTGTCGATCACGGACAGCCCTCCCGTTCTTCTTTCTTGTCCAAATATCCCGCGGGGGTCCGGGGGCGCGAAGCCCCCGGCGCAGCGGTTCAGACGATCTCGACCGCGTATTTCTCGATCACGGTGTTGGCCAGCAGGCCTTCGCACATGCGGGCGACCTCGGCCCGTGCCGCCTCGGCATCGCCTGACGCAAGCTCGGGGGCCAGGTCCAGCTCGATCACCTTGCCCTGGCGCACGCCCGCGACGCCGGAAAAGCCCAGGCCCCCCAGCGCATGGCGGATCGCCTCGCCCTGCGGGTCCAGGACGCCGTCCTTCAGCATGATGGTCACACGGGCTTTCATGGCAGGCCTTTCAGTTGATCAGCGTGGGCTTGGTCAGCGAGGTGGTGTTGGCGGGCATCAGGCCCAGCCGGCGCGCCACCTCGGTATAGGCGTCGGTCAGGCTGCCCAAGTCGCGGCGGAACACGTCCTTGTCCAGCTTCTGGCCGGTCTTGACGTCCCACAGCCGGCAGGAATCCGGGCTGATCTCGTCGGCGACGACCAGGCGCATGAAATCGCCGTCCCAGATGCGCCCCACCTCGATCTTGAAGTCGATCAGCTTGATGCCGACGCCGAAGAACACGCCCGACAGGAAGTCGTTCACGCGCAGCGCCAGCGACACGATGTCGTCCAGGTCCTGCTGGGATGCCCAGCCGAAGGCGATGATGTACTCCTCGGACACGAAGGGATCGCCCAGTTCGTCGTTCTTGAAGCTGTATTCGACGATCGGCCGGGGCAGGGGGGTGCCTTCCTCCATGCCCAGGCGCTTGGCGATCGAGCCGGCGGCGAAGTTGCGCACGATCACCTCCAGCGGGATGATCTCGACCTGGCGCACCAGCTGCTCGCGCATGTTGATGCGGCGGATGAAGTGGTTCGGCACGCCGATGTTGGTCAGCCCGGTCATGAAGAACTCGGACAGGCGGTTGTTCAGCACGCCCTTGCCCTCGATGGTCGCCTTTTTCTGCGCGTTGAAGGCGGTGGCATCGTCCTTGAAGTACTGGATCAGGGTACCCGGCTCGGTGCCTTCGTACAGGATCTTGGCCTTGCCCTCGTAGATCTTCTTGCGCCTTGGTGCCATGCTGCGCGTTCTCCCGTCCGCAAGGTAACCGTTCTTTCTTGGCCTATAGGCCAGAAACGGGGTCCGGGGCAATACGGGGTTGCGATGCCGCCCCGCCCGGTCCTATCCTGATCCCAGGACCACAAGCCGTCATGCCGGAGAGCTTCATGACCACTTTCGACGATCGCGAACGTTCCTACGAGGCGAAGTTTGCCCGGGATGCCGAACTGAACTTCAAGGCAGAGGCGCGGCGCAACCGTCTTTTGGGCGAATGGGCCGCAGGCGTGCTGGGCAAGACCGGGGACGAGGCGCGGGCCTATGCGCTGACGGTCGTGACCTCGGACTTCGCCGAGCCGGGCGACGAGGACGTGTTCCGCAAGCTGGCCGCCGACCTGGAAGGCAAGGTGGACGAACCGGCGATCCGCGCCAAGATGGCCGAATTGCGGCTGACCGCGCGCCAGCAGATCCTGCACGAAACCTGACCTTTCGACAGCGCCCCGGTCTTGGCCGGGGCATTTTTCCATGCAGCTTGATAGATAACATCAATCATGGAACGGTATATTGCGATTGTTTCGGCTATCGTTGCAGCCTAATCTGGCCGGAAACGAATGAGCCCGGATCGACCCAGCCATGACCGCCACAGCGCCTTCCGCTGATTTTCTCGAACGCCTCGACCAGATCCTGGTGGCCCACCAGGGCCGCGAAGGGCCGCTGCTGCCCATCCTGCACGACATCCAGGCCGAATGGGGCTATGTCCCCGAAGAGGCGCAGCCGGTCATCGCCGAGGCGCTTGGACTGACCCGGGCCGAGGTGCATGGCGTCGTCAGCTTCTACCACGATTTCCGCGACCACCCCTCGGGGCGCCATGTGCTGCGGCTGTGCCGGGCCGAGGCCTGCCAGTCCATGGGCGCCGATGCGCTGGCCGACCAGGTGCGGGCCGCGCTGGGGATCGACTTTCACGAAACCACGCCGGACGGGCGGCTGACGCTGGAGCCGGTGTTCTGCCTGGGGCTTTGCGCCTGCGCGCCCTCGGCCCAGATGGGCGAGCGGCTGCTGGGCCGGGCCACGCTCGCCAAGGTCACGCGGATGGTGGCGGAGGCGGGCGCATGAGGGTCTGGGTTCCTCTGGACGCCGCCGCCAAGGCGCTGGGTGCCGACGCGGTCGCAGCCGCGCTGGCGCAGGATTTCACTGTCACCCGCAACGGCACTCGCGGCATGATCTGGCTTGAGCCGCTGGTCGAGGTCGAGCGCGATGGCCTGCGTTACGGCTATGGTCCGGTCGAGGCGGAGGACGTGCCGGGGCTGGTCGCGGCGCTGCGGACCGGCGCCGATCATCCGCTGGCGCTGGGTCCGGTCGAGGACCTGCCCTGGATGAAGGCCCAGGCGCGGCTGACCTTCGCGCGTGTCGGCGTCATCGACCCGCTGTCGGTCGAGGAGTATCAGGCGCATGGCGGGCTTGACGGCCTTCGCCGCGCCATCGGCATGGGCCCCGAGGCCATCGTGGCCGAGGTCAGCGAATCCGGCCTGCGCGGGCGCGGCGGCGCGGGTTTCCCGACCGGCATCAAGTGGAAGACGGTGGCCGGCGCGCCCGCGGCGCGGAAATACATCGTCTGCAACGCCGACGAAGGCGACAGCGGCAGTTTCGCCGACCGCATGATCATGGAGGGCGACCCGCTGGTCCTGGTCGAGGGCATGGCCATCGCCGGCATCGCGGTCGGCGCGGTGCAGGGCTATGTCTACTGCCGCAGCGAATACCCCGACAGCATCCGCGTGCTGGAGGCGGCCATCGGCAAGGCCCGGCAGGCCGGCATCCTGGGCCAGTCGGTGCTGGGCTCGGGCCATGCCTTCGACATGGAGGTGCGGGTCGGGGCCGGCGCCTATGTCTGCGGCGAGGAAACCAGCCTGCTGAACAGCCTGGAAGGCAAGCGCGGCACCGTGCGCGCCAAGCCCCCCATTCCGGCGCTGGAAGGGTTCCTGGGCCGTCCGACGGTCGTCAACAACCTGATTTCGCTGGCGACGGTGCCCTGGATCCTGGCGCATGGCGGGGCGGAGTATGCGAAGCTCGGCATCGGCCGGTCCAAGGGCACGATCCCGATCCAGCTGTCGGGCAATGTCAGGCACGGCGGGTTGTTCGAGGCGCCCTTCGGCATGACGCTGCGCCAGATCATCGAGGAGATCGGCGGCGGCACTGCCAGCGGTCGTCCGGTCAAGGCGGCGCAGGTGGGCGGCCCCTTGGGCGCCTATGTGCCGCATTGGAACTTCGACGTGCCCTTCGGCTATGAGGAACTGGGCGCCAAGGATGCGCTGCTGGGCCACGCCGGCATCACCGTCTTCGACGACAGCGCCGACATGCTGAAGCTCGCACGCTTCGCGATGGAGTTCTGCGCCGTCGAGTCCTGCGGCAAATGCACGCCCTGCCGCATCGGCTCGGTGCGCGGGGTGGAAACCATCGACCGCATCGCATCGGGCGATCAGGACGGCATCCCCATCCTCAAGGACCTGTGCAATACGATGAAATGGGGCTCGCTGTGCGCCTTGGGGGGCTTTGCGCCCTTCCCGGTCATGTCCGCCCTGACCCATTTCCCCGACGAATTCAGCGGGCGCAGCGAACCCCGTAAGGAGGCCGCAGAATGAAGGACTTCATCATCCCCAGCCGCGATATGGGCACCCCGGCGGTCAGGTCCGATGTCACGGTGAACCTGCTGGTCGACGGCATTCCGGTTTCCGTCCCGGCCGGCACCAGCGTCATGCGCGCCGCCGCAGTGGCCGGGATCTCGGTCCCGAAGCTTTGTGCGACGGATCACGTCAGCGCCTTCGGCTCGTGCCGGCTGTGCGTCGTGCAGATCGAAGGCATGCGCGGCACGCCGGCGTCCTGCACGACCCCGGTGGCCGAGGGCATGGTCGTCCATACCCAGACCGACGAAATCGCCACCATCCGCAAGGGCGTGATGGAGCTTTATATCTCGGACCATCCGCTGGACTGCCTGACCTGCGCGGCGAATGGCGATTGCGAGCTGCAGGACATGGCCGGCGCCGTGGGCCTGCGCGAGGTCCGCTATGAGCCGGGCAAGAACCATTTCGCCCGGCGCACGGCCGAGGGGCCGAACCCCGAATACCGGCCCAAGGACCAGTCGAACCCCTATTTCACCTTCGACCCTGCGAAATGCATCGTCTGTTCGCGCTGCGTGCGTGCCTGCGAAGAGGTGCAGGGCACCTTCGCCCTGACCATCGAGGGGCGCGGCTTCGACAGCCGCGTTTCGGCGGGGATGGAGTCCGACAGCTTCCTCAGCTCGGACTGCGTGTCCTGCGGCGCCTGCGTGCAGGTCTGCCCGACCGCCACGCTGATCGAGAACAAGGTGATCGAGATCGGCACGCCCGAGCATATCGTCAAGACCACCTGCGCCTATTGCGGCGTCGGCTGTTCCTTTGATGTGCATATGCGCGGCGAGGAAGTCGTGCGCATGGTGCCGTCGATGGACGGCAAGGCCAACCGCGGCCATTCCTGCGTCAAGGGCCGTTTCGCCTGGGGCTATGCCACGCACCAGGACCGCAAGCTGGAGCCGATGATCCGCGACAAGATCACCGATCCCTGGCGTGTGGTGTCGTGGGACGAGGCGCTGGGTTTCGCCGCCGACCGGCTGCACCGGGCGCAGGCCGATCATGGCCGCGACAGCATCGGCGTCATCACCTCGTCGCGCTGCACCAATGAGGAAACCTATCTGGTCCAGAAGCTCGCCCGCGCGGTCTTTGGCAACAACAACACCGACACCTGTGCACGCGTCTGCCATTCGCCGACCGGCTACGGGCTGAAGACCGCCTTCGGCACCTCGGCCGGGACGCATGACTTCGACTCGGTCGAGGAAACCGACCTGGCGCTGGTCATCGGCGCGAACCCGACCGACGGGCATCCGGTCTTTGGCTCGCGCCTGCGCAAGCGGCTGCGCCAGGGCGCCGGGCTGATCGTGATCGACCCGCGCGAGATCGACCTGCTGCACACGCCGCACATGGGCCCAGGCCTGCATCTGCCGCTGCGCCCGGGCACGAACGTCGCCGTCGTCACCTCGCTGGCCCATGTGATCGTGGCCGAGAAGCTTTATGACGAGGCGTTCATCCGCGCGAAATGCGACTGGGACGAATTCCTGGCCTATGCCGAATTCGTACTGGACCCCAAGCATTCCCCCGAAGAGGTCGAGAAGCTTTCGAAGGTTCCGGCCGAACTGATCCGCAAGGCGGCCCGCGCCTATGCGGCGGCGCCCCGCGCCAGCATCTATTACGGGCTGGGCGTGACCGAACATTCGCAGGGCTCGACCACGGTCATGGCCATCGCCAACCTTGCGATGATGTGCGGCAACATCGGCGTGCCGGGCACCGGCGTGAACCCGCTGCGCGGCCAGAACAACGTGCAGGGCTCCTGCGACATGGGGTCGTTCCCGCACGAATATCCGGGCTACCGCCATGTCTCGGACCCGGAAACGCGGGCGCTTTACCAGCGCGTCTGGGGGGTGGAGCTGTCGCCCGAACCGGGGCTGCGCATCCCGAACATGTTCGACGAGGCCCTGGCCGGCCGCTTCCGCGGGCTTTACTGCCAGGGCGAGGATATTGTGCAGTCCGACCCGGACACCCGCCATGTCACCAGCGCGCTTTCGGCGATGGACATCGTCATCGTCCACGACCTGTTCCTGAACGAGACCTCGAACTACGCCCATGTCTTCCTGCCGGGCTCGTCCTTCCTGGAAAAGGACGGTACCTTCACCAATGCCGAACGCCGCATCAACCTGGTGAACCGGGCGATGACGCCCAAGAACGGCTACGAGGACTGGCAGATCACCCAGATGCTGGCCAACCGCCTGGGCGGGAACTGGAGCTATCAACACCCGCGCGAGATCATGGCGGAAATCGCCCTGACCACGCCCAGCTTTGCCGGCGTGACCTATGACCTGCTGGAGCGCGAGGGCTCGGTGCAATGGCCCTGCAACGAGGCGGCGCCCCTGGGCACGCCCCTGATGCACATCGACGGCTTCGTGCGCGGCAAGGGCAAGTTCATCCACACCGAATATGTCGCGACCGAGGAACGCACCGGCGCCCGCTTCCCGCTGCTGCTGACGACGGGGCGGATCCTGTCGCAGTACAACGTCGGCGCCCAGACCCGGCGCACCGACAACGTAGCCTGGCACCCCGAGGATATCCTGGAGATCCATCCCTCGGACGCGGAAAACCGGGGCGTTCGGACCGGCGACTGGGTGCGGGTGGCCTCGCGTTCGGGCGACACCACGCTGCGGGCGCAGATCACCGAGCGGGTGGCGCCGGGGGTGGTCTATACCACCTTCCATCATCCGACGACCCAGGCCAATGTGGTGACCACGGACAATTCCGACTGGGCCACCAACTGTCCCGAATTCAAGGTGACGGCCGTGCAGGTCAGCCCCTCGAACGGCCCGTCGGACTGGCAAGAGGAGTATCGGGCCCATTCCGACCTGTCGCGCCGCATCCTGCCCCAAGCCGCCGAGTGACATGCGCGACGGCAGCGGTGTCATGCGCTGGGACGGCGGCGGCTGGCATCACGCCGCCCCGCCGCCCAGCCCCCAGGAAACGCCGGTCGCCATCGTCATCGACGGCATGAGCCAGGCGGTGCTGATGGCGACGCCGCATGACCTGCACGATTTCGCCCTGGGCTTTGCCTTGACCGAGGGGCTGATCGCCAGCCCCGCCGATGTGCTGGACTTCGAGGAAGCCGAGGTCGAGGCCGGCGGCTTTTCCGCGCGCGAGGCGCGGCTTTGGCTGCGCCCCGGCCTGGCTGCCGGCCTGGCGGAGCGCCGCCGCAGCATGGTCGGCCCGGTCGGCTGCGGCCTCTGCGGCGTCGACAGCATCGCGGCGGCCCTGCCGGCCGTGGTGCCCGTCGAAAGCCGCTGGACCATGCCGCCCGAAGATGTGGCCCGCGCCATGGCCGGCCTGGACCGGGGCCAGGCCTTGCGCCGCGACACGCCGGCGATCCACGGCGCCGCCTTCTGGGACGGCCGCGCGGCCCTGGTGCGCGAGGATGTCGGCCGCCACAATGCGCTGGACAAGCTGGCCGGCGCGCTTGCCGCCAGCGGAACCGATCCGGGGCAGGGGGCCATCGTCATGTCCTCGCGCCTGTCGGTCGATCTGGTGCAAAAGGCCGCCCGCATCGGGGCGCCGGTCCTGATCGGTGCCAGCGCCCCCACCGGCCTTGCCCTGCAATGGGCCGATCGCGCCGGCCTGACCCTGATCGCCCGCGCGCGGGGCGACAGTTTCGACCTTTACACCCATCCCCACCGCATCGCCGGACCCTGACACATGCATTACGACACGACAAAGCTGATCCGCATGGCCAAGCAGATGGCCGATTTCTTTCGCAACCAGCCCGACCGCCCGGCGGCCCAGGCGGTGGCGGCGCATATCAACGACAACTGGGCGCCGGTGATGCGGCGCGATTTCGTGGCCCTGATCCGCTCGGGCGCCGAGGCCGATCCGATCGTGCGCGAAGCCGCGGACCTGGTACGCCTGCCCGCCACCGACGCGGCCTGATTTTGCCCCTGCCGCGCCGCCGGGGGCCGTGCTAGCCTGACCGCATGGCACAGCTACCGTCCCGACAACAGATTCTCGACTGGGTTGCGGCCCATCCCGACGCCACCGCCAAGCGCGACATCGCCAAGGCCTTCGGCATCAAGGGGGCCGAGCGCATCGAACTCAAGCGCCTGCTGAAGGAGCTTGAGGGCGAGGGCGTTCTGGAGCGCCGCCGCCGCCATTATCACGACGCCGAAAAGCTGCCGCCGGTGACGGTGGTGCAACTGCTGCCGCCCGACAAGGACGGCGACATCTTTGCGCGTCCGATGGAATCTCAGGGCGACGGGCCGATGCCGCGCATCCTTTACGCGGCGCTGAAATCCGATCCCGCCCTGGCACCCGGCGACCGTATCCTGGCCCGGCTGATCGAGACGCGGGGCGAGGATCACGATTATCAGGCCCGGCTGATCCGCCGCATCGGCACGGTCAGCCACCGGGTCGTCGGCATCTTTCGTGCCGGCGCCAGCCCCGAGGCCGGCGGCCGCATCCTGCCTATCGACAAGGGCAGCGACAAGGAATGGTCGGTCCCCGCGCGCGAGGTGCATGGCGCCCGGAACGGCGAACTGGTCGAGGCCGAGCAGATCGGCCCGCGCGGCCGCCTGGGCCTGCCGACGGCCCGGATCGTCGAACGGCTGGGCGACCCCTCGGCCCCGCGCGCGGTCAGCCTGATCGCCATCCACCAGCACGGGATCCCCGACGATTTCCCCGACGCGGTGATTGCCGAAGCCGATGCCCAGACGCCCGCGACCATGAAGGGACGCGAGGACCTGCGCCATCTGCCGCTTGTCACCATCGACCCCTCGGACGCGCGCGACCACGACGATGCCGTGGCGGCCGAGATCCGCGACGACGGCGGCGCCGACATCTGGGTCGCCATCGCCGATGTGGCGCATTACGTCCGCCCCGGCAGCGCGCTGGACCGCGAGGCGCGGCAGCGCGGCAATTCGACCTATTTCCCCGACCGGGTGGTGCCGATGCTGCCCGACATCCTGTCAGGCGATCTTTGTTCCCTGCACGAAGGTGTGGACCGGCCGGTGATCGCCGTCCGGATGCGGCTCGACGCTCAGGGCAACAAGGTCAGCCACACGTTCCACCGCGCCATGATGCATTCGGCGGCAAGCCTCAGCTATGAACAGGCGCAGGCGGCGGCGGACGACAACCCGGATCAGGCGACGGCACCCCTGATCGACAGCGTGATCCGCCCGCTGTGGCATGCCTATGGCCTGCTGAAGGCCGCGCGCGCCCGCCGCCAGCCGCTGGAACTGGACCTGCCCGAACGCAAGATCATCCTGACCCCCGACGGGCGGGTGAAATCGGTCAATTTTCGCGAGCGCTTCGACGCCCACCGCCTGATCGAGGAATTCATGGTGCTGGCGAACGTCGCTGCCGCCGAGGAACTGGAGCGCCTGCGCCGGCCGCTGCTCTATCGCGTGCACGAGGAGCCCACGCTGGAAAAGCTGGACGCGCTGCGCGAGGTGGCCGAGGCGTCGGGCTTTACGCTGGCCAAGGGGCAGGTCCTGCAGACGCGCCATCTGAACCGGCTGCTGGAACAGGCCGAGGGTTCGGATTTCGACGAACTGATCAACATGACCGCGCTGCGTTCCATGCAGCAGGCCTATTACCACCCGGAAAACTACGGCCATTTCGGACTGGCGCTGCGATCCTACGCGCATTTCACCTCGCCCATCCGCCGCTATTCCGACCTGATCGTCCATCGTGCGCTGATTACCGGCCACAAATGGGGCGACGACGGGTTGTCGCAGTGGGATATCCAGAACCTGTCCGAAACCGCCAAGCAGATTTCCGAGACCGAGCGGCGCTCGATGGCGGCGGAACGCGACACCACTGACCGCTATCTGGCCGCCTATCTGGCCGATCGGGTCGGGGCCGAGTTTACCGGCCGCGTCTCGGGCGTGCAGAAGTTCGGCGCCTTCGTGCGGCTGGATGAAACCGGCGCCGACGGGCTGCTGCCGATCCGCGAGATCGGGCGCGAATATTTCCATTACGACCCGGATGCGCAGGTGCTGATGGGCTCGGAAACCGGGCTGGAGATCGGCATCGGCCAGCGCGTCACCGTGCGCCTGTCCGAAGCCGTGCCGCTGACCGGCGGCCTGATGCTGGAACTGCTCGAGGTCGAGGGCCGGCCGCTGCCGCAGGGCTCGGGCACGCGCGGCAGGGGCAAGGGCCCGATGCGCAAGCGCGCCACGCAAGCGCGCCTGGCCGAGGTCAAGCGGGCGCAAAAGCGTCGCCGGGTGCGGCGCGACAGGTAAAGGGGGCTTCGCCCCCGCGCGTTCCGCGCTCCCCCAGGGTATTTGGAAAACAGTGAAGGACGGGGCAGGATTCCGGGCCTGCTTTCGGGCTTCTTTCTTGTTCAAATATCCTGCGGGGGAGTCAGCCGCAGGCTGACGGGGGCGCAAAGCCCCCGGCGGCGGTGACGCAAGAAAAAGGGCGGCCCAGCGGACCGCCCCCTCAATCCGGCGCGCCTTGGGGATCAGCCGATGGCGGCCGCTTTAACGTCGTCGTCGATCTTGTCGGCGTACTGGGCGAAGTTGTCGCTGAACATGCCGACCAGCTTCTGAGCCTGGGCGTCATAGGCCGAGGCGTCGGCCCAGGTCTGGCGCGGGTCCAGCAGTGTGTCGTCGACGCCGGGAACCGAGACGGGAACCTCGAAGCCGAAGTTCGGGTCCTTGCGGAACTGGGCATCGTTCAGCGAACCGTCCAGCGCGGCGGTCAGCAGGGCGCGGGTCGCCTTGATCGGCATCCGCTTGCCGGTGCCAAAGGCGCCGCCGGTCCAGCCGGTGTTGACCAGCCAGCAGGTCGCGCCGGTCTGGGCGATCTTTTCCTGCAGAAGCTTGCCGTAGACTTCGGGGCGGCGCGGCATGAAGGGCGCGCCGAAGCAGGTCGAGAAGGTGGGGGTCGGCTCGACCACGCCCACCTCGGTGCCCGGGGTCTTGGAGGTGAAGCCCGACAGGAAGTGATACATCGCCTGCGCCGGGGTCAGCCGCGCGATCGGGGGCAGCACGCCATAGGCATCGCAGGTCAGCATGATGACGTTCTTCGGCATGCCGCCCAGCGAGGTTTCGGAGGCGTTCGAGATCTGCTCCAGCGGATAGGCGCAGCGCATGTTGTCGGTGATCGAGTTGTCCTCGAAGTCCAGTTCCAGCGTCTCGGGGTCATAGACCATGTTCTCGACCACGGTGCCGAACTTGAAGCAGGTGGCGTAGATTTCCGGCTCGGCCTCGGCCGACAGGTTGATGGTCTTGGCGTAGCAGCCGCCCTCGAAGTTGAAGATGCCGTGATCCGACCAGCCGTGTTCGTCATCGCCGATCAGCGTGCGCGAGGGGTCGGCCGACAGCGTGGTCTTGCCGGTGCCCGACAGGCCGAAGAAGATCGCGGCGTCGTCCGGGTTGCCGATGGCGTGGTTGGCCGAGCAGTGCATCGGCATCACGCCCTTTTCCGGCAGGATGTAGTTCAGCAGGGTAAAGACCGACTTCTTGTTCTCGCCGGCATAGGCGGTGTTGCCGATCAGGATCAGCTTCTTCTCGAAGTTCAGGGCGATCACGGTTTCAGACCGGCAGCCGTGGCGTTCCGGGTCGGCCTTGAAGCTTGGGCAGTTGATGATGGTGAATTCGGGGACGAAATCAGCCAGTTCGGCGGCATCGGGACGGCGCAGCAGGTGGCGGATGAAAAGCCCGTGCCAGGCCAGTTCGGTCACCACGCGCACGTCCAGGCGCAGCGCCGGATCAGCGCCGCCGAACAGGTCCTGGACGAAGTATTCCTTGCCCTTCATGTGGTCCAGCATGTCCGCGTAAAGCCGGTCGAACGCCTCGGGCGCCATCGGCTTGTTGTTTTCCCACCAGATCGAGTCCTCGACCCCCGGGGTGCGGACCACGTGCTTGTCCTTGGGCGAGCGGCCGGTATGCGACCCGGTCGACACCAGGAAGCTGCCGCCCAGGCCCAGCTTGCCTTCGCCGCGCGCGATGGCCGCCTCGATCAGGGCGGGTTCAAGCAGGTTGTAGTGGACCGTGCCAAGCCCCGAGATCCCTTGATCGTCGAGACGGCAATTCGGATTGACGCGCGGTTCGGACATGGACTGTAAGCTCCTGATGATCGCCGGGCCGGGATCGCCCGGCCGTTGAGCCGTGCTATAGCATGGCGGAAGCATGACGAAAGCGCACTTATGGTCAGGTTTAGCGCAACCAGGGGATGTTATCGCCAACATTTGCCTAATCGCTGGCTTACGCGCCTGCGCTGGCGTCAAAACCCGTCGTTTTGACCAGGGAAACAGGGAAGGTTTCAGCCGATGGATGATCAACCTGTCATCATGTTGCATGCGTCCTGCGTGGCCTTCCAGGGGCGGGGGCTGCTGATCCTGGGGGCCTCGGGTGCAGGCAAGTCCTGCCTTGCGCTTGAAATGATGGCATTCGGTTGCGCGCTTGTGGCCGATGACCGGGTGCTGGTGCGGCGCGAATCGGACCGGATCCTGGCCGATTGCCCGCCTGCCATCCTGGGCCGGATCGAGGCGCGGGGCGTGGGCATCCTGTCCGCCGACCCTGCCGGACCCGTTCCCCTGGCCCTGGCCGTGGACCTGGACCAGGACGAGCCCGACCGCCTGCCTATTCACAGAAAACTTGATCTGGCCGGCCTGCACCTTCCCCTTGTGCTGGGCCGGGGGCGTGTTCATCTTGCACCAGTACTGTTGCAATATCTCAAGTCTGGCCGCTGGGACCGGGATCGTCCTTGACCGCGGCCTCCTGTCGCACCCCCAATGGAGCCCAGACCCGCGACGCCCCCCTTCGTGTTGACGATGATCCGCATGACCAACGACACCAAGCCGCAGGACCCGACGCAAAGACTGGTCCTTGTCACCGGCCCTTCGGGGGCGGGGCGCTCGACGGCGATCAACGTGCTCGAGGACCTGGGCTATGAGGCGATCGACAACCTGCCGCTGTCGCTGATCCCGCGCCTGCTGGACGGACCGGCGCGGCCGACGCCGCTGGCGCTGGGGCTGGACGTGCGCAACCGTGACTTTTCCGTCGCAAGCGTGATCGAACTGGTCGACCGGCTGACCCGGTTGCCGGATTATGAACCCGTCCTGCTGTTTCTGGACTGCGCGACCGAGCAGCTTTTGCGACGGTTCAATGAAACCCGCCGCCGTCATCCGCTGCGCGGCGAAGGCGCCCCCCTTGACGCCATCCTGGCCGAGCGCGAGATCCTGGCGCCGCTGCGCGCGCGGGCCGACGTGCTGGTCGATACCTCGGACCTGTCGCCGCACGATCTCAAGGCCGAACTCGCCCGCTGGTTCGACACCGAGCCGGGGCGCCGGCTGACTGTCTCGGTCCAGTCGTTTTCATATAAACGCGGAGCGCCACGCGGGGTCGACATGATGTTCGACTGCCGCTTCCTGGCCAACCCGCATTGGGAGCCGGCGCTTCGCCCGCTGGATGGCCGCGACGGCCCGGTGCAGGACTATGTCGCCCGCGATCCGCGATTCGCCGAGTTTTTCGACAGGGTGCGCGATCTTGTGCTTTTCGCGCTGCCCGCCCATCTTGAGGAGGGCAAGGCCCATCTGGTGATCGGTTTCGGCTGCACCGGCGGGCAACATCGTTCCGTCACAATGGCGGAAAAAATGGCAGACGCGATTGCGAAAGCAGGCTGGCAAGTGTCAATTAGGCATAGGGAACTTGAACGCCGTGACAAGGCGCCGGCACCCGCGGATGAAGGTTTGGCAACAGCCTCCCGCCCGGTGACAGCGTCGATGCATGGCTGACGCTTCGTGGTGGGAAAGTTGATCGGAATTGTCATCGTGGCTCATGGCGGTCTTGCGCGGGAATATCTCTCGGCTGTCGAACATGTCGTGGGTCCGCAATCGGGGATTCGCGCCGTCACCATCGAGGAGAATCATGACCGCGGCGAAAAGCAGGCCGAAATCTGCGCCGCGGCCGATTCCGTCGATACCGGGGACGGCGTTGTCGTGGTCACGGACCTGTTCGGGGGCTCGCCCTCGAACCTGTCGCTGATGGCCTGTCATGCGCGCAACCGCTCGATCCTTTATGGCGCGAACCTGCCGATGTTGGTCAAGCTGGCCAAGTCGCGCAAGCTGTCGGTGGCGGATGCGGTATCGCTTGCCAAGGACGCCGGGCGAAAATACATCAACAGCTACGACGTTCTACCCGCCGACATCATCCCCGTTCCCAGCCGCGCCGTCTCATGAATGACACCAGCATCGGTCCCGTGATCCTGGACCTGCCGATCATCAACGAAAAGGGCCTGCACGCGCGGGCCAGCGCCAAGTTCGTCGAAACGGTCGAGCGTTTCGAGGCGACGGCCACCGTCGAAAAGGACGGCATCAGCGTGTCGGGCGATTCCATCATGGGGCTTCTGATGCTGACCGCGCCGCGTGGCAGCACCATCCGCGTTACCACCCAAGGAACGCAGGCCCGCCAGTTGGCCGAGGCGCTGCGCATGCTTGTCGGGGACTATTTCGGCGAAGGCATGTAAGCTGCGCCCGTGACCCGCAGCTCGTATCATCACGGCAATCTGCGCCATGCCCTGGTCGAGGCGACCGTCCGTCTGATCGAGGAGAAGGGCCCGCAGGCCTTCACCCTGGCCGAGGCCGCCCGGCTGGCCGGGGTCAGCGCCGCAGCGCCCTATCGCCATTTCGCCGGCCGCGACGAGTTGCTGGAAGAAGTCGCCCGCCAGGGGTTCGAGGAGTTCGCCGAGCGGCTCGAGGCGGCCCTGGCGGTGGGGCGGGCCAGCCCGCTCGCGGCCTTTCTGAACATGGGGCGGGCCTATCTGCGCTTTGCGGCGGAACGGCGCGGGTTCTATATCGCGATGTTCGAATCCGGCATCTCGATCACCGGCAATGCCGCGCTGACGCAGGCCGCCGACCGGGCCCGCGGCGTGCTGGTCACCGCCGCCGAAGCCTTGTTCCAGCGCAGTGCCGCGCCCCGTCCCCCGGCGGGCATGGTCGCCGATCACATCTGGGCGCTCAGCCATGGCGTGGTCGAGCTGTTCGGCCGGGGCAAGCCCGGCGGCCGCTCGCCCATTTCGGCCGAGGACATGCTGGAAAGCGGGGCGCTGATCTATCTGCGCGGGCTGGGCGTCATTCCCGACTGAATTTTTTGGCCGGCGCATATTGACGCCGGGCCTGGGCGCTCCATCTATGTAAATGTGATTAACATTCACATACAGGGGGAATGCCCATGAACACGAATATCGTCCCGCAACCGTCCGTCATGGACCGGATCGGCCTTGCCCTGGCCGGGGTCCGGGACTGGCTGGACGACCGCGGCAAGCCCGCCTGGATCTTTGCCATGATCCTGGGCTTTGTCTTTTGCTGGCCCGTGGGGCTGGCCATCCTTGGCTACATGATCTGGAGCAAGCGCATGTTTTCCTGCCGCCATACCTGCCATGACCGCTACGGCAGCGCCCGCCGCATGGGCCGCCACCCGGGCGCGCCGACCGGCAACGCCGCCTTCGACGCCTATCGCGACGAAACGCTGAAGCGGCTTGAGGACGAGCACCGCGAGTTCCTGGACTTCCTGCAAAAGCTGCGCGAAGCCCGCGACAAGGCCGAGTTCGACCAGTTCATGGCCAGCCGGGGCGAGCCGCCCGAACCGCAGGCCTGACGCCCCACAAGGGCAAAATGGGGCCGGGGATGACCCGGCCCCTTTGTCATTCGGCAGACGGTCCTCAATAGGAATATTCGGCGTAGATCCGGTTCAGGTCACCCTGCCATTCGCCGTGGTATTTCGCCAGCATCTCGTCGGCCGGGACCGTGCCGCTGTCCACGCTTTCCTTCAGCGCGTTCAGGAAATGCGTCTCGTCCGGGACCAGCCCGCCGCTGCCCGCGCGGGCGCGGGCCTTGAGCCCGGCTTCGGAAATCGCCAGAACCTCGCGCGCCAGATCGCGCATCCGGGTGCCGCCGACCTCGGCGTCCAGCGCCTTGAGGCCCGCCTCGCGCCGCCAGGCCTCGCGGGTTTCGGCGTCCCAGCCCCTGACCAGATCCCAGGCCGCATCCAGTGCCGACTGGTCATAGATCAGCCCGACCCACAGCGCGGGCAGGGCGCAAAGCCGCCGCCAGGGGCCGCCGTCCGCGCCGCGCATCTCGATGAATTTCTTGACGCGCGCCTCGGGGAAGACGGTGGTCAGGTGGTCGGCCCAGTCCGACAGTGTCGGCACCTCGCCCGGCAGGGCGGGCAGGCGGCCGTTCAGGAAATCGCGGAAGCTCTGTCCCAGCGCGTCGATGTACTTGCCGTCGCGATAGACGAAATACATCGGAACATCAAGAACATAGTCGACCCAGCGTTCATAACCCATGCCGTCCTGGAAGGCGAAGGGCAGCATGCCGGTGCGCGCCGCGTCCAGGTTCTGCCAGATATGGGCGCGCCAGCTTTTCCAGCCGTTCGGCTTGCCGTCGAGGAAGGGCGAATTGGCGAACAGCGCATTGGCGACGGGTTGCAGGGCCAGCGCGACGCGCAGCTTCTGGACCATGTCGGCTTCGCTGGCAAAGTCCAGGTTCACCTGCACGGTGCAGGTGCGATACATCATCTGCGTGCCCAGCGTGCCGACCCGGCCCATGTAATCGGTCATCAGCCGATAGCGGCCCTTGGGCATCATCGGCATCTGGTCCTGGCTCCAGACCGGCGCGGCGCCCAGGCCGATAAAGCCCGCGCCCAGCTTGTCGGCGATCTCGCGCACCTCGGCCAGGTGGCCGTTCACCTCGTCGCAGGTCTGGTGGATCGTCTCGACCGGGGCGCCGGACAGTTCCAGTTGCCCGCCCGGCTCCAGGCTGACATTGGCGCCGTCGCGCTCCAGCCCGATGATATGGCCGGCTTCCAGCACAGGGGTCCAGCCGAAGCGGTCGCGCAAGCCTTCCAGCATGGCCTTGACCGAAGGCTGGCCGGCGGGCGCGTCATAGGGCAGGGGCATCAGGTCGGAATGGCGATAGCCGAACTTCTCGTGCTCGGTTCCGATGCGCCAGCGGTCCTTGGGTTTCTCGCCCGAGGCGATGTACTCCGCCAGTTGCTCGGGTCGTTCGATCGGGCCGCCGCCCTGTTGAGGAATGGACATCGGTGGCCTTTCATCTGCCTAGCCCGCCACAGGTGGCAAGGCTGGCGCGTCAAGTCAAGCGGGGGTGATTGTTCCTGGTCCAAAGGGTCTGCATGGTCGGTCCGTCCGCCTTCAGCGCGGCCGAGATGCGGCCCATGTCCACACCCGGCAGCGCGGCAAAGGCGCTGGCCAGCCCCTCGGCGCCGCGCGCATCGACCGGCACCAGCAGCGCCTGCCCGTCCAGGCTTTTCAGCCGCCAATGCGCCCGCCCGTTCAGCCGCAGCAGGCGGATTTCGGACAGGTCGCGCAGCGCGATCTCGCCGCCCAGCAGGCGGTCGGGGGACAGGTAGCGGATCGCGCCTTCGTCCAGTTCCACGACGCCCGGCGCGGTCGCCCGGCTGCGAAAGCGCAGCCGCCGCCAGGCGTCCAGCGCCCAGAGCGCCGAGGCCCCGGCGATCAGCGCGCCCAGCGGCCAGAACACCCAGCCGCCCCGCGAAAACACCCAAAGCCCCAGGCCCGTCGCGACCAGGGCCGCCACGGTTTCGCGATAGGGCCGCAGTTCAGGCCGGATCAAAGCGTCAGCGCCATGTCGCGATGCCGGATCCCCGCATCGTCGTATTCCGGACCATAGGCGGCAAAGCCCAGCTTTTCGTAAAACCCGATGGCATGGGTCTGGGCGCCCAGCTTGGCACGGGTGACGCCGGGCAGGGCGCGCAACTCGGCCAGCGCCGCCCGGATCAGCGCCGCGCCCGCGCCGGTGCCGCGCGCCGGTTTCAGAACGGCGACCCGCCCGATCTTGCCGGTGCCGTCGGCCAGCAGGATGCGCGCGGTCCCGACCGCGGCGCCCTGGTCGTCGCGGGCCAGCAGGTGGATCGCCGCGCCGTCCAGCCCGTCCCACTCCTCGTCCTCGGGGACGTTCTGTTCCTGGACAAAGACGACGCGGCGGATGGCGCGGCAGGTCTCGAGGTCCTCGGTGCGTTCGATCTTCATGCGAAATAGCGCTCCAGAATGCGGCGATAGATCCGGGACAGGTCGCGCACCTGATCGGCGGGAACCCGTTCATCGACCTGGTGCATGAAATGGCCGACCAGGCCGAATTCAAGGACCGGGCAATGATCCTTGACGAAGCGCGCGTCCGAGGTCCCGCCCGAGGTGGAGAGCACCGGGTCAAGCCCGGTTTCCGCGCGCACGACGCCCGCCACCAGATCGACGAAGGGGCCGGGCGCGGTCAGGAAGCTTTCGCCCGAAACCTGGGCCCGGATGTCCAGCCCCACGCCCGTCTGCGCCGAGATCGCCGCAGCCTTGTCGCGGATCATCGCCTGAAGGCTGGCGGAGGTATGCGCGTCGTTGAAGCGGATGTTCACGCTGGCGCGCGCCGTCTCGGGGATGACGTTCGTGGCCGGGTTGCCGCAGTCCACGGTCGTCACCTGCAGGCCGGACGGGTCGAAATGCGCCGTCCCCTGGTCCAGCGGCTGGCTGGTCAGATCGCCCAGCAGCCGGATCAGCGCGTGGATCGGGTTGCGCGCCCGGTCCGGATAGGCGGCGTGTCCCTGCACGCCCCGCGCCTCGATATGGAGCGTCATCGAGCCGCGCCGGCCGATCTTGATCATCTCGCCCAAGCGGTCGGGGTTCGACGGCTCGCCCACGATGCAGACATCCATCCGCTCGCCGTTCCGGGCCATCCAGTCCAGCAGCGCCAGCGTGCCGTCGCGGCTGGGCCCTTCCTCGTCCCCGGTGATGGCCAGGACCACGGCGCCGTCGGGCGGGGTCCGGGTCACGAATTCGACCGCCGCCGCGACAAAGGCCGCGACGCCCGATTTCATGTCGGTGGCGCCCCGGCCCCAGATCCAGCCGTCGACCTCGGCCCCCGAGAAGGGTGGGTGGGTCCAACTGGCGGGGTCGCCGGGCGGGACCACGTCGGTATGGCCGTTGAAGCCGAAGCTCCGTGCCGCCCCCTTGGCGCCCCAGCGTGCGAACAGGTTCGGCGTTCCGTTCCGGTCCACGCGGTGGCATTCGAAGCCCGCGCCGGCCAGGACGCCGTCCAGCAGGGTCAGCGCGCCGCCTTCCTCGGGCGTGACCGAGGGGCAGCGGATCAGATCGGCGGTCAGGCGGGCGGGGTCGATCATGGCATGTCCTTTCAGGTCGGGGCGCCCAGAAGCTCGGTCGCGCGGCGGATCAGGTTCAGCCCGGTCGCGACCAGCAGGATCAGCGTCCAGCGCCGGAATTGCGAGATGTCCAGCCGGTCATGCGCCAGATAGCCCAGGCCCATGCCGATGATCGCCGGCACCACCAGCATGGCGGAGAACGGCAGGGTTTGCGCGTTCAGAAGTCCCGAGTTCAGGTGCGACACCGTCAGCACCGCCGCCCCGATGAAGAACACGACGCCCTGGACGCGCATCTGTTCGTCCTTGGGCGCGTGCAGGGACAGCAGCAGGACCAGCAGCGGCGGCCCCCAGATCCCCGAGACGCCGCCGATCAGCCCGCCGACGATGCCGGTCGCGATCTCGGCCCGGCGGCGGTGGTGGATGGGCAGGGCCAGGCTGCGGCCCATCAGTTGCCATCCCGCGTAAAGCGTGATCGGCACGCCGATCAGCGCATACATCGCCCATTGCGGCACGCGCGTGGCAAAGAAGGCGCTGACCGGGATGAACAGCACGACCATGCCGATATGCCAGCGATAGGCCCAGGTGGCCGCCCAGGCCGGGCCCCAGCCCTGGCGCAGCGCTTGGCGGATGTTGGTGATGAGCACCGGCAGGATGACGGCCGCGACCGCTTGCTGGGCGGTCAGGAACGATCCCAGCGCCGACAGCATGATCATCGGCATGGCAAAGCCGATGGCGCCCTTGACGAAGCCGGAAAACAGCGTGATCGCGACGGCAAGCGCCAGGTGAAAGGGGTCCAGTCCGAACATTGAACGACAGTCGATTGGGGCCCGTGCAGGCTTGAGGCGTCTCATGTTTTCGCGATGGAAAACGCGGCTGGGCGTGGCTTTGGCCCGATGGCCCGGTCATTACCGCTCCGGGGAATTTTCCGCAAACGCTAAAAGTCCGGGCGCCGATGGCGGGCTGAGCGACATCGCGGGCAGGCTTGGTCATTTTCGTTCGCTTACGCCACGTATAACGCATGATAGTTGCGCTGCGCCTGCATTGGCGCTAGAGATGCTGCAACGCCGCACGACCGCAAAGGACCTGCCATGAAGGATACGCCCGCCATGCCCGCCCAGACGCTTGCCCGCGCGCGCGACACGCTACCCGCGCTTTCCGACCTGCTGGACCGCGCGACCCAGACCCTGCGCGCCCGGGTGGCCCCGACGGGCAAGGTCGATCCCGCCGCGCTGGACCGCGACCAGCACGCCGCGCATGCGCTGTCCTGGCTGGCGACCTATGTCGAATCGATCCGGCAGCTGACGGAATGGGCCGGCCGGCTGTCCGAGGCGGGCGGCCTTGGCCGGGCCGAGGCGCTGATCCTGCAGATCGGCCTGGGCGAATACCTGACCCAGATCCGGGGCGGCATCCCCATGAGCCAGACCGAATTCGCGCGGCTGTCGGACCTGGGCCTGGACTGGACCCCGCCCGAGGCGGCGCTGGCGCTGATAGGCGGCAACACGCCCCAGGCGCGGGCCGAACTGGTGGCGCTGATGCAGGACAACCACGGCCGCGCCACCTTCGGCGCCACCGGGCTGGACGAGGATCTCGAGATGATCCGCGACCAGTTCCGCCGCTATGCCGACGAACGCGTGATCCCCAACGCCCATGGCTGGCACCTCAAGGACCAGTTGATCCCGATGGAGATCATCGAGGAACTGGCCGAGCTTGGCGTCTTTGGCCTGACCATCCCCGAGGAATACGGCGGCCTCGGCCTCTCCAAGGCCTCGATGGTGGTCGTGACCGAGGAACTGTCGCGCGGCTATATCGGCGTGGGCAGCTTGGGCACGCGCAGCGAAATCGCGGCCGAGCTGATCCTGTGCGGCGGTACGGAGGAGCAGAAGGCGAAATGGCTGCCCGGCCTCGCCTCGGGGCAGATCCTGTCCACGGCCGTCTTCACCGAGCCGAACACCGGCAGCGACCTGGGCAGCCTGCGCACGCGGGCGGTGCGCGATGGCGACGACTGGGTGGTGACGGGCAACAAGACCTGGATCACCCATGCACAGCGCACCCATGTGATGACGCTGCTGGCGCGCACCGACCCCGACACGACCGACTGGCGCGGCTTGTCGATGTTTCTGGCCGAAAAGACCCCCGGCACGGACGACGACCCGTTCCCCACCCCCGGCATGACCGGGGGCGAGATCGAGGTGCTGGGCTATCGCGGCATGAAGGAATACGAGCTGGGCTTCGACGGGTTCCGCGTCCGGGGCGAGAACCTGCTGGGCGGCGAGCCAGGTCGCGGTTTCAAGCAGTTGATGGAGACCTTTGAATCCGCCCGCATCCAGACCGCCGCCCGCGCCGTGGGCGTGGCGCAATCGGCTTGCGAACTGGGCCTGCGCTATGCCCTTGACCGCAAGCAGTTCGGTCGCGCGCTGATCGACTTTCCCCGCGTCGCCGACAAGCTGGCGATGATGGCGGTGGAAATCATGATCGCGCGCCAGCTGACCTATTTCAGCGCCTGGCAGAAGGACCACGGCCGGCGCTGCGACCTGGAGGCCGGGATGGCCAAGCTGCTGGGCGCCCGCGTCGCCTGGGCCGCCGCCGACAATGCCCTGCAGATCCACGGCGGCAACGGCTTTGCGCTGGAATATGCCATCAGCCGGGTCCTGTGCGACGCCCGCATCCTGAACATCTTCGAGGGCGCGGCCGAGATCCAGGCCCAGGTCATTGCACGCAGGTTACTGGGTTGACGGGAAAATTCCGCCCCCGGCTGGACAGCGGGGGCCGATCAGGCATTATGGCGGGCAAATGACAGAACGGAGCTGCCCATGACCCGCTTCCTGCCCCTTGCGGCGGCGCTTGCCGCGACGGCCGCACTGGCCGCCTGCGAACCCACCCCGACCGGAAGTGCATCCCACAACATCCCCGTCGGGCCCTATGTGCTGGTCGGCATCGGCTCGGACACCGTGCCGCAGCGCAATGTCGGCATCGAGATCGCCAGCGACGGCTCGGTTTCGGGGCAGGCGCCCTGCAACCACTACAGCGCCAATCAGACGGCCGAGCCGCCGGCCTTCAAGCTGGGCCCGATCACCACGACGCGGATGGCCTGTTCCGGCAATGCCGGCCGGCTGGAAAACCGCTATCTGGCAGCGCTGGCCCAGGCCGACGGCATCACCTATGATGGCGGCGTGCTGAAGATCACCGGCCCGACCTATCTGACCTTCGAGCCGGGCTATCGCAAGTAGCAGCCCCTAACGGTCGCGCGCCAGCCGCGCGACCAGCCTGGCGCGGGCCGGGGGCAGCGGCTTTCCGGCATGGGCCTCGGCCAGGCGGGATTGCAGGAAGTGCCCGGTCAGGGCCAGGGCGTCCCCGATGCCGCCGTTGCCGCGTCCGCCCAGGATCGCGGGCAGGGGCAGCAGGCGCGGCGCCCAGTCGCCCGCCGCCTGGGCGCTGACCGCGCGGCCCGAACGCGGGCTGACATAGGCCAGCCCTTCGCGGACGCCCGTCACCGCGCAGGCCGACAGGTCCAGGCCAAAGCCCAACTCGTCCAGCAGGCACATCTCCCAGGCCAGATAGGCCCCGGCCCAGCCGTCGCCCCCCTGCGCGCCCTGGTCCATCAGGTCCAGCAGCGCCTCGGTCGCGTCCGACAGGCGCGGGTGCGGGTCGCGTTCGGGCAGCGCCCAGGACAGCAGCGCCGTCACCGCGTTCACCCCCGCCAGCGCGTCCGCCCCGGCCAGCAGCCCCGCCCGCGCCCGGCCGGGCTCGACCGCGAAGGTGCCCAGCTGATCTTCAAGCCGGGCGCGCCAGCGCAGGCTGACGCGGTTGCCGGGCTGCAGCATCGCGGACCGCTTTGCGCTGGCGCCGCCGGGCACCAGCCCGCGCATCAACCCCGCCTCGCGCGACAGCACGGTCAGGATCACGGCGTTCTCGCCGTGCCTGGTGCGGGTCATCACGCTGGCCTCGCCGCTCCATTCCATCACGCCGCCTTTCCTTCGCCGCCACCCTGCCGCAATCTGGGGGCCACGAACAAGGAGAGAGCCATGCTGAAACCCTGGATCCAAGCGCAGCCCCGGCTGGTCGAGGTGGCCGCCGGCCGCGCCCCGGCCGATCTGGTGATCCGGGGCGGGCAATGGGTCAACGTCCACACGCGCGAGGTGATCCCCGGCATCGACGTGGCGGTGGCCGATGGCCGCGTGGCCTATGTCGGGCCAGACGCGGGCCCCTCGGTCGGCCCCGACACGCAGGTGATCGAGGCGACGGGCCGCTTCATGGTCCCCGGGCTGATCGACGCGCATATGCATGTCGAATCGGGGATGCTGACCCCCGCCGGCTTTGCCGGAGCCGTGATCCCGCATGGCACGACGACCATCCTGCACGACCCGCACGAGGTCGCGAACGTGCTGGGACTGGAGGGCGTGCGGCTGATGCGCGACGAATCGCTGCTGCAACCGATCAGCATGTTCACCCAGATGCCCAGCTGCGCGCCTTCGGCCCCCGGCCTGGAAACCACCGGCGCGCCCATCACCGAGGGCGAGGTCGCCCAGGCCATGGGCTGGGAGGGCATCATCGGTCTGGGCGAGATGATGAACTTTCCCGGCGTCGCGGCGGGCGATCCGCAGATGCTGGCCGAGATCGCCGCGACCGTTGCCGCGGGCAAGACGGTCGGCGGCCATTACGCCAGCCCCGACCTGGGCCGGCCATTCCACGCCTATGTCGCGGGCGGCGCCAACGACGACCACGAGACCACGACCGAGGCGCAGGGCATCGCCCGCGTCCGTCAGGGCATGGGCTGCATGATGCGGCTCGGATCGGCCTGGTACGACGTCGAAAGCCAGATCACCGCGATCACCGAAAAGGGCCTCGACCCGCGCTTCTTCATCCTGTGCACCGACGACAGCCATTCCGGCACGCTGGTCCACGACGGGCACATGAACCGGGTGGTGCGCCACGCCATCGCCTGCGGCTGCGACCCGCTGGTGGCGATCCAGATGGCGACGATCAATGCCGCAAGCCACTTCGGGCTGGAACGCGAGCTTGGCAGCATCACGCCGGGGCGGCGGGCGGATGTGATCCTGACGTCCGATCTGGCCGCCTTGCCGGTGGAGCTGGTCATCGCCCAGGGCCGGGTGGTGGCCGAGCAGGGCCGGCTGCTGGTCGATTGCCCGCGCATCGACTGGCCCGAGCGGGCGCGGCACTCGGTCCGCCTGGGCAAGCGGCTGGCGGCCGAGGATTTCCGCGCGCAGGCCAGCGGCGACAGCGTGCGTGCGCGCGTGATCGGCGTCGTGGAAAACCAGGCCCCGACACGCGCGCTGGAGGCGGATCTGCCGGTCCAGGGCGGCGTGATCGAGCCCGTGGGCGACATCTGCCATATCGCGCTGGTCGAACGGCACCGGGGCACGGGCGGGGTGGTCAACGGCTTCGTTTCGGGCTTTGGCTACCGGGGCCGGGTCGCGGTCGCCTCGACCGTCGCGCATGACAGCCACCACATGATCGTCGTCGGCACCGACCGTCAGACGATGGCGGCGGCGGCGAACCACCTGGGGGACATCGGCGGCGGCGTCACCGTGTTCCGCGACGGCGCCGAACTGGCGACGGTGGCCCTGCCCATTGCCGGGCTGATGTCGGACCTGTCCGCGCCCGAGGTGGCCGAGGCGGCGCAGGCCATCGTCCGGGCGATGCAGGATTGCGGCTGCACGCTCAACAACGCCTATATGCAGCATTCGCTGCTGGCGCTGGTGGTGATCCCGGAGCTGCGCATCTCGGACCTTGGCATCGTTGATGTGCGCAGCTTCCAGATCGTGGACCTGACCGTTTAGCCGGGCAGGGTCAGACCGCCGTCCGCATCCAGCGGCCAGAACGGGTTGCAGGCGATTTCCCAGACATGGCCGTCGGGATCGGCGAAATAGCCGGAATAGCCGCCCCAGACCGCCTTTTCGGGCGGCTTGATCGCCCGCGCCCCGGCGGCCAGCGCGGCGGCAAAGACGGCATCCGCTTCGGCGTCGTCGGCACAGTTCTGCGCCAGCGTCATGGCGCCGGTGCCAAGCTCTGCCTCGGGGCGCCCCTGGTCGTGGGCCAGCTCGCCGCGCTGGAACAGCGCCAGCGCCGCGCCGGTCATCTGGAACAGCACCAGCCCCGGCTGCGAGGCGGGATGCGCCTGCCATCCCCAGTCGGCGTAAAAGCGTCGGCTGCGATCCAGATCCTGGACGCCCAGGGTAATCAGGGTGACACGTTCCCGTTTCATGGCAGAACCTCGGATGTGGCGCCGTCGCGGCGCACGGCCAGGAATTGCGCCCGGTCCCGCAGGCTGTCGAACAGCTCGGGTCCCGTGCCGGTCAGCAGGCTTTGCGCATCGAGCGCGCAGATCTCGTCATGCAATGCCGCGCGGCGGTCGGCGTCAAGATGGGCCGCGACCTCGTCCAGCAGCAGGACCGGGCTTTCCCCGGACAGGGCGCGGGCGTTCGCCAGGATCAGCGACAGCAGCATCGCCTTTTGCTCGCCGGTCGAGCTTAGCGCGGCGGGCATGTCCTGCGGCCCCCAATGCGCGCCCAGGTCCGCGCGGTGCGGGCCGGTCAGGGTGCGGCCGGCGGCCATGTCGCGGGACCGGGTCTCGGCCAGGCGGACGGCGATGCTGGCGGGGTCGGGATCGTCGGCGAAGCCTTCGCCCGGCAGCAGGGTCAGGCGCGCGGCCGGAAAGGCGGTTTCCGCGCCCTGCTGGGCCTGCATGATCCGGGCGATGGCGTCCTGCCGATTGCGGGTGATCGCGGCGCCCATGTCGGCCATCTGCGATTCCAGCGCCCGATACCAGCGGTCGTCGCGCACCTCGTCGCGCAGCAGGCGATTGCGTTCGCGCATGGCCTTGTCGTAACCCAGCGCGTCCTCGGCATGGAAGGGGGCGAAGCTCAGCGTCACGCGGTCCAGAAAGCGGCGGCGCTGTTCGGGCGCGTCGGTCCACAGCCGGTCCATCGCCGGCACCAGCCAGATCACCCGCATCAGCCGCCCCAGCGCCACCTGCGGCGCGGGCTTGTCGTCGATCATGACCTCGCGCGGCTGGCCGGGGGCTGCGCGGGTCACGACCGCCTGATCGCCGATCTGCGCCCGGATCTGCCAGCCCACGTCCGGCCCCTGCCGCGCCTGATCGCCAGGCGGGGCGCCGCGCATGCCCCGGCCGGGGGACAGCATCGAGGCGGCTTCCAGAATGTTCGTCTTGCCCGCGCCGTTCGGGCCGTGGATCGCCAGCGGCCGTCCGTCAAGCTCCAGGTCCAGCCTGGCCCAGCTGCGGAACTGGGTCAGGTGCAGGCGGCTCAGCGTCACACGCGCATCGGCATCACGACATAGACGGCGGTGCTGTCGCCGCCCTCGCGGATCAGCGCCGCGTCGCCCGAGCCGTTGAACAGAAAGACCGCGTTCTCGCGCTCGATCTGGCTGGCGATTTCGTGCAGGTACTTGGCGTTGAAGCCGATTTCCAGCGGATCGTCGGCATAGGCGACCGACAGCTCCTCATCCGCCGCGCCGGCGTCGGGGGCGTTGACCGACAGGACCAGCCGATCTTCGTCCAGGGACAGCTTGACCGCGCGCGAACGTTCGCTGCTGACGGTCGCCACCCGGTCCACCGCCTTGGCGAAGTCGCCCGCGTCCACCTCGAGCTTGCGGGTGTTCGAGGACGGGATCACCCGGGTATAATCGGGGAAGGTGCCGTCGATCACCTTCGAGGTCAGGGTGATCATGGGCGTCGCGAAGCGCACCTTGGTTTCGCTGACGGACACCGCGATCTCGGTCTCGTCGTCGTCCAGCAGCTTGCGCAGTTCCGCCACCGTCTTGCGCGGCACGATGACGCCCGGCATGTCGGCCGCGCCGCCGGGCAGGGGGGCGTCGATGCGGGCCAGCCGGTGGCCGTCGGTCGCCACGCAGCGCAGGCTGGGCCCGTCCGCGCCCTCGGCCACATGCATATAGACGCCGTTCAGGTAATAGCGCGTTTCCTCGTTCGAGATCGCGAACTTGGACTTGTCGAACAGCCGCCGCAGGACCAGCGCCGGGGCGCTGAAGTTCGCCGCGTATTCCGATGCCGACATGACCGGGAAATCCTCGCGCGGCAGCGTCGCCAGGCTGAAGTTCGACCGCCCCGCCTGCACCGAAAGCCGCTGCGAACCGCCGTCCAGCCCCAGCTGGATCAGCGCCCCGTCCGGCAGCTTGCGGGCGATGTCGTTGAGCATGCTGGCCGAAACCGTGGTCGCGCCGGGCTGCTCGACCTGGGCGGTGGTGCGATAGACGATTTCGGTGTCGAGATCGGTCGCGCGAAAGCTGACGCCCTCGGCCGTGGCCTCGATCAGGACGTTGGCCAGGATCGGGATCGTGTTGCGCCGTTCGACCACGGATTGGGCCTGGGCCACGGCCTTGACCAGATCGGCCCGTTCAATGGCAAATTTCATCACTAATCCTCATCCTGATCCGGCGCGGGGCGCCAATGTGGCAGAATCCCGCGCGGGGTCAAGCGGCTGCGATCAGGCTTCCAGCAGGCGGCGCAGCAGGTCGATGTCCTCGGCCAGGCTGCGGTCGGCGCTGCGCAGCTCCTCGATCTTCTTCACGCCATGCATGATCGTCGTGTGATCCCGCCCGCCGAACCGGCGGCCGATCTCGGGCAGGCTGCGCGAGGTCATCTGCTTGGCCAGATACATCGCGATCTGGCGGGGTCGGGCGACGGTGCGCACGCGCTTCGGCCCGATCATGTCCGACAGGCGGATGTTGTAATGCTCGGCGACCTTGCGCTGGATCTCCTCGATCGAGACCTTGCGGTCGTTGGCGCGCAGGATGTCGGCCAGGCATTCCTGCGTCATGTCCAGCGTGATCTCGCGCCCCATCAGGCTGGCAAAGGCGAACAGCCGCTGCAGCGCGCCTTCCAGCACGCGCACGTTCGAGGTGATGCGATGGGCCAGGAACTCCAGCACGCCCGGCGCCAGCAGAAGGCCCGGATATTGCTGGCGGAAGGCGTCGGTCTTGCTTTGCAGGATGCCCAGCCGCAGTTCGTAGTCGGTGGGGTGCAGGTCCACGACCAGCCCGCATTGCAGGCGCGACTTGATGCGCTCCTCCATGTCCTTGATCTCGCCCGGCGCGCGGTCGGCGGAAATCACGATCTGCTTGCCCTGGTCGACCAGGGTGTTGAAGGTATGGAAGAATTCCTCCTGCGTGGAATCCTTGCCGGCGATGAACTGGACGTCGTCGACCATCAGCACCGAGACGGTGCGGAACAGTTCCTTGAAATCCATTACGGTCCGGTCGCGCAGCGCCTGGACGAAGCGGTACATGAACTGTTCCGCCGACAGGTACAGCACGCGGGCATCGGGCTGGCGGGCCTGGATCTCGCGCGCGATGGCATGCATCAGGTGGGTCTTGCCCAGGCCCACGCCGCCGTAAAGGAACAGCGGGTTGAAGGTTACGGGCCCGCCCTCGGCCACGCGGCGGGCGGCGGCATGGGCGAGTTCGTTGGGCTTGCCAACGACGAAATTCTCGAAGGTGAAGCGCTGGTCCAGCGGCGCGGTCAGCTCCTCGCCCTCGGCCCGGGCGTCTCCGCGGGTGGCGTCCTGACGGGCGGCGGGGCGCTTGGGCGCGGCGGCGGCAGGGCTGGCCGCCTGGCTGCGCGTCTCGAAGCTCAGCCGGTGCACCGGGCCGCCCAGGCGGTCCAGCACGGTCAGGATGTCGTCGCTGTAATGGCGTGACACCCAGTCCGACAGGAAGCGGGTGGGGCAGGCGATCACGGCGGTGCCGTCATCGACCTCGGCCAGCTTCAGCGGGTCGATCCAGGTCGCGAAGCTGTCCGCTCCGACGATTCTTTGCAGTTCTTCACGCGCCTGCCCCCAAATCTTGTCCATCTCGCCCAAGTCCGTTTCCTTGCCCATGTTTAGCGCGGCCCCCCGGTTTTCACGGGGGTTCACCGTCGCGCCTTGATTCGGCATCGGCACAGGGGGGACGGATTCGCGGTCAACGAAAGAACCAGCCGCCAAAAGCGGCCGGCTGCCTCCGCAGCCTTCGATTCCAGACACGAAGCAGACGCCGGTGGCAGCCGGCCTCGTGCTTCATCAGGTAGCAGATCGTCCCGCGATCATGCTGCCGGTCCGCGTGCCGGCAGGCAGTGCCGGTTGCGGAGCATGTCCCCCAGGTGCGACGTGAATCGCTGGACCGAAGCTAGCAAGAACGGCGCTCGGCCGACAACCGATCTTCGTGCTTGACAGCCACTTTGCCAGACGAATCTGACGCCGTGCACGGCCCGGACCGTCCCTTGAAAATCGGGCAAGATCAGGGCCTTGCGGCTATGCTTTTGATGCCAAAGGGCACGTTCGGTAAAGAACGCGCCCCCGTATTGTTCGATCTCAGTTGCGGATTTGCCGCAGCGCCTCAGGCGTTCGACAGGGCCTTCACGCGGGCCGCCAGACGCGAGATCTTGCGCGCCGCGGTGTTCTTGTGAACGACGCCCTTGGTCACGCCGCGCATCAGTTCGGGCTGGGCGTTCTTCAGCGCTTCGCGGGCCGCGTCGGCATTGCCGCCGGCGATGGCTTCCTCGACCTTGCGCAGGAAGGTGCGAATGCGCGAACGGCGGGCCTTGTTGACGGCGGTGACGCGCTCGATCTGGCGTGCGCGTTTCTTGGACTGGGGCGTATTGGCCATGGGTGCTTGTCTCTCCGAATATCTTGATCGCGCAAAAGCCCCACGGCACCGTCCCATCCGGGACGGTCATGATTCTTGCCTAAGCGGGCCCACGCGCATGTCAGGCCGGCCCTATACACCGGCGCTCCGGCAATGCCAAGCGCAATCAGCGGTCGCGGAACTGCGGCGCGCGCTTTTCCAGGAAGGCGCTCATGCCTTCCTTCTGGTCCTCGGTCGCGAACAGCGCCTGAAAGGTCCGCCGCTCGAACAGGACGCCCTCGCGCAGGGTGGTTTCATAGGCGCGGTTCACCGCCTCCTTGGCGGCAAGCACGGCGATCATGGACTTCTCGGCGATCTTCTTGGCGGCGGCCATCGCCTCGGGGATCAGCTTGGCGGCGGGGACGACGCGGCTGACCAGGCCCGAGCGTTCGGCCTCGGCCGCGTCCATGAAGCGGCCGGTCAGGTGCATCTCCATCGACTTCGACTTGCCGACAAAGCGCGTCAGGCGCTGGGTGCCGCCGATGCCGGCGATGACGCCCAGGTTGATCTCGGGTTGGCCGAACTTGGCGGTGTCGGCGCAGATGATGAAATCGCAGGCCATCGCCAGTTCGCAGCCGCCGCCCAGCGCATAGCCCGCGACTGCCGCGATGATCGGCTTCCTCGTGGCGGTGATGCGGTCGATCTCGGCCCCGAACAGGTCGGTGGTATAGGCGTCGACATAGGTTTTCGTCGCCATCTCCTTGATGTCCGCCCCGGCCGCAAAGGCCTTTTCGCTGCCGGTCAGGACGATGCAGCGCACCTTGTCGTTGCGGTCGGCTTCGGCCAGCGCCTCGGCCAGTTCTCCGACCAGTTGCGAATTCAACGCGTTCAACGCCTCCGGCCGTGCAAGCCGGATCAGCGCGACATAATCGTCGATCTCGACGGTGAGGGTCTGGTAAGCCATGAAACCGAGCCTTTCGCTATGACGCTGGGCGCGAGCATTAACAAATGCGCGCGCCTTAGGCCAGCGCCGCGCGGGGACCGGGTGCGCGGACTTCTTTCTTGGTCAAATATCCCCGCCGGAGGCTCCGGCGCCTCAACGTTGACAGGCGGGGCAGTAAAAGCTCGACCGCCCCGACTGCACGATCCGGCGAATGGTCCCGGGGCAGGCGGGTCGCGGGCAGGGCGCGCCCTCGCGGTCATAGACCCGGAAGCTGTGCTGGAAATAGCCCAGCTCCCCGCTGGCCTGGCGGTGGTCGCGCAGCGACGATCCGCCGGCGGCGATGGCCTCGTCCAGCACGTCGCGGATATGCCCGATCAGCGCCGCGATCCGCGCGGCCCCGATCCGGCCCGCCAGCCGGCGCGGGTCGATGCCCGCCCGGTGCAGCGCCTCGGACACATAGATGTTGCCCAGTCCCGCCACGATCCGCTGGTCCAGCAGCGCGGCCTTGATCGGCGTCCTGCGCCCGGCCAGCGCGCGGGCCAGCACGTCGGGGGTGAAGTCGGGGCCCAGCGGCTCTGGCCCCAGATGCGCCAGCAGCGGATGCGCTGCCCCGGGCGCGATCAGGTCCACCATGCCGAATCGCCGCGCGTCGTTGAAGGTGATGCGCGTCCCCTGGTCGGTCCACAGCACCACATGGTCGTGGCGCGGCAGGATCGCGGGGTCGCGGTGGAACTCGCCCTGCGACTGGCCCTCGATCAGCATCCGCCCCGACATGCCCAGGTGCAAAAGCAGCGTGCCCCGCTCCTCCAGGTCGGCCAGGATGTACTTCGACCGTCGCCGCAGCGCCGTGACACGGGCGCCGGTCAGCACCTGCACCAGGTCCGGCGGCAGCGGCCAGCGCAGGTCGGGGCGGCGCGCCTCGGCGCGCGCAAGGACGTGCCCCTCAAGGTGCGGCAGCAGGCCGCGGCGGACGGTTTCGACCTCGGGCAGTTCTGGCATTTCCGTTCCGTTCGTCGCATGGTGCGGCGCGCAGCCCGGCTTCTGGCGGGTGGCGCGCGGCGTGGATAGCCCCTATCTGTGCCCGAAACCACGGATGGACAAGCACGATGACCGACAGCCCGCGCCCCGAACCGAACGGCGATTCCCAGGCCGAGACCCATTTCGGCTTTCGCACCGTGGCCGAAAAGGACAAGGCCGGGCTGGTCCATGGCGTGTTTTCGCGCGTCGCCTCGCGCTACGACGTGATGAACGACCTGATGAGCGCGGGCATCCACCGGGTCTGGAAGACCGCGATGATGGACTGGCTGGCGCCGCGGGACGGCCAGCACCTGCTGGACGTGGCGGGGGGCACGGGCGACATCGCCTTCCGGTTTCTGGGGCGCGCCTCGGGCGCGCGCGTCACCGTCTGCGACATGACCGAATCGATGCTGGTCGAGGGGCGCAAGCGCGCCGAGGCCGACCGCCTGTCCGACCGCCTGGCCTGGGTCACGGGCGACGCGATGGCGCTGCCCTTCGCCGACGACAGCTTCGACCGCTACACGATCAGCTTCGGCATCCGCAACGTCACCCGCATCCCCGACGCCCTGGCCGAGGCGCGCCGCGTGCTGAAGCCCGGCGGCCGCCTGATGGTGCTGGAATTCAGCCAGATGCCGGTGCCCATGCTGCAATGGCTCTATGACCGCTATTCCTTCAACGTCATTCCGGCGCTGGGGCAGGTGGTGGCGAACGACCGCGACAGCTATCAGTATCTGGTCGAATCGATCCGCAAGTTCCCCGACCAGCAGACCTTCGCCGACATGATCCGGCGCGCGGGCTTTGGCCGGGTGCAGTACCGCAACCTGTCGATGGGCATCGCCGCGCTGCATTCGGGATGGAAGATCTGACATGCGCGGTCCGCACAACATCTGGCGCCTGATCCGCACCGGCGCCACCTTCGAGCGCACGGGCGCCATGTCGGTGGCGCTTGACGCGATGAAGGCGCCCGCGCGGGTGCGGCTGGCCGCGCGCGTCCTGGGCTGGCCCTTTGCCTGGCTCGGCTATCCGGGCGACCCGGACCTGCCGCCGGTCACGCGCGCGATCACCGCGCTGGGGCCGGCCTATATCAAGTTCGGCCAGATTCTCTCGACGCGGCCGGACGTGGTCGGCCCCGAACTCGCCGGCCAGCTTTCGATGCTGCAGGACAGGCTGCCGCCCTTTGCTCAGGCGGATGCGATGCGCATCGTGGCCGAGGATCTGGGCCTGCCGGTCGCGGCGCTGTTTTCGGAATTCTCGCCCCCCGTGGCCGCGGCCTCGATCGCCCAGGTCCACCATGCCAAGCGTGCCGATACCGGGGCCGAGGTCGCCGTCAAGGTGCTGCGCCCCTCGGTCGAGGCGGGGTTCCGCCGCGACATCGACGCCTTCCACTTCGCCGCCGGCATGATCGAGCGGCTGTCGCCCGGCGCCCGCCGCCTGCGCCCGCGCGACGTGGTCAGCCATTTCGAATCCGTGGTCATCGGCGAACTTGACCTGCGGCGCGAGGCGGCGAACGCGTCCGAGTTCCGGGAAAACACCCAGGGCGACACGGGCATCCGCGTGCCCGACCCGCACTGGATGCTCAGCGGGCGGCGGGTGCTGACCAGCGACTGGGCCGAGGGCATCCCGATGGGCGACATCGCGGCGCTTCAGGCGGCGGGCCACGACCTGCCGGCCCTGGGCGCGCGGGTGCTGCAGATGTTCCTGCGCCATGCGCTGCGCGACGGCTATTTCCACGCCGACATGCACCAGGGCAACCTGAAGGTCGCGGCGGACGGCGACATCATCGTCTATGACTTCGGCATCATGGGCGAAATCGACGAATACACCCGCCGCGTCTATGCCGAGATCCTTTATGGCTTCATCCAGCGCGACTACATGCGCGTGGCGCGGGTGCATTTCGAGGCGGGCTATGTCCCCCGCGACCGCGACATGGCCGCCTTTGCCCGCGCGCTCCGCGCGGTGGGCGAGCCGATCTTCGGCGCCGATGCCAGCCGCATCAGCATGGCGAACCTGCTGGCTTATCTCTTCGAGGTGACGGAGCGCTTCGGCATGGCGACCCGGACCGAACTGATCCTGCTGCAACGCACCATGGTCGTGGTCGAGGGCGTCGCCCGCAGCCTGGACCCGCAGATCAACATGTGGGAAGTCGCCCGGCCGGTGGTCGAGACCTATATCCGCGACAACCTGGGCCCCCGCGCCGCGCTCCGCGACCTGGGGCGCTCGGCCCAGGTGCTGGCCCGCTTTGCCCCGCTGCTGCCCGAATTCCTGGAACGCCGCATGCCCGAACTGCTGCGCGAGCGGCCCGAGCCGCGCCGCGAACGCCGGCGGGGCTTTGCCTGCGGCATCGCGGTCGGGGCGGGGATCGCGCTGGCATCGGCGCTGATTGGCGCATGGCTGGCCTGAGCCGCCGCAAGGGGGTTGAGGGGCGCGGCGCTTTCGCCTAACGCTGCCCGTCATGCGTATTCTCTATCTTGGGGACGTGATGGGCCGGGCCGGCCGTCGCGCCATCGCCGAAGGGCTCGGACCGCTCAAGGACCGGCTCGGCGCGGACTTCACCATCGTGAACGGCGAAAACGCCTCGGGCGGGATGGGGCTGACGGGCAGTCATGCCCGGCTGATCCTGGAAGCCGGCGCCGACTGCATCACCCTGGGCGACCATGCCTTCGACCAGAAGGAGATGCTGTCCTTCATCGAGACCGAGCCCCGCATCATCCGGCCGCTGAACTATTCCAAGGCCGCGCCGGGCCGGGGCGCGCGCGTCTTCGACGCGACGCGCGGGCGCAAGGTGCTGGTCGCGCAGGTGCTGGGCCAGGTCTTCATGAAGCGGCCCTTCGACGACCCGTTCTCGGCCATCGAGACCGTGCTCAAGGCCCATCCGCTGGGCGGGCTGGTGCAGGCCTCGGTCGTGGACATCCATGCCGAGGCGACCAGCGAGAAGATGGCCGTCGGGCATTTTTGCGACGGTCGCGCCAGCCTGGTCGTCGGCACCCACACCCATGTGCCGACCGCCGATGCGATGATCCTGTCGCGCGGCACCGCCTATCAGTCCGACGCCGGCATGTGCGGCGACTATGACAGCGTCATCGGCATGGACAAGGCCGAGCCGCTGCGCCGCTTCATCACGGGCATGTCCAGCGAACGCTTCACCCCCGCCGAGGGCGAGGCGACGCTGGCCGGCGTCCTTGTCACCACCGACGACCGCAGCGGACGCGCCATCGCGATCCAGGCGGTGCGCGACGGCGGGCGGCTGTCGCAGACGCATCCCCCGACACAGCCCGGGGCCGACGCATAGAAGAAAGCCCTCTTTTCCTTGCGGCGGCGCAGAAAATCATTCTATCAGCGACCGACAGGCCCGTGATTTCGAGGCCGCCAGGGGACAGAGCCAATCATGCTGGGTTTCGAACTGACAGGGACCAACGCGGCCATCGCCATGCTGGTCATCATCACCGTCATGTTCATCGAGTTCATCCGCGAACGGCACCCGCCCGAGGTGGTGGCCATCGCCACGGCGGGGGTGATGATGGTGCTGGGTCTGCTGCCGATCAAGGATGCGGGCAGCGTGCTGTCGAACGCGGCGCCCTGGACCATCGCCTTCATGTTCATCATCATGGGCGGGCTCTTGCGCACCGGCGCGCTGGAAATCATGTCGCGGCTGGTGACCTCCCGCGTCTCGACCCATCCCCGGGCGACGCTCTGCGGGATGTTCGGCTTTGTCATCGTGGCCTCGGCGGTGATGAACAACACGCCTGTCGTGGCGGTGATGATCCCGATCTGCATCCAGCTTGCGCTGCGGCTGGGCACGTTCCCGTCGAAGCTGCTGATCCCGCTCAGCTATTTCACCATCCTGGGCGGCATGATGACGCTGATCGGCACCTCGACCAACCTGCTGGTCGATGGCGTCGCGCGCGAGGCGGGCATGACCCCGTTCACGATCTTCGAGATCGCCCCCGTGGGTATCGCCATCACCCTGGCCGGGATCGCCTATTTCGCCCTGATCGGCTGGCGCCTGCTGCCCGAACGGACCTCGCTGGCCGGATTCCTCGGCACCCGGCGCGAGATGAAATACTTCACCGAGGTCGCCATTCCCCAGGACAGCAGCCTGGTCGGCATGAACGTCGGCGAGGTGCCGCTGTTCAAGCGCGACGCCGTGCGGCTGATCGACGTGCTGCGCGGCGACGCCTCGTTGCGCCGCAACATGGCCGAGGTGGTGCTGGAGCCCGGCGACCGGGTGGTGCTACGCTCTGAAATGGCCGACCTGCTGGAAATGCAGGCCCACAAGGACCTGCAGATGGTCGACAAGCTCAGCTCGGTCGCGACCGAGACGGTCGAGGTGCTGATCTCGCCCGGGGCGCGGATGATCGGGCGGCGCCTGGGCGACCTGCGCCTGCGCCGCCGCTATGGCGTCTATGTCCTGGCCGCGCACCGCCGCAGCCAGAACATCGGCCGCCAGCTCGACGATCTCGAGGTGCGGGTGGGCGACACGCTGCTGCTGGAGGGCGCGCCCGAGGATATCGCCCGGCTGGCCGCCGACATGGACCTGGTCGATGTCTCGCGGCCCTCGGCGCGGCCCTTCCGCCGCACCAAGGCGCCCATCGCGGTCGCCTGCCTGCTGGCGGTGGTGACGCTCGCCTCGTTCGACGTGGCGCCGATCATGGCACTGGCCTTCCTGGCCTCGGCCGTGGTGCTGATCACCCGCTGCGTCGATGCCGAAGAGGCGTTTTCCTTTGTCGATGCCCGGCTGATGGCGATGATCTTTGCCATGCTGGCGGTCGGCGAGGCGCTGGAGCACACCGGCACGGTGGCGCTGGTGGTCGATTTCGTCGCGCCCTGGCTGCGCGGCCTGCCGCCCTTCGCCACCCTGATCGCGGTCTATTTCCTGGGCCTGGTCATGACCGAGATCCTGTCGAACAATGCCGTGGCGGTCCTGCTGACGCCGGTCGCCATCGCGCTGGCCCAGTCGCTGGGCCACGATCCGCGCGCCTATGTCGTCGCCGTCATGTTCTCGGCCACGGTCGCCTTCGCGACGCCCATCGGCTATCAGACCCACCTGATGGTCTATGGCCCCGGCGGCTACAAGTTCAGCGATTTCGTCAAGGTGGGCGTGCCGCTGGACATCATCTGCGGCATCGTGGCCTGCCTGACGATCCCGCTGTTCTGGCCGCTGTAACGCCCGTCAGGCGGACAGGCCCGAGCGGACGGCGGCCTCGGCCTTGGCCGCCAGGGTCTTGCGCGTCTCTCCGGCCACGGGGATCGGGTCGTGCAGCACCACGCTGACGCGGCCTTGGCGCGGCTGGGCCAGGACCGCCAGCAGATGCGTTCCCAGCGCCATGTCGCCGTACCAGCCGTAAAAGCGCGGGTCGCGCCCGGGCGGCGCATGATAGATCACCGTCATCGGCTGCACCGCCAGCGACCGGGGCAGGTCGGGGTCCAGGAAGCCCTGGAACAGCGTCGGCTTGAAGGGCAGGACGCGGTGGCCGTCCGTGCTGGTGCCTTCGGGAAAGAACAGCAGCCGGTGGCCGGCACGGGTGCGGGCGCAGAACTCCTGCGCCTGGGCCTGCGCCAGGCGCGGGTCGCGCGCGACGAAATGCGTGTCGGTCACGCGGGTCAGGATGTTGATGCCGGGCCAGCCCGCCACCTCGGCCTTGGCAACGAAGAACACCGGCATGGCCGCGTTCATCACGAAGATGTCCAGCCAGCTGGCATGGTTCGCGACCACCGCGCCGGGGCCCCGCATCGGCCGCCCCCGAACCTCGCAGCGCAGGCCCATGAGCCACAGGCAGATGCGGCAGACGATCTGGACATGGGGGCCCGTCACCGGGCGGCGCGGACCGGCCAGCAGCCGTTCCCCCGCGCGCAAGGGCAGGATCAGCACGACCCCGATCAGCAGGACCGACAGGATCGCCAGGCCCCGCGTCACGACCAGAAGCCAGCCCAGGGGACCGGGCCGGGGAACCGCGGGGGCGCCGTCGTCGCGCCAGGTGCCGGGATGGGATTCGGTCATTCCGTCAGGCCGCGCGCCTCGTAAAAGCGGCGGTGCCTGGCCGACATCGCGGCGGTGTCCACCATCAGGAAGACGTCGGTGGTGTTGAAGGCATGGTCCAGGAACGCGCCCTCGCCGACGACGCCGCCCAGCCGCAGATAGGCCTTGATCAGCGGCGGCATCCCGGCCATCGCGGCGCGCCGGTCCAGCCTCGCTTCGGGCACCAGGTCCATGCGCTGGTATCCCTCGGGGCGGGCGCGGGGGCGCATCCCCTCGGGGGCCAGGTGGTGGCGGTAAAGCCAGGACAGCGGCTGCGCCAGCAGCCCCGCATCGGTCCCGTGGAACGAGGCGACGCCGAACAGCACCTCGACCTGCCGGTCCAGCACATATTCGGCCAGGGCCGACCACAGCAGGAACATGCCGCTGCCGCCCCGGAAATCCGGCGCCATGCAGGACCGGCCCAGTTCCAGCACGCGCCGGCCGCTGCGGCGCAGGGGCGAAAGGTCGTATTCCCCGTCGCAATAGAAGCGATCGTTCCCGCCGATGCGGTCGCCGGGCAGCAGGCGATAGACGCCCACGACATGCTCCAGATCCGATTCCGGGCGGCGGCGGTCCACCAGCACCAGGTGATCGACCACCGGGTCGAAGGCGTCGCGCTCCAGCCGGTTTTCATGGTCCACCAGGTCGCCGTCCGCGCCCAGCTCCTCGACGAAGACGCGATAGCGCAGCCGCTGGGCCGACAGCAGGTCGGCCTCGCGCCGGGCTAGCCGGGTTTCGAAATACGCGCCTTCTGGCATCATCGCAAAGCGTCACACCTGCTGTCCGGGGTCGGCCCCGTGTCTAGGCGGGACAGGCCGGCAATGCAACTGGACCCTGCGTCGGGGCGGGGCAGGCAGCCTGCCGGGAATTGACACAAGCTAAAGTTGCAATATGATCAAATTGTATACTCAGGGGCGAAGCGTGACCAGTTCAAGACTGACATGGCGACCATCCACGACCTGCTTGCCGGCATTGTCGAAATTCACGGTGATGCGGTCGCCGATGCGCGACTGCACCTGGCCGGTTCCCCATTCGGGCGCGCCGGGGTGGCGCACGATCATGCCCGGCTCAAGGATCTCGTTCATCGCGGCCCCTTTCCTGCTCAATTAGGCTAGTCACTCATGGACGACATTACAATCCGCCGCTCCGAGGATCATCCGGGGGTCGAGGCCGAGCGCCTTGCTGCGCTGGTCGGCTCGCGTCTCTGCCACGATCTCGTCTCGCCGCTCGGGGCCATCGGCAACGGGCTCGAGCTTCTGCAGCTGTCCGGCGATTTTCCGGGCATCGCCAAAAGCGCCGAGATGCAGCTTGTCGCCGAAAGCGTGCAGGCGGCGCGGGCGCGCATCCGCTGGTTCCGCATGGCCTTCGGCCACGCCGCCCCCGACCAGCGCATCGCGCTGACGGAACTGGCCGGGCTTCTGGGCGATGCCGACAAGGCGGGGCGCATCCGGGTCAGGCTGGACGCGCCGGGCGACCTGCCCCGGACCGAGGCGCGGATGATCCTGCTGGCGTTCATGTGCCTGGAAACCGCCATGCCCTGGGGCGGCAGCGTGCTGATCTGCCGCGGCGCGCGCGGCTGGCGGCTGGTCGCGGAATCGTCCCGCGTCAAGTCCGACCCGGCGCTCTGGGCCTGGCTCGACCGGGCGGCGGCCGCCCCGCGCGCCCTGACCGAGCCCGCGCCCTCCGAGGTGCAGTTCGCCCTGCTGGCCGCCTTTGCGCGCCAGGCCAATCGCCCGCTTGCCTGGGAACTGGACGAGACGGGCGGCGAGATTTCCTTCTAGGACGCCAGCGCGCGCTCGATCCGGCCCGCCCAGGCCCTGGGGGCCTCGGGCGTGTCCTCCAGCAGCTGCAGCAGCGCGGCGATGCCCTGCTCGCGGTCCAGCGGCAACAAGGCCAGCCCGGCCTCCAGCCGCAGGCGGGGGGCGGCTGTCCGGGCCAGTTCGGCCAGGACCGGCAGGGCGCGGGCGCCGTGGCGCGCGGCCCCGGCCAGGGCAAGGTTCAGCCGGTACCGGGCCGAGTTGCGGCGCGCCCGGCGGTGCAGGTCGCGCAGCGCCGCCCCGTCGATCCGGTCCGCGATCACCATCTCGGCGATGCGGCCGACGCGGCCCGCCTCGCCCAGGACGCCGCTGGCCGGGTGGCCGCCATGCGGCAGGGCGACGCCGGTCATGGCGGGAAAGGCCTTCAGCACATGGCGCGCGTGCTGCCGGTCCTCGGGGATCGCGGGGTCATAAAGCACAATTCCTCCAAGGCGCGGGTCGCCTTGGGACTGGGGCAGGGGCATGGGCTGGCCGATGCGGCGGAACTTGTCGTGCCGCCCGGGGTCCCAGGGGGCGACGGCGGGATCGATGCAGTATTGCGGCGACACGACCATGGCCCGGACCCCGTGGCAAGCCGCCGAATACAGCAGCGCGCCATAGCCGCCCATGGAAAAGCCGCTTAGGCAGACCTCGGCATAGTTCGCCGTGGCCCGGCGCAACGCGGCGGCCAGCGCCGGGCTGGCGGGCGACAGGAACCAGTCGCGCCGCGCGGTCTGCACGACCAGCGCGTCCAGCCCCAGCCGCGCGGCGAAATGCGGGGCTGCGGCGGGCTCGAACCCCGCCATCCGCTCGCGCCCCGGCTCAAAGCAGACCACCGCCCGCCGGCTGCCGGCGGGCCCCGGGAACAGCGTCACCCGATGGTGCGCGTCCCCATGCAGCAGGCGCTGCGTCACGCGCGGATGGCGCCGTCGCCGGTGACCAGATACTTGAAGCTGGTCAGTTGCTCGGCGCCCACGGGGCCGCGCGCATGCATCTTGCCCGTGGCGATGCCGATCTCCGCGCCCATCCCGAATTCGCCGCCGTCCGCGAACTGGGTCGAGGCGTTGCGCATCAGGATGGCGCTGTCCAGGCCCTTGAAGAAGCGCTCGGCGGTGGCGTCGTTTTCCGTCAGGATCGATTCCGTGTGCCCCGAGCCGTAGCGGCGGATATGGGCGATCGCCCCCTCGACGCCATCGACCAGCGTCGCGGCGATGATCTTGTCCAGGAACTCCTGCCCGAAATCGTCGGGCTGGGCGGGGACGGTGCCCGGAACCTGGGCCAGTTCGCCCCCGGCCCGGACCTCGACGCCGGCGTCCAGCAGGTCCTGGATCAGCACGGGCCCGTGCTCGGCATAAAAGCGGCGGTCGATCAGCAGGCACTCGGCCGCGCCGCAGATGCCGGTGCGCCGGGTCTTGGCGTTCAGGACGACGCGCCGCGCCTTGGCCAGATCCGCATCGCCGTCGACATAGACGTGGCAGATCCCCTCCAGATGGGCAAAGACCGGGACCCGCGCCTCGCGCTGCACCAGCCCCACAAGCCCCTTGCCGCCGCGCGGCACGATCACGTCGATCAGCCCCTGGGCGCGCAGCAGGGCGGCCACCGCCGCACGGTCGCGCGTGGGCACGATCTGGACCGCCGCCTCGGGCAGGCCGGCCTGGGTCAGGCCCCGCACCAGCGCCGCATGGATCGCGGCCGAACTGTGCAGGCTTTCCGAGCCGCCGCGCAGGATGACCGCGTTCCCGGCCTTCAGCGCCAGACCCGCCGCATCCGCGGTGACGTTCGGCCGGCTTTCATAGATCACCCCGATGACGCCCAGGGGGGTGGCCACGCGCCGGATGTGCAGCCCGTTCGGCCGGTCCCATTCCGCCAGCACCCGGCCCACCGGATCGGCCTGCTCGGCCACGGCGCGCAGCCCCTCGGCCATGGCGCGGACCCGCGCCGGGTCCAGCTTCAGCCGGTCCAGCATGGCCGGGCTCAGCCCCTTTTCGCGGGCGAAATCCATGTCCAGCGTGTTGGCGTCCAGGATCGCGTCCTCGGACTCGCGCAGCGCCTCGGCGGCGCCGATCAGCGCGGCATGCTTGCGCTCGGCGCTGGCCTCGGCCAGGGCCAGGGCGGCATCGCGCGCCCGCGCGCCCAGCTCCGCGATCAGCGCATCCGCGTCGGAGGTGGTCAGGTCTTTCATGGCAACATTCCCTTGCATGGCCACGGAGATAGGGCCGAACGCGGAAAATTGCCAGAAGATAAGGCGGGCAAGGAAAGGGGAAGGTGCAGGATTCTGTTGCCAGGCTCCTGCGGGCCCCGCCTTACGCTGCTAGGCGCAAGGGCTTAGTTTTCGGTTACCCGAGCTGCTTACGCAGCCAGAGCGACCGGAGCACGGTTGTCGTTGGCAACTGTACATATCGCACCGATAACGGTGGTAGCTCACCGGGACAAAGCAAACAGCTTTAGACGTTCGTCGATCCTGTTTCGACCCCAGGTGCCCCCAACGAGGGAGTTTGGTGGAGTCGCCGGGTACCGCCCCCGGGTCCGATCCGCTTATTACCTGCGCGTTTATGTCCATAGTCCGGGCGAACCCGGACGCTTCGAATATAGGCGGCGCCATCGCGGGGCGCAAGAGAGGGGAACGCCGTTCCCCTCTTGTCCCGCCTTGCGGGCCAATTCACCCCTTGGGGTATTTCTCGAACGGTGAAAGCCGAATCGGCGCGCCCGGCCTTCACCGTTTTCCAAATACCCAGGCGGCCGTGCCGCTGGCGCGGCGGCTGCGCGGTGCGGGGCGTCAGAACCCGGCTTTGATCTTTTCGAACTCGGCCAGCTGCTTCTCGCGCTGCTCGGGGTCGTTCGGGGTCTGGGCCAGGATCGGGGCGTCGACCGGGGACAGGCCCTCCTTCACCGCGGGCTCGTCCCTGATCGTGTCCATCGCGACGGTCGAGGTGTGGCCGTAGCCGATCGTGTCCAGAAGCCCCTTGGCCGCCGGCGGGGCGAGCCAGGCGTTGATGAAGTCATAGGCCTTGTCTTCGCTGCCCGGGCCGTTCTTGAGGTTGATGAAGCCGCAGAAGAAGGTCGAGGAGCCCTCTTTCGGGGCGCGCTGGAAGCCGACCGGAAAGCCGTCGTTCTTCAGCAGCACCACGCCGTCGTTCCAGGACCAGGCCACGTCCACCGCGCCCGAGGCCATCAGCTGCGCCTGTTCGGACGGGTCGGCCCAATAGGCGGCGACGTTCTGGTGCGCCTGGCGCAGCCAGTCGGCGGCGGCCTTGAACTGCTCGTCGGTGACCTTGGTCCAGTCCGCGGTGCCCGTCGCCAGATAGGCCAGCGCCCAGACGTCGTCCGCCGAATCGGGCAGGCTGGTGCGGCCCTGGTATTTCGGGTCGATGAAGACGTTCAGGCTGGCCACGTCCTCGGCCGGCACGGTGTCCTTGTTGTAGGCGATGGCGGTCGCGCCCCAGTCGGTCGGGATGTACCAGACCCCGGTGTCGTCCTTGAAGATCGGCGAATGCAGGAAGCTGGGGTCGATGGTCGAAAAGGCGGGAATGCGCGACACGTCCCAGGGCTCGATCAGCCCGGCGTCGCGATATTTCGACACCATCTGCGAACAGGGGTGCGCCACGTCCGCCTTGAAGCCCGAGGCGAGCTTCTGATAGGCCTCGTCGTCATCGCCGTAGAAGGCGAAGGTGGGGCTGTCGCCGTATTTGTCGACATAGCCCTGGAAGATCACCGGCTCCTCGAATCCCGCCCAGTCGAAGACGGTCAGCTCGGGGTCGGCGGCAAGGGCGGGGACGGCAAGCAGGCTGCCCGAAAGCAGCAGCGCGGCAGCGGAGGAGCGCAGGAGTGTCATCTGTGTCCTTTGGGTATGGGTGTGGCCTGATCCGGGCAGGCTAGCCGCCCCCCGGTCCTGCCGCAAGCCGTGGCCGCGCCCCCGCAGGCCACCCCACGGCGCTGGGCTGCGGCCTGCCCGGGACGCGGGCAGGCGCCGGTCACCCGGCCAGCATCTCGGGCCCGCCCAGGATGGCGGGATCGGGCCGGCCGATCACCGCGTCGTCGCGGCCGGCAAAATCCACCGCATGCAGGATCGCCTGGATCGCCGCGATCCGCGCCCGCCGCTTGTCGTCGGCGCGGATCACCGTCCAGGGCGCGATGCCCGAATGGCTGCGCGTCAGCGTGTCGCGGATGGCGGCGGTATAGTCGTCCCATTTCGCCAGTCCGTCCACGTCGATCGCGCTCAGCTTCCACTGCTTCAGCGGGTCGCGTTCGCGTTGCAGGAAGCGGTTCAGCTGTTCGGCCCGGCTGACGTTCAGCCACAGCTTGACCAGGATGATGCCGTCGTCGACCAGGACGTTCTCGAACAGCGGCAGCTGGCGGAAGAAGGTCTCGCGCTGCGCATCGCTCGAAAAGCCGAAGACGCGCTCGACCACGCCGCGGTTGTACCAGCTGCGGTCGAACAGCGCGATTTCGCCCCGGCCCGGCAGCCAGTCGACATAGCGCTGGAAATACCATTGCCCCGCCTCGCGCTCGTTGGGCCTGGGCAGCGCCACGATATAGGCCGAGCGCGGGTTCAGGTTCTCGCGCACGCGCTCGATGGTGCCGCCCTTGCCGGCGGCGTCGCGGCCCTCGAAGATCACCACCAGCCGCTTGCCGGTGTGGATCACGTCGCGCATCAGCCGCACCAGCTGCAGTTGCAGCGCCGCCATGTGCGGGTCGTAGTCGCGCGACTTCAGCGGTGCGTCATAGGGGTAGGGCGGGTCCAGGATGGCGTCGCCCTTGGCCGCCAGCACCGCCTTGCGCACCGGCGCCGGCGCCGCCTCCTCGAGATAGCGCGAGATGGCGCCGACGAAGGGCAGGTCGGGATGGTCCTGGGTCAGGGCCTTGCTGTCCTTGCGTGCCATTCAGCCCTCTCCGATGCGGGTGATGTCGTACCAGGTCGTCTGGTAGATCTCGTTGATCCAGTTGCCGTAAAGCAGATGGGCATGGCTGCGCCAGCGGTTTGTCGGGGCCTGGGACGGGTCGTCGTCGGGGTAATAGTTCACCGGCACGTCGATGGGCTTTCCGGCCAGCACGTCGCGGTCGTATTCGTCCTTCAGCGTCGTGCTATCGTATTCGAAATGGTTGAAGACATAAAGCGCCCGGTGCGCGGGATCCTCCAGCAGGCAGGGCCCGACCTGGTCCGAGGCGATCAGCGTGCGCAGCCCCGGGCAGGCGTCCACCTCGGCCTGGCGCACCTCGGTCCAGCGGCTGACCGGGACCAGAACGTCGTCGGAAAAGCCGCGCAGATAGGGGCTGGACGGCGCCAGGTTGCGGTGCCGGAAGCAGCCGAAGGCCTTTTGCGCCAGCAGGTGCTTTTCCAGCCCGTGAAAATACCACGCCATCGCCATGCCGCCCCAGCACACGCCGAAGGTCGAATGCACATGCGTCCGGGTCCATTCGAAGACCCGCGTCAATTCGTCCCAGTAGGTCACCTGGTCGAAGGGCAGGTGCTCGATCGGCGCGCCGGTGATGATGAGCCCGTCGAACTTTTCGCCGGTCGCCTCGACCTCGCTGAAGCGGCGGTAGAAGCTTTGCAGGTGGTCGGCGGCGGTGTTGCGGCTTTCGTGGTCCGACATGCGGATCAGCTGGAAGTCGATCTGCAGAGGCGTCGCGCCGATCAGCCGGGCGAACTGGTTCTCGGTCTGGATCTTCTTGGGCATCAGGTTCAGCAGCCCGATGCGCAGGGGGCGGATGTCCTGGGTCGCCGCACGCCCCGGCGACATGACCATGACGCCTTCGTTCGACAGGATGTCGAAGGCGGGCAGGTCATTCGGAAGGGTAATGGGCATCATGCGTCCTTTCTGTCGATAGCGTCGCCGATCAGCCCGATCAGGTCCTCGGGGCTTTTGACCCCGGCGACCTCCTCGGCCAGCAGCGTCACGCCGCGCCGCGCCATCGCGGCATACCGGGGCTGGCGATGGGCCAGGGCGCGGGCATAGGTCCAGCGGATGAATGCGTCGGGATTGACCTCGTCCTCGGCCAGGCCCTTCTCGACGCGATAGGCGGTCCAGGCCCGGTCCAGGAACTCGGGCTGATAGTACATGGGCTTGGGCGCGCGGTCGAAACGGCGCACCAGCTCCTCGGTATGCGCGTCCGAGCCCTTGATCCAGACCAGCAGCAGGTCGCGTTCCAGCGCGTCCAGCACGGGGTCGGTCGCGGCGAAGGGGTCCACCACCTCGCAGACCGAGCCGCCCGAATCGCAGACGAAATGCGCCAGCCCGTAGATGTCCTGCGCCCGCCGGATGAAATGGCCGCTGTCCAGCAGCGCCGCGATCTCGGCCATGCGGTGCTGGTCCTGGCGGCGCATGTATTCCTGGAACGGCAGCCCGCCCCGTGTCTCGCTGCCGGGCTTGCCCAGGTAGGTGGACAGCGGGGCCAGGTTTTCAAAGGTGATGTTCGAGGCAATATAGACCGAATCCGACAGCAAGAGCTGGCGCAGGAACGGCACCTTCATCGCCTCGCGCTTGAAGTTGTCGGCGATCAGTTCCCCCATGTAGCGCGTGCCGATGCGGTAATCGACCGAGTAATGGAACCACGCGCCCGAGCCGCGCAGCATCGAGGCCAGATGCGTCTTGCCCAGGCCCGACATGCCAAAGAAAAGCACCCGCTTGCGCGGCGCCGCCAGCCATTCGGCCTGGGTGTTGTAAAGCATGGGCCATCCTCTCCTGGGGGCAGGGGACAGTTAGTCCTGTCACGGGCCAAGGAAAAGGGGCAGCGCAAACCGCATCCGCCGCGCCCTGGCAGATTTTGCTCCCGCGGGGGTTGCGCCTGCGGCTGCGGTCCCCATCTGGAATGCGCGGACCGGGCCCCTCTGGCGACATGATGTCGCGATGTCGGACCGCATCGAGCCTGCTCGATGCCAGCCCGGAACCGATTCCCCCCTGTCCCGGCTTGGTATTCAGCGACCAATGTGGAGCCTGACCGTGGAACCTTTCTATCTGACACTGTTTATGGGCACGCCGATCTGGCTGTGGCTCACCTTCCTTGCCCTCGTCGCGGCGCTGCTGGCCTTCGACCTCGGCGTGCTGAACCGCAAAGAGCATGAGATCGGCGTCGCCGAAAGCCTCAGGCTCTCGGCCTTCTACATCACGCTGGGCGTGCTCTTCGGGGGCTTCGTCTGGTATCAGCTGGGCGCCGAGCCGGCCGCCGAATACATGACCGCCTTCGTGGTCGAAAAGACGCTGGCGATGGACAACGTCTTTGTCATCGCGCTGATCTTTACCACCCTGTCGATCCCGCGCCGCTATCAGCACCGGGTGCTGTTCTGGGGCATCCTGGGCGTGATCGTGCTGCGCGCCATCATGATCGGCGTCGGTGCCACGCTGATCGCCGAATACAGCTGGATCCTTTACATCTTCGCCGCCTTCCTGATCCTCACCGGCTTCAAGATGCTGTTCGTGGGCGACAAGGAACATGACATGGCCTCGAACCCGGTGCTGAAGTTCCTGCGCCGCCGCATGCCCCTGACCGACGACCTGCACGGCCAGTCCTTCATCGTCAAGCAGCCCGACCCCAGGACCGGGCGCATCCGCCGCTTTGCCACGCCCCTGCTGCTGGCGCTGGTCATGATCGAGATTGCCGACGTCATCTTTGCCGTCGACTCGGTGCCGGCGGTCTTTGCCATCACCACCGACCCCTATATCGTCTACACCTCGAACATCTTCGCCATCCTCGGCCTCAGGGCGCTGTTCTTTGCGCTGGCGGCGATCATCCACCGCTTCGAATATCTCAAGCAGGCGCTGGCGATCCTGTTGATCTTCATCGGCTCCAAGGTGTTCCTGGCCGACCTGATGGGGCTCGAGAAATTCCCGCCGGCCGTGTCGCTGGGCATCACCTTCGCCATCCTCGGCGCGGGTGTCGCCTGGTCGCTGTGGCGTACGCGCGGCGACAGCCCCCCGCCGCCCTCGGGCGCCTGACCCGCGCCGGATCAGGCCCCGGATCGGCCCGACGAACGTCAAGGCGCGCGGCAGGGGACCGCGCGCCTTTTGCATCCTGCGGGCGGTGCCGCGGAAATAAATCCGTTGTAGCGCGCCGGCCACAATCGCGCTATGATCGCCCACAGACCCGGAAAACCGGGCAGCCCGGCGGGACCACCCGCAGGGCCCTGAACTTGAGGCAGTGACGGCGGTATTCCCATGACCGAGATGGTCTTTGGCACCACGCCCGTACGGGCTGGTGATCCGATTCTTCCCCGTTGGTGGCGCACGGTCGACCGATGGTCGCTGGCCTGCGTGCTGGGCCTGTTCGCCATCGGGCTGCTCCTGGGGCTCGCGGCCTCGGTGCCGCTGGCGGAAAAGAACAACCTGCCGCAGTTCTACTATGTCATCCGCCAGGCGGTGTTCGGCGGCGCGGCGATGGCGTTGATGGTCGTCGTCTCGACCTTCTCGCCGCGCCAGGTGCGGCGGATCGGCGTCCTGGGCTTTGCCATCGCGATCACGGCCATCGTGCTTCTGCCCTTCGTCGGCACCGATTTCGGCAAGGGCGCGGTGCGCTGGCTGCGGCTGCCGGGCGGCATGTCGATCCAGCCGTCCGAGTTCCTCAAGCCCTGCTTCGTCGCGATCTGCGCCTGGTTCATGGCCGCCAGCCAAGAGGTCGGCGGCCCCCCGGGCCGGGTCTATTCGGCGATCATGGCGGCCTTCGTCGTGGTGCTGCTGGCGCTCCAGCCCGACTTCGGGCAGGCCTCGCTGGTGCTGTTTTCCTGGTGCGTGATGTATTTCATCGCCGGCGCGCCGCTTCTTCTGCTGTTCAGCGTGCTGGGCGTGGCCACGGTGGGCGCCTTCTTCGCCTACAACGCGTCCGAGCACTTCGCCCGCCGCATCGACGGCTTCCTGGCCGCCGAGGTCGATCCCCGCACCCAGATCGGCTATGCCACCAACGCCATCCAGGAGGGCGGCTTCTTCGGCGTCGGCGTGGGCGAGGGCTCGGTCAAATGGTCGCTGCCCGACGCGCATACCGACTTCATCATCGCCGTCGCGGCCGAGGAATACGGCCTCATCATGGTCATCGCGATCCTCGTCCTTTACGGCACCGTGGTCGTGCGCTCGCTGATGCGGCTGCGCGACGAACGCGACCCCTTCGTGCGCATCGCGGGCACGGGGCTCGCCTGCGCCTTCGGCGTGCAGGCGCTCATCAACATGGGCGTCGCCGTGCGCCTGCTGCCGGCCAAGGGGATGACGCTGCCCTTCGTCAGCTACGGCGGCTCCTCGGTCATCGCCTCGGGCATCGCGGTCGGCATGCTGCTGGCGCTGACCCGGACCCGGCCGCAGGGCCTGATGGGCGACGTGCTGGGGCGCAGACGGGGATGACCGCGCCGCTTTGCCTGATCGCCGCGGGCGGCACCGGGGGGCACATGTTCCCCGCCCAATCCCTGGCCGAGGTGCTGCTGGCGCGCGGCTGGCGGGTCAAGCTTTCGACCGACGAGCGCGGCGCGCGCTATGCCGGCGCCTTCCCGACCCAGGTCGCGCGCGAAATCGTCAGCTCGGCCACCACGGCGCGGGGCGGGCCGCTTGCGAAACTCGCGGTGCTGCCGCGCATCGGCACGGGCATCCTGGCCGCGGCGCGCGCCATGCGCGCGGATCGGCCGGCGGTGGTGGTGGGCTTTGGCGGCTATCCGACCATCCCGGCCATGTCGGCGGCGCTGGCGCTGGGCGTGCCGCGCATGATCCACGAACAGAACGGCATCATGGGGCGCGTGAACGCGGCCTTCGCGCGCCGCGTCCAGGCGGTGGCCTGCGGCACCTGGCCCGCGCGCCTGCCGCCGGGCGTCACCGGCACCCACAGCGGCAACCCGGTGCGCCGGGCCGTGCTCGACCGCGCGGCGGCGCCCTATGCGCCCCCCGGCGACGGTGCCCTGAACCTGCTGGTGATCGGCGGCAGCCAGGGCGCGCGGGTGCTGTCGCAGACCGTGCCCCAGGCCCTTGCCGGGCTCGATCCCGACCTGCGCGCCCGCTTGCACGTCAGCCACCAGGCCCGGGCCGAGGACGCCGAACCCGTCGCCCGCGCCTATGATGCCGCCGGCATCCGGGCCGAGGTGCAGCCCTTCTTCGACGACGTGCCCGACCGGCTGGCGCGGGCGCAGCTGGTCGTCAGCCGGGCAGGGGCCTCCTCCATCGCCGACATCACCGTGATCGGGCGTCCGGCCATCCTGATCCCCTATGCGGCGGCAACGGGCGATCACCAGACCGCCAACGCCCGGGCGCTGGCCGAATCGGGCGCGGCGATCCTGCTGCCCGAATCCGTGCTTGACGCCGACAGCCTCAGGCGCGACATCCGCGACATTCTTTCCGACCCGGCCCGCGCGACCTCGATGGCAGCGGCGGCGCTGACGCTTGGCCGCCCCGACGCGGCCGCGCGCCTTGCAGATCTAGTAACGGACCTTTCCCGATGAATGCAGCGACCAAACTTCCGGGCGAGCTTGGCCCGATCCATTTCATCGGCATCGGCGGCATCGGCATGTCGGGCATCGCCGAGGTGCTGATGACGCTGGGCTACCGGGTCCAGGGCTCGGACGCGAAACGCTCCAAGATCACCGACCGGCTGGAAAGCCTCGGCGCCACCGTGTTCGAAGGCCAGCGCGCCGAAAACATCGGCGAGGCCGGCGTGGTGGTGATCTCGACCGCCATCAAGAAGGGCAACCCCGAGCTTGAGGAGGCGCGCCGCCGCGGCCTGCCCATCGTGCGCCGGGCCGAGATGCTGGCAGAACTGATGCGCCTGCGCTCGAACGTGGCCATCGCCGGCACGCATGGCAAGACCACCACGACCACGATGGTCGCCACCCTGCTGGACGCGGGCGGCTTCGATCCGACCGTCATCAACGGCGGCGTGATCCACGCCTATGGCTCGAACGCCCGCGCCGGGGCCGGCGAATGGATGGTGGTCGAGGCCGACGAATCGGACGGCAGCTTCAACCGCCTGCCGGCGACCATCGCCATCGTGACCAACATCGACCCCGAGCATATGGAGCACTGGGGCAGTTTCGACGCGCTCAGGAAGGGCTTCCAGGATTTCGTCTCGAACATCCCCTTCTACGGTCTTGCGGTCTGCTGCACCGACCACCCCGAGGTGCAGGCCCTGGTCGGCCGCACCACCGACCGCCGCGTGGTGACCTTCGGCTTCAACGCCCAGGCCGACGTGCGGGCGATCAACCTGACCTATGAAAACGGCGTGGCGCATTTCGACATCGCGCTTCAGGGCGAGGCGGTGCTGAACGACGGCGAAATCCCGGTGATCCAGGGCTGCACCCTGCCGATGCCGGGCGATCACAACGTATCGAACGCGCTGGCCGCCGTCGCCGTCGCCCGCCACCTGGGCATGAAGCGCGCCCAGATCCGCGAGGCGCTGGCCAAGTTCGGCGGGGTGGGCCGCCGCTTCACCCGCGTGGGCGAGGTGAACGGCGTCACCATCATCGACGATTACGGCCACCACCCGGTGGAAATCGCCGCCGTGCTGAAAGCCGCGCGCCAGGCCACCAAGGGCCGCGTCATCGCCGTGCACCAGCCGCACCGCTATTCGCGGCTTTCCAGCCTGTTCGACGATTTCTGCACCTGCTTCAACGAGGCCGATGTGGTCGGCATTGCCGAGGTCTATGCCGCGGGCGAGGACCCGATCCCCGGCGCGTCCCGCGACGATCTGGTCGCCGGGCTGATCGCCCACGGCCACCGCCACGCCCGCGCCGTCATCGACGAAGGCGACCTGGAACGGCTGGTGCGCGAACAGGCCCGGCCGGGCGACATGGTGGTCTGCCTCGGCGCCGGCACCATCTCGACCTGGGCCAACAACCTGCCCGAGCGCATGACCGAGAAAGCGGCATGACCGCGCTGACCCAATATCCGGGCCTCGCCTTCGGGCTGGCCCTGCTCTGGGCGGCGCTGGCCTGCCTGCTGCCGCTGGTGCGGATGCGCCGCCGTCCGCCCTGCCTGTTCGCGCTGGTGGTCTGCGGGGTTCCGGTCCTGGGCTGGCTGACGCTGATCTGCGGGCCGGGCTTTGGCGTGCTGTTCCTGGCGCTCGGCCTGTCGCTGCTGGTCTGGCCGCCGCTGGAAAGCCTGCGCCGCCGCCGCCGTCCGCACAGCACGCCCTGAAAGGGGCGCGAATTCCGGTGTACGCCCTGTGTACGCGCGGTGTACGCCCCGTGCACCCGGATCACAGCGAAAATCCCTGCGTTTGCTGGCATTCTCGCACCGCCCGCACCGGCCTGTCACCGGCCCGCAACGCCCGCCCGATTGACGCCCCGCGCAACGCCGATTAACGACCCGATCCATGACCCAGACGCTTCCCACCCCGCGCGGGGCCCTGACCCCGAACCGCCCCCTGGCCGACCTGACCTGGCTACGCGTGGGTGGGCCGGCCGACTGGCTGTTCCAGCCCGCCGACGAACAGGACCTGGCCGATTTCCTGGCCGCGCTCGACCCAGCCAGTCCGGTCTTTGCGATGGGCGTCGGCTCGAACCTGATCGTGCGCGACGGCGGCATCCGCGGCGTGGTCATCCGCCTGGGGCGCGGCTTCAACACCATTGAAATCGCTGGCGAAACCGTCACCGCAGGGGCGGCGGCGCTGGATGCCCACGTCGCTCGCCGCGCGGCCGAGGCCGGGCTTGACCTGACCTTCCTGCGCACCATCCCCGGCAGCATCGGCGGCGCGGTCCGCATGAACGCGGGCTGCTATGGCAGCTATGTGGCCGATCATCTGGTCTCGGTCCGGGCCGTGGCCCGCGACGGCGGGCTCCTCGACATTCCCGCCGCCGATCTGGCGCTGGCCTATCGCCACTCCGAACTGCCCCCGGGCTGCGTCCTGACCCGCGCCACCTTTCGCGCAAACCGCGGAGAACCCGCTGATATGGCAGCGAAAATGCAGGATCAGCTGGCGCGCCGCGACGCCAGCCAGCCGACCCGCGACCGCAGCGCCGGCTCGACCTTCCGCAACCCGGCGGGCTATTCCTCGACCGGGCGGGCCGACGATTCCCACGATCTCAAGGCCTGGTCGCTGATAGACGCGGCGGGCCTGCGCGGCCACCGTCTGGGTGGGGCGCAGATGTCGGAAAAACACCCCAATTTCCTGCTGAACGCCGGTGGCGCCACCGCCGCCGAGCTTGAGGCCCTGGGCGAACTGGTCCGCGACCGCGTCCGCGAATCCTCGGGCCACGATCTCGCCTGGGAAGTCATTCGCGTGGGCGAGCCGTAAGCCGCCGCCCCGCCAAGAAAAAACCGCGAAAAATCGCCTCTGGCGCGAAATGCCTCTTTTGTGGATGGGGCCAAGCGGCTATCCTTGTCCCCGAACCCGGATCAACCGGGACGATGAGGCAGAATTTGGCGGGCAGGGCGAGCAGTTCGGCCCCGAAAGTCGCAGTCCTGATGGGCGGCCCCTCGGCGGAACGCGAGGTGTCCTTGTCCAGCGGGCATGAATGCGCAAAGGCGCTGCGGCAGGCGGGGTATCAGGTCATCGAAATCGACGCGGGTCGCGATCTGCCGGCGCGCCTGGCCGACGCCGCGCCCGACGTGGTCTTCAACGCCCTGCACGGCCGCTGGGGCGAGGATGGCTGCGTCCAGGGCCTCATGGAATGGATGGGCCTGCGCTATACCCATTCGGGCGTCCTGGCCTCGGCCCTCGCAATGGACAAGTCCCGGGCAAAGCAGGCTTTTCGCGATGCCGGGCTGCCCGTTCTGGACAGCCTGATCGCCGATGCGGACGAGGTGCGCGCCCGCCACGTCATGCCGCCGCCCTATGTGGTCAAGCCCAATGGCGAAGGCTCCTCGGTCGGGGTCTACATCGTTCGCGACGGCGCCAACGCGCCCCCGCAGCTGTCGCCGCAGATGCCCGCGCGGGTCATGGTCGAAACCTACGCCCCCGGCCGCGAGTTGACCGTCGCGGTGCTGGACGGCAGCGCGCTCGGCGTGACCGAGATCGTGACCGAGGGCTGGTACGACTACGATGCGAAATACAAGCCCGGCGGCTCGCGCCATGTGGTCCCGGCGCAGGTCCCGGCCGAGATCGACGCCGCCTGCCGCGACTATGCCGAACGCGCGCATCATGCCCTGGGATGCCGGGGCCTCAGCCGCAGCGATTTCCGCTGGGACGATTCGCGGGGGCTCGACGGCCTCATCATCCTGGAAACCAACACCCAGCCCGGCATGACGCCCACCTCGCTTGCGCCCGAACAGGCGGCGCATGTCGGCATGGACTTTCCCGCGCTTTGCACCCGTATCGTCGAGGAGGCGCTATGCCGGGACTGAACCCCTTCGGGCCTCGCCCGGCCGAGGGCGGGGCGGCCCGTCCCGCGCCCGTCCGCCCGGTGCCCGCGCGCCCCGCGCCCAAGACGGCCGTGCGCCGCGACCCCGCGCCGTCGCGCCTGGCCTATCGGCTGAACCGGATGATGCTGCGGCCGCTGATCCGGCGGCTGGTGCGCATCGGCCTGCCGGCCTTCATGGCGGCGCTGGTCGCGGGCATCTGGCTGTCCGACGAAACCCGCCGCGCCCATCTGTCGGCGGGCATCGACGGCATCGTCGACCGCATCCAGAACCGCGAGGCCTTCCTGGTCCACAGCATGGAGATCGAGGGCGCCTCGGCGGTCGTCGACAAGGGCCTGCGCGCGATGCTGCCGGTGGACCTGCCGGCCTCGAGCTTCGACATCGACCTGGAAAGCCTGCGCGAACGCGTGCTCAAGCTGGACGCGGTCGAGGCGGTGGACCTGCGCATCAAGCCGGGCGGCATCCTGTCTGCGGTGGTGACCGAACGCGTCCCCGTCGTGCTGTGGCGCCACGCCCGCGGGATCGAGCTGCTGGACAAGACCGGGCACCGCGTCGCCTCGGCCACATCGCGGGACGTGCGGGGCGACCTGCCCATCATCGCGGGCGAGGGCGCGGACCGCGCCGCCCCCGAGGCGCTGGCGCTGCTGGACGCCGCCGGTCCCATCCTGCCGCGCCTGCGCGGGCTGGAACGGGTCGGCGAACGGCGCTGGGACGTGGTCCTGGACCGCGGCCAGCGCATCAAGCTGCCCGAGGACGGGGCCCTGCGCGCCTTTGAACGCGCCATGGCCATGGACCAGGCCCAGCAGATGCTGTCGCGCGATGTCACGGTCGTCGACCTGCGGGCCGAGGCGCGCCCCGTGGTCCGCATCGGGCTGGACGCCCAGAACGCCATCCGCCGCGCGCGGGGGCAGCAGGAAATCGGCCCGGACGGCAAGCCGATCCCGACCGAAACGACCGCCGGCAAGGCTGGAAAGACCAAGAAGAACAGCGGATAAGTCATTGTAGGGCCAGGGGATATGAAGGACATTTATCACGTTCAGCGGGCCATGCGCACCATGCGGCGTCAGGCGATGGCGCGCGGCGTCATTGCGGTCCTTGACATCGGCACGTCGAAAATCGCCTGCCTCGTGCTGCAGTTCGACGGCCCCGGCCAGTTCCGCGAGACCGACGGCGTGGGTCCGATGGCCGGCCATTCGAACTTTCGCGTGATCGGCACCGCCCACACCCGGTCGCGCGGCCTGCGCTTTGGCGAGATCGCGACCATGGCCGAGACCGAGCGCGCCATCCGCACCGTGATCCAGTCCGCCCAGAAGGCCGCGAACGTCCGCGTCGATCACGTCATCGCCTGCATCTCGGGGGCGCGACCGGCCTCGTACGGCGTCGCCGGAGAGATCCCGCTGGCGCTTGGCAAGGTGCAGGAGGACGACGTGGCTCGCGTCCTTGCCGCCTGCGACGTGCCCGACTTCGGCCGCGGCCGCGAGGTGCTGCACGCCCAGCCGGTGAACTTTGCCGTGGACGGCCGTTCGGGTCTGTCGGACCCGCGCGACCACGCGGGCGAGCGGCTGGCCGTGGACATGCATGTGCTGACCGTGGACGGCGACGCCATGGGCAACCTGGTCCATTGCATCCGCCGCTGCGACATGGAACTGGCGGGCGTGGCCTCGGCATCCTATGCGGCGGGGCTTGCCGCGCTGGTCGAGGACGAACAGGAACTGGGCGCGGCCTGCATCGACCTGGGCGGCGGCGCGACCGGCGTGTCGGTCTTCATCAAGAAGCACATGATCTTTGCCGACGCCGTGCGCTTCGGGGGCGAACTGATCACCCAGGACATCGCCAAGGGCCTGCGCATCAGCCACGCCCAGGCGGAACGGCTGAAGACCCTGCACGGCGGCGTCGAGGCCACAGGGCGAGACGACCATGAGATGATCCAGATCGGCAGCGAGACCGGCGACTGGGAAGGCGAGCGCCGCCAGATCAGCCGCGCCGACCTGATCGGCATCATGCGCCCCCGGGTCGAGGAGATCCTGGAGAAGGTGGCCGAGATCCTGGACGCGGCCGGCTTCGACTTCATGCCCTCGCGCCAGGTGGTGCTGACGGGCGGGGGCAGCCAGATCCCCGGGCTTGACACGCTGGCGGCGCGGATGCTGGGCCAGAACGTGCGCATCGGCCGGCCGCTGCGCATCCAGGGCCTGCCCCATACGGCGACATCGGCCGGGTTTTCCTCGGCCATCGGGCTTGCGCTGCTGACCGCGCACCCGCAGGACGAATGGTGGGATTTCGACATGCCCGCCGAGGCCCACCCGGCCCGCAGCCTCAAGCGCGCCTACCGCTGGTTCAAGAACAACTGGTAGGCCGACGAAGGGACCCGGCGGCGGCGGCGGGCAGCACCCGCGCCGCATGTTGGAGAATGGGCAAGATACCGCCTAGAATACCTTTCAAACACGCTACATTTTGTGCGTTTCCTGTGTTTTTCGGGTGACGCTAAGGCCAAATCTGGCTAGGCTGGCGGTCATCACGGGGATTCGACCGGACCAGTCAAAGTCCGGCACAACAACAAGGCAGGCGAACATGGAACGGCAGATCCACCTGATGCTGAACGACGACCAGGAACTGCGCCCGCGCATCACCGTCTTCGGGGTCGGTGGCGCGGGGGGCAACGCGGTCAACAACATGATCGACAAGCAGCTTGAGGGGGTCGAGTTCGTGGTCGCGAACACCGACGCCCAGGCGCTGAAATCCTCCAAGGCCGAGAATGCGATCCAGATCGGTCCCAAGGTCACCGAAGGGCTGGGCGCCGGCGCCAAGCCCTCGATCGGTGCCAAGGCCGCCGAGGAGACGATCGAGGACATCGTGGATCACCTGATGGGCGCGCACATGTGCTTCATCACCGCCGGCATGGGCGGCGGCACCGGCACCGGCGCGGCCCCGATCATCGCCCAGGCCGCGCGCGAGATGGGCATCCTGACCGTCGGCGTCGTGACCAAGCCGTTCCAGTTCGAAGGCACCAAGCGGATGCGCCAGGCCGAGGAGGGCGTCGAGGCCCTGCAGAAGGTCGTGGACACGCTGATCATCATCCCCAACCAGAACCTGTTCCGCCTGGCCAACGAAAAGACCACCTTCACCGAAGCCTTCGCCATGGCCGACGACGTGCTGTATCAGGGCGTCAAGGGCGTGACCGACCTGATGGTGCGCCCGGGCCTGATCAACCTCGACTTCGCCGACGTGCGCGCGGTGATGGACGAGATGGGCAAGGCCATGATGGGCACCGGCGAGGCCTCGGGCGAGAACCGCGCCGTGCAGGCCGCCGAAAAGGCCATTGCCAACCCGCTCCTGGACGAAATCAGCCTGAACGGCGCCAAGGGCGTCCTGATCAACATCACCGGCGGCTACGACCTGACCCTGTTCGAGATGGACGAGGCGGCCGAGAAGATCCGCGAGAAGGTCGATGCCGATGCCAACATCATCGTCGGCTCGACGCTCGACCCCTCGATGGAAGGCACGATCCGCGTCTCGGTCGTGGCGACCGGCATCGACGCCTCGGCGGCCGAGATCCCCGCGCCCCGCCGCGGCATGCGCGAGCCGCTGACCCAGACCCCGCCCGTCGCCCAGAAGGTCGAGGACGAGCCCGTCCCCGCCCGCCGCGTGGTGATGACCCAGGCCGAACCGCAGCCCGCGCCGCGCGTCCAGCCCTCGACCGCCCGCTATGACGAAGACGACATGCCCCGCCCGGCCTATCAGCCCGAGGCGCGCCAGCCCGCCCAGTCCACCAGCGACGCGCTGGGGGCGGATTCGGGTGCCTTCGTCGCGCCCCGCCGCGCCGCCCAGAACCCGGGCGCGCCGTCGGACGCGGTGATGCAGCGGCTGGCCGCCGCCGTGCAGAAGGCGCCCGAGCGTCAGGCTGCCGCGCAGGGCCGTCAGGCCGCCCCCGCACAGGCCCAGCAGCCCGAGTCGAACCGCCTGCAAAGCCGCATGGGCGGGCTCAGCCGGATGCTCGAGCGCATCTCGGGCCACGCCGAGCAGACCGAAAAGCCCGCCGCCTCGACCATTGCCGAGCGCGTGAACGAACGCGTCCAGGCCCGTCGCAATGGCGGTTTCGATGCCGGCTTCGACGATCTGGCCAGCCCCGAGCGGTCCGACGAGAACGTCGAGATCCCCGCGTTCCTGCGCCGTCAGGCGAACTGATCCGATCACAAGTTTTTCGGACACGATCATCAGGGACCGCTTCGGCGGTCCTTTTTTATTGGGTATTTTCAAGGGTTTTCTGCGCTGCGGCGGAATCCGGCAAGGCAAGGGACGGCTTTGTTTCATGCCGTCACAAATCGTTAATTGTAGGACTCGGGGCCCGCGCCTAATTCAGCATCAAGGCGGCGGGCCCATCCCCGTCGGTTCAAGATCAGAAGGCAGCAAGACCATGCAGACCACCATCGCTTCCAAAGCCCAGTTCCGCGGAGTCGGACTGCATTCGGGTGCGGCGGTGCGGCTGGCGATCCTGCCCGCTCCGGCCGACCATGGCATCGTCTTTGTCCGCACCGATCTGGGCCGGGCCCGGATTCCGGCGCTGTGGGACCATGTGACGCCGTCACAGCTCTGCACGCTTTTGGACAACGGACAGGGCGCGACCGTCTCGACTGTGGAACATGTCATGGCCGCGCTGGCCGGCACCGGCATCACCAACGCGGTGGTCGAGGTGAACGGACCCGAGATCCCGATCCTGGACGGCTCCTCCGCGCCCTTCGTGCAGGGCATCGTCGAAGCCGGGCTGCGGTATTACCCCGACGCGCCGTTGCGCGCGATCCGTGTCCTGCGCGATGTCGAGGTGCGCCAGGGTCTGGCCCATGCCCGCCTGTCGCCTGCCGACCATCTGGCCATCGACTTCCAGATCGACTTCACCGATGCCGCCATCGGCCATCAGGAAAAGTCGCTGGACATGGCGAACGGCACCTTCGTGCACGAGCTGATGGACAGCCGCACCTTCTGCCGGCAGTCGGACGTCGTGCAGATGCAGCAGAACGGGCTGGCGCTTGGCGGCACCTATCTGAACGCGGTCGTGGTCGATGGCGACAAGGTCCTGTCCCCCGGCGGCCTGCGCCACAAGGACGAGGCCGTGCGCCACAAGATGCTGGACGCCATGGGCGATCTGGCCCTGGCCGGCGCACCGCTGCTGGCGCGCTATACCGGCCACCGCGCCGGACACGCGATGACGAACAAGCTGCTGCGCGCGCTGTTTGCCCAGCCCGACGCCTGGGAATGGGTGACGGTCACGCCGGCGATTCAGCGCCACCTGCCGGGCGCGGGCGTCATCAGCGCTGCGGCGCGTGCCATGCCTGCCCTGGCCGTTGCCTGACGGGCAGGCGGGGGCTTGGGCGGCGGGTGGCCTATCTGTCCGTTATTTCCGCATTTTGGCATTTTGCGCAGCCCGATTTTCTGTGCTAGGACGACCGGGCCGCGGGGCATGGCTTTGTGCGGCGGCATGAATTTCTGACGGACGGGTAAGATATGGCGGGCATCAGATCGGCGGGTTCCTTGGTCGCATTGGCCCTGTCCGCCACGCTTCTGGCTGGATGCGGGGGGCAGTCCTCGCGTCCGCCCGAATCGCTGGAAAGCTTCACCGCCGAGGAAATCTACAAGCGCGGCGAATACGAGCTGGAGAACAGCCGCAAGCCGCAGGACGCCGTGCATTACTTCTCCGAGGTCGAGCGGCTTTATCCCTATTCCGAATGGGCTAAGCGCGCGCTGATCATGCAGGCCTATTCCTATCACCGCGCCCGCGACTACGAAGAGGCGCGGGGCGCGGCGCAACGCTTCATCGACACCTATCCGGGGGACGAGGACGCGGCCTATGCGCAATACCTTCTGGCACTCAGCTACTACGACCAGATCGACGAGATCGGCCGCGACCAGGGCCTGACCTTCCAGGCGCTGCAGGCGCTGCGCGAGGTGATCGAACGCTATCCCGACACCGAATATGCGCGCTCGGCCATCCTCAAGTTCGACCTGGCCTTCGACCATCTGGCCGCCAAGGAAATGGAGATCGGGCGCTATTACCTCAAGCAGGGGCATTATACCGCCGCCATCAACCGTTTCCGCGTCGTGGTCGAGGAATACCAGACCACGACCCACACGCCCGAGGCGCTGATGCGCCTGGTCGAGGCCTATCTGGCCCTGGGCCTGACCGACCAGGCCCAGACCGCCGGCGCGATCCTCGGGCACAATTTCCGTTCCTCGCCGTTCTATGCCGACGCCTATGCCCAGCTGCGCCAGCGCGGCCTGAAGGCCGAAGCGGCGGGCGACAGCTGGCTGACCAACGTCTATCGTCAGGTCATCCAGGGCAAATGGTTGTAAGGGTGCGCTGAAGCGCCCTGTTGGTGGGGTCATGCTTCGTTCACTGGAAATCCGCGATGTCCTGCTGATCGACCGGCTGGAACTTGAGTTCCGGCCGGGTCTGAACGTGCTGACCGGCGAAACCGGCGCCGGCAAGTCGATCCTGCTGGATTGCCTGGGCTTCGTGCTGGGCTGGCGCGGCCGGGCCGACCTGGTGCGCGCCGGCGCCGCCCAGGGCGAGGTCTCGGCCGTCTTCGACCTGCCGAACGGGCATCCCGCCCGCGCGCTGCTGGACGAGGCGGGCTATCCCGTGGGGGACGAACTGATCCTGCGCCGGGTCAATGCGACGGACGGGCGCAAGACTGCCTGGATCAACGACCGCCGCGCCTCGGGCGAGTTGCTGCGCAGCCTGTCGGAAACGCTGGTCGAACTGCATGGCCAGCACGACGACCGGGGCCTGCTGAACCCGCGCGGCCACCGCCTGCTGCTGGACGCCTTTGCTGGCCTTGACGTGGCGCCCGCCCGCGCCGCCTGGGCCGCCCGGCGCGAGGCGCGCGCCGCGCTGGCCGAGGCCGAGGCCGCGCTGGCCCAGGCCAGGGGCGAGGAGGATTTCCTGCGCCATGCCGTGGCCGAGCTTGACAAGCTGGACCCCCAGCCCGGCGAGGAGGCCGAGCTGGACATTCGCCGCCGCAGCATGCAGGGCGCCGAGCGCATCCGCGCCGATGTGGCCCGCGCCTTGCAGGCGCTCGGGCCCGAAGGGGCCGAGGGCGCGATGCTGGACGCCGCCCGCTGGCTCGAGGGTGCCGCCGACCGCGCCGAGGGCCGGCTGGAAGGCCCGGCAGGCGCCCTGCAGCGCGCGCTGATCGAACTGGGGGATGCCGTCTCGGGCGTGGAATCGGCGCTGGAGGCGATGGATTTCGACCCCCGCGATCTGGAGGCAACCGAAGAGCGTCTGTTCGCCCTGCGCGCGCTGGCCCGCAAGCACGACGTGCTGGCTGACGATCTGGCGGGGCTGGCCGACCAGCTTCGCGACCGCCTGGGCCGCATCGACGCGGGCGAGGGGAACCTGGCGCGCCTGCGCGACGCCGTGGCTGCGGCCGACGCCGCCTATGACGCGGCGGCCGATGCCCTGTCCGGACAGCGCGCCGCGGCCGCCAAGCGGCTCGATGCCGCGATGGCGGCCGAGCTTGCGCCCCTGAAGATGGAGCGCGCCGTCTTTGAAACCCGCGTGACCGAAGGCGAGCCCGGACCCGAAGGACGCGACGGCGTGGCCTTTACCGTTGCCACCAACCCCGGTGCCCCGCCGGGACCGCTGGACCGCATTGCCTCGGGTGGCGAGCTGTCGCGGTTCCTGCTGGCGCTCAAGGTGTGCCTTGCGCGCGGCAACGACGCGCTGGTGCTGATCTTTGATGAAATCGACCGCGGGGTGGGCGGCGCGACCGCCGATGCCGTTGGCCGACGCCTGGCCCGGCTGGCCGAGGGGGCGCAGGTCCTGGTCGTGACCCACAGCCCGCAGGTCGCGGCCCTGGGCGGGCATCATTTCCGCGTCGCGAAGTCGGTCGCGGCGGGCATGACCACCTCGACCGTGGCGGCGCTGGACGATCAGGAGCGGGTTGCGGAGATCGCCCGGATGCTGGCCGGCGAGGAGGTTACCCCTGCCGCGAAGGAAGCCGCCCGCGCCCTGCTGCGCGGCTGACGGCGTTCAGTCCAGGATCCGGGATGGTCGGATCACCGACTGGACCCGCATGGTCCCGGGATCATAGCGGATCAACCGCCCCTCGAGCACCCCGTACCGGCTGCCTTCGGGCGAGCGGTTGATGCCATACAGTCCCGGCCGCGTGATCTGGTGCAGGGCGTTGGGGTCGACGGTCTGACCGACCTGCACTTGCGGTTCAAGACGCGCCTGGACCAGGCCGGAAGGCGGCGGCGGTTCGGGCGCATCCGATCCCGCGCGCTGCGCAAGCACCATCCCGGCCAAGGCGATGCCTAGGGCCGCAGCAATCTGGGATATGAAACCGCTGGTCTGCATCGGGACAGCTTGAACGATCCGGCTTGCGTTTCCGTTAACGCCCCAGGGGCGCGATGCGGAAAAAACGACCTGTTCTGCCGGAAAGATCCACCCCTCGCATCCTTTTGTAAGGGGTGGTGCAGTCTTGCCGCAGCCTGCGGACGATGCCTAGCCCTGGCCGCGGCCTCGGGCCGCCAGCCGCGGCAGCATGGCCGAGAAGTCCTTGCCCTTGCCGTCCTCCTCCTCGACGAAGCGGCTGTAAAGCCGGGCGGCCAGCGCGCCCATGGGCGTGTCGGCATCGACCGCCTCGGCCGCCTGCTGACTTAGCCGCAGGTCCTTGAGCATCAGTTCGGACGCAAAGCCCGGCTTGTAGCCGTTGTCGGCGGGCGATTGCGGCCCGACGCCGGGGGCCGGGCAATAGGCGTTCATCGACCAGGAATAGCCCGACGAGGTCGAGACCACGTCGAACATCTTTTGCCGGTCCAGCCCCAGCTTGTCGGCCAGGGCGAAGGCCTCGCAGGTGGCGATCATGGTGACGCCCAGGATCATGTTGTTGCAGATCTTGGCCGCCTGGCCCGCACCCGCCTCGCCGCAATGGACCGCCTTTTGCCCCATGATGTCAAAGAGCGGCGCGACCGTCCGGAACGCATCGGCGGGACCGCCCACCATGAAGGTCAGCGTGCCTGCGGCCGCGCCGCCGATCCCGCCCGACACCGGCGCGTCCAGCGCGCCAAGCCCGGCGGCCCGCGCCTCGTCGGCGACAGCCCTCGCGCTTTCCACATCGACCGTCGAGCAGTCGCAAAGCACGGCGCCCGGCGCCATGGCGGGGATCACCTCGGCTGCGACGCTGCGCAGGATCGCCCCGTTGGGCAGCATGGTGACGACCACTTCGGCGCCCCGCGCCGCCTCGGCCGCGCTGGCGGCCTGCATGACGCCCTCGGGCAGCGGCGCGGCCGGGTCGAAGCCCGCCACCGCATGTCCCGCGCGCACCAGATTCAGGGCCATCGGCCCGCCCATGTTGCCCAATCCGATGAAACCGATCTTCATGCCTCGTCCTCCCATGTCAGTTCCGCATCGCCCAGGGGGGCGAGCATGGCGCGCACATGCGCCTCGCCCGCGTCCGCAGACCAGCGCGGGTTGCGGTCCTTGTCGATGATCTGCGCCCGCACGCCCTCCAGGAAATCGCTTTCGGCGGTGGCGCGCCAGGTAAAGCGGAACTCGCGCGCCAGGCTGTCGCGGACCGAGGCATCGCCCCGCGCCGCCCGCACCAGCGCCAGCGTCGCCGCCATCGACAGGGGCGAATTGCGGCGCAGGGGCTTCAGCGCCGCCTCGTCCCCCGCGCGCTCCAGCGCCTCGACGATCTCGCCGACCGTGCGGCCGCCAAAGGCCGACAGGTCGGCATCCGCCAGGGGCGCGGGCGGCGGCGGCGCGCCCTTGACCAGATGGGCGTCCCCGGTCTCGGCCAGCCGGTCGATCAGCGCGGGCCAGTCCGCCTCGGGCAGGTAATGGTCGGCAAAGCGGGCGTGGATCGCGTCGCCCGGACCCATCCGCCCGGCGGTCAGGACCAGATATTCCCCGATCCGCCCCGGCGCATGACCCAGAAGCCAGCTGCCCCCCACGTCGGGGATCAGGCCGATGCCGGATTCGGGCATGGCGATCTGGGTCGTGTCGCCCACCACCCGGTGGCTGGCGTGGCCGCCGACGCCCACGCCCCCCCCCATGACAAAGCCCTGCATGAAGGCGACGACCGGCTTCGGAAAGCCGGCGATGCGGGCATTCATGCGGTATTCGTCGCGGAAAAAGGCCCGGCCCAGGTCATGGTCGCCGGCCAGTCCGGCGCGATAGACCGCCGCGATATCGCCGCCCGCGCAAAAGGCCCGGTCGCCTTCGGCATCGACGATCACCAGCGCGACCTCGGGGTCGTCGCGCCACGCGCGCAGCGCCGCGTCGATGGCCAGCGCCATGTCCCGGCTCAGCGCGTTCAGCGCCTGCGGCCGGGTGAACGTGATGCGGCCGGCGTGCCGGTCCTTGCGGATCGCGACATCGGGCGTCGGTGGGTCCCCGTCCTGCGCGGGGCCCCGCGTCTGTGGCGCTGCCGTCATTCTGTCCTCTCCCTCTTTGCTGCTCCAAAGACACGCAATCTGCGACAACCGGCCCTGGGGCCAAGAAATTCCCTGGTGCGCCCCCATGGATCGCCTAGGCTGAGGGGCACCGTCAAGCGGACGGGTGCAATGAACGTGGGGACGTCATGCAGATCACAAATCCCTCTCCCAGGCTTTACAACGAGGACCTTGCCCCGGCCCGGGACCGCCGATGGGGGGCCTTTTCCATCTTCAACGTCTGGACCTCGGACGTGCACAGCCTTTGGGGCTATTACCTGGCGGCCAGCCTGTTCCTGCTGTGCGGCAGCCTGCTGAACTTCGTGCTGGCCATCGGCATCGGGTCCCTGGTGATCTATGCCCTGATGCAGATGGTGGGCCTGGCCGGCGTGCGCACCGGAGTGCCCTTCCCAGTGCTGGCGCGCGCCAGCTTCGGCACCTTCGGCGCGAACGTGCCGGCGCTGGTGCGGGCGGTCGTCGCCTGCTTCTGGTACGGCGCGCAGACCGCCGCCGCCTCGGGGGCGATCGTGGCGCTTCTGCTGCGCAGCCCGGCCATGCTGGAGTTCCACCAGACCAGCCACATGCTGGGCCATTCCACGCTGGAACTCTTGTGCTATCTGTTCGTCTGGGGCGCGCAACTGCTGATCATCCAGAACGGAATGGAGACGGTGCGCCGCTTTCAGGACTGGGCGGGCCCCGCGGTCTGGGTCGCCATGCTGATGCTCGCCGTCTACCTGATCGTCAAGTCCGGCACCTTCAGCTTTGGCGACGAGATCCCGCAAGAGATCCTGCTCGAGGCCACGCGCGCCGCGGGCGTGCCGGGAACGCCCGGTTCGTTCGTGACGCTGATGGCGGTGGCGGCGACCTGGATCACCTATTTCGCGGCGCTCTACCTGAACTTCTGCGACTTCTCGCGCTATGCCCGCGACGAACGGGCGCTGCGCCTGGGCAATGCCTGGGGCCTGCCGGTGAACCTGCTGGCCTTCTGCCTGGTCGCGGGCGTCACTACCACGGCCGCCTGGCACGTCTATGGCGAGGTGCTGCTGCATCCCGACCAGATCAGCGCCAAGTTCGACAGCCTGTTCCTGGCGCTTCTGGCGGCGGCGACCTTCGCCATCGCGACGCTGGGCATCAACGTGGTTGCGAACTTCGTCTCGGCGGCCTTCGACTTCTCGAACACCATCCCGCGCTACATCAGCTTCAAGCGGGGCGGGCTGATCGCGGCGCTGATCGCGCTGATCCTCTACCCCTGGGCGCCCTGGGAAACCAACGCCACGCATTTCGTGAACTTCATCGGCTCGACCATGGGGCCGATCTTCGGGATCATGATGGTGGACTACTACCTGATCCGCAAAGGCGTGGTGAACGTCGAGGCGCTCTATCAGGAACATGGCGAATTCCGCTTTCAGAACGGGTGGCACGTCAAGGCCTTCATCGCCTTCGGCATCGGCATGGTCTTCAGCTCGATCCTGCCGACCTTCACCAGCCTGCTGCCCTCGTGGTGGGGCATCTACGGCTGGTTCTTCGGCGTGCTGATCGGCGGCGGCTGCTATTACATCCTGCGATCCGCCGACCGTTAGGTCTTCCTTGTTGGGAAAATACCCCGGGGGGCGCGGGGGGCAGGCCCCCCGCGTCTTCGATCAGTCCAGCGCCTTGAAGTTCAGCGCCGCCCCGTCCTTGATCCCCGAGAACCAGCGCGCGGTCACCGTCTTGGTCTTGGTATAGAACCGGAAAGCGTCCGGGCCATACTGGTTCAGGTCGCCAAAGGCCGACTTCTTCCAGCCGCCGAAGCTGTAATAGCTCAGCGGCACCGGGATCGGGAAGTTGATGCCGACCATGCCGACGTTCACCCGGCTGGCGAAGTCGCGCGCCGTATCGCCGTCGGCGGTATAGATCGCGGTGCCGTTGCCATAGTCGTTGTCCATGACCAGCTTCAGCGCCTCGTCATAGCTTTGCGTGCGCACCTGGGTCAGCGCGGGGCCAAAGATCTCTTCCTTGTAGATCTCCATCTCCGGGGTCACGCGGTCGAACAGCGACGGGCCGCAGAAGAAGCCGTTCTCATAGCCCTGGATCTTCAGGTCGCGGCCATCGACGACCAGCTCCGCGCCCTGGTCCACGCCCGAGGCGATCAGCCGGTTGATGCGCTCCTGCGAGGCCTTGGTGATGACGGGGCCGAAATCCACGTCGTCGCCCGCGGTATAGGGGCCGACCTTCAGCTTCTCGATCTTCGGCACCAGCCGTTCGATCAGAGCGTCGGCGGTCGCCTCCCCCACCGGCACCGCGACGGAAATCGCCATGCAGCGTTCGCCCGCCGCGCCATAGCCCGCGCCGATCAGCGCGTCGGCGGCCTTGTCCAGGTCGGCGTCCGGCATGATGATCATGTGGTTCTTGGCGCCGCCAAAGCATTGCGCGCGCTTGCCGTTCGTCGCCGCCCGGCCATAGATGTATTGCGCGATCGGCGTGGACCCCACAAAGCCCACCGCCTGGATCACGTCATGGTCCAGGATCGCGTCGACGATTTCCTTGTCGCCGTTCACCACCTGCAACACGCCGTCGGGCAGCCCGGCCTCTTGCGCCAGCTTCGCCAGCAGGATCGAGGTCGAGGGCACGCGCTCGGACGGCTTCATGATCATCGCGTTGCCCGAGACCAGCGCCGGGCCCATCTTCCACAGCGGGATCATGGCGGGGAAGTTGAAGGGGGTGATGCCCGCGACCACGCCCAGCGGCTGGCGCATCGAATACAGGTCGATGCCCGGCCCGCCATTGTCGGTGAACTCGCCCTTCAGCATCGCGGGCGCGCCCATGCAGACCTCGATCACCTCAAGGCCGCGCTGCACGTCGCCCTTGGCGTCGGGCAGGGTCTTGCCATGCTCGCGCGAGACGACCTCGGCAAGCGTGTCCATGTTGTCGTTGATGAGCTGGCCGAACTTCATCATCACCCGGGCGCGGCGCTGCGGGTTGGTGGCGGCCCAAGTCACCTGGGCGCGCGCGGCGCTTTGGATCGCGGCGTCAAGCTCGGCGGCGGTGGCCAGCGGCACCTTGGCGATCACTTCGCCGGTCGCGGGGTTGTAGACATCGCTGAAGCGACCCGAAGTGCCCTTGACCTCGCGGCCGTCGATCCAGTGCGAAAGTTCTTCCATGAACGCCTCCCGTGGCATCTGATCTTGCGGCACCATAGACTTGCAGCATTGCCGGAAAAAGAGGAAGTCTGGCAAAAGCGTTTTGCATTTCTGCAAAGGGGCCGCAGTATGGACTGGGACGACCTGCGCATCTTCCTGGCCGTCGCGCGCGAGGACAGCCTGTCCGGTGCCGGGCGGCGGCTGGGGGTCGATGCCTCGACCGTGGGGCGCCGGGTGGCGCGGCTGGAACAGGCGCTTGGCGCGACGCTGTTCGTCAAGACGCCGCAGGGCTATGCGCTTGCGCCCGAGGGCGAGCGGCTGCTGCCCCATGCCGAGGCAGTCGAACTGGCGCTGTCGGGCGCGCGGGACGCGCTGTCGGGGCCGGGCGAGCTGACCGGCCAGATCCGCATCGGCGCGCCCGACGGCTGCGCGAACTATCTGCTGCCCCAGGTCTGCGCGCGCCTGTGCGAGGCGCATCCGGGGCTGGAGATCCAGATCGTCGCGCTGCCCCGCGTCTTCAACCTGTCGCGGCGCGAGGCCGATATGGCCATTGCCGTGTCCCAGCCCCAGACCGGGCGGCTGATGGTGCAGCGGCTGACCGATTATCACCTGCACCTGGCCGGGCATCAGGACTATCTGCGCGCCCATCCCCCCGTGCGCACGCGCGCGGACCTGCGCGGGCACCGCATGATCGGCTATATCGCCGACATGATCTTTGACCGCGAGCTGGACTACCTGACCGAGACGGGGGCCGACTGGGCGCAACTGACCTCGAATTCGGTCTCGGTCCAGATGCAGGCGATCCGGGCGGGGGCGGGCCTGGGGATCGTGCACGACTTTGCGATCCCCTTCTGTCCCGGGGTGCGGCGCATCCTGACGGACGAGCTGTCGCTGACCCGCAGCTTCTGGCTGATCCGCCACCCCGACGACCGCCGGTCGCAGCGCATGAGCCGCCTGGCCGAGGCCCTGGCCCAGGGCATCCGGGCCGAGGTCGCGCGCCTGCAAGGGCTGGTGCCGGGGCTTGAGGCCGGGCTGGACGGGCAGTCCCAACAGCGGGCTTGACGCAAGCGCGGGTTGCGGTGACGCTGGCCGTGCAGGGCAGCCTATTGCCAGCCCGAACGGAGGAACAGCAATGCTCGTGAACCAGATCCTGTCGATGAAGGCCAGCGGCGAAATCTTTACCGTCGCGCCGACCGCTACCGTGGCCGAGGCGGCCAAGCTGCTGTCGGACAAGCGCATCGGTGCGATCGTGGTTTCCGAGGATGGCAAGGTGCCGCTGGGCATCCTGTCGGAGCGCGACATCGTGCGCGAACTGGGCAAGCGCGGCGCCGCGATCCTGGACCAGCCGATCAGCGAGCTGATGACCCGCAAGCTGATGACCTGCGCGACCGGCGACGACGCGCTGGTGATCCTGGACCGCATGACGCAGGGCCGGTTCCGCCACCTGCCGGTGGTGGACGAAAACGGGCACATGCTGGGGATCGTGTCCATCGGCGACGCCGTCTCGGCCCGCCTGAAGGAGCTTGCGGCCGAGAAGGAGGCGCTGACCGGGATGATCATGGGCAACTGACCCCGCGCTTTCGACAGCGAAGCCCTTGCACCCGTGCACGAAAGGCTGTTTCGCTGCACGGGTCCGCGACAAGGAAGGGGCAGTCATGCGCATCGGGTTGTATCCGGGAACCTTCGACCCGATCACGCTGGGTCATCTCGACATCATCCAGCGGGCGCTGGCGCTGGTCGATCGGCTGGTGATCGGCGTCGCGATCAACCGCGACAAGGGCCCGCTGTTTTCCCTGGACGAGCGGGTCGAGATGGTGCGCCGCGAATGCGCCCTGATCACCGACCGCGTCGGCGGCGAGATTCTGGTCCATCCGTTCGAGAACCTGCTGATCGACTGCGCCCGCGACGTGGGCGCCTCCGTGATCGTGCGCGGGCTGCGGGCGGTCGCGGATTTCGAATACGAATTCCAGATGGTCGGCATGAACCGCGCGCTGGACGCCAGCATCGAGACGGTGTTCCTGATGGCCGATGCCCGACGGCAGGCCATCGCCTCGAAGCTGGTCAAGGAAATCGCCCGGCTGGGGGGCGACGTGACGAAGTTCGTTCCCTCGGCCGTGAACCAGGCGCTGATCGGCCGCTTCGCCGACCGCGCGGGATAAGGGGACGATCATGCAGCCGCGCCACGACAAGGAACCCCAACCCATTCCCGACCCGCTGCGGCCGCCTCTGCCCGATCCGCAGCCCGACCCCGCCCCGGGGCAAGAGCCGGCGTAACGCAAAAGGGCGGCCCGATGGACCGCCCGGCAGGACGCGCTGGCAAAGGAAAAGGGCTTAGCCCTGGGCCGAGGGCTTCGAAGCGGGCGGCGCCAGCTTGGGCGTCGCGCCATTGGCCAGCGGGTCTTCCTGGCGCTGAACCGAGCCTTCGAAATGGGCGCCGGATTCGATGGCGATGGTCTTGTGGATGATGTCGCCCTCGACCCGCGCGGTGGCGGTCAGCCGCACCTTGAGGCCACGGACGCGGCCGACCACGCGGCCATTGACCACGACCTCATCCGCGACGATCTCGCCCCGCAGAGTGGCGCTTTCGCCCACGGTCAGCAGGCGGGCGCGGATGTCGCCCTCGACCGTGCCCTCGATCTGGATGTCGCCCTGGGTGCGGATGTTGCCGGTGACGGTCAGGTCCGCCGCCAGCACCGACGGCGCGGTGCGCGGGCGCGGCGCGGGCGCGGTCGGCGGCACGTCGAAATTGGGTTCATGGCTGCGCGGTGCTTCAGGCTCGGGCGCCGGCTGAGTCCGGGGTCCGGGTTCGGTCACGCGGGTCTTAGAAAACATTTTGGGCTGCCTTGATGAAGGTCATGGGGTTCACGGCACGGCCGTTCACGCGAACTTCATAATGAAGATGCGGGCCGGTCGACCTGCCGGTATTGCCCATAGCACCGATCAGGCTGCCCTGCGACACTTTTTGCCCGACCTTGACCTTGATTTTGGAGAGGTGCCCATAGCGGGTTTCGGTGCCAAGCTCGTGCTGGACCTTGATGAGATTGCCGTAGCCGCTTTGCCAGCCGGCAAAGATCACCTTGCCTTCGCCGGTGGCATAGACAGGCGTGCCGACCGGCGCGGCCAGGTCCACGCCTTCATGCGCGCGGCCCCAGCGCCGGCCGAAGGGCGAGGTATAGCGGAAGGCGTTCTTGACCGGCATCGCCAGCGGCATCTTTTCGACCGCGATGCGATAGCTGTTCATCTTGTCCAGCGTGATCAGGATCTCGTTGGCCTTGGCCTCGCGCTGGGTGATCTCGGCATTGCCGCTGGAGGAGTAGCTGATCGGGTTCAGCGGCCCGCCCTCGCCGGAATAGCCGCGGCGGATGGTGCTGAGCACCTCGTCGGGGTTCATGCCGACGCTGCGGAACATCTGGTCCAGCGGCTTGACCGAGACGGTCACGGCGTCCTCGACCTGAGACAGGATCTCGTCGTTGCGGGCGACGATCTGGTCGCGCTCGATGGTCAGCGCCTCGGCGGTGCGGCGGGCGTCCTCGGCGGCGCGCATGGCATCGCTGCGGTCGGTCGCGGCGCGGTTCAACTCGGCCGAGACGATATCCAGCGCCGCCTGCAGCTCGGCGGTGCGCTTGGCCGGGTCCTGGCCCTCGGCGGCGGCGACCTGCGCCTTGGCGCCGTCGCGGTCCTTGATGGCGGCCTGCAGCGTCGATTGCACGGCGCCGAGGCCCGCCTGCAATTCGCGCTGGCGGGCTTCGGCGTCCAGCAGGCGGGACTGCATCTGCGACACCTGGTCCATCGCCAGGGCAAAGCGGTTCTGGGCGGCGGCAGCCTCGGCCGCGCGGCTGTCGCGTTCCGCGGACAGGTCGGACAGCCGGGCCTCGAACGCCTCCTGGCTGCGGGCGGCGCCCTGGGCACCGTGTCCGCCCACCGCATCGACCGCCAGGATCGAGCTTGCCACGATGGTCCAGCCAAAGACCAGGGCGCTGCCCATCAGGCCGGCGAACTGGGTGGTGGGGGTCAGGCGCAGGAACCGGGTGGAATCATCCGATTTCAGGAAAAGACGCTGTTCCGGCAACCAGCGCCCAAGCACCGAATTCAGGCTGTGAGTGATCCGCAATGTCCCTGGTCCATCTGTTTGCATCGCGCCTGTCCCTTCGTCGTGGGCGGCGCGCTAGGCGCTCATAAATCCGACCTGTGGTGAAAGCGCAACAACCCAGGATTTATTGCGCAGCCGATGGGCGGATTGGTGCCGACCCGTCAGACAGGTTCCGGTGGTTTGTCGCCGATGCGCGCGAGGCGCATCGGAATGCAACTACAGGATGTTTTCAGAAAATCCCTGCAAGCGCCGGCAATCGCTGGCCTAATCCCGGTTCTCATCCCTTGGTATGAGACTGGGCCAAGGTACGCATCATCTTGTGCGATATTCCGCTTGCCTGCTCAAATGCCAGGCAAACAGCCCGGGTTTTCAGGCGATCTCGTACGGCAGGGGGCCGGGACGGTCGGCCGGGATGCGGATATTGCGATCCATCGGTGGAACCGAACGCTGATGGCAGTCAGGGCGCGGGCAGATGCGGCAGGACACGCCGATCGGTTCGAACAGGGCGGGGTTCGCCAGGTCCAGCCCGTCGGAATAGACCAGGTCGCGGGCGTGGCTGATCTCGCATCCCAGGCCGATGGCAAACCGGCGGACAGGCGCGCCAAAGGCGCCGGCGTGCTTGGAGACATCGCGCGCCATCAGCAGATAGCGCTTGCCGTCCGGCGTCTGCGCCAGCTGCCGCAGGAACCGGCCCGGCGTCTCGAACGCCTGGTGCACGTTCCACAGGGGGCAGGCGCCGCCAAAGCGGGCGAACTGCATCCGGGTCGCCGAATGGCGCTTGGTGATGGTGCCGGCCTGATCGACCCGCACGAAAAAGAACGGCACGCCCCGGTTGCCGCCGCGCTGCAAGGTCGACAGCCGATGCGCGACCTGCTCCAGCGAGGCGTGGAACAGGTGGGCCAGACGTTCCAGGTCGTGGCGCTCGGCTCGCGCGGCCTCGAGGAAGCGGCCATAGGGCATCATCGCGGCGCCGGCGAAATAGTTCGCCAGGCCCAGCCGCGCGATGTCGCGGGCGGTCGGGCTGCGGAACCGCGCCAGTTCCAGCGTCGCTTCGAGCAGGTCGGCCCGGGTTTCCAGCGCATAAAGGTGCAGAAGCTGGAAGGCGCGGGTCGCTGCCTCGGCGGCGGCGTTCAGGGTGATCTGCGGGCCGTCGCGCAGATAGACGGGGCCGCTGCCCAGTTCGGCCGTCGTGACCGTCAGGCCGCGCGCGGTCAGCCCCGCGATGGCGTGCTCCAGCGGCGTGGCGCCGGGTGCGGCCTGGCGGGCGAAATGTTCGGCGGCGCGGTCCACCGCGTCGATGTAGTTGTCGCAATAATGGAAGAAGTCGCGCACCTCCTCCCAGGGCGAGGGGGTGGCGTTCTGCCCGCCCGCCCCCAGCGCCTCGTCCAGCGCCGCCAGCCGTTCCTGCCCATCGCGATGGGCGCGGTAAAGGTCCAGGAAGGCCCGCGCCAGCGCCGGGGCATTGGTCGCGGCCAGCCGCAGGTCGGCGCGGGGCGGCGGGGCGTCGAACAGCGGGTCGGCAAAGGCCTCGGCCATGTCCACCACCATCCGCTCGGCGTCGCCGACCGCCATGGCGCCCAGATCGACCGAGAATTCCGAGGCGAGCCGCAGCAGCACCCCGGCCGAGACCGGGCGATGGTTGTTCTCCATCTGCGACAGATAGGGCAGCGAGACGCCCAGCCGGTCGGCAAAGGCGCGCTGCGTCAGCCCCGCGCGGGACCGCGTTTCACGCAGCGCAACGCCGGCATAGATCTTGTGACTGGCCATGAGCGCCCTCCCTTTGCAAAGGACCGATATCCTTTGCAAAGCGCAGCGCGCAAGCCCTCAGCGGCCCAGAAGCTGCCGTTCGCGGTGGATGACCCACAGCGCCGACAGGATCGAGCCCGCGCCTACCGCCACCATGATGACAAGAAGCGGCGCCGCGCCGGACCCTTCGTTCAGGAAGGCGGCGGCGAGCGCGGCCAGCGCCGCACCGCCCGCGACCGCCATCGCGCCGCCCAGCCCGCTGGCGGTGCCGGCCAGTTCGGGGCGCACGCTCATCATTCCGGCGTTGGCGTTGGGCAGCAGCATGCCGTTCCCCAGTCCCATGAACGCGACCGAGCCGAAGAACACCAGCGCGCTGTCGCGGCCGGCCAGATCCGCCATCAGCGCCAGCGCCAGGGGCAGGGTGCAGATGACCGAGCCCGCCAGCATCATCCGGCTCAGCCCCAGCCGCGTGGACCAGCGGGCCGAGATGAAGTTCCCCAGCGCATAGCCCAGCGAGGGCGCGGCGAACCAGTATCCGACCTCGGCCGGGGACAGGTGCAGCACATGGCGGCCGACAAAGGGCGCGCCGCCCAGATAGGCGTAGAACGCCCCCGCGCTGAGCGTCGCGGCCAGCGCAAAGCCCCAGAACCGCTGCGACCGCGCCAGCAGCGGATAGGTCGCGACCTGTTCGCGCAGCGGGATGCCGCCGCCGCGCGCGGTCTCGGCCAGGTTCAGCCAGCACAGCGCCAGGACGGCGGTGCCCAGGATCAGCATGGCGGCAAAGCTGGCGCGCCAGCCGAAGCCTTCGTCCAGGACGCCCCCGATAGTGGGCGCGATCATCGGGACCAGCGACATGCCCATGGTGACATAGCCGATCATCGCCGCCGCGCTTTCGGCCGGCACAAGGTCGCGGATGACCGCGCGGCTCAGCACGAAGCCCGTGGTGATGACGGCCTGCATCAGGCGAAAGAACAGGAACCAGCCGGCGCTGGGGGCCAGCAGCGTGCCCACCGTCGCCAGAACGAAGATGGCGAACGAGGTCAGGATCACCGGCCGGCGGCCGAAGCGGTCGCTGATCGGCCCGCAGAGCAGCTGGATCACCGCGCTGACCGCCAGGAAACCCGACACCGACAGCTGCATCACCGCGTAATCGACGCCGAAATGCTCGGCCATGCCGGGCAGCGAGGGCAGGAAGACGTTCATCGCCAGCGCCCCCGTGCCGGTGATCGAAACCAGCGTGACAAGGCTAGGGCGGCGGGCAGGCTGGGGGACGGGCGCGGTCATGCCATTTCATGGCCCGCGCCCTGCGGAAAGGCAACGGGCCTTTGTATGGCAGTCTTTCGCATCAATGCGCGGAATGGCCGAAGTTGTGAAAGATCAGAAAGGCGCCGAAGCAGATGAAGGCGAAACCCGCGGCCACGTTCCAGGTCAGCCTTTCGCCCAGATAGATCCAGGAGAACAGGACAAAGACCGTCAGGCTGATGACCTCCTGGATGGTCTTCAGCTGGGCGGCGCTGAAGTGGCCATAGCCGATCCGGTTCGCGGGCACTTGCAGCAGGTATTCGAAGAAGGCGATGCCCCAGCTGACCAGGATGACGGTCAGGATCGGCACCGCCTTGAACTTGAGATGCCCATACCACGCGATGGTCATGAACAGGTTCGAGGCGATGAGCAGTCCGACGGTCAGGACCGGGACCGGCAGGTTCATTCGCCGCGATCCCAGCTGCGGTGCTTTTCAAGATTGCCGAAGCGGGTGAAGCGCCCCTCGAAGGACAGTTCCACCGTGCCGATGGGACCGTGGCGCTGCTTGCCCAGGATGACCTCGGCCTTGCCGTGGCAGGATTCCATGATCTGCTGCCAGGCGGCCATCTTGTCCAACTCGTGGTCGGCGGGTTTTTCGCGCTCGCGGTAATATTCCTCGCGGAAGACGAACATCACGATGTCGGCGTCCTGCTCGATACTGCCGGATTCGCGCAGGTCCGACAGTTGCGGGCGCTTGTCCTCGCGGCTTTCGACCTGGCGCGACAGCTGCGACAGCGCGATGACGGGAATGTCCAGTTCCTTGGCGACGGCCTTCAGCCCCTGGGTGATCTCGCTGACCTCGTTCACGCGGCTGTCCTTGGCCGATGCGGCCTTCAGCAGCTGCAGATAGTCCACGATCAGCAGGTCCAGACCCATGGTGCGCTTCAGCTTGCGGGCGCGGGCGGCCAACTGGTTGATCGGCAGCGCCGGCGTGTCGTCGATGTAAAGCGGGCAGTTCGACAGGTCATGGGCGGCGTTCACGAAGCGGCGGAACTCCTCCTCGGTCATGTCGCCACGGCGGATCGCTTCGCTGGGGACCTCGGCGGCTTCCGACAGGATCCGGGCGGCCAGCTGCTCGGCCGACATCTCCAGGCTGAAAAAGCCGACGACCCCGCCCGACACCGTGCCGACCGAACCGTCGGGCAGCGGGCCGGTCTTGTGCACCTTGGCGACATTGAAGGCGATGTTGGTCGCAAGCGAGGTCTTGCCCATCGAGGGCCGCCCCGCCAGGATGATCAGGTCCGAACGGTTCAGGCCGCCCATCTTGGCATCGAGGTCGATCAGCCCGGTCGAGATGCCCGAAAGCCCGCCGCCCCGGCTGAAGGCCGCATTGGCCGCGTTCAGGGCGCCCGTGACGGCCGACAGAAAGCTCTGGAAGCCGCGCTCGGCCACGCCCTGTTCGGCCAGCTTGTACAGCGTCTGCTCGGCCTCCTTGATCTGCTCCTCGGCGGAATCGCTGACCGAGACCGTGGTGGCCCGGGCCGCAATGTCCTGACCCAGCGCGATCAGGTCGCGGCGCAGGGCGAATTCGCGGATCATCTGGGCATAGTCGCGTGCGGCATGGGACGAAATCGCCGCCCCCGCCAGCCGTGCCAGATAGGCGGGGCCGCCCAGTTCCTTGAGCCCTGCGTCGTTTTCCATGAAGGCCTTGATCGTCACCGGGCTTGCCAGCGCGTTCTTGGCGATGCGCTCCACGCAGATCTCATAGATGCGGCGGTGGACCGGATCGTAGAAATGCCGCGGCTGGATGATGCGCGAAACGTGGTCATAGACCTCGTTGTTCGTCAGCAGCGCGCCCAGCAACTGCTGCTCGGCCTCGATCGAGAAGGGCACGGCTTGGGCGGCCGCCGCCTCGGCGATCTCGCTGGGTTTTCGGATTTCGATGGCGCGCAGCTCGCTCATCCTCGAGGACTCCCGGATGTTCGACGTAGTTGCCCCTTATCCACCTTCGCCGTCCTCGCGTCCATCGGGATATCCTGTGGATAAGCTGTGGATGGATGGCAGGCCCTGCGCTGGTGGCCAGGGCCGCATGGGTATTTTTAGCAACAAGGAAGACTTGGCGCTGCCCTTGGTCTTCCTTGTTGTCCCAAATACCCATGAGACCGTGCGGCGGGACGATGCCCGCGCCGTTTCAGGGATGCGCCGCCTGCCAGGCGCGCGGGTCGGTCAGGAAGCTTTCCACCTCGGAGAGGGTCGCGGCGTCGTAGAAGCCTTGCGCCTTGGCCTCGGCCAGCACGTCCCACCAGGTGCAGAGGTGATGCAGTTGCACGCCGTGGTCGGCCAGGCGCTGCGTCGTTTCGGGGAAGATGCCGTAGTAGAAGATGACCGCCGTATGGCCGCAGGTCGCGCCGGTTTCGCGGATCGCGTCGACGAAGCTCAGCTTGCTGCCACCATCGGTGGTCAGGTCCTCGACCAGCAGCACGCGCTGGCCCTCGCTCATCGCACCCTCGATGCGGGCATTGCGGCCGTAGCCCTTGGGCTTCTTGCGCACATAGGTCATCGGCAGTTCCAGCCGCTCTGCCACGAGGGCGGCAAAGGGGATGCCGGCCGTTTCGCCGCCGGCGATATTGTCGAAGGCATCAAAGCCCGCGTCGCGCAGCACGGTCGCCGCCAGAAAGTCCATCAGCGTCGCGCGGATGCGCGGATAGGAGATCAGCTTGCGGCAGTCGATATAGGTTGGCCCCTTGAGGCCCGAGGCATAGGTATAGGGCTCGGCTGCGTTGAAGTGCACCGCCCGGATTTCCAGCAGCATGCGGGCGGTCAGGCGGGCGATTTCCTCGCGCGGGGGAAAGGGCAGGGTCATGCGGGGTCCTCGACATGCCAGTAAAGCGGGAAGCCGGGGTCGAAGACGGTGACGGTCTCATCCCCGGCGGCAATATGGGTGGGGTATTCGGCCGGGTCGTCGCGCCTGACCAGGCGGATCCGGTCCTCGTTCGGCGGCAGGCGATAGAAGGCGGGGCCGTGCAGCGAGGCGAAGCCCTCGAGCCGATCCAGCGCGCCCTCGTCCTCGAAGACCTGGGCGAGGATCGACAGGGTGTTCGGCGCCGTGAAGCAGCCGGCGCAGCCACAGGCCGATTCCTTGGCGCGGTCCGGGTGCGGGGCCGAGTCGGTGCCCAGGAAGTATCGCGGATCGCCCGAGGTCGCGGCGCGGCGTAGCGCCAGGCGGTGGCTTTCGCGCTTGGCGACCGGCAGGCAATAATAATGCGGGCGGATGCCGCCGACCAGGATATGGTTGCGGTTGATGACCAGGTGATGGGTGGTGATCGTCGCCCCCATGTCCTGCTGGCTTGCGACGTAATCCACGCCCTCCGCCGTGGTGATATGCTCCATCACCACGCGCAGGCCGGGGGTCGCGCGGCGCACCGGGTCCAGCACGCGGTCGATGAACACCGCCTCGCGGTCGAAGATGTCGACGGCGGGGTCCGTCACCTCGCCATGGGTGCAAAGCGGAATCCCCGCCTCGGCCATCGCCTCCAGCACCGGGCGCACCTTGTCGAAATCCCGCACGCCCGAGGCCGAATTCGTGGTGGCCCCGGCCGGGTAGAGCTTGACCGCCGCGATGAGTCCCGCCGCATGGGCAGCGACGACATCGGCGGGATCGGTCGTCTCGGTCAGGTACAGGGTCATCAGCGGACGCAACGTCACATTTTCGGGCAGAGCCGCCAGAATCCGGTCCCGATAGGCGGCAGCCTGCGCACCCGTCACCACCGGGGGCACAAGGTTCGGCATGATGATGGCGCGGCCGAAATGACTGGAATATGCTGCAACTGCAGCAAGCATGTCGCCATCCCGCAGGTGCAGGTGCCAGTCGTCGGGGCGTCGAAGCGATACGGAGTGTGTCATGGGTTTCCTCTATACCGGCGGGCAGCCGCTGGAAATACCCCGCTCGCGCTGGAGAAAACGACAGCTTGGCAAACCGTTCGGGGGGTATATGCGTTGATCGCCAAGGTGTCTTGCCGCCGGAGAACAGGATGGGTCTGGGAATGTTGAACCTTGTTGCGATGCAGGCGCCGCTGCTGCTGTGGCAGCAGATGGCGCATATGGCCCTGGAGGCGCAGATGGTGATCGCCCTGCGCACGGCCGGGATGATGGGCATCCTGCGCCAGGATGCGTGCGAACCAAGCCGCATGGTCACCGAAAAGGCCGATGCGGCGTCCGAGGCGATGCATGCCGCGCTGCGGGCCGCCGGGCGGGGACAACGCGCGGACGAGGTGATGGCTGCGGCCCTGCGCCCCTATCGCCGTCGCACCAAGAACAACGTCCGTCGCCTGTCCCGCAAGAAATAGCCCGCCGACGCGGGTTCGCGCTGCCGTGGGCGTTCATGATCCTCGGAACAGGAAAACGCGCCCGTCCGGGGCGCGTTCTGCATTGTTCGTGCGGGGGTCGCCGATCAGATCAGCTTGCCCATGGCCACCGCGGTGTCCGACATGCGGTTCGAGAAGCCCCATTCGTTGTCGTACCACGACAGGATGCGGCACAGCCGGCCCTCCATCACCTTGGTCTGGTCCATGTGGAAGACCGAGGAATGGGGGTCGTGGTTGAAGTCGGTCGAGACCAGCTTTTCGTCGGTATAGCCGAGGATGCCTTTCAGCGGGCCGTTCGCGGCGGTGCGGATCGCCTCGTTGATTTCCTCGACCGAGGTGTCGCGGCCGGCTTCGAACACCAGGTCCACGACCGAGACGTTCGGCGTCGGCACCCGGATCGACACGCCGTCCAGCTTGCCCTTGAGCTCGGGCAGCACCAGGCCCACGGCCTTGGCGGCGCCGGTCGAGGTCGGGATCATCGACAGCGCGGCGGCCCGGGCGCGATACAGGTCCTTGTGCATCGTGTCGAGCGTCGGCTGGTCGCCGGTGTAGCTGTGGATCGTGGTCATGAAGCCGCGGGCGATGCCGATCGTGTCGTTCAGCACCTTGGCCACCGGCGACAGGCAGTTCGTCGTGCAGCTGGCGTTCGACACGACCAGGTCGTCCTTGGTCAGCGTGTCATCGTTCACGCCGAACACGATGGTCTTGTCGGCGTTGTCGCCGGGGGCCGAGATCAGCACCCGCTTGGCGCCGGTCGACAGGTGCGGCTGGACCTTTTCCTTGGACGTGAACAGGCCGGTGCATTCCATGATGACATCGACATCGCCCCAGGGCAGTTCGGCAGGGTTGCGGATCGCCGTGACCTTGATCGGGCCGCGGCCCACGTCGATCTGGTCGCCCGAAACGGTCACCGTCGCCGGGAAACGGCCGTGCACCGAGTCGTAGCGCAGCAGGTGGGCGTTGGTTTCCACCGGGCCCAGGTCGTTGATCGCCACGACCTCGATATCATTGCGCCCCGATTCGATGATCGCGCGCAGCACGTTCCGACCGATCCGGCCAAAGCCGTTGATCGCCACCTTGACAGCCATGGGGTTCCTCCGCCGCTGATGATGTTGCGCGCTGCTGATAGCGCGGCTTGATGGGGGAATGCAAACGGCTGAGGCGCCTTATCCGCCGAAAGTGTCTGCGATTTCCATGTTAGCGCCACGACTCGCGCGAAGGACGGCGCACGGGGGCGTGCGGAGGCTATTCGGCGGCGATGGTCTGGACCTCGGCATCCCTCTTGCCTTTAGGCCCTCCTGTCGCCGCGACCGACAGGAGAGAAGCGGCAGAGTCCGATGATGTCACGACAGGCTCCGGCACAGAACTGTATCGCGGTCGTCCTTGACAGGGCACGGTTCGCCCGAGCGGCGAACTGTCCAGCATTTTTCCTGACCGGACGTCCGCCCACAAACCGCGCCCCGGACAATCGCCAAGATGCGACACGCCTGCGGTTCAGTAGTTTCCGGGCGGATCGCTGGCCGGGAAGGATTCGTCCACCTGCTCGTCCACCTCGTCCCAGTCGGGTGGCGGCTCGCGCATGGCCGAAGGGCCTGCAGGGCGGATCCGGCGGGTCGGGCCATCGTCGGCGAGGGACCTTCGGCCGGCGTTATCGCAGGCCGCCTTCAGCAGGAACCCCGCCGCAATCCCAAGGCAGAAATACACATGTCGGTTCTTCATCATGGCCTCCCTGGTTCAGATCATCGGCTGGCCGCCGGTGACGGCAATCGTCGCGCCCGAGACATAGCTCGACATCGGCTCGGCCAGCATCACATAGGCCGAGGCAAGCTCGACGGGTTGGGCCGGGCGTTTCATTGGATAGCTCTTGCCGAATTCGGCCACTTCCTCGGCCGGCATGCTGGCGGGGATCAGCGGTGTCCAGACCGGACCCGGCGCCACCGCATTGGCGCGGATGCCGCGTTCGGCCAGCAACTGCGCCAGGCCGGTGGTGAAGTTCTGGATTGCGCCCTTGGTCGTGGCATAGGCCAGAAGCTGCGGATTCGGCTTGTCCGCATTGATCGAGGCCGTGTTGATGATGGCCGAGCCCGGCTTCATGTGCGGGACCGCCGCCTTGGTGATGTAGAACATCGCGTCGATGTTGACGGCGAAGGTGTGGCGCCATTCCTCGTCCGGAATGTCCTCGATCCGCTCGAACACGCGCTGCTGGGCGGCGTTGTTGACCAGGATGTCGATGCGGCCGAATTCGGCCACGGTCTTGTCGACCAGCGCCCGGCAATGGGCGGGCTCCGCGATATCGCCGGGCAGCAGCAGGCAGCGCCGGCCTGCCTGGCCCACCAGTTCTGCCGTGTCGCGCGCATCGTCGGTCTCATCCAGAAAGGACAGCGCGACATCCGCACCCTCGCGCGCATAGGCGATGGCGACGGCGCGGCCGATCCCGCTGTCCGCGCCGGTGATCAGGGCCGCCATGCCCTCTAGCCTGCCGGCGCCGCGCCAGCTTTCCTCGCCGTGGTCGGGCCGGGGGTCCATCTTCTGAAAGCTGCCGGGCAGGCTTTGTTCCTGTTTTGGGAACGGAGGCTTCGGATAGTCTTTCATCGGTTCTGCCTTCCTGTCTTTGGGTCATGGGCCAACGATCCGGCCACGGCATCGTTCCCGCGGCCGGGGACGGCCTGTCATTCCGGTTGCCGCATGGGGTCCGGCAGGTCGGCAAGCAGCTTGTCCAGCGTCATCGGAAAGCTGCGCAGCCGGATGCCGCAGGCGTTGTAGACGGCGTTGGCGATGGCGCCGGCCGCGCCGCAGATGCCCAGTTCGCCCACGCCCTTGGCTTGAAGCGGGCTTGCCGGCGCATCGCGTTCCTCAAGCAGGATAACTTGGACATCGGGCACGTCGGCATGCACCGGCACATGGTATTCGGCCAGGTCGTGGTTCACCAGATGGCCGTTGCGCAGGTCAAAGACCAGCTCCTCGGTCAGCGCATTGCCGATGCCCCAGACCATGCCGCCCAGGCATTGCGAGCCTGCGGTCTTGGCGTTCAGCACGCGCCCGAATCCGAAGGCGCCCAGCATGCGGCGCATCCTGATCTCTCCGGTCCAGGCATTGACGCCGACCTCGGCGAAAAAGGCGCCATAGCTGCCTTGGGCATAGTCCTGCGAGGTCTTGCCAGGCTTGATGCGGCCGATTTCCTCGATGGCGCTGCCGGCCAGCAGGTCGGTGACGGATGCGGTCTTGCCGTCGCCGCTGGCGATGCCGTCCCTGATCTCCAGCGCGTCGGGCTTGACGCCAAGCTGATAGGCCAGCCGTTCGCGGATCGTCTCGCAGGCGCGAAACACCGCCGATCCGGTCGAGGTCGCGCCGAAGCTTCCCCCCGAGCCCGCGCCGGTGGGCAGCTCGCTGTCGCCCAGGGTCACGGTCACGCGGTCGATGGGGACGCCCAGCATTTCGCCCGCGATCTGGCCGAGGATCGCATAGCTGCCGGTGCCGATGTCGGTCTGGTCGCTTTCCACCCGCAGGCTGCCGTCGGGCTCCAGTCTCACGCGGGCGGCGGCGGGGCGCAGCATGTTCACCCGCGCGGCCGAGGCGACGCCCATGCCGATCCACCAGTCGCCCTCCCGCGTCATGCAGGGCCGGGGCTTGCGCCGGTCCCAGCCAAAGGCGCGCGCGCCCTGGTCCAGCGCCTCGGTCAGCATGCGCGACGAATAGGGGGTCGAGGTTCCGGGCTGCGTCGCGGGCAGGTTGCGCTTGCGCAGCAGGATGGGGTCAAGGCCGATCTTTTCGGCCAGTTCGTCCATCGCCGCCTCAAGCGCCTGCATCCCCACCGCCTCGCCCGGCGCACGGACGGAACCGGCAGTCATGCGGCAGATGCGGGCGATGTTGACGCCGATCTTGCGGTTCTCGCCGCCATACAGGAACTCGGTCGCCTGCGTCACCGGCTCGGCGAACTCTTCCTCGGGCAGGTTCGACACCCAGGCCTCGTGCCCCAGCCCGATCAGCCGACCGCCTGCATCGGCGGCCAGCCGCACGCGCTGGCGGGTTTCGGACCGGCGCATGATGGTCTGGAACACCTGCTGGCGGCTCAGCACCACGCGGACAGGGCGGCCCAGCTCGCGCGCGGCGATGGCGGCCGCGATGGCGTCATGGCTGATCCCCAGCTTGGAGCCGAATCCGCCGCCCACATAGGCCGAGCGGATGCGGACCTTGCCCGGCGCGATGCGCAGGCTGTCGGCCAGTTCCTTCACGTTGTGGCCGACCATCTGGTAGCTGCCCCAGATCGTCAGGCGGTCGCCGTCCCATTGCGCGATCGAGACATGCGGCTCCATCGCGGCGCTGGCATGGCCTTCGGTTTCATAGGTCAGATCGACGCTGTGGGGGGCGTCGCGCATGGCGGCGTCCAGGTCGCCCAGGAGGATGGGCTTTTGCGCCGGCTCGGACTCCGCCTCGCGCGGGTCCAGGGGCGTGTCGGCGCTTTCCTCGTATTCGACGCGCAGCAGCTTTGCGGCGTGGGTGGCCTGTTCGAAGGTCTCGGCCACGACCAGCGCCACCGGCTGGCCGAAATAGTCGATCTGCCGCACATCCTGCGCCGGGGCCTGGCCGGCGGTGCCCTGGGCCGGACGGCGCAGCATCGCCTTTTCCGAAAAGACGCCCAGAACGCCCGGCAGGTCCATCACCGCCTCGCGATGGATGGCTGTCACCTTGCCCTGCGCAATGGTCGCGGTGACAAGCACGCCTTCGACGCAATCGGGGATCTGGTATTCGGCGGAATAGGGCGCGGCGCCGGCGACCTTCAGCGGCCCTTCGGGGCGGTTCAGGGGCTTGCCGATGATGCCCTGACGCGTCTGGTCCAGCAGGTTGCGCTGGTCGGGGGTGTTGTACAGTCCCAGCATGTCAGGCTCCTGTCGCCTCGGTCAGCACGGCGGCAAGGGCGCGCCGCAGCAGGGGAATCTTGAAGTCGTTGTCGCCTTGCCCGCGCGCGTCCCGCAACAGCAGGTCCGCGGCGCGGTCGAAGAGCGCGGGCGAGGGCTCCTGCCCGACCAGAGCCTGCCCCACCGCCGGATCGTGCCAGGGCTTGTGGGCGACACCGCCGAAGGCCAGGTCGGCGCGGCTGATGCGGCCGTCCGAAACCTGGACAATGGCCGCGACCGACACCAGCGCAAAGGCATAGGAGGCCCGGTCGCGCACCTTGCGATAGATCTGCCTGCCGGCGACCGGCGCGGGCAGGGTGACGGCGGTGATGACCTCGCCCGCTTCCAGCACGTTGTCGCGCGACGGGTCGTCCCCGGGCAGGCGGTGGAAATCGCGCAGGGGCAGGGTGCGCGCGCCCGCCTTGCCCTTGATTTCGACCGTGGCATCCAGGGCCGACAGCGCCACCGCCATGTCGCCCGGATAGGTCGCGATGCATTGGTCCGAGGCGCCCAGGATCGCATGGATGCGGTTGAACCCGCCGATGGCGTCGCAGCCGCTGCCCGGGTGGCGCTTGTTGCAGCGGGTGTCCAGGTCCATGAAGTAATGGCACCGCGTCCGCTGGCACAGATTGCCGCCGGTGGTGGCCTTGTTGCGCAACTGCGGGCTCGCGCCGGCAAGGATCGCGCGCGCCAGCAGCGGATAATCGCGCCGCACCATGGCGTCGGCGGCGCAATCGGCGTTCGTTACCAGCGCGCCTATGCGCAGCCCACCGTCGGCCTGCTCGATCCGGTCCAGGCCGATGCGGTTGATGTCCAGCAGATGATCGGGCGTCTCGACCTCAAGCTTCATCAGGTCCAGAAGGTTGGTGCCGCCGGCGATCAGCTTGGCGGCGCTGCCGGCCGCGTCGTCCACGGACCCCGCGCGGGCGTAATCGAAGGCTCTCATGCCTCGGCCTCCATGGTTTCGCGGATGGCGGCGATGATGTTGGAATAGGCGCCGCAGCGGCACAGGTTCCCGCTCATCCGTTCGCGCAATTCCTCGTCGCTGGGCCGCGGCGCCGTCAGGTCGCCCGAGACGAAGCTGGGCCAGCCCTCGCGCAACTCCTGGATCATCGCGGTCGCCGAACAGATCTGACCGGGCGTGCAATAGCCGCACTGGAATCCGTCATGGTCCAGGAAGGCACGTTGCAGGGGCGACAGGCTGTCGGGCTGTCCGAGCCCCTCGATGGTCGTGATGTCGCTGCCGTCGTGCATGACGGCCAGCGACAGGCAGGAATTGATCCGGCGCCCGTCCACGATGACGGTGCAGGCGCCGCATTGGCCGTGGTCGCAGCCTTTCTTGGTTCCGCACAGCGCCAGATCGTGGCGCAGAAAGTCCAGAAGCGTGCGTCGGGGATCGCCGGTGAACTCGTGCGCTTCTCCGTTGACGACAAGCCTGGCGAGCGGGGTCTGGGACATGACATCTCCTGTGGCCGCGTGACTGGGTGTCGGACAGAACGGCCCGCGCCACGGGGCGGTTCCGGGCGATCTGCAAACGCGCTATTGAACGGATTGCGCGCCGCCGCGTTGAACCGCCAGCCAGTCCCCGCACGAGCCATGCCGATGTTCGATCATTCCCGCCGCCCGGTTCCGGACCGCAGCGGTACCGTCCTGAAGGTGCCCCAATCCGACCTGCCGCTGGACCGCTGGCGGCCCGGCGCCGCGCTGGCGGTGATTGCGGGAACGCAGGGCCCGGCCTATCGGCTGGCCGGCGCGGGCATGGTGATCGAACCCGACGGCACGCTGCACGGACAGCTCAGCGCAGGCTGCATCGACCGGGACGTGGCGCTGCATGCGGCGCAGGCGCTGCGCGATGGCCAGCCCCGACGCCTGCGCTATGGCGCGGGCTCGCCCTTTCGCGACCTGCAGTTGCCCTGCGGCGGCACGCTGGACATCCTGGTCGAGCCGCGGCCCGACCCGGCCGCCGTGGCGCGCGCCCGGGCCGATCTGGCGGCGCGGCGCATGGCCGCGCTGCCGTTGGGCCCGCTGCAACTGCGCATCCGGCCCGCGCTGCGCTGCCTGACCTTCGGCAGCGGGCCCGAGGCGCGGCTGTTTGCCGACCTCGTCCACGCCACCGGCTGGCTGACCGAGCTTTACGCCCCCGATCCCGACACGCTGGCCGGCTGCGGCTTTCCCCATGGCTCGTGCCTGCATGGCTGGCCCGAGGGCGTGGCAAGCGACCCGCACAGCGCCGTGGTCCTGTTCTTTCACGACCACGACCGCGAGATCGCCGTGCTGGAGCACGCGCTTGCCCGCCCCGCCTTCTATATAGGCGCGATGGGCAGCCTGCGGGCGGCGGGCAACCGCCTGGCCGCGCTGCAGGCGCGCGGCGTCCCGCCCGAGAACCTGGCGCGTCTGCGCGACCGGATCGGGCTGATCCCTTCGGTTCGCGATCCGCGCAGCCTGGCGGTGTCGGTGCTGGCGGATGTGGCTGCGGCGGCCGCGCCGGCGTGACGCAGGGCTTTCCCGACACGATGGGCGTGCTGCTGGCGGCCGGACAATCGCGCCGCTTCGGCGCGCCCGACAAGCTGCTGGCGCAGGTCGGGGGGCAGGCCCTGGTCTGTCATCCCGCGCGTGCCTTGGCCGGCCTTGGCTGCGGCGGGCTTGCGGCGGTCCTGTCCAGCGACGCCGTCGCCGCTGCCCTGCCGCCGGCGTTCCAGCCCATCCGCATCGCCCCGGACCAGCCCATGGCCCGGTCGCTGCTGGCGGCGCTGGATCATGCGCGCCAAGCGGGGGCGGGGCGGCTGCTGATCTGCCTGGGCGACATGCCGGGCGTGACCGGGGCGACGCTTGCGCGGTTGCTGGCGCGTCCGGGCGACGCGGCCTGCGTCCAGGGGGGCCGGCGGCTGCCGCCCGCGGTGATCGCCGCCCGGTCCTTTGCTGCCGTCGCGGCGCTTGCGCAGGGCGACCGCGGCGCGCGCGACTTCATCGCGGCGCTGCCGCCCGGCGCGCTGGTCCCGATCAGCGCCACGGAGGCGCGCGACATCGACACCCCCGCCGACCTCGGGTCGCTGCCGGGGGGGCGTGACACTGTCGGTCCCGGCGGTTAACCGTTTCCACCATACGAATCGAGGGTTACGCCGTGCATTCCTCTGGCCGGTCCATTCTTGGCCGAACGCTGGTGCTGTTCCTGATCGGGTTCAGCGCGCTTTGCATCATCGTGGGCACGGCCACCTGGCTGTTTGCCCGCACGACGACCTATACCGCCTCGATCGTCTCGATCCGCGAGGCGCGGGCGACGCTGGTCGACCTCAAGTCGCTGGTCCAGGACGCCGAGACCGGGCAGCGCGGCTTTCTGCTGACCGGCAGGGACACCTACCTTGTCCCCTTCGAACGCGCCCGCGCCGAGATCCCGCAGCGGCTGGACCAGTTGCGGCAAAGTGCCGCGGTCCTGCCCGAACTGCACGGCCAACTGGACGAACTGGACCCCGCGATCCGGCAAAAGCTGGACGAACTGTCGCAGACCATCGACCTGGCCCGGCAGGGCCGCCGCGACGAGGTTCTGCGCATCATCGACAGCGATCGCGGCAAGATCCTGATGGACCAGATCCGCCAGCGGTTCGACCAGCTGACGCAGGTGGCGGACCACGGCTTTGCCGCGGCGGTCGACCGGCAGCGCGAGACCGCCAGCCTGCTGCGCTGGGTGGCCTTCCTGGGCGCGCTGGTGATCCTGGCCGTGGTCGGCGGGGCCACGCTGACGGTCATGCGCCACACCCGGGCGCTCGCCTCGGCCCGGGCCGAGATCGAGCGGCTGAACCAGGGGCTCGAGGCGCGCATTCGCGAACGCACCCGCGACCTGGCGCGCGCCAACGAAGAGGTGCAGCGCTTCGCCTATATCGTCACCCACGACCTGCGCGCGCCGCTGGTCAACATCATGGGCTTCACCAGCGAGCTTGAGGCGAGCCTGCCGCCCCTGCAGCAGCTCGTCGCCGATGCCGAGGCCGAGGGCCGCGACGTGACCGAGGCCCGGCTGAGCGCGCACGAGGACCTGCCCGAGGCGATCAACTTCATCCGCTCCTCGACCCGCAAGATGGACGGGCTGATCAACGCCATCCTGAAGCTGTCCCGCCAGGGCCGCCGGCAACTGGTGCCCGAAGCCATCGCGCTGGAACCCATGTTCCAGGCGGCGGTGGATGCGCTGCGCCACCAGATGGAGGAATCGGACGCCCGCGTTGATCTGGAGGTTCAGGTGCCCAACATCGTCTCGGACCGGGTCGCGCTGGGGCAGGTGATCGGCAACCTGCTGGACAATGCCGTGAAATACGCGCGGCCCGACGTGCCCCTGCGCATCGCCATGCGCGCCCGCCGTGCCGCCCCCGGCTGGGTCGACATCGAGGTCGAGGACAACGGCCGCGGCATCGCAGAACAGGACCACGAGCGCGTCTTCGAACTGTTCCGCCGCGCCGGCACCCAGGACAAGCCGGGCGAGGGGCTGGGCCTGGCCCATGTGCGCGCCTTTGTCCGCGGGCTTGGCGGCGATATCACATTGACCTCGCGCCTTGGCGAGGGCACGACCTTCCGCGTCACGCTACCCATAGACCTGCGGGCAGCCATCAGGAGCAACGACGAATGAGCGATCAGGCAATCCCCGTCACCATCGTGATGGTCGAGGACGACGAGGGCCACGCTCGTCTTATCGAAAAGAACATCCGCCGGGCGGGCGTCAACAACCCGATCACGGCCTTCCAGAACGGCACCGACGCGCTGGCCTACCTGCTGGGGCCCGACGGCTCGGGCGAGGTCAGCGCCCGGCGCCACCTGCTGATCCTTCTGGACCTGAACCTGCCCGACATGACCGGGGTGGACATCCTGGAACGGGTCAAGGCCAACCCGCACACCCGGCTGGCGCCGGTGGTCGTGCTGACCACGACCGACGACGCCCGCGAGATCCAGCGCTGCTATGACCTGGGCGCGAACGTCTATATCACCAAGCCCGTGAACTACGACGGCTTTGCCCATGCGATCCGACAGCTGGGGCTGTTCTTTTCGGTCATGCAGGTGCCGCAGACGCCCTGATCATGTCCGACAGTCCCGTTCACATCCTTTACGTCGACGACGACCCGGTGCTGGTGCGGCTGGTCGAAAAGGCGTGCCGGCGGCGCGGCTATCGGCTGGCCCATGCCGTGACGGTCGAGGCGGCGCTGGCCGCGCTGGATCAGGCCGAGTTCAGCGTCGTCGTGCTGGACCATCACCTGGGCGCCGCGACCGGGCTGGATTTCCTGCGCGCAACCGAAGACCGCGCGGCGCGCCCGCCGGTGATCTATGTGACCGGCTCGGCCGAAACCTCGGTTGCGGTCAACGCGCTGAAGATGGGGGCGGTGGACTACGTCTGGAAGTCGGCGGCGGGGGATTTCATCGACCTGCTGTTCGGCGGCATCGAGCTGGCGGTCGAACGCGGCCGGCTGGAACATGCCAAGGCCCGCGCCGAACAGGAGATGCGCGAGGCCCGCGACCGCGCCGAGCTGCTGCTGAGCGAGGTGAACCACCGCATCGCCAACAGCCTGTCGCTGGTTGCCTCGCTGGTGCGGATGCAGTCCAGCATGGTGAAAGACCCCGGCGCCCTTGCCGCGCTGAGCGAGACCCAGGCCCGCATCCGGGCGGTGGCGGGGGTGCATCGCAGGCTTTATCGTTCCACCGACGTGCGCCAGGTGGCGCTGCAGGATTATGTGCGCGAATTGCTGGACGACCTGCAGACCGGCTTTCACGCCGAGGGCCGGCCCAGCGAATTCGCCTGCGCCACCGATCCGGTGCTGGCCTCGACCGACCGGGCGGTGACGGTGGGCGTGGTCCTGGCCGAGCTTGTCACCAATGCGGTGAAATACGCCTATCCGCCGGGCCAGCCCGGCCCGATCCGCGTCACCCTGCAAGCCACGGGCGAGAACCGCGCCCGCATCCTGGTCGAGGACGACGGCGCCGGCTGGACGGGCGAGGGCGAGCCGCAAGGCTCGGGCCTGGGCACGCGCATTATCCGTGCCCTGCTGGCCGATCTCGAGGGCGAGCTGACCTATCGCCCGGTTTCCGCCGGCACCTGCGCCGTCTTCGACTTCCGCCCGCATTCCGGGCTGGCGTGAGCGCAGGGTATTCGCAGTTTCATGGGCTGCCGGCGACTGCGTGACGGGGGCTGCGTGACGGGGGCTGCGTGACGGGGGCTGCGTGATGGGGGTTGCAAGCGCATCCGCGCCGCGCCGGTGTTTCCGAAGGGCCGAGGCGGGGCCCCCGATTTCGGGAAGGGGCTTTGCGCGATGCCTTGCGATCAGCCTTGCGGCGCATGGCGGGTGGACTAAGGTTCTCCGCCCTCCGCCCTCCGCCCTCCGCCCTCCGCCCTCCGCCCTCCGCCCTCCGCCCTCCGCCCTCCGCCCTCCGCCCTCCGCCCTCCGCCCTCCGCCCTCCGCCCTCACCGACGTTGCCAGGGGCTGGCAGGCGGTCGGGCGGGGAACGTCGATATGCGACAGGCGAGGCGCCCGGCATCCGCACGTTTGTAATTGCGGACGTGCCGACAGTCGGCAGGCAGGGATCGGGTAACATCGGATATGCGTCAGGAGCGGCGCCTGGCATGCCTGGCGTTTGTCCTTGCTGGAAGTCGTCGGTGCTCGGCAGGTGGGCGCTCTGGGAACGTCGATATGCGTCAGGCGCGGCGTCCGGCAGGCCCTCGCTGGACATGGCCGATGGTCGCGGGCGGGGGGAGTCTGGAAACGTCGGATATGCGTCAGGTGCAGCGCCTGGCAGGCCCGGCGTTTGTCCTTGCTGGATGTCGTCCGCGGTTGGGCGAGCGAGGCGCTTTGATCCGTGGCAGGCGGCAGGCCAGACGCCCGACAGGCCCGGCGCCGCCGTTCAGCGCCAGAAGCTGAGGTATTCGATCAATTCCGCCAGGCGCTTGCCGATGGCCACCGGCAGGTTCCAGTGCAGAAACAGCGCATCCGCCGCCAAGGCGGCGAGGATCAGCAGGCCAAGCACGATGGCGATGGGATTGGTCATGCGGTCTTCCCTTTCCCACCCCTGCTAGGGCAGGCGCACGTCGCAGACAAGGGCGTCATGCCACCGCCGCCTCGTCTTCGTCGGGTTCGGCGGCAATCATGAACAGGTCCCCCGCGGCCTCCATGCGCCGGATCGCGGCGACGACCTGGTCCATCGCCTCTTCCGCGTCCCTGGTCGAAACCTTGCCCAGGCCCTCCATCTCTTCGCGCATGGAATCGGCCAGGCGCGAGGACAGGCCAGACAGCAGGAAATCGACGGTCGGCTGGTTCGGTCCCTTGGCCCCTGCCATGGCCTTGACCAGCACGCTGTTTTCGACCTCGCGCGTGATGCGGGCGATGTCGCGGGGGTCGATGCGGGCGGGGATGTTAGCCCAGGTAAAGATCGTCTTGCGCACTTCGTCGGCAAAGCCGGCGTCGTCGCTTTCCAGTCCCGCAAGAACGGTTTCGCGCGTGGCCGAGGTCGAAAAGTTCAGGATCGCCCCCACCTTGTCCACGGCTTTCCCGTCGAGCGCCGAGCGCGGGATCGCATCCGCGGCCTGGATCAGCGCCTGCCCGATGCGGCGCAGGGCCTGGGCCTCGATCATGCCGGTCAGCGACATGGCATAGGCGATCTGGCGCGCGAGCGCGGGGTCCAGCAGGCCGAAAACCTCGGCCGCGCGGGGCACCGGCAGCTTCGAGAACATCACCGCAGCGATCTCGACCGCTTCGGTCCGGGCGAGTTCGGCTAGAAGGGGCGTGGAGAGCGCGGCGATGCGGTCCCAGGGATCGCCGCCGCCGTTCAGCGCGGCCATGCGCCGCAGCCGGTCGGTCGTGTCGGGCGACAGATGGCCGTCGAGCAGTTCCAGCGTTCCGTCGATATCGCCCGGAAAGCTGAGGCCGATGGATTCCAGGGTATCGCAGAATTCGGCGATGACGGCGTTGCGGGTGTCGCGGTCGATCAGCCCCATCAGCGCCATTTCCTGCGCCAGATCGGTCTGGAGCCCGGAGGGCAGGCGGGCGAGGTCCATGTCCTCACCCTCGGCCAGGATCAGGCGGACGATGATTGCCGCCTTTTGCCGTGCCGTCAGTTCCGCCTTGCCGATTGCCGCGATGGCCATGCCGCCCCCGATTCCCGTGTCAGGGGCAGCATGGCATCAAATCCCGAACGCGGCGTTAATGCGCGGCATTCTCGGCAAAGACACGGGCAAAGATCGTGTCCACATGCTTGGTGTGATAGCCCAGGTCGAACTTTTCCTCGATCTCGGCGGGGGAAAGCGCGGCTGTCACCTCGGGGTCGGCCAGCAGCTCGGTCTTGAAATCGGCGCCCTGTTCCCAGACCTTCATGGCGTTGCGCTGGACCAGGCGATAGGCATCCTCGCGCGACACCCCGGCCTGGGTCAGCGCCAGAAGCACCCGCTGGGACATGACCAGTCCCTTGAACCTGTTCATGTTCTTCAGCATGTTGTCGGGATAGACCACCAGCTTTTCGATCACCCCGGCCAGCCGGTTCAGGGCGAAGTCCAGCGTGATCGTCGCGTCGGGCGCGATGCCGCGTTCGACCGAGGAATGGCTGATATCGCGTTCGTGCCAAAGCGCGACGTTCTCCATCGCCGGGACCACCGCCATGCGCACGAGGCGCGCGAGCCCGGTCAGGTTCTCGGTCAGGACCGGGTTCCTTTTGTGCGGCATGGCCGAGGAGCCCTTCTGGCCGGGGCTGAAAAACTCTTCTGCCTCAAGGACTTCGGTGCGCTGCATGTGGCGGATCTCGATCGCGATGTTCTCGACCGAACTGGCGATGACGCCCAGCGTGGCAAAGAACATGGCGTGGCGGTCGCGCGGGATCACCTGGGTGCTGATCGGTTCGGGGCGCAGGCCCATTTGCGCGCAGACGTGTTCCTCGACCGCGGGGTCGATGTTGGCGAAAGTGCCGACCGCGCCCGAGATGGCGCCGGTCGCGATTTCCCAGCGGGCCTTTTCCAGCCGGTTCCGGTTACGGGCCATTTCGGCGTAGAAGCGGGCGAAGGTCAGGCCCATGGTGGTGGGTTCGGCATGGATGCCGTGGCTGCGCCCGATGCGCACGGTATCCTTGTGCTCGTAGGCCCTTTTCTTCAACGCTTCCAGGACCTTGTCCAGGTCGGCCAGGAGGATGTCCGATGCCCGGACCAGTTGCACGTTCAGCGTGGTATCGAGCACGTCCGAGCTGGTCATGCCCTGGTGGACGAAGCGCGCCTGATCGGCCCCGATGTGTTCCGCAAGATGGGTGAGGAAGGCGATGACATCATGCTTGGTGACGGCCTCGATCTCGTCGATGCGGTCGACGTCGAACTGCACGTCCCTGGCCTTCCAGACCGCCTCTGCGTTTTCGCGGGGGATCACGCCCAGGTCGGCCTGAGCATCGCAGGCGTGCGCCTCGATCTCGTACCAGATCCGGAACTTGGTCTCGGGGGACCAGATGGCGACCATTTCGGGGCGGGCATAGCGCGGGATCATCGGGGGCTCCTTGGGTTTGCCGGGGTTCTAGCGGCTTGGTCCCCGGGCCGCAACAGAAGGGTGCGGGCCGGGCCCGGGGCGGAAGCGCGGGTGTCGCAGATCTTCCATCCGCAGCCTGTGCACCACGCGTACACAGGGCGTGCACAGCACGTATGACCGAAGGCCGGCATGGGTATTTGGAAAACGGCGAAAGCCGGGGCGCCGGATGAGGAAAGCCGCCCCGGAGGGCGGCTTTCGCGATCACTGTCCCGGTCTGCCGATCAGCAGCTGTAATACATCGCGTATTCGATCGGGTGGGGGGTGTGTTCGTAGGCGTAGACCTCTTCCCACTTGAGCTTGATGTAGCCTTCCAGCTGGTCGCGGGTGAAGACGTCGCCCGCCAGCAGGAAGTCCATGTCCTTTTCAAGCTCTTCCAGCGCTTCGCGCAGCGAACCGCAGACGGTCGGGATCTCGGCCAGCTCCTCGGGTGGCAGGTCGTAGAGGTCCTTGTCCGAGGCCGGGCCCGGGTCGATCTTGTTCTTGATCCCGTCGAGGCCGGCCATCAGGAGCGCGGCGAAAGCCAGGTAGGGGTTCGCGGCCGGATCGGGGAAGCGGGCCTCGACGCGCTTGGCCTTCGGCGATTCCGTCCACGGAATCCGCACGCAGCCCGAGCGGTTGCGGGCCGAGTAGGCGCGCAGCACCGGAGCCTCGAAGCCCGGGATCAGCCGCTTGTAGCTGTTCGTGGCCGGGTTCGTCAGCGCGTTCAGCGCCTTGGCGTGCTTGAGGATGCCGCCGATGAAATAGAGCGCTTCCTGGCTGAGGTCGGCGTATTTGTCGCCGGCGAAGAGCGGCTTGCCGTCCTTCCAGATCGACATGTTGACGTGCATCCCCGAGCCGTTGTCGCCCTTCATGGGCTTGGGCATGAAGGTCGCCGACTTGCCGTAGGCGGCGGCGACGTTGTGGATGACGTATTTGTATTTCTGGATGTTGTCGGCCTGCTCGACCAGCCCGCCGAAGATCATCCCCAGCTCGTGCTGGGCGGTCGCGACCTCGTGGTGGTGCTTGTCGACCTTGATGCCCATGCGCTTCATGGTCGAGAGCATCTCGCCCCGGATGTCCTGGGCCGCGTCGACCGGGTTCACCGGGAAGTAGCCGCCCTTGTGGGCCGCGCGGTGGCCGAGGTTGCCGTCCTCGTAGGACTGGTCGGTGTTCCATGCGGCATCGACCGAGTCGATCTCGAACGAGACCTTCTGGGGGGTGATGGCGTATTTCACGTCGTCGAACAGGAAGAACTCGGCCTCGGGGCCGAAATAGGCGGTGTCGCCAATGCCCGAGGATTTCAGATAGGCCTCGGCCTTGGCGGCGGTGCCGCGCGGGTCGCGGGCATAAGGTTCGCCGGTGTCGGGCTCGACCACGTTGCAATGCACGCAGAGCGTCTTTTCGGCATAGAACGGGTCGATATAGGCCGAGGAGGCGTCCGGCATCAGCTTCATGTCGGACTGGTCGATCGACTTCCAGCCGGCGATCGAGGAGCCGTCGAACATGAAGCCTTCCTCGAAGAAGTCCTCGTCCACCAGGTCGGCGACCAGCGTCACGTGCTGCAGCTTGCCCTTGGGATCGGTGAAGCGGACGTCGACATATTCGACCTCTTCCGTCTTCATCAGATCCAGAACGTCCTTGACTTGCATTGGGGTCCTTCCTCCATCAGTCGCCCGGCCGCCGCGGCCGGGTTAGGGATAATCGTGGTATCGTCGGGTCGGGCGGGATCAGACGGCGTCGTCGCCCGTCTCGCCGGTGCGAATGCGGATCGCCTGTTCCACAGGCAGGATGAAGATCTTGCCGTCGCCGATCTTTTCGGTGCGGGCGGCCGAGATGATCGCGTCCACGGCGACCTCGACCAGGTCGTCGGGCAGCACCATCTCGATCTTGACCTTGGGCAGGAAGTCGACGACGTATTCGGCCCCGCGATAGAGTTCGGTATGGCCCTTTTGCCGTCCGAAGCCCTTGACCTCGGTCACCGAAAGGCCCTGGACGCCCACTTCCTGAAGCGCCTCTTTCACATCATCCAGTTTGAAGGGCTTGATGATGGCTTCGACTTTCTTCATCGCCTGATCCTTCCTCGCGACTTGCCTGCGCCCTGATTGGCGGGTTTGATGGATGCCGTCCATGCGGCATGATGGGGAAAGCGGCATGGAAACGTTGAAACTGCCGATGGTGCCTAAATTATGGACAGAACGCCCAATGCCTATGCAAGTTTTATGGGCGGGATTCCCGAGGTCGTGACGACTCGGCAGATGCGGGCGGTCGAGGCGGCGGCCATCGGCAGCGGGGCGGTCACCGGGCGGGCGCTGATGGAGCGGGCGGGCGCGGCGGCGGCGGCCGAGATCGCGGCGGCCTGGCCGCAGCTGGCGGGGCCGGTGCTGGTGCTGTGTGGGCCGGGCAACAACGGCGGCGACGGCTACGTGATAGCGCGGCATCTGGCCGGGCGGGGGCTTTCGGTGCGCGTGGTCGCGATGGCGCCGCCTGCGACCCCCGACGCCCGCGCCGCCGCCGCCGACTGGGCGGGCGAGACGCTGGCGCTGGGCGCGCCGCCGGCCGCGGGTGCGGCGCCGGCGCTGTGCGTGGACGCGCTGTTCGGGACCGGACTTGCGCGACCGCTGGCGCCCGAGATCGCCGGGCTTCTGCGCGGCGTCGCCGCCGCCGGCTGCCCGCTGGTCGCGGTCGATATCCTCAGCGGGATCTGCGCCGACAGCGGGCGCAGCCTGGGCGGCGGCAGCCTGCCGCAGGCCGCGCTGACGGTCAGCTTTCACCGCGCCAAGCCCGGGCATTTCCTGGGCGAGGGCGGCGCGCTGACCGGCGCGCTGCGCGTCCGGGACATCGGGATCGAGGACTGGCAGGGGGCGGCGGGCGACTGCATCCGGCTGGCCGGGCCCGATCCGGCGCTGGAAAAGCGCGCGGGCCACAAATACAGCCACGGCCACGCGCTGGTGCTGGCCGGAGGGCCGGGGCGCGGGGGTGCGGCGCGGCTGGCGGCGCGGGGCGCGCTGCGGGTGGGCGCGGGGCTGGTGACGCTGGGCTGTCCGGCGGCGGCGCTGCCCGAGAACGCGGCGCGGCTGGATGCGGTCATGCTGACCGGGGTCGAGGACGGGCCGGCGCTGGCGCGGCTGCTGCGCGACCCGCGGCTGAACGCGCTGTGCCTGGGCCCGGGCCTGGGGCTTGAGCGGGCGCGGGTTCTGGTGCCGGCGGCCCTGGCGACGGAACGGCCGGTGCTGCTGGACGCCGACGCGCTGACGGCCTTTGCCGACGGGCCGGATGCGCTGTTCGCGCAACTGCACGACCGCGCCGTGCTGACCCCGCATGACGGCGAATTCGCGCGGCTGTTTCCCGACCTTGCGCACAAGCTGGCGGACGAGGCGCCCAAGGGACCGGCCTTTTCGCGGCTGGACGCGGTGCGGATCGCGGCGGCGCGGGCCGGGGCCACGGTGCTGCTGAAGGGGCCGGCGACGGTCGTGTCCAGCCGCGAGGGGCGGGTGCGGATCGCCGCCACGACCGGCGAGGCCGCCGCCCCCTGGCTGGCCACCGCGGGCAGCGGCGACGTGCTGGCGGGGATTGTCACTGGGCTGATGGCGCGGGGCCTTGCGCCCCCCGAGGCCGCCGCGACCGGCGCCTGGCTGCATGCCGAGGCCGCGCGCCGTTTCGGCCCCGGCCTGATCGCCGAGGACCTGCCCGAGACCCTACCGCAGGTTTTTCGCGCCCTGTCCGCTGGGGCGGTGTTTTCCCCCTCGTCACCGGCCGGGGGTTTGCTATAACACGGGCTCGCCCCGATAGGGTGTGCGTGCGGGTATGGCGAAATTGGCAGACGCACCAGATTTAGGTTCTGGCGCCGCAAGGCGTGGGGGTTCAAGTCCCTCTACCCGCACCATGGTGATTTCATTCAAGTATTCAGGGCCATACGGGCTTTTTCGAAGGACGCAGGGGGACGGGTTTCCCAGCGCCGCTTGCCTTCGTTCTGGCACCTCTGGCACCAAAGATGGAACCAGCCCCAGCCAAGCAAGGGCGTTTCCAGATTTCAGAAGCTTGAAGGAAAAGGGTGAGAGGCTGGACAACGACCCAAGCGGGACTCGTTACGGCTGCTTCCTTCCGGACCTGACCGGGTTGGCGAGGCGCTCGCCCGCGCCAACCTCTCGGGGGGTTAGTTAAGGCGAACGGGGGCGCATTGCAAGGGGGCAGGGCGCCCGGCCCGTCACACGGTGTCGAGGTAAAGCTCGACCGTCTCCTCGTCCGAAAGCTCGGCCATGTAGCGCAGCTCCTGGCGCTTGGTCATCACGAAATTCTCGATCAGATGGGCGGGGAAGATGCGCTTGATCTGGGGGCAGGCGGCGAAGGCCTCGATGGCCGCGCCCCAGCTGGCGGGCAGCTGCGCCAGCCCCTGTTCATAGGCGTTGCCCTGGATCGGAGGCGGGGGCTCGGCCCGGTCCTCGAGCCCGTTCAGCGCCGCGCCCAGGATCGCCGCGACCGTCAGATAGGGGTTCACGTCGCCCCCCGCCACGCGATGTTCGATGCGGCGCGCCTTGGGCCCCGAGGAAGGGATGCGAATCGCCGAGGTGCGGTTTTCATAGGCCCAGCCCAGACCGGTCGGCGCATGGGCGTTCGGGACCAACCGGTCGTAGCTGTTTTCATGCGGCGCAAACAGCAGCGTCGACCCCGGCATGGCGGCAAGGCAGCCCGCGACAGCGTGGCGCAGCCGGTCCGAGCCCTCGTCCCCGCCATTGTCGAAGATGTTGTTGCCGTCGCTGTCCAGGATCGAGAAATGCATGTGCATCCCCGAGCCGTTCCATTCCTCGTAGGGCTTGGCCATGAACGAGCCGGCAAAGCCGTATTGCCGCGCCAGCCCCTTGACCAGCTGTTTGAACAGCCAGGCGTCGTCGGCGGCCTTCAGCGCGTCGGGCTGGTGCATCAGGTTCAGTTCGAACTGGCCCGGCGCGGCCTCGGATATGGCGGTGTCGGCGGGGATGTCCATCGCCTCGGCGGCGTCGTAAAGCGCGGTGAAGAAGCGGTCGAAGGCGTCCAGCGCGCGCAAGCTGAGCGTTTCGGCCCCGGTGCGGCGCTTGCCCGAGCGCGGGCTGGGCGGGACCCTGAGCTGGCCGCCGGAATCGTCGATCAGGAAGAATTCCAGTTCGGTCGCGACCACCGGGGTCAGGCCCGCCGCCGCGTAGCGTTCGACGACGCGGGCCAGGGCCTGGCGCGGGTCGCCGTCATAGGGCCGCCCGTCGGGGTGGAACATCCAGAGCGGCAAAAGCCCGGTCGGCGCCTCGAGCCAGGGCATCGGCATGAAGCCGCGTTCCGTGGGCAGCAGCAGGCCGTCGGGGTCGCCGGACTGGAACACCAGCGGGCTGTCCTCGACGTCCTCGCCCCAGATGTCCATGTTCAGGACCGAAAACGGGAACTTGGTCCCCTCGGTCAGGATCTTGTCGGCAAAGCGGGCCGGGATGCGTTTGCCGCGCGGCTGGCCGTTCAGGTCGGCCGCGGCCACGCGGATTGTCTTGACTTCGGGATGCTCGCGCAGCCAGTCCATGGTTCACCTGACAATATTGGGCCGATAGCGAAGCCGTTTCGCCGCGCCCGGCAGATGGCGGTTCAGCCGCCGGTTGACGACCCCGAACAGCCCGATCAGGCACAGGGTCAGAAGGATGAAATAGCCCGCCGCGATGGGATAGGCCACGAAGGGGTTGAAGGTCTTGTCCGCGAAGTAATTGGCGTAATAGAGCGCGTCCCCGCGCTGCTGGAACGCCGGGAAGCTGGAGAAGAACACCAGCGTCGTCGCGTGGAACAGAAAGATCGCCTCGTTGGTATAGGCGGGCCAGGCCAGGCGCATCGCGGTCGGCCAGACGACGCGGCGATAGCGAGTCCAGCCGGTCATGCCATAGGCGTCGGCGGCCTCGAGCTCGCCCTTGGGCAGGTTGCGCAGCGCGCCGTAGAAGATCTGGGCGGAATAGGCGGCGGTGTTCAGCGTCAGGACGATCAGCGCCCCGGCCCAGGCCTTGGTCAGCCAGCTTGTGGCGACGGTGATGCCGAAGACGTCGATCCCGGCGCGGGGCAGCTGCACCAGCGCCTCGTAGGCCAGGAAGAACTGGATGAACAGCGGGCTGCCGCGAAAGACGAAGATGAAGGCGTCGGCCGGCTTTCTCAGCCAGGGGCTGCGGCTGGTCTTGGCAAGCGCCAGCGCATTGGCCAGGAAAAAGCCGATCAGCAGCGCGAAGAAGGCGAAATACAGGTTCCAGATCAGGCCCGAGCCGATCAGCACCACCTGTTCGCACAGCGTGAAGTCCGCGCGCGGCAGCAGCCGTTCGCCCACGCCGATGGCGCGCAGCCCGTAGTCCTGGATCGCTTGCACGCATTGGTTCATGTCGCGGCCTTTCGCATCGCCTCGCCGGCGGCGGTGGCCTGGCCGCGCGACAGGCGGCGGCGGATGCGGTCGAACACCCGTTCCGACCCCCAGGTCATCAGCAGGTAGAAGACCAGGATGGCGAGGAAGTAATAGATCCGCCAGTCGGGATGCGGATAGGAAAAGGCCGAGGTCTTGGAGCCGCCCAGCTCGCGCGCCCAATAGACGATGTCCTCGACCCCCAGCAGGAACAGAAGCGGCGTGGCCTTGATGAGGATCATCCACAGGTTGGTGAGCCCGGGCAGGGCATAGGTCCACATCTGCGGGATCAGGACGCGGCGCGTGACCTGGCGCGGGCTCATGCCATAGGCCTCGGCGGTTTCCAGTTGCGCGCGCGGCACCGCCTGCATGGCGCCGTAAAGCACATTGGCCGCGAAGGCGCCGAACACGATGGCGAAGGCGATCACCGCCAGCGCCAGGCCATAGACCTGGTGCACCCATTCGGGCGAGGTCGAGAGCGGCAGCTTGGCCGCGGCGCAGACCAGGAATTCATTGCCCTGCCGCACCGGCACCGAAGGGTCGCAATAGACGCGCGAGCGCAGCCATTCGATCGCCTGATCCAGCGCGATGGGCACGAACAGGAAAAAGATGATGTCGGGGATGCCGCGCACCATCGAGGTGTAGATCCTGCCGAAAAGCCGCAGCGGCGCGACAGGGGACCGCGCCGCCAGGGCGCCGCCATAGCCGAACAGCAGCGCGACCGGAGCCGTCACCGCCAGCACCAGCAACACGGTGCCGAAGCTGGCATAGAACAGCATGTGCTTGCCCGATGTCAGGTAGCACATCAGCCAGGACAGCCCCTGAAGCTGGGCGGGATCGGCGCAGGATGCAAACATCGGCAAGTCCTTGCGGCGGCCGCAGGCGCGCAGGCCCGCGGCGCCGTCAGATCATTCGTGAAGCTGCGCCTTGTCGCCGAACCATTTCGCGATCAGCGCATTCAGGCTGCCGTCGGCCTTCATCGCGGCGATGGCGTCGTTCAGCTTGGCCTTCAACTCGGCATCGCTCTTGCGCAGGCCCACCCCGATGCCCTCGTCCAGGCTGACCTGGTCGCCGACGAATTGCAGGTCCTGGGATTCCTCGACGCTGGGGCGCAGCACCTCGTGGTCGCCGAAGCCCGCGTCCGCCTCGCCGTTGCGGACGGCGGCGATCACCTCGTCGATGGTGGCGAATTCCAGCATGGTGGCGCCGGTCTGGGCGATGTAGGCGGCCTGCACGGTGCCGGTCTGGGCCGCGATCACGCCGCCCTTGAGGTCCGCATCGGGCGTCAGCGCGATATAGGAGGACGGCGCCGGCGGCAGGTAGTTCTGGGTGAAGTCGATCGAGGCCTTGCGTTCCTCGTTGATGCTCATGGCGGCCATGATGGCGTCGTAGTTGCCCGAGACGAGGTTCGGGATGATCGAATCCCAGTCGTTCTTGACCCAGGTGCAGTCAAGCTGCGCGCGCTTGCACAGCTCGTTGCCAAGCGCGACCTCGAACCCGTCGACCTGGCCCTGGTCGTTGACCAGGTTGTAGGGAGGGTAGGCGCCCTCGGTCGCGATGCGCACGGTCTGGGCCATCGACGCCCCCGCCGTCAGCGCAAGGGCCGCGACTGCAAGCACGAACTTCTTCATCGTCTTCTCTCCTGTTGGTTTCTTGTCCGTTATCCCGCCATCGAGGCGCTGAGGAACTGGCGCAGCCGGTCCGAGCGGGGCGCCCCGAAAAGCTGCGACGGCGGGCCCTGTTCCTCGATCAGGCCCTGGTGCAGGAACACGACATGGTCGCTGACATCGGCGGCCAGGCGCATGTCATGGGTCACCAGCAGCATGGTGCGGTGTTCGGCGGCCAGGTCCTTGATGACGCGCACGACCTCTTGCTGCAATTCGGGGTCCAGCGCGCTGGTCGGCTCGTCCAGCAGCAGGGCGCGCGGCTCCATGCACAGCGCGCGGGCGATCGCGGCGCGCTGCTGCTGGCCGCCCGAAAGCTGCGCGGGCCAGGCGTCGGCCTTGTCGCCGATGCCGACCTTGGTTAGCAGGGCGCGGGCGCGGCCCTCGACCTCGGCGGGGTTGCGTTTCAGGACGTGGACCGGCGCCTCCATGACGTTCTGCAGGATGGTCATGTGGGACCACAGGTTGAACTGCTGGAACACCATCGACAGGTTGGTGCGCAGCCGCGTCACCTGGGCGCGGTCGGCGGGCACCCGGGCCATGCCCGCGCCGCGCCAGCGCACCGCCTCGCCCTCGAACAGGATGTCGCCCTGCTGGCTGTCCTCGAGCAGGTTGCAGCAGCGCAGCAGCGTGGACTTGCCCGACCCGGAACTGCCGATCAGGCTGACGACATGGCCCCGGGGGGCGGTCAGGCTGACGCCGCGAATGACCCGCAGCTCGCCGTAAGCCTTGTGCAGGTCCCGGATCTCGATGACGGGGGGCTGCGCGTCCTGGCTGGGGGTCATGGCTGGGCTGGGCTGGTCCGGGTGGTTCATCTGGGCATGTGGCGCGATTTGGCGGCGGATTGCAACGCTTTCCTGACTGCCTTTCCGGTCAGGAAAGGCCCGCCCGCCTTAGTCGCTGGACAGGCCCAGCTGGCCGTTGATCTGCCTGCGGACCAGCGCGGAATCGCGGTCGTTGACCCCCAGCAGCCCCGAGACGAGGCGCACCAGGCTTTCCTCCTCGGCGCTGCGCTGGCCGTCGGACAGGGCGATTTCCCACAAGGCCGCAACGACGTCGCGGCGATCCTCGATCCCCACGCGTTCCTTGATGGTGCGGGTGAAGCGGACGGTGTCGGGGGCCTCGGCCTCGATCATCTCGGCCGCCACGCGCCGTTCGGATGCCTGCTGGCGGTCCAGCCCGTGCCAGCGGGCCAGGATGGTCTCGATCCGGGTCTTTTCCGCGTCGCTGTAGCGGTCGTCGGCCCGCGCGATGCGCACCAGAAGCGCCGCGACCGCGACCTCGGCGTCAGAGGACGACAGCGGCGCATGAAGCGGTGCGGTGGCGAACAGGCGGCTGAGCAGATTGCGGAACATACCGGAACCTTAGGACAGATCGCGCACGGAAAGAAGCTAATAAATCTCAACTCACGGGTGCGTGCGCCGGCCGTTCCGCCGCCGGGCCGGTCAGTAACGTTGCGGCACGTAAAGCTCGGGCGGCACCACCTCGCGTTCGTAATCGGGGTTGAACACGCGGTCGGGCAGCACGACCTCCTCGTGCGGGACGTCGGCATAGGGAATCATGCTGAGCAGGTGGCTGATGCAGTTCAGCCGCGCGCGCTTCTTGTCGTTGCCGGGGACGATGTACCAGGGCGCCTCGGGGATGTTGGTGCGTTCGAACATCTCTTCCTTGGCCTTGGTGTAATCCTCCCAGCGCACCCGCGACTGCAGGTCCATGGGCGACAGCTTCCACTGCTTCAGCGGGTCGTGGATGCGCATCAGGAAGCGCATCTGCTGTTCCTCGTCGGTGATCGAGAACCAGTATTTCACCAGCCGGATGCCCGAGCGGACCAGCATGCGTTCGAATTCGGGCACATCGTCGAAGAACTGCTCGACCTGCGGCTCGGTGGCAAAGCCCATCACCCGTTCGACCCCCGCGCGGTTGTACCAGCTGCGGTCGAACAGCACGATTTCGCCCCCGGCGGGCAGATGGGGGACATAGCGCTGGAAATACCATTGCGTCTTTTCGCGGTCCGAGGGGGCGGGCAGGGCCACCACGCGGGCGACGCGGGGGTTCAGGCGCTGGGTGATGCGCTTGATCGCGCCCCCCTTGCCGGCACTGTCGCGGCCCTCGAAGATCACCACGACCTTTTCCTTGTGGTAGCTGACCCAGTCCTGCAGCTTGATCAGTTCCGCCTGGAGGCGCAGCAGGTTGCGGAAATATTCGGCCCTGGGCATCTGGTTGGGATGCGTGTCGCGATAGATGCGCGAGATTTCCTGCGACAGGGCGGCATCCTCAAGCTCGATCTCGTAGTCTTCGTCCAGCGTGTTGGACAGTTCGGCTTCCAGCCATTCGTTGCGGGGCTCGTCCTGCATTGCCGTCTCCTGCTTGCGTCCTGCGCCGTCTAGCGGGGCGATGTGACAGTTTCGTGTCCGGCGGCGTCAGAACAGGCTGGCGCAGGCGCGGATCACGCCAAAGGCAAAGCCGCCGCCGTGGGCGTCGGCCACCGTGCCGCACCAGCGCCCGTCGCTGCCGAACAGGCTTTTGCTGCCGCGCGGGCGATAGGCCACGCGCTTGCCGGTGACGTCGAACAGGTTCACCACGCCCGAGCCGTTCGGGGCATAATAGCCCACCACCGTCCCATCGGCGGTAAAGATCAGCCGCTTTCCGTTTTCCGGGTTTTCCGGCGCATTGCGGTAGACGTCCGAGGAATTGGCCGGGCTTGCCGCGGAATTCGCCGCCGCATGGGGCGAGTTCGCCTGCCGCGACGGCTGGTTCCGGGGCGCCCCGGGGCCAAGGTCGAAGGGCAGGCTGGACTGTTCGATCAGGAACAGCGGCGCATCGGCCAGCGCGGGACCGGCGGCAAGGGCAAGGATCAGGGCAAGGCGCATGGCGGCTCCGGGTCTTTGGCGCGATTGTGCGTCAGGCGCGCGGCAAAGGACAGTCCCGGAAGGCCCCCTGGGGCGGGGGCTCCGCCTGGGGGCGGAACCATGCCGGCGCAGGCGCGTGTGGGCCTAGACCAGCCGCTCATTCTCCATCGCCGCGCGCACGAAGCCCGCGAACAGCGGCGCCGGGGCGAAGGGCTTGGATTTCAGCTCGGGGTGGGACTGCACGCCGATGAACCAGGGGTGGTCGCGATATTCCACCACCTCGGGCAGGCGGCCGTCGGGCGACATGCCCGAGAAGCAAAGGCCCGCCTGCTCCAGCTTTTCGCGATACTTGGCGTCCACCTCGTAGCGGTGGCGGTGGCGGTCCTCGATCTCGGTCGCGCCGTCGTAGACCTGCGAGATGCGCGATCCGGGCGTCAGCACGGCGGTATAGGCCCCAAGCCGCATGGTGCCGCCCTTGTCGTCGGAAAGCTTGCGCTGGACCGTGTAATTGCCCTGCACCCATTCCTTGAGGTGATAGACGACGGGGGTGAAACGGGTCTCGCCGGCCTCGTGGTCGAACTCCTCGGACCCCGCGTCGGGCATGTCGGCCAGGTTGCGCGCGGCCTCGATCACCGCCATCTGCATGCCCAGGCAGATGCCCAGATAGGGCACCTTCTTTTCGCGCGCATAGCGGGCGGCGGCGACCATGCCTTCGGTGCCGCGTTCGCCAAAGCCGCCGGGCACGATGATGCCGTGATAGCCGTCCAGCAGATGCGCGCCCTCGCCCTCCAGCTTCTCGCTGTCGACCCAATCGGCCTTGACGCGGACGCGGTTGGCCATGCCGCCATGGGTCAGCGCCTCGGCGATGGACTTGTAGGCGTCCTCGAGCTGAGTGTACTTGCCGACCACGGCGATCCTGACCTGGCCCTCGGCGTTCTCCAGCCGGTCCATCACGTCCTCCCAGCGCGACATATCGGGGCGGGGCGCGGGGCTGATCTGGAAGGCGTCCAGCACCGCCTGGTCGAGGCCCGCGCGGTGATAGGCCAGCGGCGCCTCGTAGATCGACTTCAGATCATAGGCGGGGATCACCGCCTCGGGGCGGACATTGCAGAACAGCGCGATCTTGGCGCGTTCCTTTTCCGGGATCGGCTGTTCGGACCGGCAGACCAGCACGTCGGGCTGCAACCCGATCGAGCGCAGTTCCTTGACGCTGTGCTGCGTCGGCTTGGTCTTGAGCTCGCCCGAGGCGGCCAGATAGGGCAGCAGCGTCAGGTGCATGAAGATGCAGCGCCCGCGCGGACGGTCCTGGGCGAACTGGCGGATCGCCTCGAAGAAGGGCAACCCCTCGATGTCGCCGACCGTGCCGCCGATCTCGCACAGCATGAAATCGACCTCATCCTCGCCGATGGCCAGGAAGTCCTTGATTTCGTTCGTGACGTGCGGAATGACCTGGATGGTCTTGCCCAGGTATTCGCCGCGCCGTTCCTTTTCCAGCACGTTGGAATAGATCCGCCCGGACGAGACGCTGTCGGTCTTGCGCGCCGAAACCCCGGTGAAGCGTTCGTAATGGCCCAGGTCCAGGTCGGTCTCGGCGCCGTCGTCGGTGACGAAGACCTCGCCATGCTCGAACGGGCTCATGGTGCCGGGATCGACATTCAGATAGGGGTCCAGCTTGCGCAGTCGGACGGTATAGCCCCGCGCCTGCAGCAGCGCCCCCAGCGCCGCCGATGCCAGCCCCTTGCCAAGCGAGGAAACCACACCGCCGGTAATGAAGATATAGCGCGCCATCCGAAGGCCCCCGTGAGTCGGTCAAATAGGAAATCGCGGCCCGAATCTGGCCGGCATCACGGGGCTTGTCCTTTATCAGACCCGCCCCATGGCCGCAACGGACCGCCATGTGTCGTGATGGGGCGCAGGCGATGCGCCCCGGTTCGGTATCAGTTGGTCGTGGCCGGAGCCGGAGCAGGAGCCGGCGTCGCGGGCGTCTGGGCCGGCTCGGCCGCCGGGGCGGCGGGCGTGGCCGCGGGCGCGGGTTCGACCGGCGCGGGCGGGGTCACGGGGCCGTCTTGCGCCGGTGCCGCGGGCGTCGTCGCCGGGGCTGCCGGGGCAGGGGCCGCCGGGCTGTCGCCGGCCGGTGCGGTCGCGGCGCCGGGCGGCAGGATCGGCTGGCCCGCCGCCGGGGGCGGGGTATAGTCGCCGATGCCCGGCAGGGTCGTCGCCGGCTGGCTGTCGGCCGCGCCGCCCAGGTCCAGTTGGTCCACGATCGAGCCGCTGGAGGCGTTGCGCGCCGCGATCACCGTCAGCACCAGCGAGGTGATCAGAAAGGCGATGGCCAGGACCCAGGTGGCCTTGGACAGCGCATTGGCCGCCTGGCGGCCGGTCATGACGCCGCTGCCGCCGCCACCCCCCATGCCAAGGCCGCCGCCTTCGGACCGCTGCAGAAGCACGACCCCGATCAGCAGGACGGCTAGGATCAGATGCACGGTCAGGACGACGTTTTCCACCACGGGGCCTTTCTTTCAGCGACGCGCCTATCTAGTCACCAAGGGCAAGATTGGCAAGCGGGGGTTCCATGCCGGCGTTGATGATCCAGGGCACGGGCTCGAACGTGGGAAAGTCGCTGCTGGTGGCGGGCCTGTGCCGGGCGGCGCGCTTGCGCGGGCTGTCGGTCGCGCCGTTCAAGCCGCAGAACATGTCGAACAACGCCGCCGTGACGGCGGAGGGGGGCGAGATCGGGCGGGCCCAGGCCCTGCAGGCGCGGGCGGCGGGGCTCGAGCCCTCGGTGCACATGAACCCGGTGCTTCTGAAGCCCGAAACCGACCGCGCCGCCCAGGTCGTGGTGCAGGGACGGGCGATGGCGCGGGCGCAGGCCGCCGATTACGGCGCGCTGAGGGCCGGGCTGATGGCTGCGGTGCTGGACAGCTTCGGCCGGCTGGCGTCCGTCCACGAGCTAGTGCTGGTCGAGGGCGCGGGCAGCCCGGCCGAGGTCAACCTGCGCCCCCGCGACATCGCCAACATGGGCTTTGCCCGCGCGGCGGGCGTGCCGGTGGTGCTGGTGGGCGACATCGACCGGGGCGGGGTGATCGCCCAGATCGTCGGCACGCAGGCGGTGATCGACCCCGCCGATGCCGCGATGATCCGGGGTTTTCTGGTCAACCGCTTTCGCGGCGACCCGGCGCTGTTCGACGCCGGCCGGGCCTTCATCGCGCAGCGCACCGGCTGGCCCGACCTGGGATTGGTGCCCTGGTTTCCCGACGCTGCCCGCCTGCCGGCCGAGGATGCGGTCGACCTGCGCCGCGCGGTGGGCGCGGGCGGGCTGCACATCGCCTGCCCGATGCTGTCGCGCATCGCCAATTTCGACGACCTGGACCCGCTCGCCGCCGAGCCGGGGGTGCGGCTGACCATGGTGCCCCCGGGCCAGGCGCTGCCGGGCGACGCCGATCTGGTGATCCTGCCCGGCACCAAGTCGACGCGGGGCGACCTGGCCTTTCTGCGCCAGCAGGGCTGGGACATCGACCTTGCCGCCCATGTCCGGCGCGGCGGCCATGTGCTGGGCATCTGCGGCGGCTACCAGATGCTGGGGGCCTGGGTGCATGACCCGGACGGCCACGACGGCGACCCGGGCAGCACCCGGGGGCTGGGCCTGCTCGAGGTGGAAACCCGGATGGTCCCCGACAAGCGCCTGACCCGGGTGCAGGGCCGCGCGCTTGGCCAGCCGGTCGAGGGGTACGAGATCCACATGGGCCGCGCCCAGGGCCCCGATTGCGCCCGCCCGCTGGCCCATATCCCTGAACCCGAAGGCGCGACCAGCGCCGACGGCCGCGTTACGGGCACGCATCTGCATGGGCTGTTCGCGGGCGACGCCTTTCGCGCGGCCTGGCTGGCCCGGCTGGGCGCGCCGTCGACGCCCGGCTATGGCGCGGGGGTCGAGGCGGTGCTGGACCGCCTTGCCGCCCATCTCGAGACGCACCTGGACCTTGACCGCCTGTTCGCGCTGGCGGGCTAAGGCAGGTCGGCCAGGATGCGCTCGGCCTCGGCCTTGCAGGGGGTCAGGCGGGCGCGGTCCTCGCCCGGAAAGAACCGCGCGCGCGTGGCCGTGGGCATGGGCGCGGGTCTGGCGATGACGACGCGGGGGCCGATGCTTTCGGCTTCGGCCTGCCAACTGCGGGCCAGCGCGATCTGCGCGGCCTTGGTCGCGCCGTAGCTGCCGAAGAACTTCTGCCCGGCGCGCGGGTCGTCGAAAAACAGCGCCGTGCCCTTGCGCGCCAGCAAGAGCGGCTCGAACAGCGCGATCAGCCCGCGCACGGCGACCAGGTTCAGGTCGACCGACTTCTGGAAATCCTTGGCATCCACATGGCCCGCGGGCGACAGCGGCGCGGCATGGACTGCGCAATGCGCCCACAGGTCCAACCCCTTCCAGCGCCCGCCCACGGCCTCGGCCAGCTTGACCATCGGCTCGGGCTGGCCCACGTCCAGGGGCGCCAGCGTGGCGGTGCCACCGGCCTTGCGGATGCGGTCGTCCAGTTCCTCCAGCGCGCCCGCGGTGCGGGCCACGGCCAGGATATGCCAGCCGCGCGCCGCCAGCCCTTCGGCCAGTGCGGCGCCCAGCCCGCGCGAGGCGCCGGTGACCAGCGCGATCTTGGATGCTTCGCTCATGGCGGTGGTGTGGCACTGCGCCCGGCCTTGCGCAAGCCCCGCAATGTCGCAGCCCCAGCGGGCTTCTTTCTTGCACAAATATCCTGGGGTGAGGCCCAGCACGGGCCGAGGGGCAAAGCCCCTGAAAAGCAAACGGCCCCGGGGTTGCGCCCGGGGCCGTTTCCAACCTTGCAAGCCCGCCTCAGCGCGCCTTCACGTCCACATAGTCGCGCCGTTGCGCGCCGACATACAGCTGGCGCGGGCGGCCGATCTTGTTCTGCGGGTCGGCGATCATTTCCTTCCACTGCGAAATCCAGCCGACGGTGCGCGACAGCGCAAAGATCGGCGTGAACATCGAGGTCGGGAAGCCCATCGCTTCCAGGATGATGCCCGAATAGAAGTCGACGTTGGGATAAAGCTTCTTCGAGACGAAATACTCGTCCTCCAGCGCGATCTTCTCAAGCTCCTTGGCGACCTGCAGCGTCGGGTTGTCGTGAATGCCCAGCAGGTCCAGAACCTCGTCGGCCGATTCCTTCATCACCGTGGCGCGCGGGTCGAAGTTCTTGTAGACGCGGTGGCCGAAACCCATCAGCCGGAACGGGTCGTCCTTGTCCTTGGCGCGGGCGATGAATTCCGGGATGCGCTCGACGCTGCCGATCTCGCGCAGCATCTCCAGGCAGGCCTGGTTGGCGCCGCCATGGGCCGGGCCCCAGAGGCAGGCGATGCCCGCCGCGATGCAGGCGAAGGGGTTCGCCCCCGAGGAGCCCGCCAGCCGCACGGTCGAGGTCGAGGCGTTCTGCTCGTGGTCCGCATGAAGCGTGAAGATGCGGTCCATCGCACGCGACAGCGCCGGGTCCACCACATATTTCTCGGCCGGGACCGAAAAGCACATGTGCAGGAAGTTGCTGGCGTAATCCAGTTCGTTCTGCGGATAGACGAAGGGCTGGCCGATCGAATACTTGTAGGCCATGGCGGCGATGGTCGGCACCTTGGCGATCAGCCGGATCGCCGCGACCTCGCGCTGCCAGGGGTCGTTCACGTCGGTCGAATCGTGGTAGAAGGCCGACATGGCCCCGATCACGCCGACCATGGTGGCCATCGGATGCGCATCGCGGCGGAAACCGCGGAAGAAGTTGTGCATCTGCTCGTGAACCATGGTGTGACGGGTCACGCGCCGTTCAAAGTCGGTCATCTGCTCGGCGGTGGGCAGCTCCCCGTAAAGCAGCAGATAGCACACTTCCAGATAATGCGACTTGGCGGCCAGCTGCTCGATCGGATAGCCGCGATACCACAGCTCGCCCTTGTCGCCGTCGATATAGGTGATCGTCGAATCGCAGGACGCGGTCGAGGTGAAGCCGGGGTCATAGGTAAACACGTCCGCCTGGCCGTACAGCTTGCGGATGTCCAGGACATCCGGCCCCGCCGTAGGGCTGAGGATCGGAAGCTCGACTTCCTTTCCTTCGACAAGCAGCTTCGCGGATTTGCTCTCTGCCATTCCGTTCTCCTTTAGACCTGTCTCCGGCCTTGCCGGACGATGGGGCGCGGGCGATCAGCCCGCCTGATCCTGCAACCTGGCCAGCGTTTCCTCACGGCCAAGCGCCAACATCATATCGAATACGCTCGGGGTCGAACTGCGGCCGGCAAGGGCGGCGCGCAAGGGTGCCGCGATCTTGCCCAGACCCAGCCCGTGCGACAAGCCAATCTGCTTGGCCGCCGCCTCGAGGTCGTCGCGGTCCCAGCTAGCATGCTGCAATGCGGCAGTCAATTCTGCCAGTATACTACGGGATACCGTATCCAGCGCGGCCGCCGCCTTGTTCTCAACCGCAAGGGGGCGCGACACCAGGGCGAAATGGCCCTGCTCGAGCAGCGCGGGCAGGGTTTTCGCCTTGGCCTTCAGCGCGGGCAGGGCGGGGGCCAGGCGCGCCTTCTGCGTCTCGGTCAGGCCAGGGGCGCCGGTTTCGGCCAGATAGGCGGCGATTTCCGCCATCAGCGCGTCGTCCTCCATCCGGGCGATGTGCCAGCCGCTGACATGCTCCAGCTTCTTGAAGTCCAGCCGGGCCGGGGCCTTGCCGATTCCCGGCAGATCGAACCACGCCCTGGCCTGGTCGTCGTCGAAAAGCTCGTCGTCGCCGTGGCTCCAGCCCAGCCGCGCCAGATAGTTGCGCATCGCCGCCGCCGGATAGCCCATCGCCGCGAATTCGTGCAGGCCCACCGCGCCGTGACGCTTGGACAGCTTCTTGCCGTCCTCGCCATGGATCAGCGGGATGTGGGCAAAGACCGGCACGTCCCAGCCCATCGCCTGATAGATCTGGATCTGGCGGGCCGCGTTGGTCAGGTGATCGTCGCCCCGGATCACATGGGTCACGCCCATGTCGTGGTCGTCCACCACCACCGCATGCATGTAGGTGGGGGTCCCGTCCGAACGCAGCAGGATCATGTCGTCCAACTGGTCATTACCGAACGTCACATCGCCCTGCACCGCGTCCCGCACCACCGTCTGCCCGTCGCGGGGCGCGCGCAGGCGGATGACAAAGGGCGCGTCGGGATGGGTCGCCGGGTCCGCGTCGCGCCAGGGCGACAGGAACAGGGTCGAGCGGCCCTCGGCCTTGGCGGCGTCGCGGAACGCCTCGATCTCCTCGGCGGTCGAGAAGCATTTGTAGGCGGTGCCGTTCGCCAGCATGGCGCGGGCGACCTCGGCATGGCGGGCGCGGCCCTCGAACTGGCTGACCGGCTCGCCGTCCCAGTCGAGGCCCAGCCATTCCAGCCCCTTCAGGATCGCCGCCGTCGCCTCGGGGGTCGAGCGGGCGCGGTCGGTGTCCTCGATCCGCAGCAGGAATCGCCCATTCCGCCCACGGGCGTAAAGCCAGTTGAACAGGGCCGTCCGGGCCCCCCCGATATGCAGGTATCCGGTGGGCGAGGGGGCAAAGCGGGTCACGACAGGGCGGGAATCGGTCATTTCAGGGCCAGACAATCCAGAAAAATCAGCAGGGGGCGGACGCCGTTAAGCCTTTCGAAAGGGACGGCGTGCCAGTCTCGCCGTCAGAGATACGCAAGGCTTGGGACAAGGACAAGTTTCGGTGGCGACGGCAATGACCACGGCGGGCGGTGTGGGGGCGGCGGCACGCCCTGCCGCCGCCTCGCGGGTGACGCGCGCACCCGTCGTGATCCGCGCGGGTTTGCTGCCCTGGCTGCCGGTCTGGATGGCGCTGGGCATCGGCGCCTGGTTCGCCCTGCCGGACGAACCCGGGCCCCGCATCTATGCCGCCTGCCTGGTTCTGCTGCTGGCCGCGCCGGCGCTGGCGGCCGCGGCCCGCGCCCGGGCCGTTGCGGGCCGGCTCGACTGGGACCGCGCGGACCGGCTGCGGCTGGTCTGCCTGGCGCTGGCGACCATTGTTCTGGGTTTTGGCCTGTCCGGCCTGCGGTCCTGGTCGGTTGCGGCGCCGGTGCTGGATTTCCGCTATTATGGCCCGGTCGAGGGGCGGGTGGTCATGGTCGACCGTTCGGCCCGCGACCGGATGCGGCTGACGCTGGATCGCGTGGCGCTGGACGACGTGGCGCCCGAACGGACGCCCGAACGGGTCCGCGTCTCGCTGTTCGACGAGGGCACGTTGCCGGTGCCGGGGCAGCGCGTGATGCTGTCGGCCCATCTGGGCCCGCCGAACGGTCCGACCGAGCCGGGCGCGTTCGATTTCCGCCGCGTCGCCTGGTTCGAGCGGCTGGGCGCCATCGGCTATTCCCGCGCGCCCGTCCTGACGGTCGAACCGCCCCGTCCCGGCGGCGCCCTGGCGCTGCACCGGCTGCGCATGTCCATGGCCGAGGCCATGCGCCAGGCCATCGGTGGGCAAGAGGGCGCGGTCTCGGCCGCGCTGATGACCGGCGACCGCTCGGGGATCGAGGAGCGCACGAACGACATCATGCGGGCCTCGAACCTTTACCACATCATCTCGATCTCGGGGCTGCACATGACGATGCTGGCGGGGTTCACCTATGCCGCGCTGCGCCTCATGGGGGTGGGCCTGCAGGGCTTGGGCGCCATCCGGGGCCAGGCCATGCACAAATGGGCGGCGGGCGGGGCGCTGCTTGCCTCGGCGGTCTATCTGTGGCTTTCGGGCGGCGGGGTCGCGACCGAACGGTCGTTCATCATGGTCGCCGTGATGCTGGCCGCGATCATCGCCGACCGCAGGGCCGTGTCCCTGCGCACGGTCGCGGTCGCCGCCGTGGTGATCCTGGCGGCCGAGCCCGAGGGTCTGACCTCGGCCGGTTTCCAGATGAGCTTTGCGGCCACCGTCGCCCTGATCCTGTCCCAGGATCCCTGGAACCGGCACGCGCCCGCGATGCCCTGGTGGCTGCGCCCGGCGGCGATGCTGCTGCTGTCCTCGCTGGTGGCGAGCCTGGCGACGACTCCCTTCGCGGCGGCGCATTTCGGACGGATGACGCAATACGGGATGCTGGCGAACCTGCTGGTCGTGCCGGTGGTCGGCATGGTCGTCATGCCCGCGGGCGTGATCGCGGCGGTGCTGGCGCCCCTCGGCCTAGCGCAGCCGGCGCTGTGGTTCATGGGGCTGGGGACGCGCTGGATGCTGATCGTGGCCGACTGGGTCGCGGGCTTCAACGGCGCCGTCACGGTCCTGCCCGCCCCGCCCACGCTGGTCGTGCCGCTGATGGGGCTGGGCGCCTGCCTGGTGATCCTGGCCCCGGTTTCGCCGATGGCCGGGGGCGGCCTGGTGCGGCTGCGGCGGCTGGCGGGGGGCCTGATCCTGCTGCTGGCGCTGGTCGTGTGGCTGCGCCACGAACGCCCGCTGGTCCTGGTCTCGGGCGACGGCGACGCGGTCGGTGTGATGACCCCCTCGGGTCGGGCGCTGTCAAAGCCCAAGGGGGGCGCCTTTGCCGCCGCCGAGTGGCTCGAGGCGGATGGCGATCAGGCCGACCAGGCATCGGCTGCCGCCCGCCCGTTCTGGAGCGGCGCGGCCTTTGCCCGCAGCGCGACAGTGCACCTGCCCGGAACCGACGTCGCGCTGCATCACCTGACCGGCAAGCGGGCGGCGGGCCTGGCCGCGGACCTGTGCCGCGCCGGCGCGGTGATCGTGTCGGACCAGGACCTGCGCGCCGCCCTGGGCCGGCGTCCCGCCTGCCGGCTCATGGACCGGGGGGCGCTGCGCCGCACCGGCGCCCTGGCGATCGAGAGGGCGCCGACCGGATACCGCATCGTCACCACGGCCGAGCGTGCCGGCCGCCGCGCCTGGACCGGCGGCCCCCACCCCCTCAAGGGACACTGAGCCATGTATACCCTGGTCGGCCGCTCGCTCGAAAGCTTCCTGCGCAGTTCCTATGGCGATGCCTTCTGGCAGGACCTCGTGCAGGGCGCGCTGCCCGAACGGGCGTCGCGCCCGCTGCTGGTCCACACCTCGCCGCAGGAAACCCGGCGCCTGGTGTTTCTGGCATCGCGCCGCCTGGGCAAGCCCGTCGCCGAAATCGCCGAGGACCTGGGCGCCTGGGTCGTCCGGCTCGAGGGGGTGCGCCGGCTGCTTCGCTTCAGCGGGCCGAACTTTGTCGAGTTCATCCGCTCGCTCGAGGAATTGCCGGGCCGCGCCCTGCTGGTCCTGCCGCATTTTCCGCTGCCCGAACTGAGCGTGGTGTCGGAAGGGGCCGAGGACTACGAGATCTATGTCTCGCACCGGCCGCGCGGCTGGATCTGGGCGATTGCGGGCATGCTGCGCGGCATGGCCGACGATTACGGCACGCTTGCGCTGATCGCGGTTGCGGGAAACCGCATCACGTTGCGGGTGGTGCTTGAGGAACATGCCGCCGGCCGGCCCTTTGCGCTGTCGGCCGAATAGGGCGAGATAGGACAAGGGCGATGGGCGACACCGATCTGGACGGCCTTGGGGCGCTGCTGCCGATGCACCTGCTTGTGGCCGAGGGGGGCGCGATCCGTTCGGCCGGATCGACGCTGGCCAAGCTGATCGGCGGGCACGACCGGTTCGAAACCTGCCTGGCCCCGGTGCATCTGCACGGCATGCCCGAGGGGTTCGCCCATCTTGCGCCGCGCATCCGGGCCGGCCAGCGGCTGACGCTGCGGCTGCGGGACCATCCGGCCATCCTGCTGCGCGGCCATGGCGTGCCCTGGGGCGGCGGCTTTCTGATGAACCTGGGCTTCGGCATCACCCTGGCCCAGGCGATCCGCAGCTTTTCGCTGACCGACGCCGATTTCGCCCCGGCCGATCTGGCGATGGAGTTCCTGTTCCTGCACGAGGCGAACCAGGCGGTGCTGGCGGAACTGGGCCGCGCGAACCGTCGCCTCGAGGCGGCGTTCGAGGCGGCCGAGACCCGGTCGATGACCGATCCCCTGACCGGGCTGCTGAACCGCAGGGGGTTCGAACTGGCACTGCAGGCGGCCTGGCGCAACGCGGGTGCGGTGCCCTTTGCCCTGGCGCAGCTGGACCTGGACTTCTTCAAGCAGGTCAACGACATCCACGGCCATGCGGCAGGCGACGACGTGCTGCGGCACGTCGCCCAGATCCTGCGCACCGAAACGCGCTCTGCCGACCGGGTCGCCCGGACCGGCGGGGACGAATTTCTGCTGCTGCTGATGCGTCCGGGCGGGGCCGAGCAGCTGCTGGGTCTGTCGCGCCGCATCATCCGCCGGATCGAGGAGCCGATCCCCGCCGGAGATGCGCTCTGCCGCGTCTCGGCCAGCCTGGGCTTCGTCCGTTCGGCCGAGCACGCCCTTTCCGACCCGGACGCGATGCTGGCCGCCGCCGACGCCGCCCTTTACGAGGCCAAGCGCGCCGGCCGCGGCATGGCCCGCGCCGCGTCGCCGGGATAGGTGTGGCGGGCCGCGCGGTGAGGGGGCGGCCATGCTGTGCCACCGCAACTTACGACGCCAAGCGGGCCAGCCGGGGCACGTGCCGCATCGCGTCGCCCGGGTAGGGTTGGCAGGCCGTGCGGGAAGCGAACGGCCATGCTTTGCCACCGCAACCGGGTCTGAAGCCGTCCTGCGGTCTGGGACTGGTCGCGGCTGTCCAAGCTGCGGGACTGGCCGGAACCCTGAAGGGCCGGACCATGCTGAGAGAGTCTTGGGCCAGACAGAGGAAATCCTGCAGGCACAGATCACCCCCGGCAGCAAGGCCATCCAGGGCCCAAGCATTCCACGCTTGAAGCAGGCCCTCAGCCGGATCGCTGCCTTGCAGGCCGGCCCGTGTCATCGCATCTCTGGTGGGCCGAGGCTGTGTCAAAACTCAAAATCCTCGGGTCTGGCGAGCACTATTTCCGCCAAGTGGCGCTTCAGGCAAAGTTGAGCAGAACTTTCTCACGTTGATCCGACATCAGGAGAACAATGTTCCGATTCTCTGGCCGCCTGACCGAGTTTTTACACAGTCTCGGCCGTCTCCGATCGTTTCGATGCGGCTGCGCTTGGTCTTCCTTGCCGGCGCTACTGGTCAACCGCACCCTCCCCGTAACACTCCATGCCGCTCGCCCGCCGCGCATTCGACCGCGAAACGCCGGCGGGCCGTGCCTCTATGCGCAGCATGAGTCCGCGGACGACGGAAAAGATGCCGACCGCCGTCACCCGGCCCGCATGGTCACGGGCTGGCCAGCGCCTCGACCGGGCTGAGCCTGGCGGCTCGGATCGCGGGCACCAGGCCGAAGCCCGCGCCCATCAGCGTGGCGCCGGCCAGCGCCCCCAGCGCGACCGTGACCGAAAACACCACCGGCATGCCAAAGCCCCAGGCCGCGACCGCGCCGACGCCGCCGGCGAGCGCCAGGCCGGCGATGCCGCCAAGCGTCGACAGCACCACCGCCTCGGTCAGGAACTGGGTCAGGATGTCGCGCATCGAGGCGCCGGTCGCGGCGCGGATGCCGATCTCGCGCGTGCGCTCGCGCACGGTGATGAACATGATGTTCATGACGCCGATGCCGCCCACGAAGATGGAAATCGCCGCGATGGCGCCCAGCAGCAGGTTCTGCGCGGCGCGGTCGGCCTCGGCTTGGCGAAAGGCGCCGGCGGCGTCGGTCAGCCAGAAATCCTCGGCGCCGTGGCGCTGGATCATCACCTCGCGCAAGAGTGCGTTGGTTTCCGCCAGCCGCGCCATGTCATGCAGCGCGACGACGATCACCGACAACTCGTCCGGGCCATAGACCCGGCTTTCCAGGCTGCTGAGCGGCATGACGACCAGCCGGTCGCGGTCGCTGCCGTTCTCGCTCAGCCCCTTGGCTTGCAGCACGCCGCCGACCAGAAAGGGCGACAGGTTGACCATGACGAATTCGCCGGTCGGGTCGCGCCCGTCGGGAAACAGGGTGCGCGCCACGGTGGCGCCCAGCAGCACCACCGGGCTGCCCGAGCGTTCGTCCTGCCGGGTGAAGAAGCTGCCCCGCGCCACGTCCCAGCCGTGCACGCCGCGAAAGTCCCGGTCGGTGCCCAGCACGTCGGTTTCGACCGAGATGGGTCCCGCGCTGACCGCCGCCTGCTCCCAGCGGCCGGGCATGACGCCTTCGACGTTCGGCAGCCCCTTCAGCGCCTGCGCATCGCCCGGCGTCAGCGGCCGGCGCGGCATGCGCGTGTCCTGGTCCGCGCTGACGACGACCCAGTTCGTGCCGATGGCCGAAGCGCGTTCGATGAACTCCTCCTGCGCGCCGCGGCCGATGGCGAGCATGGCCACGACCGAGGCGACGCCGATCACGATGCCCGACAGCGTCAGCGCCGTGCGCACCGGGCTTGCGGCGATAGCGGCCAGGGCCGCGCGGCCGGCCTCATGCAGGGCGGGCAGGAAGGCCGCGCGGCGATGGCGGGGCGCCGGCAGCGCCGGGCCGGGGTCCTGCGCAGGGACCGGGCCGCTGTCGGCGGTGATCCGTCCCTCGCCGATGCGGATCACCCGGTTGGCGCGGGCGGCGATGTCCGGGTCATGGGTGATGAGGATCACGGTATGGCCCTCTGCCGCCAGATCGGTCAGCAGCCGCATCACCTGCCGGCCGCTTTCGGCATCGAGCGCGCCGGTCGGCTCATCCGCCAGGATCACCGAGCCGCCGTTCATCAGCGCCCGCGCGATGGAGACCCGCTGCTGCTGGCCCCCGGACATCTGCGCCGGCCGGGCGTGCAGCCGATGCCCAAGGCCCAGCCGCTTCAGCAGCGCCGCTGCCCGGTCGCGCCGGGCCGCGCGGCTTGCGCCGGTGTGGCTGGCGGGCAGCTCGACATTCTCCAGCGCCGACAGGGTCGGGATCAGGTTGTATTGCTGAAAGACGAAGCCGAACAGCCGGTTGCGCAGGCCCGCCTGGGCGTCGCGCGACAGGCTCGCCACGTCCTGCCCGGCCAGATGATGGCTGCCCGCCGTCGGCCGGTCCAGAAGGCCCAGAATGTTCATCAGCGTGGATTTGCCCGACCCCGAGGTGCCCACGATGGCCACGAATTCCCCGGCATGGATGTCAAGGTCGATGCCGCGCAGCACATGCGTCCGCACCGCGCCCTCGCCAAAGACGCGGTGCAGACCGCGGATGCGGATCAGCGGCTCGGTCATGGCGCAAGCCGCAGCAGCGGGTCGTCCTTGGCCGCGCGGATGCCGGTGACGACCTGCTCGCCCTCGGCAAGACCCAGGGTCACCTCGACGAAGGCGCGGGTGCGCATGCCGGTCTCGACCCGTCGCGCCTCGACCCGGCCCGAGGCGTCCTGCACCCGGACGCGGCCACCCTCCAGCGCCGAGACCGGCACGGTCAGCACCTGCGCGGCGCTTTCGGTGACGAAGAAGGCCTGCGCGGTCATGCCGGGCAAGAGTGCGCCGCCCGCGTTCTGAACATCGAAAAGCGCGACATAGGTGACGACGGCGCTTTCGGCCTCGCCCTCTTTCCGGACCGGGGGCGCCGGCAGCACCTGGCGCAGAGCGGCGCGGAAGCGGCGGTCGGGAAAGCCCAGGGTGGTGAACCAGACCGGCATGCCCGGGGTCAGCTGCACCACGTCCGCCTCGGACACGTCGCTGCGCACGGTCATGGTCGAGAGGTCGGCGATGCGCAGCAGCACCGGCGTGTCGTAATTGGCGTTCAGCGTCTGGCCCTCGCGCGCCTCGACCGCCACCACGGTGCCGTCCATGGGCGAGGTGATGCGCGAACGCGCGAGCTGCGCCTCCTCGGCGCGCAACTCGGCGCGGCTGCGGCGGATGGTGGCGTCCAGCGCCTCGACCCGGGCGCGCAGCACGTCGCGGTCGCGCTCGGATTCTTCCAGCGTTTCCTGGCTGGCGCTGCGCCCGACCAGCGAGCCGCGCCGCCCGGCCTGACGCTCGGCAAAGCCCAGCTGCGCCTGCAGCTCGGTCCGCTCGGCGGCCAGGCGCGCCAGTTCCGCCTGCAGCCCCTCGACCTGGGCGGCCTGCACCTCGGCGTCAATTTCGGCCAGAAGCTGGCCGGCGCGGACCCGGTCGCCGGGCTGGACCAGCAGCCGGCGCAACTGCCCCGAGACCTGGGCGCCGACATCGACTGCGGCCTTGGGCTCGATCCGGCCGCTGGCGGTGACGGCGTTTTCCAGGTCGCGGCGGGTAACGGGGGCGGTGTCATAGGCGACGGGCGGCGGTGGCGACCACAGCCAGCCACCGGCGGCAACGGCCACGGCCGCCAGCAGCACCGCGGCCAGCGTCCGCCTGCGCCGCGAGGGGGCAGGCTCGGGCATCGTCAGGGGCGGGGGCAGCGCACCGTCGGTCGGGGCGTGGGTGTTCATGGCCGCCCCCCGCAGATGACGGCAGGGCGAGACGAGGCGGAAAGGAACAAGCCTGAAATCCTTCGCAAAAGGCAATGGGGCGACCTGGCGGCCTGCGGCGCCGTCCATGACGGGCCGCCGCACAGGGGCCGCCGGGCCTGCCCGTGCAAAGCCGGATGGGCAGACGGCAGCGCAGGGCCCGCCATCGCCGGTCTGGCCTAGAACTGGCCGCGCAGGGTCAGGGTGGCGTTCCTGGGTTCGCCATACCAGCTGCCGCCGTTCGGCACGCCCAGCGTGGCATAATATGTCTTGTCGAAGACGTTGTTCACGTTCAGCGCCAGGTTCCAGCGGTCGTCGATCTGATAGTTCACATAGGCGTCCCAAACCGCATAGCCGCCCTGCTTGATCTCGAAGCGGGGCTGATCCCAGTGATCGCCCGCCCAGGACCAATAGGTGCCGGTGTTGGCATGCTTGCTTTTCACCGTCACACCGCCGCCCACGGTCCATTTCGACAGCTCGCCCGGCAGGGTGTAGTCGGTCCACAGCTTGAGCATGTGCCTGGGCGTCAGCGCGCTGTAGATCGCGTCCTCGTTCTCGTTCTTGTTGTGGTTCCAGGTATAGCCGGCAAAGACCTGCCAGCCCGGTGCCATCTCGCCCGAGACCTCAAGGTCCAGCCCTTGGCTGACGACCTTGCCCAGCGGCAGGTAGAAGGTGCCGTCCTCGTCGTCATAGCGCGTGTCCTCGACCGCCTCGCCCTTGCGTTCGATGCGATAGAGCGCGGCCGAGACGTTCAGCGCGCCGTCGAGCATCGTGCCCTTCGCCCCAAGCTCGAAGTTGCGGCCGGTGATCGGGTCCAGCAGGGTCGGGTTCTCGGGCGGGCCGGCCTTGTTGTTTTGCGGCCTGTAGATCTCGGTCAGGCTGGCATAGGCGGTCCAGTCCGGCGTCACGTCATAGGTGACGGCCGCATAGGGCGTGAAGATGCCGTCCGCGCGCCAGCGATAGCGGTTGTTGTAAAAGGTAAGGTTTCCGTCCTCGTCGTATTTTTCTTCGATCTCGCGGTGCTTGTAATTGCCGTAGCGGCCGCCGACGATGATATGGGCCTTGTCCGTCACCTCCATGTCCAGCCGGGCATAGATCCCCTGCTGCTTGGCGCCGAAGGCCGGCCAGCCCGTGGTCGCGCCGGTCAGCACCGGGGCCGGCAGGTCCAGCCCGGGGAAATCGTCCACCGTCAGCGCACCGTCGGGAAAGGCGGTCACAAAGCCGTTGCGGATCTGCTTGCCATCGCTGCGCCGCCAGTCGGCGCCGGCGGTCAGCTTGTAGTCCCGGCCCCAGGCGTTGAACCGGCCGCTGATATTCAGGTCCACGCCATCGGAATGGTTGCCCGCATCTTCCGAGAACGCGTCGGGATCGCCAAAGACGCCGGTCGCCGGATCGACCGGCCCGCCCACGGAAAGCTGCATGTAGTCATAGTCGAAGCGCTGCCGCATGGCGCTAAGCTTCAGCGTCCAGTCGTCGTTGAAGCGGTGCTCGGCGCTGAGATAGAACTCGCGCGTGGTGGTGTCGCGCTTGGCCCAGTCGGCGGTCAGCGCCACGTCGCGCGGCAGGTCCAACTGGCTGCCGTCGGTATAGGTCGGCAGGCCGGTCGACCATCGCGTGCCGTATTGGTGCTGATAGCTGATCGCGGCGCTGATCGTGGTCGAGGGCGTCAGGTCGTATTCCAGGATGCCGTAAAGAAGCTGCTTTTCCTCATTCGAGGGAGAGTAGAAATAGTCGCGGTCCTGCCAGACCCCGATCATCCGGCCGCGCAACCGGCCGTCCGGGGTGATCGGGCCGCCGATGTCGGCCTCGACACGGCGGTTGTTCCAGCTGCCATAGGCCAGCGCAACCGAGGAGCGCCGCGTGTCCGTCGGCCGCTTGCGCACCAGGTTGATGGTGCCGCCGGGGTCGCCCGCGGCGGAAAACAGCCCCTCGGCGCCGCGCAGCACCTCGAGCCGGTCATAGATCGCCATGTCGAAATCCGGCCGGAAGGTCGAGGTATAGGAAGTGCCCAGGTTGTCGATCTGGTAGTTGTCGATGACGAAGCCGCGCGAGCGGAACTCGGGGTTGCCCGATGCGTCGGTGGTGGCGACGACGCCGGGCGCCTTGACCAGCGCCTCGGACATCATGGTCAGGTTCTGGTCCTTCAGCACCGCGCCGGTCATGACGGTGACGGTCTGCGGCAGTTCCTTCAGCGATTCGACGCCCCCGGCGATGCTGGCCGCATCCGTGCTGTAGCGGCCGGTGCCCTCGGTCGTGGCGCCGCCGGCGCGCAAGGTCACCGCATCCAGCACGACCGAGCCGTCGGCGGCCGGCACGGCGCTGCCGGCGGGCTGCGGCGTGACCAGGACATAGCTGTCCGGCCCCGCCTGCTGCAGCCGCAGGCCGCTGCCGGCCAGCAGGACCGCAAAGCCCTGTTCGACCGTATAGCTGCCGCTGATCCCGGCGCTTTGCCGTCCAGCCAGGCCCGAGGGCTGATAGACCAGCTGCACGCCCGAGGCGGCGGCATAGCGGGCCAGCACGTCGCTAAGCCGCCCGGGCCCGATGGCATAGTCCCTGGTCTGGGCAAGGGCCGGGGCGGCGAGCACCGCGCCAAGCGCGGTGCCCAGCAGCAGCGCGCGGCTTGTGGCCAGGCCGGTGGATAGGGCAAGCGCGCGCGCGGCGGCAGCCGGCGCGCAGATCAGGTGATTCATGCTGCTTCGTCCTGTTTTCGGTTGGATCGGCGGCTGGCTGGATCGCGCGGTGGCTGGCCCCTGCCCTGTTCACCGGACGAGCGGCGAAAACTGATCACCCCGGACGAAAAAAATCAGCCGCGCGGCTCGACCACCACCCACCAGGGCGTGCGGCGCACCACCCGCACCGGCAGGGTGCGGGCCAGAAGCGCCAGCCCGGCATCGGTATCGGCCAGAGAGATCGCGCCCGAGACGCGGATGCCGGAAACGCGCGGATCGCAGCGCAGGACGCCGCGGCGATAGCGGGCCATTTCGGCCAGAACCTGCGCCAGCGGCATATCCTGCGCCAGCAGCATCCCCTGTTCCCAGATCGCGGCGCTGTCATCGGTCGGCACGGCCGGCGCAACGCCTTCGGCCGCGAACTCTGCCTGCTGCCCGGCAACCAGCCGGCGGGCGGCGCCCCGGGCGGGCCGGATCTCGACCGCATCGCGGAACACGGCGACGCGCACACGGCCGTCCATCTCGCGTACGCTGAACCGGGTGCCGAGCGCCAGGACATCGCCCTGGGTCGTCCCGACCAGCAGGGGCCGCGCCACCGGGGCGGGGTCGGGGCGGGTGGTGACCAGGATCTCGCCGCTGCGCAGGTCGATGCGCCGGGCCGCCTGGGTGAAGGCGATGTCGGCGGCGCTGTCGGTGTTCAGCACCAGTTCGGAGGCATCGGGCAGGGTCATCGCCTTGCGCTGGCCCACGGCGGTCGCCACATCCGCGCCCCATTTGTTCCAGGGCTGCTGCCAGGCCAGGGTCCCGGCGGCGCCTGCCGCGGCAAGCCCCGCCATCAGCATCAGGGTCCGGCGCCGATCGGGCTGCGGATCGCCCTGGCCCAGCACCTGCCGGCCAAGCCCGGCGGGCAGGCTTTCGAACCTGTCGAAGACCGCCTGCGCCCGCGCCCAGGCCGCCGCGTGATCGGGCCCCCGCGCCAGCCAGTCGCGAAAGGCGGCGTGTTCAGAGGGGCCGGGGTCGTCATAGCGCAGGCGCAGCGCCCAGTCGGCCGCCTGTTCCAGCAACTCACGCGGCGGCTCTGCCATCTCAGGCCAGGTCCATGCAGGCCAGAAGCGCCCGGCGGATGTGCCGGCGCACGGTGATGACCGGCACATGCACCCGGTCCGAGATCTGCTGCAGCGTCAGCCCGTCCAGCTGCGCCAGCAGAAACACCTCGCGCGTCAGCGGCGGCAGCCTGGCCAGCATGGCGTCGATCCGGGAGAGCGTCTCGATCACGATCAGCCGCTCCTCGGCGGCCGGCGCCTCGGCGGGCGGCAGATGCGCAAGCATCTCAAGGTAGGCGCGCTCGACCCGCTTGCGGCGCCAATGGTCGACCAGCAGCCCCTTGGCGATATGGGTCAGAAGCGCGCGCGGCCGCTCTCCCAGACGGTCGGTGCGGCGCTGCATGACCAGCAGGCGCAGGAAGGTGTCCTGCGCCAGATCGGTGGCCTCGCCGCTGTCGCCCATCTTGCCGCGCAGCCAGCCCTGCAGCCAGCCATGGTGATCGGCATAAAGCGACCCGAGATCGCATTCCGGGTTCCTGCTGGTCACCGCCCTGTTCCCGTACATCCATATCGACGTTTATCGAAACAGTTCCTTACTAGATTACATTGGTATTTCTATTACCCGCTGCGCGCAGCCGGGGCGAGGCCGCGAATTGTGCGGATCGCTGTCGATTTCATGTCACAGTTCGCGGGCTGGAGTCGGCTGCCGGATCGGCTCGGGCTTTTCCGCCCCGGCCCTCAGCCCGTGCGGCACAGCGCCAGCCAGCGGCGGATGGCGACCAGGGCCTCGGGCTCGTCGAGGAAGGGGACATGGCCGCGGCCGGGCAATTCGGCGCGGATCAGGTCCGGGCGGCGGGCCTGCATCGCATCCGCCGTGGCCCGCGCCAGCACGTCTGAATTGGCGCCCCGGATCAGCGCCAGCGGAATCCCCGCGCAGGCGTCGAACAGCGGCCACAGTTCGGGCAGCGGCGCCGCCATGGCGCGGTCAAAGCCGATGCGCAGGGCCGGGTCATAGGGCAGGGCCAGCCCGTCCGGCGTCTGGACGTAGTGCCGGACCGCCTCCTCCTCCCATCGCAGGGGCGGGACGTTCTGGAAACCCGGATTGGCGGCGGCCATCCGGTCGGCGGCCTCGGCCAGGGTCGCGACGGCGGGCTTGACGCCCATATAGGTGCCGATCCGCATCAGCCCGTCGCGCTGAAGCACCGGGCCGACATCGTTGAAGCAAAGGCCCGCCACCCGCTCGGGCGCCAGCGCCACCATGCTCATGCCCAGAAGGCCGCCGCGCGACGAGCCGATCACCGCCGCCCGCCCGATCCTCAGATGATCCAGCAACGCCAGCGCGTCGCGCGCCTCTTGCGCCACCGTATAGGTTTCGGGGTCCGCCCGGTCCGAGCCGCCCCGGCCGCGGCTGTCCAGACGGATCAGGCGCACATCGGGCAGATGCCGCGCCAGATAGTCGAAATCGCGCCCGTCCCGCGTCAGCCCGGCCAGCGCCAGCAGCACCTTGCCCATACCATCGTCGCGATAGGCCAGGCGCGTGCCGTCGGCGGCGGAAAAGCGTGCCTTGCCCACGGCCCCCGCCCGCGTCAGGCCGTATAGTCGGCGAAACCCTTGCCGGTCCTGCGCCCCAGCCAGCCCGCATGGACCATCTGCTTCAGCAGCGGGCTGGGACGGTATTTCGGGTCGTCGGACCCGTCATACAGCGTTTCCATGATGTCGAGCACGATATCCAGCCCGATCAGGTCGCCCAGCGCCAGCGGTCCCATCGGATGGTTGGCGCCCAGCTTCATCATGCTGTCGATGTCCTCGGGCGACCGGATAGCCTGCGGCCGCAAAGCATTGCGCGATGCCGTTGCCCATGGTTCCGGCGCCGATGACGCCGATGCGTTCGATCTTCATGGTCTGTCCTTTCGGCCTTAATGCGCGGTCCAGCCGCCATCGACTGGGATCGCGGTCCCGGTGATTTCCAAGGCGACCGGGGCGCCGTTGTCGGCCTCGCTGCCCATGCGCAGGGCCTCGATCCCGGTCGGGTCGCCCAGGCCGATGCCCGAGGTCGGGCCGGTGACGATGGCGCAGGCGACCAGCCGCCGCACCGCCCCGGCCGAGATCAGCTTGCCGATGCCGCGTTCAGGCAGGGCGGTGTCGTTGGCGATGACCGTCGGGTCGCGCGCGCCGCGTCCGACCAGCGCGTCGATCAGCCGTTCGGGGCCGCCCTCGCCCATGAAGCCGCCGATCAGCAGGCTGGCGCCGTCGGGGATCAGCGCGGCCGCGTCGGCGGGTTTCAGCGCGCCCTTCATGCCCGGGTTCCCTCGGTGATGCCGGCGGCGGCGCGGGCGGCGCGGGCGATGACCAGATCCTCGCGCGTGTTCACGATCATCACCGTGGTGCGCGAGAACTCGGACGACAGGATGGTCGCGTTCTCGGCATTGCGGCCGTGGTCGATCTCGATCCCCATCCAGCCCAGTCGTTCGCAGACGCGGCGGCGGATGACGCGGCTGTTCTCGCCGATGCCGCCGCAAAAGACCAGCGCATCGACCCCGCCCATGACCGCCGCCAGAGCGTCCAGTTCGCGCTGCACGCGGAACACGAAATAGTCGATGGCGCGGTGGCTGGCGGCGTTGTCGGCCGCCTCCAGCGTGCGCATGTCGTTCGACAGTCCCCGCAGGCCGGATTCATTGTAAAGAACCTGCCGGATCTGGGCGGTGTCCATCCCCTCGCGGTCCAGCATGTAAAGCAGCACGCCGGGGTCGATCTGGCCGCAGCGCGTGCCCATCGGCAGCCCGTCCAGCGCAGAAAAACCCATGGACGAGGCGACCGACTTGCCCTTGTAGATCGCGCACATCGACGCGCCATTGCCCAGATGCGCCACGACCACGCGCCCCGCCATCAGATGCGGCGCGATGCGTTCCAGCTCGCCCGTCACATAGTCATAGCTGAGACCGTGGAAGCCATAGCGGCGCACGCCCGCCTCGTAATAGCGGTGCGGGATCGCGAAAGTGTCGTTCACGAACGGCTGGCCGCGATGGAATGCGGTGTCGAAACACGCCACCTGCGGCACGCCGGGGAAGGCCGCCATGGCGGCGCGGATCCCGGCGATGTTGTGGGGCTGGTGCAGGGGCGCGAACGGCTCAAGCTCGGACAGCTTGCGCAGGATGTTCTCATCGACCAGCACGGGTTGCGAAAAGTCCAGGCCGCCGTGCACGACGCGGTGGCCGACGGCGGCCATGGTCAGGTCGGGAAAGGCCTGCTTGACCGTGGCGATCACGACGGCCAGCGCGCCTGCGTGGCTGGTCAGGTCGCCCTCGGCCAGGGGCAGCGCATTGCCCTCGGCATCCCTGAGCTTCATCGTGCCCTCGGGGCCGATGCGTTCGGCCTGTCCGGTCACCAGGGGCTCGTCGCCCGTGGCCGGGAACAGTGCCACCTTGAGCGAGGACGACCCCGCGTTCAGCGCCAGGAAACCGGCATTCTGGTCCATGGAATCCCTCATTTGCGTTCTTCTGCATGGGCGTGGTGCAGGGCCGCCACCGCGCAGGAGGCCAACCGCGACATCGGGCTGTCCGAGCGCGAGTTCAGGATCACCGGCACCCGCGCGCCAAGGACCAGCCCGGCGCCCTCGGCATGGCTGATGAAGGCCATCTGCTTGGCCAGCATGTTGCCGGCGTCGATGCCGGGCACGACCAGGATGTTGGCAAGGCCTGCGACGCCGCCCTTCAGCCCCTTGGTGCGCGCGGCGCTGGGATCGACGGCATTGTCCATCGCCAGCGGCCCGTCGACCAGCCCGCCGGTGATCTGGCCGCGCTCCGCCATCTTCGAGAGCAGCGCCGCGTCGATCGAGGACTGGATCGCGGGTTCACCGTCTCGACCGCCGACAGAACGCCCACGCGCGGCTCCATACCGATGGCGCGGGCCAGGTCGATGGCGTTCTGGGCGATGTCCACCTTGGTCGCCAGATCGGGGCGATGTTGATCACAGCGTCGGTGACCATGACCGGCTCGGGCCGGCCGGGCACGTCCATCACGAAGACATGGGTGAAGCGGCGGCCGACGCGCAGGCCGGCGGCCTTGTCCAGCATCGGCTTCAGCAGGTCGTCGGTATGCAGGTGCCCCTTCATCACTGCCCTGGCGCGGCCCTCGTGGACCAGTGCGCAGGCGGTGGCGGCCGCGGCCTGGTCGCCCGCCACGTCGATCAACGCGAAGCCCGAGATGTCGGCGCCGTTCGCCTGCGCCGCCGCGCGGATCGCGTCGGTGCGCCCGATCAGGATGGGGGTGACGATGCCCTCGCGCGCGGCCAGCACCGTGCCGCCCAGCGAATTGGCGTCGTCGGGGCAGGCCACCGCCACCGGCAGAGGGGGCAGGGCGCGGGCGCGTTCGACCAGCGCCTCGAAATGGCGGTGGCGCTGGACGACAAGCCCCGGCACCTCGATGTCGTCGATGTCGAACTTTTGCGTCGGCGCGATGACCTGGGCCGCGCCGCTGACGATCAGGGCGCCGTCCGTGACCCGCGTCACGCGGGTTTCCAGGCTGACCACGCCATCGGCCTTGCCGGTGACCGACACGCGGCACAGCAATTCGTCGCCGGAATGGGCGCGGTCGTGGAAATCCAGTTCCTGCCGGCGGTAAAGCGTGCCGGGCCCGGGCAGAAGCGTGCCCAGCACCGCCGAGATCAGCGAGGCGACGAACATGCCCGGCGCGGTATCCTCGGGGCGTCCGTCGCCGTCCAGATCGGTCGAGGGCAGATGCATCGGGTTGTAGTTCCCCGATGCCGCCGCAAAGACGTAAAGGTCGTCGGGCGTGATCAGCCGGCGCAGTTCGGCGCTGTCGCCGGGCTGCAATTCGTCGAAGGTGCGGTTCACCAGATGCATGTCACGCCCCGTCGCGGGGGGCGGCCGTCGGGCGCGGACGGCGGGTGGCGCGGCGGGCGGTGGTGCCGGCGGTCTCGGCGACCGGGGCCTGTTCGGTGGGGGCCTGTTGCGTTGCCGCCTGTTCCGCAGCCGCTTCGGGCTTGGGCAGGGCAGCGGGCGGGGCCGGGGAAGCCACGTCTTGCAGCGGATCCTCGGCCACGTCGCCCAGGAAATGCGGCTGCCCCAGGATGTCATGGAAGCGTTACAGCAGTTGCTGGGTTTCCGGCGACATCTCCTCGGTCGAGCCGGGGATATAGCGCACCACCTTCAGCGCCAGTTCGCGCTCGGCCGGGTCGGCCAGCAGTTGCGGCAGCGTCTCCAGCGCCTGTTCGGGTTCATAGGTGACGATCAGGGTCTGTTCGTGGATGATATGGGCGCGCCGTTCGGCCTCCAGCGAACGGAACGGCTCGTCCTGGGTCAGCACGCGCGAGGACCGCTCCAGCCGGTCGCGGCGCACGCCCTTGCGGTTGTCGGCCAGCATGACCAGCATGCGGATCACCGCCTCGGCAAAGCCGCCCCGCTCAATGTTGCACAGTGCCGAGGCGACCTCGGGCAGGCCGCGCAATTCGTCGTTGTTCTTCAGCGTGCGGCGCGCCTCGTGCGTGCGGCCAAAGACCCGCGCCCAGGGCGTGGACCACAGGCTGTAGAAGGTCAGCTCGTAGAGCATGTCGCGGGTGTCGCGATAAAGATCGATCGCCTGTTCGACGCTGTCCACCCAAAGCTGCTCGGCGGCCAGGAAGGGGTTGTCGGGCGCGGCCTTGCGGCGGCTTTCGCGCACCGTTTCCGCCGCACGTGCGACCTTGGTCATCACCGGGTTGCGCGGCGAGGCGAGCGCCCGTTCCACCCGCTCGGGGTGCAGGGCGCGGCTGATCTCGGCCCCGGTCGGCGTGACGGCGGCCTTGACCCAGGGGCGCAGCACCGCGTCATAGACCTGCGCCTGCACCTCGGAGGCGCGGGCCACGGCGGCGAAGGGGCGTTCGTCGGCAAAGCCGTCGTCCAGCGCGCGGATGTCGTCCAGGCTGCGTTCGGCAAAGCTGACGGTGAAGATCTTCCTGCCGTCGCGCTCGGTCACGTCCTCGATGCGCATCTCGTAAAGGCCCGGCGCGAGCGCCTCGATGGTTTCCAGGGTCGAGGCGACCTCGGCATGTTCCCTGCGCGCGATCTGCGAGGACACGAAGATGCCCAGATGGCCGACCTGATCGTGGACCATATAGACGATGCGCTGGCCGCGAATGCGGATTTCCTGCACATCGGCATAGGTCTCGGCGATCCAGTTCAGCGCCTGCTGGGGCGGGGTGATGTTGTCGCCGTGGCTGGCGAAGACGATGATCGGCGCGCGGATCGCCTTGAGATCGACCGGGCGGCCCGGCTCGATCCGGGCCTCGTTCTTGGACAGGCGGTTGCCGACGAATAGCTGCTCGACGATCCACTTGATCTCGGCCTCGGTCAGCATGAAGAAGCCGCCCCACCACTTTTCGAACTCAAGGAACGTCCTGTCGCCCTTGTCGATGTCGCGGAACAGGTCGGTATACTTGCGAAACAGCGTGCGGCCGGGGTTCAGCGCCTCGAAGTTCTGGACCAGATGCGCGCCGTCGAAGATGCCGCCGCCCAGGTCCGACAGGAACATCGGAATCCAGGTGCCGCCCAGGACGCCCGCGTTATAGCGCATCGGGTCCTGGCCGACCTTGCCCGACCAGGGCGCGACCGGCGCGCCGTTCACCACGATGGGGCCGGTCAGGTCGGTGTTCATCGCCGCCAGCAGCAGCGTGGCCCAGCCGCCCTGGCAGTTGCCGGTGACGACGGGTTTCGGGGCATCGGGGTGGCGGCGCATCACCTCGCGCACGAAGGCGGCCTCGGCGCGGGTGACATAGGACAGGTACTGCCCCGGCTCGGGGCGCGAGCGGAAGGCCACGAAATAGACCGGATGGCCTGCGCGCATGGCAACGCCGACCTGGCTGTCGGTCTTGAAGCCGCCGATGCCCGGACCGTGGCCCGCGCGCGGGTCGATGATGACATAGGGGCGCTTGCCGTCGTCGATGGTCACGCCCTCGGGCGGCAGGATGCGCAGCAGCATGTAGTTGCACGGATAGGCCATGTCGGCCCCGTCCATGACCAGCTCATGGTCATAGATCAGCACCGGCGGGCAGTTCGCCGCCTCGTGTTCCAGAAAGATGTCGCCGCGCTTGCGCAGCGTGTCGGCGGTCAGCACCGCGCGTTCGGCCGCGTCGCGCTGATATTCCTGCAAGGCGGTCGCCAGCCGGCCCTGGGCCTGAAAATGCGTCAGCCCCTCGATCAGCGCCTGGCCTGCCTGCATCAGCCGGCGCGCGCGTTCGGAATGGCTTTCCATCATCCGCTGGCCGTGGCGCGACAGCACCGTGGATTGCAGCTTGCCGGTCTGGGCCACGGCCTCGGCCTCGGCGCGGGTGGCGTCCAGGTTTTCCTGCAGGCGCTCGATGGCATCGCACTGAACCCGCGGGATGGCGGGCTGCAGCTTGGGGTCGAACAGTTCGAAAAGGCTGGCCATGATCCGGCACTCCTCAGGCAGTGATCGAGAATCCGCCGTCGATGTCATGGATACCGCCGGTCAGGTTGCGCGCCTCGTCCGAGGCGAGGAAGGCAGCCATCGCCCCCACGTCCTCGATCGAGGCCAGTTGGTGCGTGGGCGCGCGTCGGGCGGCCGCGTCCAGCAGTTCATTGAAATGGTCGATGCCCGAGGCGGCGCGCGTTGCCAAGGGTCCCGGTGACAGCGCGTGCACGCGGATGCCCTTGTTGCCCAATTCCGCGGCGGCATAGCGCGTGGCGCTTTCCAGCGCCGCCTTGACCGGACCCATCATGTTGTAATGGCTGACCACGCGCGAGGCACCGAAGAAGGACACCGACAGGCAGCAGCCGCCCGCGCCCATCAGCGGCTCGGCCAGCCGGATCATGCGCAGGAAGGAATGGACCGAGATGTCCATCGCCAGCCCGAAGCCTTCGGCGGAACAATCGACCACCCGGCCGTGCAGGTCGGCCTTGGGCGAAAAGGCGATGGAATGCAGCAGCGTGTCGAGGCGCCCCCAGCGGTCGGCAATGACCTGGAACACCGCCTCGGTCTGGCCGGGCTGGCCGACATCCAGCGGCATGGCGATCTGGGCCGCCAGTTCCTCGGCCAAGGGCCGGACGAAGGGCTCGGCCTTGGCGTTCAGCCAGGTCACGGCCAGGTCCGCCCCTGGGTGCGGAAGGCGCGGGCACAGCCCCAGGCGATCTCGCGATGCCGACAACCAGAACCTTCTTGTTGGCCAGAGAAAACACCGCGAACCTCCGAGTCGCCCTCATCTAGGCGACGGGCCACAACAGGCGTGTGACAGCGCCGGCCGCAATCGCGCCGTGCCCCTGCGGCCACGGGGCGGTTCTGAAGCGCAGGGAAGGGCCGACGGAGGTTGCGGCGATCACGGCTAGCACCAGAGATACAGCCAGGGGTTATAGGGTCATGAGCAAGGGACAATCGGGGGCAGATCGTCGTCGGCATGGCCGCTCTCTTGTGTGAAATCCATCTGCGGCGTGACGGACGGCAGCTTCAGAAAAAGATGCATGATCCGAACCCCGATCAGCAGCGACATGATCGAGGCGGCCTGCAATCCATTGGTGTCCCCGAGCTTTTGGCGGAGCGGTTCGATGTAAAGCTCTTCGAGCCGGGCGCCGACAGGGCCCGAGGCCACCGGGTCCAGAAGCGAGCGGATCAGGATCATGAGGTTGTCGGGATCGTTCGGGCCTGAACCCTCCTGATCCGAAAAGATATGCCGGGTCAGAAGGGGCGCGATGTCCTCCAGCGGAACCTCGGCGACGCCATGGCTTCTGGACGCCTCGGCCAGAACCGCCTGGAACAGCTTTTCCTTGGAACCGAAGCTGCGATGGACATAGGCAACATCCACGCCGGCAGCCGCCGCGATATTGCGCAGATGGGTTTCGTGATAGGAATGTGCCGCGAAGCGACGGAATGCCGCAGTCAGGATGCGATCCTTGGCCGAAGGCGCAGCGGGACGGGGATTCCGGGTCGTCATTTCGTGGTACCTCCCTGTCATGGTTCGCTAATGTTCGGCGCGGCCATGTCAACCGGGGTTGACTGGTGCTGTGAAGCTTCCGATTACGGGGGGCAAGGCAAGCCGCGCAATCGTTCGCACCGATCATTGCATGGGGCTGCGATGTTTTCGCCGGGTGCAAGGAAATGAGGATCGGATGGGATCGGGATCGAAATGGATCGTGGCCGGCGGTCTCGCAGCCATTGTCGCTGTCGGCTGGTTTGCCCTGAGGCAGATCGACCCTGACGCCCTGCCGGCCGGCATCGCCAGCGGAAACGGCCGTATCGAGGCCGTCGATATCGACATCGCCGCAAAGACCGGGGGACGCCTGAAGGAGGTGATGGTCGCCGAGGGCGAATTCGTCTCCGCCGGGCAGGTTCTGGCCCGGATCGACACGGCGCAGCTCGAGGCCCGCAAGCAGGAGGTCGAGGCCCAGATCCAGCGCGCCAAGATCGCCATCGACACCGCGAAAATCCTTGTGCGGCAGCGCGAGGCCGAGAGCGAGGCGGCCCAGGCGGCGATCGAATTGCAGCAGGCGACGCTGGATGCGGCGGAACGGCGTCTGGCGCGGTCCGAGGCGCTGGAGCGCAGCAATACGGTTTCGCAGCAGGTGCTGGAAGATGACCGTGCCAATGCGCAACGCGCCCGCGCCAGCCTTGCCTCGGCAAGGGCCAGCCTTGCCGCCTCCGAGGCCGCGATCAGCACTGCAAAGGCGCAGGTGGTCGATGCCGAGGTGGCGCTGACGGCGGCGCAGGCCGGCCTGGTCAGCGTCGAGGCCGATATCGCCGATGCCACGCTGACCGCGCCGCGCGACGGGCGGGTGCAATACCGGCTGGCGCAACCGGGCGAGGTGGTGGGATCGGGCGGGCGGGTGATCAACATGATCGACGTCTCGGACGTCTATATGAACTTCTTCCTACCGACCGAACAGGCGGGCCGGGTCGAGATCGGCTCCGAGGTGCGGCTGGTGCTGGACGCCGTGCCGCAGGCGGTGATCCCGGCCGAAGTGTCCTTCGTGTCGGACGTGGCGCAGTTCACTCCCAAGACCGTGGAAACCGTCGAAGAGCGGCTGAAGCTGACCTTCCGCGTCCGCGCCCGGATCGCGCCCGAACTGCTGCGGCGCTATATCCGGCAGGTCAAGACAGGCCTGCCCGGCATGGCCTATATCCGGCTTGATCCGACGGTCGAATGGCCCGGTTTCCTGAGCAATGTCGTGAAGTGATCCGGTGGCCGGGATGAGCGGTGCGGTGATTGCCGAGGCGCGCGGGATCGGGCTGACCTATGGGCGCGTCCGTGCGCTCGCGGGCATCGACCTGGCGATCCCGGCGGGGCGGATGGTCGGGCTGATCGGTCCGGACGGGGTGGGAAAATCCAGTCTGCTGGCGCTGATCTCGGGCGTGCGGGCGATGCAGGCGGGCGACCTGACCGTGCTCGGGGGCGACATGCGCTCGGATCGGCACCGCGCACTGGCCGGGCCGCGCATCGCCTATATGCCGCAGGGGCTGGGCAAGAACCTGTACCATACGCTGTCGGTCTTCGAGAATGTCGATTTCTTCGGCCGGCTGTTCGGACAGGACCGCGCCGAGCGCGAGGCGCGCATCACCGATCTGCTGACCGCGACGGGGCTTGAGGCGTTCCGCGACCGTCCGGCGGGCAAGCTTTCGGGGGGCATGAAGCAGAAGCTGGGCCTGTGCTGCGCACTGATCCATGACCCGGACCTGCTGATCCTCGACGAGCCGACGACCGGCGTCGATCCGCTGTCGCGCCGCCAGTTCTGGGAACTGATCGACCGCATCCGCGCCAGCCGCCCGGGCATGAGCGTGATCGTCGCCACCGCCTATATGGAGGAAGCCGCACGCTTCGACTGGCTGGTGGCGATGAACGCGGGCCGGGTGCTGGCGACGGGAACGCCGGCCGAGTTGCTCACCCGCACCGGCGCCGCCAATCTGGACGCCGCCTTCATCGAGCTGCTGCCTGCCGAGGATCGCGCCGGCCACCGCGCCGTCGAGATCCCGCCGATGGATCACACCGCTGCCGGCTACGCCATCGAGGCCGAGGGGCTGACGATGCGGTTCGGCGATTTCACCGCCGTGGACAATGTCAGCTTCCGCATCCCCAAGGGCGAGATCTTCGGCTTTCTCGGCTCGAACGGCTGCGGCAAGACGACGACGATGAAGATGCTGACCGGGCTGTTGCAGGCCAGCGAAGGCACCGCGAAGCTGTTCGGTGCCGAGGTCGACCCCAACGACATCGAGATCCGCAAGCGCGTGGGCTACATGAGCCAGGCGTTTTCGCTGTATTCCGAATTGACGGTGGCGCAGAACCTTGACCTGCACGCGCGGCTGTTCAGGATGGCGCCCGAGCGCATCCCGGGCCGCATCCGCGAGATGGCCGAGCGGTTCGACCTGACCGACATGATGGACAGCCGCCCCGATGCGCTGCCGCTGGGCATCCGCCAGCGGCTGTCGCTGGCGGTGGCGATGATCCACGCGCCCGACATCCTGATCCTCGACGAGCCGACCTCGGGCGTCGATCCCGTCGCCCGCGACGATTTCTGGCGCATCCTGGCCGAGCTTTCGCGCAAGGACGGGGTGACGATCTTTGTCTCGACCCATTTCATGAACGAAGCGGAATGGTGCGACCGCATCAGCCTGATGCACGCCGGGCGGGTGCTGGTTTCCGACACGCCCGCCACCATCATCCGCGACCGGGGCTGCGAGACGCTTGAGGATGCCTTCATCTCCTGGCTCGAGGAAGCCGCCGGCGACCGCGATGCCCCGCCCGCCGCGCCCGTGGTCCGGCATGATGCCGCGCCGGTCCGCCAGCGCCTGTTCGATCCGCGCCGGATGTTCAGCTATGCCATGCGCGAGGGGATGGAACTGCGCCGCGACCCGATCCGGGCGACGCTGGCCATTCTCGGCTCGGTCATCCTGATGGTGGTGATCGCGCTGGGCATCAGCATGGATGTCGAGGACCTGAGCTTTGCCGTTCTGGACCATGACGACAGCACGATCAGCCGCGACTATATCGCCCAGATCGCCGGGTCGCGCTATTTCATCGAACAGGCGCCGCTGACCAGCCATGCCGATGCCGACCGGCGGATGGAGGAGGGCAGGCTGAACCTTGCGCTGGAAATTCCGCCGGGCTTTGGCCGCGACCTGCTGCGCGGACGGCCGGCCGAGGTGGGCGGCTGGATCGACGGCTCGAACCCGATGCGGGCCGAAACCGTCAGCGGCTATGTCCAGGGCGTCCATTCGCACTGGATGACCGGGAAGATGCGCGAGGAACTCGGCCCCGGCGCGGTTGCGGGCAGCTACGGGCTGGAACTGCGCTACCGCTACAACCCGGACATCAAAAGCGTTGTCGCCATCGCTCCGGCGGTCATTCCGCTGCTGCTGCTGATGATCCCGGCAATGCTGAGCACGCTGTCGGTGGTGCGCGAGAAAGAACTTGGCTCGATCACCAACCTGTATGTGACGCCGGTCACGCGGCTGGAATTCCTGCTGGGCAAGCAGTTGCCTTATACCGCCATCGCATTCCTGAACTTCATCCTGATGTGGGCGTTGGCGGTCTTTGCCTTCCAGGTGCCCTTCACCGGCAGCGCGCTGGCCTTTACGCTGGCCGCGCTGCTTTACGTCACCACGGCGACGGCGATGGGGCTGGTCGTCTCGGCCTTCATGCGCAGCCAGCTGGCGGCGATCTTCGCCACCGCCATCCTGACCATCCTGCCGGCGATCCAGTTCTCGGGGCTGATCAACCCGACCTCCTCGCTGGACGGCGGCGCGGCTTTCGTCTCGGCCATCTATCCGACCACCCATTTCGTCACCATCGCGCGCGGAGCCTTTTCCAAGGGGATGGGGCTGGCCGATCTGGGCGGCTCTCTGCTGCCAATCCTGATCGCCATTCCCGTGCTGATCGGGGCGGGCGCGCTGTTGATGCGCAAGCAGGAGGCATAGCATGGACCTGCGCAATGTCTGGCAGCTGGGCGTCAAGGAGCTGCGCGGCCTGCTGCGCGATCCGATCATGCTGGTGCTGATCGTGTTTTCCTTTACCGTCTCGGTCCACATGTCCGCCAGGGGCGCGGTCGACGGGCTGAGCCGCGCCAATATCTCGGTCGTCGACGAGGATCAGTCGCCGCTGTCGACCCGGATCATCGAGGCGTTCCAGCCGCCCTATTTCATGCCGCCCGAGATGATCACGGCGGCCGAGATGGATCGGCGGATGGACCGGGGGCTGGACACGTTCGCGCTGGACATCCCGCCCGATTTCCAGCGCGACCTGCTGGCCGGCAAGCGCCCGGAACTGCAACTGAACGTCGATGCGACGCGGATGTCGCAGGCCTTCACCGGCTCGGGCCAGGTGCAGGCGATCGTCGCGGCCGAGATCGCCGAATTCGAAAGCCGCTATCGCGCGCCCACGCAGATGCCGGCCGAACTGGTGCTGCGTCCGCGTTTCAACCCCGAACTGAACGGCGGCTGGTTTCAGGCGGTGATGGGCGTCGTCAACAGCGTCACGATGCTGTCGATCATCCTGACCGGCGCGGCGCTGATCCGCGAGCGCGAGCATGGCACCATCGAGCACCTGCTGGTCATGCCCGTGACCCCGGTCGAAATCATGGTCTCGAAGATCTGGTCGATGAGCGGCGTGGTGCTGATCAGCAGCTTCCTGTCGCTGACGGTCATGGTGCAGATGGTGCTGGACATTCCGTTGCAGGGCTCGCTGGCGCTGTTCGTGCTGGCGACCGCGCTGCAACTCTTTGCCACGGCATCGCTGGGGATCTTTCTGGCGACGGTGGCCGGGTCGATGCCGCAGTTCGGCATCCTGCTGATGCTGGTGCTTTTGCCGCTGCAGATCCTCCCGGGGGCGCAGACGCCGCGCGAATCCATGCCCGAACTGGTGCAGACGCTGATGCTGGCCGCGCCGAACACCCATTATGTGATCCTGTCGCAATCGGTGCTGTTTCGCGGGGCGGGCCTGGGTGTGGTCTGGCCGCAACTGGTGGCGCTGCTGGTGATCGGGGGGCTGCTGTTCGCCTTTTCCCTGGGTCAGTTCAGGCGGTTCCTGAAATGACACCGCCGTCCATTTCCAAGCAAGTGTTAGCGGGGTACCCGATGACTGGAAACCTTCCTGCCCGATCCGAAGAAAAGGCGCATGCGCGCCGCGCTGCGTCAGCGCAGGGATTGCTTGCCGACGAACCCGTCGGTGTCGCCGCCTTTCAGGCCATCGACCGGATGCGCGAGGCTTTCGTGGGGCAGCTGACCGGCGGCCTGTCGCCGGCATCGCTGGCGCTGGCCGGATTCGACTGGGGATTCCATCTGGCCTCGGCTCCGGGAAAGCAGGCCGAACTGGTCTGGAAGGGCGCACGCAAGTCGGGCCGGCTGATGGCGCATCTGCTCGCCTCGACCGTGGCGTCCAAGGTGCCGCCCGCGATCGAACCGCTGCCCGGCGACCGCCGCTTCGTCCATGAAGGCTGGAGCAAGCCGCCGTTTTCCTGGTTGGCCCAGGGCTTTCTGCTGGGCCAGCAATGGCTGCACAACATGACCCATGAGGTTCCGGGCGTGATGAAGCATCACGAGGAGGTGGTCTCGTTCGCGGCCCGCCAGATGCTGGACATGGTCTCGCCCTCGAACAATCCCTGGACCAATCCCGAAATCATCGCCCGCACATGGGCGACCGGCGGCATGAACTTCTGGCATGGCTGGAGGAACTGGGCCGAGGATGCCACGCGGCAGATCACCGGCCAGCCTCCGGTCGGAGTCGAGGCCTTTGCGCCGGGCGAGACGGTGGCGGTCACCCCGGGCAAGGTGGTTTACCGCAACCATCTGATCGAACTGATCCAATACGCACCGGCCACGGCCGAGGTGCACCCCGAGCCGATGCTGATCGTGCCGGCATGGATCATGAAATATTACATCCTCGACCTTTCGCCGGAAAATTCGCTGATCCGCTGGCTGGTCGACCGCGGCCATACGGTCTTTGCCATTTCCTGGCGCAACCCGGATGCGTCGGACCGCGAACTGGACATGGAGGATTACCGCCGCATGGGCGCCATGGCCGCGCTGGAGGCCATCGGCGAGATCCTGCCCGGACAGAAGATCCATGCCACGGGCTATTGCCTTGGCGGCACGCTGCTCTCCATCGCCGCTGCCGCCCTGGCGCGCGACGGCGACGACAGGTTGGCCTCGGTCACGCTTCTGGCGGCGCAGGTCGATTTCACCGAACCGGGTGAGCTGGCGTTGTTCATCGACCCCAGCCAGATGCATTTCCTGGACAGCATGATGTGGAACCGCGGCTATCTGTCGGCCGACCAGATGTCCGGGGCATTCCAGCTGCTGCGCTCGAACGATCTGGTGTGGTCGCGGATGGTGCGGGAATACCTGATGGGAGAACGCACGCCGATGAGCGATCTGATGGCCTGGAATGCCGACAGCACGCGCATGCCCTGGCGCATGCATGCAGAGTATCTGCAACGGCTGTATCTGGACAACGAACTTGCCGCCGGGCGCTTCATGGTGGGCGGCCGGCCTGCGATCCTGCAAAACATCCGCCTGCCGATGTTCGTTGTCGGCACCGAGCGCGACCATGTGGCGCCGTGGAAATCGGTCTACAAGATCCACCAGTTCACGGACGCCGAAATCACCTTTGCCCTGACGTCGGGCGGCCACAATGCGGGGATCGTCAGCCCGCCCGGCCACCCGCGCCGCCAGTACCGGATCGGCGTGCATGACCGGGACGCGCCCTTGCTTTCTGCCGGAGAGTGGCTTGATGCGCATTATCCGGTGCCGGGTTCGTGGTGGACGGCGTGGGGCGACTGGCTGACCGCACAGTCGGGCGCCATGGTTTCGCCACCCGCCATGGGCACGGCGCTGGGCGATGCGCCGGGCAGCTATGTCCATCAGAGGTAAGCAGGCTCATCGGCACGGCTAGCCCGCCGGCCAATAGTGGACAGGCGGCTCCTGCGCCAGGTCGGGGGCCGTGCCGCGCGCCGCAGTCATGTCCGGCGCCTTGCGGGCGTTCATCCGAACCAGATCAAACAGTGGCGCGATCAGTTACTTGAGGGCGCGACCGGGGTGTTCGGGGAAGCGTCGAAAGCCGATCCTGAGCCGAGCATCGATATGAAGAACCTGCATGCGAAGATCAATGCGAAGCATCGGCTGCCTGATAAGGTTGTTCAGAGCCGACGACTTACCTGAAGGCGCACCGCACGGCGACAAGCCTTCGGTCGAAAAAAGGGCGGCCGGCGGCCAGAGGGGCCGCTGATCGGCCGAACGAAAGGTGGCATGAACACCAAGCTGCATGCTGTCGCCGACGGGCGCCCGACCCGGTTCTTCATGACCGCAGGCCAAGTCAGCGATTACACCGGCGCAGCGGCGCTGCTGGGCAGCCTGCCGAAGGCGGGCTGGCTTCTGGCCGATCGGGGCCATGACGCCGACTGGTTCAGAGAAGCCTTGAAAAACAAGGGGATAAAGCCATGCATCCCGGGCAGGACGTCGCGCGGCGAACCTGTCAAGCACGACAAGCACCGCTACAAACGCCGCAACCGCATCGAGCAACTGGCAACCCGCCGACCCGTCTGGCTCAACCCGAAACCAGCGCCCCTGAAATCAGAGACGTCGCATGAATCGGCCGACAACTACCTTGATAAACACTGGGCTCAGGCCGCCTTTTCGGCCAGCGGCAGGCGGATCAGATGGTCGAAGGCGGCAAGACTTGCCCGTGCACCCTCGCCCATCGCGATGACGATCTGCTTGTAGGGGGCTGTGGTGCAGTCGCCGGCGGCAAAGACGCCAGGCAGCGAGGTCGCGCCGTGCTCGTCCACAACGATCTCGCCGCGCGGGCTGAGGGTCAGCACGCCTTTCAGCCAGTCGGTATTCGGGATCAGGCCGATCTGCACGAAGATGCCCTCCAGTGCGATCTCGCGGATCTTGCCGCTCCGGCGGTCCTCATAGGCAAGACCCGTGACCCTGCGGCCATCCCCCTTCACCTCGGTCGTGCGGGCCTCGGTCAGGATGGTGACGTTTGGCAAACTGCGGAGCTTGCGCTGCAGCACCTCATCGGCGCGCAGCCGGGAATCGAATTCGATCAGCGTGACATGGGCGACCAGCCCGGCCAGATCAATCGCCGCCTCGGCCCCGGAATTGCCGCCACCGATCACCGCGACGCGCTTGCCCTTGAACAGCGGGCCGTCGCAGTGCGGGCAGAAAGTCACGCCCTTGTTCAGATATTGCCCTTCGCCCGGCACCTCCACCCGCCGCCAGCGCGCGCCGGTCGACAGCACCACCGCCGCCGAGGTCAGCGTCGCGCCAGAGGCCAGGGTGACCCGATATCCGCCGTCGACCTCTTGCAGGCCGGTGGCGGTCTGGGCGTTGAAGATCCTCACATCATATTCGCGCACGTGGTTTTCCAACGCGCGGGCCAGTTGAGGGCCCTCGGTGCGGGGCACCGAGATCAGGTTCTCGATAGACATGGTGTCAAGCACCTGGCCGCCGAAGCGTTCGGCCACCACGCCGGTGCGGATGCCCTTGCGCGCGGCATAGACCGCCGCCGCCGCTCCGGCAGGCCCGCCGCCGATCACCAGAACGTCATAGGGGGCCTCCTTGCCGATGGCCAAGGCCGCACGGTCCGCCGCCCCGGTATCAAGCTTGGCGAGAATCTGTTCGGCATCCATCCTGCCGGCCCCGAACATCTCGCCGTTGAGAAAGACTGTCGGCACCGACATCACCTGCCGCGCCTCGACCTCGGCCGGAAACAGCGCGCCGTCGATGGCGACATGCTCGATGCCGGGGTTCAGCACCGCCATCAGGTTCAGCGCCTGCACCACATCGGGGCAGTTCTGGCACGACAGCGAGAAATAGGTCTCGAACCGGAACGGGCCCTCCAGTCCCCGGATCTGGTCTATCACCGCCTGTTCGACCTTGGGCGGATGTCCCCCGACCTGCAGCAGCGCCAGCACCAAAGAGGTGAATTCATGGCCCATCGGCAGCCCGGCGAAGGTCAGGTGGATGTCCTGGCCGGGCGAGGTCAGCGAAAAGGACGGGGTGCGCGTTCCTGTGCCGCCGTCGACAACGGTGATCTTGTCGGACAGGCTGCGGATATCCTCGACCAGTGCCAGCATCTCGCGCGACTTGGCGTCATCGCCCGCAAAGGTGGTGATCTCGACCTGACGGACAAGGCGGGTGAGATAGGCCTTGAGCTGGGTTTTCATATTCTGGTCGAGCATGTCGCATCCTTTCAGGCAGGGAGAGGGGGGCGGCAAGCCGCCCCCGAACACGGGCAGGAGTCAGGTAAGGGCGGGCATCAGATCTTGCCGACGAGATCGAGCGAGGGGGCCAGCGTCTCCTCGCCTTCCTGCCACTTGGCGGGGCAGACCTCACCGGGATGCGCGCGGACATATTGCGCGGCCTTGATCTTGCGCAGCAGGTCTTCGGCATTGCGGCCGATGCCCTCGGCCGTGATTTCCATCGCCTGGATCACGCCGTCGGGGTCGATGATGAAGGTGGCGCGGTCGGCCAGGCCCTCACCCTCGCGCAGCACGCCGAAGTTGCGGCTGATCTCGTGCGTCGGGTCGCCGATCATCGTGTACTGGATCTTGCCGATGGTTTCCGAGCTGTCGTGCCAGGCCTTGTGGGTGAAATGGGTGTCGGTCGAGACCGAGAACACCTCGACACCGCGCGACTGCAGTTCGGCATAGTGGTCGGCGACATCCCCCAGCTCGGTCGGGCAGACGAAGGTGAAGTCGGCCGGGTAGAAGAAGAACACCGACCACTGGCCCACCACATCGGATTCGGTGACCTCGATGAACTTGCCCTGACGGTAGGCCTGCGCCTTGAACGGAATGATCTTGCTGTTGATGATCGCCATGTCCGGCTCCTTTTCTTGGTGTCGCAGTATCGCTATGCCGCGACCGCAAAAGAAGCAAATCGATCGAGATTGAATAAACGATAGCTTCAGTCTATCGACTTGCGTCCTGCATGCATTGATTTGATTCAAAAAGATAATTTTACAAGTGTAGAACGTTTCGAAGATTGCAGATCAGCCATGCGCTGGGCGCGACCCTCACCGAAGGGGTTGTCTGAGGGCAGCGTGATTTTGGCCGCGCCACCGGCCACGTGCCCGCGACCCTGACCGTCAACCGCAGTTCCCGAGGGCCAAATCGGTAGGCAGTGCAAGCTGAGGCAAACCCAAGTCGCGGCGGGGGGGCTTTCGGGCCCCCGTCATCCGCGCAGCGGGAATTTCGGGCAAGACCGCTCTTCACAGGGAGTTTCGCGGACCCATCTTGATATGATCGCCGTCGAGGCGGTCGCACCATCAGCGCCCGTCCGGTCTATACAGTCGTGCTGGGCAATGACACAGTCGACATCTTATCAATGGCAATTCACCTTTGCCGCGCCCGGCGCGGTTCAGGTCGCAGCGCGGGTAAACGGAAAGATCAGACATGGCCACGAGCGCCCGGCAAGGCGGGGATGATATCCAGTTGAACGATGCCGCCTGGCTGGATGTCCTGTCGGCGGTTGACCGCACCTATGCCGAACTGGTCGCACATCAGGAACAGATCGAGGCCCGCAACCGCGAACTTGACGTTCTGCGCCGCTTCCTGGCCTCGGTGCTGGCCTCGGTTTCGGATGTGTTGATTGTGCTCGACCGCAAGGGTCAGGTCGAAGAGGTGAATGCCTCTGCCGCGGACTGCCTGGCGATTTCCACCTCGGCTCTGATCGGACGCCCGCTTTCCGGGCTGGTGACCGAGGCTACTTTGGCCACCTTGCAGAACGGCCAGGCCGAGGTCGTGCGCAGCCGTCGTCCGCTGACGCTGGATCTGGCGCTGCAGACACCCGCCGGTCCGGCGCCGCTGGAGGCGGTGCTGTCGCCACGCCTTGATGAGCGGGGCAGGGTCGCGGGCATGGTGCTGACAGGGCGGCCGGTGGGTGAATTGCGCCGAGCCTATGCCCAGCTTGAACAGAGCCACGCCGAGATGAAGGCGGCACAGGCCCAACTGGTGCGGGGGGAAAAACTCGCCTCGCTTGGCCGGCTGCTGGCCGGCGTCGCGCATGAGCTGAACAATCCGATCAGCTTTGTCTATGCCAATGCGCACGCGATGGAGCGCTACCTTGGCAAGTTCGAGACCTATTTCGCGCGCGTTCAGGCCGGGGCCAACCGAGAGGAACTGGTGGCGCTGCGCCAGGAGCTTCGGCTGGACCGTGACATTCGCAACCTGCGAGAGGCGGTGCGGGGCGCGCGCGACGGCGCCGAACGGGTGCGCAATATTGTCGAGGATCTGCGGCGCCTCTCGGCCGATGGCAGCGGCGAGATGGTCGCCTTCGATCTGGCCGAGATCGCCCGGATCGGCTCTTACTGGGTGCTGCGCGGGGCGGGGCGCGCCATCGAGCCCCAGGTGCGTGGCGGACCAGTCAGGGTTCGGGGCCGCCCGGGCCATATCCAGCAGGTGGTGATGAACCTTGTCCAGAACGCGCTGGATGCGGTGGCCGGCTGTGACAGCCCCCTAATCCGCCTGACGCTGACGACTGCCGATGGTCTGGGGGTGCTGATCGTGTCGGATAACGGTCCGGGCGTCGACGAGGCGACGGCGGCCATGATCTTCGATCCGTTTTTTACCACCAAGCCCGTGGGGCAGGGGACCGGGCTGGGGCTGTCGATCAGCCACAAGATCGTCGAGGAGCATGGCGGCACGCTGGCCTTCATGCCATCCGCGGATCCCGATTGTCCGGGGGCGAGCTTCCGGCTGGAATTGCCGCTGGCTACGGAAGGGGGGCGGGAATGAACGTGCTTTGGCTTCAGGCGGCGGGTTGTGGCGGCTGCACCATGTCGCTGCTTTGCGCCGAGGCTCCGAATGTCTTTGACCTTCTGGCCGGTGCGGGGATCCGGTTTCTGTGGCACCCTGCGCTCAGCCTCGAGAGCGGGGCCGAGGTGCGCCGCCTGCTGGCCGCGATCGAGGCCGGCGAGATCGCGCTGGACGTGCTGTGCATCGAGGGCTCCATCGCTACCGGCCCCAATGGCACCGGGCGCTATCAGATGCTGTCGGGCACGGGCGTGTCGCTGCTGGACTGGCTGCGCCGCCTGGCGCCGCTGGCGCGCGACGTGGTTGCCGTGGGAACCTGCGCCACCTATGGCGGCGTGACCACGGCCGGCGGCAATCCCTCGGATGCGGTCGGGGTCCACTATGACGGGGCGCGCCCCGGCGGCGCGCTGCCCGCCGAGTTCCGGGCGCGCTCGGGCTTGCCGGTGATCAACGTCGCCGGCTGCCCGACCCATCCGGACTGGGTCACCGAAACGCTGATGCTGCTGGCGGGCGGTGCCCTGACCGTCGATGCGCTGGATTCCCTGGGGCGGCCGCGGTTCTACGCCGACCATCTGGTGCATCACGGCTGTTCGCGCAATGAATTCTACGAATACAAGGCCAGCGCCCGCGAATTGTCCGAGATGGGCTGCATGATGGAGCATCTGGGCTGCGTCGGCACGCAGGCCGTTGGCGATTGCAATATCCGGCCGTGGAACGGCCAGGGCTCTTGCACCAAAGGCGGCTATCCCTGCATCAACTGCACCGCGCCCGAATTCGAGGAACCGCGCCACAGCTTTACATCGACCCCAAAGATCGCCGGGATCCCGGTCGGGCTGCCCACCGACATGCCGAAGGCCTGGTTCATGGCACTGGCATCACTGTCCAAGGCGGCAACCCCGGCGCGGATCGCCCGAAACGCGACCGCCGACCGGATGATCGTGCCGCCTGCGCCGGGCAAACCCCGATGAGCGGCGAGGCAGGCGGACGGCTGATCGTCGGCCCCTTCAACAGGGTCGAGGGCGATCTTGAGGTGCAGCTTGACATTCGCGACGGCGTGGTCGCCTCGGCTCGGGTGAACTCGCCGCTTTATCGCGGGTTCGAGCGGATGCTGCCCGGCAAGGACCCGCGCGATGCGCTGACCATCGTGCCGCGCATCTGCGGCATCTGCTCGATCAGCCAGTCGGCAGCAGCGGCGCGGGCGCTGGCACAGGCCTGCGGCATGACCCCCGAGCCGCAGGGCGAACGGATTGCGGCGCTGATCCATGCGATCGAGAATGTCTCGGATCATCTGACGCATTTCAACCTGTTCTTCATGCCGGATTTTACCCGCACAGCCTATGCCGGACGGGCCTGGTATCCGCGCGCGGTGGACCGCTTCGCCGCGATGGCCGGCGGTGCGCAGCGTGCCACGGTCGAGGCGCGGGCGGGGCTGATGCATGTCCTTGGCATGCTGGCAGGCAAATGGCCCCATACCCTGGCGATTCAGCCGGGCGGCGTCACCCGCGCGCCGACGGCGCGTGATCGGATCCGAATCCTTGCCAGCCTTGCCGCCTTTCGCGGCCATCTGGAAACCGTGGTTTTCGGTGCGCCGGTCGAGGCCTTCGCGGCGCTGAATTCCACTGCGGCCCTGCTGGCCTGGGATCGCGGCGATGCCGGGCTTTTTCTTGAGATCGCGGCGGATCTTGATCTGTCCGGGCAGGGGCGCGGGCAGGGGCGCTACCTGTCTTTCGGGGCCTATCCGCTGGAGAACGGCCATGGTTTCGCGCCCGGCGCATGGCTGGGCGCGCCGGCTGCGCTGGAGACGACGGCGATCACCGAAGATCTCAGCCATTCCTGGATGCTGGGAAATGCCTCGCATCCCGCGCGCGGGATGACGGAACCGGACGAGACGATGCGGGACAGCGCCTACAGCTGGTGCAAGGCGCCGCGCTATCAGGGCCGGGTGATGGAGACCGGCGCCCTGGCACGCCAGGTCATCGACGGCCATCCTCTGGCGCGCGATCTTGCCGGGGGCGGGGTGCTGGCGCGGGTGGCGGCGCGCCTGCTGGAACTGGCCCGCACGCAGATGCTGATGGAGGACCTGGCCCGTGGCATCACGCCCGAGGCGCGGTTCATCACCGGGCCGGTCACCCTGCGCGACGGCGAGGGCGAAGGTCTGGTCGAGGCGGCGCGCGGTGCGCTTGGCCATTGGCTGCGGATCGAGCGGGGGCGCATCGCGCTTTATCAGATCGTCGCGCCGACGACCTGGAACTTTTCGCCGCGCGACAGCGCCGGGACGCCCGGCGCACTGGAGGCGGCGCTGGTGGGCGCACCTGTGTCCGAGGGCGAGGAAACACCGCTAAGCGTGCAGCATATCGTGCGCAGTTTCGACCCCTGCATGGTCTGCACCGTGCATTGACGCCACGGGAGAGGGTCATGCAGGAAACCGGTGCTGCGATCCGTGTCCGGGGACAGGTGCAGGGTGTGGGGTATCGACCCTTCGTGTGGAAACTCGCGCAGCAGATGGCGCTGCGAGGCGAGGTCCTGAACGATGCCGAGGGCGTGCTGATCCGCGTCGCCCCGGTGCCGCCGCAGGCGCTCCTGCGGGCCCTGCGCGACCAGGCTCCGCCGCTGGCCCGTGTCGAGGTGGTGGAGACCGTGCCCCATACATTCAGGCGGCGCCCCGAAGGCTTCGTCATCGCCGAAAGCGGCGATCCGGGCGCGCGCACCCGGGTCACGCCCGATGCCGCGACCTGTCCCGACTGTCTGGCCGAGATCATGTCGCCGGGGCGTCGGCAGAGCTATGCCTTCACCAACTGCACCCATTGCGGGCCGCGCTTTTCAATCCTCAAGGGGCTGCCCTATGACCGAGAGCGCAGCTCGATGGCGGCGTTCGCGCTTTGCCCAGACTGCGCGGCGGAATATGCCAACCCTGCCGATCGCCGGTTCCACGCCCAGCCCATCGCCTGCCCCTCCTGCGGGCCAAGGCTTTGGTTCGAAGCGGCCGGGCACGAGGTTCCCGGAGATCCCATCGCGCAGGCGACCTTGGCGCTGCGCGCCGGGCGGGTGCTGGCGGTCCGGGGCCTTGGCGGCTTTCATCTGGCCTGCGATGCGGCCAATCCGGCCGCCCTTGCGCTGTTGCGTGCCCGCAAGCAGCGCCCGTCAAAGCCTTTCGCGCTGATGGGCAGCGCTCGGGTCATCGCCGCCCACGCCTTGCCGTCCGAGGCGGACTGGCACCTGTTGCGCGATCCGGCAGCGCCGGTGGTTCTGGTGCCATCGCGCGGCACCTTGCCCAAGGCCGTGGCCCCCGGCATGCGCGATCTGGGGGTCATGCTGCCCTATACGCCGGTGCACCATCTGCTGATCGCGGCGTTCGACGGGATGCTGGTGATGACCAGCGGCAACCTGTCGGGCGAGCCGCAGGTGATCGGGCTGGACGAGGCGCGGGCGAAACTGGGCGCCTTTGCCGATGGCTTTCTGATGCATGACCGCGAGATCGTTCGACGGCTGGACGACGGGGTGGAACGCAGCGATCCGCCGATGGTGTTGCGACGGGGCCGGGGGCGGGTACCGGGGACGCAGCCGCTGCCACAGGGCTTTGAAACCGCGCCGCAGGTCATTGCCTTCGGGGCCGAAATGAAGGCGGCAATCTGTCTGCTGAAAGACGGACAGGCGATGCTGTCGCATCATCTGGGTGATCTGGGCGACGCGCTGACGCTGGAGGAATATGACCGCGCGCGGCGCGACTATGCCGAGCTGTTCGGGCATCAGCCGGTCCTTGCCGCCTGCGATCTGCACCCGGGCTTTCAAAGCACGCGGCGGGCCGAGGCCGCTGGCCTGCCGGTCGTGCATGTGCAGCACCATCATGCCCATATGGCCGCAGCCATGGCGGAAAACCTCTGGCCGCTAGAGGGCGGTCCGGTCGCGGCCATCGTGCTGGACGGCCTGGGGCTTGGACCCGATGGCACGCTCTGGGGCGGCGAGATCCTGCTGGGCGATTATCTCGACATCACGCGCATTGCCCATCTGCGGGCTGCCCCGCTGCCCGGAGGGGATCGCGCGCAGGCCGAACCCTGGCGCAATGCGGTGATGCGGCTGGATCAGGCGGGCCTGAGCGACTGGGCGGATGCGCTGTTCCCCGACGCCCCGCGCGAGGTAATCCGCCGCATGGCGCTGGCCGGGGTCAACGCGCCGCTCTCGTCAAGCGCCGGCAGGCTGTTTGACGCCGTCGCCGCCGTGCTGGGGCTGTGCCCGATGCGCCAGAGCTACGAGGGTGAGGCCGCGATGCGTCTTGAAGCCCTCGCGCGTGAATTCGGCCCGGCAGGGGTTCCGGGGCTCGACCTGGGTGAGGATAAGGCCGAAATTGACCCTGCGCCGCTTTTCGGTCAGTTGCGGAAGGCTTTGGCGGCCGCAAGTCCGCCGGGTCTGTGTGCCGCACGGTTTCACGCGGGCCTTGCCGAGGCCTTCATCGGTCGCGCCGCGCGGCTTGTCGAGACGGGCAAGGCCGAGGCCGTCGCGCTGTCGGGGGGCTGCTTTCAGAATGCCATGCTGACCCGCTATTGCCTGGACCTGTTGCACCGGATGTTGCCCGGGGTGCCAGTGCTGGCACATCGCCTCACGCCGGCGGGCGATGGCGGCATCGCATTGGGGCAGGCGATGATTGCTGCCGCGCGGCATCTGCGCGGGGCGGAAACTGAATGACCATCCCGGCCCGCCGCTGGCCGCATGGCAACCACGCAGCCTGTGACTGATCCTGAGCAAGCATCTGAAACCTGAAGGAAAAACGTCCTTTTCGTCCGCGGCATTTTGTCTTTGCCTCGGGGCGCCGACTTCTGCATCCCATTGAATACCACGCGAATTCACGCCCCGCTCGCTGTTTTGCATGGCGGGGCCGGAGGCCAGGGAGGACAGTGTGTCTGGGATCGAAACCTTCTATGACGTCATGCGCCGGCAGGGGATCACCCGCCGCAGCTTCATGAAATATTGCTCGCTGACGGCGGCCGCGCTTGGCCTTGGCCCGGCCTTCGTGCCCAAGATCGCCCATGCGATGGAGACCAAGCCCCGCACCCCCGTCATCTGGGTGCATGGCCTGGAATGCACCTGCTGCTCGGAAAGCTTCATCCGCTCGGCCCATCCGCTGGCCAAGGATGTGGTGCTGTCGATGATCAGCCTTGATTATGACGACACGCTGATGGCGGCGGCGGGCCACGCGGCGGAGGCCGCGTTCGAGGAGACGATCGAGAAATACAAGGGCAACTATATCCTGGCCGTCGAGGGCAATCCGCCGCTGAATGAAGATGGCATGTATTGCATCACCGGCGGCAAGCCTTTCGTCGAAAAGCTGCGCCATGCCGCGAAGGATGCGAAAGCGATCATCTCGTGGGGGGCCTGCGCCAGCTATGGCTGCGTGCAGGCCGCCGCGCCCAACCCGACGCGGGCGACCCCGGTGCACAAGGTCATTCTGGACAAGCCGATCATCAAGGTGCCGGGCTGTCCGCCGATTGCCGAGGTGATGACCGGCGTGATCACCTATATGCTGACCTTCGACCGGATGCCGGAACTGGATCGCCAGGGCCGGCCCAAGATGTTCTACAGCCAGCGCATCCACGACAAATGCTATCGCCGCCCGCATTTCGATGCCGGACAGTTCGTCGAGCACTGGGACGACGAAAACGCGAAAAAGGGCTATTGCCTTTACAAGATGGGCTGCAAGGGCCCGACCACCTACAATGCCTGTTCCACCGTGCGCTGGAACGAAGGCGTGTCGTTCCCGATCCAGTCCGGGCATGGTTGCATCGGCTGCTCCGAGGACGGGTTCTGGGATCAGGGCTCGTTCTATGACCGCCTGACCAACGTCAAGGCCTTCGGGGTCGAGGCCAATGCCGACAAGATCGGCCTGACGGCAGCGGGTGCGGTGGGCGGCGCGGTCGCCGTCCATGCGGCGATCTCGGCGCTGAAGCGGGCGCAGAAAAAGTCCCAGACCACCCTTCCCGAAAAATCCGAGGGCTGAACCATGACGATCAATACGCCGAACGGCTTTACCCTCGACACCTCCGGCCGCCGTATCGTGGTCGATCCGGTCACCCGGATCGAAGGCCATATGCGCTGCGAGGTGAACGTGGATGACCAGGGCGTCATCCGCAACGCGGTTTCGACCGGCACGATGTGGCGCGGGCTCGAGGTCATCGTCAAGGGCCGCGACCCGCGCGACGCCTGGGCCTTCGTCGAACGGATCTGCGGTGTCTGCACCGGGACGCACGCACTGACCAGCGTACGCGCGGTCGAGGACGCGCTGGGCATCCAGATCCCGGACAATGCCAATTCGATCCGCAACATGATGCAACTGAACCTGCAGATCCATGACCATGTGGTTCACTTCTACCACCTGCATGCGCTGGACTGGGTGAATCCGGTCAATGCGCTGCGCGCCGATCCCAAGGCGACCAGCGAATTGCAGCAGATGGTGTCACCTTCACACCCGCTTTCAAGCCCCGGATATTTCCGCGATGTGCAGAACCGATTGAAGAGATTCGTCGAATCCGGACAGCTCGGGCTGTTCAAGAACGGCTATTGGGACAATCCGGCCTACAAGCTGCCGCCCGAGGCCGATCTGATGGCCACCACCCATTATCTCGAGGCACTGGATCTGCAGAAGGAGATCGTCAAGGTCCACACGATCTTTGGCGGCAAGAACCCGCATCCGAACTGGTTGGTCGGCGGCGTTCCCTGCCCGATCAACATCGACGGTACCGGGTCGGTCGGCGCGATCAACATGGAGCGGCTGAATGTGGTCAGCTCCATCATCGATCTGTGCAACGAGTTCAATCGCAACGTCTACATCCCGGATGTGATCGCCATCGGCGGGTTCTACAGGAACTGGCTTTATGGCGGCGGGCTGTCGTCGCAATCGGTGCTGGCCTACGGCGACATCCCCGAGCATCCGAACAATTTCGAGGCGGATCAGCTGCATCTGCCGCGTGGCGCGATCATCAACGGCAACCTCGATGAGGTGCATGATGTCGATCCCCGCGACCCCGAGCAGATCCAGGAATTCGTCGATCACTCGTGGTACACCTATGGCGAGCCGGGCAAGGGCCTGCACCCCTGGGATGGCGAGACCAGCCCGAAGTTCGAGCTGGGACCGAACTTCAAGGGTACCAAGACCAATATCGAACAGCTTGACGAAAGCGCCAAATATTCCTGGATCAAGGCGCCGCGCTGGCGGGGCCATGCGATGGAGGTGGGGCCGCTGGCGCGCTATATCGTCGGCTATGCCAAGGGGCATGAGGATATCAGGAACCAGGTCGAGGGCTTGCTGCGGACCATGGAGCTTCCGGTCTCGGCACTGTTTTCGACGCTTGGGCGCACGGCCGCGCGGGCGCTGGAATCGGAATATTGCGGCCGTTTGCAGAAGCATTTCTTCGACAAGCTGATCCGCAACATCAGGAACGGCGACCAGACCACGGCCAATGTCGAGAAATGGGATCCCTCGACCTGGCCGAAAGAGGCAAAGGGCGTCGGTATGACCGAGGCGCCGCGCGGCGCGCTGGGCCACTGGATCCGCATCAAGGATGGCCGCATCGAGAACTATCAATGTGTGGTCCCGACGACGTGGAACGGCAGCCCGCGTGACACCCAGGGCAATATCGGCGCCTTCGAGGCCAGCCTGATGAACACCCCGATGGAACGCCCCGACGAGCCGGTCGAGATCCTGCGGACGCTGCACAGTTTCGATCCCTGCCTTGCCTGTTCCACCCATGTCATGTCGCCTGGCGGCGAGGAACTCGCCACCGTCAAGGTGCGCTGAGAAAGGACCGATGCGATGAATAAATTCCTTCTGACCGTTTTCTCGCTGGCCCTCGCCGGGCCCGCCGCCGCCCATACCGGCCACGGCGAGACTTCGGGTCTTGTCGCGGGGCTTCAGCATCCGGTTTTCGGGCCGGATCACCTGCTGGCGATGCTGGCGGTGGGGCTGTGGTCGGGCTTCGTGGTGCCGCACCGCTTCTGGCTGGGGGCGGCGACCTTCATGGCGGCCATGGGGGCCGGGGCGCTGATCTCCTGGGCCGGCGTGCCGATCCCGATGGTCGAGACCTGGATCGTGCTGTCGGTGGTGGCCCTCGGCCTTTTGACTGCGGTCTCGCGCCGGGCGCAGCCGAAGGCGCTGACGCTTGCCTCGCTGGCCGCGATCGGGCTGTTCGCCGCCTGCCATGGCCACGCCCATGCGACCGAGGCACATGGCAATGCGATGGCTTATATGGCGGGCTTCCTGATCTCGACCGCGGGCCTGCACCTGGTGGGGATCGGCATCGCACGGAGGATCGCGGATGGCCGCGCGGCCCGGCTGCTGCAGACCCTTTCGGGGTCCGGCATCGCCGCGGCGGGCCTTGCCCTGATGGCCGGAGGCTGACCCCATGACCGACAGCCACGCCTCTGACGACCATCATTTCGAGGGCCGCGCGCTGGGCGCCGCGCATCAGGTGACGCGACAAACCTCGGTTTATGTCTATGAGACACCGGTCCGGATCTGGCACTGGGTCAATGCCGCCTGCATCATGGTCCTGTGCGTGACCGGCTGGTTCATCGGCCGTCCGCCGCCCTCGATGCAGATCGCCGAAGCCTATGACCAGTTCGTCTTCGGCTATATCCGATTTGCCCATTTCGCGGCGGCGATGATCCTGACCGTGGGCTTTTTCGGCCGCATCTACTGGGCCTTCATGGGCAACCACCATGCCAGACAGCTGTTCTATGTGCCGGTCTTTTCCCGCCGGTTCTGGAGCGAGTTGCTGTTCGAACTGCGCTGGTATTTCTTTCTCGAGAAAGAACCCAAGAAATATGTCGGGCACAACCCGCTGGCGCAGCTTGCGATGTTCCTGTTCATGACGGTCGGGCTGAGCTTCATGATCGTTACAGGCTTCGCGCTTTATGCCGAAGGGGCGGGGCGTGACAGCGTGTTCTACACGCTGTTCGGCTGGGCCCAGGATCTGGTGCAGAACACGCAGCGCCTGCATACGCTGCATCGCATCGGCATGTGGTGGATCGTCATCTTCGTGATCGTCCATATCTATGTGGCGGTCCGCGAAGACATCATGTCGCGCCAATCCATGGTCTCGACCATGATTTCCGGGCACCGCACTTTCAAGGATGACCGGAAGGACTGACTGGAACGAAGCCTTCCAGCTATAGGTGAAAATGGAAGGGTGCTAGCCATTCGTCCGTCGTGAATCCCGCCGTTCTCGGCGGGATTTTTATTGTATATCAGGTATATATATGGTTTTTGCGCGCCTGCGGCTTTTTGCCTCGCATGGCAGGGTGGAAGGTATACTGTGGGGTGCAAAGCCGGCCCTGCCGGACGCGAGCCTGGTCTGGGAGGGACCGATGCCAGCGCATAATCCTGAACATATCCTCATTCTCGGGATCGGAAACGTTCTTTGGGCAGACGAGGGTTTCGGTGTCCGTTGTGTCGAGGCGCTGGCCGACAGTCACGCGCTGCCGTCCCATGTCCGGCTGCTGGACGGGGGAACGCAGGGACTTTACCTGCTGCCTTTTCTTGAGGAAGCCGATGCGCTGATCGTCTTTGACGCGGTGGATTACGGCCTTGCACCGGGGACGCTGAAGATCGTCGAGGACGACGAGGTGCCGGCCTTCCTGGGCGCCAAGAAGATGAGCCTGCATCAGACCGGCTTTCAGGAGGTGATCGCCACGGCGCAGCTTATGGGACGTTGCCCGCCGCGCATGGTGCTGATCGGCTGCCAGCCCGCCGAGCTGGAAGATTACGGCGGCGGGCTGCGCGATGTCGTTGCGGCCCGAATCTCCGATGCCATCGCCGTGGCGCTGGGCCGGTTGGCCGAATGGGGCGCCGAGGCGCGGCCCGGTGCGACCGAGGGCGAACTGGCCGATCCCGCGATCCGGCGCGACGCCTATGAGACAGGCCGGCCCGACGAGTCGCTGGCCTGCCGTATCGGGGATGCGCGGTTCTTTCCTGCGGCCGGCTGATGTGTATGGGCATCCCCGCAAAGCTCGTTTCCGTCGACGGTATCGCCGGCACTGACACCAGGGGCGATCTGATCGATCTCAGCCTTGTGCCCGAGGCGCGGCCCGGAGACTGGGTTCTGTGTTTCCTTGGCACCGCGCATGAGGTGATCGATGCCGACCGCGCCGCCAGCATCGCCGCCGCGCTGGACGGGCTGCGCGCGGTGATGGCCGGGGGCGATCCCGGCGACGCCTTCGCCGACCTCGATGCCCGCACGCCGCAACTGCCGCCCCATCTGCAAGCCGCCCTGGATGCGGGCCAAAGGACAGGCTGAACCATGACCATAACCGCATTGCATCCGCTTCTGGCGCGGCTTGAGGACGAATTCGGCTGGCCGAGGCTGCATTCCCTGCATGACGTGGCTGAATTCACCCAAAGGCCCGGCCTGCACTGCCTGTTCGTTCCGGGCGATCCCCGGCGCAATCTGGAAACGGCGGACGCGGCGGTGATCCTGCCGGAACTGCGCATGACCTTCCAGAACGCCTTCGACTGCGCGCTGGTCGATGATGCCATCGAGGCGCAGGTCCGCGAAACCCACAAGGCGCTCAAAACGCCAGGATTTCTGTTCTTTCGCCAAGGGCTCTACCTTGGAGCGATCGAGAAGATCCGCGACTGGGACGACTACATCGCCCGCACCAGCCATATCCTGTCACTGCCGGGTTGAGGATTTATCATGGCCGCGAATTTCCATCTGCCGCCGCAGGGTTTCGGCCCCGGATCACAGCCGGACGAGGGCGAAGAACTCGACTGGCTGCCGCTGCCCTCGGGGATGCGGACCTATGACATGCACCTTCCCGAGGTCGTGGACCCCGCGCCGCTGGCGCCGGCTTTCAACCTGCTGACCGCGCTGGCCGATGCTTGCGACGCCGTGGCGGGGGGCGCCGCGCGCCGGGGCTTTGATCTGAGCGGGCTGGATGCCGAAAATCGCGTCCTGATCGCCGAGACGCTGGGGCAGGGCGAGGTATCGCTGCGCGCGCGGGGCGTGCCGGCGTTCGCGGCGCAGGAAAGCGTCTTTGCCGGGGTCTGGGTGCTGAAGGCCGAAGGCATCGACCGCGTCGAGGTTGCGCCGATCCCCGCGGTCGCGCTGGAGCGCGCCTTCGTGCCGCAGCGCCCCGCCATCGGCGTTCTTGCCCCGCGTCAGCCCGGCGTGGTCAATGCGCCCGCGCTGCTGGCCGAACTCATCGACAAATCCGCCGCATGGCGCACCCGTGACGATCTGCATGTCGTCAATCTGACGCTTCTGCCGCATACGGAAGAAGATCTTGTCTGGCTCGATGCGGCTCTGGGTCAGGGATCGGTCACCATCCTGTCGCGCGGCTATGGCAATTGCCGGCTGACCGCGACCGGCCAGGCCCATGTCTGGCGGGTTCAGTTCTTCAACTCGATGGACACGCTGATCCTTGATACCTTCGAGGTGACCGATGTTCCCGAGGTCGCGCTGGCGGCGCCCGAGGATCTGGCGGACAGCGCGGACCGCATCCGCGAAGTGCTGGGGGCGATCCGATGAGCGAGGCGCGTCACGGGTTCGAGGGCTCGTATCTTGGGGCCAATGACCGGATCAGCCCGCAGGCGATCATGGAATGCAAGATCTGCTGGACGACCTATGACCCGGCCGAGGGCGACGACTACCGCCAGGTCCTGCCTGGCACGCCCTTCGTGGCGCTGCCCGAGGACTGGACATGTCCCGGCTGCGACGCGCCCAGGGCGCAGTTCATCGTCCGCGAGGATCCGGGTTCGGACGAGATGCGCAAGGCCGCGCTGATCGGCGCGGCGACGGCGCGGCTCGTGGCCGATTTCCGCGAGGTCTATCATTCGAAGATGCGCGACGTGCCGGTGATCAATCAGGCGCTTCATGTCGAGGCCGTGGGCTTTCGCGCCTATGACGGCTGCTATCTGGGCGTGCTGATCGCGCCCTGGTTCATGAACCTCGTGCTTCTGCCGGGCGAGGATGCAGACTGGCCGGTGCTGAAACCCGGCGAGAAGGAGGTGATCTCTTTTCCTTCAGGCGATTATGAATTCCTTCATAACAGCCGCGAGATGGTCGGTCCCTACAAGGCCTGTTCGCTGTTTTCGCCGATGGCGGATTTCACCAGTCAGCTGCAGGCAGTCGAGGTCGCGCAAGCCGTCATGGCCGAGCTGTTCAGGGCTGAAAACCGCGATCAGACCGACCGCGCCGCGGAAATCCGCGCAGCCCGTGAAGCCGCAGAGGCCCCGGCCAGGCAGGCCGAGCCGCCGGTCCCGAATTTGCGGCCCTCGCGTCGCGCACTGCTGACTGGCGGGCTGTCAGCAGGCCAGGACGGGGGCCAGGATGTGCCCACGACCGGGGCGGCGGAATGAATCGGCCTGCCGCAAGACTCCGGCTTGCCGAGCGGGGCGGGGGCCTGATGCTTTGCCGTCCGGGCGCGGTCGGGCTTGCGGTGGATCAGATCATGACCGGCCGTCCGGCCGCAGAGGTCGAACGGCTTTTGCCGGCGATTTTCGGTCTTTGCCATTCGGTGCAGGAAACCGCGCTGGCCCTGGCGATGGGGCGGGACGCCCCGGATCCGGCGCCATTGCATCGCGATATGATCCGCGATCACCTGGCCAAGCTGTTTCTGCAATGGCCACCGCTTTTGGGCCTCTCGCCGCATGCGCTTCCGCAGGGATGGACCGGCGGGGGCGAGGCATTGCGGCAGGCGCTGTTCGGCGGCCCTGAGTTGTTCGCAGCCGATGCCTTGACCGACTGGCTGAACGCGGGTCGTGGCCTGGCCCCGCTGCTTGGCAGGATCGCCGAGGCCTTCGCCCCGCATGAGGCCGAGGCGGATCTGCCGCCTTTCGACCCGGCGACAGCGTTCTCTGACAGGCCGGTCGACAACAGCGTGCTGACCCGTCATCGCGCGCATCCGCTGGTGCAATCCGCGCTGGCCGGATGGGGGGCGGGGCCGCTGGCCCATGTTCTGGCGCGGCTTGTCGACCTGGATGCGCTGTCGCGCGGGAACGGCCCCACCCCGCGCCGATTGGCCGATGGTACGGCGCTGGTGCCCTGTTCGCGCGGGATTTGCACCCTGCAGATGTCGGTCGAGGCGGGGACTGTCACGCGCTTTCACCGCCGCACCCCCACCGACCACCTTCTGATGCCCGGTGGCCTGCTTGAGGCAGCACTGGTGCGGCTGCCCGCCGGCAAGGCGGGGCTCGCGCCGCTTCTGGTTTCGGTGCTGGATCCCTGTATCCCGGTCAACCTCGGGGGCGAAGATGCATGAGATGTCGCTTTGCGAGGGCATCCGCCAGATCGTCGAGGATCAGGCCCGCGCCCATGGCTTTGCCCGCGTCACAAGACTCAGGCTGGAGATCGGCCGCTTTGCCGGCGTCGAAAGGCCCGCACTGGCCTTTGCCTTTGATGTGGTGATGCGCGGTAGCCCGGCCGAAGGGGCGGTGCTCGACATGATCGACTTGCCCGGGCGGGCAATGTGTTTCGACTGCGCGACGGCGGTCGAGATCGACGACCGGCTGGCTCCCTGTCCCTTGTGTGGCGGCGGCAGGTTGCTGCCCGAAGGCGGCGATGAGATGCGGATACGCGATATGGAGGTGATCTGATGTGTACTGTCTGTGGTTGCAGCGAGACGGTCCTGGTGGACGGGCGCGAGATCAGCCATGACGAGGCGCACCGGCTGGGCCTTGCCCATAACCATCACCATCACGGTCATGACCATGACCATGACCATGACCATGGACACGCACACGGCCACCGGCATGCCCATCACGGCAGCGATCATCACCATTACGGCCAGGGGGCGGCGGGCGTCTCGGTGCCCGGTCTGTCACAGGCGCGGCTGATCGAGGTCGAAACCTCGATCCTTGCGAAGAACGATCAGATCGCACAGGCCAATCGCCGGGTGCTGACCGCACTCCGGGCGCTGGCCGTCAACCTCGTCTCCTCGCCCGGCTCGGGCAAGACCACGCTTCTGTGCAAGACGATCGCGATGCTGGGCGCCCAGCCGCTGGCGGTGATCGAGGGCGACCAGCAGACCGAGGCGGATGCCGACCGCATCCGCGCCACCGGCGCGCGGGCGGTGCAGGTGAATACGGGCAAGGGCTGTCATCTGGACGCGCAGATGGTGGCGAATGCCATGGACAGCCTGCGCCTTGTCCCCGGCTCGATGCTGTTCATCGAAAATGTCGGCAATCTGGTTTGCCCGGCGGCGTTCGATCTGGGCGAGGATGCCAAGGTTGCGATCCTTTCGGTGACCGAGGGCGAGGACAAGCCGCTGAAATATCCCGACATGTTCACCGCAGCACGGCTGGCCATCCTGAACAAGACCGACCTGGTGCCACATTGCGACGCCGATCTGGGCGCCTACGAGGCCAATCTGCGCAGGGTCAATCCGCAGATCGGTATCTTGCGGGTTTCGGCCCGCACCGGTGAGGGAATGCAGGACTGGCTCAGCTGGCTGAAAAGCGCGCTGGCGGCAAAGGCCTGAAACGATGCGCGAGAGCCGCCCCTCTGTCCTGTTGATCGACGACGAGCCGCATTCACTGGCCTCGATGCGGATGGCGCTGGAGGATGAGTTCGACATCCTGACCGCGTCGGATACCCGCACAGGCTCGGCGATCATGGCCGATGAATGGGTTCAGGTCGTGATCTGCGACCAGCGAATGCCGGGGCAGACGGGGGTGGAGTTTCTGGCGCAGGTGCGCGAGCGCTGGCCCGAAACGGTGCGCCTGCTGATCACCGGCTATACGGATCCCGAAGCGATGGCGGCTGCAATCAACGATGCGGGCGTGCATCAGTTCGTGCAGAAGCCCTGGCATCCCGATCATCTGCTGGTCTGTGTCCGCAACGCGGCGAGGCTGTTTCAGTTGGCCCGGGACAATGAACGGATGGCGCTGGAAATGCGGCATCTGACCTCGACGGCGGAAAGCCGGCTGGCCAAGAGACGGCGCGCGCTGATCGACGGCATGGGGTTCGAAAGCGTCTTGCGCAGTCCGCAGTCGCCGATGAACGCAGTCGTGACGGCGGCTCGGCAGTTCGCCGCCTTCGACGTGCCGGTCCTGCTGACCGGGGAACCCGCCACCGGCAAGGCGCAACTGGCGCGCGCCATGCATATGGCGTCCTTGCGCTCGGACCGGCCGTTCCTGTCGCTGAACCTTGCCGGCATGCCCGAGGATTTGATCGCCATCGAGCTTTTGGGGGCCAAGCGGGGCGTTGTGCCCGGGGGCACCAGCCGGATCGGGCTGTTTCAGAAAGCGGATCGAGGCACGCTGTATCTTGCCGGTGTCGAAACCCTCTCGCCGGCGATGCAGCTGGTGCTGCTGCGGGTCTTGCGGCAGGGGGCCTTTACTCCTGTCGGCGGGCAGGAAGTCGTGACCAGCAATCTGCGGCTGATGGCAGGGGCGGGCTGCGACCCGGCCGCCCTGGTGGCCGAGGGCCGCTTTCGCCCCGATCTTTACTATGCGCTTGCGGTGGCCGAACTGACCTTGCCGCCCCTGCGCCAGAGACGGGGGGATGTGGCGCTTCTGGCGCAGCATATCCTGATCGATCTGGCGGCCCGGCACGGCAAGCTGGTGCATGGCTTTGACGTGGCCGCGCTGGAGTTTCTGGAAAACTACGACTGGCCCGGCAACATCGCCGAATTGTCGAACGAGATCAACCGCATGCTGATCTTCGCGCAGGACAGCGTCCTTGGGGCAGATCTGATTTCGCGGGCGATCCTCCAGGGGCCGCCTTCCGAGACCGGGGCAGATCGCTCGGCGCAGGCGGTGCTGACCGGGGACGGCACGCTCAAGGACCGGGTGGAACTGATCGAGATGCGTATCCTGCGCGAGACGCTGACCCGGCATCGCTGGAACAAGAGCCGCGCCGCCGCCGAGTTGGGGCTAAGCCGTGTCGGGCTGCGCGCCAAGCTGGACCGCTACGGGATCACCGATCCATCCGATCGGTTGTCGCAAGACGAGGAAGAGGAATAAGGCCATGTGTCTGGGTATACCGGGGCAGATCACCGCCATTACGGACGAGGCTCGGCTGATGGCCATGGCCGAGGTGTCCGGTGTGCGGCGCGAGGTCAATGTCGCCTGCGTGGCCGACGGCCCCTTGAACCTGCTGATCGGGGAGTGGGTGCTGATCCATGTCGGATTCGCCATGAGCCGCATAGACGCCGATGAGGCTGCCCGCACTCTGGCCGCGTTGCACGACCTGGGCGAGGCGCAGGAGGCGCTCGAGCAGATGGCCGAGGCTGACCGGGAGCTTGCGCGATGAAATATGCCAGCGAGTTCCGCGACCCGAAGGCCGCCCGCGCGCTGCTGGCCGCGATTGCGCGGCGCTGCGACGAATTGGGGGCATCACGCGAACAGCCGATCCACGTCATGGAGATCTGCGGCGGCCATACCCATTCGATCTTCCGGTACGGGCTGGACCGGCTGGTCCATCCCGGGATCGAGTTCATCCATGGCCCCGGCTGTCCGGTCTGCGTGTTGCCTCGCTCTCGGGTGGATGAGGCCATTCAGATCGCCCGCCGGCCCGGCGTGATCTTCACGACGTTCGGCGATGCGATGCGGGTGCCCGGCCGGGACATGTCGCTTTTGCAGGCCCGCGCCGCCGGGGCCGACGTGCGGATGGTCTATAGTCCGCTCGACGCTCTGGCGCTGGCGCGGGCCAATCCGGCGCGTGAGGTCGTGTTCTTCGGGCTGGGGTTCGAGACCACCACCCCTTCGACCGCGCTGGCCATTCAACAGGCCGCACGTGAGGGGCTGGCGAATTTCAGCGTGTTTTGCAATCACATCACGGTGCCCGAACCGATCCGGGTGCTGCTGGATGATCCGCATATGGTGCTGGACGGGTTCATCGGGCCGGGCCATGTTTCCATGGTGGTCGGGATCCATCCCTATGACTTCATTCCCCAAGACTATCACAAGCCGATCGTCGTCGCGGGATTTGAGCCCACCGACCTTTTGCAATCGGTGTTGATGGTGCTTGATCAGATCGCCACACAGCGGGCCGAGGTCGAGAACCAATATGCCCGCGTCGTACCCGAACACGGCAACCCGGTCAGTCTTGCGGCCATTGCCGATGTCTACGAGCGTCGCCCCAGCTTCGAATGGCGTGGTCTGGGCGAGATCGATGCCTCGGGCCTGCGAATCCGCGAGGTCTATCGCGCCTATGACGCCGAGGCGAGGTTCGGCATCGGCTATGGCACCGTCCGGCAGGTTCTGCCCGAGCCCGAGGGCTGTGCCTGTGGGGCGGTCATGACGGGGCGGATGAAGCCCACGACCTGCCCGCAATTCGGCACGGGATGCACGCCCGAGACGCCGCTGGGCGCATTGATGGTCAGTTCCGAAGGCGCCTGCGCAGCCTATTGGCAATATGGCGGGGCCCGCGGATCGGTTCGTGATCCGGTTGCCGCCAGCCAGGCCGGCCGGGGGCAACCATGAACGCCCCGCATCCCGTCGCCCTGCGCGATACCCATGTCACGCTGTCCCACGGAGGCGGCGGCAAGGCGATGCGCGACCTGATCGAGGCCGTATTCCTGCCCGCATTCGGGCCCGGCTCGGGCGAGGATCAGGCCCGGCTGATGGACGGGGCCTTGCGCACGCCCGGCGCGCGGCTGGCCTTTACCTCGGACAGTTTCGTGGTCACGCCGGCGGAATTCCCCGGAGGGGACATTGGCAAGCTCGCGGTTTGCGGGACGGTCAACGATCTTGCTGTCGGGGGCGCGCGGCCGCTCTGGCTCTCGGCGGCCTTCATCATCGAGGAAGGGTTCGAAATCGCGACGCTGCGCCGGATCGTGGCGAGCATGGCGCATGAGGCGAAAAGGGCGGGGGTCGGCATCGTCACCGGAGATACCAAGGTCGTCGGGCGTGGGCAGGCGGACGGGATCTTCATCACCACCTCGGGGGTGGGGGTGATCGCAGGCGATTGCGATCTGGCGGCGCGGCATATCCGGCCGGGCGACGTGGCGCTGGTCAACGGTGTGCTGGGCGACCATGGCGCGGCAATCCTGGCCGCCCGCGGGGATCTTGCGCTGTCAACGGATCTGCAGTCGGATTGTCAGGGCCTCGGGCATCTCATGGCGGCCGTGATCGCCGCTGCGCCGGGGACGCGGGCCGCGCGCGATGCGACGAGAGGCGGGCTCGCATCGGCCCTGAACGAAATGGCGATTGCGGCGGGTGTCGGGGTCGAGATCGACGAAGCGGCACTGCCGCTGCGCCCCGAGGTCTGTGGCATGTGCGAAATCCTTGGCCTCGATCCGCTCTATCTCGCGAATGAAGGCACCCTGGTGGCCTTCGTCCCGGAAGCCGAGGCGCAACGGGCTCTGGCCGCGATGCGGTCCTGCCCGGAAGGGCAGGGCGCCAGGATCATCGGGCGCGCCGTCTCCGATCACCCGGGTCAGGTCAGGATGCGCACGGTCTTCGGCAGCCAGCGTGTCGTGGATATGTTGCTGGGCGAACAACTGCCCCGGATCTGCTGATCGGGTCGACCTGGGGCTGGACCGAAAGCCTTTCATTCTTCAATCCCGGCCGCGCCGTGCGGCTGCTTCAAGATTTTGCAACCAGCCCCTTGAAACCGGTACGGCGGTCTCTAAATGCATTTTCGCAGGTGGCCCTGATGGGTGCCTGGGCCGGATAAACCGGCAATATCAGATGCTTGTACCCATATTGCTCAATGGAGGATGTGGCTATGAGAACCACGTTTGACTTTACGCCGCTTTTCCGGTCGAGCGTTGGCTTCGACCGGATCCTGGCCGCGCTTGAGGCGGCGTCCCGCAGGGATGGGACCGACAGCTGGCCCCCCTATGACATCGCGCGTGTCGATGAAGACAGCTACCGCATCACCATGGCGGTCGCCGGCTTCCGCGAGAGCGATCTGACCCTGACGCAGAATGGCAATGTGCTGATCGTCACCGGCCGCAAGGAAGGGGACGAGAAGGCCCAATACCTGCATCGCGGCATCCCCGCCGACAGCTTCGAGCGTCGGTTCGAGTTGGCCGACTATGTGCGGGTGGAGGGTGCCTCGCTGGTGGATGGTCTTCTGGAGGTGTCGCTGAAGCGCGAAATTCCGGAAGAGAAGAAACCCCGCCGCATCGAGATCGCGCAAGCGTCCAAGGCCGGGGTCGATACCCCGCGCCTGACGACGACCCAGGCCTCGGAAAAGCAGCCCGAGCCGGTTGCCGCCTGATCGGCCAGCCCCTGAGCTAATCCGCAAAAGCCCCTGCGCATCGGTAATCCCGATGCGCAGATCGCAGCGATCACTTCAGGAATGTAGGAGGTAAAGATGAGCGTAAAGGATCTGATCCCGCAAAGCTGGACGCGCAATCTGCCATGGTGGCGTGATCGGGACACTCCGCCACCGGCCCAATGGCGCGAGGAGCCCCGCGACCCTTTCGTGACGTTTCACCGCGAGATGAACCGTCTCTTCGACGACTTCTTCCGCTCTTTCGACACCCGCTTGCCGGCCTTTTCTGGTATTGGGGCGGGTTTGGGGACCGGGTGGACCGGCGCGACCTGGCCCAGCGTCGAGATCTCTGAGACGGATGGCGCGATCCGCGTGTCGGCGGAGTTGCCGGGCCTTGAAGAGAAGGATGTCGAGGTCCTGCTTGAGGACGGGCTGCTGACCCTGCGGGGCGAAAAGTCCAGCACCACCGAGGATCGCGAACGGCAGTTCTCGGAGCGCGTCTACGGACGGTTCGAGAGGCGCATTCCACTGCCTTCGGGCATTGACGAGGCGGCGGTCGAGGCCGGTTTCCACAACGGTGTGCTGACCGTCACCCTGCCCAAGACCGAGGCCGCTCAGGCGCAGGTGAAACGCATTCCCCTGAAAACCTGAAAACCTGAAAGACTGGAGGGCCGGCACAGCCCGGCCCGCCGCTTCCCCTGTTGTGCGCAATGGAGGAAAAGATGCAGCTTTTGAACGCAGATACTTTTTCCGCTGCCCCAGGTTTGGGAATGTCGGGGACGGGCGAGGCGGCATGGGCCTCGGCGTTGCCGTCCGATGCAGTGGCCCATATCTGGAAGCCCGCACGATCGGCCACGACATCGGGGCGCGCCCGGGCCAAGGCGTGGCGTCTGCGAATTGAGCGGCGGCGCGCACCCTGGATCGACCCGCTGATGGGATGGACGTCTGGCGACGACACCGCATCTCAGGTCGAGTTGTCCTTCCCCAGCGTCGAATCCGCGATCCATCATGCACGCCGGCTGGGGATCGCGTATCAGGTTCACATGCCGCCCGGCATGGTCGGAAATGCTCGTGCCGCGTCCCGAACGGCCCGACCTGAACCGCATGACAGCTCGGACGCCCCGGAGATGCCGCTGGCGGCGTAATGAAGTTCACCGAATGATCAGAAGAACCCTGAGCGGTGACTGGATCGCGAATCGTGAACATGTCGGCTACCGTATCGGTGCCGCGGGTGTCATTGTGGCTGGCCTCCTGCTGGCTCCGCTGCCGATGACGATGGCGTTGCCGACCGCGGCCTTCTGGAACATTATGCTGACTGGCGTCACCGCTCGTCGCATGCGCATGGTTGTTGTGGTCGGGTCACGAACCGGCTGACCGGCTGCTGCTGCACGTCGGCCTCTGGCTCGGCGCCGGCCCATGGATGACAGAGGTCGGCTATCCCGTCTGGCTTGCCGTGCTGCATGTCATCGCGGCTTTGGCGCTGATCGTTTGGTCCGGGCTGCTGCGCACTATCGCCGGCAGTTCTATCCTGGTTATCCAGTCGATCCCGGTGCTGATGATCCTGTTCATGTCCTATTACGGGCTGACGCTGATGGGGCTGAAAATTCCGCCGCTGCTGGCAGCCTCGGCCTCGCTCGCGATCTATGTCTCGGCCTATCTGGCAGAGATCTGGCGCGGCGCGATTCAGGCTGTGCCCTATCAGCAATGGGAGGCATCGTCCTCGCTGGCGATGAGCCGGGCGCAGCAATACCGCCATATCATCCTGCCGCAGGCGCTGCGGATCTCCCTGATATAGGCCCAGGCTGTAAATCCTCACGCCCGTCCTGTTGCCGCAGAAAGGGAATAGGTGGACGACCTTTACCCCGTCCGCAGCAACACCAAGTCGCGTCCACGGACTAATTCTCAGACAGGGCTTGCGCCCCCGGACCTGTGGCGCTAATACCCCCGCCAGTGCCGCCTTAGCTCAGTTGGTTAGAGCGCTAGATTGTGGATCTAGAGGTCCCCCGTTCGAGCCGGGGAGGCGGTACCATCCTTCCCCCTTTTTCTCTCCGCCCATGGCAGCGCGCGCAGTTGCGGCGCCGGTCCCAGCGGAATCGGACCCAGGCTGGCGCGCCCATCGGAAAACAGGATGGGCAGGCGCAGCTCGTCCGGTGCCGGCGCCGGCCAGTTCGCGGTTTCCCCAGCCGCGGTTTCGGGCAGGGGCATGGTCGACACGGCGCGCAGCATGGTGCCGGCCAGACGGCGGGCATTCTCGGGGATCAGCCCGGCTGCGGCGCCGGCCTCGATCAGCCCGTTCGCGTCGCGGGTGTAAAGCGCGACCAAGCCTTGGGCGCGGCCCTGCGCGTCGGCGGCCAACTGCCCGACCGCCCGGGCGGACAGGTCGCCCAGCCGCAGCTCTGCCCCGTCGATCCGCAGGCCCGCGACCTGCGGCGGCGCGGCCGAGGCCAGCGCGGCGGGGGCGGGCACCGCGTCCAGCCAGACGACTCCCCGTGCCGTCAGCGACACGGGGTCCGGAAGCGCGGCGGGCACAAGCGCCGAAACCGCCGCCGGATCCAGCCGCGCCACGGCCAGATCGACGCCGTATGCCGCCCGGGCCTGGGGCGGCGCGCCGGCGCCGAGGGCGAAGGATCGGGCGTCCAGCGCCACCCGCTCGGCCAGCGGCCGGCCTGCCAGCGCCACCGCCCCCGAGGCCAGATGCACCCGCCCCGGCGCCAGCCCCGCCAGCGGCCGCAGCGCCATACTGGCCTGCGGATCGGTCAGGGACAGCGCGACCGACCCCGCTCCCGCGTCCAGGGTCAGATCCGGGGGCAGGGACAGGACCAGCCGGGCAGGCGACAGGGGCGAGGCCCAAAGCGTCGCATGGGGCGCCGAAACCCGGCCCATCGGCAGCGTCGCGACGGGCGCTTCAAGCCGTACGCCGATCCGCGCCGGGTCGCGCAGCGGCAGAACCTGGCCTGCGGCAAGGCCGTTGCCGGCCTGGGTCATCCGGCGCAACTGCTGCGCCAGCAAGACCTCGCCCCCCATCCAGACGAGCCCGACGATCAGGGTCAGGGCGATCAGCAGGCGTATCATAAGGCGCATCGTCTTTCCCTGACATCCCGCCCGGACCGGGGCGGCTTGGAACGGCCGCCATCCTGTCCTAAGTCTGGGCCGTGGGAAAGACCGGCATCCGGAGGGTCGTGCAAGCGTGATCGAGCAGGCGGAACATTGGGTCTTTGCCTATGGCTCGCTGATGTGGGACCCGGGCTTTCCGGTGGCCGAGTCGGTCCCGGCCCGTCTTGACGGCTATGTCCGCCGGTTTTGCCTGCTGTCCGTCGTCTATCGCGGAACGGTCGACAGCCCCGGCCTGGTCCTGGCCCTGGATCAGGAGCCGGGGGCCGGCTGCGTCGGCCTGGCACTGCGCGTCGCCCCGGACGACTGGCCCGAGACGCTGCGCGGCCTTCGCGACCGCGAACTGACCACGAACGCCTATGAGGAGCACGTTCTGCCCGTGACCCTGGCGGACGGACGCGCGGTCATGGCGACGGCCTATGTCATCCGGCGCGATCACCATCAATACGCGGGACGCATGGATCTGGACGCGCAGGCCCGGATCATCGCCCGCGCGGTGGGCGGGCGGGGACCGAACGCCGAATACCTGTTCAACACCGCCGCCCATCTGGACGCCATGGGGGTCGAGGACATCGACATGGCGGCCCTGGCGGGGCTCGTGCGCGGGCTGATCGTCAAGCCGGCCCCGCCCGCCGGCGGAAATTCCTGAGACTTTTTAACCAGCCTGCCGTCAACGGCTTGCATCATCCGGCCCGGCCCGTACACTCGGCCCCGAACGCCAAGAACGGGGGCCGGATTGTCCCGACCAGATACGGAAATGCCCGGCGACACGCCGGAAGGCGGCACCCCAAGGCAGGGCCGGGCCGAACGGCTGAGCGCGATGCGGCCCGCGCGCCGCATGGGACGCGAAGCCAGCGATCCGCATTTCTCGCAGCCGGTGCGGCAGGTCGTGCTGATGCTGATCGTGCTGGCGCTGGTGGGGACGGGGGGTTGGTTCGCCTATCGCCAGATCCTGCCGATCTTTGCCGCCAACCCGCTGCTCAACGGGGCGATCCTGCTGGTCTTTGCGCTGGGGGTGCTGACCTGCTTCTGGCAGGTGGCGCAGCTGATCAACTCGGTCAGCTGGATCGAACGCTTTGCCGCAGGCCGTCTGGGCTATGGCCCGATGGATGAGACCGCGCCCGACGCCGCGCCGCGCCTGCTGGCGCCCCTGGCGGCGCTTTTGGGCGCACGGGGACCGGTCGGGGGGGCGATCTCGACCGAATCCGCGCGTTCGATCCTGGAATCGGTCGCGACCCGCATCGACGAGGCGCGCGACATCACGCGCTATCTGGCGAACCTGCTGATCTTCCTTGGGCTGCTGGGTACGTTCTATGGGCTTGCGACGACCGTGCCGGCCATCGTGGACACCATCCGGACCCTGGCCCCCGACCAGGGCGAAAGCGGGGTTCAGGTCTTTGACAAGCTGATGCACGGGCTGGAAACCCAGCTTGGCGGCATGGCGACGGCCTTTTCCAGCTCGCTTCTGGGCCTTGCCGGATCGCTGGTCGTGGGGCTGCTGGAACTGTTCGCCAGCCACGGCCAGAACCGCTTCTACCGCGAGCTTGAGGAGTGGCTGTCCAGCTTTACCCGCATCGGCCTGTCGGGCGGCGAAGGCGGGCTGGACCAGGCGGCTCTGGTCGATTTCCTGGAAGGGCTGAATGCCCAGTTTGCCGGGCTTCAGGATTACTACGCCAGCCGCGACACCCTGCGCGACGAAGAGGCGTCGCAGGCCGACGCCCGCTCGGTCGCGCTGGCGGACGGGGTCGAACGCCTGGCTGGCCTGATCGGGTCCGACCGCGACATGCTGGCAAGCCAGCTCGCCGCCGACCGCCAGGCCCATGCCCAGGCCCAGGACAGGCTGGCCGCCGCCCTGTCGCGCCTGGCCGAGGCGCAAGAGGGGCTGAACGACCGGCTGGCCCAGCCCGTCCGCGACCCCGATCTTGCGGCGCTGGTCGCCTCGCTGTCATCGGGGTTCGAGCGGCTGGCCCAAGGCCAGGAACGCCTGCTGGCCTCTGCCCCCGACCGCGCGGCCGAGGATCGGCTGTTCGAGGATCTGACCGCCGGGCTTGAACAGGCCTTCGCGCGCTTTGCCGACGGGCAGGACCGGCTGGTCGCGCTGGCGGGCACGGTGCCGCAGGTCAGCCTGCCGCCGGACGCGGCCCAGGCGCTGGCGCGGCTTGCGGAGGGGCAGGGCGGCCACGATCCGGGGCTGGCGCGCGCGCTGAACCGCCTGGCCGAGGGGCAGGCGCGGCTGGCCGAACTGGCCGAGGCACGGCCCGGCGTCCCGCAGGACGACCCCGAGGCGCGGATGCGCCTGCGCTCGATCGACGTGCAGCTGGGCCGGCTGCTCGAGGAAAGCGCCGCCGGCCGCGACGGGCTGATCGCGGAACTGCGCGAGGACATGGCCGCCCTGACCCGCGCCATCCGGGCGCTCGAGGGCCGGGCCGCGGATGGGCGCCATGGGGCTTAGCCGGGGCGGGCGCGAACGGTTCTCGGCCACGATCTGGCCGGGCTTCGTCGATGCCATGTCGACGCTGCTGCTGGTGCTGATCTTTGCGCTGACCATTTTCATGGTGCTGCAATCGGTGCTGCGCGAAAGGATCACCACCCAGGACAGCGAATTGCAGCAATTGGGCGACCGGGTCGCGGCCCTCAGCCAGGCGCTGTCCACCGCGCAGGGGCAGGCGGCGGCGCTGGACCGCGACCTTGCCGCCGAACGGGCGCGGCTGCGCGCGTCCGAGGCCGCCGTAGCGGCCGCCCGGACCGAGGTCGACGCCCAGGCCGAGGCGGCCCGGCTGGCTGCCGCCCGGCGCGAGGCGCTCGAGGCGCTGCTGGCCGACCTGCGGCGGCAGAACGCCGACACCGCTGGCCAGCTTGACCAGACCCGCCAGAAACTTTCCGAAGCCGAGGCCGGGCGGTTGGCCGACGCCGCCGCGGCGCAGGCCCTGCGCGAGCGTCTGGACAAGGCCGATGCCGAACTGACCGCCAGCACGCTTGCGCTGGACGAGGCGCGGCGCAAGGCCGAGGAAACGCTGACCCTGCTGGCCGCCGCCGAAGCGGCCAAGACGGACCTGTCGCAGCGCGTCGACGCCCAGACTTCCGAGGCCGAGCGGCAAAAGGGCCTGCTGGCGCTGGCCCAGCAGAAGCTGTCCGAACAAGAGGCGCTGTCGACCGAGGAGCAGCGCCGCGTGGCCTTGCTGAACCAGCAGGTCGCGCAGCTGAACGACCAGCTTGGCAGTCTGCGCTCGGTCCTCGAGGCGGCGGGAGAGGACAAGCGCGCCGCCGACCTGCGGGCCGAGGACCTGGGCCGGCAGCTGAACGTCGCCCTGGTCCGCGCCGCCGAGGAGGAACGCAAGCGCCGCGCGCTGGAGGAGGAGGCCCGCACCAAGGCCGAGGCCGAGGCCCGCGACCTGGCGCGCTATCGCTCCGAGTTCTTCGGCCGGCTGTCGCAGATCCTGGAAGGGCGCGAAGGCGTGCGTGTCGTGGGCGACCGCTTCGTCTTTTCCTCGGAAGTGCTGTTTCCGGCGGGCGAGGCCACGCTGTCGGACGAAGGCAAGGCCCAGATCGCCCGCGTGACCCATTTGCTGGACCAGATCTCGGCCGAGATTCCGCCGGAAATCGACTGGATCATCCGGGTGGACGGGCATACGGACAGCCAGCCCCTGTCCGGCCTGGGCCGCTATCGCGACAACTGGGAGCTCAGCCAAGCGCGCGCGCTGTCGGTGGTGCGCTACATGGTCGACGATCTGGGCTTTGCCGCGAACCGGCTGCTGCCAGCGGGCTTTGCCGACACCCGGCCGGTATCGACCGGCACCAGCCCCGAGGCGCTGGCGCAAAACCGGCGGATCGAACTGAAGCTGACGGAACGCTAGGTCCGCCGAAGGGTGGGCGAACGCGCGCCCGGTCCCGGGTCAGGTGGCGGCGGGCGCGGGTTCGCGGGGCGGCCGGCCGATCACTTCGCGCAGCGCATCCAGTTCGATGAAATTGTCCGCCTGCCGGCGCAGTTCGTCCGCGATCATCGGCGGCTGGCTGCGCATGGTCGACACGACCGAGACACGGACGCCCTGACGTTGCAACGCCTCGACCAGCGGGCGAAAGTCACCGTCGCCGGAAAACAGCACCGCATGGTCAAGCCGGGGGGCAAGCTCCATCGCGTTTACGACCAGTTCGACATCCATGTTGCCCTTGACCTTGCGGCGGCCCATGCTGTCCGTGTATTCCCGCGCCGGCTTGGTCACCATCGAAAAGCCGTTGTAGTGCAGCCAGTCCACCAGCGGGCGGATCGGCGAATAGTCCTCGTTTTCCAGCAGCGCAGTGTAGTAATAGGCACGGATCAGCTTGCCGCGGCGCTCGAATTCCTGTCGCAGCAACTTGTAATCAATATCGAAACCCAGCGACTTTGCGGCTGCATAGAGATTCGACCCGTCGATGAACAATGCCAGCCGGTCGTCCTTGTAAAACACGATGCCCTCGATATGCCTGAGAAAAGATTTCCGAGCGAGACGTTAGCCTTGGTCGCCTTCGGCGGAAACCTACCTAGTTTGGCAGGTTCGACGCAGGTAACCCTGCTTAGCGCCTTGCGCGATATTGTGAATTCTCCGCAAATCCGTGTGATCGCGGTCAGTCGGCTTTGGCAATCGCCGGCCTGGCCGGCCGGCAGTGGCCCTGATTATACAAATGGTGCCTTCGCCGCAAAAACAAGCCTCGGAGCCGAGGAAACCCTTGCTTTTTTGCACGACATCGAGGCGGCGCGGGGCAGGGTGCGCGACGGTCGACGCTGGGGCGCGCGGGGGATTGATCTGGACCTGATCGCCTGGGGCGACCGCGTGCTGCCTGACGTCGCGTCGCATGACGCCTGGCGGGGCTTGCCCCCCGAGGATCAGGCCCGACAGGCGCCTGACAGGCTGATCCTGCCGCATCCGCGCATGCAGGATCGCGGTTTCGTGCTGGCCCCTCTGGCCGAGATCGCGCCGGGCTGGGTCCATCCGCGGCTGGGGCAAAGCGTGGCGCAGATGCTTGCGGCCTTGCCAGCGGCGGCCCTGGACGGTATGAAACCTCTGACAGCTTGACATTCCCGGGGTGATTGCCGAAATATCCGGCTTCGCCCTGCTCCCTGATTCCAAGCCAAAGGTGACCGATGGCCCGCGTGACAGTCGAAGATTGCGTCGACAAGGTTCCGAACCGTTTTGATCTTGTGATGCTGGCCGCCTATCGCGCCCGCGAGATCGCCGCCGGCAGCGCGCTGACGGTGGACCGCGACAATGACAAGAACCCCGTCGTCTCGCTGCGCGAGATCGCGGACGAAACCCAGCCCGTGGACGAGCTGCGCGAGCGCATGATCGAGGCGACCCAGACCCAGATCGAGGTCGACGAGCCCGAAGAGGACGCGATGGCGCTGCTGCTGGGTGCCGAGATCGACCGGCCCAAGCCCGTCGACGAGGAATCCGAAGAACGCATGCTGCGCATGATGCTGGAAGCCAACAGCCGCGGCTGAGCAGGGATCGGGGTTTTCGGCAGCAAATGATCGACGTCGAAGACCTTGTCGCGCTTGTCCGCAACTACAACCCGCGCACCAACGCAGACCTGATCCGCGACGCCTACGAATACGGGCGTCGCATGCACGAAGGCCAGTTCCGCCATTCGGGCGAGCCCTATTTCACCCACCCCGTCGCCGTCGCCGCCATCCTGACGGAAATGCGGCTGGACGATGCGACGATCATCACCGCGCTTCTGCACGACACGATCGAGGACACGCGTTCGACTTGGGCCGAGGTGGCGCAGATGTTCGGGCGCGAGATCGCCGATCTGGTGGACGGCGTCACCAAGCTGACCAACCTGCAGCTGTCCGGCGCCCATTCCAAGCAGGCCGAGAATTTCCGCAAGCTGTTCATGGCCATGTCGCGCGATCTTCGCGTTATCCTGGTCAAGCTGGCCGACCGGCTGCACAACATGCGCACCATCAAGTCGATGCGCCCCGAGAAGCAGCAGCAGAAGGCGCGCGAGACGATGGACATCTATGCGCCGCTGGCCGGGCGCATGGGCATGCAATGGATGCGCGAAGAACTTGAGGACCTGGCCTTCAAGGTCATCAACCCCGAGGCGCGCAACTCGATCATCCGCCGCTTCGTCAGCCTGCAGCGCGAATCCGGGGACGTGATCCCCAAGATCACCGCCGACATCCGCGCCGAACTGGAACGCGAGGCGATCGAGGCCGATGTCTATGGCCGCGCGAAAAAGCCCTTCAGCATCTGGCGCAAGATGCAGGAAAAGCAGCTTTCCTTTTCGCGCCTGTCCGACATCTACGGCTTCCGCATCATCACCCGGACCGAGGCAGACTGCTATCGCACCCTGGGCGTCATCCACCATCGCTGGCGCGCCGTGCCTGGCCGGTTCAAGGATTACATCAGCCAGCCCAAGGCCAACGGCTACCGCTCGATCCACACCACGGTGTCGGGGCGCGACGGCAAGCGGGTCGAGGTGCAGATCCGCACCCGGCAGATGCACGAGGTGGCCGAGGCCGGCGTCGCGGCGCATTGGGCCTATCGCGACGGCGTGCGCACGGAAAACCCCTTTGCCGTGGATCCGGGCGAATGGATCGCCAGCCTGACCGAACGTTTCGGCGAGGAGGACCACGACGAGTTCCTCGAGCATGTGAAGCTCGAGATGTATTCCGACCAGGTCTTCTGCTTCTCGCCCAAGGGCGACGTGATCCCCCTGCCCAAGGGGGCGACGCCGATCGATTTCGCCTATGCGATCCACACCCGGCTGGGCAATTCCTGCGTCGGCGCCAAGGTGGACGGCATCCGCGTGCCGCTGTGGACGCGGCTGAAGAACGGCCAGTCGGTCGAGATCATCGCCGCCTCGGGGCAGCGGCCGCAGCCGACCTGGCTGGACATCGTGGTGACCGGCCGCGCCAAGGCCGCAATCCGGCGCAGCCTGCGGCAAGAGGACCGGACGCGCTTCATCAAGCTGGGGTCGGAACTGGTGCGCGTGGCCTTCGAACATGTCGGCCGCCGGGTGACGGACAAGGCGCTGCGCACCGCCGCCCGGACCATGGCGCTGTCCGATACGGACGAACTGCTGGCCCGCATCGGCAGCGCCGAGATTTCGGCGCATGAGGTGCTGTCGACGCTTTACCCCGAACTCGCCGCCAAACGATCCGAGATCGACGCCAGGCGCGCCGTCGCCGGGCTCGAGGCCGATCAGGAATTCACCCGTGCGCCCTGCTGCAACCCGCTGCCGGGCGAACGCATCGTCGGCATCACCTATCGCGGCAAGGGCGTCGTCATCCACGCCATCGACTGCCCCGTCCTGGCCGAGTTCGAGGACAGCCCGGACCGCTGGGTCGATCTGCAATGGCGCGAAGGCCAGCATCCGCCGGCCTATTCCACCAACCTGTCGCTGACCATCCGCAACGATGCGGGCGTGCTGGGCCGGATCTGCTCGCTGATCGGGGGGCAGGGGGCCAATATCTCGGATCTGGAATTCGTGGATCGCAAGCCCGACTTCTATCGCCTGCGGGTCGAGGTCGAGCTGCGCGACAGCGAACACCTGCATGCCCTGCTGACCGCGCTCGAGGCCGAGCAGGACGTGGCCCAGGTCGGCCGCATCCGCGACCCTTCGGCGCATATGCACTAGACCCCCAGCCGGTCCCGCAGCGCGTACCAGGACATGCCCGCGACAAGCAACGGCCAGCGCAGCATCGCGCCCCCCGGAAAGGGCGGGTGGGGCAGGGCGGCCATGGCGTCGAACCCGTCGGACTGGCCCTGGATGGCATCGGCCATCAGCTTGCCGGCCAGGCAGGCCAGCGCCAGCCCGTGCCCCGAATAGCCGCTGGCCGACAGGCAGTTCGGCGCGGGACGGATGAAGCAGGGCATCCGGTTCATGGTGATCGCCAGCGTGCCGCCCCAGGCGTGCGTCAGCTTGACGTCGGCCAGTGTCGGATAGATCTGCAGCAGCGGCTTTCTGACCTTGGCGAAGATGTCGGCGGGAAAGCGATAGCTGACGTTTTCGCCCCCGCCAAAGATCAGCCGCCCTTCGGGGTCCAGCCGCCAGTAGTTCACCACGAACTTGGTGTCATGGACGCCGATGGGCCGGGTCAGGACCTCTGCCGCGCGCGGCCCCAGGGGCTCGGTTGCGACGATGAAATTGTTGATCGGCATGACGCGGGCCGCCACCTTCGGCTCCAGATCGCCCAGATAGCCGTTCGCGGCCAGGATCAGCTGATCGCAAAGCACGCGGCCCCGGCGGGTCTGCACCACGGTCGGCGTGGTGGCGGTGCCGTGAACGACGGCCACGACCTCGGCCCGTTCATGGATCGCGGCGCCTGCGGCATCGGCCAGCCGCGCGATGCCCAGCGCCAGGTTCAGGGGATGCAGGTGGCCCGCGCCCCTGTCCAGCTCGCCCGCGACATAGGCGTCCGAAGGCACCAGCGCCCGGAACGCCTCGCGGTCCAGCGCCTCGATGCGATCATAGCCGTAATCCCGCGCGAGCCTGTCGATCAGCCCCCTGGCATGGCCGAATTCGGCGCGCGTCCTGAAGGCATGGGCGATGCCGTCCGTCACCGGCACGCCGGCGCGGGCCGCCAGGTCGCGGGTCAGGGCCTTGGCCGCCTCGGCCAGGTCCCACAAGCGTCGCGCAGCCTCGCGCCCCGCCATCCGCTCCAGCTCGTCGACCTCGAGCCGCTGGCCCGAACCCAGTTGACCGCCATTGCGCCCCGAGGCGCCGAAACCCACCCGATGCGCCTCGAGCAGGACGACCCGCCGCCCGGCCTCGGCCAGATGCAGCGCGGCGGAAAGCCCGGTATAGCCGCCGCCGATCACGCAAACATCGGTCCGCACCTCGCCCTCCAGCGGCGGGAACGCCGGCGTGGGATCGCACGTCTGCGCATAAAGGCTTGGCGGATATTCCCCGGGTCGGTCGTTCTTGTGCAGCAGATTCATCGGGTTTTCACTGTTTTCCAAATACCCGGACGACCCGCCAGCCTGGAGGCGCGGCGCCCGCCGGTTCAGACGTTCAGCAGCAGATGCTCGCGCTCCCATGGGCTGATGACTTGCAGGAATTCCTTGTATTCGTTGCGCTTGACCGCCTGATAGACGGCCAGGAACTCGGCCCCCAGCACGTCGCGCATCGGCGCGCTTTCGTCCATCAGGTCCAGCGCGTCGCCCAGGTTATAGGGCAGTTCGTCCTCGGACATATAGGCGTCGCCCAGGCATTCGGCGCGGGGCATTTCCTGTTCCACCAGCCCCAGATAGCCGCAGGCCAGGCTGGCGGCGAGGCCCAGATAGGGGTTGCAGTCCATCCCCGCCAGCCGGTTCTCGATCCGCCGCGCCTCGGGCCCCGAAATCGGCACGCGCAGGCCTGTGGTGCGGTTGTCGCGGCCCCATTCCAGGTTGATGGGCGCGGCAAAGTCGGGGACATAGCGGCGATAGCTGTTCACATAGGGCGCCAGCAGCGCCACGGCGGCGGGCAGATGGCGCTGCATGCCGGCGATGAAATGCAGGAACTCGGGCGTCTCGCGGCCCTGCTCGTCGGAAAAGATGTTGTCGCCTGAATTCACGCCCACCACGGAATGGTGGATGTGCATGGCGCTGCCCGGTTCGCCCTCGATGGGCTTGGCCATGAAGGTGGCGAAACAGTCGTGGCGCAGCGCCGCCTCGCGGATCAGACGCTTGAAGAAAAAGATCTGGTCGGCCAGATGCACCGGATCGCCGTGGTTCAGGTTGATCTCGACCTGGCCCGCGCCGCCTTCCTGCAGGATGCCGTCGATCTCGAAGCCCTGTGCCTCGGCGAAATCATAGATGTCGTCGATGACCTTGCCGTATTCGTCCACCGCCGACATGGAATAGGCCTGCTTGGCGGCGGCGCGGCGGCCGGTGCGGCCCATCGGCGGCACGATGGGCTGGTTCGGGTCGATATTGCGCGCGGTCAGGAAGAATTCCATCTCGGGGGCGACGATCGGTTTCCAGCCCTTCTGCCGATAAAGCTCGACCACGCGCTTCAGCACGTTGCGCGGCGCGATCGGGACGGGATTGCCGGACTGGTCGCTGACGTCGTGGATCACCTGCAAGGTGACGTCGGCCGTCCAGGGCGCGGCGGTCGCGGTGCTGAAATCCGGCGTCAGGATCATGTCGGGTTCGGTGAACGCGCCGTTCGGGTTGTCGGCCCAGTCCCCCGTGATCGTCTGCAGGAAGATCGAATTCGGCAGATAGAACCGCTCCTGATGGGCGAATTTCGACGCGGGCATCGCCTTGCCGCGCGCGACGCCGGCGATGTCGGCGACGATGCATTCCACCTCGTCCAGCCGGCGGCCGGCGACATAGTCCTGGGTGGCCTGCGGGGTTTCCTCGATCCAATGGGGCTTCATGCGGCACCCCGGGCAAGGGTGCGGGGGGCCTTGAAGAAGGCCTCGATCCGGTCGGCGATCAGCTTGGACTGGGCGGCGTCATCCATGTGCGTCAGGGCCTCGGCCACCAGTTCCGAGGGCACCGTGTCGCTGCGGTGCTCGATCAGGCCGTGGATCATGGCGTCGTCGAACTCGGGATGGGCCTGGACCGTAAAGGCCCGGTCGCCATAGACCAGCGCCGCATTCGTGCAGAACCCGCTGGAGGCCACGACCCGCGCATCCTGCGGCCGTTCCACCACCTGATCCTGGTGCCAGGCGTTCAGCGTGACCGTCTCGCCGTCGAAATCATAGGCTTGCGGTCCGATGGACCAGCCGCCGGGAAATTTCTCGACCCGGCCGCCTAGGGCCTGGGCGATGATCTGGTGGCCAAAGCAGATGCCGACCAGCGGCACCCCCGCCGCATAGGCGCGGCGGATGAAGTCCTCGAGCGGGGGGATGAAGGCGTGCTCCTCGTACGTGCCGTGGCGCGAGCCGGTCAGCAGCCAGCCGTCGGCCTCGTGGACCGAGGCGGGAAATTCCATCGCCTCGACGTGCCAGCTGGCAAAGTCGAAGCCCCGCCCGGCCAGAAGCCGTTCGAACATTGTGTCGTAATCGCCCAATTCGCCGCGAAGGACTTCGGGCGACTGACCGCATTTCAGGATGCCGATGCGCATGATTGGCCTGTCGATTGTTCGCGTCCAAGGGTAGTCGCCCGGCGCCGGGCGGGCAAGGGGGGCGCGGCCCGGCGCCTGCCCCGTTGGTGGGGCTGGCGGCCGGTCTGGGGGCGGGCTAGGCTGTTGCCGGAACAAGCAGCAAAGGATGTGCCATGCCCGGACTTCGCCCCGATGTCGATCCCGATGGCCTGCAGGAATTCTCGGTGGTCTTCACCGACCGTTCGCTGAATCACATGTCGCAGAAATTCCAGGCGGCGATGCGCGACATCTCGGCCACGCTGCGCCGGGTCTATGGCGCCCAGGCGGTGGCCCTGGTTCCCGGCGGCGGCACCTGCGCGATGGAGGCAGTCGCCCGGCAGTTCGCCCGCGACGCCCATGCGCTGGTGATCCGCAACGGCTTTTTCAGCTTTCGCTGGAGCCAGATCCTGGACATGGGCGGCTTTGCCGGCGAAACCACCGTGCTGATGGCGCGCCCGGCGGGGAACGATCCGCAGGCGCCCTTTGCCCCCGCGCCCATCGACGAGGTGGTCGAGAAGATCCGCGAGGCGCGCCCCGACGTGGTCTTTGCCCCCCATGTCGAGACGGCCGCCGGCATGATCCTGCCCGACGACTATATCGCGGCGGTGGCGGCGGCCGCGCATGAGGTCGGGGCGCTGATGGTGCTGGACTGCATCGCCTCGGGCGCGGTCTGGGTCGACATGGCGGCCACCGGCGTCGACGTGCTGATCTCGGCCCCGCAAAAGGGCTGGTCGGCCTCGCCCTCGGCGGGAATGGTGATGTTCTCGGCCCGCGCGGCCGAGCGGCTCGATGAGACGGCCTCGAACAGCTTCGCGCTGGACCTGAAGAAATGGCGCACCATCATGAAGGCCTATGAGGACGGCGGCCACGCCTATCACGCCACCATGCCGACCGACGCCATCATCGGCCTGCACGCCGCCATGAAGGAAACCGAGGCCATGGGCTTCGACGCCGCGCGGGACGCACAGTGGCGGCTGGGGAACGCGGTGCGCGCAGAGTTGGCGCGGCGCGGGTTGCGCTCGGTCGCGGCCGAGGGGTTCGCGGCGCCGGGCGTGGTCGTCTGCTATACCGACGATCCCGACATCCAGAACGGCCGCAAGTTCCTGGCCCAGGGCTATCAGATCGCCGCAGGCGTTCCCCTGCAGGTCGGCGAGGGCGAGGGGTTTCGCAGTTTCCGCATCGGCCTGTTCGGGCTGGACAAGCTGAAGGACGTCGACGGCACCGTGGCGCGGCTGGTCCAGGCGTTCGACGCGGCGCTATAGCGCAGCATTTTTCCGCGTCGCCTGGAACAATCTGCCGGGCAGCGCGGTTTTGGTCCCGATCAGACAGTTCGATCTCGAAAGGATAGGACCATGGCAAACCAAGATGCCCAAGACCTGAAAAACGAAGCGCAAAAAGCCGGCCAGGATATTGGCCAAGAGGCTCGCAAGGCGGCCGAAAGCGCCCGCGAGCACGGCCACAAGGCCGCCCAGGACGCCGGTGAGGCGCTGGAGAACGCCCGTCAGCGCGGCTCGGAATTTGTCGAGACCGCCAAGGAAAAAGGCGCGGAGCTGCTGGACGAGGCCAAGCGTCGCGGCTCGGAATATGTCGAGACGGCCAAGCACCGCGGTTCGGAATATGCCGAACAGGCCCGCGACGAAGCGCGCCGCCTGTATCGTGAAGGCGAGCGCCGGGCGGGCGAGGTCGCGGCCTATGCCGAGGATTACTACGACGACGTGTCGGCCATGGTGCGCCGCAACCCGGCCCAGGCGCTGGGCATCGCGGCTGGGGTCGGCTTCCTGCTTGGCCTGATCCTGTCGCGTCGCTGAGACCGCGGGCATGTTCGTCTATGCCAAGAACATGCAGCTTGCCCTGTCGGACAAGCTGCACCGCCTGGGCCTGGCAGCCGGGGCAGGCGTCGTCCTGATCCTGGGTGCCGGGTTCCTGCTGGCGGCGCTGTGGACCTGGCTGGCCTATCACCTCGGCTGGGGCTCGCTTGGGGCCTCCCTGGCGATCGGACTGGTGATGGTCGTGATCGGCGTCATCTTCCTGATGATGGCCAAGCACGAACGCCATCCCATGCCCAGCACCGACGAGTTGAAGGCCGAGGTGCAGCAGCAACTGCATCTGGCCGCCGACACCGCCATCGCCAAGGTGTCCACCGCGGCCGACCAGGCCGTCGACCGCGCCGCGACCAAGGCCAACGCGTTGCTGGATACGGCCGAGCAGAAGGTCCATGGCGTGGCCGACGATCTGGCTTACCGCGCCAACCGCTTCGCCGATCAGGCCGAGGCCCGGGTCTATGGCACTGTTCGCGGCGTGACCGAGTCCACGGCCGAACGTTTCGGCCTGGGGGCGCAACCGGCAGCCAGCCGGACAGGGCAGGGCGGCGGCGCCTCGGGCGCTTCGCGCTATGGGGCGGTGCTGGGGGCGCTGGCCATCGGGTTGACGGTGGCAAATCGTCTGCAGCACCGGCGACATCGCGACGACCCCCCGGATTACCACGGATAGGCCCGCCATTGGCGGGCCTTTTCCTTTTCCTTAATCCAGCGCGGCCAAGATGCGCGCCCAGCTGCGCGCACCCTTGGCGAAACTTTCCACGTCATATTTCTCGTTCGGGGAATGGATGCGGTCGTCGTCGCGGCCAAATCCGATCAGCATGGAGTCCATCCCCAGGATTTCCTGGAAATCGCCCGCGACAGGGATCGAGCCTCCGGCCCCGATATAGGCCGCTTCGCGCCCCCATTCCTGCGACAGGGCATTGCGCGCCACGGTGAAAGCCGGGTCGGAGATGTCCATCCGGCTGGCGGGGCTGGCGCCATGGTCCTGGAAGGTGACGGCGCAGTCCTCGGGCATCGCGGCCCGGACATGGGCGCGAAATGCCTCGCGGATCGCCTGCGGATCCTGGGTGCCGGTCAGGCGGAAGCTGACCTTGGCGCGCGCCTCGCCGGGAAGGACGGTCTTGAACCCTTCGCCGGTATAACCTCCGGTGATGCCGTTGATTTCGAAGGTCGGGCGGTTCCAGACCATCTCCAGCGCCATGCGCCCACGTTCGCCCACGGGATGCTTCAGGCCGACGCGCGACAGGAAGTCGCCCGCGTCGAAGCCCAGGCTTTCCCAGTCGGCGCGCAGCTGGTCGGACAGCTCCTCGACCCCGTCGTAGAAGCCCGGCAGGGTGATGCGCCCGCTGTCGTCCTTGACGGTCGCCAAGGCGTTGACCAGCACCTGGATCGGGTTCGCGGCCAGCCCGCCGAAGCTGCCCGAGTGCAGGTCGCGGTCGGCGGCGCGGACGGTGATCTCCTCGCCCAGCAGGCCGCGCAACTGGGTGGTGATCGCGGGGCGCCCGTCGGCATAAAGCCCGGTGTCGCAGATCAGGGCGATGCCGGCGCGCAATTCCTCCGCATTCTCGCGCAGAAAGGGCCGCAGGCTGGGCGAGCCGGACTCCTCCTCGCCCTCGAACAGCAGGATCAGGTCCGAGGGCAGGGCGCCGTGGATCGCCTTCCAGGCGCGCACTGCCTCGACAAAGGTCATCAACTGGCCCTTGTCGTCGGCGGCGCCACGGGCGCGGATCACGCGTCCCTGCGGCGTGTCCTGGATTTCGGGGTCGAAGGGCGGACGGTCCCAAAGCTCCAGCGGATCGACGGGCTGCACGTCGTAATGGCCATAGAACAGCACGGGCCGCCGCGCGCCCTTGGGGGAATGGGCCACCACCATCGGATGGCCGGGCGTGTCGCGGACGGCGGCCGCGAATCCCAGCCCCGCCAGTTCCGCGCACAGCCATTCCGCGGCCCGCCGGACGTCGCCCCGATGCGCCGGATCTGTCGAAATGGACGGGATTCGCAAAAAGGCGCACAGCCGGTCGAGCGCCTGTGGTAGAGTGGCATCAAGCGTTGAAACTATTTCTTCGATTCTGCTGTTTTCGTGCATTTTCAAGCTTTCCTGACCGATTTCCTAGGATGGATCATGTGATCCCATGGTCGTAATGCGACATTTTGGCCCTATATTTTCTGCGACTTGACACGTATCAAGTCGGTACCCGCGGGATCGGACCATGATCCCCCAAGCAAGCAAGTTCAAGCAAGGCAAGGGATGAAGATGGACTATTCAGCCGCCCTCGATCAGGCCATCGGCAAACTGCACGAGGAAGGCCGGTATCGGACGTTCATCGATATCGAGCGCCGCAAGGGTGCCTATCCCAAGGCCATCTGGACGCGACCCGACGGGACGGAAAGCGAGATCACGGTCTGGTGCGGCAACGACTATCTGGGCATGGGCCAGCACCCCGTCGTCCTGGCCGCCATGCACGAGGCGCTGGACGCCACCGGCGCAGGCTCGGGGGGCACGCGCAACATCTCGGGCACCACGATCTATCACAAGCGGCTGGAAACCGAACTGGCCGACCTGCACGGCAAAGAGGCCGCCCTGGTCTTTTCCAGCGCCTATATCGCCAATGACGCGACGCTTTCGACGCTGCGCAAGCTGTTTCCCGGCCTGATCATCTATTCCGACGCGCTGAACCATGCCTCGATGATCGAGGGGATCAAGCGGTTCGACGGCGCCAAACGCATCTTCCGCCACAACGACGTGGCCCATCTGCGCGAACTGCTGGAGGCCGACGACCCGGCTGCGCCGAAGCTGATCGCGTTCGAATCGATCTATTCGATGGACGGCGATTTCGGCCCCATCGCAGCGATCTGCGACCTGGCACAGGAATTCAATGCCCTGACCTATCTGGACGAGGTCCATGCCGTCGGCATGTACGGTCCGCGCGGCGGCGGCGTGGCGGAACGCGACGGGCTTGCGGGCCGCATCGACATTTTCAACGGCACGCTGGGCAAGGCCTTCGGTGTCTTCGGGGGCTATATCGCCGCTTCGGCCAGGATGGTGGACGCGATCCGCTCCTATGCTCCGGGCTTCATCTTCACCACCTCGCTGCCGCCTGCGGTGGCGGCGGGCGCGGCGGCCTCGATCGCCTTCCTGAAGACGGCCGAGGGACAGGTCCTGCGCGACCAGCAGCAGCTGAACGCCCGCATCCTGAAGATGCGGCTGCGCGGCCTGGGCATGCCGATCATGGACCACGGCAGCCATATCGTGCCGGTCCATGTCGGCAATCCGGTCCACTGCAAGGCGCTGTCCGACATGCTGCTGGCCGACTTCGGCATCTACGTCCAGCCGATCAACTTCCCCACCGTCCCCCGCGGGACCGAGCGGCTGCGGTTCACGCCCTCGCCGGTACACGCTCCGCGCGAAATCGACGGGCTGGTCAAGGCGATGGATGCACTGTGGTCTATGTGCAAGCTCAACCGCTCGGCGAGTGTGGCGTGACGGACGGGGGATGCTAAGCTCTCGCGCCCGTGATAACCTTGCTTTAATGAGCGTATGAGAGTCTCCTGATTCGGGAGATAAACATCGGCAAAATGAGGCAGGCGTAATGATCGGGCTGAGGGGGACTCCCCCGTTGCAGCATGATGGGCAGGCAGATCTGCCACCCGGTTTCGATGACCCGGACATCCGGCTGGGCGATGTGATGCGGGGCGAACGCGCCACGCTTGGAAAGTCGCTGCTCGATGTCCAGCGCGAATTGCGCATCCGCGCGTCCTATGTCGCCGCGATCGAGAATTGCGACATCTCGGTCTTCGACGCGCCCAGCTTCGTGGCGGGCTATGTCCGCTCCTATGCCCGCTACCTGGGGATGGACCCCGAATGGACCTTTCGCCGCTTCTGCCATGAATCGGGGTTTCAGCCGACCACCGGCATGGCCCCGGTCCCGGGCATCAAGCCCTTGCGCCGCGCCGCCGACCCGGCCGAGGCGCTGGCCAACCCGCATCCGATCTTTCTGCCCAAGCCCGAAAGCATGTGGTCCGGCGTCGAACCGCGGGCCATCGGCTCGGTCCTGGTCATGGTGCTTCTGGCCTGCGGTCTGGGCTATGGCGGCTGGTCCGTCCTGCAAGAGGTGCAGAAGGTCAACCTAATGCCCGGCGACCAGGCCCCCGGCGCCATCGCCGCGCTGGATCCCGTGCAAGAGGCGGCGGTTCCCGAAACCGTCGAATCGGCACAGGTGAACCTGCCCCGGCCGGAAGGGGTCGACGGCTCCTATCGCCCCGAGGCCTTGGAGGTTCCGGTTCTTGTCGCCCGCGACGGCCCCATCGCCGCCATCGACCCGGGGTTGAAATCGCCCGCCATGCAGCCCGAAACCGCCATTGCCCAGGCGACCGTGGCCGCGACCCGTCCCATCCAGACCGCGGCCGCGGGGCAGGCCTTCGGTCCGCCCATGCCGCAGGCCCCCGCCCTTCAGGCCGCGCTGCCCCAGGCGCAGGGAATCCAGATCCTGGCCGCGCGTCCCGCCTGGGTCCGCGTCAGCTCGGCCGACGGCACCGTGCTGCTGGAAAAGACGATGGATGCGGGCGAACGCTTCACCCTGCCGGCGCTAGAGCAGCCGCCCTTGTTGCGGACGGGGAACTCGGGCGCGGTCTATTTCGCGGTCAATGGCCGGACCTATGGCCCGGCGGCCCCCGGCGCCCGCGTGGTCAAGAACATCGAGCTTTCGGCCAATGCCCTGACCAGCCAATACGCCTTCGCCGATCCGGCCAAGGATCCGGAACTGGCGCAGATGATCGCGTTGGCGGCCGCCGAGCCCGCCGGCAACGGCAGCGCGCAGGAATAGGCGCGCGGGGCCCTGTCACGCGAACTTCAAGGGCTTCGGGCGGGCGGTGGCTTGCCCGGCCTGCCGCATGAGCCTATGTCTGGCCTGTCCCCCCCTCCCGGTGCTGAAAAGGCCCCCGCCATGTCGCTGAACCCGATCCGTCCCTGGCGCAACATCGACCGCCGCAAATCCCGCCAGATCATGGTCGGGCGCGTTCCGGTCGGTGGCGATGCCCCGATCAGCGTGCAGACGATGACGAACACCGACACCAGCGACGTGCGCGCCACGCTGGACCAGATCATCCGCTCGGCCGATGTGGGCGCCGATATCGTCCGCGTCTCGACCCCGGACGAGGCCTCGACCCGCGCCTTGCGAGAAATCTGCCGCGAAAGCCCGGTGCCGATCGTGGCCGACATCCATTTCCACTACAAGCGCGCCATCGAGGCGGCCGAGGCGGGCGCCGCCTGCCTGCGCATCAACCCCGGCAACATCGGCGACGAAAGCCGGGTGCGCGAGGTCATCAAGGCCGCGCGCGACCACGGCTGCTCGATCCGCATCGGCGTCAACGCCGGCAGCCTGGAAAAGCATCTGCTGGAAAAATACGGCGAGCCCTGCCCGGATGCGATGGTGGAATCCGGCCTCGACCACATCCGGATCCTGCAGGACAACGACTTCCACGAATTCAAGATCAGCGTGAAGGCCAGCGACGTCTTCCTGGCCGCCGCCGCCTATCAGCAACTGGCCGAGGCGACCGACGCCCCGATCCATCTCGGCATCACCGAGGCCGGCGGCCTGATGGCCGGCACTGTCAAATCCGCCATCGGTCTTGGCAACCTCCTGTGGATGGGCATCGGCGACACGATCCGCGTCAGCCTGTCCGCCGATCCCGTCGAAGAGGTCAAGGTCGGGTTCGAGATCCTGAAATCCCTGGGCCTGCGCACCCGGGGCGTGCAGATCATCTCCTGCCCCAGTTGCGCACGCCAGGGCTTCAACGTCATCAAGACGGTCGAAACCCTGGAAAAGCGGCTCGAACACATCAAGACCCCCATGAGCCTGTCGATCATCGGCTGCGTGGTGAACGGTCCGGGCGAGGCGCTGATGACCGACATCGGCTTTACCGGCGGCGGCGCGGGCTCGGGCATGGTCTACCTGGCCGGCCGACAGGATCACAAGATGACCAACGACCAGATGATCGATCACATCGTCCAGCTCGTCGAACAACGCGCCGCCGAACTCGAGGCGGCCGAGGCAGCCGGAAACCAGGCCGCCGAATAGCGCGCGCTCCTCGCGTTTCCTTGTTGGTCAAATACCCATGCCGCCCGCGCCACCGGGCCGGGCGGCGCCTGTTTCAGCCCTGCTTGGCCGCCCGGATCTGTTCGATCACCGGCCCCAACCCCTGGGCCGGAATGCCGCGCAGCATCTCGCCCTCGATGATGAATGTGGGGGTGCCCATGATCCGCATCTGCTCGGCCAACTGGTGGTTCTTGCGCAGCACGGCCGACACCTCCTCGGTGTTCATCCGGCTGATGACGGCATCGGCATCGACGCCCACTCCGCCCGCCAGGGTCTTGAGCGATTCCAGCGTCACCGGCCCACGCGATTCCATCAGCGCGTCATGCGTCTTCTTGTAGGCATCCGGCCCGGCGATCTGCTGGACCGCGACGGCAAAGCGGGCGGCCAGCTGGCTTTCCTCGGTCAGGATCGGAAACTCCTTGAGGATGAAGCGGATGTTGCCGTCCTCTTTCAGCAGCGCCTCAAGCTCGGGGTTGATCTTCTTGCAGTAGCCGCAGCGATAGTCGATGAACTCGACCAGCGTCACGTCGCCCTGGGGATTGCCGCCGACCCAGCTGTGGCCGTCGTTGAAGATCGCGTCGCGATGGGTCTGGACCAGAACCTTGTCGTTTTGCGCCTCGTCGGCCAGGCGGCGCTCCTCCATCACGTTGATCGCCTCGACCAGGACATTGGGGTTCGCCATCAGATAGTCGCGCACCGCCTCGCCGAAGGCGGCCTTTTCGGCGTCGCTCATCGCCGCAGGATCGAAGGCCAGGGCTGGCAGGCTGGTGGCGGCCAGCGCCGCGGCGGTCACAAGGGCTTTCATCGGGGGTCCTTTCCGTGCTGGCGCAAAGCTTGGCGCGGGCGCGGCGCGGTTGCAAGCCGCCGCGGTCCGTCCTTCACGCGGGCTTGACCGCCCCCGCCTGCTTGACCGCGCCCGCCCAAGTTGTGATACCCCCCGAAAACCAACAACACGCCCGGAAGGCATGAGGCAGGAATGAAACAGTCGCGCCGAGGCCAGGTCGATCCCTTCATCGTCATGGACGTGATGGAGGCTGCCCGCCGGGCCGAGGCCCAGGGCCGCCATGTCATCCATATGGAGGTCGGCCAGCCCTCGACCCCGGCCCCCGCGGGCGCGCGCCGGGCCCTGGCCGCCGCGCTCGATCGGCCGCTGGGCTATACCGTGGCGCTCGGGCTGCCGGAACTGCGCCAGGGCATCGCGGCGCTGTACCGGCGCTGGTACGGGCTTGACCTGGACCCCGCGCGGGTGGTGGTGACGCCGGGCTCCTCGGGCGCCTTCATCCTGGCCTTCTCGGCCCTGTTCGACGCCGGCGACCGCGTGGCCCTGGGCGAGCCCGGATACCCAAGCTATCGCCAGATCCTGCGCGCCATGTCGCTTGAACCCGTGGGCATCCAGACCCGGGCCGAGGACCGCTATCAGCCGCGCCCGCAGGACCTGCCCGCCGATGTGCAGGGCCTGATCCTCGCCTCGCCCGGCAATCCCTCGGGGACGGTGCTGCGGCGCGACGAACTGGCGGCGCTGTCCGGGCGGGCGGACGAACTCGGCATCAGCCTGATCTCGGATGAAATCTATCACGGCCTTGACTATGGCGCCGGCTTTCATTCCGCGCTTGAGGTGACGAACCAGGTCTTTGTCATCAACAGCTTCTCGAAATACTTCAGCATGACCGGCTGGCGGGTGGGCTGGATGGTGGTGCCCGAGGCCATGGTCCGCACGGTCGAACGCATCGCGCAGAACATGTTCATCTGCCCGCCCCACGCCAGCCAGACGGCCGCATTGGCGGCCCTGGACTGCATCGAGGAAGCCGAGGCAAACCTTTCCGTTTACGCCGAAAACCGCCGCATCATGCTGGAACGCCTGCCGCAGATCGGGTTCACCCGGATCGCGCCGCCCGAAGGCGCCTTCTATATCTATGCCGATGTCTCGAACCTGACCGAAGACAGCCTGGGCTTCTGCGCCGAGATCCTGGACAAGGCGGGCGTCGCCGTCACCCCCGGCCTCGACTTCGATCCGCGCCGGGGCGCGCGGACGCTGCGCTTCAGCTATGCCCGCGCCACCGCCGAGATCGCCGAGGGGCTGGACCGGCTGGCCCGCTTCATGGCCGCGCGATGAGGTGGCTTGCGGCGCTGCTGCTGGCGATCCTGGCACTGCCCGCCCTGGCGCAAGAGCGGTCGGCGCTGGCGCATCTGGACCTGGGCCAGTCCGCCATCACGGCCGAGGGCCGCGACCGGGGCAAGCCGCGGCCGCTGACGGTTTCCCTGACGCTCAGCCATCCGGTGCCCTATCGGGTTTACTTCCTGGACGGCCCGCCCCGGCTGGTCGTCGATTTCCGCGAGGTCGATTTTTCGGGCAGCGACGCCCAGGCGCTGCCGGGGCGCGATCTGGTGCCCGCGCTGCGCTGGGGCCGCTTTCGCCCGGGCTGGTCGCGGATGGTGGTGGAACTGCCGGGCCCCTATGCCCTGCGCACGGCGATCCAGAAGCCCGCGCCCACGGGAGCCGGCGCCTTGGTCGCCTTGCGGATCGAGCCGGTCGCGCCCGAGGATTTCGTGACCCGTGGCAACGCGCTTTCGGCGCTTTGGGATCTGCCGCAGCCCTCGGCCACCGCGCCGCCGCCGGTCCATCGCCACACCGGGCGGGCGCTGCGCATCGCGCTTGACCCCGGCCACGGCGGCCACGACCCCGGCGCTCAGGTCGGCGCCATCAGCGAGGCGTCGCTGATGCTGGCCTTTGCGCGCGAACTCTCGGACATCCTGACGCGGGCGGGGTTCCAGGTGGTGTCCACCCGCACCGACGACAGCTTCGTGCCGCTGGAACGGCGCATGACCATCGCGCGGGCGGGGCAGGCGGACCTGTTCATCTCGCTGCACGCCGACGCCCTGCCGGCGGGCGAGGCCGCGGGCCTCTCGATCTATACCTGGAACCAGGAGGCCGACGACCGCGCCACGCGGGAATTGGCCATGCGCCACGACCGCGACGACCTTCTGTCCGGCGTGGACCTGGCGGGGACCGACGACCAGGTGGCCGACGTGCTGATGGATCTGGCGCGGCTCGAGACGCATCCGCGATCGGTGACCTTCGCCAAGTTCACCGTCTCGGAACTGAACCGGGCGGGGATCGGGATGCACCGCATGCCCGTGCGCGGGGCGGCGTTCTCGGTGCTGAAATCGCCCGACATCCCCTCGGTGCTGATCGAGCTGGGCTTTCTGACCGATCCGGGCGACCGGGCGAACCTCTTCGACCCCGAATGGCGGTCGCGCACGGCGCAGTCCATCGCACGGGCCATCGGGCAGTGGGCGCAGGACGACGCGATCCGCGCCGGGCTTTCGCGGCACTAGCGCAAGGTTGCTTTGACGCAGCCGGCGGTGCCCACTATAGAGGCGCCATCCCGTCCCGAAAGGCCCGGCCGCTTGATACGTTTCGTCCTGTCGTTTCTTGGTGCGATCTTTTCCTGGGTCGTGACCGGCATCGTGTTCGTCGCCCTGACCCTCGGGGCGGTGTTCTGGATGTATTCGCGCGACCTGCCCAGCCATGAACAGCTGGCGCAATACAGTCCCAAGACGATCAGCCGCGTCTATTCCGGGGAAGGCCGCCTGATCGACGAATTCGCCGAGGAACGGCGCATCTTCGTGCCGATCGACGAAATTCCGCCGCTGGTCAAGGAAGCCTTCGTCAGCGCCGAGGACAAGAATTTCTACCATCACCACGGCTTCGACCCGCGCGGCATGGTGGGCGCGCTGATCCAGGCCGTCCAGTCGCGCGGCGAAAGCGTGCGCGGCGCCTCGACCATCACCCAGCAGGTGATGAAGAACTTCCTGCTGTCCAGCGACCGCAGCGCCGAGCGCAAGATCAAGGAACTGATCCTGGCCACCCGCCTGGAACAGACGCTGAGCAAGGACCAGATCCTTGAACTTTACCTGAACGAGATCTTCCTGGGCCAGAACAGCTTTGGCGTCGCCGCCGCCGCCCAGACCTATTTCAACAAGCCCCTGACCGAGCTTGCCCCGCACGAAGCCGCGACGCTGGCCGCCATGCCCCAGGCCCCCGGCCGCTATCACCCCGTCCGCGCGAAAGAGCGCGTGACCGAGCGGCGCAACTATGTCCTGCGCGAGATGTGGCAGAACGGCTATATCGACGAGGCGACCTATCAGTTGGAATCGAAACTGCCGCTGCGCTCGGTCCAGAACGGCGACTTCCCGGCCTTCCAGAAGCAGCTGCCGCCGCGCGACTATTTCACCGACGAGATCCGGCGCCAGCTTTCGGCCCAGTTCGGGCACGAGGAGTTCTTCGGCGGCGGCTTGGCCATCCGCGCCACGGTAGAGCCCGACCTGCAGCGAATCGCGGCGCGCGCGCTGCAAAAGGCGCTCGAGCAATACGACCGCGGCCGCGGCGTCTGGCGCGGCACCCGCCAGCGCATCCCCGAGGAGAAGCTGGGTGCCGAGCAGGACTGGCGCGCCGCCCTGGCCGAGGCGCAGGTGCCCCGCGACATCGAGGGCTGGTATCCCGCCGTCGTCCTGGCGCTTGGCAGCCAGGACGCAACGCTGGGCATCGAGGGGCAGGAGGGGACGGCCCAACTGCCCGCCAAGGACGTGCAATGGGCCCGCAAGCGCCAGGCGGACGGCCGGCTGGGGCCAAAGGCCAAGGTGGCCGCCGACCTGCTCGAGGTGGGCGATGTCGTGCTGGTGCGGCGCATGACCGCCGACAACGACGGCAGCTTCATTCGCTGGACGCTGCGCCAGGTCCCGGAAATCCAGGGCGGCTTCATGGCGATGGACGTGAACACGGGCCGCGTCATGGCGATGCAGGGGGGCTTTTCCTATCAAAGCTCGGTCTTCAACCGCGCCACCCAGGCGCAGCGCCAGCCGGGGTCGAGCTTCAAGCCCTTCGTCTATGCGGCGGCGCTGGATTCGGGCTTCAACCCCGCCACCATCGTGGTGGACGAACCGATCACCGTGAACACGCCGCAGGGCCTGTGGGCGCCCAAGAACGCCTCGGGCCGGTTCTACGGGCCCACTCCCATGCGCATCGGGATCGAACAGTCCCGCAACCTGATGACCATCCGCATCGCCCAGGACATCGGCATGGACACGGTCGCGAAATACGCCGAGAAATTCGGTGTCTACGACCACCTGGGCCATTTCCTGGCCAATGCCCTGGGCGCCCAGGAAACAACGCTGTTCAAGATGGTCGCGGCCTATGCCATGTTCGCCAATGGCGGCGAGCGGGTCGAACCCACGCTGGTCGACCGCGTGCAGGACCGCCGCGGCCGCACCATCTATCGCCACGACCAGCGACAATGCGTGACCTGCGACCAGCCGACCCTGCCGGCCGGCGCCGGGCCCCAGATCCGGTCGAACCGCGAACGCGTGATGGATGCGATCACCGCCTATCAGATCACCTCGATGATGGAAGGCGTGGTCAAGCGCGGCTCGGGGCGCGGCGTAAACCTGCCGGTGCCGGTCGCGGGCAAGACGGGGACCACGAACGACGCCAAGGACGTGTGGTTCATCGGCTATACCTCGAACATCGTCGCCGGCTGCTACCTAGGCTACGACCAGCCCCGCACCCTGGGCGAAAACGCCTATGGCGGAACGCTCTGCGTGCCGGTCTTCAACGAATTCATGCGCGAGGCGGTGCGCGAATACGGCGGCACCGACTTCAAGGTTCCGCCGGGCGGGCATTTCGTCAACATCGACCGCTTCACCGGCGCGATCCTGGGACCGGACGCCAAGGGCGACAACGTGATCGCCGAATATTTCCGCGACGGCCAGGAGACCAGCGGCCTGACCCTGGTGGACGGCGGCTTCGGCCGGGCCGAGCCGGGCACCCTGCCGCTTTTCACCGAAGCGCGCGACGGCGGCCAGGCCGTCACGACCTCGACCGGAAAAAAGCGGGTGATCCCGAAGAAGGCCGACTTCGGCACGCTGTCCTCGGGTGGGCTCTACTAGCGCGCTGACCGTCGCGGCCCGTGTTTCATCGTTTCGCAAATACCCTCGGGGGTCCGGGGGCAGACAGCCCCCGGCCTGCCGCCGCCCCCGGGGACCGGCCGCCCGGCCCCTGCGCCTTGCGAGCCGGGCTCGCCCACGCTATCTGTCTGCGGTCATCCGACCCCCCGTGACCTGAAAGAGACCGACCATGCGCGCCGAAACCCAAGCCACCATCGATGCGATCCGCAAGTCGCTGAAGCTTCTGGCGCAGCGCATGGATTGGGAGACCGCGCCCCACCGGCTGGAGGAACTGAACGCGATGATCGAGGCGGGCGACATCTGGTCCGATCCCGCCCGCGCGCAGAAGCTGATGCGCGACCGCCAGAAGCTGTCGGATGCGGTCGAGACCTACCGCCGGATCAGCACCGAGCTGAACGACAATGCCGAACTGATCGAACTGGGCGAGGCCGAGGGCGACGCCGAAATCGTCGCCGATGCCGAAGCCGCGCTGAAGGCGCTGGCGGACCTGTCCGCCCAGAAGGAACTCGAGGCGCTCCTGAACGGCGAGGCCGACGGCAACGACACCTTCCTGGAGGTGAACGCCGGCGCCGGCGGCACCGAAAGCTGCGACTGGGCCAGCATGCTGGCGCGCATGTATGTCCGCTGGGCCGAGAAGAAGGGCTACACCGTCGAACTGCTGTCCGAGACGGCGGGGGACGAGGCCGGCATCCGCTCGGCCGCCTACAAGGTCTCGGGCCCGAACGCCTATGGCTGGCTCAAGTCCGAATCGGGCGTGCATCGGCTGGTGCGCATCTCGCCCTATGATTCGGCGGCGCGGCGGCACACCTCGTTCAGCTCGGTCTGGGTCTATCCGGTGGTCGATGACAACATCGAGATCGAGATTCCCGACAAGGACATCCGCATCGACACCTATCGGTCCTCGGGCGCGGGCGGGCAGCACGTCAACACGACCGACTCGGCGGTCAGGATCACCCACCTGCCGACCAACATCGTCGTGACCAGTTCCGAAAAATCGCAGCACCAGAACCGCGCGAACGCCATGGCGGCCCTCAAGGCGCGGCTTTATCAGCTGGAACTCGACAAGCGCAACGCCGCGATCAACGCCCAGCACGAGGCCAAGGGCGACGCCGGCTGGGGCAACCAGATCCGTTCCTATGTGCTGCATCCCTATCAGATGGTGAAGGACCTGCGCACGGGGCACGAGACTTCGGACACGCAGGGCGTGCTGGATGGCGACCTCGACGCCTTCATGGCTGCGACGCTGGCCCTGGACGTGGCGGGCAAGAGCCGGGCCGAGGCGCAGGCCGAAGACTGATCCGGCAGTGCCTGCGGCGCGGCCGGCACGGGTATTTGGGAAACGGTGAAAGCCCGGTGTTTCGCCCGGGTTCGCGGGCAGTGCGCTTGTTCGGGGTCGGAGATTCCGCTTGCCTGGCCTGGCAGGGGTGTTCATGCTGCATCGCGGCGTGATATGCTGCACATGCGAATGGAATGGCGATGGGTGTCAGACGCATCAATCTGGCCTTGCAGGGCGGGGGCGCGCATGGCGCCTTTGCCTGGGGCGTGCTTGAACATCTGCTGAACGACGACAGCATCGAGATCAGCGGGATCAGCGGCACCTCGGCCGGGGCGCTCAACGGTGCGGCGCTGGCGGCGGGCCTGGCCTGCGGCCCGGGCCGGCGCGGGCGGCGCGCGGCGCTTGAGAACCTGGAGCATGTCTGGTCGCAGGTCAGCCAGATCAGCGACAACCGCTTGGTGCGCTGGATCCATTCGCTGTTCCCGGTGCCGCGCTTTCTGCAAAGGCTGACCGAGCTTGTTTCGCCGGTCGCCTGGATGGAGGGGGTGACGCGGCTGTTCAGCCCCTATGACTATGGGCCGTTCTATTCGAACCCGCTGGCCGGCATCCTGCAGGACATGCCGCACCCCCGGCTGGGGCTGGAACGGGGTCCGCAGTTCTTTGTCACCGCGACCAATGTGCGGACCGGGCGCATCCGCGTCTTTTCGGGCGTCGAGGTGACGGTGGACACCATCCTGGCCTCGGCCTGCCTGCCCACGCTGTTTCGCGCGGTCGAGATCGACGACCCCGCCACCGGCCGGCGCGAGGCTTACTGGGATGGCGGCTATTCGGGCAATCCGGCGCTGTTCCCGCTGTTCGCGCCCGACCTGCCGCGCGACATCGTGATCGTGAACATCAACCCGATGCTGCGCGAGACGCTGCCAAGGACCCCGGCCGCGATCCAGGACCGGATCAACGAGATCAGCTTCAACGCCTCGTTGCTGCGCGAACTGCGGGCCATCAACTTCGTCAAGCGCCTGCATGCCGAGGAGCGGCTGTCCGGGCGGGCAATGAAGAACCCGCTGATCCACATGATCATGGACGACTTCCTGATGAACAAGCTGACGGCGGCCACCAAGCTGGTGCCCGCGCCCGGCCTGCTGCACACGCTGCGCGAGGCGGGGCGCAGCGCCGCAGAGCGGTTCATGGACTATCACGCCGCCAATCTGGGCGTGCGCGATTCGGTCGATCTGCCGCGGCTGTTCAGCTAGGCCATCGCGGCCGCGATCCGCGCCGCCAGCCGGGCGTTGTTCAGGACCAGCGCGATATTGGCGTCAAGCGAGCGGCCCCGGGTCAGTTCGAAGATGCGTTGCAGCAGGAAGGGCGTCACGGATTTCGCGGCGATGCCCTGGGCCTCGGCCTCGGCCAGGGCCTGTTCGACCACCGGGATCATCGTGGCGCGGGGGATTTCGTCGGCCTCGGGGATCGGGTTCACGACCAGCTGGCCGCCCGAAAGGCCCAGGTCGGTCCGCAAGAGCCCCGCGCGGGCAATCTGGGCCGGGTCGTCCATGCGCAGGGGGGCCGCAAGGCCCGAGTCGCGCGACCAGAAGGCGGGCAGCGGGTCCTGGCCGAAGGCGATGACCGGCACGCCCAGTGTCTCCAGCACCTCGAGCGTCTTGGGCAGGTCCAGGATCGCCTTGGCCCCGGCGGCGACCACCGTGACCGGCGTGCGCGCCAATTCATGAAGGTCGGCGGAGATGTCGAAGCTGGTTTCCGCGCCGCGATGCACGCCGCCGATGCCGCCGGTGGCGAAGGTGCGGATGCCGGCCAGATGGGCGCAGATCATGGTTGCGGCGACCGTGGTGGCGCCTGTGCGTCCCAGCGCCAGGCAGGCGGCCAGGTCGGCGCGCGACAGCTTCATCACCTGTGCGCCGGGGGTTTCGGCCAGCCCCTGCAGCGTGGCGTCGTCCAGGCCGATGCGGATGCGCCCGTCGATCACGGCGATGGTCGCGGGGGTCGCGCCGGCCTCGCGCACCGTCGCCTCGACCCTGCGGGCCACCTCCAGGTTCTGGGGATAGGGCATGCCGTGGGTGATGATCGTCGATTCCAGGGCGACGACGGGGCGGTTCGCGGCCAGGGCCTGTTCGACCTCGGGGGCAAAGACCAGAAGATCCTTCATGCGGTTTCCTTTGAAAGGGGGCCCTGCGGCGGGGCGGTGATGTGGCGCGTCGCTGCGGCGATGCCGGCGGCGAGAGCCTGGTCGCGGGGCGCGCCCGCGTCTTCGGCGGCAAGGTGGCCTGCCAGGAAGCTGTCGCCTGCGCCTGTCACGTGGCGGGCGGTGACGGCGGGGGGCACAAGCGTCAGGGTCGGCCCGCCCGCCACGGCATCGGCGACGGCGCGCGGCCCGTCCGTCACCAGGACCCGGGCCGCGCCAAGCGCCACGACAGCCTCGGCCGCCTCGGCGGCCAGGGGCAGGGGGCGCCCGGCCAGCGCCTCGGCCTCGAGCCGGTTGAGATGCAGGATGGCGCGGGGATGGGCCAGCAACGGCCGCAGCCGGGGGGCCTTGTCGGGGCTGGCCGGGACGATGCGCAGTGCGGCGCGGGACAGCCAGGGGGCGCGGGCGATCAGCGCCAGCACGGGCTCGGTCAGGTTGCCGTCCACGACCAGCGTGCCGCGCCAGGGCGCGCCCGCATCGCCCAGCCGTCCGTCCCGCAGGGGTGCCAGGATCGCGGGTCCCGCCGCCTCCAGCCCACGGGCGTCGGCGACGGCGGCGACCAGCCCCTGGGGGCCTTCGATCGCCATATAGGTGCCGGTCGGGCCAGGATCGCGGTGCAGCCAGCGGGTGTCGACGCCCTGGCGCGCCGCCTCGGCCAGCAGGGCGTCGCCCGCCGGATCGCGGCCCAGAGCGGACAGAACACCGGGGGCCAGCCCTTGCCGCGCCAGGGCCAGCGCGACATTCAGCGCGACGCCGCCGGGGCGCTGGTGGATGCGGCCCGGCACATCCTCGCCCAGCGTCATGGGGGCCGAGGCCTGTCCGATCACGTCCCACAGCATCGCGCCCGCGCAAAGGATGCGGGGCGGCGCGGGGGCAGGGTCGGGACGGGGCATGGCGATCCGGTGGGCGGGCAGGGGGCGGCGGGGCGCAGGCACCGCCTTGCCCGGCAGCTAAAGCAACCTGCCGCCGGGCGTCAACCGCGCGCCGGCCTGTCGCCATGGCGCCCATGACCGCCCGGACATGCCCGGTGCGGCGGCCGATCATGACGATACGGCAATCCGGCCCGCGGTATCCCGACCGCGCGGGCCAGGGCTCGCGTCCTCACCCCCTCTCCGGCGTGCCGGGATTTCGCGCCATGGCCGCGCAGGGCGATTGACGAAGACGCCGCCTCGGGCGATGCTGGCCGAAGGGACCTGTCCGGGCACCTTTTCGGGACGCCGAAGCCGTGCGGCAAAGCGACATTCTAATTGGCAGAATGTCACATTCCGTCGCGTCAGTGCTGTGGATTCGTCGCAGGGATAGGTCATCGCTCTTGACCTTAGCAGAGCTTTGGTTTGCATCGGACCTCAAGGATACATCTGACATGGGAGGCAATATGTCGATCCTTTCCACCCGTTTCCTGGCGGCCTCGGCGCTTGTGCTGATGGCAGCAACGCCGCTGAGCGCGAAGACCTTCGTCTATTGCTCGGAAGGCTCGCCCGAGGGCTTCGACCCCGCGCCCTATACCGCCGGGACCACCTTCGATGCGTCGGGCCATGCGGTCTACAACCGGCTGGTCCAGTTCAAGCCCGGCACGACCGAGATCGAACCCGCGCTGGCCGAAAGCTGGGACGTGTCGGAAGACGGGCTGACCTATACCTTCCACCTGCGCCAGGGCGTCAAGTTCCACTCGAACGACAAGTTCACGCCGACCCGCGACTTCAACGCCGACGACGTGATCTTTACCTTCATGCGCCAAGCCAGCGCCGAGAACCCCTGGCACGAATACATCCCCGGCATCACCTACGAATATTACTCCTCGATGGAGATGGACAAGCTGATCAAGTCCATCGAAAAGGTCGACGACCATACGGTGAAGTTCACCCTGAACCAGCCCGAGGCGCCGTTCCTGGCCAATGTCGCCATGCCCTTCGTGTCGATCCTGTCCAAGGAATATGCCGACACGCTGGAGGCCGCCGGCACGCGCGAGGACCTGAACAACGCGCCCATCGGCACCGGCCCGTTCAAGTTCGTGGCCTATCAGAAGGACGCAGTGATCCGCTACCAGAAGAACGCCGACTACTGGGGCGAGGCGCCCAAGATCGACGACCTGGTGTTCGCCATCACCCCCGACGCCTCGGTCCGGCTGCAAAAGCTCAAGGCCGGCGAATGCCACCTGATGCCCTATCCCTCGCCGGCCGACATTGCCGACATCAAGGCCGACCCGAACCTGCAACTGCTTGAACAGGCCGGGCTGAACGTGGGCTACCTGGCCTATAACACCACCGTCGCGCCCTTCGACAAGCCCGAGGTCCGCAAAGCGCTGAACATGGCCATCGACAAGAAGGCCATCGTGGACGCCGTCTATCAGGGCAGCGCTGTGGTCGCCAAGAACCCGATCCCGCCGACCATGTGGGGCTACAACGACTCCATCGAAGAGGACAAGTACGACCCCGAGGCCGCCAAGGCCGCGCTCGAGGCTGCCGGCGTCAAGGACCTGACCATGGAGGTCTGGGCCATGCCGGTGCAGCGCCCCTACATGCCCAACGCCCGCCGCACCGCCGAGCTGATCCAGAACGACTTCTCCAAGATCGGCGTCAAGGTCGACATCGTCAGCTACGAATGGGGCGAATACCTCAAGAAGTCGATGGAGGAAGGCCGCAAGGGCGCCGTCATCCTGGGCTGGACCGGCGACAACGGCGACCCCGACAACTTCCTGTCGGTGCTGCTGTCCTGCGCCGCCGCGACGCCGGGCGGCGCGAACCGCGCCTATTGGTGCAACCAGGAGTTCTCGGACATCATCGCCAAGGCCAAGACCACCAGCGATCACGCCGAGCGGGTCAAACTGTACGAACAGGCGCAGGTGATCTTCAAGCAGGACGAGCCCTGGGCCACGCTGGCGCATTCGACGCAATACGTGCCGATGCGCAAGGAAGTGACCGGCTTCGTGCAGTCGCCGCTGGGCGACTATACCTTCGAAACCGTCGATCTGACCGAATAATCATTCGGTTTCATGTGCTGCGGCCGTGCGGGGGACCACCCTTCGCACGGCCCTTTTGGATCAGGATCCGATGCTCAGATTCATTCTTGCCAAGCTGCTCTACCTGATCCCCACCATGCTGGGGATCACGCTGGTGGCCTTTGGCTTCATCCGCCTGCTGCCGGGCGACCCGGTGCTGCTGATGGCGGGCGAACGCGGCGTCTCGCCCGAACGCTACGCCCAGATCGCGGCCCAGCTTGGCTATGACAAGCCGATCTGGCAGCAATACCTGAATTACCTCGGCAACCTGCTGCAGGGCGACCTTGGCAATTCTCTGGTCACGAAAAAGCCCGTGCTGGCCGAGTTCCTGGCCCTGTTCCCGGCGACGGTCGAACTGGCTCTGGTGGCCATCGTCATCGCGACCGTGATCGGCGTGCCGGTGGGCGTCATCGCCGCGATCAAGCGCGGCTCCTGGTTCGACCAGATCTCGATGACCGGGGCGCTGATCGGCTTTTCCATGCCGATCTTCTGGTGGGGGCTTCTGCTGATCATCTTCTTTTCGGGCGTGCTGGGCTGGACGCCGGTGTCGGGGCGCATCTCGCTGATGTATTTCTTTCCGCCCGTCACCGGCTTCATGCTGATCGACAGCCTGCTCTCGGGGCAGGACGGCGCCTTCGCCTCGGCGCTCAGCCACCTGATCCTGCCCTCGGTCGTGCTGGCGACGATCCCGCTGGCCGTGATCGCGCGCCAGACCCGCTCGGCCATGCTCGAGGTGATGGGCGAGGACTATGTCCGCACCGCCCGCGCCAAGGGCCTGCCCACCCGCCGGGTGATCGGCGTCCACGCGCTGCGCAACGCCATGATCCCCGTCATCACCACCATCGGGTTGCAGATCGGCGTGCTGATGGCCGGCGCCATCCTGACCGAGACGATCTTTTCCTGGCCCGGCATCGGCAAGTGGATGATCGATTCCATTTCGCGCCGCGATTATCCGGTGGTGCAATCGGGCCTGCTCTTGATCGCCGCCATCGTGATGATCGTGAACCTGATCGTCGACCTGACCTATGGTCTTATCAATCCGAGGATCCGGCACAAATGACCGATACCACCGTGAAACTCTCGGACGCGGCCATCCGTCGCCGGCAGCTCAAGGAGTTCTGGTTCTACTTCAGCCAGAACCGGGGCGCGGTGATCGGGCTTGGCGTCTTTGTCCTGCTGGTGCTGACGGCCATCTTCGCGCCGCTGATCGCGCCGCACGACCCGACGCAGCAATACCGCGACGCACTGCTGGTGCCGCCGATCTGGCAGGACGGCGGGCGCGCGGGCTTTCTGCTGGGCACGGACGCGGTCGGCCGGGACATGCTGTCGCGGCTGATCTATGGCGCGCAATATTCGCTGTTCATCGGCATCGTTGTGGTCGCCATCGCCCTGACCGGCGGCATCTTCATCGGCCTGCTGGCGGGCTTCTATGGTGGCTGGGTCGATACCGTCATCATGCGGGTCATGGACGTGATCCTGGCCTTCCCCTCGCTCTTGCTGGCGCTGGTGCTGGTCGCGGTGCTGGGGCCCGGCCTGACGAACGCGATGATCGCCATCGCCATCGTCTACCAGCCGCATTTCGCCCGCCTGACGCGGGCCGCGGTGATGGGCGAAAAGGCCCGCGAATACGTCACCGCCGCCAAGGTGGCCGGGGCCTCGAACCTGCGGCTGATGTTCAAGACCATCCTGCCGAACTGCCTGGCGCCGCTGATCGTGCAGGCGACGCTCAGCTTCTCCAGCGCGGTGCTCGATTCGGCCGCGCTGGGATTTCTGGGCATGGGCGCGCAGCCGCCCGCGTCCGAATGGGGCACCATGCTGGCCGAGGCGCGCGAATTCATCCTGCGCGCCTGGTGGGTCGTGACCTTCCCCGGCCTCGCCATCCTGGTGTCGGTGCTGGCGATCAACCTGATGGGCGACGGATTACGCGACGCGCTCGACCCGAAACTGAAGCGGAGCTGAGGCCATGTCCCTTCTGACCATCCGCAACCTGACCGTGCGCTTTGCCACCTCGACCGGCAGCTTCACTGCCGTCGACGGCATCGACGTCACCGTGGACAAGGGCGAGGTGCTGGCCATCGTCGGCGAATCCGGCTCGGGCAAGTCCGTCTCGATGCTGGCGGCGATGGGGCTTCTGCCCGACACCGCCACCGTCACCGCCGACGAGATGCGCTTCGACGGCCAGGATCTCCTCCGCATGGCGCCGCGCGACCGCCGCCGCATCATCGGGCGCGAGATCACGATGATCTTTCAGGAACCCATCGCGTCGCTGAACCCCAGCTTCACCACCGGCTACCAGATCGAGGAGGTGCTCCGCTTCAACGCCGGCATGTCCCGCAGGCAGGCCCGCGCCCGCGCGCTGGACCTGTTCCGGCAGGTCGGCATCCCCGACCCGGCGGAAAAGCTGAAGTCCTATCCCCACCAGATGTCGGGCGGTCAGTGCCAGCGGGTGATGATCGCCATGGCCATCGCCACCAACCCGCGCCTGCTGATCGCGGACGAACCGACCACCGCGCTCGACGTCACCATCCAGAAGCAGATCCTGGATCTGCTGATGACGCTGCAGGAACAGACCGGCATGGCGCTGATCCTGATTACCCATGACATGGGCGTGGTCGCCGAAACCGCCGACCGCGTTCAGGTGCAATACAAGGGCAGGAAGATGGAGGAAGCCGACGTGCTGTCGCTGTTTCAGGCACCGAAACACCCCTATACCCGGGCGCTGCTCTCGGCCCTGCCGGAAAACGCCACCGGCGACCGCCTGCCCACCGTGGGCAGCTTCATGGAGGGCGCGGAATGAGCGTGGTGCAGGGCAAGAACATCGTCCGCGATTACCACGTCCCCGGCTCGCTGACCCGCCGGGCCAAGGTGGTGCGCGCGGTCAAGGGCATCAGCTTCTCCGTCGATCGCGGCAAGACGCTGGCCATTGTCGGCGAATCGGGCTCGGGCAAATCGACGCTGGCGCGCATCATCGCGCTGATCGACCCCGCGACCGAAGGCGAGCTTCTGATCGAGGGCAAGCCCGTCGACATCACCAGGGGGCTGACGCGCGAGATGCGCTCCAAGGTGCAGATGGTGTTCCAGAACCCCTATGGCTCGCTGAACCCCCGGCAAAAGATCGGCGACGTGCTGATGGAGCCCTTGCTTCTCAACACCGACACCCCCGCCGCCGAACGCCGCCGCCGGGCCGAGGAGATGCTGGTCAAGGTCGGCCTGCCTGCCGAGCATTTCAACCGCTATCCGCACATGTTCTCGGGCGGCCAGCGCCAGCGCATCGCCATCGCCCGCGCGCTGATGCTGAACCCGACGCTCCTGGTGCTGGACGAGCCGGTCTCGGCCCTGGACCTCTCGGTGCAGGCGCAGGTGCTGAACCTGCTGGCGGATCTTCAGGACGAATTCGACCTGGCCTATGTCTTCATCAGCCACGACCTGTCGGTGGTGCGCTACATCGCCGACGACGTGCTGGTGATGAACAAGGGCGAGGCGGTCGAACAGGGCACGCGCGAGGCGGTCTTTGCCAACCCGCAGCACCCCTATACGCGCGAACTCTTCGCCGCGACCCCGGTGACGGACATCGAGGCGATCCGCCAGCGCGTCGCCCGCCGCCAGGCGCTGCGCGCGGCCAGCGCCTGATTTCACCGTTTCGCAAATACCCTCGGGGGGTCCGGGGGGCGAAGCGCCCCCGGTTCTAACCCTCGGGGTCGCGATAGTCGTGCCAGGTGCCGCGCCAGTCCCGGATCCGCCAGCGCCCCGCGCCCATGTCCAGGACGTCCCCCGATTCCAGCGGCACCTTGCCATGCCCGCCGGGCAGGTCCAGCACATAGGTCGGCAGGCAGGTGCCCGACAGCCGCCCGCGCAGGGCCGCCATGATGGCCCGGCCCCGGGCGATCGTCGTGCGGAAATGGCTGGTCCCGCGCGCCAGGTCGCAATGGTGCAGGTAATAGGGCTTGACCCGGTTCCGCAGCAGCGCCCGGAACAGATCCTCCAGCGTCGCCGGATCGGCGTTCACACCCGCAAGCAGCACCGTCTGCGACAGCAGCGGCACCCCGGCATCGGCCAGCCGCGCCAGCGCGGCGCGGGCCTCGGGCGTCAGCTCGGCGGCGTGGTTCGTGTGCACCACCAGCCAGACCGCCAGCCGTTCCGGGCGCAGCGCCGCCAGCAGGGCCGCGTCGATCCGGCCGGGCGCGACCACCGGAACCCGCGTGTGGATGCGCACCATGTCCAGGTGCGGAATTGCCGCCAGGCGCGCCATCAGTGCCGCGATGCGCCGCGTCGACAGCACCAGGGGATCGCCGCCGGTCAGGATCACCTCGCGCACGGCGGGGGTCGCCGCGACGTAATCCAGCGCGGCGGCCAGTTCCGCCTCGGGCAGCGCGCCTTCCTCGCCCACCACCTCGCGGCGAAAGCAGAAGCGGCAATAGACCGCGCAGGTCCTGGTCACATGCAGGATGACCCGGTCGGGATAGCGATGCGTCAGCCCGGGCACGGGGCTGTGGGCCGCGTCGCCGATGGGATCGGCCAGTTCCTCGGGGCGGACCCGCAATTCGCGCGCATCGGGCACGAATTGCGCGGCGACGCCCGGATCGGCCGCGGCTGCGGCCATGCCCGGCGTCAGCCGAACCCGAAACTCGGCCGCCACCGCCTCAAGCGCCGGGGCCTCGCCCGGCGCGGCAAGCCCCGCCTCGATCAGGGCGGGCACGGTGGTCAGGGGTCGCGTCACGGCGGGGCCTTTCGGAAAGCCCGTTTCCTTGCACCCATCCGCGGGGTTTTGCAAGCTTGCCGGAGCACAATGTATACGTTACCCCTGTCGCAAACGGACGGGGGACCCATGAGCCTGCATCTTTTCGACCTGACCGGCCGCACCGCGCTTGTCACCGGATCATCGCGCGGCCTCGGCCGAGCCATGGCCGAAGGGCTGGCGCGGGCCGGCGCCCGGATCATCCTGAACGGCGCCAACGCCGAGCGGCTCGAGGACGCGGCCGCCGGGATGCGGGACCAGGGCCATGACGTGCTGACCCAGGCCTTCGACGTCAGCGACGAGGCGGCCATCCTGGCCGCGTTCCAGGCCCTCGACGCCCAGGGGATCGCGGTCGACATCCTGGTCAACAACGCCGGCATCCAGTTCCGCAGCCCCATGCTGGAGCTTGGCACGGCGGACTGGCAGCGGGTCATCGACACCAACCTGACCGCAGCCTTCGTCATCGGGCGCGAGGCGGCGCGCCGCATGGCCGCGCGCGGGCGCGGCAAGATCGTCAACATCGGCTCGCTGACCTCGGACCTGGCGCGGCCGACCATCGCGCCCTACGCGGTGTCCAAGGGCGGGATCAAGATGCTGACGCGCGCCATGGCCGCCGAATGGGGCGCGCTGGGCATCCAGGCCAATGCCATCGGCCCGGGCTACATGGTCACCGACATGAACCAGGCGCTGATCGAGAACCCCGACTTCGACGCCTGGGTCAAGGCGCGCACCCCGATGCGCCGCTGGGGCCAGCCCGAGGAACTGGTCGGGCTGGCGATCTTCCTGTCGTCGGACGCCTCGAACTTCGTCTCGGGGCAGCTCATCTATGCCGACGGCGGCATCACCGCCGTCCTTTAGCGGTCAGGGCGTCTCGGTGACACTTACCAGCGCACTGCGGTCGATCTCGGACACGGATCGCGCGCCGGTCAGGGCCATGGCCACGCGCATCTCCTTGGCGACCAGATCCAGCATGTTGGCGACGCCCGCCTCTCCGGCGGCGGCCAGCGCATAGACAAAGGCGCGGCCCATCATCGCGACATCGGCCCCCAGCGCGATCATCCGCACGACGTCCAGACCCGAGCGCACGCCGCTGTCCGCCAGGATCGCGAGGTCCCCCTTGACCGCGTCGGCGATGGCCGGCAGGGCGCGGGTCGAACTCAGCACCCCGTCCAGCTGGCGGCCGCCGTGGTTCGACACGATGATCCCGTCCGCGCCGAACCGCACCGCGTCGCGCGCGTCCTCGACATCCAGGATGCCCTTGATGATCATCGGCCCCTTCCAGAAATCGCGGATCCACTCCAGATCGCTCCAGCCGATCGAGGGGTCGAAATTCGCCCCCAGCCAGCCGATGTAATCCTCAAGCTTGGTGGGCTGGCCGCGATAGACCGAGATATTGCCCAGGTCGTGCGGCTTGCCCTTGATGCCCACGTCCCAGGCCCATTGCGGATGGGTCGCGGCCTGCACGATCTGGCGGAACTTGGCGTCCGGTCCCGACATGCCCGAATGCAGGTCGCGATAGCGCGCCCCCGGCACCGGCATGTCCACGGTAAAGACCAGCGTGTTGATCCCCACCGCCTGCGCGCGCTCCAGCGCGTTCTTCATGAAGCCCCGGTCCTTCAGGACGTAAAGCTGGAACCAGATGGGCACGGGGGACGCGGCCTGCACCTCCTCGATGGAACAGACCGAGACGGTGGACAGGGTAAAGGGCACGCCCTTGGCGGCGGCGGCGCGGGCGGCCTGGACCTCGCCGCGCCGGGCATACATCCCGGTCAGCCCGACCGGGGACAGCGCGACGGGCATCGCGAAGGTCTGGCCCAGCACCTGCGTTTCCAGGCTCAGTTCGGCCACGTTGCGCAGGATGCGCTGGCGCAGCGCGATTTCCGACAGGTCCGAGACGTTGCGCCCCAGCGTGTATTCCGCATAGGCGCCGCCGTCGATGTAATGGAACAGGAACGGCGGCAGCTTGCGGCGGGCGGCTTCGCGGTAATCCGAGATCGACGAAATTCTCATGGTCATGCCTCAACTGTTGTTCGGGTGGGCCGGGCCGGTGATGCCGGCGGCGCGGGCGGCGCTGGCGCGGGCCTTGCGGGCCAGATCCTCGTCGATCTGGCGGATCGTGGTTTCGACAAAGGCCAGGTGCGCGTCCGACGCCGCGCGGGCGCGGTCCGCGTCCCCGGCGGCGATGGCCTGGTAAAGCTCGCGGTGCTGGCGCGACAGCGCCTCGAAGGTGCTGGGCACCAGGTAAAGCTTTTCCAGGCTTTCCGAGATGCTGGCCTGCAGCAGGCTGAACAGGCTGGACATGACCTGGTGCAGGATGGCGTTGTTCGACGCCTCGGCGATGGCCAGGTGAAAGGCGGCGTCCAGCCGCGCCTCCTCGCCGGGGTCGGCCTGGCCGTGGCCGGCGATCATCGTCTCCAGCGCCTGGGCGATGCGGCCGACCGCCGCCGGATCGGCGCGGCGGGCGGCGTAATAGGCGGCCGCCCCTTCCAGCGCGTGGCGGATCTCCATCACGTCATGGCCAAAGCCCGCGTGATGGGCGACCAGCGGCGCCAGGGGCGCGCTGATCCCGTCATGCGCCCAGGCCCGGGGGCCGGGGCGCGCCACGACCAGCCCGGTCTTGCGCACCTCGACCAGCCCGCGCGCGGCAAGCCGGCCGATGGCCTCGCGCAGACTGGTGCGCGAGGCCGACAGGCGGTCCGCCAGCGCCCGTTCGGACGGCAGGCGGTCGCCGGGTTCAAGCCCGCGGTCCCGGATCAGCGCCTCGATCTCGGCCTCGACCCGATCGGTGACACGGGCCCGCGGGGTTCGTTCCGTCATGGGATCATCCAGGGAAAGACATAGGCCTGCAGCGTGGTGATGACGCCGACCAGCGCCGCCAGCGCCAGCGAATGCTTGACGGTAAAGCGGAACAGGTCCGATTCCCGCCCGACCAGCCCCACGGCCGCGCAGGCGATGGCGATGGACTGCGGCGAGATCATCTTGCCCGTCACGCCCCCGGTGGTGTTGACGGCGACCAGCAGCACGTCCGACACGCCGATCTGGTGCGCGGTCGTGGCCTGAAGCGCCCCGAACAGCGCGTTCGACGAGGTGTCCGAGCCGGTGACGAAGACCCCGAGCCAGCCCAGGAAGGGCGAGAAGAAGGTAAAGGCCGACCCGGTATGCGCGAGCGCCAGCGCCAGCGTCGCCGACAGGCCCGAATAGTTCGCCAGGAACGCGAAGGCCAGCACCATGCCGATGGAATAGATCGGGATCACCAGCCCGCGCAGCGTGTCGCCAAAGACCTCGACCGCCTTGCGGGGCTTCATGCCCAGAACCATGATGCTGACCAGCGCCGCGAACAGGATGGCCGTGCCGGTGGCCGAGAACCAGTCGAACTTGTAGACGGCGGCAAAGGGCGTCGGCTCGGCCACGATGGGCGGCGTCTTCTGGACGACATTGTCCAGGAAGGGCACGTGCAGGCTGGCAACCCAGGAATACAGCGGGCCGTCGGCCGTGAACAGCCGCTTGAAGGGCGCGATGCTCCACAGCGTGACGAAGGCGGTCAGGATGACGAAGGGCGACCAGGCGCGGGCGATCTGGCCCGTGGTATAGCTGTGCGCCGTTTCGATGGGGGCGACGGGCGGATCGCCCGGCTCGGAGGCAAAGCGGAAGATGCGCTTGGGCTGCCAGACGCGCAGGAACAGCGGCAGCGCGATCAGCGTGGCGATGGCCGCGGTGATGTCGGGCAGTTCCGGGCCGATGAAGTTCGCCGTCAGGAACTGGACGATGGCGAAGGAGCCGCCGGCGACCAGGATCGCGGGCCAGGTTTCGCGCACGCCGCGCACGCCGTCCATGATCAGGATCAGCCAGAAGGGCACCAGCACCGACAAGAGCGGCAGCTGGCGGCCGGCCATCTGGCCGATGTGGAACGGATCAAGCCCGGTGACCTGGCCCGCCACGATGATCGGGATGCCCATGGCGCCGAAGGCCACCGGCGCGGTGTTGGCGATCAGGCACAGGCCGGCGGCGTAAAGCGGCCGGAACCCCAGGCCGACCAGCAGGGCCGCCGTGATGGCGACCGGCGCGCCAAAGCCCGCCGCGCCCTCGAGGAAGGCACCGAAGGCAAAGCCCACCAGAAGCAGTTGCAGCCGCTGGTCCTCGGTGATGCCCAGGATCGAGCGGCGGATGATCTCGAACTGGCCGGTCGCGACCGAGATCTTGTACAGGAACACCGCGCCCACGATGATCCAGGCGATCGGCCACAGGCCATAGAAGAACCCGTAGACGCCGGCGGCGGCGGCGGCCGAAACCGGCATGCCATAGACCGCGACGGCGATGACCAGGGTCAGCAGGACGGTGACGGTCGCCGCCTGATAGCCCTTCAGACGCCACAGGGTCAGGGCCAGGAAGAAGAAAAGGATCGGAATGGCGGCAACCAGGCTGGAAAGCCAGATATTGCCCAATGGGACATAATCCTGTGCCCAGGTCATCGTGTGAGTTCCTCCCAAAACGATGGTATGACCAAAAAACTTGGATGTACAGGGATATTTGCCAAAGAACGCCATGCGTCAAACAGTTTTGCTCGGACCGCTGGTGTTTTGTGGTCATACCAAAGGCTAAGGTCATGATATTTCTACGCTGCAGCGGAAGGGTGGTGCCCTGCGAATAGCCTATAAAAACAGCAAAAGGGGCGACCATCCGCAATGGCCGCCCCGGAACTGATTCGGTCGATGTGGTCAGACCATCATAGGCGATGGCTGCGCGGATCGTGGTCGCCAGGCTTCTGCGGGTCCTCGGTCAGCGGGTCGTCGCGCAGGTCGGGCATCGGATAGCCGTGGCGCGGATGGCGCCGGGCATAGCGTTGCCCCGTGTCCTGCGAACCGCCGCCGCTGCTGCCGCCCTGAAAGATGTCGCGCGCCATTCCGGCGGCCTCGCCAAATTCGTGCATGACCCCGCGCGCCTGCTGCGCGACCGACTGGAACCCCGTCAGCGCGGCGCTGACCGACTGCATCACGGTATCAAGCGTGCCCGTCAGGCGCTGGGCATTGTCCTCGATCTCGGACACCAGGCTGCGACGCGGGCCGGTGCTGCGGCGCTGGTCGTCGTGGTCGGGACGGACGAACTGGCGTTCCGAAGGGTCCGTGCCGGCAAAGCGGCGCTTGGTGCCCTGCTTCTCGGCCTCGGTCGGAGGTTGCATGCGCGGGCGGGCATAATCGTGGTCGTGGTCGTGATCGGGTCCATGCCGGCGGCGGTGGCGCCGGGGCCCGTGGTCGTCCTCGGAAAACAGCCCCGCCACCTGGCGCACGGCCAGCACCGCGCCCGCCGTCAGCGCGGCGGCGGCGATGCCGGTGCCGCCCCAGACCGCCCATTTCGCCATGCGCGAGGGGCGGGGATAGGCGCGCTTGCCATCGGGCGAGACATCGCCGCTGGGCGGGATGCGCCGGTAATCCTGCGGTCCTGCGGGGCGCCGGTGCCCCTTGGGGACGGGGCGGGGGCCAAAGCGCGTCTCGCTGGTGATGTCGGCATCGGTGCGGGTGATGCCGGGGTTGAACGGGTCCGTTTCGTCATTCGGCGGCTGGCGCATCGGTCGGTCCTTTCACGGAATCGCATCTGCGCATCAACCCGCCAACTGCCCGAATGTTCCGCGCGCCAAGCCCTGCGCCGGGCAAGAAAAAACGCGCCGGATCGCGGCGCGTTCTGGTCTTTGCGGGGGCCACAAGGGCAGGGCGATCAGTTCGCCTCGTCCTCGTCGCGGCCGGCCGAGCCGATGTCCTCGAACAGTTCGGCGATCTCGAAATCGGCTGCCGCGTCTTCCTCGGCGGCCAGGTCCTGGATCGACTTGCCCGAAGCCTGCAGTTCGGCTTCCTCGGCCGAACGGGCGACGTTCAGGCGGATGGTCGCATCGACTTCCGGGTGCAGGTGCACGCGGACCTCGTGCAGGCCCAGGTCCTTGATCGGCGCCGTCAGCACGACCTGACGGCGCTCGACGGCGAAGCCTTCGGCGTTAGCGGCCTCGGCGGCGTCACGCGGGGTGACCGAACCGTAAAGCGCGCCGGCGTCCGAAGCCGAGCGGATGATGACGAAGGTCTGGCCGTCCAGTTTCTCGGCCAGCTTCTGCGCCTCGGCGCGGGACTCGTCGTTGCGCACGGCGAGTTCCGCCTTGCGTTCCTCGAAGGCCTTGATGTTGGCTTCCGAGGCGCGCAGCGCCTTGCCCTGCGGCAGCAGGTAGTTGCGCGCGAAGCCCTCTTTGACCTTCACGACTTCGCCCATCTGGCCCAGCTTGGCCACACGTTCCAGCAGGATGACTTGCATGTTCGTCTCTCCTTACTTCACGGCATAGGGAAGCAGGGCGAGGAAGCGGGCGCGCTTGATGGCGCGCGCGAGTTCGCGCTGCTTCTTGGCCGAGACGGCGGTGATGCGCGACGGCACGATCTTGCCGCGTTCGCTGATGTAGCGTTGCAGCAGGCGCGTGTCCTTGTAGTCGATCGCGGGGGCGTTATCGCCCGAGAACGGGCAGACCTTGCGGCGGCGGAAGAAGGGTTTGTTGGCCATGATATGCGTCCTTTCCCTCAGTTCCGGTCGTCGCGGTCGCGGCGCTCGCGGCGCTCGCCATCCCGGCCACCGCGATCACCACGGTCGCCGTCACGGTCGCGGCGTTCGCCACGGTCACCGCGGTCGCCACGATCCCCGCGCTCGCGCTCGTCGCGCTTCTGCATCTGGATCGAGGGGCCTTCCTTGTGCTCGTCCACGCGGACGGTCAGCACGCGCATGACGTCGTCATGCAGGCGGGCCAGACGCTCCATTTCCTGCACGGCGGCCGAGGGCGCGTCCGAACGCAGGAAGGCGTAATGGCCCTTGCGGTTCTTGTTGATCTTGTAGGCCAGGGTGCGCACGCCCCAGTATTCGTTCTCGACCACCTTGCCGCCGTTGTCGGCCAGCACGGTCGAGAAATGTTCGATCAGCCCTTCGGCCTGCGTGTTCGACAGGTCCTGGCGGGCGATCAGCACATGCTCGTAAAGCGGCATGTCTGTTCCTTTTTCAGGGCGCATTTCAACGACGGGGCAACCTTCCGCGCCCCGTCACGAGAGGCTGCGCCGGTTTCGTGTATGCGGAAGGATGCAGCCTTATAACGGCACCGGGCGCGATTGCAAGGCAAAACCCGTCCGCGCCGGCTTTCGCCCCTGCGGCGGCAGTGTTTCGCCGGGGCGAAGCCACACGAAATTGTCAGGCAGAATGGCGGAAACCCTTGTTGCGACTGGCGCATTTCCTGTCACCATTCCCAGTGACCATTTCAATCAGGAGTTCCCGATGAAGATCCTCGTCGTCCCCTTCGCCCTTGCGACCGCGTTCGGCGCCACGGCCGCCCTGGCCGAGCCGGTGGCCTATGACTTCGATCCGTCGCACAGCCAGGTGGTGTTCGACTATCAGCACATGGGCTTTTCGACCAGCACGGGCATCATCAACGGCGTCACCGGCAAGCTGATGCTGGACGCCGAGAACCCCGCCAACTCCAGCGTCGAGGCGACGATCCCGCTGTCGGGCCTGCGTACCGTTTCGCCCGAGCTCGACAAGCACCTGTTCGGACCCGATTTCTTCAACACCGACCAGGCCAGCGCCGTCGCCACCTTCAAGTCGACCAAGGTCGAGCCAGATGACGACGACGAAGCCAAGGTCACGGGCGACCTGACGCTGAACGGCGTCACCAAATCGGTGGTCCTCGAGGTCGACCTGAAGCAGATCGCCGCCCACCCGATGAGCGGCAAGGAAGTCGCCGGCTTCGACGCCGAGACCGAGATCAAGCGTTCGGAATTCAACCTGGCGAAGTTCGCCCCCGCCGTCTCGGACGAGGTCGAAATCAACATCACCGTCGAGGCGGTCAAGGCCGAATAAACCGCGCGCCCGGACCTGTCCGCGAAGGCCCCCGATCCGGGGGCCTTTTTTCATGCGCAGTTCCATGCCGCGTGACGCAGCGTCGTTTTTTGCGGCGAACGCGCCCCGTCACGCCCTTGTGAAAGATTGTTGCGCGGTGCTATGGAGTCCCGGTTGAGACGCTAACAGGGGAGGTGCCCTCGTGAAGATCGGCGCTTTGAGAGAGAGTTACGAGGGGGAGGCCCGTGTCGCGGTTACCCCATCCTCTGCGGCCCATCTGAAGAAGCTGGGTCACGAGGTCTTTGTCGAATCCGGCGCCGGGGTGCGCGCGGGCTTTTCGGATGCCGCCTATCAGGCGGCCGGCGTGACCGTCGAGCCGACCGCCGCCGCGCTGATCAATGACGTAGACGTGGTGGTCAAGGTCCGCCCGCCCGAGCTGGCCGAGATCGCCCAGATGCGGCGCGGCCAGACCCTCATCAGCCATTTCTGGCCGGCGCAGAACGCCGAACTGCTGGAGGCCGCGCGCGAACAGGGCATCACCGCCATCGCCATGGACATGGTGCCGCGCATCTCGCGCGCGCAAAAGATGGACGCGCTCAGCTCGATGGCGAACATCGCCGGCTACCGCGCGGTGATCGAGGCGGCCAACAACTTCGGCCGCTTCTTCACCGGCCAGGTGACGGCGGCGGGCAAGGTGCCGCCGGCCAAGGTGCTGATCGTCGGCGCGGGCGTCGCGGGGCTTGCCGCCATCGGCGCCGCGACCAGCCTGGGCGCGCAGGTCTATGCCTTCGACGTGCGCCCCGAGGTCGCCGAGCAGATTGAATCGATGGGCGCGGAATTCGTCTATCTGGACTTCAAGGACCAGGTGCAGGACGGCGCCGCGACCGGCGGCTATGCCGCGCCCTCGTCCCCCGAGTTCCGCGAGGCGCAGCTGGCCAAGTTCCGCGAACTCGCACCCGAGATGGACATCGTCATCACCACCGCCCTGATCCCGGGCCGGCCCGCGCCGAAGCTCTGGACCGAGGACATGGTGGCCGCGATGAAGCCCGGCAGCGTCATCGTCGACCTGGCCGCCGAACGCGGCGGCAACTGCGACCTGACCGTGCCCGACCAGCGCATCGTGACCGAGAACGGCGTTGTCGTCATCGGCTACACCGACTTCCCGTCGCGCATGGGGGCGCAGGCGTCCGAGCTTTACGGCAACAACATCCGCCACATGCTGGCCGACCTGACGCCCGGCAAGGACGGCGTGATCGTCCAGAACATGGAGGACGACGTCATCCGCGGCGCCACCGTCACCCATGACGGCGACGTGACCTGGCCGCCGCCGCCGCCCAAGGTCGCCGCCATCGCGGCGCAAAAGCCCAAGGAAAAGCCCAAGGAGCTGACGCCCGAGGAAAAGCGCGCGGCCGAGGTCGCGGCCTTCAGGGCGCAGACGAAGTCCCAGGTCACGCTGCTGGCGGTGGGCGCCATCCTGATGCTGCTGGTCGGCATGTTCGCGCCCGCCAGCTTCCTGTCGCATTTCATCGTCTTCGTGCTGTCGGTGTTCATCGGCTTCCAGGTGATCTGGAACGTCAGCCATTCGCTGCACACGCCGCTGATGGCGATCACCAACGCCATCTCCTCGATCATCATCGTCGGCGCGCTGCTGCAGATCGGGTCGGGGTCGTGGCTGGTCGTCCTGCTGGCGGCGCTGTCGGTGCTGATGGCGGGCGTCAACATCTTCGGCGGTTTCCTGGTCACGCGCCGGATGCTCGCCATGTTCCAGAAATCGTAAGGAGAGGGCGATGGAATACGGTTTCACCACCGCCGCCTATGTCGTCGCGGCCGTCCTTTTCATCCTGTCGCTGGGCGGGCTCTCGGGCCAGGAAAGCGCCAAGCGCGCGGTCTGGTACGGCATCAGTGCCATGGCGCTGGCCGTCGTCGCCACGCTGATCGGGCCGGGCTATGGCAACTGGGGCATCAGCCTGCTGATGCTGGCCATCGGCGGCGCCATCGGCTGGGTCGTGGCCAAGCGCGTGCAGATGACGGAAATGCCGCAGCTGGTCGCCGCCATGCATTCGCTGGTGGGCCTGGCCGCCGTGCTGATCGGCTTCAACGCCCAGTTCGAACTGTCCCGCGTGCTGCGCGCCCGCGCGCTGGACGCCGAGGCCTATTTCCACGGCTTCGCCGCCGTTCTGGCCCACAAGACCCCGGCCGAGATCGCCATGCTGAAGGTCGAGGTCGCGCTGGGGATCTTCATCGGCGCCGTGACCTTCACCGGCTCGATCGTGGCCTTCGGCAAGCTTGCGGGCAAGATCGACGGCAAGCCGAAGAAGCTGCCGGGCGGGCACATGCTGAACGCGGGCGCGGCGGCCCTGTCGCTGCTGGCCGTCATCCTTTACTGCACCACCGGGGCCCCGGTCCTGTGGCTGCTGATCATCACCCTGGCCGCGTTCTTCATCGGCTATCACCTGATCATGGGCATCGGCGGCGCCGACATGCCGGTGGTGGTCTCGATGCTGAACAGCTACTCCGGCTGGGCGGCGGCGGCCATCGGCTTCACGCTCGGCAACGACCTGCTGATCGTCGTGGGCGCGCTGGTCGGATCAAGCGGTGCGATCCTGTCCTATATCATGTGCAAGGCGATGAACCGCAATTTCGTCAGCGTGATCCTGGGCGGTTTCGGCGGCGAGACGGGGCCCGCGATGGAGATCGAGGGCGAGCAGATCGCCATCGACGCCGAAAGCGTCGCGGCGGCGCTGAACGACGCGGACGAGATCATCATCGTGCCGGGCTATGGCATGGCGGTGGCGCAGGCGCAGCAATCGGTCAGCGAACTGACCCGCAAGCTGCGCGCGCGCGGCAAGACGGTCCGCTTTGCCATCCATCCGGTCGCCGGCCGCCTGCCCGGGCACATGAACGTGCTGCTGGCCGAGGCCAAGGTGCCCTATGACATCGTCATGGAGATGGACGAAATCAACGAGGACTTCCCGAACACGGATGTGGTCATCGTGATCGGCTCGAACGACATCGTGAACCCGGCCGCGCAGGAGGACCCCAACAGCCCCATCGCCGGCATGCCGGTGCTGGAGGTCTGGAAGGCCAAGCAGGTGTTCGTCAGCAAGCGCGGCCAGGGCACCGGCTATTCCGGGATCGAGAACCCGCTGTTCTACAAGGAAAACACCCGCATGTTCTATGGCGACGCCAAGAAGTCGCTGGACGCGCTGCTGCCCATGATCGAGTAGGGCGGGCTTATAGTATTAAGCACTGCAACCAAGGAGGAAAAACCATGTCCGACCAAATCTCCACTTCGATAGCACAGAGTTCGGAAGTCCCTGGCCGGTCTCGGCGCAACTTTCTGAAAACGACGGGGCTGACCGCGCTGGGGACGATGCTTGGCATGGCTGTGCCTTTCGAACGCAATCTGCCCGTTGGCTTCGTGCCAGTCGCACTGGCTCAGGACACCGGCCATGATCTGATGTCGGGCAAGAACGGACTGACGGTGCTGGGCGACCGCCCGCTGAACGCGGAAACCCCTGTTCACCTGTTGGATGATGACGTGACGCCTTATGAGCGTCTGTTCGTCCGCATGAACGGCCTCGTCCCCCAGACGGCGCTTGACCAGGACGCCGAGGGTTGGGTGCTGACCATCGACGGCGAAGTGAACACCCCGCTGGAATTGACGATCGACGATCTGAAATCACGCTTCGAAAATGTCACCCGGCAGCTGGTGATCGAATGCGGCGGCAATGGGCGGGCCTTCTTTCAACCGGGAACGTCGGGCAACCAATGGACTTTCGGCGCGGTCGGCTGCCCGGAGTGGACCGGGGTCCGTCTGGCCGACGTGCTGAAAGAGGCCGGCATTAAGGAAAGCGCCGTCTATACCGGCCATTACGGCAATGACGTGCATCTGAGCGGCGACGAAGAGAAGGAAGTGATTTCGCGCGGGGTGCCGATCGAGAAGGCGATAGAGGGGGATGCGATCATCGCCTGGGCGATGAACGGCGAACCGTTGTCGGCGCTGCACGGCTTTCCGCTGCGGCTGATCGTGCCAGGCTATCCGGCCTCGGCCTCGCAGAAATACCTCAACCGGATCTGGATCCGCGACAAGGAACATGACGGCGCCAAGATGACCGGCGATTCTTATCGCATCCCCGCCTATCCGGTCGCCCCCGGCACCGAAGTTCCCGAGAAGGACATGGTGGTGCTCAAGGAAATGCCGGTGAAGTCCATCATCACCTTCCCGCAGACCGGCGCCGAGGTGAAGGCAGGCGAGCCGGTCGAGGTCCGGGGCCATGCCTGGTGCGGCAAGGGCGATGTCGCCTCGGTCAAGTATTCGCTGGACTTCGGCCAGACCTGGCAGGACGCGGAACTGGAGCCGGCGCCGAACCGCTTTGCCTGGCAGCGCTGGCGTGCCAAGGTGACGCCGCCCCAGCACGGCTATTACGAGGTCTGGGCTCGGGCAGTGGACCAGGACGGCATTGGTCAGCCGCCGCTGTCGCCGGTCTGGAACCCGCGTGGCTATGCCAACAACATCCAGCACCGCATCGCGCTGGTCGCGGTCGGGTAAGGGGTGACCGCGATGCGCATTATCCCGACGATTGTGGCTGCGATTGCGGCCGTGCTGACCCTTGGCAGCGGCTTGGCAATGGCCGGAACCCGGCTGGATCCGATGGCCGCGCTGTCCGGACGGTCTGCCGGCTCGGACCCGCTTGACCCGATGACCGCCTTGCGTTCTCGGGCCGACACCGCCGAGGCGGCGAAAGGAAACGAGGAATTGGGCGGTCTGCCCGACGGGGCGGGGGCCGAAGAGACCTATTACCAATGCGTCGCCTGCCATTCGACCGAGATCATCAAGCAGCAGCGCATCACGGACCATCGCTGGGACGAGCTGTGGACATGGATGGTCGAGGCGCAGGGCATGGTCGAGCCCGAGCCGGATACCAAGGCGCTGATCCTGACCTATCTCAAGACGAATTTCTCGTCCGAGAGATAGATCTCCGGTCGGCGCGCCGACATGGGCGGCATATCCGCAGTCTCGCAGATCTGCCTGCCCATGCCCCACTGTGCCGTTGCGCCGTTCGGTTGGTCGGTTCCGCTGTCTGATTGCGCAGCGGCCGGTCAAGACGTCTGGCAAGTGCAGTCCTGATCTCTCGTGCAGCCGCATGGTCGGCGAACGGGCTGCTTCAAAGATCTTGTCGCATACGCAGGTCTGGCCATAAGGGCCGAACTGCCCAGGTGCCTGGGCGTCGCAGTCTGCTGCGCGTCAGCAAAGACACCTTCCTGCAAGGCACAATGCTACCGGCGAATAAGCCCGTTCTGCGACTGCGTGTGATCGGCATTGACGACTGGGCGTGGCGCAAGGGGCAGCGCAATGGGACCTTGGTCCGTGACCGCGCGCACCAAGCTGTCATCGACCTGCTGCCGGATCGCGAACCTGCAACTGTGGCCGCCTTGCTGCGACATCATCCGCAGATCGAGATTGTCGCGCGGAATCGGAATGGCTCAGCCGCGGCCTCGCCCCTCTTATCGCCGAAGCGCTGTCGCGAGGTACCCCGGTTCTACTTGGCGTCAACGGCCGTAATCTTGCCAGCTTCGAGACGTTTTCCTCGGGCATGGCGGTCCAACTGCAACCCGACGAAGCGGCAGTTATGGACTGGTGCAAGATCGCTATCGCAGAATACGTATAAGGGGGAAACGGGTGGTCCTCCCCCACTGAAGTGGTCCGCCGTTATGTTTAGGAAACGGAGGATCGAGAATGGCAAACAAACGACCGAAGCCGGAAGAGATTGTCTCGAAGTTGCGGCAGGTTGGGTCGTGTCTCGGCAGTGGTGGAAATTGGACGGTGGCGTAATCTCCGGGTGAACTGACACCCACCCAACCGGCGGCGGCAACCGCCAGGGAGATCACGCCATGAAGCAGAATACCGACAGCTCATCCTTTTCGCTACTGCCCGACGCCAGCGGGTATGATCTGATCTAGGATCGCCTGCGGGCGAATGTCCGTGCCACCATTGAGGCCATGTTCGAAGAAGAACTGG
>NZ_JHWH01000001.1:21446-99667 GCF_000622145.1 Paracoccus yeei ATCC BAA-599 | reverse complement strand
CGGGATCGAGAACCCGCTGTTCTACAAGGAAAACACCCGCATGTTCTATGGCGACGCCAAGAAGTCGCTGGACGCGCTGCTGCCCATGATCGAGTGACGGCGGGGCCGGGGGAGCACCCCGGCCTTGTCGCTTGCGGCGGCCGGTGCCTCCGGCGGGGGTATTTGGAAAACGGTGAAAGCGCGGGGACCCGTTTCCCTGCAACGATTAAGGCGGGCCCCGCGGGGCCCGCCTTTACCTTGTCGCCGATGTGTGGTGGTCAAAGAGCCTGGAGCATGGATTTGATGACATCGGCGGGCAGGGCCGGGTGCAGCGCCAGCTTGCGCGTGCGTCGTCCCCGGCGGGGGATCAGCAGGGCGCAGCGGGTCGCTACGGCCTGCGAACGTTCGGTCGCGCTGTCGACAATGGCGCCGGCACGCCAGCGCGACTTGGGACCGAAACGCATCACGGATTCGATGTGCCCCGGAACATAGCCCTGGGTCTCGACCGAATCGATCAGGTCTTCATGAATGACTGGGGGCAGGTACATGGCTCTCAGTGCGCATTCTCCGATTTGTCCTATTAGGTAATGCGCGCCGAGGGTTCGCGCCATCTGCCCTTTTGAACAGGTCGGGCAGGGGGCGGACGGAAAAGGGCCGCGTCCTTTCGGCGCGGCCCGGGTCGTGCAGGCAAGGGGGAGGGGCGGTCAGGGCGCGATCAGGATCGGGGTTCCGTCGCGCACCATGGCATAGATGTCCTCGACCTCGTCGTCGGTGACGGCGATGCAGCCCACGGTCCAGTCGCGGCGCTGCTGGGCCAGCACCCGCCCCTCGGGGCCCTGGCCGTGGATGAAGATGTCGCTGCCCGCGCTTTGGCCCAGGGCGGCGGCGCGCGCCGTGTCGGCGGCATTGGGATAGGACACGCCCAGCGACAGATGATAGCGGCTGTTCGGGTTGCGCCGGTCGATATAGTAAAGCCCCTCGGGTGTGCGGCCGTCGCCCTCGAACTGCTTGTGCCCGGTCGGGAAGGTGCCCAGGCCCACGTCATAGACCTTCAGCGCACGATTCCCGCTGAGCAGATACATCTTGCGGTCGTGCTTGCTGACCACGACCTGGGTGACGGGCGGGCCGTTGTAGGTCTTGAACTTGCTGGGGCCGCAGGCGGCAAGGGCCGCGACCAGCCCCACGACGATCATTCTGGCAAGCCAGCGTCCCATAATCCTCTGCCCCCGGGTTCCGTGCTTTTTGCGCCATTCTGCCCGCTGCACGCCCCGCGGGCAATGTCGCGGCGTTCACGAAATCCTGAACCGCGGCGGCGCCCCACCCAAATGCCGGCTTGCCGGGCGCACGCGGCCTGCTAATCATGCGCTCATGAAGGACGACATCGACCACCCCCTGCGCTATGAACTGGTGCACGAACTGCACGCCCGGCCCTCGCCCCGGCTTGAGGCGCCCTGCACGGCCGTGTTCCTGGCGGTCAAGGAACCGAACGACGCGGCCAACCGCGACCGGCTGCGCGATGTCGAGCACCTGGCCGAGCTTTGCGCCCGGAACGGCGCGCCCCGGCCGGACCCGCAGGCGGGCCATTACGCCGCGCGCCTGGGCCGCTGCAAGCTGCGCTGGGAAAGCCACACCGAATTCGTGACCTATGCCGCCTTTTCGCGCGGCCTGCCGCCCCGGGCCTTCGACCCGGCGGTGGGCGAGGTCTTTCCCGCCGACTGGCAGGCCCGCGCCCCGGGCAAGCGGCTGGCGGCGGTGATGATCCACGTCGACCACCTGCCCGACGATCCGCGCGCGATCCTGCCCCGGCTCGAGGAATGGTTCGCGGCCGACAGCTTGGCCTCGGTCTGGGTGCTGGACCAGTCGGCGGTGGTCGCGGGCGATTTCCGCATCGACCCGGCGGGCTGGATGCGCTTTGGGGTCTTTGTCCGGCCCGGCACCGGCAGCGGCCGGATCGGGCGTATCGTGCAGCGGCTGCTGGACCTGGAAACCTATCGCGCCATGTCCATGCTGGGCCTGGGACGGGCGCGCGACCTGACCCATCAGCTGAACGCGCTGGACCCTCTGCTGAGCGACATCGTCCAGGGCATGGCCGAGGACGACCGCCCGGCCGAGGCGGTGCTGCACGACCTGCTGTCGGTCTCGGCCCGGCTGGAAAGCGCGGCGGCCCGGCACAATTTCCGTTTCGGCGCAACCGCCGCCTACGAGGCGATCGTGATGGACCGCGTCGCCTCGCTGCGCGAGACGCGCTTCCTGGGCGGGCAGATGCTGACCGAATTCATGGCCCGGCGCTATCATCCCGCCATGCGCACCGCGAAGTCGGCCGAAAAGCGGCTGGTCACCATGCTGGACCGGGCCGAGCGCGCCGGTGAATTGCTGCGCACCCGCGTCGATGTCTGGCGCGGCGCCCAGAACCAGGAGCTGATGGAGCGCATGGACCGCCGGGCCGAGTTGCAGCTGCGCCTGCAGCACACGGTCGAGGGGCTGTCGGTGGTGGCGATCAGCTATTACGCGGTGGGCCTTCTGGGCTATGCGCTTTACCCCCTGGCCCATGCGGCCGGACTGGACAAGGCGGTGATGGTCGCCGCGCTGACCCCCCTGGTCGTGATCGGCGTCTGGCTGGCCATGCGCCGCATCAAGGCCGGGCTGCACCTGGCCCACTGACCCGGGGCCGCTGGAAAGGAAGGACGCATGACGAAGACGTTGCAGATGCTGGGGCTCGGGCATTGCTCGACCTGCCAGAAGGCGATGGCCGCATTGCAGGAGGCGGGCTGGACCGTGGCCTTTCGCGACGTCGCGAAAGAGCCGCTCTCGGCCGCCGAATGGACCGGCATGATCTCCGAGTTCGGCGACAAGCTGGTGAACCGCGCCAGCCTGACCTGGCGGGGCATGTCCGAGGCCGAGCGCGGGGCAGCCCCCCTCGACATGCTCATGGCCAAGCCCTCGCTGATGAAGCGCCCCGCCATCGTACAGGGCGACAATCGCCTGCTGGGCTGGACGGCCAACGTCAAGCGCGCCCTCGGTGTGCCTGCCTGAGGCTGGTTCCGGGCGGCGGGTGCCGCAGGCCGCAGGGCGGGCATGGCCGGTTGCGCCGGGCACGCCTGGCGCGCCTGGCCAGGGCGCGCGTCAGCGTCGGGCGGCAAGACCTTCGGAAGGGCCGGCGCCGCCGAGCGAACGGCACAGGTGCGACGCGGGCTTCACCGAAAAAACTCAGGCCAGGGCAATGGTCCAGCCGGTCCAAACGCCAACCGCCACATCGAGGCCCGCCAGTGCCACCCCACTGCCCAGCCGGCGACAAAGCCCTCATGCTTCGGCAGCACCGGCCACCGGGCTGCCATGGGCGATCCCAAGGTATCGCCGACCAAGGCCTTGGCAGTGCAGGCTGCGGCTTGCAACACCCGCGACCACGCGCTTCAACGCTTGCCCGCCTGTCAGCACGCCAGCCTGTCAGAGCCTGAGAGCCCGCAAACCTGCAATGCGTGTCAGCCTGTAACGCCTGCAAGCCTCCATGCCCGCAACCCAGCCAAGAGCCCAGGAGCCCGCCAACCTCCAACGCCTGCCATCTTGCAACCCCGCCAGCCTGCTTGCCCGGCGAGCCGTCCGCGAAAGCCGACCACCTCCGCCCGCCTCCGGAACGCGGGCCCAAAGACCCCCTCCGCGACCCGGGGATGCGAAGCGCAACGCATGCCACGCGGCATCGCCCCACGGCGGGGCCCCGCGGCCCGGGAACGCACGAAGCGGGACGGGGCCCGATGCACACCCCCACCCACGCCGCCTAGCGCATCCGCCCCGAGCCCCAGGCGATAACCCCGCCCCTCACCGTTTCCAAATACCCCCGCCGGAGGCGACCGGCCTCAGTCAAAGGCGCGGTCGGTGATGACCGTCACATAGGCCCCCTCGGGTGCCCTGGTGATGACCGGGTCCGAGCCGCCGGACAGCAGCGTGTCCACCGTGCGCTGGTAATCCGCGGCATCCAGCACCCCGGTCGAGCCCTCGGTCAGCTTTGCCACCTCTTCGGCCATGCGCAGCTGGTGCGCCTCGGTCTGGGCGCCGGTCTCGTCGTTCTCCAGCACGATCGCCGCGGCCTCGTCGGGATGCGCGGCGGCATAGTCGAAGCCCTTCATCGTGGCGCGCACGAAGCGCACCAGCGCCGTCACCTTGTCCTCGTCCTTCAGCGTGGGCTCCAGGACGTACAGCCCGTCCTCCAGCGTGGCGACGCCCTGATCCTCGTATTTGAAGGTCACCAGGTCCTCGGGCTTCAGCCCCGCGTCCAGCACCTGGCCGTATTCGTTATAGGTCATGGTACTGATGCAATCGGCCTGCTTCTGCAGCAGCGGATCGACGTTGAAGCCCTGCTTCAGCACCGTCACCCCCTCGGGGCCGCCGTCGGTCTTCAGCCCCAGCCGGTTCATCCAGCTGAGGAACGGGTATTCGTTGCCCGAAAACCACACGCCCAGCGTCCGTCCCCTGAAATCGGCGGGCGAGGCGATGCCGGTTTCCTTGCGGCAGGTCAGCATCATGCCCGAACGCTTGAAGGGCTGGGCGATGTTGACGATGGGCAGCCCCTTTTCGCGCGCGGCCAGTGCGGCGGGCATCCATTCGACGACCACATCTGCGCCGCCCCCGGCCAGGACCTGCACCGGGGCGATGTCGGGACCGCCCGGCTTGATCGTCACATCAAGTCCCTCCTCCTCGTAAAAGCCCTTGTCCTTGGCGACGTAATAGCCGCCGAACTGGGCCTGCGTGACCCATTTCAGCTGCACGGTCAGCGGCAGCGCGTCCTGCGCCTGCGCCATCCCGGCCAGCAGCGCCAGCGCCCCCGCCATCCCCAAGATCCGTTTCATGCGTCCTCTCCTGTCGTTTCGGGGTTCGCCCCCTGTTCAGCCGCGCTGCGCGGGATGCCAGAAGGTCACCCGGCGTTCGATCAGCGCGACAATGCCATAGAAGGCGGTCCCGGCCAGGGCGGCCAGCAGAATTTCGGCCCAGACCAGCGCCATGTCCAGCTGCCCCACGGCGGTCGAGATGCGAAACCCCATGCCCCGCGTCGGGCTGCCGAAGAACTCGGCCACGATGGCCCCGATCAGCGCCAGCGTGGTGGTGATCTTCAGCCCGTTGAACAGGAAGGGCATGGCGGCGGGCAGCCGCAGCTTGGCCAGCGCCTGCGCATAGCCCGCCCCCCAGGTCGCGATCTGGTCGCGCGCCAGCGCGTCGGTCGCCGCCAGCCCCGCGACCATGTTCACCAGGATCGGGAAGAACACCATGACCACCACGACAGCCGCCTTGGACTGCCAGTCGAACCCGAACCACATGACCAGGATCGGCGCGATGCCGACGATGGGCAGGGCGGCGACGAAATTCCCGATGGGCAGCAGCCCGCGCTGCAGAAACGGGCTGCGGTCGATGGCGATGGCGGTCAGCACCGCAAGGCCCGCGCCGATCAGCCAGCCCGTCAAAGCGCCACGCAGGATGGTCTGGACGAAATCGCCCCAAAGCAGCGGCAGGTTCGCCGCAAAGGCCGCGCCGATGGCGCTGGGGGCGGGCAGGATGACGGCGGGAATGGCGAAGGTCGCGCAGGCCAGCTCCCACACGGCCAGCAGGGTCGCGCCAAAGATCAGCGGAATCGCCGCCCGGCTGAGGCCGTTGTCGTGGCGCGCGAGCCAGGCGTTCACCGCCCAGCCCGCCAGCCAGACGGCCAGCAGCGGGGCCGACCCGGGCAGCAGCAGGCCACCCGCGATCAGCACCGCCAGGGCAAGGCCCGCGACCGTCAACATGCCCGGCAGATGGCGGGATGCGCGCAGGGGCTCTGTCATCGCGCTAGCCCCATGCGATTCAGCGTGACCCGCTCGGCCAGCCCGATCACCGCGACCAGCAGGGCGGCAAGCCCCGCGGCCGCGAACAGCGCCGCCCAGATCTGGATGGTCTGGCCATAGTAGCTTCCCGACAGCAGCCGCGCCCCAAGCCCCGCCGTCGCCCCCGCCGGCAATTCGCCCACGATGGTACCGACCAGCGCCGCCGCCACCGCGACCTTGAGGCTGGCGAACAGCCAGGGCAGGGCCGAGGGCAGCCGCAGCCGCCAGAACACCTGCGCGCCCGAGGCGCTCCAGCTGTGCATCAGGTCCAGCTGCATCCGGTCGGGCGAGCGCAGGCCCCGGACCATGCCGACCAGCACCGGAAAAAAGCTCAGCCAGGCCGAGATCATGGCCTTGGGCACCAGCCCCGTGATCCCGAGGCTGGCAAAGACCACGATCACCATGGGCGCGATGGCCAGGATCGGCACGGTCTGGCTGGCGATGGCCCAGGGCATCAGCGACAGGTCCATGACCCGGCTGTGCACGATTCCCACCGCCAGCAGGACGCCGGCCAGCGCACCCGCCACGAAGCCCGCCAGAGTCGCCGACAGCGTGATCCAGCCGTGCCAGACAAGGCTGCGTTTCGAGGTGATCTTCTGCCCTGCGATTCCGTCCCACAGCCCCCGCGCCACCTGATGCGGCGCGGGCAGCACCGGACGCTCCTGCGCCATGGTCGCGGCCGCCAGGTCCGGCAGCGTCAGCGTCTGGCCCGCCCGGGCCGCCTGGTCCCGCGCCCAGGGAGCGTTCAGCACGACGGCGGCGCCGTACCACAGCACCAGGATCGCCGACAGGACCGCCAGAACGGGCAGGATGCCGCGCAGGCCGCGCGCCACCGCGCCGCCCCTCGCCCATGCCGTTCCCGCCGCCCCGGTCATGTCGCCCCCCATGCTGGCCCCGGCGATTCGCCGTCCCGGACAGGGTGGCACGGGAACGGTTGACGAACGGTGTACGCCCTGTGTACGCGCACTGCATCCTCGGGGCAGGGCGTTTCAGTCATGGCCGTGCCCCTCGCGCAGACCCTCGCGCACCTCATGGGCGATGCGGATGAATTCGGGCGTGTCGCGGATGTCCAGCGGCCTGTCGCGCGGCAGGGTGCTTTCGATGACCCGCGTGATGCGTCCGGGGCGCGGGCTCATGACCACGATCCGGGTCGACAGATAGACCGCCTCGGGGATCGAGTGGGTGACGAAGCCGATGGTCTTGCCGGTCTTTCGCCACAGGGCCAGAAGCGCCTCGTTCAGCCGGTCGCGCACGATCTCGTCCAGCGCGCCGAAGGGCTCGTCCATCAGCAGGATCTCGGCGTCGAAGGCCAGGGCGCGCGCGATGCTGGCGCGCTGCTGCATGCCCCCCGACAGCTGCCAGGGATATTTGCCGGCAAAGCCCGACAGCTCGACCAGCTCCAGCACCCGCGCGATCCGGGACGCGCGCTCGGCCCTGGAAAATCCCATGATCTCAAGTGGCAGCGCGATGTTTCCGGAAATCGTGCGCCACGGATAAAGGCCGGGTGCCTGGAACACATAGCCATAGGCGCGCCGCCGCCGCGCCTCGTCCGGGGTCATGCCGTTGACGCTCAGCCGCCCGGCGGTGGGCTGTTCCAGCGCCGCCATCGCGCGCAGGAAGGTGGTCTTGCCGCAGCCCGACGGCCCGATGAAGCTGACGAAATCGCCCTTGCCGATGGTCAGGGTCACGTCCTTCAGCGCGTGGACCGGGCCGTCGGCGGTCTGGAATGTCAGGCTGACGCCCCGCGCCTCGACGGCTGCCACGCGTCAGACCCCGCTGACGGGGATCGCGCCGCGGGCGACGGGGCGCGGCGCGGTCAGGTCCTTCCAGGCGGAAAGCGCCCGGTTCACGGCGGGCCGAGGCTCGCGCGCGACGAATGCGCCATGCCCCTCGTGGCTGTCCACCTTGCCCTCGGTCACGGCGACGACGCCCCGACTTAGCGTGAAGCGCGGCAGGCCTTTGACAGATATGCCTTCGAAAACATTGTAATCAATAGAGGATTGCTGCGTTCCTGCGCTGATGATCTTCTCAGAATCGGGGTCCCAGACCACAAGGTCCGCGTCGCTGCCGACCAGCACGGCGCCCTTGCGGGGATACATGTTCAGGATCTTGGCGATGTTGGTCGAGGTCACGGCGACGAATTCGTTCGGCGTCAGTCGCCCGGTCCCGACGCCCTGCGTCCACAACACCGGCATCCGGTCCTCAAGCCCCCCGGTGCCATTCGGGATCTTGGTGAAGTCCCCGATTCCATTGCGTTTCTGCTGGGTGGTGAAGGCGCAGTGGTCGGTCGCCACGCAACTCAGGCTGCCCGATTGCAGCCCGGCCCACAGGCTGTCCTGATGCCGCTTGTCGCGGAAGGGCGGCGACATCACGCGCCGCGCGGCATGGTCCCAGTCGGGGTGGAAATATTCGCTTTCGTCCAGCACGAGGTGCTGGATCAGGGGCTCGCCCCAGACCCGCTTGCCCGCCGCCCGGGCGCGGCGGATCGCCTCGTGGCTGTCCTCGCACGAGGTATGGACGACATACAGCGGCACGCCCGCCATGTCGGCGATCATGATGGCGCGGTTCGTGGCCTCGCCCTCGACCTGCGGCGGGCGGGAATAGGCATGCCCCTCGGGGCCGACATTGCCCTCGGCCAGCAGGCGCGCCGAAAGCTCGGCCACCACGTCGCCGTTCTCGGCATGGACCAGCGCCACGCCGCCCAGGTCGCCCACGCGGCGGAAACTGGCGAACATCTCGTCGTCGTTCACCATCAGCGCGCCCTTGTAGGCCATGAAGTGCTTGAAGCTGGTGATGCCGCGGCCGACCACCTCGGCCATCTCGTCGAACACCTGCTGGTCCCACCAGGTCACCGCCATGTGGAAGCTGTAGTCGCAATGCGCCCGCGCGGTCTTGTTGTCCCAGACCTTCAGCGCATCCATCAGCCCCTGACCGGGCGAGGGCAGGGCAAAGTCCACCACCATCGTCGTCCCGCCCGCCAGTGCCGCCCGGGTACCGCTTTCAAAGTCGTCGGCCGAATAGGTGCCCATGAAGGGCATCTCCAGATGGGTGTGCGGGTCGATCCCGCCGGGCATCACATAGCAGCCGCTGGCGTCCAGCACCCGGTCGCCCGCCAGCCCCTCGCCAATGGCGGCGATGCGCCCGTCCTCGACCAGAACGTCGGCCTTGTAGGTCAGATCCGCCGTGACCACCGTGCCGCCCCTGATGACCGTGCTGCCCATCGCTCGCTCCTTCCTTGCTGTCCAAACATTCCGGCGCCCCTTGGGGGCTGCGCCTCAGGCGACGATCTCGGCCGTTTCCAGCACCGCATGCAGCAGCACGTCGGCCCCGGCCGAGGCCCATGCGGGGCTGATCTCCTCGGCCTCGTTATGCGACAGCCCGTCGACACAAGGGCACATGATCATCACCGTCGGCGCCACCTTGTTGATCCAGCATGCGTCATGCCCCGCGCCCGAGACGATGTCGCGGTGGCTATAGCCCAGCCGCCCGGCGGCGTTTCGCACCCGCTCGACCAGGGCGGGGTCGAAGGCGGGGGGATCGAACTGGCCCACGATCTGGCTGTCGAAGGAACATCCCAGCGCCTCGCAAAGCGCCGGGGCGCGGGCCTGGAACTCCTCGACCATGGCCAGCAGGACAGGCAACAGGTGGCTGCGGAAATCGACCGTGAAAACAACCTTTTCGGGGATGATGTTGCGGCTGTTCGGATAGACGTCGATGTGGCCGATGGCGCCCACCGCATCGGGCTGGTGCTTCATCGCGATCTCGTGGACCAATTCGGTCAGCTGCGCGAGGCCGCGCCCGGCATTGCGGCGCATCGCCATGGGGGTCGATCCGGTATGCTGCCCCTTGCCGGTCACCGTGCATTCGATCCAGCGCAAGCCCTGGCCATGCGTGACCACGCCGATCTGCACCCCCTCGGCCTCCAGGATCGGGCCCTGCTCGATGTGATATTCGAACATCGCATGGATCTTGCGGTCGCCGGGCACCTCGTCGCCCTTCCAGCCGATCCGCTCCAGCTCCTCTCCGAAGCTGCGGCCCTTGGCATCCTTGCGCGAATAGGCGTGATCCTGGTCGATGACGCCCGCGAACACGCCCGAGGCCAGCATGGCCGGGGCAAAGCGCGTGCCCTCCTCGTTCGTCCAGTTCGTCACCACGATGGGCCGGCGCGTGCGCAGCCCCAGGTCGCGGATGCTGCGCACGACTTCCAGCCCGGCCAGCACCCCCAGCACGCCGTCGTATTTCCCGCCGGTGGGCTGGGTGTCCAGGTGGCTGCCGATATAGACGGGGTCCAGGTCCGGGTCCTCGCCCTCGTGGCGAAAGAACATGTTGCCCATCTGGTCCACGGTCATGACCATGCCGGCCTCCTCGGCCCAGGACCGGAACAAGCGCCGCGCCTCGGCGTCCTCGTCGGTCAGGGCCTGGCGGTTGTTGCCGCCGGCGATGCCGGGACCGATCTTCGCCATCTCCATCAGGCTGTCCCACAGCCGGTCGCCATCGACCTTGATATTGGCGGCGGGCGCTGCCGATTCCGCCAGGGTGGCATCCGTCATTCCTGCATCCTTCCTGTCTGGCCGCCGCCTCTTGCCGGGCGGTCGGCGGGATGGTCCGCAAATATTGACCAGTTGGTCAGGATCAGGCTAGCACGGGGCAGGGGCCAGTCAAGCGCCCCGATCGACCGCCCGCCCCGCGCCGCGCGCGCCTTGCCGGAAATGCCATGAACCAGCCGACGCGACCCCGCAGCCGGATCCAGGAAAAGAACCGGCAGGCGATCCTGGCCGCGGCGCTGCAGGAATTTTCGGCACAGGGCTTCGCCGGCACGACCATCGACCGCATCGCCGAAACGGCGGGCCTTTCCAAGCCCAATGTCCTCTATTACTTTCCGTCGAAAGAGGCGATTCACAGCACCCTTCTCGACCAGCTCCTGGACCTCTGGCTGGCGCCCTTGCGCGAATTGCAGGCACAGGGCGACCCGGTCGAACAGCTGCTTGCCTACGCAAAGCGCAAGTTGCAGATGTCGCGCGACTATCCCCAGGAAAGCCGGCTTTTCGCCAACGAGGTCCTGCAGGGCGCCCCCCGGCTGGGGCCGACGCTGGGCGGGGCGCTGCGCGACTTGGTGAACGAAAAATCCGCGCTCATCGGCCGCTGGTCGGCCGAAGGACGCATCGCCGCGCTCGACCCGCGCCACCTGCTGTTCTCGATCTGGGCGCTGACCCAGCATTACGCCGATTTCGAGGTGCAGGTCCGCGCCGTCCTGGGCCAGGGCCACGACCCCTATGCCGAGGCGCAGGTCTTTCTGGACCAGCTATATCGCAAGCTGTTGGCCCCTTGAGGCGGGACCGGCGAGCGTTTCTTTCTTGGAAAAATATCCCGGGGGAACGCCTCCTGCCCCCCATCGAGGGGGGCGGGGGGCGTGGGGGCAGAGCCCCTGGGCCAGCCCGTCAGCTGCGCGAATAGACATCCTCGTAGCGCACGATGTCGTCCTCGCCCAGATAGGACCCGGTCTGCACCTCGATCAGCACCATCGGCACCTTGCCCGGGTTCTCCATCCGGTGGACCGCGCCGAGCGGCACATAGATCGACTGGTTTTCCGTCACCAGCGTCACCGTGTCGTCCACCGTGACCCGCGCCGTCCCCGACACCACGATCCAGTGCTCGGATCGGTGGAAATGCGATTGCAGCGACAGTGCCGCGCCGGGGTTCACGACGATCCGCTTGACCTGGAAGCGGTCGGCCAGGGCCAGGGTTTCATACCAGCCCCAGGGGCGGTGGTCGCGCAGGAACGCCTCGGCCTGCCGCGCGCCCTTGGACTTCAGCGCGCTGACCGCCTTGCGCACGTCCTGCGCCCGGTCCATGCCCGCGACCAGGACGGCGTCCTTGGTGGACACCACCATCACGTCCTTCAGCCCGATGCCCACGACCTCGATCCCCTCGTCCTGCGAGCGCAGCAGCACGTTGTCGCAGTCGATGGCGGTCGAGCGGTCGTCCACCACGGCGCCCCGTTCGGGCGCTGTCGCGGCCTGCGTCTCGCGCCAGACCGCATCCCAGCCGCCCAGGTCCGACCAGTGGCCCGAATAGCGCACGACCGACAGGTTCGCGGCCTTTTCCAGCACCGCATAGTCGATCGACAGGTCGGGCAGCCGGTCCCAGGGCTCGGGCGCAAGGCGCAGAAACCCCAGATCCTTCTGCGCCTCGTCCAGCGCGGCCTGCACGGGCTCGAGGTAGTCCGGCGCATGGGCACGAAACGCCTCGATCATGGTGCGCGCGGTGAACAGGAAGATGCCCGCGTTCCACAGGTAGTTGCCGTCCGCAATCATGGCGCGGGCGGTGTCGGCGTCGGGCTTTTCGACGAAGCGCTTCAGCGTGACGGGACCGTCGCCCTCGCCCTCGGCCTCCATGTAGCCATAGCCGGTCTCGGGACGGGTGGGGGTGATGCCGAAGGTCACGATGCGGCCCTGGACGGCGGCCTCTGCGCCCCGCTCGACCGCGCGCCCGAAGGCCTCCGCATCGGGCACGACATGGTCCGAGGGCGCGACCAGAAGCAGCGCGTCGGGGTTCTTCTCCGCCGCCATCAGCGCCGCGGCCAGGATCGCGGGGGCGGTGTTGCGGCCCGCCGGCTCGATCAGGATGGCGGCGGGCTTGATGCCGATGCCGGCCATCTGCTCGGCCACGACAAAGCGGAAATCGGCGTTGGTCATGACGATGGGCGCGGCGTAGCGCGCCCCGGACAGCCGCTTGGCCGAGGCCTGGAACAGCGTCTCGTCGCCGACCAGCGGCGCGAACTGCTTGGGAAAGCTCTTGCGCGACACCGGCCATAGCCGCGTGCCCGATCCGCCAGCCAGAAGAACAGGGGTTATCACCATGCCTCACTCCATCCGCGCGGGCGTTCCTGCCCCTTGCTTCCCGTTATCAGTGCAAGGCGCCTGCCTTGCAAGCCGCCGATACCATGCCGGGGCGGCGCCGGTAAACCGGACCATTCAATAGCCGCGCGTTCTGTCGACCAGATGCAGCAGGGGCGCGCCCGCCATGGCCCGGCGCAGGTTCTCGGCGGCGACGGGGGCGGCGGTGGCGGGCCGCGTCTCGGCCGCGACATGGGGGGTGACGGTCACGCGCGGGTGGGCCCAGAACGGATGGCCGGGCGGCAGGGGTTCGTGCCGGAACACGTCCAGCACGGCGTGGCGGCCGCCGTCCTCGAGCGCGGGGATCAGCGCCTCCTCGTCGATCAGCGTGCCGCGGCCGGCGTTGACGAGCCAGGCGCCGCGCGGCAGCAGAGCCAGGCTTTCGGCATCGAGCAGGTCGCGGGTCTGGGCGGTGTCGGGCAGCAGGCAGACCAGGATCTCGGCCCGATGCAACGCGCGGGGCAGGTCGGGGCCGGCCAAGACCTCGATCCCCTCGACCGGGCGGCCCGAGAGCGACCAGCCGGTGACGTCGAAACCAAGGCCCGCCAGCCCCAGCGCCACGGTGCGGCCAAGCTCGCCTAGGCCCAGCACCGTGACACGGCGCGCCGAGGCCAGGGGCGGCACCTGCCCGTTCCGCCAGACCCCGTCCTGGGCATAGGCGTCCATGCCCAGATGCGCCCGCATCGCCCAGCCCAGGCAATAGTCCCGCATCCCCAGCGCCAGCCCCGGATCGACCATGCGGCACAGGGGCTGGGTCAGGGTCGGGTTTGTCACGATGCGTTCGACCCCCGCCCACAGGCTTTGCACGACGCGCGCGCGGGTGAAGGGGGTAAAGTCCAGCGCACCGCCATCCTCGGGATAGCCCGGCGCATAGATCAGCGCGTCGAAGCCGGCCGGGTCGCCGTCGCGGCACAGCTCGGCCTCGGGGCAGGCGGCGCGCAGGGCGGGGGCCCAGGCCTTCCAGTAATGGCCGGGCGCGGCGAACAGCACCCGCATCTTAGCGCGGCCTGTGGACATGGGCCGATTGCAGGATGCCGAATCCCATCAGCAGGATCATCAGTGAGGTCCCTCCATAGCTGACCAGCGGCAGGGGAGAGCCCTTGGCGGGCAGCATCCCCATGACCGTGGCCATGTTGATTGCGAAATACAGAAAGAACGTCCCCGCGATGCCGATGGTCATCAGGCTGGCGAAGCGGTCCTTGTTGGTCAGCGCCGAATACAGGCAGAACCCCAGGATCAGGACGTAAAGCGCCAGCAGCGACGAGGCGCCGACAAAGCCGAACTCCTCGGCCAGCGAGGTGAAGATGAAGTCGGTGTGCTTTTCGGGCAGGAAGTTCAGCCGCGATTGCGTGCCCTGCATGAAGCCGCGCCCCGACCAGCCCCCCGATCCCAGCGCGATCTGCGCCTGCATGATGTTGTAGCCGGCCCCCAAGGGGTCCGAGCCGGGGTCGAGGAAGGTGTCGATGCGCTTGAACTGATAGTCGTGCAGCAACTGCCAGTCGGTGCCGCGGCTTTCCATCACCGCCGTCACCAGGCCCACCACGATGGCGATGACAGCGGCGAAATACCACAGGCTGACGCCGGCCGCGAACATGACGATCCCGCCGCCCGCGATCAGCATGACCGAGGTGCCCAGGTCCGGCTGCATCAGGACCAGCGCGGTCGGCGCCAGGATCAGCACGACCGGGATCAGCACCCACAAGGGACGCGAGACCTTTTCGACCGGCAGCCAGTCGTAATAGGCGGCCAGCGTCATGACGAAGGCGATCTTGGTCAGCTCGGACGGCTGGATGCGGATCGGGCCGATCACCAGCCAGCGCTGCGCGCCCATGCCGACATGGCCCATCACCTCGACCAGAACCAGCAGCAGCAGGCAGACCGCATAGAACCCGACCGAGATCGAGCGCCAGAACCAGGTGGGCACGAAGGCCAGCGCGATCATGATGACCATGCCGGCGGCGAACCGCTCCATCTGCGGCATGGCCCAGCGGTCGATATCCCCGCCCGACACCGAATACAGCATCAGGAATCCGATGCAGCTGACCGCCGTGACAAGAAAGACCAGCGGCCAGTTCAGATACAGGATCTTGCGCCAGCCGGTGGGCACACGCTCGACCGAATAATCCAGCTGGCTCATGTCAGGCTCGCGCGCGGGCGGTGGGGGCGGCCTGGGGCATCAGGTCCATCCTGGACCACATCTCCTGGACCTTGGCGCGGGTGCCGTCGTCGGGATAGGCGGTGATCGGGGGCAGGCCGCCCGCCAGGGCGAACAGCAGGATGTCGCGCGCGATGGGCGCCGCCACGGCCGAGCCGCCGCCGCCATGTTCCACCACGACCGAGACGGCATAGCGCGGCGCCTCGAACGGGGCGTAGCAGACGAACAGCGCGTGGTCGCGCCGGTTCCAGGGCAGCTGGTCGTTCGAGATGACCCCGCGCGCGCGCTCGGCGGCGGTGATGTTCCTGACCTGGCTGGTCCCGGTCTTGCCCGCCATGCGCCATTCGGCGGCGGCGATGCGGGCGCGTCGGGCGGTGCCCCGGTCCGAATTCATCACCGCGTCCATGCCCGCCCGCGCGGTGCGCAGGTTCAGCGGGTTCAGCCCCAGTTCGGCGAACTGCGGATCGGGCTCGGGGACGCCGTCGATGGCGCGCACCAGCCTGGGCTTGACCTCGAGCCCCGTGGCGAGCCGCGCCGTCATCACCGCCAGCTGCAGCGGCGAGGCCAGCACATAGCCCTGTCCGATCGAGGCGTTGACGGAATCGCCCACCTGCCATTCCTGGCCATAGCGCGCCTTCTTCCAGGCGCGGTCGGGGGCGATGCCTTCGGTGATGGCGGACATGGGCAGGTCGTGCTTGACCCCGATCCCCAGTCTGCGCGCCATCTCGGCGATGCGGTCGATGCCGACGCGCTGCGCGAGTTCGTAATAGAACACGTCGCAGGAATGGGCCAGGCTGCCCACCGGATCGACCGTGCCGTGCCCGCCCCGGCTCCAGCAGTGGAACCGGCGGCCGGCAAGCTGGATGTAGCCCGGGCAGAAAAACCGCGAGCCGCCGTTGATGACGCCCGATTCCAGCCCGGCCAGCAGCGTCACCATCTTGAAGGTGGATCCCGGCGGATAGGCACCCTGCACGGTCTTGTCGGCCAGCGGGCGGTGGTCGTGGTTCATCAGCGTGCGGTAGTCCGGCCCCGAGATGCCACGCACGAACATATTCGGGTCAAAGACCGGCGACGACGAAATCGCCACGATGTCGCCGTTCGTCACGTCGATGACCACCGCCGCCGCGCTTTCGCTGCCCAGCCGCTGGGTGGCGAAGTTCTGCAGCCGCGCGTCCAGCGTCGTCTGCACCGTCGCGCCCTGCTGCCCCTCGATCCGGGACAGCTCGCGCATTTCGCGCCCGGCGCTGTTCACCTCGACCCGGCGGGCGCCCGCCTTGCCGCGCAGCGGCTCCTCGAGCTTGGCCTCCATGCCGACCTTGCCCAGCTGGAACTCGGGCAGGCGCAGCACGGGGTCGGGGTTCTCGATCCGGGACAGGTCATAATCGGACACCGGCCCGACATAGCCCAGCACATGGGCGAAATCGCCGCCGCGCGGATAGCTGCGCGACAGCCCCGCCTCGGGCGTGACGCCGGGCAGCGAGGGGGCGTTGATCGCGATCGAGGAGAACTCCTGCCAGCGCAGCCGGTCCGCGACCAGAACCGGGGTCACGGCGCTGCGGCGGCGGATCTCCTCGAGCAGGGCGGCGGCCTGGGCGTCGGTCATCGGCACGATATGGCGCAGCCGGGCCAGCACTAGCGACACGTCGCCCGCGTCCTCGCGCGTCAGGGTGACGCGATAGTTCTGTTCGTTGCCCGCGATGACGATCCCCGTCCGATCCAGGATCAGCCCGCGCGCGGGCGGCAGCAGCCGGATCTTGATCGAGTTCCCGTCCGACAGCATCCGGTATTCGTCCGCCCGGTCGAGCTGCATCGAGCGCAGCCGCAGCCCCAGCACGCCGACCACCGCCGCCTGGATCGCGCCCAGCATCACCACCCGGCGCGAGATCGAGCGCGCGCTTTCGGCGATTTCCTTTTGCGACTTGCGCATGGTCTACCTCGTCTCGATCTCGGAGGGCGTGCGGCGCAGGCCCAGAGGCCAGGCCAGAAGGCCCGCCACGACCGGCCAGGCCGCCACTGTCGCGATATACTGCAGGACCGCCTGGCCCAGGGGCGGCAGGGGCAGGAAAAACATCGACAGGGCAAGGCGGCCCGCCAGCGCCATGATCGCCAGAAGCGTGGCGACGCGCAACCATTCAATGACAAAGGGCAGTTCGCGCCAGCGATGCTCGCGTCGCCGCGCCGCGTCCGAGCCGAGCACCACGATGGCCGCCCACAGCCCCGGCGGACGCAGCAGCAGGATGTCCTCAAGCAGGAACAGGGCGGCCACGACCAGCACGGGTACCTGGTCGGGGCGGCGCAGGATCCAGACAAGCGTCAGGCACAGCGCGATGTCGGGGCCGGGCACAGGGACGCGCCCGGGGGCCAGCGGCAGCAGGCGCAGCAGCAGGACGGCCAGGAACAGCAGGACGTAAAGCGCGGTCCCGACCAGCCGCTGGTGGCGCGCCGCCTCAATCATCGGCGGGTTCCGCGGCGGGGGCGGGGGTCACGACCGGCGGCATCGGCGGGCCGATGAAATCGGCGGTCGGCGGCGGGATCAGCAGGCCCGTGTCGGCCAGCTGCTCGGGCGGGTGGCTGCGCAGCACGCGCACGAACTCGAGCCGTCCATAGTCGGCCGCCAGCCGCACCCGCAGCCGCCCGTCGGTCGCCATCGCTACCTGGCCCACCGGCAGGCCGGGCGGGAACACGCCGCCGTCGCCCGAACTGATGACCCGGTCGCCCGGGCGCAGGTTTTCGGGGCTTTCGATGAATTCCAGCGCGGGCAGGGCGGTGTTGTCCCCCGACAGCAGCGCGTGCTGCCCCGAGGGCAGGATCGTGACCGGGATCCGGCTGGAGGGATCGGTCAGCAGCATGACGCGGCTGGTCGTCTCGCCCACGCCCGAGATGCGGCCGACCAGACCCAGCCCGTCCATGGTCGCCCAGCCGTCCAGGATGCCGTCGCGCGCGCCCACGTTCAGCAGCACCGACTGGCGAAAGGCGCTGCCGCTGTCGGTCAGCACGACGCCCGAGATATAGGTCAGCGCCGGGTCGATGCGCACGTTGTTCTGCGCCAGAAGCTTGGCATTTTCCTGTTCCAGCTGGACGGCCGCCTCTTTCCAGGCGGCCATCTTCTGCAACTCGCGGCGCAGTTCCTGGTTCTGCTCGTAAAGCCGGGCATAGGACTGAAAGCCCGCCGCCATGCGCCCCAGCCGCGTCACCGGCGCCATGACCCATTCAAAGCCCGGCACGAAGCGGTCGACCACCGCCGCGCGCATCCGTTCGGCGCGCGGGCTGTCGATCTGCCAGAACAGGAAGATGCCCAGCAGCACCAGCACCAGCAGCGCAACCAGGATGCGCCGCACCGGAGCCGCGTAATCGGGGCCCTTGCGTGCCACGCCGCGCCCCCGATCAGCTGTCGTAGTCGATCACATGGCGCAGCTGCTTTTCGAACTCCAGCGCCTTGCCGGTGCCAAGCGCGACGCAGCTCATCGGCTGGTCGGCCAGGCTGATCATCAGCCCGGTCTGCTCGCGCAGCGCCAGGTCCAGTTCGCCCAGCATGGCGCCGCCGCCGGTCAGCATCACGCCGCGGTCCACGATGTCGGCCGCGAGGTCCGGGGGCGTCGCTTCCAGCGCGACCATCACCGCTTCGCAGATCTGCTGAACCGGCTCGGACAGGGCCTCGGCGACCATGGCCTGGGTGATCTCCATTTCCTTCGGGATGCCGTTCAGAAGGTCGCGGCCGCGCACCATGATGGTGGCGCCCCTGCCGTCGTCGGGCATGCGGGCGGTGCCGATCTGGGTCTTGACGCGCTCGGCCGTGGCCTCGCCGATCAGCAGGTTGTGGTTTCGCCGCAGATAGTTGATCAGCGCGTCGTCCATGCGGTCGCCGCCGATGCGGACCGAGCGGGCATAGACCACGTCGCCCAGCGACAGGACGGCGACCTCGGTCGTGCCGCCGCCGATGTCGACGACCATGCTGCCGGTGGGCTCGGTGATGGGCATCCCCGCGCCGATGGCGGCGGCGATGGGCTCGGCGATCAGCCCGGCCTTGCGGGCGCCGGCCGACAGGACCGACTGGCGGATCGCGCGCTTTTCGACCGGGGTCGCGCCATGCGGCACGCAGACGATGACCTTGGGCTTGGAAAAGCTGGTGCGCCGGAACACCTTCTTGATGAAATGCTTGATCATTTCCTCGGCGGTATCGAAGTCGGCGATGACGCCGTCGCGCATCGGGCGGATCGCCTCGATGCTGCCGGGGGTGCGGCCAAGCATCAGCTTCGCGTCCTCGCCCACGGCCAGGACCTGCTTCTTGCCGTCCTTTACGTGGTAGGCCACGACCGAAGGCTCGTTCAGGATGATGCCCTTGCCCTTGACATAGATCAGCGTGTTCGCTGTCCCGAGGTCGATCGCGATATCGGTGGAAAACAATCCGCCCAAGGCCATCTTCTGTCCCTTCTGCCGTCCCTGCCAAGACGGCCCTGCGCCGTCGTTCATCGACAGCCATTGCCCGATTGCCCCGCGAGTCGCGCCCGCCAGGGGTTGTGGACATATAGGCCGCGATTTGATTAACGAAAACCCGGAATTTGCAGGGCAGGGCGGGGGTGTGTCCCGTCCGCGGGGCAGGGCGGCGCGGTGCGGGATCGGGCGCCATCCCCTTGGCCGGAAAGCGGAAATCGCGGGCAGGGTTCGGGCGCGCCGGCGCTGGGCGTGAAAAAGGGGGCGGCCGCCGGGACCGCCCCCTTGTCACAATCATCGCGCGATCAGTGCGAATACATGCTGACCTGCTTGGCATCGGCGCCTTCGCCGACCATCTCGCGCCGCACCTTCAGCCGGTTCAGCGCGCCGACATAGGCCTTGACGCTGGCCAGGATGGTGTCGGTGTCGGCGGCCTGGCCGGTGGCGATGCGGCCCTCCTCCTCCATGCGCACGCTGACGGTGGCCTGGGCGTCGGTGCCTTCGGTCACGGCATGAACCTGATACAGCTGCAGCCGCGCATCATGCGGCCAGATCGCCTTGACGGCATTGAAGCAGGCGTCCACCGGGCCGTCGCCGGTCGCATGGACCGTCTTGTCCTCGCCGCCGACGCTCATGGTCAGGTCGGCCGACTGCCCGTCGCTGCCGCAGACCACGCGCAGGTGCTTGACCTGCAGATAGTCGTGCTCGGTGTTCGCTGCGCTGTCCTGCATCAGCGCGACCAGATCGTCGTCGTAGATCTCCTTCTTGCGGTCGGCCAGCGCCTTGAAGCGGACGAACACGTCCTTCAGCTGGTTGTCGCCCACCTCATAGCCCAGGTCGCGCAGCTTGGCGCGCAGCGCAGCGCGGCCCGAATGCTTGCCCATGGCGATATTGGCCTCGTTCAGGCCGATGTCGGCCGGGCGCATGATCTCGAAGGTCTCGACGTTCTTCAGCACCCCGTCCTGGTGGATGCCGCTTTCGTGCAGAAAGGCGTTCTTGCCGACGATGGCCTTGTTCGGCTGCACGACAAAGCCCGAGGCCTGCGCCACCCGCCGCGACAGGCCCATGATCTTTGTCGTGTCGATGCCGGTGGTATAGGGCATGATGTCGTGACGCACCTTCAGCGCCATCACGACCTCCTCCAGCGCGGTATTGCCGGCGCGCTCGCCCAACCCGTTGATGGTGCATTCGATCTGGCGGGCGCCCGCCTCGACCGCGGCCAGGCTGTTGGCCGTCGCCATGCCCAGGTCGTTGTGGCAATGGGTGGCAAAGACGATCTCGTCCGCGCCCGGCACCCGCTCCAGCAGCATGGCGATCAGCGCGGCGCTTTCGCGCGGCGCGGTATAGCCCACGGTGTCGGGGATGTTGATCGTGGTCGCGCCGGCCTTGATGGCGATTTCCACCACGCGGCACAGATAATCATGCTCGGTCCGCGTCGCATCCATGGGCGACCATTGCACGTTGTCGCACAGGTTGCGGGCATGGGTCACGGTCTGCTGGATGCGCTCGGCCATCTGGTCCATGTCCAGGTTCGGAATGGCCCGGTGCAGCGGCGAGGTGCCGATGAAGGTGTGGATGCGCGGCTGGCGGGCATGCTTCACCGCCTCCCAGCAGCGGTCGATGTCGGGAAACTGGGCGCGGGCCAGGCCGCAGATCACGCTGTTCTGCGCGCGCTTGGCGATCTCGGTCACGGCGGAGAAATCGCCCTCCGAGGCGATGGGAAAGCCCGCCTCGATCACATCCACGCCCATCTCGTCCAGCATCTGGGCGATTTCCAGCTTTTCCTCATGGGTCATGGTGGCGCCGGGGGACTGTTCGCCGTCGCGCAGGGTGGTGTCGAAAATCAGGACGCGGTTCTTGTCGGTCATCTTGGGGAATCCTTCTTCACTCTGGTCAGCACCGGGCACGAACCAGACTGAGCGGCGGCCCGGAAGACCCGCTCAGCGCAGCGTAAGAAGGAGAAGACCGCGGAGGTTCACGGCCAGGCGCGCGCCGTTCCGCGCGTCGGGGGCCGTGGCAATGATCAGTCGCATCCGAGTCATGGCGCGAACTATAGGCGCCGCCCCAGCCGTTTGAAAAGACCGAAAATCGTCCGCCCGCGCGATTCAGCCGGGCCAGAGCCGCGCCCCGGCTTTCACCGTTTTCCAAATACCCATGCCGACGGCGCCGCCGTCACAACGCCCGCCAGCCGATATCGCGGCGGTAGAACCCGCCCGGCCAGTCGATGGCATCGGCCAGGGCATAGGCGCGGGCACGCGCCTCGGCCAGGGTGGCGCCGCGCCCCGTCGCGGCCAGCACGCGCCCGCCCGTCGCGACCAGCGCGCCATCCTTCAGGGCGGTTCCGGCGTGAAACACCATCTGGCTGGAATCCCGGGGCAGGGCGTCCAGCCCCCCGATCTCGGTCCCCTTCTCATAGGGGCCGGGATAGCCGCGGGCCGCCAGGACCACGGTCAGCGCGTGATCCTCGGCCCAGGTGACGGCGGTCTCGGTCAGCCGCCCCTCGGCGCAGGCCAGGATCAGGTCCAGCGCCTGCGCACCCAGCCGCATCATCAGCACCTGGCATTCCGGGTCGCCGAAGCGCACGTTGTATTCGACCAGCCGCGCCTGCCCGTCCCGGATCATCAGCCCGGCGTAAAGCACCCCCTGGAACGGCGTGCCGCGCCGCGCCATCTCGGCCACGGTGGGGCGCACGATCCGCGCCATCACGTCGTCCTGGATGGCCTGGGTCAGCACCGGGGCGGGGGAATAGGCGCCCATGCCGCCGGTGTTCGGGCCGGTGTCGCCCTCGCCCACGCGCTTGTGGTCCTGCGCGGTGCCGATGGGCAGGCAATCCGTTCCGTCGCACAGCACGAAGAAGCTCGCCTCCTCGCCCTCCATGAATTCCTCGATCACCACCTCGGCCCCGGCCGCGCCGAAGGCACCGCCGAAGGCCTCGTCCACGGCGGCCAGCGCCTCGGCCTCGGTCATGGCGACGGTCACGCCCTTGCCGGCGGCCAGGCCATCGGCCTTGACGACGATCGGCGCGCCCTTGTCGCGGATGTAGTCCCGCGCCGGCCCCGCCGCGTCAAAGCGCGCCCAGGCGGCGGTCGGCGCGCCGCAGGCGTCGCAGACCGCCTTGGTGAAACTTTTCGACGCCTCCAGCATCGCCGCCGCCTTCGACGGGCCAAAGACCAGGAAGCCCGCCGCGCGCAGGTCGTCCGCGACGCCCGCCGCAAGCGGCGCCTCGGGACCGATCACCGCCAGGTCGATGGCGTTCTCCTCGCAGAAGGCGATGACATCGGGGCCGGACAGGATGTCCAGATCGACCAGCCGCGCGACGCTTTCCATGCCCGCATTGCCCGGAGCCACGAACAGCCGGTCGCATTTGGGGTTCTGCCGGATCGCCCAGGCCAGCGCATGTTCGCGTCCGCCGCCGCCAAGGATCAGGATGTTCATGGCAAAGCCCCTTCTTGCGCTGTCTGCCGCCTTCTAGGAACAGGACCGGCCCATATCAATCCCCTTGATCCCCGGGGGCCAAGGGGCCAGAACCGGGGGCATGGACCTGATCGACGACGACGCCCCCGGCAGCAACGCCCATGAATTCACCGTCTCGGAAATCTCGGGCGCGATCAAACGCACGCTCGAGGACCAGTTCGGCCGCGTCCGCGTACGCGGCGAAATCGGGCGGGTGTCGCGCCCGTCCTCGGGGCATCTCTACTTCGATCTCAAGGACGACCGCGCCTGCATCGCGGCCGTCACCTGGAAGGGCCAGGCCGCCCGCCTCTCGACCCGCCCCGAGGAGGGGATCGAGGTCATTGCCACGGGCCGCCTGACCACCTTCCCGGGCCAGTCGAAATACCAGCTGATCGTCGACGAGATCGAGCCCGCCGGCGCCGGCGCCCTGATGATGATGCTGGAAAAGCGCCGCAAGGCCCTGGCGGCCGAGGGGCTGTTCGACGAATCGCGCAAGCGCCCGCTGCCCTATCTGCCGCGCGTGATCGGGGTCGTCACATCCCCCTCGGGCGCGGTGATCCGCGACATCCTGCACCGCCTGCGCGACCGCTTTCCGACGCGCGTGCTGATCTGGCCCGTGGCGGTCCAGGGCGAGGGCTGCGCCCCCCAGGTCACGGCGGCGATCCAGGGCTTCAACGCGCTCGACCCCGCGGGCCCCATCCTGCGCCCCGATCTCATCATCGTCGCTCGCGGCGGCGGCAGCCTCGAGGACCTCTGGGGCTTCAACGAGGAATCCGTGGTGCGGGCGGCGGCGGCCAGCGGCATTCCCCTGATCTCGGCCGTGGGGCACGAAACCGATACCACGCTGATCGACTTCGCCTCGGACCGCCGCGCGCCGACGCCGACGGCGGCGGCCGAAATGGCGGTGCCGGTCCGGGCGGAACTGGCGGCCCGGCTGGCCGAGCAGGGCGCGCGGATGCTGCGGGCGGGCGAACATCACCGCCAACGCCAGCGCCAGCGCCTGTCCGACCTCGGCCGGGCGCTCGGCCGGCCGCAGGCGCTGACCGACCCGGCGCGGCAGCGGTTCGACCTGTTCGCCGAACGGCTCGAGCCGGCGCTGAAAGGCTTTGTCCGCCGCCGCCGCGACCGGCTGGCGGCGCTGCCCCTGTCGCTTGCCGTGCTGCGCAGCGGCCTGCGCACCCGTCGCGAGCGGCTGGCCGAACAAGGCGGGCGCCTGCCGCTGTCGCTGGCGCGCGACCGCAGTCGCCGGGCCGAGCGCCTCAAGACCCTCTCCGAACGCCTGGACCGCGCCCGCGCCCGCGCGCTCGCCGATGCCCTGCGCGGGATCGGGCGCGACCGCGACCGCATGGGTCTTCTGGCGCGCAGGCTGGCGGCGGCGGGAACCCGGCTGCTGCCGCCCCGCCGCGACCGGCTGGAGCGTCTCGACCGGCTGCGCCAGACGCTCGGCTACAAGGAAACGCTGAAGCGCGGCTTCGCCGTGGTCCACGGACCCAATGCCCCGATCACCAGCGCCGAGGACGCCGCCCGCGTCCCCCGCTGGCAGATCGAGTTCGCCGACGGCCGCATTGCCGCCCGCCCCGATGCCACGCCGCCGAAGCCCGCGCGTGCGCAAAAGCCCCCCAAAGGTCAGCAAAGCCTGTTCTAGCGGATTTCTTTCTTGCCCAAATATCCCGGGGGCTTCCGAGCGGCCGGAAAAAGCGAAAAAGGGGGCGGAGCCCCCTTAGCGCGCCAGGTCGCGCGGGCGCAGCATCAGCCACAGCAGCGCGCCACCCGCCAGCACCAGGAACGGCAGCATGGCAAGGTTGACCGCGTTCCAGCCCGCCTGCGGGGTCCCGCCCAGGCAGTTCATCAACCCGCCCGAGGACAGCGAGGCCAGGAACACCCCGCCGAAGACCACGGCGTCGTTCAGGCCCTGCACCCTTTCGCGCTCCTCGGGGCGGTAGGCGCGGGTAAGCATGGCGGTGGCTCCGATGAAGCCGAAGTTCCAGCCCAGCCCCAGCAGGATCAGCGCGACATAGAAATGCCCAAGGGCGACCCCCGACAGGGCGACCGCCCCCGCGCCGCCCAGGATCGCCAGCCCCAGCATCACGATCCGCGCGGCGCCAAAGCGCGCGATCAGATGGCCGGTTAAAAAGGACGGGCCGAACATCGCCAGCACATGCAGCGCCACGATATTCGCCGCATCCGAGGTTTGAAACCCGCAGCCCACCACCGCCAGCGGGGTCGAGGTCATCACCAGGTTCATCAACGCATAGGACACCATGCCGCAGATGATCGCGACGGTGATCTGCGGCACCCGCAGGAGTTCCCGAAGGGGCCGGCCCTGGGGGTGGCCCGGCTCGGGCGCAGGGGGACGGGGAATGTCCAGAAAGGCGAACAGCACCGGCCCCACCAGGTTCAGCCCGATGATCGCGGCATAGGTCGCAAGGAAGGGCACCGCCGTCGCCTCGGCCGTCAGCCGAACCAGGAAGGGGCCGGTGAAGGCCGCGACCAGCCCGCCCGCCAGCACCAGGGAGATCGCCCTGGACTGGAACTCGGGCGGCGCGCAATCGGTCGCGGCAAAGCGATAGAAGCCTTGCGCGGCCTGATAGATGCCGGTCAGCAGCCCGCTCAGCATGAACAGCCAGAAATTGCCCAGCACGATCCCCGCCGCCGCCCCGGCCGCGCCCAGGGCGCCCATGACGCAGGCCAGGACAAAGCCGCGCTGGCGGCCGTGCCGGCGCATGAAGCCCGCCAGCGGTCGGGCCGACAGGGCCGAGCCCAGGACGATCATCGACAACGGCAGCGTGGCGATGCAGGGGTTGGGGCTGAGCATCTGCCCGGTCAGCCCGCCCACGATGAAGATCATCGACATCTGCGCGCCCATGACCGCCTGCGCAAGCAGCAGCACGGCAACATTGCGCCAGGCACGGCGCATCGCGGGATCGGCGGTCATGGCGTCAGCGCAGCCCGCTCGCCTCGCGCGCCCGGGCCTCGATGGCGGCCCAGTCGCCGGCCGCCACCTCGGCATCCGGCGCGATCCAGCTGCCGCCCACGCAGACGACATTGGGCAGGCCCAGGTAATCGGGCGCGTTCGCCGGGGTCACGCCGCCCGTCGGGCAGAAGCTGACCTGGGGCAGGGGGCCGGCCAGCGATTTCAGCGCCTTCGCGCCGCCCGCGGCCTCGGCCGGAAAGAACTTGAGCATGGAATAGCCCATCTCCATCGCCCGCATGACCTCGGAGGCGGTCACCGCCCCGGGAAGCAGGGGCAGGCCGATGTCGGAACAGGCCATGACCAGGCGTTCGGTCGCGCCGGGCGAGACGGCGAAGCTGGCGCCCGCGTCGCGCGCGCGCTTGGCGTCGTCGGGCGTCAGCACGGTCCCGGCGCCGACATGGCCGCCGCTGACGCGGGCCATCTGCCGGATCGCGTCCAGCGCGGCGGGCGTGCGCAGCGTGATTTCGAGCACGGGCAGCCCGCCCGCCACCAGCGCCGTCGCCAGCCCCTCGGCCCGTGCGGCGTCCGGCACGACCAGCACCGGGATCACCGGGGCGCGTTCGCAAAGCGCGCGGCTTTTCTGGGACTGGATCTCGGGGGTCATGGCGGCCTCGTGGTTTTCGCAAGCTGCGCGCAGGGTGCGCTTTTCCGAGCGGCTGCGCAAGGGCGGGCGTTAGCGTTAACTGCGGGGTTGGCGGGGGGGCTCTGGCCCCACGCCTTGCCCGCCCCTGAACGGGGCGGGCAAGGCGTCCCCCCGGGATATTTGGGCAAGAAAGAAATTCAGCCCCCCAGGCTGCGCCGCGCCCCCGACGAGGTGGCCGAGGCGCCGAAGCCGCCGCGCTGGCTGACCTGGGAGGCCGTCATCGGCGGCTTGCCGAGCGTCGAGGGCGCGCGCTGGAAGGTCTGGGGCGAAACCTTGCCCGCGCCGCGGTTGCTGGCAAAGCTCTGGTCACCCTTGGGCGTGGCATAGCGGCCGTCGGCCGTGCGCACCATCGGCTGGGAAAAGATCCCGCCGCGCGACATCATCGAGCCGAGCATGTAGCCCATGAACAGCGGCATGAAGGAAAAGCCGCCGCCGCCCGATTGCTGCGCGGCCGGGTCGTCGCCGCAGTTTCCTGCGCCATGTTCCTGTTCGCACAGTTCCTTCGAGGCATAGCGCGGCGCGGTTTCGACGAATTCCTGCTTGGCGGCCTCGAAGTTCTTGCGGCAGTCGTCCTCGGTGAACCAGAGGTTGCTTTCCTTGCTGGCGGCGATGCAGCTTTCCAGGTCGGGAAAGGCCTGGGCGTCGACCCGGTCGTCCTCGCATCCGGCAAGGGCGAGTGTGGCCGTGCCGGCGAGGATCAGGGCCACATGGCGCGAGCGTTTGCGTGGGATCATGGGTCAGCCCTCGATGAAATGCGGCTTGAAGCGCGACAGGTTGTGGGTGATGCGGGCGCGGTCCTCGCGCAGGCCGATGCCGCAGCACGCCTCGCCCACGATCCAGGCGCCGACGACGGGATGGAAGCTGTCGAATTCGGGCAGCGGCGCCAGCCCCTGGACGATCATCGGGTGGTGGGAATAGCTGTCGTCGCCGGTTTCGGCGGTGGTGCGGCCGTTTTCCGTGATGGTGACGCCCGCCCCCTCGCGCGAGAAGATGGGTTTGGTCACATGGCCGGCGCGCAAGCCCGCCTCGGCCGCGGCGAAGCTTTCGGCGACGGCGGGCGCGGGGCTGCCGTCTGTCAGCGCGTCCCGCACGTCGTCCAGGAAAAAGGCCGGCAGCAGGTTCGGATGGCCCGGCGCGATCTGCCACAGCAGGGGCAGGATGCCCTTGTTCGACAGGACCGCCTTCCACGGCGGTTCGATGAAGCGGGTGCCCGAGGATTGCAGATGCGCGGCGAAGTCGTCGCGCAGCATGTCCTCCCACGGGTAGAGCTTGAAGAGCGTGCCGATCACGCGCGAGGCGTCGTCCGCGAACTGTCCCTCGGGGGTCAGGCCGATCTGCGAAAGCGCGGTGAAATGCGCGCCAAGCCCCGCCTCGCGCGCGGCCCAGGCCAGGGTCTCGACCGTGGCGTAATCTTCGGGGTTCTCGGGGTCGGCGGCGAAATGCACGTCCTCGGCCGGGGCGCAGATATCGCCGAAGCGGGCGACCAGGGATTCATGGATGGCGTTGAACTGGTCGGTGTCCGGGCCCAGCACCCCCGCCGCCTGCTGCTGTTCCAGCCAGAGCCACTGGAACGAGGCGCTTTCGTAAAGCGAGGTCGGCGTGTCGGCGTTGTATTCCAGCAGTTTCGCCGGGCCGCGCCCGTCGTAGGACAGGTCCATGCGGCCGTAGAGCTCGGGCTCGGCGCGCCGCCAGCTGTCGGCGACCAGGTCCCAGTGCTCGGGCGGGATGGCCAGGCGGGTCATCCAGGCCTCGTCCCGGACGACGCGGTCCACCGCCTCGCGGCAAAGCGCGTGCAGTTCCGTCGCCGGCGCTTCCAGGTCCTGCTCGATCTGGCGCAGGGTAAAGCGATAGGCGCTGGTTTCGTCCCAATAGGGCTCGCCCGCCATGTCGGCAAAGGTGAAGCCGAGCTTCTGGGCCTCGTCGCGCCAGCCGGCGCGCTCGGGCAGGGTGCGTTTTTCCATGGTGCCTCCTGCCCACGACATGGCGCAGCGGGCCGGGTTTCGCAACCCGTCCCGCCGATTTCACTGCATGGCGCGCCGGGTCATGGCGCTGCGCCACAGGAAGGCCAGGACGAACTGGCAAAGCAGGATCAGCACGATCGTGGGGGCGGGCGCGCTGTCCAGCCAGAAGCTGGACCAGACGCCGGCCAGTGTGCTGATGGCGGCGACCAGCACGGCCACGGCCAGCATCCGCCCCAGGCTGCGGGTGACCAGATAGGCCACGGCCCCCGGTGCGATCAGCAGCGCCACCGACAGGATGATGCCGACCGCGCTGAGCATCGCGACCACCGTGGCCGAGACCATCGCCAGCAGGCCGTAGTCCAGCCAGCGCACCCGCAGGCCCGAGACGCGCGCCTGCACCGGGTCGAAGCCCACCAGTGCCAGGTCGCGCCATTTCAGCAGCAGGGCGCCCCCGACCAGCAGCGAGATCGCGCCGGCCAGCCACAGGTCGCCCGGGCCGATCCCCAGCATGTTGCCGAACAGGATGTGGTCCAGGTGCAGGTCCGACGGGATCGCGGTGTACAGCACGACGCCCAGGCCGAACATGCCGGACATGACGACGCCCAGCACGGTGTCGCGCTTGACCCGGCTGTTGCCCTGCAGCCAGCCCGCCGCCAGGGCCGAGCCGAAGCCCGCCGCGAAGGCTCCGACGATCAGCGGCAGGCCCGCGACATAGGCCAGCACCACGCCGGGCAGGATCGCGTGACTGACCGCGTCGCCCATCAGCGACCAGCCGCGCAGCACCAGGAAGCAGCTGAGAAGCCCCGCCGGCAGCGCGATCATCAGCCCCAGAAGTGCCGCGTCGCGCATGAAGGGAAAGGAAAAGGGCATGGCGATCCAGTCCATCACACGGCCCTCCGCGCGCGCCGGCGGGCCGCCAGCAGCCCGTGCTTGGGCGCAAGCAGGAAGGCCAGCAGGAACAGCAGCGTCTGCAGGCAGACGATGACGCCCCCCGTCGCCCCGTCGAGGTAGAACGAGACATAGGCCCCGACCGCCGAGGTCACCGCCCCGATCGCCACCGACACCGCGATCAGGCGCGGAAAGCGGTCGGTCAGCAGATAGGCGGTCGCGCCCGGCGTCACCACCAGCGCTACGACCAGGAAGGCGCCCACCGTCTGCATGGCGGCGACCGTGCAGGCCGACAGCAGCGTAAAGAACAGCACCCGCAGCCGCCCCGGGTTCAGGCCGATGGTGCGGGCATGGTTTTCATCGAAGAACACCACCATCAGGTCGCGCCACTTGAGCCCCAGCACCAGCAGCGAGATGCCTCCGATCAGGGCAAGCTGGATCGTGTCGCCGGGGGTGATGGCCAGGATGTTGCCCATGGTGATGGTCTGGACCGACACCGCCATCGGATTGAGCGACACCATGAACAGCCCGAGGCCGAAGAAGCCGGTGAAGATCAGGCCGATGATCGCGTCCTCCTTGAGGCCGGTGCGCTGGTTCAGGAACAGCATGGTCAGCGCCGCAAGCCCGCCCGACAGGAAGGCGCCAAGCGCAAAGGGCAGGCCCAGCATGTAGGCCCCCGCGACACCCGGCACGATGGAATGGCTGAGCGCGTCGCCGATCAGCGACCAGCCCTTGAGCATCAGATAGGCCGACAGGAACGCGCAGACCGCGCCGACCAGGGCCGAGACCCAGATCGCGTCGCGCATGTAGCCGTATTCGAAGGGAATCAGCAGGGTGTCGATCATTTGGGCGCGGCCTCGGGCGTGCGGGCCTTGCCGTCGTAGAACACCAGCGGGCGTTCGTCGTCCGACAGCATGGTCAGTTCGCGCGGATCGTCGTCGTCATGGATCTGGCCCGCGCCCAGCACCAGATGGCGCAGGACGCCGCCAAAGGCCAGGCGCAGGTTCTGGGGGGTAAAGACCTCGGCCGTCGGGCCGTGGGCCAGCACCGTGCCCTTGACCAGCACCACCCGGTCGCAGAACTCGGGGACCGAGCCCAGGTCGTGGGTCGACACCAGCATGACCCGGCCCTCGTCCCGCATCTGGCGCAGCAGGGCGATGATCGCTTCCTCGGTCTTGACGTCGACGCCGGTGAAGGGCTCGTCCAGCAGGATGACGGCGGCGCCCTGGGCCAGCGCCCGGGCCAGGAAGACGCGCTTCTTCTGCCCGCCCGACAGCTCTCCGATCTGGCGGTGGCGGAATTCGGTCATGCCGACGCGTTCCAGGGCCTGGTCCACGGCGGCGCGGTCCTGCGGCCGGGCGCGGCGCAGGAACCCCATGTGGCCATAGCGGCCCATCATCACCACGTCCTGGACCAGCACGGGAAAGGTCCAGTCGACCTCCTCGGCCTGGGGAACATAGGCGATCAGGTTGCGGCGCAGGGCCTCGGGCACGGCCATGCCCATGACCTGCACCGTCCCGCGCGAGGCCGGGACAAAGCCCATCAGCGCCTTGAACAGCGTGGACTTGCCCGCGCCATTCACGCCCACCAGCGCCGTGACCGAGCCCTTGGGCACGGTGAAGCTGGCATCGCGCAGCGCCGTGAAGCCGTTGCGATAGGTGACAGTCAGGCCTTGCGCCGCGATCCCTTCATCAGCCATCGGTCAGGCCCGAGACGATGGTTTCCGACGTGACCCGCAGCAGGTCCAGATAGGTCGGGACCGGCCCGCCCGGTTCGGACAGGCTATCCACATACAGCACGCCCCCATAGCGCGCCCCGGTCTCCGAGGCGATCTGGCGGGCGGGACGGTCCGAGACCGTGCTTTCCGAAAAGATGACCGGGATCCGGTGCTGGCGGATCGCATCGACCACGCGGCGCACCTGCTGGGGCGTACCCTGCGCCTCGGCATTGATCGGCCACAGGTAAAGCTCGTTCAGGTTGAAGTCGCGCGCCAGATAGGAAAAGGCGCCCTCGGACGTGACCAGCCAGCGCCGCTCGTCCGGCAGGGCGCGGGCGCGGTCGCGGATCGGGCCGATGGTGCGGGCGATGCTGCCCTTGTAGGTGCCGGCGTTGCGGGCATAGTCGCCGACCCCGTCCGGGTCCATCTGCGACAGGGCGGCGGCGATGTTGTCGACATAGGTCATCGCCGTATCCAGCCCCATCCAGGCGTGGGGGTTGGGCTTGCCCTGATAGCTGCCGCCCGAAATCGGCATCGGCACGATCCCTTCGCTGACCGTGGCCGAGGGGACGTCGCCCAGGTTGCGCAGGAACTGTTCGAACCACAGTTCCAGGTTCATCCCGTTGCGCAGCACCAGATCCGCGCCGCGCGCGCCGATCAGGTCGCTGGGGGTGGGTTCGTAATTGTGGATCTCGGCCCCGGGGCGGGTGATCGACACCACCTCGGCCCGCTCGCCCGCGACGTTGCGGGCCATGTCGGCGATGATGGTGAAGGTGGTCGCCACCTTGAACCGGCGCTGGGCAAGGGCCGGGGCGGCAAGGGCGAAGGTCGAGGCGAGGCTCGTGGCGATGAAGGTCCTGCGTTGCATGGTCGTCCTTTCGTTGCCGCCAACATCTGCGAATCGTTCTCAACTGTCAAGCGCGTTGCAATTCATTCGCATCTGGGCGAAACAGAGGCATGGATCACGAAGCCCGGGCCCGATCATTCGAAGACGCGTTGCGCCGCGCGGGCGTGCGCATCACCCGCCAGCGGGCCGCCCTGTTGCGCGTGCTGGCCGCGGCCGAGGACCACCCCGACGCGACCCAGCTGTTCCAGCGCGCGACCGATGCCGGGGCGGGGGTGTCGCTTGCGACGGTCTATCGCACGCTTTCCGCGCTCGAGGCGCAGGGCGTGATCCTGAAGCTCGAGTTCGAGGGAGAGCCAGCTCGGTTCGAGCCTGCCGACGGCACCCATCACGACCACATGATCGACCTCGACACCGGAGAGGTGACCGAGTTCGTCAACGACCGGATCGAACGGCTTCAGGCCGAGATTGCCGACGAACTGGGCTATGAGATCGTCCGCCACCGGCTGGAGCTTTACGTCCGGCGCAAACGATGACGCTGACGGTGCATGACAAGATCATTTCCGACCGGGGCTCGCGCTATGCCGTCTCGGGCGGGCCGGCGCGCGACCGGGCCGAGGCGCAGGCCCTGCTGGCAGAGCTGAAACGCAACAAGCGCTTCGCCCGGGCCACCCACAACAGCTGGGCCGCGATCCTGTCGGGCGAAGGGGTCCGCGACGATGACGGCGAAAGCGGCGCGGGCCAGATCATCCTGCAAATGCTGGAACGCGCGGGGCTTCAGGACCACATGATCGTCGTCACCCGCTGGTATGGCGGCAAGCATCTGGGCGGCGACCGCTTTCGCCATGTGATCGACGCGGTGCGCCATTACCTGGCTCGGATGTCCTGAGGCGTTGCGCCCCAGCCTGTTGCAGCGGGCGCAGGGTTAACAGTCGGTTAGGCGCGTTTCGCCTTAATCCGGTCCGTGCGTTTCGGGCGGCGGGTCGGCATGACAGGGCGGTTCCCCGATCCGCCGGCCCTTCCCGATCCGGCGCACGGGGCCCCGTCACAAGGCGGGTCCGGCATAACAACGGACCGAGGTTTTCATGCCCGAAGCTTACGATACCACCGCAATCCTGGCGCGCCTTGACGCCATCGAACGCACGCTGGGGTCCGGCACCCTGCAGACGCCGGCGCTGGCCGCGCCCTATCTGACTCCGGCGTCGGACGGCATCGTCGCAGCCGTGCGTCAGCAGTTCGTCCCGGCGGTTGATGTGCGCCATTTCGGCGTCACGCTGACCGCGCTTGACCAGCGCGCGCCCGAGGCCGTGGCGCGGGCCAACACCGAAGCGCTGGGCAGCGCGCTGGAATGGTCGGCGCGGACGGGCGGCGCGGTCCACCTGCCCAGCGGTTCGCTGGATCTCTGGGGCGTCGTGGAATTGCCGCGCGGCGCTTCGATCCGGGGGGCGGGCAAGTTTTCCTCGCGCATCCGGCAGCTCTGCCAGCCCGCCAGCGACGCCGAGCCCTTCGTGGACGTCCTTGCGGCCCCGGCGGTAAGCGGCGGCATCGGCGGCAACGGCTACAACATCGTGGCCGACCTGACCATCGACGGCGGCTGGAACCTGCGCAACCACAGCCGCGACGGCAACGGCAACTGGCACTATGACCCGGCCCGCATGACCCAGCGCGGCCTGGTGTTTGCGACCCCCGCGGGCGGTCCTCTGGACGCCGCCGTGCGCGACGCGGGATCGGACGCGCATGGCCGGATCGAGAACGTCTGCTTCACCAACATCGCCGGCTATGGCTTCCAGATGTCGGGCCGGGGCGAGAACTTCGCGCGCGGGGTCGAAATCCGCAAGACTGGCAAGTCGGCCTTCCTGATCCAAAGCCCGGACTGCTTCCTCAGCGACCTGACCTGCTATCTGTCCGGCGACAGCGGGGTGGAGATCCGCGCCGGCGCGGGCAACCTGCGCTGGACGAACTCGAAGGTGTGGTTCTGCGGCATGCAGCGCGCGGTCCAGGGTATCGGCGCGGCCATCCATCTGCCCGACCCGGGGACCGAGACGATCATGATGAACAACATCTCGACCCAGGACAGCTGGGGTCCCGGCCTGCAACTGAACGGAAACGTCGGCATCGTGTTCTCGGGCGACATTGACGAGGCCGGGGGCGGCCGCCTGGAACAGCAGGGCTTTGGCTGGCGGGGTACGCGCAGCCTGCCCCGCGCCTTCATCCGGGCGCCCGGTACCCTGCGCCGGGCGCGCATCACCGCCCAGATCAAGGGCGGCAGCCGCCTGGGCGAGGCCGCGCGTCCCGCGCTGGTCGATCTGTCCGGCTCGGGCGTGGGCGGTTGCGTGTTCCGGCTGGGCGGCTCGCTCGACCATGTGGCGACGCCGCCGGTGCGCGTCTCGACCGGGCATGTGAACGCCGGCCGTTACAACGAGATCTGGTTCGAGGACCGGCTGCTGCACGGCCAGGTCACCGCGAAAGAGCTGAACACCGCCAGCCACGGTGTCAACGACCCGGTCTATGGCCCAAGCCGCGCCTATCGCAACGACGGCCGGCTGATGGTGCGCGGCCCCGCCGGCTGGATCCAGCAGAAATAGGGCAACGTGCCGACCAACACGAAACGCGGCCTTTGGGCCGCGTTTTTTCATGCCCCGTGCAGCCCCGTTCGATCGGCAGCGGCCATGAAGAAACGCGCGCCGGGACGAACCCGACGCGCCATGCTTTGGTCCATTGAGATGCGCTTCAGCCCGCGTCGTCCACGAACACGCCGTCGCGGAACGTGCCCCGGAACCCGGGCAGGGGCCGCCACAGCGTCTGGCCCGGCACGAAGCGGCTGGCCCGGGTGTGGCTGCCGAACAGCGTCGTGCGATGGGCCGACATGGTATAGCCCGCCGCATCGGCCATGTCGTAGCAATCCTGCACCTGGTGGGCAAAGCGCAGCCAGGTCGCATCGGCCGAAGCCAGCGTGATCGTGACCGTATTGCCCCCGAAATCGGGCACCGCGCTGACGATGCCGCCATCCGCCTCGAAGCCGAAATCGGCGCAGGTCGCCGCCCCGCCGAAGGTGTCGTAAAGCGTCGTGCGCTGCATCAAGGTCTCGCCTGGCCGCAAGGCGAAGCTGACCGTGACCACCGCGCCCGCTTTCTGGACGTCATAGGTGATGGTCCAGGGGCGGCCAGCCTCGACCTCGCTGATCGCCCAGTCGGTGGTCTCTCCGATCAGGACCTTCGTCTCGCCGTCCACATGGGCGTTGCGGTCGTTGATCGGATAGGCCCGCTGCCAGGTGGCGATGATCGCGCCATAATCCAGCGCGAGACGGTATTGCACACCCGGCGTCGCATAAAGGTCGCCCACCGTGTTCACGTCGCCGCCGTTCACCACCACCACCAACCGGGGCGCTGCGCCGAACAGGGCGGTGCATTGCGCGACGGTCTCGGCATGGGCGACGTCGAAATCGGCGCGATAGACCGTGCCCGGCTGGTCCTTGGCCGACGAGCCTTGGAACAGATAAACATAGGGGCAGGTCATCGCGATGCCGAAGCTGTCCGCCAGCCGCTTGCTTTCGGCCAGCCAGAACGCCTGGTTGCGCCCGATGGGCGAGGCGTCCTCCAGCCGCCATTCGTTGATATAGCGCCCGCCATAGCCGTGATCGCCGATGACGACGCCGCGGCCGCTCTCTCCCTTGTCGCGCCAGGACGCCGCCCGGCAATATTGCAGCGTGAACGCGGGCGAGACGCGCCCCAGGTTCGCAGCCGACGCAAGGCCGCTGGCCGGGCGGGTCTGGTCGATCTGCGCCATGGCGTTGGCCGCGGCGTCCCAGCCCGCCCCGGACGTGTCGACCGCCCGGCCCGCCGTGGTGACCATGCCAAGGGTGTAATAGACCTGCTCGGGCGTCGCCGCGTCCAGCGTTGCCGCCAGCGGATCGGGCGACGAGCGGTTTTCCGACTGGCCATAGACCGGCAGGATTTCCAGAGAGGTGACGGAGGGTCTGGGGGCCGTCACGCCCCCCGCCGAAAATCCGCGACGACCTCGGCCATGGTGACGGGCCAGGCGCCGCCTTCGGGGCGGCCGACGATGGCCAGGCGGTGCAGCGTGCCGTTCAGATAGCGCCCCATGGTAAAGCGCGTGGGCAGCGGGTCGACCAGGCCGGTATGCGGGGCCGACACGGCAGTACCCGCGATGCTGATCCCCGACAGCAGGTCCGCCACATCGTCGAGTTGGCCTGCCACGATCACGCGGGTGCCATACGCGACCGTGCCAAGCGACAGCGCCCCCTGGCCCGAGACGGGCCCCAGTACCTGGATCGCCCCGGCGCTGTTGCGCAGCTTGAGGTTGACCCCCGTGCCGTCGATGATCTGGCCCACGTTCGAACCGTAGCTGGTCAACGTCAGGTCGGCCACGGCGAACAGCCCGTCCGTGGTCGGCTGGGCGCTCAGGACCTGCGTCTGGACATAGGCGCCGTCGGCAAAGGCAAAGCCGTCGCTGGTGCGGCGGATCGCCGTGCCGCTGCCCGCCTTGGTAAAGACATAGGCCCCCGTTCCCCGGGCGGTGATCGCGCCGACGTCGGCGTCGCTTCCCGTGATGGTGGCCGAGACGTCGATATAGGCCAGCGCGACCCGGGCATAGTCGATGGCCGGCACCAGGGGGGGCGCGACAGTCAGCGCGACGGTATTCGCCATCACGGAATCGGCGCTGTTCGTCCAGGCGACGGTCAGTTCGTAGATGCCCGTTTCCGCCAGTTCGATGGTCGTGGCGCCGCGGTCCAGCCGCCCCTTGATCGAGACGCCGTTCAGGGTGAAGTCCCAGCTTGCCACCGGCGCGGGCAGGCCCGCGGCCTCGCCGATGTCCAGGGTGATGCTGTCGCCGATGCCGGCCTCCTGCGGCAGGATGCTGGGCTGGCGGGTGATGGTCGGCGCGACCGGCTGGTCGGTGCCCACCAGCAGGATGCCGGTGCTGTTGCGCAGGGACACCGGCTGATCGCCGAAATAGGCGGCGCGCAGGCCCGAAAAGACGGCGCGTCCGATGTCGGAATGGATGATGACCGCCATCTCAGGCTCCCCGGACCAGGACGATGTCGGTCGGCCGCTTCTGCGTGTCGGGCAGGGCGGAGTAATCGGTATAGTCCGTCACCACCAGAAGGCGCGAGATGGTGGCGTCCTTGGCCGCCTTCAGGTTCTGCGCGCTGGTCTTTTCCAGATCGCCCAGCGAGACGGACAGGCTGCTGGCGATGAACAGGGACTTCACCTCGAAGACCTTGGTGACATACTGGTTGTAGCCCTCGATCGACCAGGTGGTGGCGGCTGTGTCGCCCTCGGCATTGACGATCAGCGGCATCTGCCAGCGCCCCTCGGTGTCGGTCGTGGCCTCGACCTTCTGGGTCACGATGCGCACGCCGCCGTCGAAGATGTCCGATCCGTTCAGCGTCGCGACGATCTTTCCCTGGGAAATCGGGGCAAGCGTGGCGTCGACAAGGACGCCGGTGACAATGGCTTTGTTCGGCATTCGCAGCTCCTGGGCTTACATGCATCGGTCGCGGCCATTATCGGGGCTGTTTGCCCGCGTTGCCGATGCGGCCCAAGCAACGCTCCTTCAGCCGCCCGGCACCGCGCGCCGCGCCATGCGCTGGGCAATCACCGAACAGACCAGAAGCTGCAGCATGTGATACATCATCACCGGCAGGACGGTCGCGCCCACCGTCGCCGCGGGAAAGATCGCGCTGGCGATGGGCAGGCCGCTGGCCAGGCTTTTCGTCGATCCGCAAAAGAACAGCACCGCCTGGTCGGCCTGGGGCATCCGCATCAGCCGGCCCGTCCCGGCCATGATCGCCATGGCCAGCGCCAGAAACACCGACACCGCAAGCAGGCTCAGCACCATGGCCGGGACCGGGATCTGCGACCACAGGCCCGAGTTCGTGCTGCCGCTGAACGCCGAATAGACGATCAGCAGGATCGAGCCGCGGTCCACCACCATGGTCAGCAGCCGGTGGCGCCGCACGAACCCGCCGATCAGCGGCCGCAGCAGCTGGCCCGCGACGAAAGGCAGCAGGATCTGGACGCCGATCTTCTCGATCGCGTCCAGGCTGACGCCGCCGCCATCGACATGCAGAAGCCGCGCGACCAGCAGGGGCGTCAGCACCACGCCCACGATGTTGGAAAGCGATGCCGCGCAGATCGCCGCCGGCACGTTGCCCCCCGCCATCGAGGTGAAGGCGATCGAGCTTTGCACCGTCGAGGGCAGGACCGACAGGAACAGCAGCCCCATCGTCATCGCCGGCCCCAGGACGCCGCCGAACGCGGCGGCAAGGCCCAGGCCCAGCACCGGAAACAGCAGATAGGTCGCCAGAAAGGTCAGCGTCTGCAGGCGCAGGTTCAAAAGCCCCGCCCGCACCGCCGCCGGGTCAAGCTTGGCGCCGTAAAGAAAGAACAGCAGCGTCACCGCCCAGAAGGTCGCATGGCCCAGCACGCCGGCCGCCAGACCCCGCGCCGGCAGCACCACTCCCGCCACGGCCGTCAGGACCAGAAGCAGCATGTAGCCGTCGACACCGATGCGCTTGAGAAACTTCATGACGGGGGACCTTTCGCGCTTGCGTCCCGCGGGCCGGCCGCCAGCGGCAAGGAACAGGGCCCGACTCGCCGAAAAGGACAGATTGCATGAATACCGGCCCTTGGGCTTAGTCAAGCCGGTTCAAGATTTTATGGTGAAACATGGCAACGATTATGGTAAATCCGAATTACGGCTTGGATATCTCGGCGCTGGATTTCAGCGAACTGCTGTATGGCGACAGCTATTCGCGCAGTTCCAGCCGGCTGGTGGTCGATTACGGCACGGGGTATCGCGATGTCCTGACCGGCAGCGGCCTGCGCTACGACGCCTATGGCATGCCGATAGCCGGCACGATCACCGGGGCCCGCGGCGAGCTTGGCGCAACGACGGTCTTTTCCATCGACAACATTGCCATCTCGGCCGCCGCGCTTACCGCCGTGGCCTGGACCTATACGTCCGAGGACGACATCGACCTGATGGCCCGCGCGCTTTCGGGCAGCGACCGGATGACGGGCGGGAACCTCGCCGATTTCCTGGTTGGTTTCGCTGGCAACGATACGATCCATGGCCAGGGCGGCAACGACATGCTGTGGGGCGGGATCGACCGCGACCAGATCTTTGGCGGGCTGGGCAACGACACCATCGAGGGCTTCAATCGCGCCGACCTGCTCAAGGGCGAGGCCGGCAATGACGAAATCCTGGGCGGGGCCGGCTTTGACACCCTGTCCGGCGGCTTCGGCAACGACGATCTGTCGGGCGGCACCGAAAACGACCGACTGTTCGGCGAGGCCGGCAACGACCGGATGAAGGGCGACGCGGGTGCGGATACGCTGTGGGGCGGCGCGGGCTATGACACGCTCGAGGGCGGCGCGCAGAACGACCTGCTGGCGGCGGGGGTGGGCAACGACCGCCTTCTGGGCGGTGCCGGCGCCGACCGGCTGCTGGGCGAGGCGGGCAACGACATCCTGACCGGCGGGCAGGGTGCGGACCAGCTTTGGGGCGGCCTGGGCGCCGACCGCTTCGTCTTCCTGGCGGCCTCGGACAGCGCGCCGCAGATGCGCGACCAGATCCGGGACTTCTCGCGCGCGCAGGGCGACCGGATCGACCTGTCGGCCATCGACGCGGACCGTCGCGACGGCTACGACAACGATGCCTTCCGCTATGTCGGGACCGACGCCTTCAGCGGCGCGGCGGGCGAATTGCGCTATGGCCGGGTGGCCGGCGGGGTGATCGTTCAGGCCGACACCAACGGCGACCGCGTGGCCGACATGGCCTTCCTGGTCGCGGGAAACCAGGCGCTGCTGGCCAGCGATTTCCTGCTGTGACCCGCAGCCAGGCTAGTCCTGCTTGCCGAAGGTGATGCGGAACGACAGGGCCTCGGCCAGGTGCGGCGGGCGGATCGCCGCCGCGCCGTCAAGGTCGGCGATGGTCCGGGCCGAGCGCAGGATGCGGTGATAGCCGCGCGGCGTCATGCCAAAGCGCTCTGCCGCGCGCGCCAGCAGGGCGCTGCATTCGGCGTCGAGGGGGGCGATCTCCTCGACCAGGCGGCCGGTCGCGTCGGAATTGACCCGCACCTTGGGGTGGCCGGCAAAGCGTTCGCGCTGGATTGCGCGCGCCGCCGCCACCCGGGCCGCGACGCTGGCCGAGGTCTCGCCCTGGCCGGGCAGCTGCATCTCCTCCAGCGTGATCTGCGGCACCTCCATGCGCATGTCGAAACGGTCCATCATCGGCCCGGAAATCCGCGCCATGTAATCCGCCCCGCAGAGCGGCACCTTGGCGCAGGACTGCGCCGGATCGGCCAGATTGCCGCAGCGGCAGGGGTTGGCTGCGGCGACCAGCAGGAACCGGGCGGGATAGCGGATATGGGCATTGGCGCGCGAAACATGCACCTCGCCCGTCTCGATGGGCTCGCGCAGGGCGTCGATCACCCGGCGCTCGAACTCGGGCAACTCGTCCAGGAACAGCACGCCGTTATGCGCCAGGCTGACCTGCCCCGGCCCGGCATGGCGCCCGCCGCCGATCATCGCGGCCTGCGAGGCGGTGTGGTGCGGCTGGCAGAACGGCGCGGTCCGCGAAATGCCGCCGTCGCGCAACTGCCCCGCGACCGAGCGGATAACCGAGGTTTCCAGCGCCTCCTGCGGGGACAGGGGCGGCAGCAGCCCCGGAAGGCGCCTCGCCAACATGGTCTTGGTGGCGCCCGGGGGACCCACCATCAGCAGGTGGTGGCGCCCGGCCGCCGCGATCTCGATGGCGCGGCGGGCGCGTTCCTGGCCCTTGACGTCCGCGAGGTCGTCGAAGATGTCGCGATCCTCGGCCTCGCCCGGCTCGGCCCGGGCCAGGGGCGCGCGGTCGGTCAGGTGGTCGACCGCCTCGCGCAGGCTGCGCGGCGCAAAGACGGGGACCGAGCCGACCCAGGCCGCCTCGGGACCGCAGGGCCGGGGCACCATCAGAGCCCGATCCTCCTCGGACGCGGCCAGGGCGGCGGGCAGGGCGCCCGCCACGGGTGCGAGCCGCCCATCCAGCGCCAGTTCCCCCAATGCGACAACGTGACCCAGGGCGTCGGGCGGCAGCACCTCCAGCGCGCCCAGCACGGCCAGCGCGATGGGCAGGTCGAAATGCGACCCCTCTTTCGGCAGGTCGGCGGGCGACATGTTCACCGTCACGCGCCGCGATGGCATCGCGATCGCCATGGCGCCAAAGGCCGCGCGCACCCGTTCGCGCGCCTCGCTGACCGACTTGTCGGGCAGGCCCACGATGGCAAAGCCCGGCAAACCCGCCGTGATCGAGCATTGCACCTCGACCAGGCGGGCCTCGACCCCCTCGAAAGCGACGGTGTAGGCGGTGGCGGCCATGCATCTCTCCCGGGACCCGCAATCGAACCTTTGGTTAACGGCGCGTTCTTAAGGAAAGGTTAACGGCCGGGCTTCCTTGCCCGGTGCCTCGGTTCGGCCTATGTGCAGGGCGACCAGTCTGAAGGAGCGACCATGCCGGGAAGCCGCATATTGCTGATCGTCGGAGGGGGCATCGCCGCCTTCAAGATCCCCGAACTGATCCGGATGCTGCGGCGCGAGGGTCTGTCCGTCACACCCGTGCTGACTTCGGGCGGCGCCGAGTTCGTCACGCCCCTGACCCTGTCCGCCCTGGCCGAGGCGCCCTGCCACACCGCGCTGTTCGACCTGACCCGCGAATCCGAGATGGGCCATATCCAGCTGTCGCGGAACGCCGACCTGGTGGTGGTGGCGCCCGCGACCGCCGACCTGATGGCGCGGATGGCGGCGGGCATGGCCGACGATCTGGCCACCACGCTGCTGCTTGCGACCGACAAGCCGGTGCTGGCCGCGCCGGCCATGAACGTCCGCATGTGGAACCATCCCGCGACCCGCCGCAACCGCGACCTGCTGGAAGAGGACGGCATCCGCTTCGTGGGCCCCGACGAGGGCGACATGGCCTGCGGCGAATACGGCCCCGGCCGCATGGCCGAGCCCGAGGCGATCCGCGACGCGATCCTTGCCGCGCTGGGCCGCGACCGCCCGCTGCGCCTGCCGCCCGAGGCGGTGGTGTCGCTGCCCCCCGCGCAGGGGCGGCTGTCGGGGCATCATGTCATCGTGACCTCGGGGCCGACGCATGAACCCATCGACCCGGTGCGCTATATCGCCAACCGCTCCAGCGGGGCGCAGGGCACGGCCATCGCGGCCGCGCTGCGCGACCTGGGCGCGCGGGTCAGCTTCGTGACCGGCCCGGCCGAGGTGCCGCCCCCCGAGGGCGTCGAGGTGATCCGGGTCGAAACCGCCCGGCAGATGCGCGATGCGGTCGAGCGCGCCTTGCCCGCCGATGCCGCCGTGATGGCGGCGGCGGTGGCCGACTGGCAGGTGCTGAACGCCCGCGACAGCAAGATCAAGAAGGACGCCCAGGGCGTGGCGCCCATGCTGGAGTTCGCGGAGAACCCCGATATCCTGGCCTGGCTGGGCCGGCTGACGAACGGGCGCCCCGACCTCGTGGTGGGCTTTGCGGCCGAGACCGACGATGTGCTGGCCAATGCCAAGGCCAAGCGGCTGCGCAAGGGCGCGGACTGGATCGTGGCGAACGACGTCTCGCCCGAAACCGGCATCATGGGCGGGCCAGAGAACGCCGTGACCCTGATTACCGAGACCGGGGCCGAGCCCTGGCCGCGCATGACCAAGCCCGAGGTCGCGCGCCGCCTGGCCGAACGCATCGCCGATACCCTGGCGGGGGATGTGCCATGAACCGCACCTATCTGGACTGGAACGCCACCGCCCCCCTGCGCCCCGAGGCGCGCGAGGCGATGCTGGCCGCGACCGAGATCGTGGGTAACCCGTCCTCGGTCCATGCCGAAGGGCGGGCCGCCAAGTCCGCGCTGGAACGCGCCCGCGAACAGGTGGCCGCGGCCCTGGGGGCCGAGGGGGCGGATGTCATCTTCACCTCGGGCGCCACGGAATCGGCGGCTTTGATCCTGGCGGGGCGCGACCTGGCCTGTGCGGGCGTCGAACATGCCGCCGTGCTGGGCTGGTGCCGCGCCTCGCTGCAGACGGACCCGTCGGGGCGCGTCGCGGTCGCTGCGCCCGGCGCCTCGACCCTGCAACTGGCGAACCCGGAAACCGGCGTGGTCCAGGACCTGCCGCAGGGGCTGGCGGCCAGCGACCTGACCCAGGCCTTCGGCAAGATCCCTTTCGCCTTCAACTGGCTGGGGATCGAGGCCGGCTTCGTCAGCGCCCACAAGCTGGGCGGCCCGCGCGGGGTGGGCGCGCTGGTCGTCAGGCGCGGGACCGAGATCGAGGCCCGGCTGAAGGGCGGCGGACAGGAGCAGGGCCGCCGCGCCGGAACCGAGAACCTGATCGGCATCATGGGCTTTGCGGCGGCGGCGGCGGCGGCACAAAATGATCTGGATCAAGGAAGCGGCGAAAAAATGGCCGAGATCCGCGATTCCCTTGCAGCACGTCTGGAATCCGGGGCGGAATTGATTACATTCCCGGGGCGCGAATCCCGACGCTTGCCGAACACATTGTCGATCCTGACGCCAGGCTGGCGCGGAGAGACGCAGGTGATGCAGATGGATCTGGCCGGTTTTGCCGTTTCGGCGGGCTCGGCCTGCTCCTCGGGCAAGGTCCGGCCCAGTTCGGTGCTGACGGCCATGGGGTATGCGCCGGATTGTGCGGGCGATGCGATCCGCGTCTCGATCGGGCCGACGACGGACCATCGGGACGTCATGCGTTTTGCAGATGCCTGGTTGGCGGCCCATGCCCGCTGGCGGCAGAGGAATGATCAGCGGGCGACCGCGGGAAGGATGTGAGATGGCTGTAGAGATCGGCGAGGCAATCGAAGTCCGCGAGGGCGTAGACCGCGAGACCGTCGAAACCGTCCAGAACATGGGGTCCTACAAATACGGCTGGGACACCGAGATCGAGATGGACTATGCGCCGAAGGGGCTGAGCGAGGATATCGTCCGCCTCATCTCGCAAAAGAACGAAGAACCCGAATGGATGACCGAATGGCGGCTGCAGGCCTATCGCCGCTGGGTCACCATGACGGAACCCCGCTGGGCGATGCTGAACTATCCCGATATCGACTATCAGGACCAGTATTACTATGCCCGCCCGAAAAGCATGGAGGTCAAGCCGAAGTCGCTGGACGAGGTCGACCCCAAGCTGCTGGCCACCTATGAAAAACTGGGCATCCCGCTGAAGGAGCAGATGATCCTGGCCGGGGTCGAGGGCGCCGAAAACGCTCCGGCCGAGGCGCGCCGGGTGGCGGTCGATGCGGTGTTCGACAGCGTGTCCGTCGGCACGACCTTCAAGGACGAGCTTGCCAAGGCCGGCGTGATCTTCTGCTCGATCAGCGAGGCGATCCGCGAACATCCCGAACTGGTCAGGAAATACCTGGGCAGCGTCGTGCCGCAGTCGGACAACTTCTTTGCCACGCTGAACTCGGCGGTCTTTTCGGACGGCAGCTTCGTCTATATCCCGCCGGGCACCCGCTGCCCGATGGAGCTTTCGACCTATTTCCGCATCAACGCCGAAAACACCGGCCAGTTCGAACGCACGCTGATCATCGCCGACAAGGGCAGCTACGTCAGCTACCTCGAGGGCTGCACCGCGCCCAAGCGCGATACCGCGCAGCTGCACGCGGCCGTGGTGGAAATCGTCATTCTGGAAGATGCCGAGGTGAAATACTCGACCGTCCAGAACTGGTTCCCCGGCGACGAGGAAGGCAAGGGCGGCATCTACAACTTCGTGACCAAGCGCGCCGATTGCCGCGAGGCGCGCGCCAAGGTGATGTGGACGCAGGTTGAAACCGGCAGCGCGATCACCTGGAAATACCCGTCCTGCATCCTGCGGGGCGAGGAAAGCCAGGGCGAGTTCTATTCCATCGCCATCGCCAACAACATGCAGCAGGCTGACACCGGCACCAAGATGATCCATCTTGGCAAGAACACGCGCTCGCGCATTGTTTCCAAAGGGATTTCGGCGGGCAAGGCGCAGAACACCTATCGCGGGTTGGTGACGATGCACCCGCGCGCGACGAACAGCCGCAACTATACCCAGTGCGACAGCCTGCTGATCGGCAGCGAATGCGGCGCCCATACCGTGCCCTATATCGAGGTCAAGAACACCTCGTCCCGGGTCGAGCACGAGGCGACGACCAGCAAGGTTGACGACGACCAGCTGTTCTATTGCCGCGCCCGCGGCATGGACGAGGAAGAAGCGGTCGCGCTGGTCGTGAACGGCTTCTGCCGCGAAGTGCTGCAAGCCCTGCCGATGGAATTCGCGATGGAGGCGCAGTCGCTGGTCGCCATCAGCCTGGAAGGGTCAGTCGGATGATCGTCACGACCACTCCCGGCATCGATGGCCGTCGCATCAGCGCCTATCATGGCGTGGTGACGGGCGAGACGATCATCGGCGCCAACATCTTTCGCGACCTTTTCGCAGGGATCCGCGACATCGTGGGCGGCCGTTCGGGTGCCTACGAATCCGCGCTGGCCTCGGCCCGCGAAACCGCCTTGTCCGAGATGCAGGACCGCGCCACCGCCTTGGGCGGCAATGCCGTGGTCGGTGTCGATCTGGACTATGAAGTCATCAACAACATGCTGATGGTGTCTGCCTCGGGCACCGCCGTGACCGTCGAATAGGAACCGAAAACATGCTGGAAATCAAGAATCTGCACGTCGAGCTTGAGGATGGGGGCAAACAGATCCTCAAAGGCGTCGATCTGACCGTCCCGGCTGGCGAGGTCCATGCGATCATGGGCCCGAACGGTTCGGGAAAATCCACCCTCTCCTATGTCCTTTCGGGCCGCGATGGCTATGAGGTCACCGAGGGGCAGGCAACGCTGGACGGCGAAAGCCTGCTGGACATGGAACCCGAGGAGCGTGCCGCCGCCGGCCTGTTCCTGGCCTTCCAGTACCCGGTCGAAATTCCGGGCGTCGGCAACCTGACCTTCCTGCGCACCGCCGTGAACGCGCAGCGCAAGGCGCGTGGCGAAGAGGAGTTGAGCGCGGCCGACTTCCTGAAAGTCGTGCGCGAAAAGGCCAAGACGCTGCAGATCGACAGCGAGATGCTGAAGCGTCCGGTCAACGTCGGCTTTTCGGGTGGCGAGAAGAAGCGCAACGAGATCCTGCAGATGGCCATGCTGGAACCCAGCATGTGCATCCTGGACGAAACCGACTCGGGCCTGGACGTGGATGCGATGCGACTGGTGGCCGAGGGCGTGAACGCGCTGCGCGCGCCCGACCGCAGCTTCCTGGTCATCACCCATTACCAGCGCCTGCTGGACCACATCAAACCCGACGTGGTGCACATCATGTCGAACGGCCGGATCGTGAAGTCCGGCGGTCCCGAACTGGCGCTGGAGGTCGAGCGGAACGGTTATGGCGACCTGCTGGCGGAGGTCGGCTGATGGCGGACACGGCTGTGCTTGATGCCCAGACCCCGACGGTCGAGGGCAGGGCGCGTCCGGGCGACGCGGCCCTGGCCGCGCGTCTGGATGCGCTGGACCTGCCGCAGGGCGGCTTTACCGCCGCCGCCCGCGCGGATGCGGCCGCCCGTCTGCAGGCCACGGGCCTGCCCGGCGCGCGCGATGAATACTGGCGTTATACCGACCCCGCGCCGTTCAATGCGGTGGCGCCCGCGGCCCTGCCGGTGCCGGCTCGCGAAGCGACGCTGTTCGACGACATCGACCGGCTGCGGCTGGTCTTTGTCGACGGGGAATTCGACGCCTCTGCCTCGGACCCGCTGACGGGCGAGGGGCTGGAGATTGCGACGCTGGCCGCCGCCGATGCTGCCGGCCCGCATTGGGCCGAAGGGCTTTACGGCGCGCTGGAGCAGGCGGGGCAGCACCCGGTCAAGCGGCCCTTCGCGATCCTGAACACCCTGGCCGCGCGCGACGGCGCGCTGATCCGGGTGACGGGCAAGGTCTCGCGCCCTGTTCACCTGTTCTATCGCCGGTCCTCGGACGCGGCGGATGTCATGCTGCACCATGTCGTCAAGCTTGAGCCGGGGGCCGAGCTGACGCTCCTGGAAACCGGCGGGCTGGGCGCGCGGTCGAACACCGTCATCGAGGTCGACGTGGCCGAGGGGGCGCGGTTCCACCATGTCGCCAGCAAGCGTGCGGACGACGATCGCGTGGGCATCGGCCATCTGTTCGCCCGTGTGGGCGCCGGGGGGCTGTTCAAGTCCTTTGCGCTGGCGGTGAACGGTCGCGTCATGCGCAACGAAGGCGTCATCGACATTCGGGGCGATGACGCGACCGCCCATATCGCCGCCGCCGTCCTGGGCGACGGGGACGAAGGCGCGTTCCATCACGACGACACGGTCTTTATCACCCATGGGGCCGAACGCTGCGAAAGCCGTCAGGTTTACAAGAAGGTGCTGAAGAACGGCGCCCACGGCATTTTCCAGGGCAAGATCCTGGTCAAACCCGGCGCGCAGAAAACCGACGGCTACCAGATCAGCCAGGGCCTGCTGCTGGACGAAGGCAGCCAGTTCCTGGCCAAGCCCGAGCTTGAGATCTATGCCGACGACGTGAAGTGCTCGCACGGCTCGACCACAGGGGCGCTGGACGAAACGGCGCTGTTCTACCTGCGCTCGCGCGGCGTGCCGCGCGAACAGGCCGTGGTGCTGCTGGTCCTGTCCTTCCTGGCCGACGCCCTGGACGAGATCGAGGACGAGACCCTGCGCGACCGCATCCTGGGACGGCTGGACGAATGGCTGACCAGCCGGGCCGCGCGCTGAGCCATGCGCTCCGGGATCGTCCCGCGCATCGTTGAAAGCTGGTGGGCGCCGGGCCGCGTGGTGCGCGGCCTGCGCGGCATGCCCGACCGGGGGCTGATCGCCATCCTGATGGGGGCGATGCTGATGTTTTTGGTCGCCCAGGCGCCGGAACATGCCCGTGCGGCCCATCTCGACCCTTCGGTGCCCTTGCAGGCCCGCATGGGGGGTGCGCTGCTGGCCGTCATGTTCATCATGCCGCTGCTGGCCTATGGCGTGGCCCTGATCGTTGCCGTGCTGTCGCGCGTGACGGGTCGACCGGTGTCGCCGCAGGATTCGCGGCTGGCGCTGTTCTGGGCGCTGTTGGCGGTGTCGCCCGCGATGCTGCTGGCGGGGCTGACAGCAGGGCTGGTCGGGCCCGGTGCCGCTCTTGGCGTGACGCGGGCGGTGGCGGGGATCGGTTTTCTCGTGATATGGGGCGCGGGTCTGCATGCAGTGACGAGGATGGCATGACCTTTGGCGAACTTGGCGATCTGGTGGTCCTGACTCTGCGCGATCCCTCCGGATTCGTCCGGACCATGCGGCGGGTCGATCCACCGACCGGCGCGCGCTGGATGGCGCTCGCGCTGGCGGTCAGCCTGTCGACGCTGCTGGCCATGTTGGCGCGATTGGCCTTTCCCTTGCCTGCCGACGATCCGCTGGCCGGGCTTCTGGCATCGCCCGCGATGCTGGCTACGGTGCAGTTCGGCGCCCTGGCCTTTCTGGCCGCGCTGATCACCGCGATCGGCCGCCTGTTCGGCGGTGCGGGCACCTTCGACGACGCCCTGCTGCTGATCGCCTGGGTCGAGCTGATCCTGGTGGGCCTGCAGGCGGCGCAACTGGCGCTGATGGTCGTGCTGCCCGGCACCGGCTCGCTGATGTCGCTGGTGGCGCTTGGCATGTCCATCTATCTGACGATCGCGCTGACGCGGGCGCTGCACGGGTTCTCCAGCACCGCCAAGGTCGCCGTCACCTTCATCGGCGGCATTTTCGTCATGGGCTTTCTGCTGTCGCTGATCGCCGCCGCATTCGGCATCCTGCCCGAGGTAACGCCATGAGTTTCGACATCGAAAAGGTCCGCGCCGATTTCCCAATCCTGTCGCGGCAGGTCAACGGCAAGCCGCTGGTCTATCTGGACAGCGGCGCCAGCGCGCAAAAGCCCCGCGTCGTGATCGACGCCATCACCCGCGCCTACGAAGGCGAGTATGCCAATGTGCATCGCGGGCTGCATTACCTGTCGAACCTCGCGACCGAGAATTACGAGCGCGTCCGCGGCATCATCGCCCGCTTTCTGAACGCCCCGCGCGAGGATGAGGTGATCTTCACCTCGGGCTCGACCGAGGGGATCAACATGGTCTCCTATGCTTGGGCCGCGCCCCGGTTGCAGCCGGGGGACGAGATCGTCGTCTCGGTGCTGGAACATCACGCCAACATCGTGCCCTGGCACTTCCTGCGCGAACGTCAGGGCGTGGTGCTGAAATGGGTCGAGCCCGAGCCCGACGGCAGCCTGCCGCCGGAGAAGGTGCTGGCCGCCGTCGGGCCGCGTACCCGGCTGATCGCCGTCACCCACATGTCGAACGTCACCGGCACCGTGGTGGACGTGGGCGCCATCGCCCGCGCGACCTCGGTGCCCGTGCTGGCCGATGGCAGCCAGGCCGCCGTCCACATGCCGGTCGATCTGTCGACGCTGGGCGTCGATTTCTACTGCATCACCGGGCACAAGCTTTACGGCCCCTCCGGGTCAGGCGCGATCTGGATCAGGGCCGAGCGCCAGGCCGAGATGCGCCCGTTCTTGGGCGGCGGCGACATGATCCGCACGGTCACGCGGGACGGCATCGACTATGCCGACCCGCCCCTGCGGTTCGAGGCCGGAACCCCCGGCATCGTCAACCAGATCGGCCTGGGCGCCGCGCTGGAATACCTGATGGGTCTGGGGATGGAGAATGTCGCCGCGCACGAACGCGCCCTGCGCGACCGGGCCCGCGACCGGCTGCGCAGCCTGAACTGGCTGTCCGTGCAAGGCGATTCGCCCGACAAGGGCGCGATCTTTTCCATGACCATGCATGGCGCGCATGCCCATGACATTTCGACCATTCTGGACAAGCGCGGCATCGCCGTGCGCGCCGGTACCCATTGCGCCATGCCGCTGATGGATTTCTTTGGCGTCTCGGCCTCGGCCCGGGCGAGCTTCGCGATGTACAACACCGAGGCCGACGTCGACGCGCTGGTCGACGGGCTGGCATTCTGCCGTGAGCTTTTCGCCTGAACCCCATTGCAGAGCCGCGCGTTTGCGGCTAATCAGCGGGGGCTTGCGGTCCCATAGCTCAGCTGGATAGAGCGCTACCCTCCGAAGGTAGAGGCCACACGTTCGAATCGTGTTGGGACCGCCATTTCCCCCGCTGACCGTCACCGGCCGCCCTTGGGGCGGAGCGTGCTATTCCTTGATCGCATGCGCGCGCAGAAGCGCCATGGGCACGATGTCCAGCGTGCGCTGGTGGGTGGCGTCCAGCACCACCGAGGGGGCGGCGAATTCCTGGGCTGCCTGCAGGAACCGGGCCGCGCACAGACACCAGCGATCGCCAGGTTTCAAGCCGGGAAAGCGGTATTCGGGACGCGGCGTGCTAAGATCATTGCCCAGGTATTTGGAAAACGCCAGAAACTCGGCCGTCACCACCACGCAGACCGTGTGAAGCGCGCCGTCCTCGGGGCCGGTGTTGCAGCAGCCGTCGCGGTAAAATCCCGTCATCGGCCGGGTCGAGCAGGGCTGCAGGGTCTCGCCCAGAACGTTGAGCGCGGCATCCATCAGGGGTCCTCCGGGCAGGGGCGGCTCATCTGAAGCGCTCGCCCAGGGCACGCAGCCGGTCGCTCAGGCTTTGCGCGGCGGGTTCCGGGGCGGGCTTGGGCAGGGTTGCGGGCTGGGGCCGCGTTTCGGGCTTGGCCGTGGGGCGGGTGCCAGAGTTTCGCGGCGGCGCCACGCGGGCCGCGACGGCGTTCATGAAGCGCGCGTCGTCGCCCGCCGCCAGCGCCTCGGCCCCGTCCGAGATGCCGCGCAGCAGGTCGTCCAGCCCCGCCTCCTCGGCCTTGGCGAAGTCGGACAGGACATAGCCCGCGACCCGATCCTTGTGCCCCGGATGACCGATGCCGATGCGCAGCCGCCGATAGGCGTCGCCAATGTGCTGGTGAATGGACCGCAAGCCGTTGTGCCCCGCGTGCCCCCCGCCCAGCTTGAGCCGCACCTTGCCCGGGGCAAGGTCCAGTTCGTCGTGCAGCACCAGGACCTGGGCGGGGTCGAGCTTCAGATAGCGCATCGCCTCGCCCACGGACTGGCCGGAAAGGTTCATGAAGGTGCCGGGTTTCAGCAGCACGGTGCGGGTGTCGCCCAGGCGTCCCTCGGCGACCTGGCCCTGGAACCGCGCCCGCCAGGGGGTGAAACCATGGTCGGCCGCGATGCGATTGACCGCCATGAAGCCCACGTTGTGGCGGTTGCGTTCGTATTTCGCGCCCGGATTGCCCAGGCCGACCAGCAGTATCATCGCATTCTCCGTCGCCTTGGCCGCAGGATACCGGTGCGGGCGACCGGGGGCAATTTCTATCGCTCTCTTGTTCTCGGGGGCGGGGATTACTAAGACTCTGTCAAGGTTTCGACACTATCTCATGAGCGGGGGTTCGTCCCCCTTGGGCGAATCGGCCAGCCCCCGCCATGCAGGGACAAAAGCAAGGAAAGACATGCAAGATCCGGCAGAATTCTACATGAACACGCTCGTCCCCATGGTCGTCGAACAGACCAGCCGGGGCGAACGGGCCTATGACATCTTTTCGCGCCTGCTCAAGGAACGGATCATCTTCCTGGCGGGCCCTGTCCATGACGGGATGGCCACCCTGATTTCCGCACAGTTGCTGTTCCTCGAGGCGGAGAATCCGACCAAGGACATCAGCATGTACATCAACAGCCCCGGCGGCGTGGTGACGGCCGGCCTGTCGATCTATGACACGATGCAATACATCAAGCCGCGCGTCTCGACGCTGGTGGTGGGGCAGGCGGCGTCGATGGGGTCGCTGCTGCTTTGCGCCGGCCAGCCCGGCAGCCGCTATTCGCTGCCCAACAGCCGGGTGATGGTGCACCAGCCGTCGGGCGGGTTCCAGGGCCAGGCGACCGACATCCTGATCCATGCGCGCGAGACCGAGAAGCTGAAGCGGCGGCTGAACGAGATCTATGTGAAGCACACCGGCCGCACTCTGGAGGAGGTCGAGGAGGCGCTGGAGCGCGACCGCTTCATGTCCCCCGAGGAAGCCAAGGAGTGGGGCCTGATCGACGAAATCCTGGAGGCACGCGGCAAGGCCGAGCCCACGACGTGATCACACCCGCGGGATCGCCAAACTTGGGTCTTTTTGGGGATTGTGACGGGCTGGACCGGCCCGTAACATACAGGATGACGCGCGGCGTGGCCCCGGCCATGCCAATGACAGGCGGGTGTCCGGCGATTCTGCCGGGCCTCCGGGGCAAGACGAGGATCAACTGATGGCCAATTCGACCGGCGGCGACAGCAAGAATACGCTTTATTGCAGCTTCTGCGGCAAAAGCCAGCATGAGGTGCGCAAGCTGATTGCCGGTCCGACCGTATTCATCTGCGATGAGTGCGTCGAACTGTGCATGGACATCATCCGCGAGGAAACCAAGTCGTCGGCCCTGAAGTCCGGTGACGGTGTCCCCAGCCCGCGCGAGATCTGCAATGTCCTGGACGATTACGTCATCGGCCAGGAACATGCCAAGCGCGTGCTCTCGGTCGCGGTGCACAATCACTACAAGCGGCTCAACCACTCGTCCAAGACCGATATCGAGCTGGCGAAGTCGAACATCCTGCTGATCGGCCCGACCGGCTGCGGCAAGACGCTGCTGGCACAGACCCTGGCCCGCATTCTGGACGTGCCCTTCACCATGGCCGATGCGACCACGCTGACAGAGGCCGGCTATGTCGGCGAGGATGTCGAAAACATCATCCTGAAGCTTCTGCAGGCCAGTGAATACAACGTCGAGCGGGCGCAGCGCGGCATCGTCTATATCGACGAGGTGGACAAGATCACCCGCAAGTCCGACAATCCCTCGATCACCCGCGACGTCTCGGGCGAGGGCGTGCAGCAGGCGCTGCTGAAGATCATGGAGGGCACGGTGGCCTCAGTGCCGCCGCAGGGCGGCCGCAAGCATCCGCAGCAGGAATTCCTGCAGGTGGACACGACCAACATCCTGTTCATCTGCGGCGGCGCCTTCGCCGGCCTCGACCGGATCATCGCGCAGCGCAACAAGGGCACGGCGATGGGCTTCGGCGCCAGCGTCAAGGAGAACGACGACAAGGGCGTGGGCGAGCTGTTCAAGCAGCTCGAGCCCGAGGACCTGCTGAAGTTCGGCCTGATCCCGGAATTCGTCGGCCGCCTGCCGGTCATCGCCACGCTGGGCGACCTGGACGAGGACGCGCTGATCAACATTCTGACCAAGCCCAAGAACGCTCTGGTCAAGCAATACCAGCGGCTGTTCGACCTTGAGGACGTGAAGCTGACCTTCACCGAGGATGCGCTGGTCGCCATTTCCCGCCGCGCGATCAAGCGCAAGACGGGGGCCCGGGGCCTGCGCTCGATCATGGAGGATATCCTGCTGGACACGATGTTCGAACTGCCGGGGCTGGACAGCGTGGAAGAGGTCGTCGTCAACGAAGAGGCGGTCGACAATCCTGCGGCCAAGCCGCTGCTGATCCACGCCGACCCCAAGAAGGAAACCGCCACCGCGGTCTGATGCCGGCGGATGGGATGTGAACCGGGAAAGCCGTGCCATCTGGCGCGGCTTTTTTGATGAGGGAGCTGTCGGTGGCTACCTGTCGATCACGTTGGCGGTCATCAAGGAGTGCCGCGACACGTTCCGCGAAGGACAGACTTCGGCTTGGGATCGCGGTCCACGTGAACGGCAGTCTTGTGCGCTGAACGGTGCTTCTGTGCAAGAGGCCCGTGCGTCCGTTGGTCGGTTTGTGCGCAAGATGCAGTCTCGCTTGAGCAAAGCCATGAGTAGAGTGTAGCCCTCCATCGGGCGCTGCTTTCATCGGGGCTAGCTTCTGGGATGCGTGCCTTTTCTCAGGGCGGGCCCTCGCCCTTCAGCCCCAGCGTCCGGACTAATGGCCGCGCCTTTCGAACATCGGCGTGCCAACACTTCGCGCATCCACCGAAACGATTCTCGACAATACCAAGCGGCCCACGCCCCGCCGTTACAACGTCAACCGGAATATGCCGAACCCGTCGGCATCGACCCCCACCAAGTCGACGGCAAGCGGCAGCTCGGGCATCTGTTCGGCTGCCAAGGGGCTGCTGGGAAACAGGACCGAGCTGCCCTGCGACGGTGCGAAACGAAACCCCAGATCGCTCGGCGGGGCGAGGTCGCGGCGGCGCAGGATATAGCGGCGCAGCACGTCCCTTGTCCGCAGCTTGGCGGGGATGACGACCGGGCGCCTCGCCACGACCGGCGCGAACAGCCCGCTGTCGGCAAGGCGATAGCTGTTCGTCACCAGGACAAAGCGCTGATCGTCCCGGACCGGCTGGCCGCGATGGCGCAGATCGCGGACCCGGCGGGCGGTGGCATCGCGCAGGCTGCCGTCCGGCGCATAGCGGGCAGGGGCCTCAAGGTCGAACTGCCATTGCAGCCCCTCGATCAGGTCGAAGTTGTAGCTGGGAAATTCGGGGTCGATCAGCGGCTGGTCGGCCAGCCCGCGGCGGATCTGGCGATACTGGCCGGCCGAGCGTTCCAGCCAGTCGCGCAGCGCCGCGCCGTCCATCAGCAGCGCGCAAAGCCGGTTCGGAAAAACATAAAGATCCGCCAGGTTGCGCAGGGTCAGCGGCCCGGCGGGCACGTCGGTGTAGTGGTCCGGCCCGCCCCGACCCCCGGCGCGGAACGGCGCGACCGCCGACAGGATCGGCAGGTCCTGCCATCGGCTGCCGCGCAGTGCGCGCCGGGCGAACCAGCGCTGCGCCATCGCCACCAGGCGCAGGCCGGGATCGTGGCCCAGCAGGGTGAAATGGCTGCCCAGCCGCACCCGGGTCCGCCCGATGCGGCGGCGGAAATGGCGTAGGGTCTTGCGATGCGTGACGGCAAGCGGCGTGGTGACCAGGCCATGCTCGGCTTGGCGGTGGGCGCTTTCCAGCCGACAGCAATGGCCCCGGACGCGCCATGTTCCGGCGGGCGTCCGGGTCAGGGCCAGCTCGATCACCCCCAGGTGGGACCCCCAGAACCCAGGCATCACGGCAGGCTTGCCGACCAGCGCGCCTGACAGCGCGTCGACGCCCCGCCCGCCGGGATGGCCGGGCGAAGGAAACAGGCGGTGCGTGTGCCCTGCGATGATTGCATCCACGCCCTCGACGGCGGCCAGGGCGGTGGCGGCGTTCTCCATCAGCGGGCTCGGCTCGGGCGGGCCGATGCCGCTGTGGGACAGGGCGATGACCAGATCGGCCCCTTGGCGGCGAAGCGCGGCAGCCGCCGTCCGGGCCGATTCGACGATATCGGCGATGCGCAGATGGGGCCGCAACTCGGGCTCCCATTCGGTGGTCTGCGGCGGCATGAAGCCCAGGACGCCGATCCGCAGCAGATGCGGGGTCCCGGCCTCGTCCAGCATCCGCCGTTCAAGCAGGGCATGGGCGCAGACGGGCAGGGGGCGACGCGCCCAGAGGTTCGTCGCCACCACCGGAAACTCGGCCCCCATCAGCGCCCGGCGCAGAAAGGGCAGACCGAAGCTGAAGTCGTGGTTGCCCAGCGTGATCGCGTCATAGCCCAGCACGTTCATCGCGACGATGGCGGGATGGCGTTCGCGCGGGCCCAGCTCGGCCGCCTCGGCCAGATAGTCGCCCATCGGCCCGCCTTGCAGAGAGTCCCCGTTGTCGAACAAAAGCACGTTGGGGCTGCCCATTCGTTCGGCAGAGATCAGGGCGGCGACACGGGAGAGGCCGAATTGTTCGGCCGTCCGGTCCGCGTAATAGTCGAATCCCAGGATGTGCATGTGCAGGTCGGTCGTCGCCAGGATTTTCAACCTGATAGCGGCGCCCGTGGCGGGATTTTCGACCGGGAAGTGCTGCGGTATCATCCATCCTTGATGCGGTCATAATCGGCTTAATGCAACCTGCGATTGCTTGCCGCGCAGCCAGGCGGCAAATTTGTCGCGGTCTTGAAAGCCCCGCGGGATTGCGCTTTACAGCAGAGAACCCTTTTCCCCTCTGCAGATGGCTTTCGATGAAATTTTCCACCCGACAGGATACCGACATCTCTGCCGAGGCGCTGTTTCACGGACTCAGCGATTTTCCCAAGATGGAGCGGATGCTGATGCGCCGGGGCGCGCAGGTGCGCCGGCTGGACGGGGACGGTGCCGCCGCCGTCGGCAGCGCCTGGCAGATCGGTTTCGACTGGCGGGGCAAGGCGCGCGAACTGTCGCTGACCCTGGCGGAATACCAGCCCCCCGAGCGGATGGCGTTTTCGGGAAGCTCGGACCAGTTCAGCCTGTCGATCCTGATGACGGTCGTCGCGCTGGCGCCCAGCAAGTCGCGCCTGATCTTCGAGGTCGACGTGCAGCCGCGCGGCATGAAGGCGCGGTTGCTGTTGCAGACGGCAAAGCTGGGCAAGGCGCAGCTTGATCGCAAGTTCGCGCAGCGCATCGCCCAGTTCGTGGACAACCTGGCCATGCGCGGCGCGGCCTGAGCGCCCTCAGGACTGGCCGGCCGCCTGCAAGGCGCGCAGCGGATCGGCAGGATAGACGCCCAGGATGTGCAGGCTCGAGGTGAAATAGGCCAGTTCCTCAAGCGCGCGGGCGACGGGCGGGTCTTCGGGGTGGCCCTCGATGTCGGCATAGAACTGGGTCGCGGTAAAGATCCCGTCCACCATGTAGCTTTCCAGCTTGGTCATGTTGACGCCGTTCGTGGCGAACCCCCCCAGCGCCTTGTAAAGCGCGGCGGGGATGTTGCGGACCCGGAACACGAAGGTCGTCATCATCGTCGCCTCGCCCTGCGCGTTCGGACGGCGCGACAGGTCGGGTTCGCGCGACATGACCAGAAAGCGCGTGGTGTTGTTCTGCCGGTCCTCGATCCCCGATGCGAGCACGTCGAGCCCGTAGATCTCGGCGGCGAGTGGCGCGGCCAGGGCGGCCAGCGACTTTTCGCCGCGCCGGGCGATCTCAAGGGCCGAGCCGGCGGTGTCGGGCCCCACGATGCTGCGGATGCCGTGCCGGCGCATGAAGCCCCGGCACTGGCCCAGCAGGACCGGATGGCTCATGGCGTCGGTCACCTCCTCCAGCCGGGTGCCGGGGACGCCCATCAGGGCGATCCGAACCCGGACGAAGCCTTCGTCGATGATGTGCAGCCCGCTTTCGGGCAGCAGGTGATGGATGTCCGCCACCCGGCCATAGGTCGAGTTTTCAACGGGCAGCATGGCCAGCCGGGCCCGGCCTTCGCGCACGGCGTCGATGGTGTCGTCGAAGGTGCGGCAGGGCAGGGCCTCCATCGTGGGACGATAGTCGCGGCAGGCCTGATGGCTGTAGGCGCCCGGCTCGCCCTGGAATGCGATCACGTTTTCGGTCATCTGAAAGCCCCTCTCTCCGGGGTGTGACTTGTGTCACAGGCCCCGTCCGTTCCTTGCGGGCCGAGAACTATACCTTGAACGGATCGAACAAAAGCGCATAGATACAGCGACTCCACGGAAAGACCGCACAAGGGATCCGCAGACATGTTCGACACGATGACGATCACCAAGGCAGCCGGGGCGCTGATCGGCGCGCTCCTGTTCCTGCTGCTGATGAACTGGGCAGCCTCGGGGATCTTTCATGTCGGCCCCTCCGGCCATGCCGCCGAGGGAGAGGAACATGCCCAGGCCTATACGATCCCGGTCGAGGAAGCCGCAGGCGGCGCCGAGGAAGCCAAGGACGAGGGCCCCGATTTCGCCACCGTCATGGCCTCGGCCGACGCGGCGGCGGGCGAGAAGGTCTTTGGCAAGTGCAAGGCCTGCCACAAGATCGACGGCTCGGACAGCACCGGCCCGCACCTGAACGGCGTGGTTGGCCGTCCCGTGGCCAGCATCGAGGGCTTCAACTATTCCGATGGGATGAAGGCGCATGGCGGCGACTGGACGCCCGAGGCGCTGCAGGAGTTCCTGACCAACCCCAAGGCGGTGGTCAAGGGTACCAAGATGGCTTTCGCAGGCCTGCCCAAGGTCGAGGATCGGGCCAACCTGGTCGCCTATCTGCAAACGCTGAACTAAGGCGTGCCGCGCGGGGGGCTAGTGGTCCTCGCGCATCGCCAGGTGGGTGATGGCGGCGGCGGTCAATGCCACCAGTCCCAGGGCCAGCAGCGGAACGCCGATTGCGCTGGCGACCCAGATCGTCAGCGCCGCTGCAACGATGACAGCGCAGATCAGGACAAGGAATTGCGGCAAGGGCATGGCATCCTCCGTTCGCACAGGACTATGGGCGCGGAGGAAGGGAATCGGAAGCCCTCATTTCGCGTCCGTACAGGTGCAACCCGGCATGGGGCCCGCGCGTTCCCTTGTTCTTGAAATGTTCTTGTTTCTCGCCTAATCTGGCGGCATGAGCCTGCCGCCCAGAAACCCGGACCAGATCCTGCGCGCGCGCGGTACCGACCGCCAGCCCGATGGCCGGTTCGAGCCCTATGCCCGGGTCCGCGAACACGACGGCTGGGACATCCCCGAGGACCAGAGCCTGCTGCGGACCGAGATCGCCCTGGAGCAGGCGCGCTCAGTCATCGCGCGCAACAGCTCTCCGGACGTGCCCTTCGACCGCTCGGTCAACCCCTATCGCGGCTGCGAACATGGCTGCATCTATTGCTTTGCCCGGCCCAGCCATGCCTTTCTGGGTCTGTCGCCGGGGCTGGATTTCGAAACCCGCATCACCGCCAAGCCGAACGCCCCCGAGCGGCTGGCGGCCGAGATCGGGCGGCGGGGCTATGCGGTCGCCCCCATCGCCTTCGGCACCAACACCGACCCCTATCAGCCGGCCGAGGCGAGGCTGAGGATCATGCGGGCTTGTCTGCGGGTGCTGTCGGACTGGAACCACCCGCTTAGCCTGGTCACGCGCGGGGCGACGGTGCTGCGTGATCTGGATCTGCTGGGCGATCTGGCCGCGCGGCGGCTTGTGGCGGTCGGCGTCTCGGTGACATCGCTGGACCCGGCGACCTGCCGCACGCTGGAACCCCGGGCGCCCGCGCCGGCCATGCGGTTGCGCATGATCGAGGGGCTGGCCCGGGCCGGCGTTCCCGTCCGGGTCATGGTCGCCCCGGTCATCCCGGTGCTGACCGACCACGAGATCGAGCGCATCCTGCAGGCCGCGCGCGATGCGGGCGCGACCATGGCCAGCATGATCCCGGTCCGTCTGCCGCTTGAAGTCGCGCCGCTGTTCCGCGACTGGCTGGAGACCCATCACCCGGGCAAGGCGGCCCATGTCATGACGCGCATCCAGGCCATGCGCGGCGGGCGCGACAACGATCCCCGCTTTGGCAGCCGGATGCGCGGCGAGGGCCCCGAGGCCGAGCTGCTGCACCAGCGGTTTCGCTTGGCGCGGCGCCGGCTGGGCCTGTCCCGCGACAGCGCCGTGCTGGATTGCAGCCGCTTTGGTCCGCCGCCACGCGCGGGCGATCAGCTTTCGCTGTTCTAGCGCTCCGTCATCAGTGCGCCGATCCGGGCCGATATGGCGTCCGCCGTCGGGCGGGGGCCCCGGGGGCGGGACTGCAATGCCTCGCGCATGGCCGACAGATGCGCGGGCGTCGTGCCGCAGCAGCCGCCCACGATCCGCACGCCCAGATCGCGCGCCAGGACGGCGAATTCGGCCATGACCTCGGGCCCCGCGTCATAGATCAGCCCGCCGTCCTGATAGCGGGGGACGCCGGCGTTCGGCTTGGCGATCAGCGCGCGTTCGCAGCCCGCCGCCGAAAACCCCGCGACCGCCAGCAGCAGTTCGGCGGGGCCCGTGCCGCAGTTCGCGCCGTAGGCTACCGGCGGGTGCGGCAGCCGGTCGATCAGCTTGGCCAGTTGTGGCGGGCTGACGCCCATCACGCTGCGCCCGCCGGGCTCGAAGCTCATCATGCCGCACCAGGGCAGGTCCACGATCTGCGCGGCGCGGGCCGCGGCGCGCATTTCCTCGGCCGCGCTGATCGTCTCGATCCACAGAAGGTCGGCGCCGCCCTGCTTCAGCGCCTCGGCCTGTTCGGTGAACAGGCGCGTGGCCTCGGCTTCGGTCATGCGGCCCATCGGGGCCATGATCTCGCCCGTGGGGCCCATCGAGCCTGCGACGACCACCGGCCGGCCGGCTTCGGCCACGGCCTCGCGCGCCAGCCGGGCGGCCGCGAGGTTCAGGCTGGCCACCCGGTCCGAAGCGCCCGCCAGCCGAAGCCGGCTGGCATTGGCGCCAAAGCTGTTGGTCAGGATCAGGTCGGCCCCGGCCCCGATCATCTGGCGGTGCAAGTCGCGCACCCGGTCGGGATGGGTTTCGCACCACAGGTCCGGGGCGGCGCCCGGCGCCAACCCCATGTTGTAAAGGTTGGTGCCGGTGGCGCCGTCGGCCAGAAGCCAGGGGCGCTCACCGAGCAACCGGGACAGCAGGTCCGTCATGGTCTTTTCCGTTCTCGCACAGGGGCATGATACTACATGCCGCGCGAAGGTGATTGGTTTCCTGCCGGTCAGCGCGACCGGATCATGCCCATGATCTGTTTCGTGCGCTCGACGATGGGTTGGGCGATGGCCGCCGCCTGGTCGGCGCCGCGGCCCAGGATGCGGTCGATCTCGGCCGGGTCGGCCATGAACTGGCTCATCCGGGCGGTGATCGGGGCCATGACCTCGACCGCGACCTCGGCCAGCGCGGGCTTGAAGGCGCCAAAGCCCTGGCCCTCGAACCGGGCCAGCACCTGGTCGGCCGTCTCGCCCGACAGCGCGGCGTAGATGTTGACCAGGTTGCGGGCCTCGGGCCGGTCCTTCAGCCCTTCCATGGCTCCGGGCAGCGGGTCCGCATCGGTGCGCGCCTTGCGGATCTTCTGCGCGATGGCGTCGGCATCGTCGGTCAGGTTGATGCGCGCGGCGTCCGAGGGGTCGGATTTCGACATCTTCTTGGACCCGTCGCGCAGGGACATGACGCGGGTGGCGGTACCCTCGATCAGCGGCTCGGTGATCGGGAAGAACTCGACGCCGTAATCGTGGTTGAACTTGGCCGCGATGTCGCGGGTCAGCTCCAGGTGCTGCTTCTGGTCCTCGCCCACGGGCACGGCGGTCGCGTGATAGGCCAGGATGTCGGCTGCCATCAGCGAGGGATAGGCCAGAAGCCCCAGCGAGGAGTTCTCGCTGTTCTTGCCCGCCTTGTCCTTGAACTGCGTCATCCGGTACATCCAGCCCACGCGCGCCACGGTGTTGAAGAGCCATGCGAGTTCGGCGTGCTGGCTGACCTGGCTTTGGTTGAACAGGATCGACACCTCGGGGTCGACGCCCGAGGCCATGAAGGCCGCCGCCACCTCGCGGGTGTTGTGGGTCAGCTTCTCGGGGTCCTGCCAGACGGTGATCGCGTGCAGGTCCACGACGCAATAGATCGTCTCGGCCCCTTGTCCCTGATAGTCCGCAAAGCGCTTCAGAGCGCCCAGATAGTTCCCCAACGTCAGCCCGCCCGACGGCTGGATGCCAGAGAAGATGCGCTTGGCGAAACTGGTGGTCATGGCACTACCTGCTTGGAAAATCCCGGGGGCTGGCTTACCCCTTGACCCGCGCGGGCGCAACCGCCCGCAGGCAGTGCAGGAAAGGACGACCATGCGCCCCGGTTACGACGAATCGCCGCTTAACCCCGTGCCAGCCGTGGTCTGGGCCCTGGTGCTGCCGATGATCGCGGCCGAGGCGGTGTTCGGGCTGGCGCAACTGGGCTTTGTCGGCGGCGGCGCACCGGGGACGGGCCTTGCCATGCGCCAGATCGCGGTCGAGCGCACCGCCTATATCCCCGACCTGCTGCTGCGGCTGTGGCAGATGCGGGTGTTCCTGTGGGATCAAAGCTGGCGCATCCTGAGCTATTCCTTTGTCCACCTGTCGCTGATGCACGCGGTCTTTGTCATCGTCTTCACCCTGGCGCTGGGGAACCTGATCGCCAGCCAGTTCCGGGCTTGGGCGGTGATCGCGCTGTTCTTCGGCTCGGCGATCCTGGGGGCGCTGGTCTATACGCTGGTCGCGGGCCTGCTGCCGCAGTTCAACTTTCGCCCGCTGATCGGTGGCTATCCGGCGGTCTATGGGCTGGTCGGGGCCTTTACCTTCCTTTTGTGGACGCGGCTGGGTCAGGAAAACGCCAACCGGATGCGGGCATTCACCCTGATCGGGATGCTGCTGGCATTCCAGCTGGTGTTCGGCATCCTGTTCCAGGACGGCAACACCACCTGGATCGCCGAGGTGGCGGGCTTTGGGGCAGGCTTCGGGCTGTCCTTCGTGCTAATCCCCGGCGGCGTGGCGCGGGTGATGCGCCAGATCCGTCAGCGCTGACGCCGGAATCCGGCGCGCAGCTCTGACAGGCTGAAACCGCCCATCGCGACCAGCGCCACCCCATAGGACAGCATCCCCGCCAGGACCAGCGCGACCAGCGCCGGATAGCGCATGCCGGGCCGGTAAAGGAGATCGCCCAACCCGGCCATCACGCCCCACAGCGCGACCCCCATCACCGCCGACGCCGCCACGATGCGCGGCAGGCGGTGGCGCAGCCGGTCGTCAAAGGCCGCCGCCTCGCCATAGGCTCGGGTGCCGCGCCACAATTGCCAGGCCATGGTCCAGCCGGCGACGGTGGTGCCCAGTGCAGCGGCGGAAAACCCGATCAGCGGCGCCAGGCCCAGGGCCAGGACGGCGTTCACCGCCATGGACCACAGGGCAAAGCGGAACGGGCTTTTCGTGTCCTCGCGCGCGAAGTAAAGCGGCTGCAACACCTTTTGCAGGACAAAGGCCGGCAGGCCGACACCATAGATCGCCAGCGCCAGCGCGGTGGGCCCGACGTCAGATGCCAGGAATGCCCCGCGCTTGAACAGGACCCAGATCACCGGATAGGCCGCGACCACCAGCGCGACCGCCGCCGGCACGGTCAGGAACAGCGCGAATTCGGTGGCGCGGTTATAGGCGTGCCGGCCCCCGCCGGTATCCCCCGCCTTGAGCCGGCGCGAGATGTCGGGCAGCAGCACGATGCCGATGGCGATGCCGACGACGCCCAGCGGCAACTGATACAGCCGGTCGGCATAAGTCAGCCAGGCCACCGCGCCGTCAAAGAACGATCCGACCTGCTGTCCGACGATCAGGTTCAGCTGCACCACGCCGCCGGCCATCACCGCCGGAGTGGCGATCGCGACCAGCCGTTTCATTTCGGGCGACAGGCTTGGCCAGCGCAGGCGCAGCGGAAAGCCCATGCGCTTGGCCGCCCACCAGACGGTCAGGAACTGTGCGATGCCCGAGACGGGCGTGGACCAGGCCATCGCCCCGCCCATGTCCCAGCCGTTCAGGTCGGCCAGCAGCATGGCCGCGATCAGGATGACGTTCATCAGGACCGGCGCCGCCGCCGCCGCGACAAAGCGCCCGCCCGCGTTCAGCAGGCCCGACAGCAGCGCCGTCAGCGAGATGAACAGGATATAGGGAAAGCAGATCCGGCCATAGGTCACCGCCAGGTCGAACCGTTCGTCGCCCACAAAGCCCGCCGCCAGCGCAAAGACCAGCCAGGGCATGGTGAAATGCGCGATGACCGAGACCACCAGGACCACCGTGAACAGCCCCGAGAACGCTTCCTCGGCAAAGGCGCGCGGATCCTCTCCGGCCTCCAGCCGCTTTGCGAACATCGGCACGAAGGCGGTGTTGAACGCGCCTTCGGCAAAGAAGCGGCGGAACATGTTGGGCAGGCGGAAGGCGACGTTATAGGCCTCGGCCACAGGGCCTGCGCCCAGATAGGCCGCGATCATCAGGTCGCGCACCAGCCCCACCACGCGGCTGGCCAAAGTCCATGCCCCGACGGACAGGAACCCCCGGATAAGTCTGATCGGCTGCATGTCGGTCTTTTTTCTGTCCCTAGAACGCGCCGCCCAGCGGCCTTTCGGCTTTCTCGGCGCGCTCGGCGCCGTCCTTGATCGCCTTCTCGAGCTTCTTGCGCAAGGCTTCTCGCTTTTGCTGCTGGTGCAGCTTCAGCCCGAACATGTCCTTGACATAGAAGGTATCCACCACCTGCGCCCCGAAGGTCGCAATGACCGCGCTGGCGATCTGGATGTGGTTTTCGGCCAGCGTCCGCGTCAGATCGTAAAGCAGGCCGGGGCGGTCGCGGGTGTCGACCTCGACCACGGTGTAGACGTCGGACCCTTCGTTGTCGAAGGTGATATGGGTCGGAAAGCGAAAGGCGCTGTCGCGCTTTTTCGGCTTGTCGCGGCCGGCCAGCGCCTCGCGCGCGACGATCTCGCCGCCCAGGGTGCGTTCGATCATCTTGCGCAGGCGGGGCAGGCGCTCCACGTCATAGGGGTGGCCATCGCTGTCCTGAAGCCAGAAAACGGCCGTGGCGAAGCCGTCCTTGGTCGTATAGGTGCGCGCGTCCACCACATTGGCCCCGACCAGCGCCAGCGCGCCGGCCAGGCGCGAAAAGATGCCCGGATGGTCGGCCAGCACGAAGGCCGCGCGGGTCGCGTCGCGGTCGGTGTCGGGATGCAGGTCGATCCGGATTTCGTCGTCGCCCAGGCCCCGCAGCAGCTGGGCAAAGATGAACTGGGTCTCGGTGGGCAGGCTGGGCCAGTAATTGTCGTAATGGCGCGCAAGCTCGGCCTTGATCGCCTTGGGCTCCCACCCCTTGGCGGTCAGCAGATGCCGCAGGGACCGCTTGGCCTCGCCGGTGCGCCGGTCGCGGTTCAGCTCCTCCAGCCCGTTTTTCAGCGCGCGTTCGGTTTCCGAATGCAGCTTGCGCAGCAAGGCCGCCTTCCAGTTGTTCCAGGTGCCGGGGCCGACGCCGCGGATGTCGCAGACCGTCAGCACGGTCAGCAGGTCCAGCCGCTTGGTCGTCTTGACCAGCTTGGCAAAGTCGCGCAGCGTGCGCGGGTCGCTGATGTCGCGTTTCTGCGCCACGTCCGACATCAGCAGGTGGTTGCGCACCAGCCATTCGATGGTCTCGATCTCCTCGGCCGGCAGACCGAAGCGGGTGCAGACCCGCCGCGCCAGCCGCGCACCCAGGATCGAGTGATCCTCGGCCCGGCCCTTGCCGATGTCGTGCAGCAGCACCGCCAGATAGATGACGCGGCGGTTGATCTTGCCCTTCATGATGCGGCTGACGGTGGGCAGGTCGTCCAGCTGTTCGCCGCGCTCGATCTCGGACAGGGCGGCGACGCATTGGATCAGGTGCTCGTCCACCGTGTAATGGTGATAGACGTTGAACTGCATCATCGCCACGACCGGCGCGAATTCGGGGATGAAAGCGCCCAAGAGGCCCAGTTCGTTCATCCGCCTGAGCGAGCGTTCGGGGTTCCCGTGCTTCAGCAGCAGGTCCAGGAAGATGCGCACCGCCTCGGGGTCCTGGCGCAGGTGGTCGTCGATCAGGTCCAGGTTCGCCGCCACCGTGCGCATGGCGTCGGAATGCAGCAGAAGGCCCGTGCGCAGCGCCTCCTGGAACAGGCGCAGGATGTTCAGGGGATCGGACAGGAACTGGCGTTCGTCGGCATAGTTCAGCCGTCCCCGGTCCACGCTGAAGCCTGCCGCGACCCGCTTGCGCCGGCTGAGCCAGCCCTTGAGGATCGGCGCCTTGTAGAGATGCCGATCCTCGAGCGCGACCAGGAAGACGCGGGTCAGTTCGCCCACGCGGGTTGCGTGCAGGAAGTAATGCTGCATGAAGATTTCGACCGCCCGCCGTCCGCCCTGGTCGCGATAGCCCATGGCGCGCGCCACCTCGACCTGCATGTCGAAGGTCAGCTGATCGGTCGGCCGCCCGGACAGCAGGTGCAGGTGGCAGCGCACCGCCCACAGGAAATCCTCGGCCTGCCAGAAGGTCAGGTGTTCGTCGCGGGTGAAGAAGCCCAGTTCCACCAGTTCGGCCGCCCGGTCGACGCGGTGGATGTATTTCGCGATCCAGTACAGGGTCTGCAGGTCGCGCAGGCCGCCCTTGCCCTCTTTCACGTTGGGTTCCAGGACATAGCGCTGCCCGCCCTGGCGGCGGTGGCGTTCGGCCCGCTCGGTCAGCTTGGCCTCGATGAATTCGGGGACCGAGTTGTCGAACAGGTCGCTCCACAGCCGGTCGCGCAGGGTTTCGGCGGTCGCGGCATGGCCGCAGACCAGGCGATGCTCCAGCAGGCTGGTGCGGATGGTGATGTCGCCCCCGCCCAGCCGGATGCAATCGTCGATGGTGCGGGTGGACTGGCCGACCTTCAGCTTCAGGTCCCACAGCATGTAAAGCATGGATTCTACCACGCTTTCGGCCCAGCCGGTAATTTTCCAGGGGGTCAGGAACAGCAGGTCCACGTCCGACTGCGGCGCCATCTCGGCACGGCCATAGCCGCCGATGGCCAGCACGGCCAGCTTTTCGGCGTCCGTGGGCGTGGTGTTCGGATGCAGGATGGTGGTGGCGACATGGTGGACCGCCACCACCGTCGCATCGGTCAGGCTGGCGATGGCGCGCACCGTTTCCCGCGCCGCGCGGGGGTGCGAGCGGAAGCCCGTCACGATGTCGGCCATGGCATCGGCGCGCGCTTGGGCCAGGATCTGGACGGTCAGGCTGCGCACCGTGCGCGCGTCTGGCGCCTCGGCCAGCCGGCGGCTGAGTTCGGGCAGGAAGACCTCGGGCGTGAAAAGGGCGTGCGCCCCGGGCAGGGCCGGGGCGCTTTGCGGCAGGCGGTCAGCGGTCTCGGCCAAGGTCAGAACCCGAATCCGCCGAAGCTGCTGGGGGCCGGGTCAAGGATCTGGACCTGGCCGTTCAGAATCGTGGCGACTGCCAGAGCGCGTTCGTTGGTGCCGTCGCGCTTCAGCCGGAAGGCGCCGGTGATGCCGGCAAAGCCTGCGTTCTGGGTCAGCCCCGCGGTGGTCAGGGCGTTGCGCTTGCCCGCGCGCGCCAGCGCGGCGATCGCCGCGACCCCGTCATAGGCCAGCGAGCCCAGTTCATGCGGCGCCTCGCCATAGGCGGAGCGATAGCGTTGGTCGAATTGTGCCTTCATCCGGGTGTCCGGCAGGGCGAACCAGCCGCCCTGGACGCCGCGCAGCGCAAGCCGCGAGGCGGGCGTGTCCCAGCGCGTCAGTCCCATCATCTGGACCGAGGCCGAGGTGACGCCGGCATCCGCCAGCTTGTCCGTCAGATAGGGCAGGACGGCGCCCTGGTTCGCCGTCAGGAACACGGCATCCACATTGCCCGACAGGGCCGCCTGGGCCACGTTCGGCACCACGCCGTCGATGCCCTGCCGGGACAGCGGATGGACCGCCGTGCCGGCCAGGGTCGCGCGGTTGGCCTGGATCGCGCGCTGGATCGCCGCGCTGCCGATCTGGCCCGCCGCATCGTCCTCGGCCACGACCAGGATGCGGCGCTTGCCGTTGGCGACGGCATGGCGCACCAGCCGGTTCGCGACGTTGTCGAAGGTGTTGCCCAGGACGAAGACATTGCCCCCGGCGATGTCGGCATTGTTCGAGAAGGACAGGACGTTGATCCCGCGCGGCGCCATGGCATTGCCGACCGCATTGGCGCTGTCGGCGAACAGCGGCCCCAGAATGATCTTGGCGCCCTCGTCCGCAGCCTGGGTGGCGCGGGCGACGGCCGTGCCCGGCTCGGACCCCGAATCGTAGATGCGCAGGTCGATGCGCGCGCCTTGGGCGTCGGCGGCGGCCATCTTGGCGGCATTGCTCAGCGACCGCGCCAGCCAGTCCAGGTCGGCGCTGCCGGTCCCGCCCGGCACCAGAAGCGCCACCGGGACGGGCTGCGACGGGTCGATGGTCTGGCCGGTCGAACCGCCGGTGCCGGCCGTCTCGAGCGGCTGACAGGCCGCCAGCACCACGGCCGAGGCCATGGCGGCGATGCGGGCGAAGGGGCGGCGCAAGTCGATAAGGCCGCGGATCGTGGTCTTGGCGGTCATGTCGTGATTCCCTGTCCCTTGGGGGCTTGAAGCTTAACCTTTGCAGGTTATTGGCATAACCGTGGGATGGCAACGTGCCCGGCCGGGCACGCGGACAGGAAGGGAACAGCATCATGGGCACCGGCACTGGCGACGAGGGGCAGGGCGGAGCAAGCCCTGCGCGGACGGTCCCGCTGACGATCCAGGCCGACCGGCCCGAAGCGGCCCTGCATCTCGTGGCCACTCCCATCGGCGCGGCGCGCGACATCACGCTGCGCGCGCTGGACGTGCTGAATGCGGCCGACGTGCTGGCCGCCGAGGACACGAGGAACTTGCGCCACCTTCTTGATATCCATGGCATTCCGGTCAGGGGGCGGCGGCTGATCGCCTATCACGATCACAATGCCGACCGAACCCGGCCTGCAATTCTCGCGGCGCTGCGCGAGGGGCTTTCGGTGGCCTATGCCTCGGATGCGGGGACGCCGCTGGTGGCCGACCCGGGCTATCGCCTGGCGCGGGACGTGGCCGAGGCGGGGCTGATCGTGCGTGCGCTGCCCGGACCCTCGGCGGCGCTGGCCGGGCTCAGCGTCTCGGGGCTGCCGAGCGACCGTTTCCTGTTCGTGGGCTTCCCACCCTCGGCCCAGGGCGCGCGCCGGAAATGGATCGAAAGCTGGCTGGGGATCGAAGCGACGGTCATCGCCTTCGAAAGCCCGAGGCGCGTTAAGCAACTGTTGGGAAATTTGTGCGAACTTGAGGCGAACAGGTCTACGGTGATCTGCAGGGAACTGACCAAACGGTTCGAGGAAGTGATGCGCGGGACGGCCGAGGAACTGATGCAGCGGATACCCGACGAAGGGCTGCGGGGCGAGATCGTCGTCCTGTTCGGTCACCCTCCGCAGAAGGAGGTGGGCGAAGACGATCTGCGCCACGCCCTGTCCGACCTGCCCGCCGACCTGCCGGTGAAAGAGGCGGCGGCGCGGATCGCCGCCCGCTTCGGTCTGCCGCGCCGCGACGTCTATGCCCTTGCCCTGGCCATCAGGAAGGAAAACCAATGATCGCAGCTGATTCCAGGGTCGATGCCGGGCAGCGGGAACGGGGGCGGATCGCCCATTCGGCCGGCTTGATGGGTGAAGATTCGGTCAGCCGCTCGTACCTCGAACGGGGCTATACGCTGCTTGCCAGCCGCTGGCGGACGCGCTCTGGCGAAATCGACCTGATCATGCGGCGGGGCGACGAGTATGTCTTTGTCGAGGTCAAGAAGGCGGCGCGGCACGGCTATGCCGCGGAACGCATCAGCCGCCGGCAGATGGACCGCATCTGCAATGCCGCCCTGGAGTTCTGCGCCGAGATGGCGCAGGGGTTGATGACGCTGATGCGCTTCGATGCGGCGCTGGTGGACCAGTTTGGCCGGGTCGAGGTCATCGAGAACGCCTTCGGCGCCGCCTGATCGGGCGCTTGCAAAGCCGGGCAGGGCGGGCGACAACACCTGCCGAACAAGGCCGGAGTCGATAGCATGAGTCTTTATGTGGCCCTTCAGATGGACCCGATCGAGCATGTCTCGATCACGGGCGACAGCACCTTTCGCCTGGGGCTCGAGGCCGAGGCGCGGGGACATAGACTGTTCCAGTACACAGCCGACCAGCTTGCCTATGACGAAGGCCGCATCGTCGCGCGCGGCCGTCCGGTGACGCTGCGCCGCGAACAGGGCAACCATGTGACCTTCGGCGACTGGGCCGAGGTCGAGCTGGGCCAGTTCGACGTGGTCTGGCTGCGTCAGGATCCGCCCTTCGACATGGGCTATATCACCAACACCCATCTGCTGGAACGGGCGGGCCGGGAAACCCTGGTGGTCAACGATCCCTTCTGGGTTCGCAACTGCCCCGAAAAGCTGCTGGTGCTGGACTTTCCCGACCTTACACCGCCGACCGTCATCACCCGCGACCTGGCGCGCATCAAGGCGTTCCGCGCGCGCCACGGCGAAATCATCATCAAGCCGCTTTACGGCAACGGCGGGGCGGGCATCTTTCACCTGCGCGACGGCGACCCGAACCTGTCCGCGCTGATCGAGACCTTCTCGGGCATGAACCGCGAACCGGTGATCGCGCAGAAATACCTGCCTGCCGTGGTCAAGGGCGACAAGCGCATCATCCTGGTCGACGGCGTGCCCGTGGGCGCCATCAACCGTGTCCCGGCCGAGGGCGAGGCCCGGTCGAACATGCATGTCGGCGGCCGGCCCGAAAAGATCGGCCTGACCGAGCGCGAGCGCGAGATCTGCGCGATCATCGGGCCCGTCCTGCGCGACAAGGGCCTGGTCTTTACCGGTATCGACGTGATCGACGGCTGGCTGACCGAGATCAACGTGACCTCTCCGACCGGCATCCAGGAGTTGGAGCGCTTCGACGGCATCAATGCCGCCGCGCTGATCTGGGACGCTGTCGAACGCCGGCTTGCCGCCCGCTGATCGGCTGTTCCGGGCCCTTCCAAGCTTTAGCCGCTTCACGATGAAGCGCGCATCCCGCCCGGCCTGGAACCCCAGGGCGGCGCGCGGGTTTGCCTTTCATCAAGGCAACATGCTTGAGCGAAAGGAACCGCCATGAACTGGGATATCGTCGAGGGCAAGTGGGACCAATTCAAGGGCTCGGTCAAGGAAAAGTGGGGCGACCTGACCGATGACGAACTGACCGAGATGGCCGGTCGGCGCGACAAGCTCTCGGGCAAGCTGCAGGAACGCTACGGCTGGACCAAGGACGATGCCGAGCACCAGATAGACAGCTTTTTCCGCGATAAGGTCTGACGACGGACCGGCTGGCTCTCGGCTATCGCGACAAAAGGTGCTAAGGTCGGGTCCCGGACCTCCGGGGCCTTTTTTCATCGCCGCCTGCAGGAACAGATTGAGAACCGACGGACCATTGAACCCCGCGCCAGCCATTCCTATCTTGTCCGGGAGCAGAGGGCCTGCGCTGCTGATCCCGGGGCCACGTCTTCTGGCTAGAAAGGATTGATTCCATGAATGAATTCGCCCAGACCACCCATCCGGTCCTGCCCTTGCGGGACATCGTGGTGTTCCCGCACATGATCGTGCCGCTGTTCGTGGGACGCGAGAAATCCGTCCGCGCGCTTGAGGCGGTGATGGAGCAGGACCGCCCGATTCTGCTGGCCGCGCAAAAGGATGCCGCCGTGGATGAGCCCGCGGCCGATGGAATTTTCCGCACCGGCGTACTGGCCAATGTCCTGCAACTGCTGAAATTGCCTGACGGCACCGTCAAGGTGCTGGTCGAAGGACGCGAACGCGTGCGCGTCACGCGCTTTGTCGACAATGACGACTATTTCGAGGCTGCCTGCGAACCCCTGGCCGAGGTCGAGGGCGACGCCGACACCCGCACCGCGCTGACCCGCGCCGTAGCCGAGGAGTTCGAGCGTTACGTCAAGGTGCGCAAGAACATCCCCGAGGAAGTTGTCTCGGCCGTCGCGGAAACCCGCGATCCAGCGCGCCTGGCCGACCTGGTCAGCGGGCACCTGGGCATCGCGCTGGACAAGAAGCAGGAACTGCTGGAGACGCTCGACACCGCCGAGCGGCTGGAGAAGGTCTATGGCCTGATGCAGGGCGAAATGTCCGTCCTGCAGGTCGAGAAGAAGATCAAGTCGCGCGTCAAGACCCAGATGGAGAAGACCCAGCGCGAATACTATCTGAATGAGCAGATGAAGGCCATTCAGAAGGAGTTGGGCGATGGCGAGGATGGCAGCAACGAGCTGACCGAGCTGGAAGAAAAGATTGCGGCGACCCAGTTCAGCAAGGAGGCCCGCGAAAAGGCCGAGGCCGAGCTGAAGAAGCTGAAGTCGATGTCGCCGATGTCGGCCGAGGCCACCGTCAGCCGCAACTATCTGGACTGGCTGCTGAGCCTGCCGTGGGGCGTGAAGTCGCGCACCCGCAAGGACCTCGCCAAGGCCGAACAGGTGCTGGACGCCGACCATTATGGTCTGGAGAAGGTCAAGGAACGGATTATCGAGTATCTGGCGGTGCAGAACCGCTCTGCCAAGCTGAAGGGTCCGATCCTGTGCCTCGTCGGCCCTCCGGGCGTCGGCAAGACCTCGCTGGGACGGTCCATGGCCAAGGCGATGGGTCGTGAATTCATCCGCATCAGCCTGGGCGGCGTGCGCGACGAATCCGAGATCCGCGGCCACCGCCGGACCTATATCGGCTCGATGCCAGGCAAGATCATCCAGGCACTGAAGAAGGCCAAGACGACCAACCCGCTGATCCTGCTGGATGAGATCGACAAGATGGGGCAGGATTTCCGGGGTGACCCGGCCAGCGCCATGCTGGAGGTCCTGGACCCCGAACAGAACGCGACCTTCGTGGACCACTATCTTGAGGTGGAATACGACCTGTCGAACGTGATGTTCGTGACCACGGCCAACAGCTACAACATGCCCGGCCCGCTGCTGGACCGGATGGAGATCATCTCTCTGGCCGGCTACACCGAGGACGAGAAGCGCGAGATCGCGCGCCAGCACCTGCTGCCCAAGCAGATCGCGGCGAATGGCCTGCGCAAGGGCGAATTCTCGGTGACTGACGAGGCGCTGACCCATGTGATCCGCTATTACACGCGGGAAGCCGGGGTGCGCTCGCTGGAGCGGGAAATCGCGAAGCTCGCCCGCAAGGCGGTGACCGAGATCCTGAAGGGCAAGGTAAAGTCCGTCGAAGTGACGCCCGAGAAGGCCGAGGAATACCTGGGCGTGCGTCGCCACCGCTATGGCCTGGCCGAAAAGGACGATCAGGTCGGCGTGGTGACGGGTCTGGCCTGGACTCAGGTTGGCGGCGATCTCTTGCAGATCGAAGCGCTTAAGCTTCCGGGCAAGGGCCGGATGAAGACGACCGGGAAACTGGGCGACGTGATGAAGGAATCGATTGACGCCGCATCGAGCTACGTCCGCTCGATCGCGCCGCAGATCGGGGTCAAGCCGCCCAAGTTCGACACGATCGACATCCACGTCCACGTTCCCGACGGCGCGACGCCCAAGGACGGACCGTCGGCGGGGCTGGCGATGGTCACGTCCATCGTGTCGGTGCTGACGCAGATCCCGGTGCGCAAGGACATCGCCATGACCGGCGAGGTTTCGCTGCGCGGCAATGCGATGGCCATCGGCGGGCTCAAGGAAAAGCTGCTGGCCGCGCTGCGGGGCGGCATCAAGACGGTGCTGATCCCGGTCGATAACGAAAAGGACCTGGCCGACATCCCGGCCAACGTCAAGGAAGGGCTCAAGATCATTCCGGTCAGCCATGTGCGCGAAGTTCTGAAGCACGCGCTGGTGCGGATGCCCGAGCCCATCGAATGGGACGAAGCGGCCGAGGAGGCCGCGGCCGAGGCCAGTCGCCTGGCCGCGATCCGCGGCCCCGGCAGCGGGGCGGCAGTCGCCCATTGACAAGGATGGCCGCGCGAAGCAATTCGCGCGGCTTTTTTTACAAGGTGCCGCAGGAGGTCGCATGGCGAAGGGCCGTGATGCAGAACCGGTGAAAGGCAGGACCGCGCGCCCGGCCGGCAAGGCCCGGGGCAGGCGGGGCGAGGACCCCGGTGCCGCGCGCGTCTTGCAGAAGCGCCAGTTCGTCAGCCATGTGGCCGCGCGCGCGGGAATGCGGTCGGCCCAGGTCAAGGACATCGTCGAGGCGACCCTGGCCGAATTGGGCGAAGCCATCGCCTCGGGGCAGACCTTGGCCCTGCCGCCCTTGGGGCGCGCCCGCATCAACCGGCAGCGCGACGTGTCGGGGGCCGAGGTCATCGTCCTGCGTCTGCGCCGCCGCCAACGCGACCTGGCCGACGGCATTGAGGACGACGACGATTAGGGGTTTTTCCCTCTTGCAGCCCGTTCGCGCTGCGGCTATCTAGCGCGAACCGGGCGATTAGCTCAGCGGTAGAGCGCTTCGTTCACATCGAAGATGTCAGCGGTTCAAATCCGTTATCGCCCACCATTACTCCCCCAGCAAACGCTAGAAATGCCTTGTTTTGCTGGGGATATTCCTTTTTGCTGTTACAAACCATGTTACAAAGCGGGTGTGTGACGGCTGGCGCGCAACGATACCTTCTGAACCGAAACGGCAGATCTTCGCCAGGTTGGTGGTGCCCCGAGAGTTACGCGTCATCGCCGGCAAGACGGAACTAGGCGCGCCCTTGGGGCCGGATCGCCGAACCGCCATGAAGCTGTCAATCGGCATCCAAACGTGGGTCTGACTCAAAGTTGGTGCATTTTCCGGTTTACGCCGGGGCGAGGAGCCTTGCTCTGAGCAGATCGATGTTGGCGCGGCCATACATCTGGCGTTTGAGGGTCTTCAGCCGATTGATCTGCCCCTCTGTCTGCCCGTTCGACCAAGGTTCGCGCAGGGCGGCGGCAACGGCGGCGCAGTCGCTGCGGAGGCCACGGGCAAAGGAAGCAATCATGCTGTCTGCCGCCTCATCGAGCCAGCTGGCCAAGACATCCTCACGCCCGTTTCAAACCATATCCGTGAACCTGTCGGTGAGCGCCCGGGCGGTCGCAAGGGCTGGCGATGCCGCTTCGATCTGCGCGACCTGAAGCGCATCGGCTCTGGAGAGGTGATCCCGCCCAATGGTCATGAGCCGGGCAATCCTACGGGCGGGTGGTGACTTGCCTGTCCCATTTGGCACAGCTTGCCCGGCGCGGCGCTGGCGTGTCGCCCATTCTCCGACGACCCGAAGACTGCCGCGGAAACCATCGGCTCTGAGGCGGCGCCAAAGTTCGGCGCCATTCCGGCAGCCGCCGCTCCATTCCCGTTCCAGTCGCGGCAGCCAGGGTGTCAGGCTGCTTTCGCGGATGCGGAACACATCTTCGCGTTCCCCACGCAGGATTTGACGAACGAGTTTTCGGCTGAGACCAGTCGAGCGGACGATGCGCTTGATGGGCAATCCCTCACCGGCCATCTTCCGCACCATCCGATTGGTCTGCTGGCGGTGCCGAAAGCCCTCGTATTGCAGCCTTTCCGCCGCCGTCAGCAGAGTTGTAAATGCTGGATCAACTTTTCCCAGAAGTGCTGGCGCAAAATTCCCCACTTTACGGGTTTGGCGATCAGCCTTGCAGGTGATGGGCGCCTCCATTTCTGGGCGGCCGACCACGGCGCTTTGGCGGCGGCGGCGGAGTGATTGCGGCATGTGAGCGGGTGTGTTCCGGGATCAGATCGGCATGCGCCCGCAGGCGGTAGCTGGCCCCTTCGATCTGGATGACGACAGCGTGATGCAGCAGCCGATCCAGAAGTGCGGTCGCGACCACGGGATCCCCGAAGATCTCGCCCCATTCGGCAAAGCCGCGATTGGAGGTCAGGATCATGGCACCCTTTTCATAGCGGGCATTGACGAGTTGGAAGAACAGGTTGGCCCCGCCCGTGGTGATGGGCAGGTAGCCGATCTCGTCGACGATCAGCAGGGAGGCCCGGGCATGGAAGCGGATTTTTTCGGGGAGACGTCCCTCTCGCTCGGCCTTGGCCAAGGCCTCGATCAGCTCTGCGAGGGTGCAGCGATAGACGCTTCGCCCGGTCTTCACGGCGGCAACGCCGGTGGCTGTGGCAAGGTGGGATTTCCCCGTCCCAGGCGGACCGAGGAAGTGCAGGACCTCCGCACGGCGGATGAACTCGAGCTGAGCGAGTGCCATGATGCGGTTCCGGTCAAGCGACGGCTGGAAGGAGAAGTCGAAGCTTTCCATCGTCTTGATCGGCATCAGGCGGGCGGTGCGCAGGGCAACGCCGATGCGGCGACCTTCGCGCAGGCTCAGTTCCTCGGCCAGGAGTTCGTCGATGGCCTCGATGGCGCTGATCTCGCCCTTCTCCAGCCGGCTGAGGATCTGATCCAGCGTCTCGAGGGCGCGGGCCATGTGAAGGCAGACCAGGCTCTGGCGGATCCTCTCGATGACCGGGATCATGGGCGATGCTCCGGCGCGCCTGCCAAACGCTGTCCGACTGCCTCGTAGAAGGCCAAGGGTCGGCGGGCGACCGCAGCCTCGGTCACGGATGGCAGTCGCAGGGCGCGCTGCGCGGTCAGGACCGGCTTGCGATGGCTGGGATCGACCCGGCGCTGGTTCTTGCCTTCCAGCACCGGGTGGCTGGCGATCAATGCGCCATCCTCGAAGATCCTGACCTCGGCAGGGTGGTTCTGGACCTCGACGATGCGCCGCCGGGTGGTGTCGGGAACGCTGTATTGGTTGCCGCCCACGGCGACCATGCCTTCCTGGCTGATCCGCCGCTCGACGGTCAGAACCGCCTCATAGGGACGGGGCGGCAGGGGCAGCAGCTGGGGGCGTTCTTCCTCAAAATGCGCGTCCACGATCTTCTGGGTCGTGGCATGCAGACGGGGATTGGCGATGGTCAGGCGCCATTCATCGAATTGGGCGTTCAGATCGTCGAGATCCTGGAAGCTGCGGCCGAGGAAGAAGTCCTGCCGCACATAGCGGAAGGGCCGCTCGACCTTGCCCTTGGTTTTGGCCCGGTAGGGCTGGCAGGCCCGGGGCGCCGAATCGTAATGCCCCAGCAAGGCCACCAGGGACGCGTTGTAGGTCACCACCCCCGCAGCATCTTCGCCGATGACGGCGGTCTTCATCCGATCATAGAGTATCTCGCGACAGACCCCGCCCATGGCGTCGAATGCGGCGATGTGGCAGCGCATCACCGTTTCCAGCGTCTGGTTCGGGCAGAACCGTCCCCAGAGCCAGCGGCTGTGCCCGAGCACCATGCTGAACAGCCAGACCTTGCGCAGGATGCCCGGCTCGACGGCGAATTCCACCTGGAACTCGGCAAAATCGACCTGCGCCTGTTGGCCCGGCGCCGTCTCGAAGCGCCGCTCGAATTGCCTTGGGGCGGCGGGCCGGATCAGCCGCAGATATTCCGTCAGCGAGGAATAGGCGCCCTTATAGCCCATCGCCCGGACCTCTCGATGCAGCCTGCGCGCCGAGAGACCCGGAAAGGCCTCGACTCGTTCGGAAAGATAGGCCCTGAATTGCTCCGCCAGTCGTTCACCCCGGGCGCGCGGGCCATAGACCGGCGCCTCGAGCCCCTGGGCGAGATACTTCCGGACCGTCTTGCGATCGAGCCCGGTCTGTCGCGCAATCGCGCTGACTCCAAGCCCTTGCCGCCTCAACTCCAAGATCATCACAATCTCCCTCAATCGAACCACCTGCGCGCCTTTCCCATGGCATCAGCAGGGGGAATTCTGCGCTTCCGATGATCCGGGGGGCATGCCCCCCGGATCATCGGCAAAAGCGAAGGACTGGGGATTTTTCATCCAGCCGTTTTGGGAGATTACGGCCAGCACTCACAAAGATCACCAATTGCCAGATCGGGGTCTTCGCCGCTTATGTTTCACGTCATGGACATGCCTTCATCGACCGGACGCTCTATCTGCCGAAGGCTTGGGCGGGCGACCCCGAACGGCGCCGCAAGGCGCATGTGCCGCAGGAACTCGGCTTCGCCACCAAACCCCGCGATCGCGCGCAACATGATCGAGCGCGCGCTGGCAGCAGAGGTGCCGTTTTCCTGGGTGGCGGCGGACAGCGTCTATGGGGTCGGCGATATCGAGATGGCGCTGCGGCGTGCCGGCAAGGGATATTTGCTTGGGGTCAGCGCAAAGCATTGGTTCAACTCTTGGGACAAACCTTGTGCCGTCGCCGGAACCGCGAAGGATATCGCCGCAGACCTGCCCCCGCATGCCTGGCGACGCCTGTCCGCTGGCACGGGCACGAAGGGAGAGCGTCTCCATGACTGGGCCTATATCGAACTCGCCGATCTCGATGCCGCGGATTTCGACGCGGATTTCGGCAGACTCTGGACCTGAGGTCTGCTGATCCGCCGCAATATCTCTGACGGCGATCTGGCCTTCTTTCGATCTGGTGTCCGCAGGGCACGTCTATGGAAACACTGGTGCGGGTGGAGGAGCACCGATGGGCGATCGAGGACAGCTTCGAGACCGCGAAGAACGAGCTGGGCCTCGATCACAACGAGACGCGCTCGTGGCACGGCTGGCACTGCCATGTTTCCCTGGTCATGCTGGCCTTCGCCATGATGGCCGTCATCCGCCATCATGCCAATGCCGCGCCGCCCCCAAAAATGATGCGCAGGACCCATCGCCACCCCTGATCCGATGGTCTGTCCAGGAAATCCACCCCATCGCCAATCGCATGGCACAGCGTCAAATCTAGCCCGCACAGATCATCGCGTGGTCGCTGTGGCGAAGGGCGCATCAGGCCGCCGCAAGACAGGCTCATATCAAACCGAAAACGCAACCGTAATGCTAGAGTCAGGGCTCACAACCCATAGATGACGGTTGCGGCGAGAGCGCAGGCTGAGAGGAACAGGATCGGGCAGCGGTCGTATCGGATTGCGATCCGCCGCCAATCCTTGAGGCGTGCGAACATGTTCTCGATCCGGTGACGCAGGCGATAGATGCTGGCGTCGTGCGGGATCGGGGCCTTGCGGCCGGTGCGGGAGGGGATGCACGGCGAAATGCCCCTCTCGATCAGCGCGTTGCGGAACCAGTCGGCGTCATGGCCCCGGTCTGCAAGCAACGCCCCGGCCGAGGGG
>NZ_JHWH01000001.1:0-21436 GCF_000622145.1 Paracoccus yeei ATCC BAA-599 | reverse complement strand
ACCGGCTTGCGATGGCTGGGATCGACCCGGCGCTGGTTCTTGCCTTCCAGCACCGGGTGGCTGGCGATCAATGCGCCATCCTCGAAGATCCTGACTCTCGGAATTTCATCCGGACGCGGTGGCGCTGGCGCCGCTGCACATTGCCATGTCGCTTGTCGCATCCGGCATATCGGCAACCGAGGCGAAGATAATCACGTCCTGACAAAGCAGCCCCCGGCTTCGGTCGGGGGCAAGTTCCGGCAAGTGCCGGGGCGTTCCCGCTTTGCATGGGGGAAGTGTTGGCGGAATAGCCAGCGGTCTCTTGCGAATTAATTATAAGAAAACAATAGCTTAAGGAAAGTTGTTGGCGGAGGAGGTGGGATTCGAACCCACGGTGGGGTTGCCCCCACGTCGGTTTTCAAGACCGGTGCATTAAACCACTCTGCCACTCCTCCGACCCTTGCGACGTAGCGTGAAGCCGGGGCGCGGGCAAGGCCCTCGCGCGGGTGGGTCCGGCAGCCGCGGGACAGGGCGCAATCCTTCGGAGACGGGTTTGGCGCCCGGTACATGGTCCGAAACTCAGACCCGCCTTGTTGCATGGATGAGCGATCCCAGGGCCGTTCCCGGCCATGGGAGAGGCCGCGGCGCTTACTCCGCCGCCTGGGCCATCGGGTTGTTCGGGTGCGAGGTCCAGTTGGCGTAGGGCTGGACGGGGCGGCCGGTGCGCTGGTCGATCTCGCCCACGGCTAGCTCGCGCATGGTGATGCAGTTCTCGACCGGGCAGATGTCCAGGCACAGGTTGCAGGCCACGCATTCCTCTTCCTTGACCTGGAAGACGCGGCCGGGAAGCATGGCGATGGCCTGGTGGCTGGTGTCTTCGCAGGCGGCATAGCACCGGCCGCAGTGGATGCAGGCCTCCTGGTCGATCACCGCCTTGGTGGTGTAGTTCAGGTTCAGGTGCTGCCAGTCGGTGACATTGGGCGTCGCGCGGCCGACCAGATCCGAAAGCGCCATGCCGTGGTCGTCCAGATAGTCGCGCAGGCCGGTGATCATCTCTTGCACCACCTTGAAGCCATAGGTCATGGCTGCGGTGCAGACCTGCACGGTGCCCGCGCCCAAGGCCATGAATTCGGCCGCGTCGCGCCATGTCGTCACGCCGCCGATGCCGCTGATCGGCAGGCCGCGGGTCGCGGGGTTGCGGGCGATCTCGGCCACCATGTTCAGGGCGATGGGCTTGACCGCGGGGCCGCAATAGCCGCCGTGGCTGCCCTTGCCGTCGATGGTGGGCTGGGGCGCGAACAGGTCGAGATCGACCGAGGTGATGGAGTTGATCGTGTTGATCAGGCTGACCGCATCGGCGCCGCCCCGCATCGCCGCCTCGGCAGGTTTGCGCACATCGGTGATGTTCGGGGTCAGCTTGACGATACAGGGCATGCGCGAATGCTTTTTCACCCAGCGCGTCACCATCTCGATATATTCGGGGACCTGGCCCACGGCGCTGCCCATGCCGCGTTCCGCCATGCCGTGCGGGCAGCCGAAGTTCAACTCGACCCCGTCGGCGCCGGTATCCTCGATCCGGGCGAGGATGTCGCGCCACGATTCCTCGTCGCAGGGCACCATCAGGCTGATGACCAGGGCGCGGTCGGGATAGTCGCGCTTGACCGACTTGATCTCGCGCAGGTTCACCTCAAGCGGGCGGTCGGTGATCAGCTCGATGTTGTTCAGCCCCAGGACGCGGCGGTCGGGGCCGTGGATGACACCATAGCGGGGGCCGTTCACGTTGACGACGGGCGGGCCCTCGCTGCCCAGCGTCTTCCAGACGACGCCGCCCCAGCCGGCCTGGAAGGCGCGGCGGACGTTCACCTCCTTGTCGGTGGGCGGCGCCGAGGCCAGCCAGAACGGATTCGGGGACTTGATGCCGATGAAGTCCGTGTGCAGGTCAGCCATGGACGGCCTCCAGGGGGTGGGCCTGCGCCATCAGCGCGGCGTGGATGTCTTCGGCCGCGTCGCGGCCCTCGGCCACGGCGGTCACGGTCAGGTCGTCGCCGCCCAGGGCGCAGTCGCCCCCGGCCCAGACCCCGGGAACCGAGGTGCGGCCCGGCCCTTCGGTCACGATCTTGCCGCCGGAAACCGCAAGCCCCCCGATGTCACCCTGAAGCCGCTGGCCGATGGCGCGCAGAAGCTGGTCGCAGGGCAGGCGGAAGCGCTCGCCCGTGTCCTCAAGGCCCAGGGGGCCCTGGCGGGTATACATGAACTCGACCTCGCGCACGGCGCCATTGCCCAGGACGCGCAGCGGCGCGGCGTTGCAGATGATGCGCACGCCGCAATGGGTGGCGTGGTCCTGTTCGTGGCGGCTGGCGGCCATCCGGGCCTGGTCGCGGCGATAGACGATGGTGACGTTCTGCGCCCCCAGCAGCCTAGCCTGCACGGCCGCGTCCACGGCGGTCATGCCGCCGCCGATCACCACCACATCGCGGCCGACCGGCAGGGTCGCAAGATCCGCGGCCTGGCGGAGATCGCGGATGAAGTCGACGGCGTCCGCGACATGGGCGCGCGCCTCGCCCTCGGCGCCAAGCGCGTTGACGCCTTGCAGCCCGAGGCCAAGGAAAACCGCGTCATACCCGTCCCGCAGCGATGCCAGCGTGATATCGCGGCCCAGCACCTGGCCCAGCCGCAGCTCGATCCCGCCGATGCCCAGCAGCCATTCGACCTCGCGCGCGGCGAAATGGTCCACGGCCTTGTAGCTGGCGATGCCGTATTCGTTCAGCCCGCCGGGCTTGGGCCGGGCGTCGTACAGCACGACATCGTGGCCCTTGGCGGCCAGCCGGTGGGCGGCTGCCAGCCCCGCCGGGCCGGCGCCGACCACGGCGATGCGGTGGCCGGTGGCGGGGCCGCGCCGGAACGGATGCACGCCCTGCGCCATCAGATGGTCGGTGGCATAGCGCTGCAGGGCGCCGATCAGCACGGGCTTGCCCTCGGCCTCCATGCGCACGCAGGCGCCTTCGCACAGGTTCTCGGTCGGGCAGACGCGGCCGCACATGCCGCCCAGGATGTTCTGGTGAAAGATCGTGCGGGCCGCCGCATCGGGCGTGCCGGTCGAGATCTGGCGGATGAACAGGGGAATGTCGATGCTGGTCGGGCAGGCCGCGATGCATGGCGCGTAGTGGCAGAAATAACAGCGGTCCGCCTCGACCCGGGCCTCGTGCGGGTCGAGGGGCGGCGAGACCTCCGAGAAATTGGCGGAATAGGACTCCGCCGGCAAACGGCCCGGCACGACGCCCGGCGTAAGCTGGCTGTGGGTCACGGCGACCTCCCTGCTGGCTGTGTTCTTATGGAATCAGGCTCTCACGGGTCGGATTTTTTATCAAATGGTAAAATTATCCGAAGGCCGGTTTGCCGCCATTTCAGGCAGGCAGGTGCAGGATGGCGGCAAGCCCCCCCAGATCCGAGCGTTCGAGCCGCAGGCTGCCGCCGTGCAGCGCCGCCAGATCGGCCACGATGGCAAGGCCAAGGCCGGAGCCGGGCGGGCCGGTCTCGTCCAGCCGCCCGCCGCGCGCCAGGGCCTGGGCATGGTCCTGGTCGGACATGCCGGGGCCGTCGTCCTCGATGCGGATGGCCAGCATGTCGGCGCCCTGGGGCGCGGCCGCGATACGGATGCGGCGTCCGGCCCATTTCACGGCGTTCTCGATCAGGTTGCCGGTCATCTCCTCAAGGTCCTGGCGTTCGCCGGCAAAGGCCAGGTCCTCGGGGACCAGCGTTTCCACCGCAAGGCCGGATTCGCGGATCGGGCCGCCCAGCACCATCAGGATGTCGCCCAGGACCGACAGGACCGGCGTGCGGTGGCCAAGCGCCCGGGGCGCGCCGGAGCTGCGCGCGCGGCGCAGGTGCCAGCCGATCTGGCGGTCCATGCGCGCGACCAGCGCGTGGCCGGGGTGGTCGGGCGGCAGGGCATTGTCCAGCGCGGCCAGCGGCGTCTTCAGTGAATGGGCCAGGTTGCCCACATGATCCCGGGCGCGCGCCAGGACCAGCCGGTTCTGCTCCAGAAGGCCGTTGATCTCGGCGGCGATCGGGCGCAGCTCGGCCACCGGGGGCAGGGGCAGGGACTCGGCCTTTCCGGCGCGGACGGCGCGCAGGTCGCGGCCCATGCGGTCCAGGCTGGCCAGCCCCGCCGCGACCTGCGCCACGCTGGCCAGCGCCAGCGCCAGTCCCAGCACGCCCAGCGAAATCGCCAGGGGACGGCGCAGGCGGGCCATGCTGGCGTCGATCTCGGCCCGGGGGGCGGTGATGGTGACGGCCAGCGCCGACTGGCTGCCGGGCAGGGTAAAGGCGTGGCGGGTGACGCGCAGCGGCTCGCCGCCCGGGCCGGTGCCGGGACCGCCGGTGAAATCGGCCTGCGGCGTTTCCAGCACATTGTCGAACAGCGAGGGCGATTTCGCCACCACCGTGCCGTCCTGGGCCAGTTGCCAGAACCAGCCCGACAGCGGCATGGCAAAGCGCGGGTCGGTCGGCGCGGGCCCCGCGACCAGCCGCCCCGCCGCGTCGATGGACGCGCCGGCGATCAGCGCGTCAGCCACGGCCTCGGTCTCGGCATCGAAACGGTCGGTGATGAAGCGGTCGAGGATGGCCGCGATGGCCAGATAGCCCGCGACCAGCGCCACCCCGATCAGCACCGCCGACAGCCCGATCAGCCGCGCGCGGATCGAATCGCGCCAGATCAAGCGGCGCCCCGCAGCACATAGCCCTCGCCGCGCCGGGTTTCGATCAGCCCCTCGCCGATCTTCTTGCGCAGGCGGCCGATGACCACCTCGATCGACTTGAAGTCGCGGTCGGCGGCGGCGTCGTACAGGTGATCGGACAGCTCGGTCCGGCTGACGACGCGGTTCTGGTGGTGGATCAGATAGGACAGGATGCGGGTTTCGAAGCCGGTCAGCTTCAGCGCCATGCCGTTCCTGGTGATGACGCCAAGCTGGCTGTCCAGCCGCAGCGGCCCGGCCTTGATGACGGCCTGGGCATGGCCGGCGGCACGGCGCACCAGGGTCTGGGCGCGGATCACCACCTCCTCCAGCCGGAAGGGCTTGACCGCATAGTCGTCGGCGCCGGCGCGAAAGCCCGCCACCTTGTCGGTCCAGTCCCCGCGCGCGGTCAGGATCAGGACCGGCATGGTCACGCCACCCTCGCGCCAATGGGTTAGCACCTCGATTCCGGGCAGGCCGGGCAGGCCCAGGTCCAGGATCGCCAGGTCGTAGCTTTCCGTCGCGCCCAGGTATTCGCCCTGCGTGCCGTCGCCCGCGATGTCGCAGGCAAAGCCGCCATCGGTCATGGCGCGGTCAAGCTGGGTTGCCAGGACGGGGTCGTCCTCGACGATCAGGCATCTCATGGCAGGCATCTCATGAAGCGTCTCTCATTCAGTCGTCCCTTCTGCGCCGCGCTTCTGTCATGCCGCTGCCGGCGACTTCAAGAAAGGCGCCGGTGCGCGCGTCCAGGCGGATCAGCAGCACGTCGCGCGACCGCGTCATCAGGCGCAGCTCGTGCACCAGCTCGACGCCCCGGGCGCGTTCCTCGGGGCGGGCGGGGGCAAGGCGGGCGGCGATCAACCGGCCCTGAAAGCGCCGGCCCGCGATCCGCGCGGCCTCTTGCAGGGGAATGACGCGAAAGCCAAGGTCTTCGGGGACGAAGTCGCGCGCCTCGTCGCCATGGCCCGGCGGCGCGGCATGGGGTGCGCGGGGCAGGAACGCCGTGGCCAGCCCCAGAAGGGCCGCGACGGCAAGCACAAGCAGGGCGGGGCGGATCGACATGCCTTATCCTAGCCGCAAAAGCCAAACGGAAACCAAACGGGCCATTGGCGCTTTGTTGGTGGCCGCCGGACTAGAGACGATTCGCATGGGGCCCGCAAAGCGCGCGCCCCGCCTTAGGACAAGGAACACGACATGAGCAGATTCTTCACCGCCTCGGTGGCGATGGGCGCGCTGGCCGCGATGCTGGCCGGTCCCGTGCTGGCCCAGGACGCGCCCGCCGCGCCCCCCGCGGCCGAGGCGCCGGCCTCGGTGACGCTGCCGCAGGTGCTGCGCGACGCGGGCCTGACCGATGTGGACAGCAAGCCCGGCCGCCATGGCACCCGCATCCAGGGCAAGCTGGCCGACGGCACCGAACTGGGCGCCTTCCTGGACGGCAAGGGCGAGCTGCGCGGCCTGCGCGCCAAGGACGATGCCGTGCTGCCCCAGTCCCTGATCGAGGCGCTGGTGCCCCAGCCCGTGCGCGGCCAGGCGATCTTTGGCGAATTCGCGCGCCTCGATGCCATCTTCAACGGCCCCGAGGGCATCGCCCTGTCGGGCCAGGACGCGCAGGGCAAGGCGCTGCGGGCGGGTTTTGCCGCCGACGGCACCCTGATGCGCTTTGGCCGGGGCGAGCCCGAGCGGCCCCGCATGGGCGACATGCGCCCCGGCGGTCCCAAGGGCCCGCATGGCGAGGACCACGGCCGGGGCGGTCCCGACGGCAAGGGCCCGCGCCACGAAGGCAAGGGCCCCCGCGACCATGACCGCGACGGGGACCGCGACCATGACCGCGATGGGGACCGGCGCGGCGACCGCGACCGCCGGGGCCCCGCGCCCCAGGGCGACCCGCTGACCCCCGACCAGGTCCGCGCCAGCCTGACCGATGCCGGCTATACCGAGGTGGCCGAGATCCTGCAGCAGGGCCCGATCACCATCGCCCGCGCCACCAACCCCGAGGGCGAGCCGGTGCTGGTCGAGGTGGGCGTGGACGGCAAGATCCTGCGCGAACTGAACCGATAAGGCCCCGAATACGGGCGAATGGGGGCGCGGCGGCCAGCCGCGCCCTTTCCTCATCGACGATTTTCGTTCAACATTTGGCAAGGGCTCGCCATTCTGGGCAAAAAGGCTTGCCTGATCGTTGCAGCAATGCCAAATCCGCACGGCAATTCCGGCCTTTCGGGCCAAGAGCTAGGATCAGCCAATGCATCGTCGTGAGTTCGTGTTCTCTGCCGGAGCGGCCCTGTCCGCCGCCACGCTTGCCTCGGGCCTCGGGGCGGCGCTGGCGCAAGAGGCGCCGGCCACCCCCGCGACACCCGAGCCTGCGGCCCCCGCCGCCGCCCCCAAGCCCTTCGGATTCGAGGACGTGGCCGAGATGGCCCGCGACCTGGCCAGCAAGCCCTATGCCTATCGCGACGCCGAACTGGTCGGCAGCTTCTCGAACCTGACCTACGACCAGTATCGCGGCATCCGCTTTCGCCGCGACCGCGATCCCTGGGCCGGCAGCCGCGACTTTGCCATGGACCTGCTGGCGCCCGGGGCGATCTTTCACGAACCCGTGGACATCAGCCTGGTCGATGAGGGCGTGGTGATCCCGGTCAAGTTCGACCCCCACATGTTCGAATTCGATCCGGCCCATTTCCCCGACGGGGTGGATTACGAAACCGTCGGCAACATGGGCTTTTCGGGCTTTCGCCTGCGCGCGCCGCTGAACCGTCCCGACGTGATGGACGAATTCGCCGTGTTCCAGGGCGCCAGCTATTTCCGGGCGGTGGCGCGGGGCACGCTCTACGGCATTTCGGCGCGCGGCCTTGCCATCGGCACCGGCAGCGCCGAGGGCGAGGAGTTTCCCCTGTTCCGCGGCTTCTGGATCCACAAGCCCAGCGATCAGGACCGCTATGTGACGATCCACGCGCTGCTGGACAGCCGCTCGGTTTCCGGCGCGTTCGAGTTCCGCATCACCCCGGGGGCAGAGACGGTGTTCGACACCCGCGTCGCCCTGTTCCCGCGCCAGGACATGAACAATGCGGGCATCGCGCCGCTGACCTCGATGTACTGGTTCGGGCCGACCGACCGCACCCGGGTCGACGATTACCGCCCGGCGGTCCACGACAGCGACGGGTTGCAGATGCTGACCGGCAGCGAACAGCGGCTGTGGCGCGTCCTGTCGGGCCATTCGACGCTGCAGGTGTCCGCCTTCATGGACGAAAACCCGCTGGGCTTTGGCCTGGCGCAGCGCGCGCGCAGCTTCGACGCCTATCAGGACGCCGAGGCGCGGTATGAAAAGCGTCCCTCGGCCTGGATCGCGCCGCAGGACGGCTGGGGCAAGGGCACCGTCACGCTGGTCGAGATCCCGGTGCAGAACGAATTCAACGACAACATCGTGTCCTACTGGCAGCCCGCCGACACGCTGAAGGCCGGCGAGCGCTATGACTTCAACTATATGCTGAGCTTTGCCCCCGAGCCCCCCGACAGCGCCCCCATCGCCCGGGTGGTCGAAACGATGTCGGGCCAGTCGGTCAACAACGCGACCGCGCGCACCTTCGTCATCGACTATGACCTGGACGTGTTCGGGGCCGACGACCCGGTGGCGCAGATCAAGGCAAGCGCGGGCAGCATCGGGCACAGCTATCTGCTGCGCATGCCGGAACAGGGGCGGATGCGGCTGGCCTTCGAATACATTCCCGACGGTGCCAAGCTGGCCGACCTGTCGGCGGTGCTGAACGGGGCCGGGGGCGCCCTGAGCGAGACCTGGATCGCCCGCTGGACGCGCGAGTGACGCCGTGACCCAGACCGATCAGACCCGGGACCCCGCCGTCGACGCCGCCCGTTTCCCGGCCATCACGCTGGCGGACGAAGGCGAATGGGCCCGGCTTGACCTGGGCGGGGCAGGGGAGGGACCCGCCACCCCGCCCGAGGCGCCGCTGGACATGCCGGCGCAGGATTTCCGCGGCCGTCCCCCGCGCGGCCCCGATGCGCGCTGGCCCAGCCTGCGCACGATCCTGGCGCGGCTGATCGCCTTTGGCGGCGCGGCCGTCATCGCCTGGATCGGCTGGCAGCAGATGGACCGCGCCTTCGGTACCAATGTCACCGTCCTGCAGGGGGTGCTGCTGGTCCTGTTCGGGCTGACCTTCACCTGGGTCGGCTTTTCCTTCACCTCGATGATCGCGGGGTTCCTTGCGCCGCGCCTGCGCACGCCCGAGGGACCGAACGACGCGCGCGTGGCCATCGTCATGCCCGTCTACAACGAGGACGCGGCGGCGACGGCGGGGCTGCTGGCGGCCCTGGCGCGCGACCTTTACCGCGTGGGCATGGCCGACCGGGCCGAGATCTTTGTGCTGTCCGACAGCCGCAAGCCCGCCGCGGTGCTTGAGGAGATGGTCGCCATCAGCCGGCTGCGCGACATCTCGCCCGTGCCGGTCTGGTACCGGCGGCGCAAGAACAACAAGGGCCGCAAGGCCGGCAACGTCGCCGATTTCGTGACCCGCTGGGGCGGGCGCTATGACCAGATGGTGGTCCTGGACGCCGACAGCGTCATGGGCGCCGCGACGATCAAGGCCTTGTCGGCGCGGATGAACGCCGACCCCGCCGTGGGCCTGATCCAGACCATGCCCATGCTGGTCGGCGGCCAGACCATATTCGCCCGCCTGACCCAGTTCGCGGGCCGCGTCTATGGCCCCGCCATCGCCCGCGGCGTCGCCGCATGGTCGGGCGACAGCGGCAATTTCTGGGGCCACAACGCCATCATCCGGGTCGCGGCCTTTGCGCAATGCTGCGGCCTGCCGGACCTGCCGGGCAAGCCCCCCTTCGGCGGCCACATCCTGTCGCACGACTTCGTCGAGGCGGCGCTGCTGCGCCGGGCCGGCTGGAAGGTGCGGCTGGACCACGACCTGCGCGACAGTTTCGAGGGCAGCCCGCCCACGCTGCTGGACATGGCCGTGCGCGAACGGCGCTGGGCGCAGGGCAACCTGCAGCATTCGCGGATCATCTTCTCGCGCGGGTTCGCCTGGATCAGCCGGGCGCATTTCGTCATCGGCATCCTGGGCTTCCTGATGTCGCCGATCTGGCTGGCGATGATCCTGGTCGGCCTGGCGCTGTCGGCGAACGTGCTGCTGTCGCGGCCGGATTATTTCCCGCAGACCTATCAGCTGTTCCCCGACTGGCCGACCTTCGATCCGGTGCGGATGCTGTGGCTGTTCGTTGCCGCCATGTCGTTCCTGCTGGTTCCCAAGTTCATTGGCCTGTTCCGGGCCTGGGCGCGGCCGCTGGCCCGCAACTCGGGCGGGCCGGTGCGGCTGCTGGGATCGGCCCTGTTCGAGATCGTGCTGTCGGCCCTGATCGCCCCGGTCCAGATGCTGATCCAGACCCGCCAGATCTATGACATCCTGCGCGGCCGCGATTCGGGATGGGAGGCGCAGGTCCGCGCCGGACAGGTGCCGCCCTGGTCGGTGGTGCTGCGCCGCCATGCGCTGCATGTGTTCCTGGGGGTGGGCACGCTGGTCGTGCTGGCGATCTTTTCGCCGCCGCAGCTGGTCTGGCTGTCGCCGATCCTGGCCGGGCTGATCCTGTCGCCGCTGACCTCGCGCTGGTCGGCAAGCCCGGTCTTTGGCCGCTGGGCGCGGCGCCAGGGCCTGCTGGTCACCCCCGAGGAGCGCGATCCGCCCGAAATCCTGACCGCTGCCAATGCGCTGGACTATCGCATCTCGGCGACCCTGCCGCGCGAGGGGCTGGAAGCGGTCGGCCGGGACGGCGCGATGCAGGCCCGCGTCGCCTCGCTTCTTCGGGCGGGCGCGCCCGACGGCCCGGCCTCGGCTCGGCTGGACGCGATCTCGGCCGAGGCGAAGCTTGCCCATGCCGCAACCCAGGCCGAGGCGCTGAGCTTTCTGAGCGAGGCCGAAAAGCTGGCCCTGCTGGAGGACCGCCGCCTGGTCGAGGCCTTTGCCAAGTTACCCGCATGAACCGGATCGCGGCGCTGGACATGCTGCGCGGCTATGCGCTGGTCTGCATCATGCTGGACCACATGCCGATGGGCGTCCTGCGCAACGTGACGCTGGCCAACTTCACCGTCTTCGACGCGGCCGAGCTGTTCGTGCTGCTGTCGGGCTTTCTGGTCGGCATGGTCTGGGTCAAGGTCGAGGAACGCCAGGGCCGCCAGGCCGCGCAGCTGCGGTTCCTGAAGCGCGCCTTCCAGGTCTGGCTGGCGCTGGTCGTCGGCGCGGTGCTGCTGGCGCTGTTCTCTCGGCTGCTTTACGACCTCAAGATCAACCATACGGCGGTCTGGTTCCAGTATTCCCGCTGGGTGATCGACAACCCGCTGGGCTATCTGGTCACGGTCATGCTGATGTGGATGCAGCCGAACCTGCTGGACGTGCTGGCGCTGTATGTCGTGCTGATCGTCACCGTGCCGCTGACCGTGCCCTTCCTGCTGCGCTATCCGTGGCTGGCGATGGCGGTGTCGGTCACGGTCTGGTTCTTTGCCGCGCCCTTGAACATGCTGGTCCCGAACCAGAGGCCCGGCGGGCTGCTGTTCAATCCCTTCGGCTGGCAACTGCTGTTCTTTCTCGGCGTGGCCCTGGGGGCGTTTCGCCACGACATCATGCCGGTGCTGCGCCGCCGGTCGGGGGTGCTGACCGCCGTGTCGCTGGGCATCCTGCTGTTCGGGGCTGCCATCCTTCTGTGCTGGCGCATCGGAGAGCCCGCCAAGCCTGTCGCCGCCATGCTGAAGTCGATCTATGGCGAAATCGACAAGTGGTCGCTCGACGGGCTGCGGCTGATGTCGATCATGGCCGCGACATGGCTGGTCGCCGTACCGCTTGCGCGCCCCTTTGCCTGGATGGCCGATACCGAACTGGGCCGCGACCTGGCCGAAATCGGGCGCGGCGGGTTGTGGTCCTTTATCGTCTGCGTGCTGCTGTCGATCTGGGGCGATGCGCTGGACATGATGGCGCCCAAGGATTTCAACGGCTTCCTTTTGCGGCTGGCGATTGATATCTGGGTGATCGCGGCGCTCTGGGTCGCTGCCGCGCTGTGGCTGCGGCGCCATGAATGGATGGGCCGCATCCGCGCCCGGCTGGGCAGCTAGACCGACAAGGGGGATGCCATGAGGTCCGACATCGAGATCGCGCGCGACGCCAGCAAGCGCCCCATCGCCGAGATCGCGGCCCGCCTGGGCCTGGGTCCGCAGCAGATCCTGCCCTATGGCCATGACAAGGCCAAGATCACGCATGAGGCGATCGCCGAACTGGCCGACCGGCCGCGCGGGCGGCTGGTCCTTGTCACCGCCATCAACCCCACCCCGGCCGGAGAGGGCAAGACCACCACGACCGTGGGCCTGGGCGACGCGCTGAACCGCATCGGCCAGCGTGCCACCATCTGCATCCGCGAGGCCTCGCTGGGCCCGAACTTCGGCATGAAGGGGGGCGCGGCCGGCGGCGGCATGGCCCAGATCGTGCCGATGGAGGAGATGAACCTGCATTTCACCGGCGATTTCCATGCCGTGACCAGCGCGCACAACCTGCTGTCGGCGATGATCGACAACCACATCCATTGGGGCAACGCGCTGCGCATCGACCCGCGACGGGTGACCTGGCGGCGGGTCATGGACATGAACGACCGGGCGCTGCGCGACATGGTGGTTGCGCTTGGCGGGCCGGCGAACGGCTATCCGCGTGAAACCGGCTTTGACATCACCGTGGCCTCCGAGGTGATGGCGATCCTGTGCCTCGCCTCGGACCTGGCCGACCTGCAGGACCGGCTGGGCCGCATCGTCATCGGCCAGACCTTCGAAAAGACCCCGGTGACGGCGCGCGACCTGGGCGCGGACGGGGCGATGACGGTCCTGCTGCGCGACGCGTTGCAGCCGAACCTGGTGCAGACGCTGGAAAACAATCCCGCACTGGTCCACGGCGGCCCGTTCGCCAATATCGCGCATGGCTGCAATTCGGTCGTGGCGACGCGCACGGCACTCGCGCTGTCGGATTACATTGTGACCGAGGCGGGCTTCGGCGCCGACCTGGGGGCCGAGAAGTTCCTGGACATCAAGTGCCGGCTGGCCGGGCTTGCGCCCGATGCGGTGGTGCTGGTGGCGACAGTGCGCGCGCTCAAGATGAACGGGGGCGTGGCGCGGGCCGAGCTGGGCGCGGAAAACGTCGCGGCGCTGCGGGACGGCTGCGCGAACCTTGGCCGCCATATCGAGAACCTGCGCGATTTCGGCCTGCCGGTCATCGTCGCCATCAACCATTTCGCCAGCGACACCGAGGCCGAGATCGCCGCCCTGCGCGCCTATTGCGCCGAGTTCGGCGTCCAGGCGGTGCTCTGCCGGCACTGGGCGATGGGCGGGGCGGGGGCCGAGGATCTGGCCCGCGCCGTGGTGGACCTGGCCTGCTCGGGCGCGGCCGATTTCCGGCTGCTCTATCCCGACGACATGCCGCTCTGGGACAAGATCGAGACGGTCGCGACCCGCATCTACCGCGCCGAGCGGGTCGAGCCCGCCCCCGGCGTGCGCGAACAGATCGAGGCCTGGCAGGCCCAGCACGGCCACCTGCCGGTCTGCATGGCCAAGACGCAATACTCCTTTTCCGCCGACCCTGCCGCCCTGGGCGCGCCCGAGGGCTTCGTGATCCCGCTGCGCGAGGTGCGGCTGTCGGCCGGGGCGGGTTTCCTCGTCGCCATCTGCGGCGAGATCATGACCATGCCTGGCCTGCCGCGCGAACCCGCCGCGCTGCGCATCGGCCTGGACCCGCAGGGCCGGATCGAAGGGCTGTTCTGACTTGCGCGCGGGCCTGCCCCTGGCCCTGCCGGGCATGAGGATCGGCCTCTTGGGCGGCTCCTTCGACCCCGCCCACCAAGGCCATGTCCACATCACCGACGAGGCGCTGCGCCGCTTTGGCCTCGACCGGGTCTGGTGGCTCGTCAGCCCGGGCAACCCGCTCAAGGGTCATGCTCCGAAACCGCTTCAAGAACGGATCTCAAGCGCCCGAAAGATCGTCAAAAACACCCGCGTCACCGTGACCGGGATCGAAGCGGTTCTTGGAACCCGCAAGACCGTTGACACCATCGCAGGATTGCAACGGCTTTACCCCCGGGCGCGGTTCGTCTGGCTGATGGGGGCCGACAACCTGGTCCAGTTCGACCGCTGGGACCGCTGGCGCGAGATCGCTGCCCGCGTTCCCATCGGCGTGATTGCGCGCCCCGGCTGGCGCATGCCCGCGCGGTTTTCCCGCACCGCCCGCATTCTTGCCGAAGCCCGCCTGCCCGAAAGCCGCATCGGCCGCCTGGCGGACGCCGCGCCCCCCGCCTGGGCGATGATCAACGTGCCGATGAACAAGCTGTCCTCGACCGCGATCCGGGCCGGGCGGGCCTGATCGGGCGCGCCTTAGCGTTTCCTTGTTGTTCAAATACCCATGCCGCCCGCGCCACCGACACCGACCGCCGCCATCCTAGGGCAGCCGGTGCCGCGCCCGGGTCGCAAGCTCGATGGCGGCGGCATGCAGCCGGTCGATGTCCAGCTGGTCGCGGATCTCGGCCAGCATCTCGGCCTCGACCTCGCCCAGCCGCCCGTCCGAGGCCGCGACGTCGCAGGCCAGCACATAGGCGGTATCGAACAGCTTTTCGGGCAGCGACTGGCGGACCAGCCCGAACAGCGCGTCCAGGCCGTCCTCCTCCTCGAACAGGGTCATCACGGTCTGGGACACGGCGCGCACCCGGTCGATGTCGTAATTGGCAAAGACCGGGGTATGGTTCACCGCGCGTTCGATGGCCAGCAGTTCGGACGTGCGGGGGTTCTGGTCCGAGGCGGACACCCCCACCATGACCGCGACCAGCGCGTCGCAGGGCGAGAACGAGGGCAGGTTGTCGGTCATGGCATTTCTCCGTGGGTTCGGGGCGAAATTATTGACCATCGGGTCATGTTTCAATACGGGGAAGGCCTTAGCGATGGAGAGCCCCGATGACCGCCCTGCGCGACGCCGCCATGAAATCCAAGGCCTGGCCCTTCGAGGAGGCCCGCCGGGTTCTGAAACGCTATGAAAAGAAGGACCCGGAAAAGGGCTATGTCCTGTTCGAGACGGGCTATGGCCCCTCGGGCCTGCCCCATATCGGCACCTTCGGCGAGGTGGCGCGCACGACGATGATCCGCCGCGCCTTCCAGATGATCTCGGACATTCCGACGCGGCTGTTCTGTTTCTCGGACGATCTGGACGGGATGCGCAAGGTTCCCGACAACGTACCCCAGCAGGACATGCTGCGCGAGCACTTGCAGGAACCGCTGACCACGGTGCCCGACCCGTTCGGCGAATACGACAGTTTCGGCGACCACAATAACGCCATGCTGCGCCGTTTCCTGGACACCTTCGGTTTTGAATACGAATTCATCAGCGCGACCGAGTTCTACAAGTCCGGCCGGTTCGACGCGACGCTGCTGAAGGCGGCCGAGAAATACGACGAGATCATGGCGGTGATGCTGGCCAGTCTGCGCGAGGAGCGCCAGCAGACCTATTCCTGCTTCCTGCCGATCAGCCCCAAGACCGGCAAGGTGCTTTACGTGCCGATCAAGCATGTCGATGCGAAATCCGGCACCATCACCTTCGACGACGAGGACGGACAGGAGATGACGCTGCCGGTGACGGGCGGCCATGTGAAGCTGCAATGGAAGCCCGACTTCGGCGCCCGCTGGGCCGCGCTGGACGTCGATTTCGAGATGTACGGCAAGGATCACAGCACCAACACCCCGATCTATGACGGCATCTGCAAGATCCTGGGCGGGCGCCCGCCCGAGCATTTCACCTATGAGCTGTTCCTGGACCAGCACGGCCAGAAGATCAGCAAGTCCAAGGGCAACGGCCTTTCGATCGACGAATGGCTGACCTATGCGGCGACCGAGAGCCTGAGCTATTTCATGTTCCAGAAGCCCAAGACCGCCAAGCGGATGTATTTCGACGTCATCCCCAAGGCGGTGGACGAATATCACCAGCAGCTGCGCGCCTATCCCGAGCAGACACCTGAGCAGCAACTGGCGAACCCGGTCTGGCACATCCATGGCGGCGATGTGCCCGCCTCGGACATGGTGGTGCCGTTCCAGATGCTGCTGAACCTTGCGTCCGTCGCGGGGGCCAAGGACAAGACCGGGTTGTGGGGGTTCATCCGCCGCTATGCGCCCGAGGCCAGTCCCGAGTCGAACCCGACGCTGGATGCCGCTGCCGAGTTCGCCGTGCGCTATTTCAGCGACTTCGTGGCGCCGACGCGGGTGTTCCGCGCACCCACTGAGGTCGAGCGCCGGGCGCTTGAGGACCTGGCGGGTCGGCTGGCTGCGTGGAACCAGCCGGCGGATGCCGAGGCGCTGCAGACCATGGTCTTTGCCATCGGCCGCGATCACGGATTCGAGCCGATGAAGGACTGGTTCCAGGCTCTGTACCAGGTGCTTCTGGGCGCCGACCAGGGGCCGCGCTTCGGCGGCTTCATCGCGCTTTACGGCGTCGAGGAAACCCGCGCCCTGATCGAGCGCGCGCTGGCGGGCGAGCTGGTGTCCGAACCCGCCGCCTGATCCCAACCGGCCCGTTGCGCGCGGCCCCGTTGCCGCGCGCGCATGGTTAAGGAACGGTTAACGCCGCCTTGCCACATTCCCACCAGAGCGCGCGGCCCATGGGCTGGCAGGATCTGGTAAGGAGAATTTGGCATGGCCATCACGATCACCGGCAACAAGTCCTTGATGCCGCGCGAGTTCCGGCTGGGAATGAACCAATGGTCGCGAACCGACGGCACGTCGGGCAGCCCGACCTGGGCGGGGCAGGCGAACCTTGGCATGGTGCCGGCGGACCAGGATTTCGGCGACTGCATCGAGATCGTGAAGCTCGATAGCGTCACCTCGTTGCGATACATGGGCAAGACGCCGATCAGCCCCGGGACCTATTTGCGGATATCGACGCGGGTCAAGGCCATCGCCGGCAACATCCCCCAGGTGCGGATCGCAGGCTATGCCGCCGCGGCCGACGGCTCGAACGTCCTTGGCGTTGTGCAGGTCGGGACGACCGTCAGCCTGACCGCCTATGGCGATGTGGTCGAGGTTTCCGCCATCGTCGGCACCGGCCGGCGCGAGGGGGTGGACATGGCCTGGGGCCGGCAGGCGGCTTACGGCCATTTCGGCATCGACCTCATCGGCGACAACAACGGCGCGGTCCGCATCGAGAACATCGTGATCGAGGACGTGACCGCGGCCTTTGTCGCCGGGATGCTCGACTGGGTCGACGTGCGCGATTTCGGCGCCATCGGCAACGGCGTCGCGGACGACCGCGCGGCCTTTGTCGCGGCCAATGCGGCGGCGGGGGGCGGCCAGCTGCTGGTGCCCGAGGGGACCTATTACATCGGCGCCGACCTGAGCCTGAGCGTGCCGGCACGGTTCGTCGGCGTCCTGAAAATGCCCCGCTCGGCCCGGCTGGCGCTGACCGGCAAGTTCGACTTCGGGACCTATGCCAGCGCCTTCGGCAGCGAAACCGAGGGGATGAAGCGGGCCTTGCAGGCCCTGTTCGGGTTCACCGATCATGCGCTTCTGGACCTGGGCGGGCGGTGCGTGCACCTGACCGAGCCCCTGAAGGTCGCCGATTACGCCCCGAACCTGACCAGCTTCGGCAACCGCCGCGTCATCGCCAACGGCCAGATCACCATCACCCCGGGCCCCGCCTGGGACACCAGGGCGGTCAGCGCCACGGCGACCTACAACCCCAACAACCCGGGCGTGCTGACCAACGTCTCCAACATCGCCAACATCGAGATCGGATCCCGCATCAGCGGCAACGGCGTCGGCCGCGAGGTCTATGTCAACGGCAAGAACGTCGCCGCCGGCACCCTGTCGCTGTCCCAGGGGCTTTACGGCGGGGCGGGGACCCGCGCTTATACCTTCACCCGCTATCGCTATGCCTTCGACTTTTCCGATATGGAAAGCCTGAGCCGCCTGAACTTCGCCGATATCGAATTCCTGCTGGACGGCAATGCCAGCGCGGTGATGCTGGCCAAGGACGGTTCGATGAACTGCTTCCGCGACTGCTACTTCACCCGGCCAAAGGACCGCGGCATCACCTCGATCGGGACGGCCTGCCAGGGCATGGTGGTGGACCGCTGCGAGTTCCTGTCGAACGAGATGTCGACCCTGTCGCAGAACCGCACCTCGGTCGCGATCAACGTCAACGCCAACGACACCAAGATCCGGCACAATCGTTTCGTGCGCTTCGGTCACTTCATGGTGGCGGCGGGCGGCGGCCACATGATCGACAACAACCACTGGTTCCAGGGCGACACCGCGCAGGTCGGCGTGCGGTTCGGCGGGCTGATCCTGACGCGCACGAACGTGCAGGCCAACGTCACCTCGAACTATATCGACAACTGCTCGATCGAATGGACAAACGAACACGACGCCAAGCCCGACTTCGAGGGCGACGAGTATTCCTTCGGCGGGCTGACGATCACCGGGAACACGTTCCTGGCCTCCGACACCACGCTGGGGTTCAACTGGCTGGTGGTCAAGCCCTATGGCTCGGGCCACTTCATCCACGGGCTGGCGGTCATGGGCAATGTCTTCAAGTCGCTGACCAACAAGATCACCCGGATCGACCGCGTGGACACGACATTCGCGAACCTCGACTATGCCCGCATGCGCAATATCCAGTTCCAGGGCAATATGTTCAACGGGGTGAACACCTATGTGGCGAACCCGGTGGACATCACCTTCACGCAGGCGACCGCCTCGAACCGCTGGCTGGTGAACGTGGACACCTCACTGCCGTTCAACGGCTACGCCAAGAAGGTCGAGGCGGTCGTGGCGACCTCGGCCATCACCAATGCCGCGAATGCCCGCGTGACCGAGATGCCCTGGGTCCAGCCGTCGGTCGGCACCACCCGAAAGCAGGTTGCGCTGAACTGGGGCGCGGCCACCAAGGGCAGCATCGCGCTGCGCGTGCGCATGGATGACCCGCTCTAGGGGCTCGGCCCGACCGAACTGTCGTCGCCCTCGACCGCTTCTTCTGCGGCCGGGGGCTTCAGCATGTCGGCGGCCGCCAGCCGATAGGCGCGGCCAAAGCCCGCGTTCAGCAGGCCCGACTGCGGCTCCAGGCGCCAGAAGCGGAAATCCGGCAGGTCGATGTAAAGTTGGGCGCGGGGGTCGCGCGCCAGCCAGCGGTCGCGCCGGGCAGGGTCGGGGGCAGCGACCACGGCCCGGGCCAGGACCGACAGGCGCGGCTGCGCCATCGGATCGCCCGAACCGTCGCCCGCGACCATCAGTCCGGCGCGTGGGTCCAGCGCCAGGGCGCGGGCGTGGGCGGCCAGACCCGACAGCAGCGCGACCGGCACCCCGTCCGGGTCCGCCTGCAGCGCGATGCGCGTGACCAGGGGGGCGCCGCTGTCCGGGTCCAGTGTGCCCAGGCTGGCGTGGCGCGCCGTGTCGATCAGGCGGCGGGCCAGCGCGCGGGCGTGATGGTCGGGGGCAAGGAAGGGGTCGGTCGTCATAAGTGCCAGTTTTTGCCCGGCCCGCGGCCTCTGGCAAGCGGCTGTCAAAGATTTACAGAATGCTCGGGTTCAAAGTCAATAAATTTACAGAAAATGCCTTTGCAGAAACCATTTTACGCGATGGCGTGATCTGTATTAACCTCCCTCAATCGGCGCCATGACAGACGGCCGTGTGTGCCCCGGGGAGGGGGTGGGCAGGATCGCAGGGCGCTGCAGAGCGAGTGGAGGAGGCCTGCGATGTCCCTTGATACGATTGCCAAACATCCGATTCCGCCTGGATTTGAGGGTGCGCATGTGGGTCCTTCCGACTATGCGCGGCTTTATGACGAATCGATTTCGGACCCGGAGGGGTTCTGGGGGCGCGAGGGCCGGCGGATCGACTGGATCGAGCCCTATGCCAAGGTCAAGAACACCGATTTCACCCTGGGCCAGGTCTCGATCAAGTGGTTCGAGGACGGGGTGCTGAACGCCTCGGTCAACTGCATCGACCGCCACCTGCCCAAACGCGCGGGCCAGACCGCGATCATCTGGGAACCCGACGACCCGGCCACGCCCGCGCGCCACATCACCTATGCCGAGCTGTCCGACAAGGTGAACCGTTTCGCCAACGTGCTGCTCAGCCAGGGCGTCATGCGCGGCGACCGGGTGGTGATCTACATGCCGATGATCCCCGAGGCGGCCTATGCCATGCTGGCCTGCGCGCGGATCGGGGCGATCCATTCCATCGTCTTCGCGGGCTTCTCGCCCGACGCGCTGGCCAACCGCATCAACGATTGCGGCGCGAAACTGGTCATCACCGCCGACACCGCGCCGCGCGGCGGCCGGCGGACCGCGCTGAAGTCGAACACCGATGCGGCCTTGCTGCACTGTTCGGACAAGGTGCGCTGCCTGGTCGTCAAGCACACCGGCGACCAGACCACCTGGATCGAGGGCCGCGACGTGGACGTGCTGCGCCTGATGGAGGAGGTCAGCCCGGACTGCCCGCCCCGCCCGATGGGGGCCGAGGATCCGCTGTTCATCCTTTACACCTCGGGCTCGACCGGCCGTCCCAAGGGGGTGGTGCACACGACCGGCGGCTATCTGGTCTATGCCGCGATGACGCATCAATACGTCTTCGACTACAAGGACGGCGACGTCTTCTGGTGCACGGCCGACGTGGGCTGGGTCACCGGCCACAGCTATATCGTCTATGGGCCCCTGGCCAACGGCGCGACCACCGTGATGTTCGAGGGCGTGCCGAACTTTCCCGACCCGGGCCGGTTCTGGGCGGTCTGCGAAAAGCACAAGGTGACGCAGTTCTACACCGCGCCGACCGCGATCCGCTCGCTGATGGGGCAGGGGCCGGAATGGGTCGAGAAATACGACCTCTCCAGCCTGCGCGTCCTCGGCTCGGTCGGCGAGCCGATCAACCCCGAGGCCTGGAACTGGTACGACCGGCACGTGGGCCAGGGCCGCTGCCCGATCGTGGACACGTTCTGGCAGACCGAGACCGGCGGGCACATGATCACCTCGATCCCCGGCGCGATCGAGACGAAGCCGGGTGCTGCGACGCTGCCCTTCTTCGGCGTGCGTCCCGCGGTGCTGGACGCCCAGACCGGCGCGGTGCAGGAGGGCAACCCGGCCGAGGGCGTCTTGTGCATCGCTGACAGCTGGCCCGGCCAGATGCGGACGCTGTGGGGCGACCACCAGCGCTTCGAGGAGGCCTATTTCCAGCAATATCCGGGCTACTACTTCACCGGCGACGGCTGCCGGCGCGACGAGGACGGCTATTACTGGATCACCGGCCGGGTCGACGACGTGATCAACGTCTCGGGCCACCGCATGGGCACGGCCGAGGTCGAATCGGCGCTGGTCGCGCATGAGAAGGTCGCCGAGGCCGCCGTGGTCGGCTATCCGCATCCGCTGAAGGGGCAGGGCATCTATGCCTATGTCACGCTGATGAACGGCATCGAGCCCAGCGACGCGCTGCGCGCCGAGCTTGAGAAATGGGTCAGGACCGAGATCGGCCCGATCGCCAAGCCGGACCTGATCCAGTGGGCCCCGGGCCTGCCCAAGACCCGCTCGGGCAAGATCATGCGCCGCATCCTGCGCAAGATCGCCGAGAACGACTACGGCGCACTGGGCGACACATCCACCCTCGCCGAACCCGCCGTCGTCGACGAACTCATCGAAAACAGGATGAACAGGGGGTAGGGCAG